>CBDBVB010000019.1:0-119179 GCA_965212545.1 Inquilinaceae bacterium
GGAGACCCGGCGCCCGTCTTCGGCTCCGGCTCGACCCTGGCGGCGAGCGCCAAGGGATCGGTGGATGTTGCGCTGTTGGACGATCTACTGGCGGCCGCTGGCAACCGCGTTGAGGGGCGGCTGGCAGTTGATCTTCGGGTCTCCGGTACGGTCGGCGAACCGGTCGTTGCCGGAACCGTCGTGCTGAGCGACGGCGGTTATGAGAACGCCTTTTACGGCAGCCGCCTGGCGGGCCTTTCAGCGATTGTTGAGGCATCCGGGAAATCGCTGCAGGTTGACCGAACTCACTGCGACGACGCCTGCTGGCGGAACGCTGCAGGGAAGCGGTTCGCTGGCGCTGGATCCGGATGAGGGCTTTCCGCTGGCCGTGGATGTCAGTTTGCGCAATGGCGAGGTGGTCGATACCGCATTGGCCAGCGCCACGGCCGATGCCGACCTGCGCCTCGAAGGTGCACTCGTTGACACACTGCTGCTGTCCGGTGAGGTCTCGATCCTCGGAGCGGAACTCCGCATAGCCGGATCGCCTGCCAAGTTCGGTCGCCGAACTGGCCGTTGAAGAGCGCAACCTGCCGCCGGAGATCGCCGCCCGCCGGGCGGCCCGGGAACCAGCGCAACCAGCTGCTGCGGTCGATGCGACACTCGATATCGTGGCGTCCGCCAGCCGGTCGGTCTTCGTCCGTGGTCGTGGGCTGGACGTGGAGCTGAATGGTGAGCTGACGATCAAGGGATCGGCTGCCGCTCCGGCGATCGGTGGCGCTCTCGGTTTGCAGAGAGGGACCTTCGACCTTCTCGGACGTCGGCTGATTTTCCGCCGTGGCGGGGTGGTCTTCAAAGGAGGACAGTGATCTCGATCCGGAGATCGATCTTCTGGCCACGGCCGATATCGACAATTTTGAAATCGAAGTCGACGTTGGAGGTCGGGTATCGGACCCGACACTCACCTTGACTTCGGTTCCCGAATTGCCGGATGACGAGATCGTATCCCTGACTGCTTTTCGGTAAAGGCGTCGGAAGCCTATCGGCGTTCGAGGCGTTGTCCCTTGCGGAATCGGTCGGTCGGCTGTCCGGGGCAATGAGCGGGTCATCCGGGCCGATTGGCAGTGTGCGCGACACCACCGGTCTCGACCGATTGGCGGTCGAGTCTGGAGACGGTGAGGCCGGCGCATCGGTCACCGGTGGGCGCTATGCAGCCGAAGGTGTCTATGTCGGTGTCGAGCAGGGTCTGGATGAGCAGTCCAGCCGTGTCAATGTCGAAGTCGAACTGACGCCGAACGTCACGGTCGAGAGCGATGTGGGCGCCGATGCCCAAGGCCGGATCGGCGTCAGGGTGGAATGGGATTATTAACCATTCCGCTGCAGACTCATGACCGCGAACGTCGGCGTCGTTGAGATCGGATTGCGCTTTCTGTATCTTCGATGCCAAATCAACATCGTGCGGTTTCTTCCGTGCTTGCCTACAAGTCCTGGTGTAGATTTCTGTCTAGACGGCTGGATGCCTTTGTCAATTCCGCGGTGGTCGGTTAGCGTCGGTGCGGCCGCGAATCGCGTGTCGGTACGATCGTGCCGACGCCAATTCCGAAGGATCTGAACATGATGCGATTCAATCTTCTGGGCCGGTCGGTGGTGCGCCTAATGGCGGTGGTCATGGTGATGGCGTCCATGCCGATCGGCTATGCGCAGGCGGGTATGGTGACGACCGACCAGGTGCTCGACGCGGCTCAGTTGGAAGAGACTCGCGAGATGGTCATCGAGTTCCTGGCGCGGGAAGACGTTCGCGAGCAGATGGAAATGCTTGGCGTGGATCCCGACGAGGCTTCGGCGCGCGCCGCAAACATGACCGATGCCGAGGTTATGCAGATCGCCGGACAATTGGAGCAGCTGCCGGCCGGTCAGGACGCCCTCGGCACCATTGTCGGCGTGATACTTGTCATCTTCCTAGTGCTTCTTCTCACCGATATTCTCGGACTTACCAATATCTTCCCGTTCGTTCGCTGACGGTGCCACACCGGCCGATGCAAGGGCCGCCTTGCATCGGTCGCATCCCCCTGCGGTTGCGGGCGGGATTTCCGCGCCATAGGGTGTCGGTCGTCCTTTCGCGGCGACTGATTCAGGGAATGCGGGTGCCGATCTTGCCGGCTGGACAGTCCACCCATTGAAGGCAGGCCTGTGGCTGGCCGCGGCGATGCTGCTTTCGGCGTGCTCGGCGCCGCAGGCGAGCCGCCTGCTTGAAACGCCGGGCGATCTGCCGCCGCGCGTCGAGATGACTGAGGTGCCGTTCTTCCCGCAGGAACGGTACTATTGCGGCCCCGCGGCGCTGGCCACGGTGCTGGTCTGGTCGGGCCTGGACGTCACCCAGGAGGATCTGGTCTCGCAGGTCTACACGCCGGGCCGCCAGGGCACGCTGCGCAGCGATGTCGTGGCCGCGGCGCGGCGCAATGGCCGCTTGGCGGTCCCCGTCGACAACTTGGCCGACCTACTGGCGGAGCTCGATGCCGGGCATCCGGTGCTGGTATTCCAGAACCTGGCGCTCGATTGGTATCCGCAATGGCACTATGCGGTCGCCGTGGGATATGACCTGGACACGGGCGATCTGATCCTCAGGTCAGGAACCGAACAGCGCCGGGTCACCCGGCTCAGCACGTTCGAGCACACCTGGTGGCGCGGCGAGTATTGGGCGCTCGTGGTGTTGCCGGCCGATATCCTGCCGGCAACGGCATCGGAACTTGAGGTCCTGCAGGCCGTGTCGGGGCTGGAACAGATCGGCCCGCCTGGACGATGCACTCGTCGGCTATCAGGCGGCGCTCGACCGCTGGCCGGACAGCCTGGGGGGCCTGATGGGGCTGGGTAACGTGCGGTATGCGCTTGGCGATCGCGATGGCGCGCGACAGGCTTTTGCCGAGGCCGTCCGCCGCCACCCCGATGCGGCGCCGGCCTGGAACAACCTCGCGGTGGTTCTTGGCGGAACTCGGATACCAGCCAACCGAAGCGCTTGACGCCGCCCGCGAAGCCGTGCGGATCGGTGGTCCGAGCGTGCAGACCTACCGCGAGACGCTCGCCGAGATCACCGGCTCCATGAGTTGAAGCTCGACACCCGTGCCGAATTACGCGTCGGCGGGTCAATGCGCTCGAAACTGATCCAAATCGAGACAGTGACGGCCAGCCCGGCCGACAGTCGATGCGGGCAAATGCCCATTCAAGTGAATGCCAGCGTCAACATGGTCTCTCGAATGACTTCTGGCGTGAGGCCTTAAACGTATCTTAAGTCGGTCGGTCGGAGAGTGCGCTCATCCGGAACGATGGGCGTAGTCCGATGACAGCTACCGCACGAGTCGTTGTGATAGTTTGCTGCGACCGTGGCGCTTTTTGGGTGCCAGTCGGCGGCCGAACACCGTCGCGATGTCAGTGACACCAGCGGCGAGCAACTCACCGTCGGCACGGTACAGCGCGACATAGAGATCGGCATGAGCGGCGCTGAAGTGGCGCAGGTGCTCGGATCTCCGAATGTCGTGACGACCGACGAACTCCGACGCGAGGTCTGGATCTACGACAAGATCTCCACACAGTCGGCGTTCTCGAACAGCTCCGGTTCGGCATCCTCGGTGGTGGGGGGCATCCCGTTCATCTCCGGGGGCTTCGTGGCCGGCGCCGGGCGGGCGACCGCCAGCGGGTCGTCCGGCGCCCAGGACACCTCGCAGCGGACGCTGACGGTCGTCATCAAATTCGACGATGCCGGATTCGTACGTGACTACGCCTATCACACGTCCCGCTTCTGAGGCTGCGGGGATGGGCTGCCGCGGAATTCGGATCGGCGCCGTGACGGCGGCGCTTGCCGTCGCGCTGACCGGGTGCCTCGACAAGATCCCCAAGGACGCCCTGGAGCTGTCGCCGCAGAGCTTGCAGCAGCGCCAGACCCAGACCCGTGTCTTCGACACCGATGATGAGGTCCGCATGCTGGCTGCCGCCGCCGGCGTGCTGCAGGATCTCGGATTCACGATCGACGAGAGCGAGACCGATCTGGGGGTCATCGTGTCGTCCAAGCGGCGCGATGCCCGCCAGGCAGGCCAGGTGCTTCGATCCGTGCTGACGACGCTGGCCGGCGCCACCATGTCCATGGGCCTCTATTGGGGCGCCAGCGACCCGATCGACGACGTCCAGGAGATCCGGGCCTCGCTGGTCACGGCGCCGGCCGGAGAGAGCGGCGAGCGGATGGCGGTGCGCATCACATTCCAGCGCACCGTCTGGAACACCGACGGCGACATCACTCGGCGCGAGGCAGTCGACGAGCCGCTGATCTACCAGGACTTCTTCGACGCGCTGTCGCTGTCGCTGTTCCTGGAAGCGCACCGGATCTAGGAGAGCGGTGCCATGGCCAGAGCCTTGTCGATCCTGGTTTCGGTGATTCCTTGCTCTCGGCCTGCCTGATGCAGACCGACTCGCGGCAGCAGATGCTGGCCACCGACCAGAGCCAGGTCGCGCTGCGGTCGATCCAGACCCGGATCTTCGATACCGACGACAAATACATCGCCCTGCGCAGCGTGATCGCCACGCTGCAGGATCTCGGCTTCGTCATCGAGGAGGCGGACGACGTGCTCGGCTCGGTCAGCGCGACCAAGCTCGACGGCTACGACCTGCGCATCACGGTGACGGTCCGGCCGCGCAATACCCGCCAGATGCTGGTGCGCGCCAATGCCCAGTACAATGACGCGGCGGTCGACGATCCGCTGCCCTACCAGCAGTTCTTCGCGGCGCTGGAACGCTCGATGTTCCTGACCGCCCAGCGGGTCGACTGAGCGAATTATCCGCTGAAGCGAAATCGGCGCCGGCCCTAGATCACTCCGCGCTTCAACTGGTCCTGCTCGATCGACTCGAACAGGGCGCGGAAATTGCCTTCTCCGAAGCCCTCGTCGCCCTTGCGCTGGATCAGCTCGAAGAAGATCGGGCCGATCACGGTCTGGGTGAAGATCTGCAGCAGCAGGCCGCCGCCGGGCGAACCGTCGATCAGGATCGCGTTCTTCTTCAGCCGTGGCACGTCCTCGCCATGGTTCGGCAGACGCTCGGCCAGCATCTCGTAATAGGTGTCTGGCGGCGGGTCGAGGAAGGTGGTGCCCATTGTGCTCAGGGATTCGACGCTTCCATAGATGTCGTCGGTGCCCAGCGCGATGTGCTGGATTCCCTCGCCCTTGTAGGCCTTCAGGTACTCCTCGATCTGCGATTTGTCGTCGGAGGATTCGTTGATCGGAATGCGGATCTTGCCGCACGGGCTGGTCATCGCCTTGGATTTCAGCCCGGTCAGCTTGCCTTCGATATCGAAGAAGCGGATCTCCTTGAAGTTGAACAGCTTCTCGTAGAATTCCGCCCAATGGTCCATGCGGCCGCGATGCACGTTGTGGGTCAGATGGTCGATATAGGTCAGGCCGACGCCGTCCGGGTTCGCCTCCGCGCCGTCGATCGGCACGAAATCGACATCGTAGATGCTGCCGGCATCGCCATAGCGGTCGACCAGATAGATCAGGCTGCCGCCGATGCCTTCGATCGCCGGGATGTTCAGCTCCATTGCCCCGATCTTGCCCTCGACCGGCTTGGCCCCCAGCGAGACGGCGCGTTCATATGCCTGCGCCGCATCGGCGACGCGAAACGCGATGGCGCAGCAGCTTGGACCGTGGACCCGCGCGAACGCCTTGGCGAAGCTGTCCGGCTCCGCATTGAGGATGAAGTTCACATCGCCCTGCCGGTACAGGGTCACATCCTTCGATTTGTGCCGGGCCACGGCGGTGAAGCCCATGCTGCCGAAAAGCTCGGCCAGTTGCTTGGGTCGGGGGCGGCATATTCGACGAACTCGAAGCCGTCCGTGCCCATGGGGTTCGTCGCGTCGATCTTGCTCGCGCCGGACGTCATCGCGGATCCTCCTCGGGGCGATCGTGATTTTGGAATGACGGGAGTATAGCGGGGCGGTTGGCCGGCCGCGAGGAAATTTGTTTCGCTTGTAACTAAATCCGAGCCTGGCCCGACGAATCCCGTACTTGTATTGCGTGACGGTCGTGGTAGTCAGACGTTGCTGTTGCAGGGCGGTTGATTTGCCGCCATGAACAAGCCGGCCGGGCCGACCGATTTCGAACCGGCTATGGGACCGAACCATGACTCCACCGAGCGACGAGTCGATCCGCGATCGCGCCTTTGCCATCTGGGAGCGGGAGGGGCGGCCCCACGGGCGCGAACGCGACCATTGGCTCCAGGCCGCGTGGGAGCTGTCGGGCGAGGCGGCCAAGGCGGCCGCCGCGTCCAGGGCGGTGAAGCCGACCGCCAAGGCCAGGAAACCGCCGGCGAAGGCCGGACGGCGCGCAGGTAGGCGAAAAAAGGCGTCCAGATAGACCGATGCCGGCGCCGTAGGCGGCGCGGCCGATCTGTAGCGGAATCGTCAGCCGGGCAGGCGCTCCAACAGGCGCTGCCGGGTCTCCGAATCCACGAACGCCGCCGCGATGGAATTCCGCGTCATGGCCATCAGGGCGTCCTCGCCAAAGCCGAAATGCGCGGCGGCGAGGTCGTATTCGCGGCCGATCGAGGTATGGAAATAGGGCGGGTCGTCGCTGCTCAGGGTCACGGTGATGCCGGCGCGATCAGCTTCGGCAGCGGGTGCTCGGCATAGCTCGGGAAGACCCCGGTCGCGACATTGCTGGTCGGGCAGACCTCCAGGACGATGCCGCGCTCGGCCAACTCGGCCATCAGCGCCGGATCCTCGATCGCCCTTACGCCGTGGCCGATGCGGCTGACCGGCAGCTCCAATGCGGCGCGGATGCTGTCCGGCCCGCCGAATTCGCCGGCGTGGACATTGCAGGCCAGACCGGCCTCCTCATGGGCGATGCGGAACACCTCGGCGAACGGTCCGGGCGGAAAGCCCGCCTCGTCCCCGCCCATGCCGAAGCCGGTCACCAGCGGATGCGGATGGCGGACGGTGGCGCGGGCGACTTCCAGCGCCTTTTCGACTCCGAAATGACGCACGCAGGTGACGATGATTCGGGCCTCGATGCCGGTCTCCGCACGGGCGTCCTCGATCCCCTGGGCGATCCCGTCCAGATGATCGGAATAGCTCATGCCGGCAATCGCCGCATGGTCCGGCGACGACATCACCTCCGCGTAGATGGCGCCGTCCCGGGCGCATCCCAGAGGTACTCGTACGTCACGTCGCGATAGTCCCGCGGCGTGCGGATCACCGAGCTTGCGGCGTCATAGGCCCGCAGGAAGTCCAGGAAGTCGCTCCAGGCGAATCCGCCTTCGGCATCGTACAACCCGTCGGGCAGTTCCATGCCGTTGCGGACGGCCAGACGGCGGACAAGATCGGGGCCGGCGGTGCCTTCCAGATGGGCGTGCAGTTCTGCTTTCGGGATCATGTTCAGGTCTTCATGGCGGGCGGCGCGGGATCGTGTCCTCGTCGGGTCTCTCGGTACAGGATATAGAGGCCGCTGGCCACCACGATGGCGGCGCCCACCAGCATGATGGCATCCGGCAGATCGCCGAAGAAGGCAAATCCGAAGACCAGCCCCCATAGGATCGAAGTATATTGGAACGGGCTGACGATGGCCGCCGGGGCGCATCGGAACGCATGGGTGATGAGGATCTGCCCGACTCCGCCGACCAGCCCGACCGCGATCAGCAGTCCCCAGTCGCCGCCGGTCGGCTGGACCCAGGTGACGGGCAGGGCGATTCCCGACAGCACAGTGCTGGTCAGCGCGAAATAGGTGACAATGGCGCCGTTGCTCTCGGTCCGGCTGAGCTGGCGGGTGAAGATCATCGAGAACGAGAACAGCACCGAGCTGACAAGCCCGATCAACCCGCCCAGGCTGAAGACCTCGCCGCCGGGCCGCAGAATCACCAGCACGCCGACGAAGCCGACGCCGATCGCAGCCCAGCGCCGCGGACCGACCTGCTCGCCCAGCATTGGTACGCCGAGCGCGGTGATGAACAACGGCGCGGCAAACGTGATGGCGTACAAATCGGCCAGAGGCAGCAGGTGCAGCGCATAGAAGAAGCTCATCAGGAAGGACATCGACACGCAGGAGCGGAAGATGTGAAAACCCAGCCGTTGGGTCCTCATCGCGGCCAGCCCGCCCTCGCTGCGCAAGACGAACCAGGCGGGTATCAGCGCCGCCGCGCTGCGGAAGAAGTAGATCTGCACCGTGCCGTAGTCGTCAGACAGCGACTTGATCATCACGTCCATGACCGAGAAGATCGCGATCGCGCCGGTCATGGATACGATGCCGATCAGCGCCTGGCGCGCCGGCGTGGAATCGGCGGTGGTCATGACCGGGTCGTTTCGACGGGTTCGGGGGCGGCCTTCGGCACGACGCCGTCGGTCTCTCCGCCTCGTGTCTCCCGGTGCAGGATATAAAGGCCGCTGGCGACCACGATGGCCGTCCCGGTGATGGTCCAGCCATCCGGCAGATCGGACCAGATGGCGTAGCCGAACAGCACCGCCCAGATCATCGCCGTGTAGTCGAACGGGGCCAGGATGGCGACCGGCGCCTGGCGCAGGGCCTCGGTGAAGGCGATGGCGCCGATTCCGCCCAGCAGGCCGGTCAGCGTCAGCAGGACAAAGCCCTCGGTGGTCGGCACGGTAAAGCCGAAGGGCAGAAGGGCCGCGCTGCCGACAACAATGACCATGCCGGCATGGAAGATGATCGCCGCGTTGCTATCGGTGCGGCTCATCATGCGGGTCAGCAGCACCGTCAGGGCGAAGAACACCGTGCCGGCGATGGCCGCGATCGTGCCGATGTTCAGCAACTCGCCGATACCCGCCGTGCCCGGCCGCAGCATGACCACCACGCCCAGGAACCCGACGATGACCGCCGACCAGCGCCGGATCCCGACTGCCTCGCCCAGCAACGGCACGGACAGTGCGGTCATCACCAGCGGCGCGGCGAACGCGATGGCATAGGCATCGGCCAGCGGCATGACGCTGAAGGCATAGTAGAAACACAACACCGTCGCCAACCCGATCAGCCCGCGCAGCAGGTGCATCGGCCAACGCGCGGTCTTCAGCGCCGGAATTCCGCCGGAACGGGCGACCAGGTAGATCAAGGGCACCATGCCGAAGGCGGCGCGAAAGAACACGATCTGGACGGTCGAATAGTCCGCAGACAGCCATTTGATCATCACATCCATGACCGACAGGATCAGCATCGCCAGGACATACAGCCCGATCGCCCGGGCGATGGTCCCGCCGCTGTTCCGATCGATCTTGGTCATGGCCGAACCTGCGTCTGTGATTGGCGAGCCCGAAACGGCAGCGCAAGACAACGCTGAGCCACTTGGCGCCCGCCGCCAGGACGGCAACGGATGTCAGAGCCTGCAAATCCTGTTGGAGTCCGGGATCGCCAGTGTCGTGGCGAAGCAATGGACAGTGCACAGTCGCATCGCGTGGTAGTTGGCGCAAGCCGTCGAAACAGCCATCGGCACGGTTGAGGGCGTGACGGTTCACTAACCTTTAGTGGTTCAGACAGAACAGTGTTCATTCAGGAGGCCTGAGATGGACGTCAAACTCATGGAACGATGCGGTTTCAGCCTTTGTCTCGCCAGTGCGGCGCTCTTCGCCTTGCCTGCGATTGCTGCGGACGTGCCTCTCGTCGGCATGCTCGAGTTGCAGAGCCAGTGCAAAAGGGACGAGGCTCCCGGTGTAAGAGCACTCTTCGCAAGGTCTGGCAGTAGCTGGATCTCACTGGTCGACCAGGACATCGCCGCCAGTTACGACATGGGACAGGTGGACTGGACGGTCACATTTGACGGACGAACGTTGGGAACCGTTCGAACGATCGATGCGGGCATCCCCGACCGGTCCTTTCGCTATGACAGGGACTACCGTCTGACGGTGGTCGAAGATCAGACCTTGCCGACGATTGCCAATCGACGCGAAGAATTTGGGGGTTGGTGCGAAGTTCCCGACGCGAGGCCGCTGGTCGTGAACTCCCATTCGAATTTCCATGATCCTGATGGGTGGGAGCCGTTCGCCATTGGCGATGGATATCGCGAGCTTCTCTACGACGCGTACATGGGTGCGCTCGGCGAAGTGCCGAGATGCTACAATCTGCCGGATGATCACGAGTTGTCTGCCGTCGATCTCGCGATTCACAAAGCGTATCGGGATGCTGCCGGTCGTCAGCTTGTCGCGTTGCGTCTGTTGCCCAATGGCGAATGGTGTGACGACGGATATGGGATATCGCCGATCGTCTGGTTCGCCATCGCCGACACGTTTCGGCATGTTGGCAACGACCTCGAATTGATCGATGCCGGTGACTATGACGGTGATGGCGAGTCTGAGATCATCTTCTGGCACAGCGCCTACAATCAGGATGGCTATATGATCCTCTACGATGGCTTGCGCTGGAGCGCGAATTATCACTGGGGCTATCACTGACAAGCCATACTGGCATCGTGCCGGTGACATCCGCACCACGCCTCCGCTCCTGTAGGCTTCTGTCGTTCAGCACGACACCATCCGTTAGAGAAATTCACTCCGGACTATTGAATTCAGCTTCCGGCAACCTTAATTGAACGTTGTTCAAAACAACCTAGGCCAAACGATGACCGACACCACATCCCTCCTGCGATCGCGCAGATTTCTGCCCTTGTTCCTGGCGCAATGGTTCGGGGCGTTCTCCGACAGTGCGTTGAAGAGCGCGTTTGCATTCCTGGTGGTGTATCGCGGCGTCGATCTGTTCGGGCTGTCGCCGGAACTGGCGATCACCATCGGCGGCGGCGTGTTCGTGCTGCCGTACCTGCTGGTGTCCGGCATCGCCGGAAAGCTGTCCGACGCCGTCGACAAGGCCTGGGTGGTGCGGGCGACCCGGATCACGGAGTTGGGCCTGGCGGGCCTGGCGGGCACTGCGGTGGTGATCGAATCCTCGCCTCTCGCTTTGGCGGCGATCTTCCTCTACGGCGTGCAGTCGGCGGGGTTCGGGCCGGCGAAATACGCCATCCTGCCGCAGCATCTGCCCGAGAGCCGGCTGACGGCGGCCAATGCCTGGATCGAATCCTCGACCTTCGTCGGCATTCTGGCCGGGATGCTGTTCGGCGGCATCGCCGCTGGGTTTGGCGACACTTGGCTGGTCGCGGCCGGATTCGCGGTTGCGGCGCTGGCCGGGGTGCTGGCGTCCTGGTTCGTGCCGCCGGCGCCGCCGATGCCTGGTGCCGCCCGATTCCGATTCAAGCCGGTGACTGCGGTTTCCGACGCCCTGCGCGCGGTCACCCGGCATCGCGAGGTCTTCCTGTCGGTGCTGGGCATCTCGTGGTTCTGGGCGGTCGGCCTGGTTGTGATGTCGGTGTTCCCGGAGGTCGCCAAATCCGTGCTGGGCGTCGACCAGTTGGTGGCCAATCTGCTGGTCGGCGCCTTCGTCGTCGGTATTGCGCTCGGCTCGATTGCGGCGAGCTGGCTGGTCGGCGGCGAGATCACCGGGCGGCTGGCGCCGGTCGGTGCGCTGGGCATGGCGGTGGCCCTCATCGATCTTGGCTTCGGGGCCGGGGCCGTGGGTGCCGCGGCGGGCGGCGTCCCGCTTGGACTGGCGGAATTCGTTCAGGTGGAGGGCGGCATCCGCGTGCTGTTGGATCTGGTCGGCATCGCTGCGGCCGGTGGCCTGTTGACGGTGCCGCTCTATGCGATCCTGCAGGCCCGCTCCGACATCGAGTCCCGGTCGGCGGCGATTGCCGGCAACAATGTGCTGAACGCCATCGTCATGATGTTGGGCTCCGCAGCCGCAACGGGCCTGCTGGCCGCGGGGATGCCGGTCGAGCGGTTGATGATCTGGATCGGCATCGCCAACATCGCGGTCGCCGTCTATGCGATCAAGCTGATCCCGCACGAGGTGGTGAAAGGGATCGGCCGTCGGCTGTTACAGCTCGCCTTCCGCGTCCGGGTCCATGGTGGCGAGCACTATGGCGACGGCAAGAGCCCGGCCGTCGTGGTCGCCAACCATACCTCTTTCCTCGATGCGGTGCTGATCGGCTGCCTGCTGCCCGGCCGGCCGGTCTTCGCGGTCAACACCCAGGTCGCGCGCAAATGGTGGGTGCGTCCGGCATCTCTGGTCTTCGACCTGCTGCCGGTCGACCCGGCCAGCCCGTTTTCGGTCCGCAAGATGATCCAGCGGGTGCGGGCGGGGCAACGCCTGGTGATCTTCCCGGAAGGACGGATCACGGTCACCGGCGCCCTGATGAAGGTCTATGACGGGCCCGGCCTGATCGCCGCGATGGCCGACGTCCCGGTCATCCCGGTGCGCATAGACGGCGCCCAGTATTCGACACTCTCGCGCCTGCGCGGCAAGGTCCGGACGCGGCTGTTTCCGACCATAGCGCTGACGGTGCTGCCATCGCGTCGGGTAACGGTGCCCGAGGGCTTGATCGGCCGCCGCCGCCGGGCCCATGCCGGCGCGCAGCTGCAGGACATCATGACCGAGATGGTCTATCGCACCAGCCCGGTCGAACGGCCCCTGTTCCAGGCGTTGATCGACGCCCGCCGGCTGAACGGCAAACGGCCCGTGCTGGAGGATATCGAGCGCAGCCCGGCCGGCTATCGCCGCGTGATCACCGGCGCCTTCGCCCTCGGCCGCACGCTTGCCAGGCGAAGCGGGCGCGGGGAGCGCCTGGGGGTCATGCTGCCCAATGCGGTCGGTACGGTGACGGTGTTCTTCGCGCTGCAGGCCTTCGGGCGGGTGCCGGCGATGCTGAATTTCAGCGCCGGCGCCGCGAACATGGCCGCCGCCCTCAAGGCGGCCGAGATCCGCACCATCCTGACATCGCGCCGGTTCGTTGAAGCGGCGCGCCTGATGCCCGTCGTCGAGGTATTGGCGGACGAGGCCGAGATCGTCTTCCTGGAGGATCTGCGGTCGGAGATCGGTCTGGCCGGCCGGCTGTTCGGTCTGGTCGGGGCTGCGTTGCCATCGCTGGTCTGGCGCCTGGTCGGGGGCCGCCGCACGAACGCCGATGACGAGGCGGTCGTGCTGTTCACCTCCGGCTCGGAAGGCACACCCAAGGGCGTCTCGCTCAGCCACCGCAACATTCAGGCGAACCGGTACCAGGTCAGCGCGCAGGTCGATTTCTCGGCCGAGGATGTGGTGCTGAACGCGCTGCCGCTGTTCCATTCCTTCGGGCTGACCGCCGGGCTGATCCTGCCGATGCTTGCCGGTGTGCGCGTCTTCCTCTACCCGTCGCCGCTGCATTACCGGATCGTTCCGGAAATCGCTTACGACATCAACGCGACGATCCTGTTCGGCACCGATACTTTCCTGTCTGGCTATGCACGCATGGCGCATGCGTACGATTTCTACAGCGTACGGTACGCCTTCGCCGGGGCGGAGCGCGTACGCCCGGAAACCCGCCGGACCTGGAGCGAGAAGTTCGGAGTGCGCATCCTGGAGGGCTATGGCTGTACCGAGACCGCGCCGGTGCTGGCGATCAACAGCCCGGTCCGCAACCGGCCGGGCAGTGTCGGCCGGTTGCTGCCGGGGATCGAGGCCCGGCTGGAGGCGGTCGAGGGCATCGATGCCGGCGGCCGCCTGTTCGTGCGCGGGCCGAACGTCATGCGCGGCTATCTGCGCGCCGAGGCGCCCGGCGTCCTGGAGCCGCCGGTCGAAGGCTGGCACGACACCGGCGACGTGGTGTCGATCGACGAAGACGGTTTCGTGACCATCGCCGGCCGTGCCAAGCGCTTCGCCAAGGTCGCAGGCGAGATGGTGTCGCTGTCGGCGGTCGAGGCGCTGGCGTCGGAGCTGTGGCCGGATAGCCTGCATGCCGCCGTCGCATTGCCGCACGACCGAAAGGGCGAGCAAGTTGTGCTGGTCACCGACCATGGCGACGCCGACTCCAAGGCGCTGGGTCAATTCGCCAGGACCAAGGGCATCGCCGAGATCATGGTGCCGCGAACGCTGGTCCCGGTCGACAAGATGCCGCTGCTTGGCACCGGCAAGATCGACCACACGGTCGCGAAATCCCTGGCGGAGGCGGAACAAACCGCTCCGGTTCCGGCCAAGGCTGCGGTGTAGGAACCCTTCAGCGCTCCGGTTCGATCACCGGCGTCGGCTTCCCGCTCCAGGTAAACCGGTAGGTCCCGTCATGTCGGACATTGCCGACCAGGGGCGGACGGAAGCAGGCCAGGCAGGTGCCGCTCGGCCAGCGGACGCTGGGATAGACGACGCCCTGCGATCCCTCGTCCAACAGCCGCTGTGCCAGTCCTTGCGATGCGACATAGCTGTCCGGCGCCAGATAGTCACCGTATTCCTCATTGCCGCGGATGTCGTGAAACGCCCCGGCAAAATCGGCCAGATAGTCGTCATAGGTGAGGGATTCGTCGAACCAGTTCACCTCCGCCAGCTCGACCGATTTGTGGAAGGCGATCTCGGCCTGCGCCGTTTCCAGTTCGAAGCCGGCATACCAGGCGCCGCGGTCCGGGTCGTTGAAGCGGCTGCCAAGCGGGTGGGCGTGGCAGTAAGTAGCATTGACGATCCGGTAATAGGGCACGCCGAAGACCAGTTCGTGCAGCCGGATGCCGGGCAGCAGATTGTTTTCCGCCAGCAACCGGTCGTTCGTCGCGTGGTCCAGGTCGAAGATATCGTTCAGGTGGTCGTCATCGTCGGCGATACGGGCCAGCACGCTCTCACCGCCCTCGCGGTACATCGCGGGGACCAGTCGGTGGGTGTCGTAGCGGCGGACGAAGCGGGTCGGCGGCAGCTTCATACCAATATCTATGGCTCTTGGTATTACGCCGCGCCGCCGCGCCTTGCATCGAGCAGCCGCCGGACCGCCTGCATCGCCGGCAGCCCGCCCTTGATCATATAGTCCAGCGGCGTGTTGCCGCCAAAGACCCGGTTGGTGTTGGAAAGCCCGACCCAGGCATCCGCCAGCGGCTCGGAATACAGGATGTTGAGCGCCTTGAAGATGCCGACCAGATACGAGATCCGCGTCAGCCGATCGGCATCCAGCAACCGGTCCGGGTTTCGCTTCATCTCATAATAGGGACCGTTGGAGATCCCGCCCAGCAACGCCCTTGCATCCTCGTCGCGCACCTTCCAATGCGCCGTGATATTGAAGAACGCCTTGATCGCGGATGCGCTGAGCCGCTTGCGCTCGCTCTTTCCGGACAGGTCGATCAGCGGCGACGGGGCATACCGGGTCGCCGGGTAGTCGAGGTCGAGGGCCATGGTGCTTCTCCTATACTGGAGTAAATACTCTTCTATTTCGGAGAAATCAAGGGCGATCTGGCCGCTTTGCCGCTGTCAGGCTCGAGATGCCCGTCCCTCATAGTGAAAGGTCAGGATCTTCGGGCCGTCGACCAGATATCCCATTTCGAGCCCGGTGATCGAGAAACCGGAACTTGTTATCAGGGCATCGATCGGACGGTTCATCTGACAGCCGCCGGCCAGCCTGCTCCAGATCGGGTTGAGGCGGCCCTGCCACGCTGCGACCCTGCGGTCTTGCGATGCCCCGTGCTCGATGAAGATCAGCTCTCCCTCGGGCTTCAGGACGCGGCGCATCTCGGCCAGCGCGGCCCCGGCATCGGCGATCGAACACAGCGTCCAGGTGCTGATGATGCTGTCGAAGCTGCCGTCCTCGTAGGGCAGTGTCTCGGCTGATCTGGCCGCGAATTCGATGTGGAACGGCAGGTCTCCGGCGGCCTTTCGGGCCATCTCGATCAGCCGGACCGAGGGATCGACGCCCACCAGTTCGGTCACGGCGTCGGAATAGAACGGCAGGTTGAGTCCGGATCCGATACCGACCTCCAACACCCGGCCCCGGGCGGCGGGTATTATCCGCTGACGGTGCCGTGCCACCTGCCCATGCCGCATCGACAGGTGGATAAGGTACGGCAGAATCCGGTCGCGATAGACTCCCATATCGTCGCCTTGTGCCGCCCCGATCGCCGATCAGCGACCTTCGGCGACCCGCCTTGCGACTAGCGGCGTGGCTCCCGGTACACTGTCCCCGATGGTGAACGCCTCGCGCAGCATCGCGGCGGCCAGGTCGGCCTGTGCTTCATCGCGGCCGTGCACAACAGCCAGAGGCCGCTGGCCCGGCCCCACCACCTCGCCTATCGCCGCCACATCCGTCATGCCAACCGCATGGTCGATGATGTCTTCGGGTGCGGCGCGACCGCCACCGATCGCGACGACCGCCACGCCGACGGCGCGGGCATCGACCTCGGTCACATGGCCGGCAGTGTCCGGGAACACGTCTCGCCTCACGGGCGCCGCGGCGAGATGGCGATCGTGCTCTTCGATCAGGTCCGCCGGGCCACCCAGGGCCGCGACCATCCGGCCGAATCGCTCGGCGGCCGATCCGTCCTCCAACGCCTGTACGGCGCGGCCGAGCCCTTGCTCGACCGTCTCGGCCAGCCCGCCGAGGCACAGCAACTCGGCGCTCAGTGCCAGCGTGACTTCGCGCAGTCGCGGGTCGACGGCGTTGCCGGTCAGCAGGTCGATGGATTCCCTGACCTCCAGTGCATTGCCGGCGGCTCGGCCCAGCACCTGGTTCATGTCGGTCAGCAGCGCCACCGTCGGCAGCCCGGCACCCTCGGCAACGGTCACCAGGCTTTCGGCCAGGGCGACCGCATCGTCGAAGGCGGACAAAAAGGCGCCGCTGCCGAACTTCACATCCATGACCAGGCCGCCCAGCCCCGCCGCCAACTTCTTCGACAGGATCGAGGCTGTGATCAGATCGAGCGATTCCACCGTTCCGGTGACGTCCCGGATGGCATAGATCCGCTTGTCCGCAGGGGCGACGTCGCCGGTTGCCCCGATGATGGCGCAGCCGGTCGCGCGGACGATTCGTTCCAGGGTCTCGACATCCGGCTGGCTGCGATAGCCGGGGATGCTGTCCAGCTTGTCCAGGGTGCCGCCGGTGTGTCCCAGGCCGCGGCCGGAGATCATCGGAACGTAACCGCCGCAGGCCGCCACGATCGGCCCCAGGATCAGGCTCACCTTGTCGCCGACGCCGCCGGTGGAGTGCTTGTCCAGCACCGGCCCGTCGAGTCCCTTGCCCGACCAGTCGAGCACGGTGCCGGAATGGGTCATGGCCCGGGTCAGCGCGACCCTCTCGTCCAGGCTCATGCCGCGGAAGAAGACCGCCATCGAGAAGGCGGCGACCTGGCCCTCGGTCACGCTGCCGTCGGTGACGCCGCGGATATAGGCGTCGATATCCTCGGCCGCGACCGTGCCGCCGTCGCGTTTTCGGCGGATGAACTCCTGCGGCAGGAATACCCTGTCCTTCGTGTGCGAGCCCGCCATTATTTCACCTCACCTTGTCCGGATGGTCGGCCATGACAACGACATGGTCTCCAGACTAGCGCGCTCGACCGATATTCGGCCATGGTGTGCACCAAGCGGTCGGGGCTTTTGATCGATGTCATTGCCGCCGATTGGCGGATTCGATGAGGTAGACGGCACGGGCGGAGCCCGAGCCGCGACCCAGGCTAAGCGACGAGGGAATCCTGACCATGATGCATTCGACGGGTGCGCGGCTGTCGCCGCGATGCTTGGCCACGGCCGCGGCGATGCTTGCCGCGACGGTCATGCTGGATGGCGCGACAACCGCGATCCAGGCGCAGACGGCGTCTGACGCGCTCGTAGTGGAGTTTCCGTCGGTCAACTCGGCCCTCGGCCGCGAGCTCTTTGTCACCAAGGGCTGCGTGATCTGCCACGCGATCAACGGGGTCGGCGGGCTCGCGGCGCCGCCGCTGGAGGCCGAAGGCCGCTCGTCCACGGTCGACGTTGCCGGCTTCGCGGCCCGGATGTGGCGCGGCGCCGGACCCATGGTCTGGCTCCAGACCCTGGAGATGGGGTATCAGATCGACCTGACCGGAGAGGACATCGCCAATCTGGCGGGATTTGTCCAGGACGTGCGCGAGCAGGCCAACTTCACCGAGGAGTCCCTGCCGGACTATGTCCGCGATGCTCTGCTCACCGACCTCTATCGCCGTCCCGAGGACTGGCTCTGGGAGCCTGAAACGCCATGATTGGGGGGCGCGCTAGGGCGGCTTGCCGGACAGTCCTTCTGGCCTGTCTTTCGGCGGCCATGCTGGGCATGTCGCCGTCCGGATTGCGGTCGGCTCTGGCCCAGGGCGCGCCTGAGGTCCTGACGCCGGTGGTGGATGCGGAGCGGGGCAGGGAATTGTTCGTCCGCAAGGCCTGCGTCGTCTGCCATTCGGTCAACGGGATTGGCGGCGGCATGGCGCCGCCCCTGGACGCGCCATCGGCTCAGGTGGAGATCGACGTCGCCGATTTCGCTGCCCGCATGTGGCGCGGAGCCGGTCCCATGGTTTGGCTGCAGACCCTGGAACTCGGTTATCAGATTGACCTGACCGGCGAGGACATCGCCGATCTCGCGGGCTTCGCCAACGACCGCTATGAGCAATCGCAATTCGAAGAGAACCAGGTGCCGGGCCGGATCCTCGACTCGCTCCTGACGGAGCCCTATCAGCGGCCGGAAGACTGGATGTGGATACCGGAGCCGGAGTAGGTCCGGTCTATTCCCCGTAAGGCACCCATATGTTCTTCACCTGCGTCGCATGGCGCAGGAATTCGCGGCCTTCGGACTGGGACGGGTCGTGCCAGTCGCGGCGTCGGCCGTGGTTGGCCCAGACCTGCTTCAGATTGCCCACCGAAGCCAGTTCGACCATGGCGCTGCCCGCCGTCGGCCCGACATACCAGAGCCCGTCGATTTCGTCATGCTCTGCCAGAGTCTTCGCCAGGGCGTCGCGGTCGCCCGTAACGATATTGATCACACCTGCCGGCAGGTCGGACGTGTCGAGAACCTGATAGAAATCGGTCGCCGAGAGCGGATGCGCTGGTGACGGAATCGCAACAATCCGATTGCCCATCGCAATTGCCGGGGCTGCAAGAGAAACAAACGCCAGAAGAGGGGCCTCGTCGGGACACACAATCCCAAGGATGCCGAGGGGCTCGTTCATCGCCAGGGTCACGCCGCGTACCGGCGGCACATGCACCGCGCCGTCGAACTTGTCGGCCCAGGCGGCATAGGAGAACAACCGGCTGACCGATGCGGACACCTCGGTGTCGGCTGCCTTTCGGCTGGCACCGGTCGTCGCCATCAGCCGGTCGCGGAACTCGGCCGCGCGGGCATCCAGGTTCTCGGCGATGAAATAGAGGATCTGGGCGCGGGTGTGCTGGGTCGCGCGCGACCAGGCCTCTGCCTTGCGTGCTGCCTCCACGGCGTTGCGGAGGTCCTTGCGGTTGCCCTCGCCGACCTCCGCCAACAGCGTGCCGTCGGGCGCCAGGACGGGCCGGCTGTATCCGGAGTCCGGCCGCGCCTGCTTGCCGCCGACATACATCTTCGCGGTGCGGTCGACCGTGCCGGTTGCCGCAGTGCCGGCGTCCTTGGGGTGGGTCGCCGCTGCCTCATCATAGAGCGGCAGCGACGCCTCGAAATTCGGTTTCAGGTATTCCCACATACCCTCGCGGCCACCCTCGCGGCCGTAACCGGACTCGCGATAACCGCCGAAGCCGCAGGCGGCATCGAACAGGTTGGTGCTGTTGGTCCAGACGATGCCGGCCTTCAGCTTGGGCGCCACGTCCAGCGCCAGGTTGATGTTCTCGGTCCAGACGCTGGCGGCGAGGCCGAAGCGGGTGTTGTTGGCCAGCGCAACTGCCTCCGAGGGGGTGCGGAAGGTCATGGAAACCAGCACCGGCCCGAAGATCTCGACCTGGGCGATCGTATCTGCCGGCGATACATCGGTGAACAGGCTGGGCGGGTAGAAGCAGCCCCCCGCCGGGCAGTCCCAGCTCGGCTGCCACAAAGTCGCGCCGTCGGCGACACCCTGCTCGACCAGCTTGGTGATCCGTTCCAGTTGGACCGGTGCGACGACGGCGCCGAGATCGATCGCCTTGTCCAGCGGATCGCCGACCCTGAGCGTCTCCATGCGGGCCCGCAGCTTGGCGATCATCTGATCGGCAATGCCCTCTTGCAGCAACAGGCGCGAGCCGGCGCAGCAGACCTCACCTTGGTTGAACCAGATCGCGTCGACGACGCCCTCGACAGCACCGTCCAGATCGGCATCGTCGAACACGATGAAGGGCGATTTGCCGCCGAGCTCCAGGGTCAGCTTCTTGCCGCTGCCGGCGGTGGCGCTGCGGATCAGGCGGCCGACATCGGTCGAGCCGGTGAAGGCCAGCTTGTCGATGTCCGCATGGTTGACCACCGCCTCGCCGGTGCTGCCATCGCCGGTGACGATGTTGACCACGCCGGCCGGCAGTCCTGCCTCCATGCACAGTTCGGCAAATCTCAGCGCAGTCAGACTGGTGAATTCGGCCGGTTTCAGCACCACGCAATTGCCGGCGGCGATCGCCGGGGCGATCTTCCAGGCCAGCATCAGCAGCGGGAAATTCCACGGGATCACCTGGCCGACCACGCCAACCGGATCGTGGCCGGCGAACTCGCTGCCCATCAGCTGGGCCCAGCCGGCGTGATGGTAGAAATGGCGGGCCACCAGAGGGATATCGATGTCGCGGGTCTCGCGGATCGGCTTGCCATTGTCCAGGCAGTCGAGTACCGCCAGCAGCCGCGAATGCTTCTGTACCAGCCGGGCCAGCGCGTAGAGATGGCGCGCCCGCCCGTGCCCGCCGAGACCAGCCCAGCCGGGCTGCGCCGCCCGGGCGGCGGCCACGGCGGCATCGACATCGGCGGCATTGCCCTGGGCGATCTTGGCCAAGACCTTGCCGTCGGCCGGACTGGCGGTATTGAACGCCTCGCCGGATCTAGCCTTGGCCCAATTCCCGTCGATGAACAGGCCGAACCGGCCCTTATGGCTCTTGATCCAGTCGAGGGCCGGTCCGGTGCCTTCCGGTGCCGGGCCGTACTCCATGGACTCAAAGATCTCTGCGACGCTCATGGCTGGGTTTCCAAGGGAGTTGCGCGGGTCGGCACTATGCCATCGGATGGCGGAACGCAGCCGAATAGCGGCCTGTAACGTGGTGCTCGAGTTGGCGCTCGATGTCGCCCAGCAGGCTCGACGCTCCGAAGCGGAACAGGGACGGTTCCATCCAGGGCCGGCCGAGCTCCTCCTTCATCAGGGAGAGATAGGCCAGCGCGTCCTTGGCGGCGCTGATGCCGCCGGCCGGCTTGAATCCGACAATATGGCCGGTCCGCTCGCGATAGGTTCGGATCATGCGGACCATGATCAGGCTAACCGGCAGTGTGGCGTTCACCGGCTCCTTGCCGGTCGATGTCTTGATGAAATCCGATCCTGCCATCATGCAGACCATCGAGGCGCGCGCCACGTTACGGAGGGTGGCCAGTTCGCCAGTTGCAATGATCGACTTCATATGCGCCGGTCCACAGGCCTCTCGGAATGCCCTGACCTCGTCATAGAGCGCCTGCCAGTTGCCGGTCAGGACATGGGCCCGGGTGACGACGATGTCGATCTCTGCAGCACCGGCGGCGACCGAGGCCTCAATCTCCTTCAGCCGGAGGTCGAAGGGCGACAGGCCGGCCGGAAAGCCTGTCGAAACCGCGGCCACAGGAATGCCGCTGCCGTCCAGCGCCGCTACCGCAGATTCGACCATTGAATGGTAGACACAGACCGCGCCGACAGTGAGGTCGAGGCCTTCGGACGCCAAGGGCGGCGAGCAAGTCGGCGCGAACCGGCTGCCGGGCCTTGGCGCACAGCCGCCTCACGCGACCGGGGGTGTCGTCTCCGGCCAGGGTGGTCAGGTCAATGCAGCTGACAGCCTTGAGAAGCCAGGCCGCCTGCCAGTCCTTCTTCACCGTGCGCCGGGTGGTCAGAGTCGCGGCGCGGCGTTCTGCGGCACTGAGGTTGACGCGAATATCCTCGACCCAGTCGCGCTCAAGGGTGGTCCCGGGATTGCGGTCGATTTCGCCATGGGCTGCGTGGACCAGGCCCGGCATCGGATGCACGTTTTCGCCTGCATCGGCGACGCCCGCCGGACCCGCGTGATCGCGGCCGTTCATCGTTCCCTCCCAGGCCATCGATGTTGAGATCGGCAGTCTGCACCAAGACTGTCTGATATGCGAGCCTTCGCGACCCTAGGTGGATGAGTGGAGTCTAGTCTTCCCGTCGGCGTGGAAAACTTCCGGGAATAAGAGTACTGATTTGTCCGTTGTGAAGCTCGGGTTAGGAAAATGTAAGGAAACAAGAGTGCATAGTGTGTGATAGACTTCGTTTACATTCATTAATATTCTTCGATCATTTATTTCGCGTGCCGAGCATGGTTTCAACTACACAAATATCCGCTATCGAAGATCATATGGAGATGGATCGAGATTAATTCAGGATAGTTTTAGATAAACTTTATTAACTATTAGTGATTGTTTAACGGAATTAAACGAGACTTTGGGGACAGATGCCCGGGAAGGGTCCGGCATTGTGGGGAATGACACTCTCGTGGCCAGCGGCTTGCCGCCAAATTCAATGACCGCCGGCCACGCGTCACTGTGCCAATCGATGCTCGACGCAACCGCGCTGTCGGTGGAGAGCGAAATAGGTGAGGCGGCCGCGAGGAGGGAATGATGGAGTTCTTGTCGGAATTCTTCATGTCGCAGCAGGATCGCGCGGCGACTGAAATGAACTACTCTTACAATTACTGGCTGATCGTCCTGTCGTATTGCGTGGCCGCGTTTGCGTCCTATACCGCGTTCCATCTGGTCGAGCGCGTGATCGCCTCGCCGAACCGGTCGGCCCGATTCAAATGGCTTGCGACCGGTGCCGTGTCGATGGGCTGCGGCATCTGGGCCATGCACTTTGTGGCGATGCTGGCGGTGCAGATGCAGCGTGGCATGGAGATGCGCTACGATCTCACCCTGACTTTGCTGTCCGCAGTGTTCGCCATGTTGGCGGCCGGCTTCGCGTTTGATCTGGTCAGCCGCAAGTCGCGTTCGTTCGGCGGCCTACTGATCGGCGGCGTGGTTCTGGGTGCCGGCATCGGTGCGATGCACTATACCGGCATGCTGGCCATGCGCATGGATGCGCTGATCCGATACGATATCATGTGGTTTGGGGCGTCGGTGGTGGTGGCCGTCGTGCTTGCGACGCTGGCTATTCGCATGATGTTCTTCACCGTCGAGGCCCGCGAATACGACAAGGCCGACCACCGTCTGTGGACGGCGGCGGTGATGGGACTGGCTGTCACGCTGATGCACTACACCGGCATGAATGCCACCCACTTCCTGCGCACCGGCGAGGCCCCCCAGGTCATCACCGAGGGCATCGCGTTGGATTCCCTGATGGGCGCCGTGATCATCGGTGGTGTCGCCTTCACCATCCTGACGCTGGCCTGGATCAGCGCCTCGATCGACGAGCGCAAAAGCGCTGACGCTGGTGCCTAGCCGTCAAGTTAGACACCGAACACATACATGATGCCGCTGGTTGGGTGGGGCCGAAAGGCCCCACCCTTCTTTTTTGCCGATCGCTGACGGCCTTGCTGCAAGTGTCGCTGTGCCGGCCGGGTTCGTTGCGGTAAACCGGACCGCATGCAGCCATCGGCCATTACCTTGCCAGACCGGACCGCCGCCAACTCGGTTATGGTCTTCTTGGGCGTCACCACCGGCGGCTCCCTGATCAATCGCATCTTCCCACTCTGGGCGGAAATCATGGGCATCGCGCCGGCGATCCTGCATGGCATGGATCTGCCGCCGGATGTCGGTCCGGAGCGTATCCGTAAGGCCATTCGGGATATCATGGGCCACCCGGCGGTCCGCGGGGCATTGGTTACCACCCATAAGATCGCCGTCTACCGTCATGCCCGTGACCTGTTCTCCGGGTTCGATCCCTATGCCGACCGGCTCGGCGAGGTCAGCGCGCTGGCCAAGACGCCAGCCGGACTGGTCGGGCATGCCATGGACCCGGTGACTGCCGGACTTGCGCTGGATCGCATCGTGGCCCCGGCGCACTGGTCGGAACATCCGCAAGCAGAGGCGCTGGTGATGGGCGCGGGCGGTGCCGGGCTCGCCCTAGCGGCACACCTGGCCGAGCGTCCGGCGGACGAGCGACCCCGCGCAATCACCCTCAGCGATGTCGACAAGGATCGCATTTCCGACGCGCGATCGGCATTGAGCGCATTCGGCGGAAGGGAAATCATCGGCGCAAAAAGGGTGGGCGGCGCTGCCGACAACGACCGCCTGCTGGCGGCCCTGCCGGCGTGCAGCCTGGTGGTCAACGCGACCGGCCTTGGCAAGGACCGGCCGGGCTCGCCGATTTCAGAGGCGGCTGTCTTCCCCGATGCGGGGATTGTCTGGGAATTCAATTATCGCGGCCCGCGCGAATTCCTGGCGCAGGCGCGTGCCCGACAGAACGAATGCCGCCTGACGGTGGCCGATGGCTGGACCTATTTCGTCTATGGCTGGGCGCATGTGGTTGCCGAGGTCTTCGGCGTTGTCCTCGACGATGCGCTGTTCACGCAGCTGGAAGCGGCGGCGGATTCGGCGCGCTGACCCGTGACATCAGGCCGGTTCGCCGGCGCTCAGTTCCAGCCAGCGTCCGATCAGCCGGGCGAGGTCCTCTCCGGCCGACTCGGCAGCGCTCAGGGTCTGGTCGTGATCGACCGGATCGTCGCTCATGCCGACACCCAGATTGGTGATGACCGCCGTGGCCGTGACCATCAGGCCGCAATGCCGCGCCAGGATGCATTCCGGCACCGTCGACATGCCGACCGCGTCGGCGCCGAGACCCCGGATCATGCGAACCTCTGCCGGCGTCTCGAAGCAGGGGCCGAGCCATGCGCAGTAGACACCGCTGGCCAGATCGATGCCCAGCTGCTCTGCGGCGGATTGCTGCATTGCCACCAAGGCCGGATCATAGGCCTCCGCCATCGGCGGGAACCTGGGGCCAGTCTCCGCATCATTGGGTCCGACCAGCGGATTGCCGCCCTGCAGGTTGATGTGATCGGTGATCGTCATCAGCCGGCCGGCACCCACTTCCAGGCGCAGGCTGCCCGCCGCACAGGTCAGATAAATCGCCTCGCAGCCGATCGCCCGCATGGTGCGCACGGCGGTCGCCATGACATCATAACCGCGGCCCTCATAGGCGTGCGCCCGGCCCTGCAGGCAAGCAACCTGGGCGCCGCCCAGCGTTCCGAGCACCAGCCGCCCGGCATGCCCTTCGACGCCCGGCTCCGGAAAACCGGGCAGATCGGCATAGGAGATTGCGACCGCATCGTCGACCCGGTCGGCAAGCGGGCCGAGCCCCGAGCCCAGAACCAGCGCTACGCGAGGGGCCAGATCCGGCGCCCGCCGACGGATTATCGCCGCGGCTTGCGCGGGGAGGCCTTTGATTCGGTCGGCCATTGGTCAGTATCCCAGATTATCCGGTCCGAAGGACAGCGGCAGCAGCTCTCCCAACGTAACCGTGCGTCGCAAACCTTCCGGGCCGCAGATATGCACCGACGTGTCCGCGCCGGCGAATTCGCGCAACCGCTGGCGGCAGCCGCCGCACGGACTGCACAGCAGGCCGTCATCTTCCGCGCCACCGATCACCAGCACCTCGGTTATGCGGGTCGCGCCGTTCGCAACCATCGTGCCGATGGCACAGGCCTCCGCGCACTGTCCCTGGGGGTAGGCCGCATTCTCTACGTTGCAACCGGAGAAGATCCGACCGTCCGCAGCGCGGATGGCGGCTCCGACCAGAAATCGGGAGTAGGGGGCATAGGCCTGATTGCGCACCGACGTCGCGGCAGCGAACAGGGCCTCAAAACCGTCGCTCATCGTTCCTTCACATAGGGAACGCCAATCGCTTTGGGCGCGATCGCCTTGCCGATGAAGCCAGCCAGCAGCACCACGGTCAGCACATAGGGCAGAGCCTGGATGAACTGCACCGGAATGGTCCCGATACCGGGGATCTCCACACCCTGCATGCGCGCCTCCAACGCCTCCAGGAAGCCGAACAGCAGGCAGGTCAGCAGCACCGGCACCGGTCGCCATTTTGCGAAGATCAGCGCCGCCAGCGCCAGAAAACCCTTGCCGGCGGTCATGTCGCGCACGAAAGAGGCATTGTGCGCCACCGACAGGTAGGTGCCGGCCACGCCGCACAGGAATCCGGTGACCATCAGGGCGCGATAGCGCATCCAGATCACCGATATACCTGCGGTGTCGACCGCCGCCGGATTCTCGCCGACTGCCCGCAACCGCAGGCCGAATCGGGTCCGGTACAGGATCCAAGCGGTCGCAGGCACAGCGACCGCGGCGAAATAGACCAGGATGTTGTGGCCGCTGATGAGTTCGGAATAGATCTGGCCCAGCACCGGCACGTCGGCGACCGCATCGGCGCCCGGCAATGTGATCGCCGTGAACCGTTGATCCCCCTCCAGAGTCGGAGTCTGTCCTCCGCGCGCGAACCAGGCGATGCCGAGTGTCGGGGCCAGCCCGGCGACCAGGATGTTGATTGCCACGCCGGAGATGATCTGATCGCCGCGATGGGTGATGCAGGCAAAGCCGTGCAGCATCGCCAGGCACATCGCGGCCAGGATGCCGGCACCCAGGCCGAGCCAGGCCGAGCCGGAAACCGCCGCGACCGTGGCGGCAGCGAAGGCGCCGCCCAGCATCTTGCCCTCCAGGCCGATATCGACGACGCCCGAGCGTTCGGAGAACAGTCCGGCCAGTGCCGCCAGCACCAGCGGCGTGGCGACGCGGAATGTGGCGTCCAGGACCAGGATGAAGAGGGTGAAGAACTCCATCGCCGTGTCCTACTCCGCCGCCGCCGCAGCTTCGGCACGCGCTTCCGCCCGCTTCAGGAAGAAGCCCTCGATCTGCGGCCGGAACATGTTCTCCAGTGCGCCGGCGAACAGAATCACCAGGCCCTGGATCACCACGACCATCTCGCGGGTGATCTTCGGCATGTCGAAGGCAAGCTCCGCACCGCCCTGGTACAGCGCACCGAACAGCAGAGCGGCGAGCAGGATGCCGACCGGATGGTTTCGCCCCATCAGTGCCACGGCGATGCCGACAAATCCGTATCCGGCAACGAAATTCAGCAGCACCCGGTGTTGCACGCCCATAATCTCGTTCAGCCCGACGAAGCCGGCGAGCGCCCCGGAAATCGCCATGGCCAGGATGATGTTCTTCGACACCGAGATCCCGCCATAGACCGCCGCGCGCTGGTTCTGGCCGACGGTCCTGATCTCATAGCCCCAGCGGGTTCGCCAAATGAAACCCCAGAAGAGTACACAGCAGATCAGCGCCCACAGGAACGACAGGTTGAGCGGAGACGCCCCAAGGTCGATGCCAATCCACGCTAAGGCCTCATGGACTTTCGGCAGGAAAGCGTGTTCGGCGAAGGGGCGGCTTTCCGGCGACATCTGACCCCGGCGGATCAGCACATTCACCATAAGATAGTTCATCAGCGCCGCGGCGATGAAGTTGAACATGATCGTGGTGATGACCGTGTGGCTGCCGCGCTTGGCCTGCAGATATCCCGGGATGAAGGCCCAGGCGGCCCCGAACAGCGCGCCGCCCAGGATCGCCAGCGGCAGGATCAGGATGAAGGGCAGGAAGTCGAAATACAGGCAGACAAGGCCGACGCCGAGCCCGCCGATATAGGCCTGGCCTTCGCCGCCGATGTTGAACAGGCCGCAATGAAATGCCATCGCAACACACAGCCCGGTGAAGACGAAATTGGTTGCGTAATACAGGGTGAAGCCGATCGATTCGCCGAACGGCCCATAGCCGACGAAGGCGCCGTAGACCAGCAGACGCATCGCCTCCAGCGGATTCTCGCCGATGATCAGCACGACAAATCCCGAGACGATCAACGCCAGTGTGAGGTTGATCAGTGGGATCAGCGCGATGCTGACCCAGCGCGGCACCGTTGCCTGTCCGGCCGGCGCGCTCACGATGGCGCCGTCGGAACCGGGTCCGGCGATCCCTGCTCCGCCATGCCCTCGGGCCGGACGCCGGCCATCATCAGGCCCAGGGTCTGCTCGTTAGCATCCGCCTGTGCGAGCTCGCCGACGATGTAGCCATCGAACATCACCAGGATGCGGTCGCTCAGCGACATGATCTCGTCCAGCTCGACGGAGACCAGCAGCACCGCCTTGCCGGCATCGCGCATCGCCACCAGCCGGCGGTGGATGAATTCGATGGCGCCGATATCGACGCCGCGGGTCGGCTGGCCGACCAGCAGCAGGGCCGGATCGCGCTCCATCTCGCGGGCGACGATCAGCTTCTGCTGGTTGCCGCCGGAGAAATTTGCCGCCTTCAGCATGGCGTTCGGCGGCCGGACATCGAAATCCTGCATGTAGCGGCCGCACAGATCGATGATGGCATGCCGGTCCATCAGGATCCGGCCGTTATAGGCCGGGTCGTCGTGATAGCCGAGAATGCTGTTCTCGTTGGCGGCGAAGGTCCGGACGAGGCCGTCATGCAGGCGATCCTCGGGCACGTGTCCCATGCCTAGGTCGCGCATGTCCTTGGCATCCGTCGCGCCGACCGACCGAATATCCGTGCCGTTGATCAGGATCTCGCCCTTCGACGCATGCACCATGCCGGACAGGGCGGCCAGCAGCTCGGACTGACCGTTGCCGGAGACACCGGCAATGCCGACGATCTCGCCGGCCTTGACCGAAAGCGAGACATCCTTGACCCGGCGCACGCCGAGCCGGTCGATGACGTCGAGATGCCGGACTTCCAGCACTGTCTGCTTGGGTTCCGCCGGTTTCTTGTCGACCCGCAGCAGGACGGTACGGCCGACCATCAGCTCGGCCAGTTTCTCCTGGTCGGTGTCGGCGGTCGCGACATTCGCCACCACCTCGCCGCGACGCATCACCGTCACGTTGTCGGTGATGGCCATGATCTCGCGCAGCTTGTGTGTGATCAGTATGATCGTCTTGCCCTGTTCGCGCAGCGTCGCAAGGATGCGGAACAACTGGTCTGCCTCCTGCGGCGTCAACACGCCGGTCGGCTCGTCCAGGATCAGGATTTCGGCGCCGCGGTACAGTGCCTTCAGGATCTCGACTCGCTGCTGCAATCCAACCGGCAGATCGCTGATAAGGGCGTCCGGGTCAACGTCCAGGCTGTATTCCTGCTCCAGCCGCTCAAGTTCTGCATGGGCGTCGCCCATGCCGCCGGCGAGGATGGCGCCACCCTCACTGCCGAGCATGACGTTTTCCAGTACCGTGAACGGGTCCACCAGCATGAAATGCTGATGCACCATGCCGATGCCGCAGGCGATCGCCTCGTCCGAATTCTGGATGACCTGCGCCTCGCCGTTCACCCTGATCTCACCGCTGTCGGCCTGGTAGAACCCATACAGGATGCTCATCAAGGTGGATTTGCCGGCGCCGTTCTCGCCGATGATCCCATGGATGGTCCCGGTGGGAACCGTCAGCGAGACATCCTTATTGGCGTGAACGGGTCCGAAATGCTTGTTGATTCCGGACAGCGCAATGGCCGGTGGCAATCCCCCGTTCGGGGAGTCGCCACCGGCCCTCGGCTTGCTCTGAGCGCCTTCCATCGCGGCGGAACGCCGGCGCTAGTAGGAGCAGTCGTTGTTGGCAGTGTAGTCGACCACCGAGATCTGGCCGGCGATGATCGCTTGGCTGGCCGCGTCGATCGCCTCCATCATCTCAGGCGTGATCAGCGCCTCGTTGTTCTCGTCAAGCGCCCAGCCAACGCCTTCCTCGGCAAGGCCAAGCACCTTGATGCCGGATTCCCAGGTACCGTTCTGGGCACCCATGAACGCATCATAGGCGGCAACGTCGACACGCTTCAGCATCGAGGTCAGCATGGTGCCCGGATGCAGGTAGTTCTGGTTGCTGTCGACGCCGATCGCCAAATTACCGCTGTCAGCCGCCGCCTGATAAACGCCGGTGCCGGTCCCGCCGGCCGCGGCATAGACCACATCGGCGCCACGGTCGAACTGGCTGCGCGCCAATTCTCCGCCCCGGCTCGGGTCGTTCCAGGCAGACGGCGTGGTGCCGGTCATGTTCTGGTAGACCTCCATATCCGGGTCGACATGGTGGACGCCCTGCTCGTAGCCGCAGGCGAATTTTCGGATCAGCGGAATGTCCATTCCGCCGACGAATCCGACCGCATCCGACTCCGATGCCATGGCAGCCAGCATGCCGACCAGGAACGAACCCTCATGCTCCTTGAAGACCACCGACTGCACGTTCGGCAGATCGACGACCATGTCGATCAGGGTGAATTTGGTGTCGGGGAACTCTGCTGCGACCACTTCGAGGGCGGGCGCCTGGGCGAATCCGACGGCGATCACGATGTCGGAGCCGCTGCGCGCCATGCGGCGCAGGGCCTGCTCACGCTGGGACTCGTTGGTGACTTCGAATTCGGCATAGTCGATGCCTGTTTCCTCGCGGAACCGCTCGACGCCGTTATAGATCCCTTCGTTGAAAGACCGGTCGAACTTGCCGCCCATGTCGAATACGACGGCAGGCGAAATATCATCGGCCAGGGCCGGGCTCGCCGCCACCGAGGCGGCAAGGGCCAATAGGGGAATCATCCGCTTATTCATTGTTGCTTTTCGCTCCCTGCTACAGTTGGTGGCGCAACGATAGCGCCGTAATCGGGCGCGCGACAGCGGAAATTGTGCCGGCTGTGCCCCGGCGCCAGCCTCGGCTTCGGCGAACAGCCAGTCGCGAGAGGCGCGAATACGAACATCGTCGACCGCTTCCCGCGGGCCTGCGAGGTGGTCGGCATGGCCGTCCGGCCGACTGATATCGAACGGTCCTATGTGTCGACGGTCGGCCGGTTTCTCGCCGACGATCGCACTCCAGTTCTCCCGGACGTCAGGCCTAGCCGCGATGGCTGAGCGCCAGCCGCGCACCAAGGCCGACCATCAGGGATCCAGCGGCGATTCGGACGATCCGTTCCACCAGCCCAGTGCGGCGAGCCCTGGCAACAACCGCCGACGCAAGCGCGACACAGACCAGATCGGCCGATGAGAAAGTCAGGTTGACCACCACGCCCAGCACCAGAAACTGTGTCCAGACCGGAAGCGCAGCGGCCGGATCGACGAATTGCGGCAAGAATGCCAAGAAGAACAGAGCCACTTTCGGGTTGAGGATCTCGACCCCGATGCTCTCCACGAATGCCCGCCGAGCCGACTTCGCCGAAAAATCTGGCAGCGCCCTTTGTTCAGGCTTGCGAAACAGAATGCCAAGCCCGAGATAGACCAGATAGGCGGCGCCGGCCAGCTTCACAGCCAGATAGGCTTCCGGGACGTGCCGGAACACGGCTGAGAGGCCCAGCGCGGCCGCTCCGACATGGACATATCCGCCGACGTGGATGCCCAGTGCCGCCATGTATCCGGCACGCCTGCCGCGCGCCAGGGTCTGCGCGGCGGTGTACAGAAGCGCCGGTCCGGGCATATAGGCGAAGAGCGCGGTCGCTGCCGCAAAGCTCAGCATCAGTTCGAGGGGAGGCATGACTCAAGCCCGTCCAGTCTATCCGGCCGCCGCGACCGTCAGACGTCACGGGCGGCTCACGCAAGTGTTTGCTCATTTACCATGATCGGCCATGGACCTGTAACACTGGGCTGCTAACATGAACTCGGAAATAAGAACAAGCCGACAGGAGTCCGCGCACAACATGGGCAGCCACCGGGAACACAAGCACTCACAATCGCTCGGCGAAGAGATCGCCAACGCCACGACCCATGGCCTGGGGGCCGCGCTCAGCATCGCCGGGCTTTCGATCCTGGTCGTGCTGGCATCGCTGAACGGCGATGCCATCCACATCGTCAGCCTGGCAATCTACGGTTCGACCCTGGTTCTGCTGTACCTGGCGTCGACCATCTATCATGCTATCCAGCATTCCCGCGCCAAGGCCGTCCTGAACGTCCTCGACCATGCCGCGATCTTCCTCCTGATCGCCGGCACCTACACCCCGTTCACGCTGGTCAGCATGGGCGGCGTACTGGGCTGGACGCTGTTCGTGATCGTATGGGCGCTGGCGGTCGCGGGGGTCCTGTTCAAGGTCTTCAATCGCACCCATTCAGAGCGTGTGTCGCTGCCCATCTACCTGGCGATGGGCTGGCTGATCATCATTGCCGCGGGCGAGCTTCTGGGCGCCGTCGGGGTCGGCGGCACGATCTGGCTGCTGGTCGGCGGATTGTTCTACAGCTTCGGCGTGATCTTCTTCGTGTGGGAAAGGCTTCCTTACAACCACACGGTATGGCACCTCTTCGTGATGGCGGGCAGCGCCTGTCACTTCACAGCGGTTGCCATCTACGTGCTGCCGCCCACCTGACCCCTTTTCGGGCCGGCCGCCTCTTGATCTGAGCGGCATGGCTCCGACATGCAGGGGAGTTCAACTCTATCCTGCTGGGGCAAATGGCCGAACAAGACGACATCTTCGACGAGGACCTGCCCTCCGAAGGCCGCGAGCGCCTGCAGATCCGACGCCGGATCTCGGCATTCTATGATCGATTGGCGCGATCCGGCGGACGCATAAGGCGGCTCGCTGTGCCGACGGCGCTGGGCATACTGGGTTTGTTGGTCGTCTACTACGTCGGCGGCATGATCTGGGTGCACAAGATCGGTGATGATATCGACTATCAGGTGGCCGAACCTGTGGCCGATGGCAGCTATGCGGTCGACATGGCGGCGGCGCTGATTGTCCGCGAGGTCGATGAGCACAACTGGACCGCCAACGACCCGTTCTTCTTTCCTGGATGGATGCTGGACAACATGCCCAATTACCAGCAGGGCATGATCTACGCATTGAGCCGCTTTACCCTGGAGATGAGCGATCAGATCGGACGGGCCCGCGGCTCGTCGCAGGTCGATCCCGATCTCGACCGGGCGGCCGGCCTGCTGCGCTATCCCGGGGACCGCTGGATATTCGATTTCTCCGCGTCGCTGGCCCCGGTCGCCAGCAGCGAGTCCCAGTACCGGTCCGCCAGCCAGGCTCTCAGGCAGTACAATGAGCGCCTCGCCGCCGGCGACGCCGTGTTCGAACGCCGCGCCGACAACCTGCTCGGCACCATCGACCGGATCGCCGCCGATCTGGGATCCTCGTCGGCGATCATCGCCGAACACCTGGAGGACGGCGGCGGCTGGCTGATCGACACCAGCGCCGACGACATCTTCTATTCGATCAAGGGCCGTATCTACGGCTATTACATGATCCTGCGCGCCCTTCGCACCGACTTCGCCGGCGTGATCGAATCGGTCGGGCTGACCACGGTGTGGGACGAGATGCTGTCCAGCCTTGAGAGCGCGGTATCGCTGCAGCCCGTTGTCGTGATCAGCGGCGACCCCGACAGCCAGATTCTGCCGAGCCATCTCGCCGCCCAGGGCTTCTACCTGTTGCGCGCCCGCACACAGCTTAAGGAAATCTCCAGCGTCCTGCTAAATTGAGCGACCCGGAATCCGCCATTTGACGCCACATTTGGGCCTTCATCGGGGCGGATGATCGCGCCGTTTCGGCCGGTTGACAGGCCCTGCCTGCCTGCTGATTGTGACCCTTGGCGGCCGCATCGATTCTGGCCTCTCCGCCACCCTGAGATTGTGGACTCTTTGCAAATGACTTTCAGGACCCTGCTCTGCGCCGGATTGATCTGTGGCGTGGCCTTGGCAGCATCCGGCGTTCACAGCGACGCCGTCGCCCAGACGCCTCCGCCTGAATTCAGCATCGACGTCAGTGGATGGACGGGCGGCGCCCGGCCCGTCGAGGGCACGGATCAATTCAGCCACTGTTCGATCTCGCGGCAATACGGAAACGGGATCTCGCTGGCATTGCTGCTGAGCCCGCGCTACGAGCTCAATATCGGCCTTCTCAACCCGGCCTGGGACCTGCTGCCGGATGAGGAGGCGGAAGAGCAGCCGGCCAACGCGGAGCAGGAAGCCGAGCAGGAAGTGGACGAGGAAGACGAGGATGAAGAGCCGCCGGTTGCCGAGGTCAATATTGACGGCGTCTATGTGAAGGAGTTTCCGGTCCAAGCCGTTGCCGACACGATCCTGATGGTGAGGACCGGCGTCGACGAGCAGCTCATGGAACTGCTGATGCGCGGCAACAACCTCGATATCACCTCCGAGCAGGGCACCTACCGGTTTGCCCTGAGCGGCACGTTCAACAGCATTACCCAGTTGAAGGGCTGCATCGATACCGCTCTTCGTCTTGTCGCGGAAGCGCGTGCCGCGGCGGGACAGGCTCGGCCGGCGCCCCTGAATGCCCAGGGAATCGTGAGCATACTGACCAGTGCCGGCCTGGAGGGCGTTGAGATCGCGGTGCCCGACCCTGCATCCAACCCGCTGGGGCTCAGCTTCGCGTGGGCGATTGGAAATCTCAGCGGCGGTGTGCATCAATCGCCGCGAGGCCGGGAGGTCGAGATCGACAAGTTCACGGAACTCTATCTCGATCAGTTCGAAGCCCTTTGCACCGCGGAGTTTCAGCGTTCCGAGGAGCCGTCCGAGATCCTGCGAGAACGCCATGCGTTGAAGTCGGCATCCATGCAATGCAGCGGAGAGGCCGGCAGCACCTACGTGTCGCTGTTCATCGTTCTGGATGACAATTTCTACACCGCGTTCTTCCATCAGGGACCGGCTTCCGACCAGGCCCAAGTGAATGACGCGACCGATAGCATCCGACAGTTGATTCAGTCTCAGGTAGACGGTTGACGGCCGCATCGGTCGGCACAGATCCCTCGCTCCGGGCTACTATCCGGTCTCAACACCGCTAACTGTTGGCCAGCCTGAGGATGCAGGCTAAAACGGTCCTGTCCGGCGGGCGCGCCGTCGGTGTGACCGGCCGTCGAGCGGCTGGCTCCAGCCAGGTGGGGAGGCGACGGTGCCGTCAGAGCCGGATCGGCAGTACGATGCAATCGTGCATGCGCGGCATGGCGATCCCTTCTCCGTTCTGGGCATGCATTCAGCAGATGGCGGCCTGATCGTCCGCACCTTTCAGCCGCAGGCCGATGCGGTGGAGATCGTCGACCGCAAGACCGGCCGCCGGGCGGCGTCGCTGACCAAAGTCCACCCGGACGGGCTGTTCGAGGGGCGCCTGGCCCGGCGCAAGAAGCCGTTCTCCTACCGATTGCGCTTGACGGCGTCGGACGGGCCGGCCGATATCGAGGACCCTTACCGGTTCCCGCCGGTGCTCGGCGATCTGGACGTGCACCTGCTGACCGAAGGATCGCATCTGCAGACCTACGAACGCCTGGGCGCCCATCCGTGCGTGCTGGACGGGGTCTCCGGCACGGCGTTCGCGCTGTGGGCGCCGAACGCCGGACGCGTCTCGGTGGTTGGCGACTTCAACGATTGGGACGGGCGCCGTCACCCGATGCGACTGCGCCACGCTTGCGGAATCTGGGAGCTGTTTCTGCCTGCACTCGAGCCCGGCGCCCGCTACAAGTTCGAGATCGTCGGTCCCGACGGCGCCGTGATGCCGCTCAAGGCCGACCCATATGCCTTCCATGCCGAGCAGCCACCAAGGACCGCTTCGGTGGTTCACGGCCTGCCCGATCGTGACTGGCGGGACGCGGCGTGGATGGACCGCCGGGGCGAGGCCCAGTCGCGGACCGCGCCGATCTCCATCTACGAGGTCCATCTCGGGTCTTGGCGCCGGGTGCCGTCGGAGGGCCTGCGCTACCTGACCTATGAAGAGCTGGCCGACCGTCTCGTCCCCTATGTGAAGGAGATGGGGTTCACCCATATCGAATTGCTGCCGGTCAGCGAATTCCCCTTCGACGGATCCTGGGGCTATCAGCCGGTCGGCCTATACGCGCCGACCAGCCGGTTCGGCGGCCCCGAAGCATTCCAGGGGTTCATGGATCGCTGCCATGCCGAGGGCATCGGTGTGCTGCTGGACTGGGTGCCGGGGCATTTCCCGACCGATCCGCACGGGCTCGGCCTCTTCGATGGCACGCACCTGTTCGAACACGCCGATCCTCGGCAGGGTTTCCACATGGATTGGAACACCCTGATCTACAACTACGGCCGCGCCGAGGTCGCCAACTTCCTGGTCAACAACGCGCTGTACTGGATGGACCGGTTCCATCTGGACGGCATCCGCGTGGATGCGGTGGCGTCGATGCTGTATCTCGACTACAGCCGCAAGCCCGGGCAATGGGTGCCGAACCGCTATGGCGGCCGCGAGAACCTGGAGGCCATCGACTTCCTGAAGCGCATGAACGAGGCGGTCTATGGCGGCTTCCCCGGCGCCATGACGGTGGCCGAGGAATCCACCGCATGGCCCGGCGTCTCGCGGCCGACCGATGCCGGCGGGCTCGGCTTCGGCTTCAAATGGAACATGGGCTGGATGAACGACACCCTGCGCTACATCTCCAAGGAGCCGGTGCATCGCCGTTTCCACCACCACGATCTGACCTTCGGCCTGCTCTACGGGTTCTCGGAGAATTTCGTGCTGCCGATCAGCCATGACGAGGTGGTGCACGGCAAAGGCTCGATGATCGGCAAGATGCCGGGCGACGAGTGGCAGAAATTCGCCAATCTGCGCGCCTACTACGCCTTCATGTGGACCCATCCCGGCAAGAAGCTGCTGTTCATGGGCTGCGAGTTCGCCCAGTGGCGGGAATGGGATCACAATTCCGGCCTCGACTGGCACCTGCTGCAGGACGAAAAGCACGCCGGCGTGCAGAAGCTGGTCCGCGACCTGAACGGCGTCTACCGCGCTTGCCCGGCGCTTCACCGGCTGGACTGCGACGCCGCCGGCTTCGAGTGGATCGATAGCCAGGATGCCGAGAACTCGACCCTTGCCTATCTGCGCAAGGGCGACGGCGACGACCCGCCGGTCGTGGTGGCGTGCAACTTCACCCCCGTGCCGCGCCGCGGATACCGGATCGGCGTGCCCGAGGGCGGCGAGTGGGTGGAGGTGATCAACACCGACGCCGCCGACTATGGCGGCAGCGGCGTCGGCAATCTCGGCACCATCACCGCCGGGTCCGAGGGCTGTCACGGTCCGCCCTACGCCCTCGACCTCAGCCTGCCGCCATTGGGCGTCCTCGTGCTGCAGCCGCGGCGTCGCACGTCCTGATGTCGGGCGGCACGGTCGTCTGGCCCGGCCAGCCTTATCCGCTGGGGGCCACCTGGGATGGCGACGGGGTCAATTTCGCGCTGTTCTCGGCCCATGCGGAGCGGGTCGAGCTGTGCCTGTTCGATCGCACCGGCCGTACCGAGGTCGAGCGCATCGACCTGCCGGAGCTGACCGACGAGATCTGGCACGGCTATCTGCCGGATGCGGCGCCGGGACTGCTATACGGCTATCGGGTGCACGGGCCATACGCCCCGGAGGCCGGACACCGGTTCAACGCCAACAAGCTGTTGATCGACCCTTACGCCAAGGCCCTGGACGGCGCCTTCCGCTGGAATGACTCGCATCACGGTTACCGGGTCGGGTCTGGCCGCGCCGATCTGTCCTTCGACCGCCGCGACAATGCGCGCTACATGCCGAAATGCCGGGTCGTCGAACCGGCGTTCACTTGGGGTGAGGACCGCCGGCCGGCGGTGCCCTGGTCGGACACGGTCATCTACGAGACCCATGTCCGCGGTTTTACGATCCGCCATCCGGATCTCGACCGGGCCAGGCGCGGCACCTTCGCCGGGCTGTCATCGGCCGGGATCATCGACCATCTGACATCGCTCGGCGTCACGGCGGTCGAACTGTTGCCGGTGCACGCCTTCATCGACGACCGGTTCCTGGTCGAGAAGGGGCTGCGGAACTACTGGGGCTACAACACGCTGGGATTCTTCGCGCCGGAGCCGCGCTATATGTCGGGCAGCGATATCGGCGAGTTCAAGACCATGGTGAAGCGGCTTCACGACAGCGGCATCGAGGTGCTGCTGGACGTGGTCTACAACCACACCGTGGAGGGCAACGAGCTGGGGCCGACGCTCAGCTTCCGGGGCATCGACAACGCGTCCTACTACCACCTCGATGCCGAACAGCCGCGTTACTATGCCAACTTCACCGGCACCGGAAACGCGCTCAACCTCGGCCATCCGCGGGTCCTGCAGATGGTCATGGACAGCCTGCGCTACTGGGTTCGGGAGATGCGTGTCGACGGCTTCCGCTTCGATCTGGCGACCACACTGGGCCGCGAGGGCGATGGCGAGGGGTTCGATCCCTACGGCAGCTTCTTCGACGCGGTCCGGCAGGACCCCGAGCTGTCCCGGGTCAAGCTGATCGCCGAGCCCTGGGATGTTGGGCCGGAAGGCTACCGGCTGGGTCACTATCCCGCCGGCTGGGCGGAGTGGAACGACCGGTTCCGCGACACGGTGCGCTGTTATTGGCGCGGCGATCACGGCGTGGTGCCGGAGTTGGCGCGGCGGATAACCGGGTCGTCGGATCTGTTCGAGCATAACGGCCGCCGGCCCTGGTGCAGCATCAACTACGTGGCCTGCCATGACGGCTTCACCGCGGCCGACACGGTCAGCTATGCCGAGCGCCACAACGAGGCCAATGGCGAGGATGGCGTGGACGGCCACGACCACAATTGCAGCGCCAATTACGGCGTCGAGGGGCCGACCGAGGATGCCGGCATCAATACCCTGCGCGCCCGCCAAATTCGCAACCTCTTGGCGACCGTCATGCTGTCGCAGGGGACGCCCATGCTGCTGGCCGGCGACGAATTCGGCCGCAGCCAGAGCGGCAACAACAACGCCTATTGCCAGGACAACGAGGTCAGCTGGGTGGACTGGTCCGGCATCGGCGTCGGCGGGACCGACCTGCAGACCTTCGTACAGCGGCTGCTGGCACTGCGCCGGGACCATCCGGTCCTTCGCCGGCCGCGTTTCCTGCATGGCCGTGAGCGGTCGGTGCGCGGCCTGCCCGATATCGAATGGCGCACCCCGGACGGCTCTTCGAAATCCGAGGAGCAATGGCAGGACCCCAATGCCCGATCGATCGGCCTGCTGCTGTCCGGCGATGCGGGCCGCTTTCACAGTGCTACCGGCGAGGCGGAGATCGACGATGTGCTTTTTCTGACGCTGAACGCCCATACCGAGGAGGTGCCGTTCCGCTTGCCCGACATTCCCGGCGGCGGCCGATGGCGGTGCCTGATCGATACCGCCAGTCCGGACGGGCCTTCAGGCGACCCGACGATCGGCAATGGCGAGACGCATCCGGTCGCCCCTCGAGCCTTGATGGTCTTCGCCATGGCCGACGGCTAGCCAACGATGGCGGACGCCCTGAACGATTTGGCGGCGGCGGTCGGGATCGAGCCCGGCTATGACGATATCTGGCATAATCGCATCACGGCGACTCCGGCGCAGATCAAGGCGGTTCTCACAGCGATGGGGTTTCCGGCGGCCGATGCCGCGATGTCTCGCGCCAGCCTGGAGGCGGTTGCCGCAAAGCGATGGCGGCGGCTGCTTGGGCCGGTGACGGTGGTGCCGGCCGAGGCGCAACCCGGGACCGTGGTCCTCTGTCTTCCGGCCGCGTTCGAAGGGCTCCTGACCTGGACCCTGACCGAGGAGGACGGGGCGCGGCATCAAGGCGGTTCTGACATAGGTGAGCTTGCCGTCCTGGACCGGGTCCGGGCCGGTGGCGAAGACCGTGTCCTCTGTTCCCTGACCCTGCCGCCGGATCTGCCCGAGGGCTATCATGACCTTGAAGTGACCGGCATGGGTGGCCGGAGCGATGCCTGCCGGCTGATCGTCGCGCCGCGGCGCTGCTGGGAGCCTGCGGACGCGGTGGGCGACGATCGGATCTGGGGCCTGGGCTGCCAGCTCTATTCGCTCAAATCCGCAGGCAATTGGGGCCTGGGCAATTTCTCCGATCTGGCACGGCTGGCCGAGATGGCGGGGCCGGAGGGCGCCGCTGCCATCGGGCTGAACCCTCTGCACGCCTTGTTCCCGGCCGAACCCAGGCAGTGCAGCCCCTATTCGCCGGCCAGCCGCGATTTCCTCAATGTTCTCTACATCGATGTCGAGGCGGTTCCCGAATTCGCCCGGTCCGAGGCCGCGGCCGCGATAACCGCGGACCCGGACTTCCGGACTAGGCTGGAGGCGGCAAGGTCATCGGAACTGGTCGACTATCCGGCCGTCGCGGCGCTGATCCTGCCGGTCCTTGAGGCGCTGTTCGGTGAATTCCGCGGCGGCCCCGCAGCGACAAGCGACCGGGCCGACGCCTTTGAGGCATTCCGGTCGGAAATGGGCATGCCGCTCAGGCATTTCGCCACTTTCATGGCGCTACAGGAGCATTTTGTCGCCGGCAGTGGCTTTTCGATGATGGATTGGCATCGCTGGCCGGAACCGTATCGCCGTCCGGATACGGCCGAGGTCGCGGCGTTCGCCGCCGAGCACCAGCTGCGGGTCGCATTCCATGAGTACCTGCAATGGCTGGCGGACGAACAGCTTTCCGCGGCGTCGCAATCCGCCGCCCGGTCCGGCATGCGCGTCGGGCTCTATCGAGACTTGGCAGTCGGTACCGGTCCGGCCAGCGCCGCGGCGTGGGCCGATGGCGATGCATTGCTGCCCGGCGTTTCGGTCGGTGCGCCGCCGGACCTGCTGAACAGGGTCGGCCAGGATTGGGGGTTGGCGCCGCTCGACCCGGACGCGCTGCGGGAACGTGCTTTCGAGCCGTTTGTCGCTTCGGTGCGGGCGAACATGCGCCACGCCGGCGCGCTCAGGATCGACCACGCCATGGGGCTGATGCACCAATACTGGGTGCCCGGCGGCATGGGCGCCGACCAGGGCCTCTACGTCACCTATCCGTTTCAGGATCTGCTGAGGGTCCTGGCATTGGAATCGCGTCGGAATCAATGCCTAGTGATCGGCGAGGATCTCGGCACGGTGCCGGCCGGGTTCCGCGACGTGATGGCCGAGGCCGGCATCCTGTCCTATCGGGTGCTGCCATTCGAACGGACCGGCGACGGGCTGTTCGCGCGCGCCTCGACTTATCCGGAGCATGCCCTGGTGACAGGCAGCACTCATGATCTGGCGACCCTGTGCGGCCTGTGGGCCGGCCGCGACCTGGACTGGCGGCGCACCCTGTCGCTCTATCCGGACCAGGAGGTCCGTGACACCGACGCACGGGAGCGGATCGAGGATCGCCGGCGGCTGATAGACGCATTGGTCGACGCCGGGCTGTGGCCGGAGCATCCGCCGGTCGACTCAGAAGACCTGCCGTTCGAATCCGATCTGATGATCGCGATCCAGCGCTTCCTCGCCCGGACGCCGTGCCGGCTCCAGATCGTGCCGGTGGAGGATGCATTGCTGGAAGTGGAGCAGATGAACCTGCCCGGGACCATAGACGAGCATCCGAATTGGCGCCGAAAGCTGCCGGTTGGGATAGAAGCACTGTTCGCGGATCCGGGCGTCGCGGCATTGGTTGCCGCGCTGCGTGACGAGCGGGGCGGCGGCAAACGATAGAGCTGGAGGCGGGTTCCCCCCAACGGTGGCCGCGCTAGCTGGCGATGTCCAACATCGCACCGATGACGGCCCGCCGGCCGCCAGCGGTACGGTATGCCTCGATGGCCGTGCGCACGGTGCCGTCGACTGGACCAATATCCTTGGCGGTTTCTGCGGCCTCGCGCAGGATTTCGACGAATTCCGCATCGATATAGGGGGCGCCGTCGATTTGGCCGGTCTCGCCGCTGGCCGTCTGGTTCAATTCGACGGCAGCTGGCCTGTCGTCGTGCCGACGCGATTCGAACGTCTGCCGCGCCGGACTCGTCACGGCGGGCACCGATCGTGCACCAGATCCGCGCGGTGCGGGAGGCAGAACAGACGACACTGTGATCATCGGCACCCCTTGCCCGGCGAATTTCGCCAGCCGGAACATTAATCATAAGGGCCCGCACGGCTCCCCAGGTGAATAACGTAGTCTAGCATGATTTGGATTTGTTAAAAATAAAAGAAAATTGCTGCGGCTAACGGAAATATTGAATGAATAGCAATGGTTAACTCGCCCTTGCTTCCCGCCTGCAGGGCGGCGGCAGCCTGCAATTTAAGGGTCTTTAAAGGTTTCCATCGTTAGTGTCCGTAGTCGTCTCGGCGGGCTGTTCAGCTCGCCAGAGTGCCGCGGAAGCCTTATGGCGCGTACCGGGATCGCCCACGGACCATGACCACGGAAAAAAAGCAGGACCGGGTACTGCGGTCGGCGCTTCTAGCGGCCGGTGACGTCGTTTACGAATGGGATCTGGCCACAGACAGAATCGAGTGGGTCGGGCCGACTTTCGAGTTCTTCGGCACCGACAAGATCGATCCGTACTCCGTCGGCGAGCATTATCACGGCCGTATCAACCCGGAAGACCTGCCGTTCCGCCTCAAGCTGCTGTCGGACCACTATCTGGACCGCGAGCCATTCGACTGCGAATACCGCGTCCGTCGCGCCGATGGCCGCATGTGCTGGGTCCATGAGCGCGGCTTTGCCGATTTTGACGACGATGGCCAGCCAGTCCGCATGCGCGCCCTCTTGCGGTTGATCGACGATCGCAAACAGAACGAGGCGCGGCTTGAGCACCTCGCCAATTTCGATGAGTTGACCGGCCACCTGAATCGCGGCCGCCTGCGCGATGCGCTGCACCATGCCATGGCGCACAGCATTCGCTACCAGACCGATGGCGCGTTCCTGTGTGTCGGGCTCGACAAGCTTTCCATGATCAACGACGCGTACGGATATCTGGCCGCCGACGCGGTAATCGTCGGTGCCGGCCAAAGGCTGGAAAAGGCGGTGCGCGAGTGCGACACGATCGGCCGCATCGGCGGCGATGTGTACGGTCTGGTGCTGGGACACTGCCCGGAGCCGGAGATGTCCGGGGTCGCCGACAAGATCCTGCGCATGTTCCGAGAGCAGCCGATCCAGACCCCGGTCGGGCCGATCCATGTCTCGGTGTCGATCGGCGGCGTGGCATTCCCGTCTTATGTGCAGACACCGGCCGAGGCCATGACCCGTGCCGAGGCCGGACTGCGCGAGGCGAAGGGACATGGGCGCGACTGCCACAGCTTCTATCATCTGACCGACGAGCAGCGCTCGGAGCACCGACGCGACATCGTTCTGGGCAAGCAGGTCAAGGAGGCGGTGAAGGACGGTCGCCTGACCCTTGCCTACCAGCCGGTCGTGGTATCCGGAACCGGAGCGGTGGCGTTTTACGAATGCCTGCTGCGCATACGCACCGAGGATGGCGGTCTGATGCCGGCCGGCGAATTCATTCCGGTCGTCGAGCGGCTTGGGCTGAGCCGCATGATCGACCGCCGCGTTCTGGAACTGGGCGTGCAGGAGCTGACCAAGGACCCCGAGGTCTGTCTCGCGCTCAACATTTCCGGACTGACCGCGTCCGATCAAAGCTGGCTGCGCCGCCTCATCTCGCTGGTCGGCGGACATCCGGAGATCGCCAGCCGGCTCACGGTGGAGATCACCGAGACCGCGGCGATCCAGGATATCGAGGAGTCCGCGCGCTTCGTGACGACCGTGCGCGATCTCGGCTGCAAGGTCGCGCTCGACGATTTCGGCGCCGGCTACACGTCGTTCCGCCATCTCAAGGCGTTGACCGTCGACGTGGTCAAGATCGACGGGTCCTTCGTGCGCGACATCGCCACCAACCGCGACAACCGGCTGTTCGTACGCACGCTGGTCGGGCTCGCCAAGGGCTTTGGCCTGGAGACCGTGGCTGAATGCGTGGAGGACAAAGTCTCCGCCGATATTCTGGCGGAAGAGGGGGCCGACTACCTTCAGGGCTTTTATTTCGCCAAGCCGGAACTGGAACGGAGCTGGCCGCAACTCGCAGTGATCACGCCGCCGGCCGAGGCGGCTGCCAAGCCGAAGCGGGCCAAGGTGAACACCGACGCCACGAACCAACCGCGGGCGGTCGGCGGGGCCGGCTGACCTTCAGTCTTTTTCGGGTTTTCCGGACGACTTCATCGTCCGCAGCTGCTTCTGCAGCGTATCGAGCTGCTTCTGCAACTCCTCGATCGATTTGCTCTCGTTCGACGCCTTCGGCGCTTCGCCATTCGCGGCAGCCTGCTCTTCGTCCTCGGGAGAGAACGGCGTGAACATCTTCATAGCCTGCTCGAACATGGCGACGTTCTGCTTGCCCATTTCCTCGAACGCGCCGAATGGAAACATGCCGGCCATCGTGTCCTGGAAGTAGTGCCGGATCTGTTCCTGGTTTCGGGCGAACGCGTTCATCGAATAGTCGAGATAATTCGGCACTAGCCATTGCAAATTGTCGCCGTAGAGGCTGATCAACTGACGCAGGAAGCTGATCGGCAGCAGGTTCTGGCCCTTGCCCTCCTCCTCGACGATGATCTGGGTGAGCACCGAATGGGTGATGTCCTCACGGGTCTTTGCGTCGTACACGACGAAATCGGTGCCGTCCTTGACCATCTGCGCCAGATGCTCAAGCGTCACGTAGCTGCTTTCGGCGGTGTTGTAGAGCCGCCGGTTCGCATATTTCTTGATCGTGATCGGCGCGTCTTTGTCCGACGGGGTCTTTGCCATCGCGTTTTACACTTCGCGAAATTCTCGGCCGTCCTTGCGGCCGCTTCCTGAGTCGTACGCGATCAGCCTCGTATTGCGCAAGCTTTGCGCGGGATCGCAGGCGTGGATGCCGCCGACCGGCCCTGGGTGCCCGTCGGCGGCGCCTTGCCTCAGGCCAGGATGAAGACGTCCATATGCATCAGCAAGTCTTCCGTTTCCACGCCCACCAGGGTGATCGAGGTGTCCATGTCGAACTGGATCACCGTGCTCCGGCCCTGGTCCTCGAACAGCGCGGCAACCTCGCCGACATCGGTAAAGCCGAAATCGGACAGGTCGATCATGTCGGCGTCGGAGCCGCCCCGGTCATCGTCTTCGTCGTCGTCATCATCATAGTCGTCATCGTCATCGTCATCGTCATCGTCGTCCCAGCCGCGTGGCAGGTCGAAGCTCAGGAATGTGTCGTTGCCGTCCCCGACACCAAAAATGAAGATGTCGTCGCCGGAACCGCCGTCGACGCGGTCGTCCCCCTCGCCGCCGGTCAACTCGTCATCGCCGCTGCCGCCGTTCAGCCGGTCGTCGCCGCCATCGCCAAACAGCCGATCGTCGCCGCGCTGACCGTAGATCCGGTCATTGTCGTCACCGCCGCGGATGGTGTCGTCGTCATCGCCACCGAAGACGCGGTCACGCCCTTCGTTGCCGAACAGCATGTCGTTGCCGTCGTTCCCCCAGATTCGGTCGTCGCCCTCCTGGCCGTAGGCCGTGTCGTCGCCATCGCCGCCAAATATCCGATCCTTGCCGTCGCCGCCCAGCAGCAGGTCGTCACCATCCTTGCCGAACAGCTTGTCGTTGCCGCCTAGACCGGCGATGACGTCGTCCTCATCGGTGCCGAAGAGCCGGTCCCGCCCGTCGGTGCCGGCGATGACCTCGGGAAGGGTGAACCGCGTCACAACCGGCTCGTGGTCGCTGGCGAACGTCGCGAAGTCGTTGTTGACGTGGACGATGTCGATTTCCGCCTGGCCGCGGTCCAGCAGGCCGTCGGTCACGAAGACGTGGTCCAGCACCTGGCTGTTGCCCTGGAAGATGAAGGTGTAGGCCTCGTCGTCCACCAGCCGATCGGTGATCAGATTGGTCAGGATTTGATCGTCGCCGGTTCCGGGCAGGATCTCGGTAAGGTCGTTTGTGAAGTCGAATGTGTTCAGGTCGCCGAGGACGACGACGTTGGCGGTCGGATCCTGTACCAACAGCGCGGCGACAATCTGATTGAGCGCCAGGACCTCGGCCTCCCGGTTCGCCTCGCCGGCTTGGGTGAAAGGCTGCTGCGAGCCGTAGATCGGCGTACTGCCGAAGCGCGAGGTCAGGTGATTGTTGACCACCGTGATCTCGTTGCCGTTGAACAGGAATGTTCCCAGCAGCGGGTCGCGCGTACCGTCGAAGGTCGTCGGGTCGTCGATGCCAAGCTCGGTCAGCTGCTCGACCTCCAGAGTCACCGCCTCTTGCAGGGTGACCCGGTCCGGGTTGTACAGGAAGGCGTTGCGGATGTTGCCGCCCGGGACGCCGCCGGTCTCGCCGTCCACATCGACCACGGCCGATTCGAAGGCGTAGGTCGGACCGCCCGCCGCTGCAATCGCATCGACGATGGTCTGCAAGGTCGCCGTCGCGTCCAGTGTCCCATCATTGGCGACACCGCTGTCATCCTGCACCTCTTGAAGGCCGATGATGTCGGGCGATCCGAGGTTGTTAACGATCTGCTGTGCGAGCGCCGCGATCTGCGGGCCGTCTCCGTCCGCCGGTGCCGCCGTCACGTTCAAGATGTTGTAAGTGGCGACCGTCAGTTGGTCGTCGCTGCCGGTCAGTGCAGTCGTCTCCTGGGTCACGCCGCTGTCGGTGGCCGTGAAGGCCTCGGTAACCTGGACCTCGTAATTGCCGAAGCTGTAGCCCACGACGCCCGTGACATCGCCGAGCAGCGATCCGTTGTTGACCGGGGCCGGGCTGAAGTCGCTTGGCTGCAGGGCCGTGTTGGTCTGGATCTGGATGCGTTCGGGGTTCAGGTCGCCGGTGCCGTCGGCATCCGCGGCCAGGGCAATGCCGACATCGACTCCGCCATTGCTCAGGCGGATGTCGTCCGGCGTGAGGTTGTCGCCCTGATTGGTCACCGCCCAAGTCTCGCTGAAGCGATTGGTAGCCGATACAGCGACAGCGTCCTCGACGGTGACCCGCATGCCCTCGACGCTCTCGAAGAAATCGATGCCGTCCTGGTCCGGGTCGAAGTTGAGGTGCGCCTGTGCCGGATCGGTGAGGTCCGTCGGCTCCTCGTCCGGGCTGATAACGAACTCTTCCGGCACCAGCCGTCCCGAGCTGCCGAGAATGATCGCCGCCGGCAGCGCGACGGTTTCTTCAAGGATCGACACTCTGCTCGGACTGATGCCGGTGGTCGTCAGGCTGGCCGCGGTATTGTCGAAGAATGCCAGTTCGTTGGCGGTGAACTCGCGGACCGTGCCTTCCACGCTGACAAGGTTTCCGACCGACAGGTCCGCCGGCACGTTGCCGAAGCCGGTGAAGACGAAGATCGCGTCCGATGTGGCGTTGTCGCCGTCGCCGGAGGTATCCTGGATGTAGTAGCCGTCATTGTCGATCGCGGTGATGACGCCTTCGGTGGTGACCTCCTGCCCGTCGAATGTCGAGACATGCCCAGCGCCCTGGATGTCGTAAATCGCGACGAATTCCGGCGGCTCCGAAGAGAGGTCAAGACCGATCACCAGCGGATCGTGATCCGAGGACCGGAACGGCGTGGCGCCGTACAGGCCGTCTGCCTGGGCCTGCGGACGGAATTCGAGATTGTAGTCGAATATCGACGCCTCATCGGCGTTGATATGCCACTCGGCGGCGCCGGTGACCTGCGTCGACAGCGAGGCCGATGCCAAGCCGTAATCCAGGGTACCGAAGCCCTGCACCTGCGGGCTGGTGGACAGGTCGAGTGGGAAGCCGAACGAATAGTTGAACTCACCCGGAGTCGCGAACGCTTCCGCGAGGTCGGTGAAACCTTCGCCGAACAGGAACTGGATCGGATCTTCCTGAGCATAGGCGTTGAGGTCGCCGATAATCAGCACGTCCTCGTCGGCCGAGCCGGTCGGGTTTGTGTCCAGCCAGGCATCCAGAACGGTGGCCGCGTTCAGTCGTGTTTGGTTCGCATTGCCGACCCCGTCTCCAATGTCCACATCGCCAGTGGGCGCGGGGCCGGGCGAGCCCTTGGATTTGAAGTGGTTGACCGAAATCGTAAAGGTCTCACCCGTTGCGATTTCCTCAAACGTCGCGGCAATCGGCGCGCGGTTGGTGCTCGATCCGTCGAACACCGCTGGCAGAGACCCGAAGCCCAGACCTGCCAGGTCCGCATCAGTCAGAACCTCAACGGTCGTACCCTGCGCAAGCTCAACGGTGTTCGCGTCGTAGATCAGGCCGACCGTGATCGCATCACCGGTGTCGCCAAACAACGAGCCGTCTGACGGCGCTGCGAACTGATAGTCGGCCGTTGTGACCACGGCATTCAGTTCGGAAATCAGCCGTTCGACCGCTGTCTGACCATTCAGGTTGGTTGGATCGGCAAAGCCGGGAAACTCATTTTCGAGCTCGACGAGCCCGAAGATGTCGGCTTCGATTTCGGACAAGGCCGAAACCAGCTTGTCGAGCTGCCGGTCGAACTCGGCCAAAGGGTCGGTCTGGGCTTGCGTAGACGGGGCCACGGACGTAGAGGCGGTCGTCAGATCGTTCGCCCCGCGCGGTTCCAGCGGGGTTGGACCCGCGTTCAACGGATTGTTGTTTCGTCCCCGGTCGTCGTCCACCGACGTGAAGAAGTTCAGCACGTTGAACGATGCCACCGTGATGTCGCCGCCCACATCGGGCGCCTCGGTCGGACGCGGATTGTCGTTTTCGAAGACTGGATCCGCCGTCGGGTTGATGCGGTAGATCTCGTCACCCGAACCGCCCGAGCCCCGGCCAAAGCGCACCACCCCGGTCAGGTCGGTCAGCGTGTCGCCGGCACCCAACTCGTCGCTCGCGTCCAGTTGCCCCGTGACGTCACCGGGCGCCGAGGCAATTTCAAACGGGATCACGTCCGGATTCTGGATGGTCGAACCGTCATCCAGGATGACCGTGTTGCGGACAGCGAGGTCTTGGTAGGCTTGGAATCCGGCGACGCTCGGTGCGTTCGTCTGTGTGTAGGTCGGCAGCCGGCCATCCGCATGAAGCCCGATATCACCGAACCGGCCTAGGGTGAATACGTCTGAAACAGTCAGTTCCTGAGGGATCGTCACCAGCATGCCCTCATAGGCCTCAAGATCGGCGATCAGTACGCCGTCGCTGTTGGTGACCGTACTGGCAACCGGGAACATGATCGTCGCCGGCGTGACGTCACTCTGGTTGCCGCTGGAAAGCACCGTGACGGCGGTGACGGTGTCGATTTGCGTTTCACCGAAGAACTCGTCGACCGTTCCGGTAACCTGGACGCGATCCCCAACCTGCACGTCGATGGCCGGGCTGAAGCCGTCGAAGACGAAGATGCCTTCAGACGTCAGCGGGTCGGAATCGGCGTCGCCGTCCTCCTCCTGCAGGTAGAAGCCGTTCAGATCGCCATTGGCACCGACACCGTCCTGAAAGTCGCCGACGACAACGGCCTCGACCGTGACGATCGACCCCAGCAGTGGGCTGGCATTGCCCGACCCTTGGACCTCGCTGATCAGGTTAATGAGAACCCCATCATCATTCCGGATCGTGCCATTCGCCGTTGCCGTCGAAATCGCCGCGCCGTTGGTCGCGTTCGACAGCGTGACGGTGAAGCCTTCGTCCAGTTCCGGCGTGACGTCGCCCGAGACCGCGATGGTCAGCGTCTGGCTCGTCTCGCCGGCAGCAAAGTTGACGGTGCCGGATGGCAGTGCACCGCCAAAGTCGCTGTCATCCGCATCCCCTGAAACCGCGTAGTCCACCGATCCGGCCTCGGACGTATCGCCGGACCGGGTAATCGTGAAGACGAAATCTGTCGAGCCAGCGTCGCCCTCTGCCCTGTCCGCATCTGTCGCGGCGATCGCGATGGTCGTCTCGGGTACGACGATGTCGCCATCGCCAACGATCATGACGTTGTCGATCGCAATGTCCTCGTCTCCTGCTTCCAGACTGGCCAGGGTGATCCGCAGGTCGAGGCTGCTCCCGGTGCCAGAAATCGCGGCGGTGAACTCCTGGAACGTGTCTGTCAGGGCCGTGCCGTCGCCAATCCCGTCAAAGTCCGTGTCCTGCGCGGGCTCGGAGTTCGTCCCGCCAGTGGCTTCGAAGGCCAGCAGGTTCTGGAAGGCGCCACCATCGATCGAGTACTCCAACAGTACCGAACTGTCAGCATCCCAATCCTGGTTGGTGCCGTCATCATCCTCGGCAAAAAGGCCCGAGAAATTCAGGTTCGTCAGTCCTGCGATGTTGATGTCGTCGTACAGGATCTGAACCGTGGCCGGTCCGCCCTCGCCATTCACATCCTGAGCGGCCAGGAAGCCGCCATCCGGATTTGTGAACTCGACGAACGAACCAATTGTCGATCCGTCGGTGACAGTGAAGTAGTCGCCAAAGCCATCCGTGAACAATGCGCCCTGTGTCACCGTAAACTGGCTTGCATCGTCGAAGGTGTCCTCCAGAGCGACTGCCGGCCCAGTGCTGACCGCGTCGCCTTCGATCAGGATATTGTCGAAGACGAATCCCTCATCGGCGCCGTTTGTGGACGCGGTCAGGTTCAGGGTGAGCTCGCTGCCGGTGCCAGTCAGGTTGGCGGTCAGCGTCTGCAGGACGTCGTTCAGCACCGCGCCGTTGATCAACAGCGGATCGTCGAGGGTGACCACGGCGCCGCCCTCCATGGTGTAGGTCTGGCTGCCGGCCTCATCCACGCTCGACTGGAACACGGTCTGCAGCGCCCCGCCGTCGATCGCGTAGCTGAAGACGAAGCTGTCGGAGAGCTCGAAATCGCCCATCGCGGCGAAGTCGATGGAGAGTGACAGGTTGTCGAATCCGGAGATGTCGAAGGTCCATTCCGCCGTGGCGGAGTCGCCGGTATTGTTGTTGTTCACCGTGTCGACGATGCCGAAGACCTCGTCAGTGGATGTGGTGGCGCCGTCAATGATGCCCAGGGTATCGCCAGGGGAAGGGCTGCCGCTGATGCCGACGACTGAGTCGTCGGCGAGCGCGAAGGGGATGCCCGCTGATTGCGGCCAGGCGCCCCAGGCCCCCCAGCCGAACCAGTCTCCGGGTGACCATGTAGTTGGCGACGCGCCGCCGGCGGTCGTCAGGGTGAACCCGGTCGCGTTGGTCGCGCTCTCATCCGATGCAGTTCCGGACTGCGTGCCGTTGGCGAATGCGATGATGGCCATCATTTGTCTCCCTGACCCGACTGTCGACTTGCAGTACGGCTATGCCAGTTCCTGGCAATGCTATTCAGCTTTTGCCGCCGATATCGGGGTTTGCCCGTTCCCGCCAACGGTAGGGGGCGGCCGGGCATAACGTCAATTGGCATCGGATGGATATTTCTTGGCGGCCGATATCAGCCATCGTCGCTGGCATGCCCCCGCCGGCCTCCCTATACTTTCGCGCCATGTCCGAACCGCCCGATTTTCAGGACCTCGCGCGCCGCTATCTCGATCTATGGCAGGAGCAATGGTCGGCGATGGCCGCCGATCCAGAATCCGCCGAGGCCATGTCGCGGCTCTATGGCATGATGGGCCAGCAGATGGCCGCGGCGGCTCCGATGGCCGAGGCGTTCCTCTCCGCGTTGCCGGCGATCCTCGGCCCGTTCGCGTCCGCCGGCCAGGCCGCGCCCGGCACCCAGGAGACCCATGACGCAGCCCAGCCCTCCACACCCGCAACGACCGGACAGCCGTCAGGGTCCGCGCCCGCTGGGACTGCATCTGGCGGTGGCTCAGTCGATGTGGCTGAGCTCGCTGACCGTGTTGCCGCTCTGGAAAAGCGGCTCGCCAAGCTGGAGGCCAAGCGGCCCGCTCGGCGACCTGCTGCGAAATCTAAGCCCCGAAAAAGCTGACCCGTTCGCCGCCGCCGTCACGGCCGAGCTTTGTGCCCGATCCGACGCCTTCCTGACCGGGCTGGAGCGCTATCGTCACCACCCCTACCGCCGCGACGTCACCGACCCGGCGGCCCTGTGGAGCGAGGGCGACACCCGGCTGCTCGACTATGGCGAGACCGCGCCCGGCGCGGCAAGCGGCCGGCCGGTGTTGTTCGTGCCGTCGCTGGTCAATCGCGGCTATATCCTGGACCTGTCCAGCCGCGCCAGCCTGATGCGCTGGCTGGCGGGGCAGGGCTTCCGCCCGTATCTGATCGACTGGGGCCGGCCCGGCGAGACCGAACGCCACTATACGATGACCGACTATGTCGCCGGACGGCTGGAGCGGGCGCTCGATGCGGCCCTGGCCGAGACGGGCGGCCCAATGCCGGTGGTCGGCTATTGCATGGGCGGTCTGTTCGTCGCGGCCCTGGCCGAACGCCGCCCGGACGATGTTTCCGCGACGGTTTACATGGCGACTCCGTGGGATTTCCATGCCGGAGAGGTGGAGACGGTGGACCGCCTGGTCTCCGCCATGACGCCGCTGCTGCCGATGGTGCGGCAATGGGGCGAGCTGCCGGTCGACGGCATCCAGACCCTGTTCACCGGCCTTGACCCGCTGCTGGGCCTCAACAAGTTCAGCCGCTTCGCGCGATTGGACCCGGATTCCGCCAAGGCGGAGGCCTTCGTCGCCCTGGAAGACTGGCTGAACGACGGCATCCCGCTGGCCGCCGCGGTGGCCGAGGAATGCATCTCCGGCTGGTACGGCGCCAACACCCCGGCCAAGGGCGAATGGACCATCGCCGACGCTCCTGTCGACCCGTCCCGTGTCACCCAGCCCAGCCTGCACCTGATCCCCCAGACGGACCGCATTGTCCCCCCGGAGAGCGCCCGCGCCCTGGCCAACGCCATGCCCGACGCGCTGCAGATCGATCCCCCGCTCGGCCATATCGGCATGGTCGTGGCGGGTCGGGCGCCGGACCTGCTGTGGACGGTTCTGGCCGAATGGTTGGCCCAGGCGCGATAGACCGCCGTATTGGGCGAGGCCGCCTGCGGGACCGCGAGTATCGCCCCGCACAATCGTCGATTTGGGCCACGAATGTTCTAACCAAGCCGGTGGCGCGAGCAGGCTGCATTGCCTGCAATATTACGGTAGGGTAATGAGTGGTCTGTGCGCCGGTTTCCAGCCTTTTGATTCTCCAGGTGAGAGTTCGAATAGAAAAACAGAAAATCTCTGATTTATCCAAGTGTAGAATTTAACTAAAGGCGGCGTTTCGGGAGGTGGAAGTGCCCAATTCCGGTTTCTTTCCAGGTAAATTTCTGGCGTTGCTCGAATTGGTCTTTTTGATTCTTGTCGCTGCGTCACTGTATGAAGGAACTCTGACATTTGCTCGGGCCAGTGGAGTCTTTCTACTCGGGTCGGTCACGCTCGTCTTTGTCGCTCTGGCCATCCATGCCCTGGTCTCTGGGCAAGAATTTGCGCTTGAGAGCCATTGGGGAGGGCTCGGCGGAGGGCTTGGCGGATGGCGCCTATCTCGACCTGTTGTGTACCTGCTATTCGCCATCGGCTTTGGTCTCCTGACAGCGTCCACTCTGGATCCGAGCGGCGAAGCATCTGGTCCGGACCCTGACATGTCCTCTTTGGATTCGGCGCAGACTCCGTCGGACGATCAACAGGGTGGGGAGGAGACAGAAAACGGCAACAGAGAAGCTGAATCCGATGGTTCGGGTCGCTAGCGAACGGGCATACTGCCTTAAGGTTACCGATCAAGGTATCCATCAAGACAGCTGGCTTAAGGACAGCTGGGTCGGACCCGCCAGCTCCGGGGGTCGACCGCAGTTTGTGCGGTCGCATGCCTATGAACTGCTGGTCCGCGAATTACGACGGTATCAGAACAATGAGGTGCGTGGACGGTCGTTCCTCATCTCGGGTCACCGCGGCTCGGGCAAGACGAGCCTCGTACTGCGTGCCGTGGAGGAACTTCGAGAGAACGCAGAAGGCGACCATGCCGCCTGGCAGCGCCCTTTGCTCGTAAAGCTGCATGGGCCCAGCCTGCTCGCGCTAGACAAGTCGCAGGAAGCGGCGTCGAACGAAGCGCAGGACGCGGCAGCGAACGCCAATCCCAGCGCTGAGACGGAACAGGCGCGCTCATCAAATCATGCAACGGAGTCGTTGCTCAAACACATCACCAATGCGCTCTACAGAGCGTTTGCCGGGGAAATTGCGCGATGCTATGGGCAGTTGGCAAAGCGGCGGGGGCCGATCGGCGGAGACTCGGAGATCGCCGAACTCACCGCGCAGCTGCAACTTTCCCTCGACGAGACGCCGGAGCCGGCCACGCTGCGCGAGTATTGGCGTCGTGTTGGCGCCCTGAATCGCGGTGTCTTGTGGCACTGGAGGCCAGGCGGGACGACGGGCGGCCAGTTCGGCACCCGCGATCGACCCAGAACAGCGCCAGCCAAGGGGATTCGAGCGCGCATCGGGGCTCTACGCGACCAATTCCAGCGTTTCTGGCAATTCCCGGCAGAGTACAGCCTGGATGACGGCCAAGGGCATCGTGAGATCGTTGCCCTGGCGACCGCCGCGCAGGCCTATCGGGTGGTGTCGGGCGCGGTGAGCTACGGGACGGAGAAGAAGGACGTTCAGGAAGATGACAAGCAGTTGCATTTGCAGACCAAGCCCAATCTACTTGAAGGCATCAACTCGCTCTTGGGCCTGCTTGCGGGTGGCACCGCCGGTGGTCTCACGCTGGCCGCCCAACCTGGCGGATTATCTGCAAATGGCGTCATGCTGGCGGCTGTGATCGGCGTAGCGACCGTGCTCGGCACATCCCTGGCACTCAACTGGACATCGACGCGCAAGCGGACCCAAACCGTCACGGCAGACTATACGTTCATTCGCGACACCGGCGTTGCCACGCTGAGCCGTGAGCTCCCCACCATAACCGAGAGAATCCGGGTCACCGGACTTGCGCCGGTATTCGTCGTGGACGAGCTGGACAAGCTGGATTTGAATGACCTCGATGAGGGCATGGACAAGCTTGTCAGGCAGCTCAAGCACCTTGTTGCCGATTACTCGTTCTTCTGTTTTCTGACGGACCGGGACTATTTCGAACATCTCCAGTACAAGACGCGGCGGGAGCCGTATCCGCGCGAGCACACCTATTTCAGTCACCGGTTGTTCGTGCTTTATCGACCCAAGGAGCTGCACGATTACTTGGAGAAGATCCTCCAGCCGGAGTATTCCGCCGAATCCGGGAGGATGACGGACACGGAGGATTTGGAATCTGCGACCATCACAGGCGGGCTCCGGCCGTCATCGCGGCAGGCCGGCAGCATAAGTGGGGTACCCCCTCGCGTGCACAAGCGCATGATATCCCTGCTGCTCATGCATCGGGCGATGATGCATGTGTTCGACCTGCAGCGCGAGTTGGCACGGCTTTGTGATGCCAACGACCATATCATCCTGAGCAACAGCGAGCTGCGGACCTATTATCGACATCACATCATGATCCAGCTCGCGGTCGAGCATCTTCTAGAGGAGAGAAATCAGAGGCATCGACTGACAGAAGATCCTCGCTTCGGGCAGGTGATCTATGACGTGCTCAACTTCCCGACGCGAAAATGGATCGAGGGTGCGGCGAAGCTGGATGCGAGCGAGAGGGCTTTGGCGGACTACCTGTTCGAACGCCTCTCGATCGAACAGAGGCTGCAGCCTCGTTCGTCTGGGTCGACCGACAATTCGCCGCCGCTGAAACCGACGGACGAAACTGAAATCGCGGATGCGGGGAAATCCACGGACCCACTTGCCGCCGTGGTCGATGAGAGCGACCGGCGTGAGCTTATCGCGCTTCTTGATGGCCTGCTGCAACTGCTGTCCGATCCGACGGAACTGAAGGCGAAGCTGAGCACGTCGCCTGACTTTTCAGGCGACTGGGAGGACTGGATCGAAGACTTGCTGCAAAACATCAGCCCCCTTCTGGAAGAAGTAACCGACGATACGGGAGGGGACGCAAAGCACTATGAGTGGCGCCAGGATCCGTTTGGCCGGGCGACCGATGTGCGGCTCGATCGCGGGCAGCAAGAGCAGGACGAAGATGATGTCCGGTTGATTGACGGCCTGCTTGAAGACCTGACTGGCGACCATGATTTCGCAAGCGATCTGGAGGCGGCAAAGGTGCTGATCGGATCTCCGGCCTGGACCGAAGTATCCGCCGGGCGTGAGCGGTTGCGCGAGTGGCGCAAGACCAACAAGAAATACGCAGATCTCCACTCGGATCAAGACTACCTTTCTCAGTATGCAAGGAACTTGAAGCAGCGGGTCAATGCCTTGGTGCTCGCACTCTTGCTCGGTGCTTCAGCCGGCCAGGCAGCCAACAAGATCAAACGGCCTAATGAGTGGGACGATGATGATGAGCCATGGACCAAACAGGATCGGGTCATAGCCGGAGTCAATGCCGTCACAAGGATCTTGCGACTTGGATCGGCCGGGCCAGAATTGGCGATGGGTCTGCTGGAGAATTTCGTCAAAAACCAACAATCTACGTCAGATCAAGTCGGCGCTATTCTAGAAGGAGTGCGTAAGAGTTCTGATCGAGTGATTGAAGCTGTAAAGAACGATTTCGTGAATATTCAAGAACACGTTGGCCCTGCCGTAGATGACATCTTTTCCATACCGGAAGCCAAACTGGAAGATGGTGTAAGCTATATGAACCGGAGTTGGCGACGGTGGAAGGAGCGGACTGTCGAGGCTGTGAAGGGTGGCCACCGTGCGGCCCGACCGACATTTGACGAGGTCGTATTAGAGGCTGCCTTCTGGAGAATTCCGCCGTTGGACCCGGTTTCGCAGTTGAGCATCGGCCAATGGAGCGATCTGCTATGGAGCGCGATCGAGACTCCGTCATTCAATGCGTTGGAGGGCCCGCCCCTCTGGGTGCTGGTTCCCGCCGTCCATTTTCTCGGTTTCCACGACGAATTCGATCAGTTGGACGAGGTCTGGGACAAAATCGCCAAGGCAAACCTGAAAGACGGAGTACCCAAAGACGAGTTGAGCGAGGCGCGTTTGAAATCCTGGCCGGAAATTGCGGCGTCGCAGCAAGCACGACACGAGAAGCCGCCGAGCCAGCGCGATCGGGCGCTCTTTCTGCGCCTCTCATCGACGCTTCCTGGTCTGGGCGCCCGATATGATGAGTTATGGACGCCGACGGCTGACTACGGTGCGTTGACCGTATCGCCAAATCGTCTGAAGTCGAAATTACGAACGCCAAGTCTTCAGGAGTGGCGCACGCAATTCCTTGAGCGTGCAGGATTCAGAGTGCTCTTTGTGGACGAACGCGCCGATCGACCAATGCGAGACGAGGATCGCAAGAGTCTACCAGAGGCAATAGCCGATCTTCCGGTGTTTCGGTTGATTGACCGTGCGTCGCCTGAGGATTTGCGAAATCCGCAGGTCATCGTCAAACCGAAGTCTCTCGACGACGCGATGCGCCGTGCCCTTTTCGCTCCTGCGTGATCGGCATCCAGACCCTGTTCACCGGCCTTGACCCGCTGCTGGGCCTCAACAAGTTCAGCCGCTTCGCGCGCTTGGACCCGGATTCCGCCAAGGCGGAGGCCTTCGTCGCCCTGGAAGACTGGCTGAACGACGGCATCCCGCTGGCCGCCGCGGTGGCCGAGGAATGCATCTCCGGCTGGTACGGCGCCAACACCCCGGCTAGGGGCGAATGGACCATCGCCGACGCCCCTGTCGACCCGTCCCGTGTCCCCCAGCCCAGCCTGCACCTGATCCCCCAGACGGACCGCATCGTCCCTCCGGAAAGCGCCCGCGCCCTGGCCAACGCCATGCCCGACGCGCTCCAGATCGACCCCCCGCTCGGCCATATCGGCATGGTCGTCGCGGGCCGGGCGCCGGACTTGCTGTGGACGGTTCTGGCGGAGTGGTTGGCAGACGCCCGCTAGACCCCAGCCTGAACGAAAGTTGCTCACGCCTGCTGCCTGACAGCGCCCTTAGCTGGGCGAAAGATACTTTTCTGGCTGAAATCACCGAAAATGGGCAATCATGGGTCGCGAATTGCGGCATGCGCCGAATATCATGACACTGCAGAAGTAGGAAACTGCCCAACGAGGTGCCGTTCGGTTCCGAATCTGAAGATCCGCATTGAGGCACGCCAGAAATCTCCAAGAAACAACAGGGAGAAGATCGATGAGTGTGAATCGATTGATACGGCTGGGAGGCCGGGTCGCCGCTCTGGTTTTCATCGGGTCTGTGATGGCGCCGTTCGAGGCGCACGCCCAGGCGGAAGAGATCACCTTCACCTCCTGGACCGGGCCGTACATGCGCAGCCAGATGCTGGGCTTCGTCCGCCCTTATGAGGATGCCACCGGCAGCCGGGTGCATGTGGAGCACTACGCAGGCGGCATCGACGAGATCCGCGACCAGGTCGAATCCGCCAATGTCGTGTGGGACGTGGTCGACCTGACCCAGGCGGATTCCCTGCGCGCCTGCGACGAAGGCCTTCTGGAGAAACTGGATGGTGTCCAACTGCCCGACGGCGTCGACGGCACCAGCTTCCGAGACGACTTCGTGGACGGCGCGCTGAACGACTGCGGCGTCGGCGTCATCGTCTGGGCGACCGCATTCGGCTACAGCAACGATGCGTACGGCGGCAACCCGCCCTCCACGATCGCGGATTTCTTCGACACCCGGACCTATCCCGGTCGGCGCGCGATCCGCAACGATCCGACGGTTGTCATGGAATGGGCGCTGATTGCCGATGGCGTGGCGCCGGACGATGTCTACGACCTACTGGAAACGCCGGAAGGCGTTGCCCGGGCGCTGGAGACGATGGAGGCGATCAAGCCGGGCCTGCAGCTCTGGGACAATGGTCGCGAGCCGGTACGCCTGCTGAACAGCGGTGAGGTCGCCATGACCTCGATCTGGGCCACCACCGGCGCCACCGCCTCCCGAGAGGAGGGGGCGAACTTTTCCATCGTCTGGCACGGCCGGGTCATCGAGCTCGACCTGTTCGGCATCCCCAAGGGCAGCCGCAACCGGGAGGCGGCGATCGACTTCATCCGCTTCGCCAGCAGTTCGCAATCCCTTGCCAACATGGTCGGATACCTGCCCAACGGGCCGACCCGGCGGTCGTCCCTGGCGCTGGTGTCCGACGATGTGCTGGCGCAGCTCCCCAACAATCCGGCCTTCGACGACGAGATCACCATCCGCTCCGATGCCCAATGGTGGTCGCGGAACCACGCGGCTTTGGAAGAGGCCTTCGACGCCTGGCTGGCCGAGGCCGGCCGGCAGGGTGCGTCCGGCACGGTGCGATGAATAAGAACGAATTAGGACAGAGAGGAACCCCCGATGAGTGATGTAACACAGGCGCCGCCGGAGGATCTGGTCGCCAAGTCCGGCTTCTTCACCGGGATGAATGCCTTCATGGGCGTGGCCTCGATGGCCATGATCCTGGGATTCGTTCTCTTCACCATCCAGGACGTCGAATTCTCCGCCGGCGTGTTCACCGAGGCCAAGAATTTCATCATCGGCGCACTCGACTGGTTCTACGTGCTGGTGGTCACCTTGGCACTGTTCTTCGTGTTCTGGCTGCTGGTCAGCCGGTTCGGGGATGTGAAGCTGGGCAAGGACGATGACGAGCCCGACTTCTCCACCTTCTCGTGGATCTGCATGCTGTTCAGCGCCGGTCTCGGATCCGGCCTGATCTATTGGGGCGTTGCCGAACCGATGTACCACATCCAGGACAGCCCGTTCCTGAGCCGCGAGGGCATCGAACCCGGCAGCGTCGAGGCGGCCTCGTCGGCGATCCGAATCACCATCTTCCACTGGGGCCTGCATGGTTGGGCGCTCTATGTGCTGGTCGGGCTGAGCCTGTGCTATTTCGCCTATCGCAAGGGCCTGCCGCTGTCTCTCAGGTCGGCCCTGTATCCGGTGCTGAAGGAAAAGATCTACGGCCCGTGGGGGCATTTGGTGGATCTCGTGGGCGTGTTCGGCACCATCTTCGGTTTGGCGACCTCGCTCGGCCTGGGCGTAGCCCCGATCGCCGCCGGCCTGGAGAGGCTCGGCTGGCTATCGAACACCACGACCAACCAGTTGATCCTGGTCGCCGCCATCACTGTGATGGGCACGGCCTCCGCCGCGTCGGGCGTCGGCAAGGGTGTCCGCATCCTCAGCGAGTTGAACGTCTGGGCCAGCCTCGGCCTGCTGCTGCTGTTCCTGATCCTGGGGCCGACGGCATTCATCCTCGGCATGGTCATCACCGGCGCCGGCGAATACCTGTGGAACGTCATTCCCATGGGCTTCTGGATCGACGGCGAGCCGGACCGGCAATGGCAGAGCTGGTGGACGATCTTCTATTGGGGCTGGTGGATCGCCTGGTGCCCGTTCGTCGGCATGTTCATCGCCCGCATCTCCAAGGGCCGCACCATCCGGCAGTTCTGCTTCTGCGTTCTGCTGGTGCCGACCTCCGTCGTGGTGCTGTGGATGGGCGTGTTCGGTGGTGCCGCGGTGGGCGTCGATCTGTTCAACAATGCCGGTGTGGTCGATGCGGTGAACGCCGACTACGCCACCGGCGTGTTCCAGACCATTGCCGGCTTCGGTATTGAATGGCTGGTCACCCCGATCACCATCCTGACTACGCTGCTGCTGATCTCGTGGTTCGTAACGTCGTCGGATTCCGGCACCCTGGTCATGTGCACCATGCTGTCCATGGGCGACGAGCACCCGCCGATCAAGTTCCGGGTCTTCTGGGGGGTGACCTCTGGCGTCGTCGCCGGTGTCTTGATCCTGGCCGGCGGCCTGAGCGCGCTGCAGACCGCTTCGATCGTCGCAGGCCTTCCCATCGCTATCGCCCTACTGCTGATGGGCTACGGCATGGTCCAGACCCTGCACGACGACTTCCCGGTCTTCGACGTGGAGGACAAGATGGCGCTGCGGTATCTGAACCGCTGACGTCGGGTAGTTTGTATTCCCGTTAGGGAAGACCCGAAACTCCCTGGGCCGATATACCCGGCCCGGGGAGGCTGGATCACCGATCTTCAGGCGGCCGATCGGTCCGCCAGTTGATCGTAAGCCTGCAGGGCCTGGGCGCCATAGACGAAAGATGGGCCGCCGCCCATGTAAGTCGCTACGCCGATCGTCTCGACGATCTCGTCGCGATTGGCGCCATGCCGGATCGCGGCTTCAGTGTGAAAGCCGATGCAACCGTCGCAGCGGCCCGCGATGCCGATCGCCAGGGCGATGAGTTCCTTGGTCTTGGGATCGAGGGCCGCCGACTTGGTGGCCGCCTTCGCCAGTCCGGCGAATGCGGACGCGACGTCCGGCGCCGCCTGCCGATAGGTCGCCAAGGCCTTGGAAAGTTCCTGGTTGGCTGATGGCCAATCGCTGATCATCGTGTTCGCTCCCGTCACGTTTGCCGAAGTTCGCTCGTACCGCTGGGGCGCGACCCTAGTGGACTTTTCGACGAGCGGAATTGCCTTGGATCAACGCTATCGGCTCTGGCGAGAGGGAAGGGCGCCGGGGCAAATGTCCCGGGCGGAGTCCCAATCTCATAAAGTTGCAGCCTGAGACATTTCGCACCCGGCTGTCTTCTTGCGCTGCATCAATGCCGGTCTTATGGTTCCCGGCGAGACTGCTGACCGCCGGGCGGTGGTAATCAAACCGCATGTCCGGCATGGCTATTCAACCAATGCGCAATAGGGAGCGAATTCATGACCGACGTCGTCATTGCCGGGGCGGCCCGGACAGCTGTGGGCGCCTTCAATGGCGGCCTGAGCTCTGTTCCGGCCCATGATCTGGGCATCGTTGCAATCAAGGCGGCGCTGGGGCGGGCCGAAGTCGGCGCCGAAGAGGTGGACGAGGTCATTCTGGGCCAGATCCTGAGTGCGGGCGCGGGCCAGAACCCGGCGCGGCAGGCAGCGGTCGGCGCCGGCATACCGGTGGAAAAGACCGCCTATCAGATCAACCAGCTCTGCGGATCGGGACTGCGCGCCGTGGCGCTCGGTCAGCAGGCGATCAAGCTCGGCGACAGCGAGATCGTCGTCGCCGGCGGCCAGGAATCGATGAGCCAGGCGCCGCACTGCGCGCATATGCGCAACGGCCAGAAGATGGGCGACATCAAGTTCATCGACACCATGATCAATGACGGCCTGATGGACGCCTTCAACGGTTACCACATGGGCAACACGGCCGAGAACATCGCCAGGAAGTGGCAGCTGACCCGCGATGAGCAGGACGCCTTCGCCGCCCTGTCGCAGCAGAAGGCGGAAGCCGCCCAGAACGCCAACCGCTTCGTCGACGAGATCGCCCCGGTCACCATCAAGACGCGCAGGGGCGAGACCGTGGTCGACACCGACGAGCACCCCAAGCACGGAACGACCGCGGAGTCGCTGGGCAAGCTGCGCGCGGCGTTCGACCGCGAGGGCACGGTGACCGCCGGCAATGCCAGCGGCATCAATGACGGGGCGGCCGCCCTGGTGCTGATGAGCGCCGAGACTGCGGCCAAGCGCGGCACCAACCCGCTGGCGCGGATCGTCTCGTGGGCGACCTGCGGGGTCGATCCGTCGATCATGGGCACCGGGCCGATCCCGGCCAGCCGCAGCGCGCTGGAGAAGGCGGGCTGGAGCACCGACGATCTCGACCTGATCGAGGCCAACGAGGCCTTCGCCGCCCAGGCGCTTGCCGTCAACAAGGACCTCGGCTGGGATACCGACAAGGTGAACGTCAATGGCGGCGCGATCGCATTGGGCCATCCGGTCGGCGCCTCCGGCGCCCGCGTGCTGGTGACGCTGCTGCATGAGATGCAGAAGCGCGACGCCAAGCGGGGACTGGCCACCTTGTGCATCGGTGGCGGCATGGGTGTCGCCATGTGCATCGAGCGCGACTAGCAGACACCAGAGGCAAAACAAACAAACCGACAGTGGAGGAACACCATGGCGAGAGTGGCAGTTGTCACCGGGGGCACCCGGGGCATCGGTGAGGCGATCAGCATCGCCCTGAAGGATGCGGGCTACAGCGTCGTTGCCAGCTATGCCGGCAACGACGCGGCGGCCGCCGATTTCACCGAGACAACCGGCATCCCGGTGAAGAAGTTCGATGTGTCCGACTATGACGCCTGTCAGGCGGCGGTGCAGGAGATCGAACAGGAGGTCGGGCCGGTCGAAGTCCTGATCAACAATGCCGGCATCACCCGTGACGGCACCATGCACCGCATGACCCATGAGAACTGGCAGGCGGTGATCGACACCAATCTTGGCTCCTGCTTCAACATGGGCCATGCGGTGCTGAACGGTATGCGCGACCGCAGCTTCGGGCGGATCGTCAACATCGGCTCGGTGAACGGCCAGGCGGGGCAATACGGCCAGGTCAACTATGCCGCGGCAAAATCCGGCATCCATGGTTTCACCAAGGCGCTGGCCCAGGAAGGTGCGGCCAAGGGCATCACCGTCAACGCCATCGCGCCCGGCTACATCAACACCGACATGGTGCGGGCGGTTCCCGAACCGGTGCTGGAGAAGATCATCGCCCGGATCCCGGTCGGGCGGCTCGGCGAAGCCGATGAGATCGCCCGCGCGGTGCTGTTCCTGGTATCCGACGATGCCGGCTTCATCACCGGATCGACCTTGTCGATCAACGGTGGCCAGCACATGTATTGAGTCGGCGCACCGGGCGCACGAATTCTGCGGACCCGGTGAGTTTGGATTTGAGTTCCCTGAGCCCCTCATTCCCCCGCTCTTGCAGGGGGGGAGAGGGACTTGGGGCGGTGTTCTTTGACTGCCGTCCCTGCGGAGAGGTGAGGGACGCGCGGCGTAGCCTTGAGAAGGTGACGGGCTGCCCCGGATATTTCCGATTCTATCTATGAGCGGTCGATAGCAGGCAACCACCATGGATGACCCGAAGCCGACGGCGGCCGATACCAGGTCGCGGTCCTATCCGGAGCGCCCGCTGGTCGGTGTCGGCGTCGTCGTCTGGCGCGGCGATCAGGTGCTGCTGGTCAAGCGTGGCAAGGCGCCGCGCAAGGGTGAATGGGGCCTGCCGGGCGGCGGCCAGGAGCTGGGCGAGACCATCCGCGAGGCGGCGGTCCGCGAAGTCCTCGAGGAAACCGGGCTGACTGTTCGGGCCGATCAGGTCATCACAGTCGTCGACAGCGTCAGCCGCGACGACGAGGACCGGATCGAATACCATTATACCCTGGTCGAGATCGCCGCGGAGTACGTCGAGGGCGAGCCCGAGGCGCGCGACGATGTCGACGCGGTCCGCTGGGCGGGCCTGGACGACATCAACCATCTCGTGGCCTGGGAGGAGACGCGGCGGGTCATCCGCGAGGCGGCCCGCCAACGCCGTGCCGTCCTGCGCGAGCGCATCGAGAGCGATCGTGCCAGGTTGAAGCCGCGCCCCGGATTCGGCCGGGTCCGGCTGATGCGCAGCCCGATCGGCCGCATGATCGCGCGCCCCTGGTTGGACGATGTCACAATCCAACTCCTCAGCGGATGGGTGTTCCCGATGTCGCGCGCCTGGGGCGCAGCCACGATCGCCGGTGGAGAGTTCGAGGCATTCCGCGATGCGCTTTCGGTCGACCCGGAGTCCATGTCGCCATCCCGCTGGCTCAGCTCGAGCCTGAAGGAGATCGACCGCGCGGTGCGGCGTATGCAGGATTGCGATGCCGAATGGCAGGCCACGCTGTTCGAACCGGACGGCGTATCGTCGGCATCGGCCGTCGCGGCGGAGGAGGCGCGGCTCGACGCGGCCAACGCCCTGGCGATGAGCAAGCTGCGCCTGGTCTATTTCGGCCGCGGCCACAAACTGGCCGCCTGCAATTGGGCGATTCCGACACCGGAACAGGTCGAGGAGCGTTACGGCGCCGGGCTGGACGATCCGGACCAGGCCTATTGGATGCCCGAGACGCTCCCGCACGTCCGGGAAAGTCGAATGATCGGAAGCGATATCGGTGTCGAATACTGGCTGAGCTTCGACTCACCGTCTGAGCATATCGATACGCCATGCTGGGCGCGCGTCTTCGAGCCTGCCGGCGTCCCCGATCCGCCGACCGTCATCCACCTGCACGGCATCTGCATGGAGCAGGACCATATCCGTGCCCCGCTACGCGATCTGGAGATCTATTGCGAGCGCGGCATCCGGGTGATCGCGCCGGAGGCGCCGTCCCATGGCCGCCGTCGCCAGCCGGGGCGTTATGGCGGCGAGGCCTTCGTTGCCGGCACCCCGCTCAGCACGCTCAACCACATGGCCGCCCATGTGCGCGAAATCGGTATCCTGACCGACTGGTCCAGGCGGACCAGCGCCGGGCCGGTCGGCTGGAGCGGCATCAGCCTCGGTGCGCTGACCAGCCAGCTTGCCGCGTCGCATGCCGGCGCATGGCCGCGATCGATGCGGGCCGATGCGCTGGCGCTGTTCACCACCAGCGAGGGCATCGAGGAGATCGGGCTGACCGGCGAGATCGCCAAGGCGTTCGGGGTCGATCGGGAGCTGACGGCCGCCGGTTGGACCGACGAGATGCTGCGGCGCTGGCGGCCGCTGACCGACCCTGTCCAGCCGCCCTCGATGGGCCCCGAGAACGTCTTCATGGTGCTGGGCACCGAGGACCGCATCACGCCCTTCGAGCACGGCATGGGCATCGCCAAGCGCTGGGGCGTGCCCGACGAACAGGTCTTCGTGCGGCCGCAGGGGCACTTCTCGGTGCCCGCCGGCCTCATGGTCGACGAGGGCCCGGTCGCGGCATTCGCCAACCACCTGAAGCATTTGTAACGGCCGGCGCTTCATGGAACCGGTGCTGTCCGGGCGCGCCTGCCCCCTATCTGGCCGGTGACGATAGCCTGCTTGCCGGTCGCCGGCTGTGTGGCCCTGACGCCGAAGCACATGCTACGCCGGCAGAAGTTTGGGCTTTCGACCTCCCCAGGTCGGGCCAATCTCTCAGGTAGAGATGTGGCCAAGCATCGGAGTAGCATGCCCGATGGCTGAGAAAGCCAAACCGAATAGACGAACACCATCCGGCGACCCGGCGGCGCGCATTCTCGACGCCGCCCTGGAGATGGCCGGCGAGATCGGCTGGTCCCGGCTGCGCATGAGTGATGTCGCCGCGCGGCTCGAGGTATCCCTGGTCGAGATCCTGCGCCATTACCGCGACAAGGACGCGGTCGCCGACGCACTCTTTCGTCGCGCCTGGGAGGCGATGCTGTCCGCGCCGCCGGCCGGATTCACCGAGCTTCCAATGATCGAGCGTCTGCATCTGCTGCTGATGCGCTGGTTCGACGCCCTGGCGCCGCATCGCGTTGTGGCCGGCCGGATGCTCGCGGAGAAGCTATACCCCTCGCATCCGCACCATTGGACGCCGCTGATCTTCAACCTGTCGCGCACGATCCACTGGCTGCTGGACGCCGCCGGCGACGAGTCCGTAGGACGTCGGCGGCAGGTGGTCGAGATCGGCTTGAGCGGCATCTTCCTCGCCACACTGCGAATCTGGGCCGGCGACGACTCCGAAGGCCAGACGCGCACGCGGGACTTCCTGTCGCGCAGGCTGGAGGCCGGGGACCGGCTTCTTGCCGCTGGTCACCCCCGAGGAACCGGCCGCCAGTCCGGCGGCGCCAGCTCGAAGCCCTCGAACTGAAAGGCCGGGCTGACGGTACAGCCGACCAGGGTCCAGGCGCCCAGGCTCTCGGCAGTCTGCCAATGTCCCTTCGGCACCACGATCTGCGGTTTCTGGCCGGCCAGCAGCTCCGGCCCCAGATGATGGGCCACCGCGTCGTGGCCATCGGGCGAAATGGTCAGCGCCAAGGGGCCGCCGGCATACCAATGCCACATCTCCGCCGCATCGACCCGGTGCCAATGGGAGTATTCGCCGACCTGCAGCAGGTAGTAGATCGCCGTGCCGGCGCCACGTCCGCCTTGCTCCGGCACATCGCGCCAGGTCTCGACGAAATGGCCGCCCTCGGGATGCGGCTGCATGCCGAGGGTCCGGATGATCTCCGCCGGGTTCATTCCTTTCGCGTCATTTTGGCGGTGTTGTGCTCGCGATCGATGGCCGCTGGGAGAACGCATCGAACCAAGCCGCCAGATTGGGCCGGCCCTGGCGCCATTGATCAGCATCGAAACGGAAATCCAGATAGCCGAGCGCACAGGCAACGGCGAGCTGGCCGATGGTCACCGGACCCTCAAGCGAGCCGCACTCGGCCTCAAGCAGGTCGCAGGCCCGCCCCATGGCAATCTTCTGCCGCTGTTGCCAGTCCGCCGATTGCAGGTTCTCCGGGCGGCGCGTGTCCAACAGTCGGTTGATCGCTGCATCGCAGATGCCGTCGGCGACGGCTGCCAGCCGCAGCGCAACCCAACGCGCCTGGCCCTCCGGGAACAGCTTCGGTCCGTCATGCAGACTGTCCAGGTACTCGCAGATCACCCGCGAGTCGAACAGCACCGTGCCGTCATCCAACTCCAACGCCGGCACCTTGCCCAGCGGGTTGCTTGCCGGCAGATCGGTCTCGGGCGACCAGGGGTCGGTCGGAACGCGATCGACCCGGCCGTCCAGCCCGGTCTCGATGGCGGTCGCGACCACCTTGCGTACATAGGGCGAGGTGGCGCTGTAGCGGAGTTTCATGGTCGGTCCTTTTCTGAAGAGACGTGTCTAGAATCGATCTTTGCGGCCGCGCACTTCGGCAAAGGCGCTTACCGTGCTGCTGTTCGGCATGCCAATGGCTTCCTGCAGCTCCGGCAGATCGGCGCGCAGGAACGGGTTGGTGCGCTTCTCGTCGCCCAGCAGGGACGGAATTGTTGGCTCGTTGTTGGCGCGGGTCGCGGCAATGCGACCGGCCCGGGCTGCCAGTTCCTGATTGTCGGGCTCGATGGTCAGGGCGAATTTGGCGTTGCCGGCAGTGTATTCATGGCCGCAGAAGACCTGCGTATCGTCCGGAAGGGCGCGCAGTTTGGCCAGGCTGTTCCACATCTCGGCCGGCGTGCCCTCGAACAGCCGGCCGCAGCCCAGCGCGAACAGGGTATCGCCGCAGAACAGCGCCTTGCTGGTCTCGAACCAGTACGCGATATGCCCGCTGGTATGGCCCGGCGTCTCGAACACCCGTGCGATCTCGCCGCCGACCGCCACCTCGTCGCCTTCGCCGACCGTGCGGTCCATATCGGCGATCCGGGACATCTCCGCCCGGGGTCCGACGATCTTCGCGCTATAGCGCGCCTTGAGTGCCGCATTACCGCCGATATGGTCCATATGATGATGGGTATTGAGGATCAGATCCAGCGTCAGGCCACGCTGCTCCAGGGCCGAGATCACCGGCGCCGGCTCGGCCGGATCGACCACGGCGGTTACGCCGCTATCGGCTTCGTGCAGCAGGTAGATGTAATTGTCGCTGAGCGCGGGCAGCAGATCGACTTTCAGGGGCGCCATGACCCAACCTCCCGATGCTTGAAGAGCAAATGACGATCCGGCGGGGCGGTGCCGGACGCTGGCCGAAATAGGATGGGGTTTTACCCGGCCGAAACACTTCCTAACTAAAGCCTGCTAGGATCGAGGAAGAATGTACACCGACGTCATCGATTTGCGCGAGTTCTACGGCTCCAGCATGGGCCATGTCGCCCAGCGGATGATCCGCAAGCAGGTGCGGACGCTGTGGCCGGATCTGCATGGGCGGGTCGTGCTTGGCCTCGGCTTCGCCACGCCCTACCTGACGCCGTTCCGCGAGGAGGCGGAGCGTGCATTCGCCTTGATGCCGGCCCGCCAGGGCGTGACGCGCTGGCCGGCCGGGGGCGCCGGACTGGTCGCCCTGGCCGAGGAGACCGATCTGCCGCTGCCGGACATGTCGGTGGACCGGGTCCTGCTGGTCCACGGGCTGGAGGCGACCGAGCACCTCGGCGATCTGATGCGCGAGATCTGGCGTGTGCTCGCCGGCAATGGCCGGCTGCTGGTGGTGGCGCCGAACCGCCGCGGAATATGGGCCCGATTCGACCGTACGCCGTTCGGACATGGCCGCCCCTACAGCGAATCCCAGCTTTCGCGCACATTGCGCGACAACGCGTTCGTGCCGGAACAGACCGCCCGCGCCCTGTTCATCCCGCCGATGCGTTCGCGCTTCGTGCTGAAATCGGCGCCGGCCTGGGAGAATGTCGGCACCCGGTTCTTCGAGCGTTTCTCAGGCGTCGTCATGATGGAGGCCTCGAAGCAGATCTACCAGGTCTCGGCGGCAAGGCGCGCGGTCCGGCGCGGCCGCCCGGTGCTGGTCCCGGTCGGCGGCATGGCCCATCACGGCGCGGCGCGGACCCTCTCTAGCGATCCTGAGTCCGGCTGAGCAGGAACACCGCCTGTTCGCCGGTCCAATTGGCCCAGGTGCCCGGAGCCATTTCCACCACGCGGCCACCCGGTGGCAGGATCAGGCTGCGATCGATCGAGACCCCGGTCTCACGGCACAGCGCGACGAAATCCGCGATTGTGCAGAAATGGATGTTGGGCGTCTCGTACCATTGGTAGGACAGCCGCCGCGTGACAGGCATGCGCCCGTTCAGCAACAGCGATAGGCGGATCCGCCAATGCCCGAAATTCGGGAAGCTGACGATCGCCTGCCGGCCGATCCGCACCAGATTGTCCAGCACCCCCTTGGGGTCGCGCATCGCCTGCAGCGTGTGGCTCAGGATCGCGTAGTCGAAGGCGCCGGTCGGATAGTCGGCGAGGTCGGTATCGGCATCGCCCTGCACCACCGACAGGCCACGGCTGACGCAATTGTGCACGCCGTCCTGGGAAATCTCCATGCCGCGCCCGTCGACCTGCTTGCTGTGCCACAGGGTCTCCAGCAGTTCGCCGTTCTCGCAGCCGACATCCAGCACCCGGCTGCCCGCCGCGACCATGTCGGCGATCAGTTGCAGGTCGACGCGAATGTCGTCGAGGCGCACGGGCGAACGGGCAGGATCGCGCGGCATGCCTAGGAGCCTGTCCGAGTAATGCTTGTGGCCAGCATCGACCAGGGCGGCGCGGGTGCCAGGAGCGGGCGCGCGGGCGATGCCGTGCGCATCGTCAAGCGTTTGCGACGCCGCACCCGCGCCGCCCTGGTCGACCCGATGGGCCGCGTTTTCAAGAGCTTGGGCCGTCGTCCGGCGCCACTCGCGATGCATCCGGCATCGCCACGCGACTCCGTCCTAACCCAAGCTCTTGAAAACGCGGTGATGGCCATAAGCATTACTCGGACAGGCTCCTATGCCTCCGCGTTTGCCGCGGTGAGCCCGCGGTGCTCGGCGACGCCGGCCAGAAATCCGCGCATCACCCGGTGGAATTCCGGCTCGTCCAGCAGGAAGGCGTCATGCCCCTTGTCGCTTTCGATCTCGACGAAGCTGACATTGGCGGCGGCCGAATTCAGCGCATGCACCACCGCACGGTTCTCCGATGTGGGGAACAGCCAGTCGCTGGAGAACGACATCAGGCAATAGCGCACCGGGGTATCGCGAAAGGCGTCTGCCAGCACCCCGCCATGCTCCCGCGCCAGGTCGAAATAATCCATCGCCCGGGTGATATAGAGATAGGAGTTGGCATCGAACCGGTCGACGAAGGTGATGCCCTGGTGGCGCAGATAACTCTCGACCTGGAAATCGGCATCGAAGCCATAGCTCAGATCGCTTCGGTCCTGGAGGTTGCGGCCGAATTTGCGATGCAGGGCCGCTTCCGACAGATAGGTGATATGCGCTGCCATGCGGGCGACTGCCAGCCCGCCGGTCGGCTTGGCGTCCTCGGCGTAATACTCGCCGCCATGCCAGTCCGGATCGGCCATGATCGCCTGCCGGCCGACCTCGTGGAAGGCGATGTTCTGCGCCGAATGCCGCGCCGCGGTGGCGATCGGCATGGCGGCATAAACACGCTCAGGATAGCTCGAGGCCCATTGCAGCACCTGCATGCCGCCCATGGATCCGCCGGTGACGCACAGCAGCTTGTCGATGCCCAGATGGTCAACCAGCAGCTTCTGCGCCCGCACCATGTCGCCGACCGTGATCACCGGGAAGTTGATGCCGAATGGCTTGCCGCTTGCGGGGTCGGTGTCTTTCGGTCCGGTCGTCCCCATGCAGCCGCCCAGAACGTTGACGCCGATCACGAAATACCGGTCGGTATCGATCGGCAATCCCGGCCCGACGGTCAGGCTCCACCAGCCTGGCTTGCCGGTCATCGGATGTGGGTCGGCGACATATTGATCGCCGGTCAGTGCATGGCAGATCAGGATCGCGTTGGATTTGTCCGCATTCAGCGTGCCGTAGGTCTGATAGGCCACGGTGAACGGTCCGATGGACGCGCCGCTGTCCAGCGGCATCGGCTGGTCGTCGGCCAGCTCGACCCGGTGTCCAGGCAGATTGGCATCGGCGTTGGCCGCCATGGCCCGTATGTGCAGAGGGGCGTTCATGCCCGCGCACCGTCCCGTCGGTCAAAAGGACCGCATAGCTAGGGTGGCGCCCCGTCGGCTGTCAACGGTTTCGTGATATGGCGCGATGCTGCCGCGGTCTCGGCAAGCGTCGGTAATCCGGTGGTTTTCTTTGCCTTCGGTCGATCTCGCCGTTATTGCTATCCGGCCCTGAGGAAAGCACCGGTTTGATGTCGTCACGGAACACGCAACTCGATGACCTGCGCCGGCAGATCGACGGTCTGGATGACCGCATCCACGATCTGCTGATCGAGCGCAGTGGCATGATCGAGCAGATCATCGCCGCCAAGGGCGACGGCCAGGCCAAGCTGCGACCCGGGCGCGAGGCGGAAATCGCCCGGCGCCTTGTTGGCCGCCATCATGGGCAATTTCCGGCGCCGTCGCTGGTGCGCATCTGGCGCGAAATCATCAACGCCTTCACCTGCATGCAGGGGCCATTCTCCATCGCCCTGTCCGGGGCCGCGATCGACCGCAGGGTCCGCGAACTGGCCCGCGACCACTTCGGCGGCACGCCCGAGCGCATCGTGGTCGAGGACACCGAAGCGGCGCTCCAGACGGTGATCGATGGCGACGCGAACCTGGCCGTGCTGCCGTGGGACGATCGGGTGGGTGAATGGTTCGGCATGATGATCGGCGCCACCGGGGCCGGTCTACGGATCTGTTTCGCATTGCCGTATGTGCGCGCCCATTCAGGAGTCGCCACGGTTGCCGTCGCGGTCGGCCGGGTAGACTCCGAGCCCACAGGCAATGACCGAAGCGTCTTGGCGATCGATCATCCGACCATTGAAGGCTGCAAGACGATCGAGGCGGCGGCGCGGCAGTCGGGTCTGGCGCCGCTCGACAGCCACCGGATCGACTGCGTCGCCGGCCCGCTCTGGGTGCTCGAGGTTTCCGGCCGGCCCGATCCGGCGGAGGCCACGGCCCGGCTGCGCGATGCGCTGGGCGTGGGTGCTGTGCGGGTCGTCCTGCTCGGCGCCTATGCCGAGCCGATTGTGTTGTCATCCGAAGAGGAGGCAGGCGCATGAACGGCCCGACGCCACGACCCGGAATCCTGGATATCTCGCCCTATATCGGTGGCGAGTCGAAGGCCGAAGCCGACCGGGTGGTCCGGCTGGCCTCGAACGAGGGCGCGCTGGGGCCAAGCCCGCGCGCCATGGCCGCCTACAGGGCCCTGGCGCATGAGCTGCACCGCTATCCCGATGGCGGGGCGACCGCATTGCGCGCGGCGCTGGGCCGGCGCTACGGCCTCGACGCCGACCGGATCGTCTGCGGCGACGGCTCCGACGAGCTGATATCGCTACTGGTCAAGGGCTATGCCGGCCACGGGGACGAGGTGCTGCACTCCGCGCACGGCTTCCTGATGTACGCCATAGCCGCCAAGGCTTCCGGCGCGACCCCGGTGGCCGCGCCGGAGACGAACCTGAAGGCGGATGTGGACGCGCTGCTGGCCAAGGTCAGCGACCGCACCCGCCTGGTGTTTTTGGCCAATCCCAACAACCCGACCGGTAGCTACCTCACGGTGGAGGAGGTGGAGCGCCTGCATGCCGGCCTGCCGGACACGGTCCTGCTGGTGCTGGACGCGGCCTACGCCGAGTACGTTGCCCTGAACGATTATGCCGCCGGGTCCGAGTTGGTCGACCGCTGCGCCAACGTGGTGATGATCCGCACCTTCTCGAAGATCTTCGGTCTGGGCGCGCTGCGCCTGGGCTGGGCGTATTGTCCGGCACCGGTTGCAGACGTGTTGAACCGGGTGCGCGGCCCGTTCAACGTCAACGCGGCGGCGTTGGCCGCCGGGCTGGCGGCCCTGGAGGACGTCTCGTTCACCGACGCCGCCCGCACCCATAACGACATCTGGCGCCCCTGGACAACGGACCGGCTGACCGATCTGGGGCTGACTGTGCATCCGTCGGTCGGCAACTTCGTGCTGGCCGATTTCGCCGGCCTGGCCGGCAAGGACGCGGAGGATGCGCGGCAGTTCCTAAAGGCGCGCGGCGTGCTGGTGCGCCAGATGGGCGGCTATGGCCTGCCGACCTGCCTGAGGATCACCATCGGAACCGAAGCGGAGATGCGGGCGCTGGTCGACGCGCTGTCCGCCTATTTAGCACCCACCATCATTGAAGGATGATACGTATGATCGCGTCCCGCGCCTGCCGGGAAGGAAGCGACGCTTAGGTGATGCGACCCATCGTCAAGCGGCGCTGACGCCCGCCGGCAGGCGCGGGACGCGACCCTCCGGGCGGCCTTGCATCCCCTTCGGACAGCGTCGCGCGGCCCTTGCGATGCGCTGCATCACAGCGGGCCACGCTCCTGGCCGAAAGGGCTGCAAGGCCGTCATACGTGTCATCCTTCCATGATGGTGGGTGCTCAGACAGTAAGGACACGCGACCCATGAGCAAGGAACCGGTCTTCCAGACCCTGGCGCTGATTGGCCTCGGCCTTATCGGCTCGTCGGTGGCGCACGCGGCCAAGGCGCATGGCCTTGTCGGCGCCGTGGTCGGGCATGCCAAGAGCGCCGAGACCCGCGAGACCGCCATGAGGCTCGGCTATCTGGACCGGGTCGAGGCGGACCCGGCGGCCGCCGTTGCCGACGCCGACTGCGTGATGATCTGCACGCCGCTCAGCGCCATCCCGGTCGTGACCAGGGCCTTCGCGCCGGCGCTCAAGCCCGGCGCGATCGTCACCGATGTCGGTTCCGTCAAGGGCAGCGTCGTGCGCGATCTGGCGCCGCTGTTGCCGTCGGGTGTCGCACTCGTGCCCGGCCACCCGCTGGCCGGGACCGAGCATTCCGGACCGGAATCCGGCTTCCCGGAGCTGTTCGAAGGCCGCTGGTGCGTGCTGACTCCCGATGCGCAGACGCCACAACAGGCTGTCGACCGGATCGAACAACTGTGGCGCGGCATGGGCTCCGAGGTCGAAATCATGACCGCCGAGCACCACGACAAGGTGCTGGCGATCACTTCGCACCTGCCGCACCTGATCGCTTACACGATCGTCGGTACCGCCGTCGATCTGGAGGATGATCTGAAGGGCGAGGTGATGCGCTTCGCCGCCACCGGCTTTCGCGACTTCACCCGGATCGCCGCCTCCGACCCGGTGATGTGGCGCGACGTGTTCCTGGCCAACAAGGAGCCGATGCTGGAGATGATCCAGCGCTTCACCGAGGATTTGACGGCGCTGCAACGGGCGATCCGCCGCGGCGAGGGCGATACGCTGCAGGATCTTTTCACCCGCACCCGCGCCATCCGCCGCGGCGTGATCGACGCCAAGCAGGCCTGACGATCGCGTCGGTTTGCCCATGCCGTGACGGCAAGGACGGGGCATTTCTTCCAACACGCGCCGAATTGAAACCCTCTCCCCATGCGGGAGAGGGAGGGACCCGCGCGTAAATGTGGGAGGGTGAGGGGACTAACGAAAAGCCTTGTGCACGGCAGACGCCGCGCGACCCCACACCCGTCTCGCTTGCGCTCGCCACCCTCTCCCACAAGGGGAGAGGAGAGAACATCCAGCCTTTCAGGCTACGGCCAGACGACCGGCGGCAGTTCGGCGATCTGAAGCGGACCCAGGAACAGGCGGCTGTTGCGCAGTGAGACCGGGGCGGTCAGGGTTGCGGTGCCGTCGGAATCCGGTGGGCCGGCAAGCAGAGCAAGGAGCGCCTTGACCGGGCCGGCGTTCTCTCCCTTGACCATCCCGGCGGCCACCAGCGCGTCCACCGTTTGCAGGAAGCCGCTCACATTGGCGGTGAGATTGGCTTTCGGCTGCAGCGCTGCATCCAGGGTAACGGTGCCGTTCGCCTCGATCACCAGCGGCCCCCACTCCAGATACAGACGATTGATGTGCAGCGTGCCGCCGGACTCCCGCCAGATCGTCAGATGCGGCACCCGAAGCTGTGCCGGGACCGGCGCGGTCACGGTGACGTCCAGCCCGGCCTGGTCGACCCGATGCCCGAATGCGGGAAACGGCGTGATCGGAAGATCGACCTGTCGCAGATCGCCGCCGGCCGCCAGGTCGGCGCTGTCGCTGCCATTCGCATGCTCGGCGATATCCAGTTCCATCGTTGCCGCCTTCAGATCGCCAAGCGCCGGCAACAGCATCGTCAAGTCCGACAGCGTCAGGCGGCCCGACGACAGCCGCCCATCGGCGGCCAGCCTAATGTCGCCGGTGCCGCCGTCGGCCGTGACCGTCAACGGCTGCGCGCCCGGAACCACCAGGGTCTGCGGGCCCTCGATGCGATAGTCGATATGGGTCAGGCGCCAGGGATGGGCCTCGGCCGACAGGCCGGCGCTCTGCCAGGTCGCGCCTTGCGAGTCTGTCATGACGACCTGCCGCGCGTCGGCCTCCAGCTTCATGGGAAAGCCGCCGATATCGACCGGTTCCGACTGCACCTCGACGCCGTTGGCGCGTTGCATCGCGACCCAATCGTCGATGCCGCGGCGCACCGCGTCGGCGGCATAGAACCAATAGCTGGAGTAGCCGGCGACTATCAGGGCCGGGACGACGATCGGGATCAGGATCGACAATCGAATGCGCATGGAACTGGCCGGAATTGTTGCGACGACGGAGACCACCACGACCGCATGGCGGATTCAAGGCTGAGCATTCAATGGCCGGACGACCTGCCGTCTGGCCAAATCGCCACGGTTCGCCTACATCATCAATACATGGGACTGGACGGCGATATCTTGGCATCGGGCGGGCTGGACGAAACCAGCGGCACGGATCTGGGTTGGGGCGGGGCGACCCCGACGATCCCGGTGAAGCCCGGCGAAGACCTCTGGGTGTTCGGCTACGGCTCGCTGATGTGGAACCCGGGCTTTCCGTATCTGGAGCAGAGCGACGCGTTGCTCTACGGCTACCACCGGGGATTCTGCGTCTATTCGCACCGCTATCGCGGCACGCCGGAGAAACCGGGGCTGGTACTCGGCCTCGACCGCGGCGGCTCGTGCCGGGGTGTGGCATTCCGGGTCGCGGCGGCGGATGTGCCCGACACGCTCAACTATCTCTGGGACCGCGAGATGGTCACCGGCATCTACAAGCCGGGCCTGCGCCCGTTGCGGTTGCCCGGCGGCGTGGTCCAGGCCTGCTGCTTCGTGATCGATCGCCACCACAAGCAATATTGCGGCAAGCTCTCTCTGGAGGACACCGCCGCCTATATCTGCCAGGGCCACGGCCAGCGCGGCCCGAACTGTGAATACCTGTACAACACGGTGGAACACCTCGACGAACTCGGCATCGCCGACAGCCCGCTGCACCAGCTGGCCGAATTGGTTCGTGAAGCGATGGACGGGTGACGCGGAGTCAGGATCTGCAGTCGCAGGCCGGCTGCCGCAGATGTCCGGAACTGCTTGCGACGCAGAATCGGAAGAGCTTGGCCGACGATCGTCGCCGGTAATCCTTGCGCAGATGGATGGCTGGACGGACGCTTGGTCGATTCGAATTGCACCTGCGCAATCGGAATTCTACCATTATCGCCGCATAGAGATTGTTCCAGCCCGTGCCGCGAGAGACCGTCGATGCAACAGACGCCCACCCCTGTCGAGTCCAAGGATCCGGAAGAGCTGGTGTTGGAGCGCATCTTGAGCACGCTCGAGCAATTCGGGCCCATGCCGCTCGAAAAGATTATTGAAGAACTGCACTTATTTCAGCACCCCTCAGCCGAGAAGATCCTCGGAACGGCGATCGGCGATGGCATGATCGCGGAGGATGACAAGGCCGGAAACGTGATGATCAACGAGCTCGGTCGCGAGGTCGGCAAGGATATTCGGAGATCACTGAAAGCGAAGACGTCTCATGGAGGATCCTCTTAACGCCTTGATAGTGGTCGCCGAATCATTCGGGATCGATTTCCTTTACGCTGCCGTTCTTGGCCTGATGCTCGGCTCGGCGGAGCTGATGGGCCGGTACCGCGATGAGCCGGTTCGGGTATTTCAGTCCGGCTACGCCTGGGTCTATGTGGGCGTCAACGGCATCCTGGCTGTGATCAGCCTCTATCTCATTCAAAGACTTGGGCTGAGCTTCGTGCCCGATGACGCCGGTTCGTCGTCGGTCGACTCAGCGCGAATCTACGATGTGATGACGGCCGGCTTTGGCGGCGCCGCGTTTTTCAGATCGTCGGTGATGCGAACCAAGGTCGGCGACACGGATGTCGCGATCGGGCCGGCCATCGTGATCGACACCCTGCTCAAGGTCACCGACCGCGGGGTTGACCGATACCGCGCCCGGCGTCGCGCCGACGATATCGCCGCCATGATGAACAACGTCAACCTGGACCAGGCGAGCCGGCTGGTCATCCCGTTCTGCACGGCCTTGATGCAGAACGTAGCGGCGGCCGAGCGGGAGAATTTGCAGCAGGCGGTGCTGTCGCTCGGCAAGGACACGAATATCGACAGCAAGACCAAGCCCATGATCCTCGGCCTCCGGTTGGTCAACATCGTGGGCTTCGGCGTGCTCCAATCCGCGATCGGCGTGCTGCGTGAGCAAAAACTGCTGGGCACCGGCAAGCAGCGGGCCGAGGAGACGGTGTTCGATCGCATCCGCCGAAGCCTTGCGAGCGCCAAGCAGGCGGCGGGTGCTTCGCCGGCTCCGGCCGTCGTGACTAATGGCGGGGCCGCCGATCCGACAGCCGACAGCGAGGCGGATGACGAGTCGGCGACAGAGGTGCAGCCAACGGCCGAAATACGGAATGCCGGCTGAGAGCAGCCGTCCGCGGTTAGATGGCTTGAGAAATCGGGGCTGGTTGAGGATGTCCCCGATGCTCACCGGCATCGGGAACGAAGGGTGGCGAAGGGCACTGCTTCGTCGGCCTCGCCCGCCTTACCCGCCTTCGCATCTGGAATAGCCGCAACTCGGGCACAGATCGCAACCCTCCTGGCGCACCAGCCCCGGCTGGCCGCATTTCGGGCATTGCGCCGGGGGGCGGGTGTCGGTGTTGACGACCTGGGCCAGTTGCGACAGGGCGGGGCGTTCGGCTTCCGTCAGGAAGCCGATCTCGATCATGTGCTGCTCGATGGCGTCGCCGATCGCCGCCAGCAGCGAGGGCACGTACCGCCCTTTCACCCAATGGCCGCCGCGCGGATCGAACACCGCCTTCAACTCCTCGACCACGAAGGTGATGTCGCCGCCGCGGCGGAACACGGCGCTGATCATCCGGGTCAGGGCCACGGTCCAGGCGTAGTGCTCCATGTTCTTCGAGTTGATGAATATCTCGAAGGGCCGCCGCCGTTCGTCCTGAATGACGTCGTTGATGGTGACGTACATGGCGTGGTCGCTGTCCGGCCAGCGCAGCTTATAGGTCAGGCCGGGCAGCGCCTCCGGCCGGTCCAGCGGCTTGGTCATATAGACGATTTCTGCGTCCGCCGGTGCCGCAACGGCCTCGGCCGGTCTCGGCGCGGCCTCGAGGACGGCGCCGGTCACCGGATTGGGCCTGTACGTGGTGCAGCCCTTGCAGCCCAGCCTGTACGCCTGGGCGTACACGTCCTTGAAGGTGTCGAAATCGAGGTCGGCCGGGCAGTTGATGGTCTTGCTGATCGAACTGTCGATATGGGTTTGTGCGGCAGCCTGCATCGCCAAATGTTCGGCCGGCGACAGCGCCTGGGCGTCGACGAAGCTGTCCGGAAGGCTTGCCTCGGCGCCGTTGGCATCGCGGAACAGCCGGTAGGCGTAGTCGCTCACGGTTTCCGGCCTGCGGCTGCCATCCGGCTGCGAGCACCTGGCGGGTGTACTCGTACGCAAAGACCGGCTCGATGCCGGAAGACACGTTGCCGGCGAACAGCGAGATGGTCCCGGTGGGCGCGATCGACGTGACCAGCGCATTGCGCATGCCTTGCTTGGCGATCTTGTCGCGCAGCTTGGGCCCCAGCGCCTTGATCATCGGCCTCTCGGGATAGGCAACCGGGTCGTAGAGCGGGAAGGCACCCTTCTCACGGGCTGAGCACGGCCGAGGCCAAATAGGCGGCGCGGCTGAAACCGCGGCCATCCATTGTCTCGGTCAGCGAGACCGCCTTGGCACGAGCCATAGCGCGCGCCGCACATGATCAGCGCATCGGCAAGGCCGGTGATGCCGAGGCCGATACGCCTTTTCGCGCTTCGCTTCCTGGGCTCTTGTGCCGGCAAGTGGGATAGCGCTGACACATCAATTGTATTGTCGAGCATGCGCACCGCCACCGGCACGATCGTCCGACCAGCCGACTCAAGTTGGTCCAGATTGACGGCAGCCTGGCTTGGTGAAGGGGTCGGTTACGAGGCGCGATAGATTGATCGAACCGAGCAAGCAGGCGCCATAGGGCGGCAATGGCTGTTCGCCGCAGGGGTTGGTGGCCGTGAATCTCCTCGCATGTAGGAGAGATTATTGCAGCTGGTTGATGCGGTCGATGAACACCACGCCGGGTTCGGCATAGGCGTAGGTCGCGCGCATGATCCGGTCCCACAGCGATCCCGCGCACGAAACCGTGCGCCATGGACCGTGCCGCCAAATTTCAGGTCCCAGTCGGCGTCATCGCGCTGCACCGCGTCCATGAACGCGTCGGTGATCAGCACCGACAGATTGAACATGCGCAGCTCGGCCGGGCGTCGTGCTTGGCGTCGATAAAGGCTTCGATATCCGGATGGTCGCAGCGCAAAGTGGCCATCATGGCGCCGCGGCGCGTGGCCGGCGCTCATGATCGTGCGACACATGGCGTCCCACACATCGCATGAACGAGACCGGGCCCGAGGCGTCCGCGCCGACGCCCAGTGCACCGGCGCGCCGCGCGGCCGCAGGGTCGAGAAATCGTGGCCGATGCCGCCACCCTGCTGCATGGTCAACGCGGCTTCCTTGAGCGCGTCGAAAATGCCGGTCATGTCGTCGGCGATCGCGCCCATCACGAAGCAATTGAACAGGGTGACTTTGCGGTCGCTGCCGGCGCCGGCCATGAATCCGTCCGGCGGGCAGGAAGCTGGAAGTCCTTCGAGCGCTTCGTAGAACCGTTCGGCCCACAGCTCTTGGCGTCTTTTTCCGGTACGCGGCGAGCGCGTCGCGCGACCCGCCGCCAGCTATCCTCCACCGTCGACTCCACTGGCGTACCATCCTGCGAGCGCAGTCGGTATTTCATGTCCCATATCTGGTTGGCGATATCGCCGCTGGTGGTCATGGAGGCGGTGTCCCAAGCTGCGATGGGCAATTATCATACACGATTATTGCCTATCGGCCAATGATGTTCTCATTTTGTTCACTGTCGAGAATCGGCGACCAGCCGCTGTTAACGGCTGGCGACCGCGGGTTCTGGCGATGGTGCCTCGGCCGATCTGGAGCGGTCGGTCGCCGGACCGCCGACAGCGACCACCAGCCGGTCGGTTGCGGTCTCCATCTCATCCTCGAGCTGCTTTTGGAAGTCTTCGCGCGGGAGACCCGGAGGGATCGACGGTAGGAATTCCACGGTGATCGTGCCTGGCCGCTTGACGAATTTGCGGCGCGGCCAGAAGACCCCGGAATTCAGCGCCATCGGCACCACTGGCAGGTCGAGAGCCTCATACAAGGCTGCGACGCCGATCCGATAGGGCCGGAAGGTGCCGGCGGCGGTCCGGGTGCCCTGCGGGAAGATCACGATCGGCCGGCCCTGCGCTTTAATCTTGCGCGCGCCCTGGATGATGCTGGCGATCGCCTTGCTGCGGCCCCCGCGATGCACCGGGATCATCTGCGCCTTGACTGCGTACCAGCCCCACAGCGGGATGAAGCTCAACTCGCGCTTCAGGATCACCGCCGGGTCGTCGACCAGCAGATGCAGCTTCATGGTTTCCCAGGTGGATTGGTGCTTTGCGGCAAGGATGTAAGCGCCGTCGGGAAGATGCTCGCGCCCGATCACTTCGTAATCCAATCCCAGGATCAGCCGCTCGATCCAATGCACGCTGTCTAGATAGCGGCAGACCACCCAGATCATAGCCCTGCGCGGGATGATCAGGACCCAGACGATGCCGACGCAGCAGATCGTCGTCCAGACATAGAAGACAAGATTGAAGGCGATCGATCGAATCATGCCGGATGCTATGCGAATACGCCGCGCAACAGGGCGACCAGATACTTGTTATACTCGCCGACCAGCAGGATCGTCGTCCCCGGCCAGCGCCACCACTCCTCTACATGCACGTTGGCCGGCGCCACAGGATGCGGAACGATCCTGGCGTCTGGAATGGCGATGCGGAATTCCAACAGGCTGCGCGGCATATGGTAGTTTGCGGTCACCAGGCGGACCGAACTGTAACTCTCCTGCTGCAGCCACGCCGCCGTTTCGGCTGCGTTGCCGCGAGTGTTGTCGGCAGCGTAGCCCAGTACGATACAGCATTCCACCGCCGCCGGGGCCTGCCGCGATACGCGCAGCAACTCCTGCACGTCGACACCGCGGTAGACGCCGGACACGAACAGCTTTTCCGCGCGATCGGCGGCCAATAGGCTGAGCCCGGTGGTCAGCCGCTGACTGCCGCCGGTCAGCACCACGATGGCATCGGTGGGCGAGTCGGCGTCGTCGGTGGTCGCCGCCGCCAGATTGGCGAACCACGCGAAGCCGGCCCCCCAGGCGGTCAGTGCCGCCACCAGGGCGACCAGCAGCAGCGAGGCGGCGATGGTCGCGCGGCCTCGACGAGGCCGCGAGCGGAAGCTCGATCGTCTTGCTGTCATCTATGGCATTCGCGCCAGGGTGCGCAGCACCGTCGCGCGCGCCGTGACGGCGGCCAGCAGGATCGCCACCACCGGCACCAGGATCAACGATGCCCATTGCGCGGGCGACAGCGACGGCATGGTCAGCAGGGAGGTGCCGCCGGTGCCGCCCACCACCCGGCTCATCAGCAGCAGGGTCACGATCGCCAGCCCGAAGCCGATCGTCGCGCCGCGCAGGCCAAGCGCGAAGGCGTACCACTCGAACTGACGCGCCACATAGACATCCGGCGCGCCGATCGTGTGCAGCAGGTCGATCACATTGCGATGGATCGCCAGGCCAGCCCGGGTCACGAAGACGATGGTCGCCATGGCTGACAGCGAAATCAGCACCATCAGGATGCTGGCGAACAGCAGAACCGTATTGGCGACCGCCTTCAGGTCGGACAGCCAGGTGGCGTGATCGTCGACGGTGACGCCGTCGACCTCGGCCTCAAGGGCCGCCGCCAGCGCCACCAGGTCGACTGCCGGTTCGCCGGATAGGGTGACGTCGATCAGGGTCGGCAGGGGCAATTGCTCGACCGGAAGATCGTCGCCCAGCCACGGACCCAGCAACTCCGCCACCTCGGGCTTGTCGATCGGCGTGGCGTCGGCGATGCCCGGCCAGTCATGCAGCACGGACAGGGCTTCGCCGGTGGACACGGCGGTGTCCTCGGCCTCGCCGTATTTGGCGGCCTGGATCTGGATCGTCAGGCTGCCGGCCAGTCCGACATCCCATCCTTCGATCAGTGCGGCGGTGGTCAGTACCGCCGCCAGCGACAGGGTGGCCAAATAGGCCATCGGCGCGATCAGCCACGGAACGAATCGGTCTGCGCCGGATCGCTTCAATGGGACTTCGGGACCTGTCTCCGGGGCTATGCGGCGCCACAGCCATGCAATCATGCCGTCCGACTGAGCTCCTCTTGGGCCGGGAACAACTGCCCGTCCCTCAGTTGCAGGACGGGATGGCGAAAGCGGCGGATGATGGATTCGCTGTGTGTCGCAACGATGACCGTGGTCCCGACCTTGTTCAACTCGTCGAACAGGCGCATCAGCCTGAGCCCGATCCGCTCGTCGACATTGCCGGTCGGCTCGTCGGCCAGCAGCAGGTTCGGGCGATTGATGACGGCGCGCGCAATGGCGATCCGCTGCTGCTCACCACCGGACAGGGTCGGCGGTCTGGCATCCAACTGATCGCCCAGGCCGACCCAGCGCAGCAATTCCTTAACGTGGCCGCGAACCCGATCGTCGCGGGCGCCGGCCAGGCGCAGCGGCAGGGCCACATTGTCGACCGCGGACAAATGATCGATCAGACGGAAATCCTGGAACACGACACCGATCCGACGTCTCAGAGCAGGCAGTTCCTCTCGCTTCAGTGTCGCCATGTCGCGGCCAAACAGCGTGACCAGCCCGCGTGACGGCCGGTGGGTCAGCGACAGCAGCCGAAGCAGCGACGATTTGCCGGCGCCACTCGGGCCGGTGATGAAATGGAACGATCCCTTGGCCACCGAAAATGTGAGATCGCGCAGCACTTCCGGTCCACTGCCGTAACGCATCCCGACGTTCTCGAACTCGATCAGGGGCTGCACGTGAGCACTCCAGCACTGCGAAAACCGGGCCGTGCGGTGTGACCGGACCGCGCCCGGACCATGGCATGGGGCGGCGGGTCAGTCCAGCATTGGGGCCGGTCCCAGGCACCGCCAGGCGCGCCGATATTTAGAGTTTGTTGTCTATATTCATGGATACCTCGATAAACCCCACCGTGTTGTTCATAAGGGTTGTACCCGTTTAAATGATCCTCACTTGCGAGAAATGCGCGACCAGCTATGCGGTCGCCGACGACGCCCTCGGCACCGACGGTCGCAAGGTGAAGTGCATCAGCTGCGGTCATGTCTGGCTGCAGGCGGCGAACGACGATTCCGATCCATCGGACAAGGCCGACAAGCCCGAGCAGGCGGCATCGGCCGCTCCGCCGAAGGCGCGGGGCGCGTTTCTGCGCCGAGTGGGCAATGTCGCTGCCGTAGCGGCGCTGCTGCTGGCGGTCGGCGGGATCGCCGGTTACATCTATGTCGGCCGGGCCATGGTCGTGCAGTCGTGGCCGCCGGCGGCCCTGTTGTACGATGAATTTGGCATCGGCTTGCACGATCTCAATCTGGCTGCCATTCCCGGGGTCGGCGCCGGGCTGGAATATCGCAATGTCACGTCGGAGATCAGGACCGACGCGTTCGGCGACACGCTTTGGATACGCGGCGAAGTTCACAACGCCTCGGAGATTCCGCGGTCGGTGCCGTCGTTGCGGGCCAGTTTGGCGGATTCGCAAGGTGCGGCCTTGGAAAGCTGGACGTTCTCACTTGAGGTGGACACGCTCGAGCCGGGCGACGCCGCGACATTCGAGACCAGTCGCCGGGCAATGACGGATATCGGTGCCAAAGTCGTGCTGGGCGTCGATGGGCCGTGGCCAGGTGCCGCGACCGCTGAATCAGAACTGACGCATTAGCCGGTCGATATAATCCAGCTCGTCGATCGGCCGGCTGCGCTGGCCGGACCGCCGCCGCAACTCGTCGAGGATTTGTCGTGCCCGCTGCAGGTCCGACTGGCTGGGAATGCCAACCTCCTCGGTATTCATGCCTCCGGAATTCGGCATTGGCCGCCCCAGCGGATCGCGCCCTGAATTCAACTGCTGCATCATCTGGCCGACCTGCCCGCTGTTCTGCTGCGCCATCTGTTCCAGCACCTGATCAACGAAGTCCTGAAGCCCCTGCTGAAGTTGATCGACGGAATCGGCCTGTGGCTGGACCGCTTGGCCCGTCTGGCCCTGGCCTAGAGCCTGTTCGGATTGCCGCATGGATTGCTCGGCGCGCCCGAGCGGCACCGGGATCTCGCCGGTCATCTCGTCCATCTGTCGCATCATCTCGCCCAGCGCCCGGCGCAGCGCTTCCTGGACAGCCGCGCCCTCGGTGCCGAAATCCGATCCGAGCTGAGAACCGCTGCCAGTGCCCGGCTGGCTCGGCGTCTGGCTCGGCATGTTCTCGCCCTGCTGACCTTCCTGCTGCCCCTGCTGCGATTCCTGGAAGGTGCGATCCAGCAATTCCTGTTGCGCCCTTGTCAGGTTCTGAAGGTCCTCCATCAGCTCCATCGCCGGATTCGCCTGAGAGTTCTGCTGTTGCTGCTGCTGCATGACACCGGCCTGAAGGTTCTCCAGCATTTCCTGCAGCTGGGCGAGCATGTCCCGCGCCGCTTCCCGGGCGCCGGACTCCGCCAGCTCCTGCATCTGCTCCAGCATCTCGTTCAATTGATCGCGGTCGATGGTCTGGCTATCCGGGTCGGCCATCATCTCGGGCACCTCGCCGCGCGCCATCCGGTCCATCAGGTTTTCCTGCATCGCCTTCAGGTATTCGTCGAGCGCCTCGCGCAACTCGTCCATCAACTGGCGAATCTCGTCGTCGGTGGCGTCGTTCGACAGGGCATCCATCAAGGCCTGTTGCGCCTGCCGAAGATCGCGCTCGGCGATGGACAACCCGCCATCCTCGATTCTGAGCGCGGTATCCCAAAGCAGCTCTTGAACCGGCTCGATCGCGTCTTCTACGAAGCGGCTCAACGCAAGCCGGCGCGCTGCGGTGCGCAAGGCCAGGAAGACCACCGAATCGTCGTAGAAACGATCCGGACGCAGCGAGAGCGTTTCGAGCACCTCCGACACGATCGGATGGCTTTCGGGATCGAGCATCAGGTTGCGGCGCTGTTCGATGATCGCGCGGGCGACCGGATGATTGAAGGTGCGCTCTGGCAGCAGGAATTCAATCGTGTTGGAGTTCCCGATCTGACCGGCGCCATCGGTCGCTGACAAGGTCAGGGCGACCTGTTGTCCTGCCCAGGGATGCGGTGTCAGATCGTGGTAGCTCGCGGCCCGGGCCTCGCGCGGGCGCCGGCCCGGTACTGCAAGCTCCAGCACGATCGGAGGACGCCCGAGCCCCGGCCCGGCGGCCAGCGCCGCGTCGGTCAATGCAATCGTCGCCGATGCGGTATCGATGCCGTAATCGTCGGTAGCTTCATATTCGATGCGGACCGCCGCCCGCTCCGATTGGGTCGGCTCGGCTGCCACGCGGATGCTCGGCGGCTCGTCCGGGATGACGGTGATCGGCCAGGAGCCGAGGACGGATCCGTCCTGTTCGACCGCGATGCGATTGCCGGCGGTGATCGTCGCGGTTATCTCGTAATTCACGCCGTCGATGTCGTCGAAAGCGGTCGGTTCGGATGCCAGCGCCAGCACAGGTGGCTCGCCGCCGCCGGTCACTCGCGCCAGGACGGTGCTGTTGATCGGCACCGAGATCGGCGCGGCCTCCACCGGCTCGCCGGCTTCGTCCAGTCCGGGCTCCGCGGGGCGCAGATAGAGCGGCGGTGCACCCGTGTATTCCGGCGGCGTGATGAACAGATCCAGCGTCACGATCTGGTCCGCCGCGGCGCCGGTCAGGTTCGGTGAAACCGCATGGACCAGGCGCTCGACCCAGTCGCCCCTGGCACCCACCATCGCCAGCAACAGCAACAGTCCGATGGCGGCGCGCATGCCATAGCGATCCTGCTTGGCCAGCCCCGGCGCCGGCCAACCGATGCGCCAGCGCTTCACCGCATCGCGCAGCCGCTGCCGGTGGGTCTGCCACAGCCGCCGGCTGAGGACGTCGGAAGTACCGGCCGCCTGATGGTCCAGCAGGCCCGTCAAAGGGCGATGCGGTACGCCGCTGGCGATTTCCAGGCGGCGTTTGGCATCCTCGACGTCCGGCATCCGGATACGTTGCTTGGCGACATAGATGGCAGTCGCAAAACCGGCGGCAAAGCCGATGAGAGCGATCAGATGCAGCCAACCGGGCAGCAGCGGTAGAACGTCGAACAGAGCCGCCGCCAGGAACAGCCCCAGCACGCCGACCGCCGGCCAGATGGCGGGCCACACCCGCTCCCACAAGAGCGTCAACCACACGAGCACCAGCTTGGTGCGGGGGATGGCGAGCGCCTCCGCAGCGCTGCCGGCGCCGAGCAGCTCGGCGATACGACCTCTCATATTCGGTCCGATCCGTGTCCGGTCGTTATGGCGCCGCCAGCCAGGGCGGCGATACCTCGAGCGTCATCATCTCATCGAATGTTGGCCGTTTTCTGACCAGGGCAAAGTTTTCGCCGTTTACAAGCACTTCGGGCACCAGTGGCCGCGCATTATAGGTCGACGCCATCACCGCACCATACGCGCCGGCGCCGGTCAGGGCGAGCAGGTCGCCGGCCTCCATCCGCGGCAATTGACGCTGCACCGCGAAAGTATCGCCGGATTCGCAAATCGGCCCGACCACGTCGACCGGCTCATGCGGTGTATCTGCCGACGACTGTCGGACCGGCAGGATGGTATGCCACGCGTCGTAGAGGGACGGCCGCAGCAGGTCGTTCATGGCGGCATCCACGATCAGGAAGACCCGAGCCTGCCCGACCTTGCGATAGATGACGCGGCTGACCAGCACGCCGGCATTGCCGACCAGGGCACGGCCGGGTTCGATCATGATCCGGCATCCGGTCGGCAGGATAATCTCGCGCACCAGATCGGCATAGGCCGGCAGACTGGGCGGGACCTCGTCCTGATAGGCGATGCCCAGCCCGCCGCCGAGGTCCAGGCGGTCGATCGTGTGACCATGGCCACGCAACGTCTCGACCAGCCCGGCCAGCCGTGTGAAGGCATGGCGAAACGGATCGAGCTCGGTCAACTGGCTGCCGATATGGATGGCGATACCGGTCGCCGCGATACCGGGTAGATCGGCGGCGTGACGGAAGACTTCTGCCGCCTGCTCAATGTCGATGCCGAACTTGTTGCCCTTCAGCCCGGTGGTGATCTTGGCGTGAGTCCCCGCATCGACGTCAGGATTGACCCGGATCGCGATGGTCGCAGTATCACCGCGCGCCGCCGCCAGGGTGCTCAGCGCCTCCAGTTCCGGGATCGACTCAACATTGATCTGCCCGATGCCTGCCTCCAGCGCCGCGGCCAGTTCGTCGTGGGATTTGCCGACGCCGGAGAACACGATGTGTCCGGGACCGACTCCTGCCGACAGCGCCAGCCGCATCTCGCCCACGGAGACCACATCCGCTCCCGCCCCGAAGCCCGCCAGGGTGCGCACGACCGCCCGGTTCGAATTCGCCTTCATGGCATAATGGATGTCGACCGACAGCCCCTGGAACACATCCGCAAAGGCCCCGTACGCACCCTTCAGCATGGCGGTCGAATAGCAATAGAACGGCGTGCCGGTGGAGTCCGCAATGGACGTCAGCGGTACGTCCTCGGCGCACAATTCGCCGTTGCGATAGGCGAATGCCGTCATGAAGACGGGAAGGTGCGCGGGAAGTTCTCGCCGTCGGACCCTTCGGGCGGCGACACGTCTTCGGGCTTGCGGCCACAGCCGGCGGCCGGCAATGCCAGGGCCAGGATCAACAGCACGGCGAACAATGATCTTGTCGTATTTCTCATAGGTACCGCTCCCGCGCTTTGGTCGCCGCCTCCCGAACACGATCGGGCGCGGTTCCGCCCAGGCTGGTCCGGCTTGCGACGGAGGCTTCCACACTCAGCACGGCGTGGGCATCCTCGGTGATCCGGGGCTCGACCGACTGCAGGTCGGCCAGCGGCAGGTCGGCCAGTCCGATGCCGCGCTCCTCGGCCATCTTCACCAGCCGCCCGGTGACGTGATGGGCCTCGCGAAACGGCATGTCGAGGCTCCGCACCAGCCAGTCCGCGAGGTCGGTGGCGGTTGAATAGCCGACGACCGCGGCCGTTCGCATGGCCAGGGCATTCACGCTCATGTCGGTGATCATGCCGGTCATGGCGGCAAGGCACAGGATCAGCGAGTCGTCAGTGTCGAAGACCGGCTCCTTGTCCTCCTGCATGTCCTTCGAGTAGGTCAGCGCCAAGCCCTTCATGGTGGTCAGCAGGGCGATCAGGTTGCCGACCACGCGCCCCGACTTGCCGCGCGCCAACTCCGCCGCGTCCGGGTTGCGCTTCTGTGGCATGATCGACGAGCCGGTGGTGAAGCCATCCGACAGGCGGACGAACCCGAACTGGTGCGAGGTCCAGATCACCAGCTCCTCGGCCAGCCGCGACATATGCATCGCGGCAATTGCCGCGGCACCGAGATACTCCAGGGCGAAATCCCGGTCCGACACGCCGTCCAGCGAATTGGCTGTCGGCCGGTCGAAGCTGAGCGCCTTGGCGGTCATCTCCCGGTCGATGGCGAAGGATGTGCCGGCAAGCGCGGCGCAGCCCAGCGGCGACTCGTTCAGCCGGGCTCGGGCATCGGCGATGCGGCCGCGATCGCGCCCCAGCATCTCGACATAGGCCAGCAAATGGTGTCCGAGGGTAACGGGCTGAGCCGATTGCAGGTGGGTGAACCCCGGCATAACCGTATCGGCGTGGCGTTCCGCTTGCGCGATCAACGCCGCCTGCAACGCCTTCAGACCGTCATCTGCGCGGTCCATCGCGTCGCGCACCCAGAGCCGGAAATCGGTCGCGACCTGATCGTTGCGGCTGCGCGCGGTGTGCAGCCGGCCTGCCACCGGCCCGATCAATTCCGCCAGCCTGGCCTCGACATTCATGTGAATGTCCTCCAGTTCGGTCTTGAACCGAAAGCTGCCGGATGCGATTTCCTCGGATATCCGTTGCAGACCGTCGAGGATCAGATCGGCGTCGGCACGGGTGATGATACCCTGCTCGGCCAGCATGGCCGCATGGGCCTGCGAGCCGGCGATATCTTGCTCGGCCAGACGCCGATCGAATCCGATGGAGGCGTTGATGCGTTCCATGATCGCCGACGGACCGGCCGCGAACCGGCCGCCCCACAAGGCGTTTGCGGCCGTGTCGCCGGCTGTGCCTGGCGGTTTCTTGCGGTTGGGCGTGTCGGTCATGACAGTATCGCAGGCTCTTCCTGAGCGTTTGTCAAAAGGACTGGCATAGTCGTGAACAAGGTCGCGTTTTTCTTCGGTTTCCTGTTGGCCGCCCAGGGCGCCATCGCCATCTGGGCGGCCGTCGCGCTGTTGCCACCGATGTCGGCACGGCCGCCCCTGTCCGGCGAAATGCGCACCTTCGACCTCAGCCAACCGCCAATCCCAGCGCCCGAAATAAGCTTTTCCGACCTTTCGGGCAACACTCTTGGCCTGGAGGATTTCCGCGGACAGGTGGTTCTGGTCAATTACTGGGCGACCTGGTGCGCTCCGTGCCTGCGTGAACTGCCATCGCTGATCCGCCTGCAATCGGCTTTGTCAGGGGACGAATTCCGCCTGCTGGCGATCTCCATTGACCGCGAAGGCGGCGAGAAGGTCACGCCATTCCTGGATGAGAACGAATTCGGCGGATTGCCCACATTCCTCGACCCGACCGGGCGTTCTGCTGCGGCTCTGGACGTGCTGGGCATGCCGACGACGATCCTGTTCGACCGACGTGGCCGCGAGCTCGGCCGCTATACCGGACCTGCGGAATGGGACGGGCCGGCGGCGGTGGACCTGATCCGCTTCTACCTGGACAGCTGAAGCGGCGCCTGCTCAGCCACGCTCGATCCGGCATTGAAAGCAATTGTTGGAAGCGGAGCGCAGGTGCACATATGCGACCTCCGCGCGATCCAGAAGGTCCGCTGCGGTCTCCGCAATGTCTTCCGTCGCGACAACCTGGCCGGTGCCATACAGGATGCGGTCGTCCGCGCCATATCCGCGGATCAGCAGTCGCGTCGTCCTGGAAAACAGGTCGGGGGTTTCAGCCGCGTCCGGATGGCGGGCGCATGGTGCCGCGTGCAGGAAGATCGGACCGGTCTCCGCGTAGGGCTGTAGGTCGGGGAACGGACGGTAGGCGAGCACCAGGTACTCCTCGCCGGCCGCCACATCGGTCAGGCAGTGCCGGCAGGGAACGCCGCCGCCGTCCGAGACGCGGCGTTCCGGAGTCCGTCCATAGGCATCATGCTGCCCGGACTGGTAGGCGCGGGCGATATCGGTGGGTATGGCGACGAATTTGACGGGCGACATGGCTCGGCTCCTACGACGGAAATGGGCGCTACCAGGTTCGCTCGCCGGGTCAACCCCGCCCACCCGGTTCTTGAGCCTTGACCTTCCGCGTCCGATATGGGGATTTCGGCTCAGAAATGTCCGGCACGAGACCCTGCTTCAGCCGAGGATCACGACGATGAACACAGTCAATTTCGCCGAGAAATTCGGCAAGTTCGCCGACCACTGGTCGCCGCATGTTATCGCCCAGCTCAACGACCTTCATGTGAAGATCGCCAAGATCAAAGGCGAATTCGTCTGGCATTCCCATCCCGACACCGACGAGTTGTTCATCGTCAACAAGGGCGAGATGGTCATCCACCTGCGGGACCGCGAGGTCGTAATGAGGGCCGGCGACATGTTCGTCGTGCCAAAGGGCGTCGAGCACAAGCCGGTCGCCGAGCAGGAATGCGAGATCGTGATGATCGAGCCGGCCGGAACCGTCAACACCGGCGACGCCGGCGGCAACCTGACGGTCGAGGAGCCGCCCTGGATCTAGCCCGCATTTCTCATACTGGTCGCGGTCTGCGTCACGTTGCGGTGATCCGCTCCGCCAGGAAAGGGCCGAAGAGCGCAGCAGCGCTGCGGTCGAGTCGCTTGACGCCGCGGGCGGGCACCGCAACGTGACCCCAATATCATGAACTGGGGGGCGGTGCTGTCCCGTCGACAGAGTGACGAAAGAGCCGCTTGCCCGATGCGCTGCATCGCGCTGCGAGCCCTTCCAGCCCTGTCGAGCGGGGTGACAGCGCCGGGAAGACCGTGGCCAGTATGAGAAGTGCGGGCTAGCGACTAGCGCGTCGGCACCGGGGTGTCTCCGGAATAGTCGTAGAATCCACGGCCGGTCTTGCGACCCAGCCAGCCGGCCTCGACATATTTCACCAGCAGCGGGCAGGGCCGGTACTTGCTGTCGGCCAGCCCGTCATACAGCACGTTCATCACGCTCAGGCAGGTGTCGAGCCCGATGAAATCGGCCAGTTCCAGTGGCCCCATCGGGTGATTGGCGCCCAGCTTCAGGCAGGTGTCGATCGAGGTCACCGAGCCGACGCCTTCATACAGCGTATAGACCGCCTCGTTGATCATCGGCAGCAGGATGCGGTTGACGATGAAGGCCGGGAAGTCCTCGGCGGTCGCCCCGGTCTTGCCCAGCGACTCGGTCAGGGTCCGGATAGCCTGATAGGCCTCGTCGCCAGTGGCGATGCCGCGGATCAGCTCCACGAGCTGCATCACCGGCACCGGATTCATGAAATGCATGCCGATGAACCGTTCCGGCCGGTCGGTTGTGGCAGCCAGCCGGGTGATCGAGATCGACGAGGTGTTGGTGGCGATCAGAGCGTCGGCGCCCAGATGCGGCACCAGCGTCTTGAAGATCTCGCGCTTGACCTCCTCGTTCTCGGTGGCGGCCTCAATCACCAGGTCGCAATCGCCGAAGGCGGCGTAATCGGTCCCGGTTTCGATCCGCCCCAGGGCGGTGGTCTTGTCGGCCTCGGCGATCTTGCCCTTGGCGACCTGCCGCGACATGTTCCAGTCGATCCCGGCGACGGCCTTTTCCAGCAGCTCCGGCGTCATGTCCAGCAGCCGGACGTCATAGCCGGCCAATGCACACACATGGGCGATGCCGCTGCCCATCTGGCCCGCGCCGATGATCCCGATTTTCTTCATGATGACTGGCCCCCGCTTTTACGCCCACCGGCCTTGCATTCCACAGTCGCCGGAACGTCGCAAGCGCCGCTTATGGTGCAGCGCAACATCAGCGCCGGACAATAGGATTTGGCCTCAACCCTGTCAACGCGCCTAGTCGGTCCAAGCCTCCCGAACTCATGGTCCGTTACCGATGGGCGCCCGGCACCCACAAGACATCGTCGCGGCCCTTATCGTTCAGCCACCGCGCCAGGACGAACAGATGGTCCGACAGACGGTTGGCATAGCGCAAAGCCGCGGCATTGACCGTCTCGGACTCGGCCAATTCCACCATCAGGCGTTCTGCCCGGCGAGACACCGTGCGCGCCAGATGCAGATAGGCGGCAGCCGGTCCGCCGCCGGGAAGCACGAAGCTCGTCAGCGGCTTCAGCGCTTCGTTCATCGTATCGATCTCGGCTTCCAGACGATCGACCTGACTGTCTGCCATGCGCAGCGCCGACTGGTCCGGCTCGCCAGTTTCGGGCCGGCAAAGATCGGCGCCCAGATCGAACAGGTCGTTCTGGATGCGCGACAGCATTGCGTCCGCGTCGCCAGAGGTGTGCAGCCGGGCGATACCGATCGCCGCGTTGGCCTCGTCGACGGTGCCATAGGCGGCGACTCGCAGATCGTACTTGGGCACGCGCGCGCCGCCGCCAAGCGAGGTCTGCCCCTGATCGCCGCCACGGGTGTAGATGCGTGTCAGCCGTACCATGTCGGATTCCGTATTTCGTTTCCGGTGCTCAGGCCGCGGCCAGCAGCGCGATGACCAGGATCAGCACCGCGATGCCCTGCAGCGCCACGCGCCAGCGCATCAGCAGATTGCCATAGCGGGCATTGAACGAGCCGCCCCGGGCCATGCCAATCAGTCCGATGAACAATGTCACTACAACCGCCAGCATGGCGACCAGAAGGATTGCGATCAGGGTCGATGTCATGGAGCGAATATAGGGCAGGGGACACGGTAAGCACAGGCGAACCGGTCCGAGACCGTTGTTTGGAAGCGACCGGATCCAGGCATATCATGCGTCGGGACGAGCAATTGCCGTCGGGCCGCGAGGGCATCATCACCGAATTGCGCGACGCCCGTGAACCCCGACCAAGGATGGCTCCCCGGATAGATGTGCCGTTCGACATGGAATGATTGGAGACGTCATTTGGCCGATAATTTGAAAGCACCGGCGCTCGACCCGGCGTCGATCACGCCGCGTATTGGCTCGGGATACCCCGCGCCGTTCGATCAACCCTGCGCCACTCGGGAACGACAGGCGCTCGGCGACGCGGTGGGGTTGACGCAATTCGGCGCCAATCTATTGACCCTGCCGCCGGGCGCATGGTCGTCGCAGCGTCACTGGCATGCCAACGAGGACGAATTCGTCTATGTGCTGGAGGGCGAGGCCGTGTTGATCACCGATGGCGGCGAGCAGACACTCACCGCGGGCACGGCGGCGGGGTTTCCGGCCGGCAGGCGCGATGGCCACCATCTGGTCAACCGATCGGACCGACCAGCCCGGATCCTCGAGGTCGGGACACGGGCCGCCGCCGACCACGGCGACTATCCTGACATCGACATGACGGTCGAGGCATCCGAGGGTGAGTACCGATTTCTCCACAGGAACGGGGATCCCTACTGACGGTGGTGCCACTGTTGACCCTCCGCCGATTGACGCGCTACCGTCTGAACATGGTCGTTCTTCCTGGTTGCACGAGGCGAATTAGCGACCCGGCTCTCCGCTGAGAGTCGGGCAGTTCCGCTCACGCCGTCGTTCTTCGCGACCAAGGATTTTCATCGTGGATACCCATTACGCCGCCGGGCTCGCCCCGGTGTCCGACGCCGAGGCCTCCGGCTTTCGGTTTCTTCTGACCGCCGACGCCGATCCCGGGTTGCTGCCCCGGGTACTGCAGGTCTTCGCAAAACGTAGCCTGGTGCCCGGCACGATTCATTCCGAGCGCAATCTCGGCGGATCTACTGTCCATAGACCTCAATGTCCCGGCGATGCCGGCGGCGAGGGCAATGCACATTGCTGCCTGCCTGCGCGAGACGGTCGGCGTGCGCACCGTGCAGGGACCGGTCGGACTCTAGGCATGGGCGAGGTGGCGCGCTAAACAGCGCGTCATGTCGTTCCTGGACCGAGTCGCCGCTTGCAACACTTACGATTTGAGCCGGTTCCGGCCGTTCCTCGTCGGTGGGGTTCGGATCGGCTGGCTTCGTAGGACTCTGATCGAGCGGCTCGCCAATATGGGCGATGTCTTCGAGATCGCCGACGATCATGTCTGCCTGCGCGCGGCGCTTGCCGGTTTCGATGACCGCAGCGCGGCTTTGTCGGACGTCGTCGATGCATTGTCGACGGCCGGCCATATCCCGGCTCGTCGGGGCGAGGACTATGGGGTCAAGACGGCGTGGTCGAGTCCGCCCCTGTTCGTGCTGGACCGTTGCGCCGCCAACAGCTTCGGTATCCTGTCCTTCGGTGTGCATGTGAACGGATACGTCATGCGGCCGGACGGCATGCATATGTGGATCGGCAAGCGGGCCCAGGACCGGCTGCTGGCCCCGGGCAAATACGATAACATCGTTGCCGGCGGCCATCCGCACGGGCTGACGCTTCGGGAAAACCTGGTCAAGGAATGCGCCGAAGAGGCCGGGATCGGCCACGAACTCGCGCTCACCGCCCACCCGGCCGGCGCGCTGAGTTACACGCTGGAGGTCGAGCAGGGGCTGAAGCGGGATGTGCATTTCGTCTACGACCTCCCCCTGCGCCGGAATTCACCCCGAGGAACACTGACGGCGAAGTGGAGAGCTTCCAACTGTGGCCGATCGAGGAGGTCGCGGCGCGGGTGCGCGACACCGACGACTTCAAGTTCAATGTCGGCCCGGTGATCATCGACTTTCTGATCCGCCACGGCCTGTTGACGCCCGACGAGCCGGATTACCTGCCGCTGGTGGCGGGCCTGCGGGCTTCCCCCGATCAGATGCGCGGCGCGGAATAGGCCAGGGCGCGGACCTCATCCGGTCCCATGCCGCTGGCCCGCAGGGTTCTGACCGCCAGACTGTCGGCGCGTTTGGCCAGCCGGATGCCGTCGTCGCCTGTCAGCAGGGCGTGGTGGTGGTACTCCGGCGCCGGCAGGCCCAGCAGAGCCTGCAACAGGCGCTGCACATGGGTCGATGCAAACAGATCGCGGCCCCTGGTGACCAGGGTGATGCCCTGTCGTTGGTCGTCGACCACGACGCTCAGATGATATCCGGCCATGGCTTCCTTGCGCGCCAGGACCACGTCGCCCATCAGTGCGGGCTCTGCCGGCTGCAGGCCAGCCTCGCGGTCGTGCCAGTCCAGGGGACCGGTGCGTTGCGTCGCCGTGGCGACGTCCAGCCGCAGTGCATAGGGCTCTCCGGCCGCCATGCGATCGGCGCGCTCGGTATCCGAAAGGCGGCGGCAGGTCCCCGGATAGAGCGGGCCGTCCGGCCCGTGCGGCGCGCTCTGCATGCCGGCGATCTCGGTGCGGATCTGCTTGCGGGAGCAAAAGCAGGGATACAGAACGCCCTGGTCGTGCAGGCGTTGGATCGCGGCATCGTAGTCGGCCAGGAAGTCGGTCTGGCGCTCGACCGGCTGCTCCCAGCGCAGGCCCAGCCAGTCCAGATCCTCGTAGATCGCCGCCTCGAAGTCCGGTCGGCAGCGTTGCGCGTCGATATCGTCGATGCGCAGCAGGAACCGGCCCTCCGGCTCCGCCGCCTCCTGGCAGAACAGCGCACTGAATGCGTGCCCAAGGTGGAGGAAGCCGGTCGGGCTGGGGCGAAACGGGTTACCGGCATGGCATGCTGTCGGGAGGGGTCGATCAGCCGGCCGGCGGCGTCGGCGCGTCGGTGATGTGCAGCCAGGAGAGCCCGTCCTCGTCATGGAAAGCGTGGCCCTGCGGCGGGAACGCCTCGGGGTCGTCGAATGTACCGATATGGATATGGACCTCGCCCGGCCACCGCTCGCCCTCATAGGTCAGGGGCGAGCCGCACCGTGCGCAGAAGCCGCGCGTTACGCCCTTGGAGGAGTGAAAGCGTCCGGGTTCGCCCTTGGTGACGGCGAACCGGTCGGCCGCAAAGCCGGCATAGGCCGCCACTGCCGATCCGGTCGCCCGTCGACAGCTCTGGCAGTGGCAATAGGCGGTCCAGATCGGCCGTCCGGTCACTCGGTACCGCACCGCGCCGCACAAGCATCCGCCCTCGTATTCGCCGGCCTCGGACATGGGACTCCGCCTCGCAGGATGGGGTCAACGATCGCTTGGCCATCATGGCGAGACGGGCTTGGCGATGGCAAGCATCGCAAAACAACTGGACAAGCTCGGGCGGCCTCACCATTTACTGAACAATGTTCAATTAATGGCAGGACGGTCTATCATGCAAGGTTTGAACATGGTCGCTGCGATGGCCGACGCGGGCCCGAGAGGCACGCTTGCCGGTTCTCGCGAGTCCCGGTCGGCCAAAATCGTCAACGATTTGCATTCCAGGATGAACCCGACCCAGGTCGCGGATATCGTGCGCCCGGACCGGGTCGAAGGGCTGGCGGCAGCCGTCGGTCGGGCACGACGGGAGGATCTGTCGGTCAGCATCGCCGGCGGCCGGCACGCCATGGGCGGCCAGCAATTCGCGACCGGCGGGTTGCTGGTCGATACCGCCGGGCTCGACCGCGTCGTCCGGTTCGATGCCGAGCGTGGCCTGATCGAGGTCGAGGCAGGCATGCAATGGCCCGATCTGATCGCCTGGCTGATCGGAGAGCAGACGGGCAGGGCTCGGCAATGGGCAATCGCGCAAAAGCAGACCGGCGCCGACCGGCTCAGCATCGGCGGCGCGCTGGCCGCCAATATCCATGGCCGCGGCCTTGAGATGGCGCCCTTCATTTCCGATATCGAGGCGTTCACACTGATCGACGCCAATGGCGACCTGAAGCGCTGCAGCCGCGACGAGAACTGGGATTTGTTCAGACTGGCGGTCGGCGGATACGGGCTGTTCGGTCTGGTCGCCACGGTGACCCTTCGGCTGGCCCCGCGGCGCAAGCTGCGGCGCGAGGTCGAAGTGATCGACGTCGACGATCTGATGCCGGTGTTCGACGACCGCATCGCCTCCGGATACCTGTACGGTGATTTCCAGTTTTCCACCGATTCCGGTTCGTCGGGCTTCCTGCGCCGGGGCGTAATGTCAGCCTACCGGCCGGTAGACCCGGCGACGCCGATCCCGGAGAGTCAGAAATCCCTGTCGGAGGCCGATTGGCTGAACCTGCTTCATCTGGCGCATACCGATCGCGGCCGCGCCTTCGATATCTACGCAGCCCATTACCGGTCGACGGCCGGGCAGGTCTATTGGTCGGATTCGCATCAGCTTGGCATCTATGTCGACGGCTATCACGAAACCCTCGACCGACTGACTGGCGCTACCGTGCCGGCCACAGAGATGATCACCGAGATCTATGTGCCGCGCCCGGCGCTCGGGGCTTTCATGGCGGCGATCCGAGACGACTTTCGCGAGCATGCGGTCGATCTCATCTATGGTACCGTGCGGCTGATCGAGCCGGACACCGAGAGCTTTCTGGCCTGGGCTAGGGCGCCATGGGCATGCATCGTGTTCAACCTGCACGTCCCGCACAGCCCGGACGGACTCGCCAAGGCCGGGCCGACTTCCGCCGTCTGATCGACCGCGGGCTGGACTTCGGCGGCAGCTATTTCCTGACCTATCACCGCTGGGCGACCCAGTCGCAGGTTTCGGCGGCGCATCCGCGGATGCCGGACTTCCTGCGCGCGAAGCGAGACCACGACCCGGACGAGCGCTTCCAGAGCGACTGGTACCGGCATCATCGCGCGATGTTCGCCGGCCGTGCCGCTGACCGCCGTTGACAAGGACCGCGCGGCTGGCACTGATGGCGCCCATGTCTGAAGCGTTCTCACTTTCCGGGCCGTCGAGCCCGCCGGCGTCTGGTGGCGCACCGCGCAAGCTGGTCGTGCTGCTGCACGGTGTCGGGGCCAATGGCGACGACCTGATCGGCTTGGCGCCATATTGGGCGCAGGCCCTGCCGGAGGCGGAATTCCTGGCCCCGAACGCGCCGTTTCCCTGCGACATGGCGCCCTTCGGCTATCAATGGTTCAGCCTGCGGGATTGGTCGCCGGAGCGCCTGCTGGCGGGGATCCGGATCGCAGCGCCGATCCTCGACGCCTTCATCGACGATGCGCTTGGCAAGCGGGGCCTGACGGATGCGGATCTGGCGCTGGTCGGGTTCAGCCAGGGCACCATGATGTCGCTGCACGTGGCGCCGCGCCGGGCGGCACCCTGCGCCGCCATCCTCGGATATTCCGGGATGCTGCTGGGATCGGATCTGCTGGCGACGGAGGCGGTCTCGAAGCCGGATACGCTGCTGATCCATGGCGAGTTCGACGATGTGGTGCCGGTCGCGGCCCTTCCGGCCGCCGAAAACGCCCTCAAATCCCAGGGTTTCGATGTGTCCGCGGTCGCCCGCCCGGGGCTCGGCCATGGCATCGATCCGGAGGGCATTGCCCTTGGCGCAGGCTTCCTGAAAGAAAAACTTGGCAACCCTTTACAATAAAGTGACAAATTCGCGGGACGATACACAACATCTTGCGTCACCGCTTTGTGCACGATATGTCAAAGGGGTGTTGCGGTCGGATATTGCTTCCGGCAGCATATGGTGGACAACGGAATAGGAGCGGGGATTGGTTGCCCCACCCGACGGTTGCCCGGCGCTTGTTTTGAATGCGGACTTCCGTCCGCTGAGTTACTTCCCGCTGTCCTTGTGGCCATGGCAGGACGCGGTGAAGGCGGTCTTTCTCGACCGGGTGAACATCGTCGCGGAATACGATCGGGTCGTACGCAGCCCCAGCTTCGAGATGGCCCTGCCCAGCGTGATTTCGCTGAAGCAATACGTCTCCGCCAGCCGCCGTCCGGCCTTCACCCGGTTCAACGTGTTCCTGCGCGACCGTTTCTCCTGCCAATACTGCGGTGAGCGCTTTCCGACACCGGAGCTGACCTTCGACCACGTGATCCCGCGCTCGCGCGGCGGCCGCACCAACTGGGAGAACGTCGTCACCGCCTGCTCGGTCTGCAATCTGAAGAAGGGCAACCGAATGCCGGGGAGCTGCGGCATGCGGCCCCTGGAACGTCCGGCCCAACCGAGCACGTACCAGCTGCAGGACAACGGTCGAGCCTTCCCGCCAAACTTCCTTCACGAAAGTTGGCGGGATTTTCTGTATTGGGACACGGTGCTGGAAACCTGAGCGCCACGCGCACGTGTCGCTTGACCGCCTATGTCGCTATCCGATTATCCGAATTGTCCGTGCGGGATCTCGTGCTTCGGCGGGCTCCGCATGGGGCAGTTGGACCGCGCATTCCGAGATCCCCATCCGGCGCCTGTGATAGGGCGAGGATCACTCTCAGGTGCCGGCCACTGGTACTCAGAAACGCTCCGCCAGCCAGATTGCGACTCGTGAGCCGGTCTTGATTGCGCCGGAGAGCACCCGGTAGCCGGGAGTCTGTTCGGCGCCGTGGTCGAGGCCGATGTCGCGGTGTTCCAGTTCTTCGGCGCGGAACTTCTCGATCGTGTCCTTGAGTTCGGACTCGTCCTCGCCAAGCTCTGCCGCCTGACGGGCATAATGCTCGTCGATCACCTCCTCGACCGCGACCGTGCAGGCCATCGCCGCGCGCGGGCCGAGCAGTGCGGTGCCGGCCCCCAGCGCATAGCCGGCGGCGTGCCAGAGCGGGTGCAGGACGCTGGGCCGGGCGCGGCGTTCGACGATCATCGTCTCGAACGCCTTCAGGTGCTCCGCCTCCTGCTCCGCCATGTGGCGCAGCAATGGCCCGAGCTCCGGATCGTCGCCCAGAACCGCAATCTGGCCCTCATAGATTCGTTTCGCGCCATATTCGCCGGCGTGGTCGACCCGCACGATGCGGTCGATCAGCGCCGGCCCGGTCAGGGTGCCGGGCAGCGGCCCTTCGGTCGCCTGGGGCGGCTTCGCACGCAGTTTCGTTGGGCGCTTCGCGGTCATCGTCCGGGTCTCGTCATCTGGCGCGCGGCGAACAGGCAGGCGATGCCCAGCCCGAACGAAATCAGCGCGTTGTAGCCGGCCATGGAAACACCGAACAGCGACCAAGGCACCTCGTCGCAGCGCACCGTCGGGGCCGCCAGGATCTGCGCGCGCAACGCCTCCAGGCTGTCGGCGGCGGCGTCGGTCCCGCCGCATTCCGCCGTGCCCTGCCACCAATGCTGCTCGACTCCGACATGGAACACGGCGATCCCGCTCCCGGTCAGCAGGGCCAGCCCGGCCAGGGCGATTGCGACGGTCCGCGGCCATTCCGGCATGAACAGCGCCGCGCCGGCGATCAGGATGACGGCGGCGTAGGGTATGCGCTGATAGATGCACAGCACGCAGGGTTGCAGGCCGCCGAAATATTGCGACGCCAGGGCGGACCCCAGTACCGCGATCGATGCCAACAGCAGCAGCAGCGGCGCACGATCGACGAGACTGCGTAAAAGATTTTCGTTCATGGCCTGGATATAGGCCAATCGGCCGCGCCGGACGAGCGGATAACGCCCTACAGGACGACTTTCAGGATCAGAAATCCGCCGAACAGGAATACGAAAAACAGCAGCGTCAGCAGGCCCAGCCAGCGCTCGATGAACGATTTGATCGGCGCGCCGAACCGCCAAAGCAACCCCGCCACCAGGAAGAACCGGGCACCGCGCGACAGGGTAGAGGCGATGAAGAAGGTCAGCAGGTCGAGCTGGGTGACGCCGCTGGCGATGGTGAACACCTTGTAGGGAATCGGCGAGAAGCCGGCGCCGAACACGATCCATGCGCCGTATTCGTTATACGAGCCCTGGAAACTACTGAATTTCTCGGCATATCCGTAGAACGCCAGGATCGGCTCGCCGAGGGTTTCGAACAGGAAATAGCCGATGCCATAACCGGCCAGGCCGCCAAGCACCGAAGCCAGGGTGCAGACCGTGGCCAGCCGCCAGGCCCGCTCGCGTGCCGCCAGCACCATCGGCATCAGCAGCACGTCGGGAGGGATCGGAAAGACCGAACTCTCCAGGAACGAGATGATTCCCAGGGCCCATTGCGCATGGCGATGCCCGGCCAGCGCCAGGGTCCAGTCATACAGCGCGCGAAGCGGCGACCGGGAGCCGCCGGACACGCCGGCGCCCGGATCGGCCGTCGGCCCCTCGGCGCGTTCGATGTCGGGGCCGTCGGTCACGACGGCGGTGGGGAGGTCAGACGAACTTGACACCGACCTTGTTCCGGAACTGCCAGCAGGTTTCGCACCGGCGTTCCTTACCGTCGTCGGTCTTCAATGTGAAGAACTTCATCCAGCGCATATTGTCGTTCGCGACTTCGATCGCCGCGCCGCCCTGGGACCGGCTGAAGATCGTGCAATCGACGATCTTGCCGTAATCGAACAGGATCCGGGCCCCCTCTGTGTCCGGAAGGCGCTCGTCCTTGCGGCGGTCATTGGCCGCCTCGCCCTTCTTGGCGGCACGAGATACCGCCTGCTCCAGGCGCTTGATCAACTCCTCGCGATTGAAGGGCTTGATCAGATAGTGCTCCACGCCGAAGCCGGCCCCGTCGCGCGCGTTCTCGCGCTCCACCAGGCCCGACTGGATCAGGAACGGCGTGCGAATGCCGATTTCGTGTAGCTTCTGGACGACTTCATAGCCGTCGAAGTCGGGCAGCATGATGTCCAGCAGGATGACATCGTACTGATTGTCCCGGCCAAGCCGAACGGCCTCGCGTCCGGTCTCGGCCCGATCGCACTCATGGCCTTCCATCTCGAGCATGCGCTCGACTGTCTTTGCCAGTGTCGTGTCGTCTTCAACGTAAAGGATCCGCATGATGGGCAGCTCCCGCCCCGCACATTTGCATCGGTCTCTTTCGGCATTAACCCATAATCATGAAAGTTAAATAAAACGTTGCCCAAAGCGTGGCATGGCCGGGCGAAGCGGTCGCGACATCGACCGGATGGCATTGTCGCCGTGGTGGATGTTTCCGGATCAGGCGAATTTCACACCGATCTTTCCGGCGTGGCGCCAGCAGGATTCGCAGCGATAGCTCTTGTCGCCGACGACCGCCAGCATGAAGACGTCCGGGCAGTCGACCGTCTCGTCATAGACGTCGAGAACGGCGCCGCCGCTGGAAAGGCTTACGATCGTGCAATCGATGGGCTGCTCGCTGTCGGAGCCGACGATTCGCGCCGGCAGTTCCGGGCACGCGCTGGGCAGGGGCGGCCCCTGCGCTGCCGAAGCATCGGGAGCCGGTGGCGCGGCGGCCGGTCCATTGGACACTTCTGACGCTGCCGATGCTGGAGGCGGAGAGGTGCCCGCCGCCGGACCGTCTGTTGCCGATGCGGGGGTTCCCTCCTCGCCGTCCAATGGCTGTTCGGCGAGTAACAGGTCGAGGTCGTCCGGTTCGGGCACCGGCGGTTCGGGCGCCGGCGGTTCTACGTCCGCCGGTTCGAGATCCAGCGGTTCGGGCGCCGGGAGATCAGTCGCCGGAGGCTCCTGCGCCGGCGGTTCGGGCGCTGGTGGTTCGGGGTCCAGCGTTTCGGGTACCGGCACGTCGGGCGCCGGCAGGTCAGTCACCGGGTGTTCCGGCGCCGGCTGTTCGGCCGCCGGTAGCTGGATCACTTGCGGTTCGGGAGCTGACGTATCGGCAGAGGGCGGCTCGATGGCCAGGACGTCCGGCAGCGATTCGAGCGCTGCGGCCGGCGTCGCACGCCCTCCACGTGACGCAGCCTTTTCGACCTGGCTGATCAGTTCGTCACGGTTGAACGGCTTGATCAGGTAATCGTCGACACCAAACCCCAGCCCGTCCATCGAGCGGTCGCGCTCCACCAGGCCCGACTGTATCAGTACCGGCGTTTCCACGCCGACCTCCTGAAGCTGGCGCAGCACTTCGTATCCGTCGATGTCCGGCAGCATGACGTCCAGCAGGATCACGTCATATCCGTGCTCCTGGCCCAGCTTGACGGCGCCCGTGCCCGAGCGCGCGCGGTCGCAGACGTGTCCTGCCTGGGACAGCATCTTTTCGACCGCGAAGGCCAGATTGTCGTCGTCTTCGACGTAAAGAACCCGCATCAGGGAACGCTCACCGCACCCGTGTACAAATTGCCGCAGCAAGCAGCCATACCGATGAGTGCTGAATAAAAAGTTGCTTAACGGAAATTATCTTTGATTTTGCCGCCGCATCGGCCCGCCGCGCCGGTCGCATCGGACGTCGCCATCAGGCGCACCGGCAAATCGCGTTGACCCCCCAAGGCGCTTGGTTATGATGGCGCCGCCTTCGGGCGTGCCCCTGTGGCGGAATTGGTAGACGCGGCAGACTCAAAATCTGTTGCCTTCACGGGCGTGCTGGTTCGAGTCCGGCCAGGGGCACCAACCTCCAAATATCTTCTCGATTGTAACGCGGCCGTCCGGTGCGCCGTGCCGTGACTGTGCCTATGTGAGGGCCCTTGTGCATGCTGTACCATGCGGTATCCACGGCAAATTGACGCCGTGGTCAAAGGCCGCGCTCGATCTGCGAGGTACATCCATGTCCCATCCGACTTTGCGCCGACCGACCCGCGGGGCCGAAACTCGCGTACTGCAGGAGTTGTTGAACGCCAAGGGGGCCGCACTTGTGGTCGATGGCGATTTCGGCCCGGCGACCGAGGCGGCCGTCAAGGCTGCGCAGAAGAAGGCCGGGCAGGCCGCCAGCGGCGTCGCCGATGCCGCGTTGTGGGCCTGGCTGGAGGCGCGGGGCGGGCCGACGCTCAGCCGCCCGGCGAACGGTTCGGACGTGGAGCGTCTGCAGGCACTGCTGAACCGCATCGGTTCACTGTTGGGTGTCGACGGCGATTTCGGGCGCGGCACCGAGCGAGCGGTGCAGGCGGCCCAGAAGCAGGCCGGCCAGCCAGCCAGCGGCGTCGCCGACGATGCCCTGTGGGCCTGGCTGGAGGCGCAGCCGGAGCCTTCGCCAGATTTGCCGGTCGAGGCGGTCACCTTCATCGTCACCGAGGAGATCGGCGGCCGGGCATTTTATGACAAGCATGCGGCCTTTCCACATTTCCCCGGCGAGAAGAGCGGTGTCACCATCGGCATAGGATACGATCTGCGCTTCCACGATGCCGTCCAGTTCGAGCGCGACTGGGGCGGCGAGCTGAGCCGCGAGGCGATCGCCAAGCTGGAACCGCATCTCGGCAAGAAGGGCAGCAAGGCGGCCGTCGACGGCCTGAAATCCATCCAGATCCCCTTTTCGTCGGCCTGGCGGGTGTTCCTGCAGGACAGCCTTCCACTCTACACCGACAAGACACGCAAGGCCTTTCCCGGCTTCGACGGGCTGCCGCCGCTGGCCCGCGGCATGCTGGTCAGCCTGGTCTACAATCGCGGCGCCGGCATGGAGGGCGACAGCCGCCGCGAGATGCGCGCCATCCGCGACCATATCGCCGGCGGCCGGTTCGACCGGGTGGCGGCGGAGTTCGAGTCGATGGCCCGGCTGTGGCCCGGCAATAACGGCCTGATCAATCGGCGCAAGAAGGAAGCGGCCCTGTGGCGCAAGGCATTCGGCCAAGCCTGACTGTATTGTGGGCCGGTGCCGCATCGGCGGATAATGCTCTACAATGACCGTTCGACACCGTATCGAGGGAGCATCAGCCGATGGCAAAGGACCGCTGGGCCGTCTACCTGTCAGGCGAGATTCACAGTGACTGGCGCGAACAGATCAGCGCCGGGGTCGAGAAGGCCGGGCTGCCGGTCGACCTGACCGCCCCGATCACCGACCACGGCGCCAGCGACGAATGCGGGGTCGCCATTCTGGGGCCCGAGACGACGCGCGCCTGGACCGACCACAAGGGCGCCAGCGTGAACGCCATCCGCACCCGCACCCTGATCGAGGCCGCCGATGTCGTCGTCGTCCGGTTCGGCGACAAGTACCGGCAATGGAACGCCGCCTTCGATGCCGGCTTCGCCTCGGCTCTCGGGAAGCCGGTCATCACCCTGCACGACGAATCCATCGGCCACGCCCTGAAAGAGGTCGATGCGGCCGCGCTGGCGGTGGCGGAGTCGCCGGACCAGGTGGTGCGCCTGCTCGACTACGTGATCACCGGCCGGCTCTGATCCTGCATCGATTCCGCCATGGCGGCGCTGTTCGGACTGTTCGCCAGCGCCTTCCTGGCGGCGACCATCCTGCCGTTCTCATCGGAGGCGGTGCTGGCCGCGCTGACGGTCGCCGACGGCGCCGATGTGCTGCTGCTCTGGGCCGTGGCCAGCGCCGGCAACATACTGGGCGCGGTCGCCAACTGGGTGCTGGGCCGCTTCTGCCTCACCTGGAGCGACAGCCGCTGGTTCCCGGTCAAGCCCGCGGAACTGGAACGCGCCCAGCGCTGGTTCACCCGATACGGCCAATGGTCACTGTTGTTCGCCTGGGTGCCGATCGTCGGCGACCCGCTGACCGTCGCCGCCGGCCTGCTGCGCGTGAAGCTGGCATGGTTCCTGATCTTGGTCGCAATCGGCAAAGGGGGTCGTTACGCCGCCGTCATCCTGCTGGCCGAGCATGCGCTGGGCGGCTGAGCGGGATGGAATCGCGAACCTTGGCCGCCTATGTTCAAGGGCCGCGCCGAGTCGGTCGGCGCACGGGCGACGTGGATAGGATGGAGTTGGCGGCTCATGGCGGATCCCCGGATTCTGGTGGTGGAGGGCAACTCCCGCGAGGCCCGCGTGGCGACCGTCGCCGCCGGCGGCCGCGAGACCGCCGACACCTATTGCGACGCCCTGCGCAGCTGTCTGGCCGGTGTGATCTGCGATGTGGTGCGGCCGACCGATGGCGAGACGGCGCTGCCTGGCGGTGCCGATCTGTCGGATTATGACGGCATCGCCTGGACCGGCTCAGCACTCAATGTCTACAACGGCGGCCTGGAGATTACCTCGCAGATCGATCTGGCCAAGGCGGCGTTGGCGACCGGCGTGCCGGTGTTCGGGAGCTGCTGGGGCCTGCAGGTGGCGGTCACGGCGGCCGGCGGCGAGGTGATGCTGAACACCGACGGCCGCGAGTTCGGCATCGCGCGCAAGATCAGGCAGACCGAGCCTGGCCGGGGCCATCCGCTCTATGACGGCAAGCCCGAGGTGTTCGACGCGGTGGCGGTGCACAAGGACGAGGTCTCGCGCCTGCCCGCCGGCGCAGTCGTCCTGGCCGGCAATGCCCACAGTCCGGTGCAGGCGGTGGAATTCTCGGTGCCGGGCGGCAGTACGTTCTGGGGGGTGCAATACCATCCCGAATTCGATCTGCGCGATATCGGCATCATCGCCAAGCGCTATGGTTCCGCGCTGGTGACCGAAGGCTTCTTCGCCGATGCCGGCGCGGCCGACCATTTCCTGGAATTGACCGCGACTCTGCAGGCCAATCCGGGGCGGAGCGACATCGCCTGGCTGTTGGGCGCCGATGCCGATGTGCTGGACGAGAGCGTGCGACTGGCGGAGATCCGCAACTGGATCCACAACCTGGTGATCCCGTTCATGGCGCGCCGCTGAGCCGATTCCGGCCGGTATTTCGGGGCCGGGGCCGGGACTCTGACGCCACGCCGAAAAAGCGACTCTTGGTTAGTGAATTCCAAACCTTTGGCGGTCCAATCTGCCGCGTCTCCATCCCACGGATACCGGAATCATGAGCTATATCGACGAACTGCGGGAACGATTTCTGGCGGCCGAACAGCGCTTTGGCCGAATCAACGAGGCCGGCAAGGAATACCGTGAACGCCTGATGGGGCTTATGAGCCGGATCGAGGAAGAGATCCGCTGCCGCCGTGACGTGGAGCGGCAACAGGCCCAGGAGATCGAACGCCTGTCCGGCGAGAACGAAGATCTCCGCACCATGCTCATGTCGCTGCTCCAGGCAGTGGAATCCGGCGACCCGAACAGTCTCGACGACACGCTCGGCGAAATGGACACCAAGGTGGCCTCGCTGATCGGCGAGGGCCAGGGCGCTCCGGCGCCGGCGACCGAGGCGTCGGAAGCGGACGCTCCGATGGCCGACGAACCGGTCGATGAGGTCAATGAGGAGCCGCAGATCCCCGTGTTCTCGGCCGGCGCGATGATGTCGGCGGCCAGTGCCGCGAAGTCGGACAGCGACGCCTCGGCCGAGGTCGAACTTGCAGGCGACGTGCTTTCCGACGAGCCGCTTTCCGGCGCCGGGCCCGAGGATGATGCGTTTTCGTCGCCGGACGATGCGACGGTCGCCGAAGAGCCTGTGGCCGGCGATAGCCTGTTCGCCGACGCCGACGAGATCGCACCGGTCGCCGAAATCGCCGAGTTGGAAACCCCGGAGCCGAACTCGACGACGGAATCCACATCGGATCTCGCCGAATTCTATGGCGCGGAGAGGTGTGAGCAACGAGGAGATCATTCCGGACTATGCCCATATGGCCGGCGGCTGGGATGAATTCCTCGATGACGACTCCGCCACGGAGACGGCGGCCGCCGCCGGCCCCGAGTCGGTGTTGGACGTCCCGGCCGACTCGGGTTCGGCTTCCGACGTTGGCGGATCGATTTTCGACGACGCGGAGGATGGCGACGACGGCGATGCCGGTTCCATCCGTGAGTTGCTGGACCGGGTCAAGACCGAAGTCGGCGGCGACGATGACCAGAACAGGGATGACGCCAACGATGACGGCGGCGCCACCGCCGCGGGGTAATCCAACCCGGACGATTCGACGTCAGTTGCGATCGCGCAAGCGCATTTTCTGTACATACGGCACCGGCTGCTCAGGCCGGCGCCGATTCCGCGTCAGCGGATGATGCGCTAGAGCCGACCCGAGAGCGCGTCCAGGAAAATCCCTTGCAGCTCCGCCGCTGTCACCGGCACCGGGTTGCCGCCCGCGGTCGGGTCCACGGCGGCCATGGCGCCGATCCGGTCGGCGTCCTCGTCGCCGATGCCCAGTTCCGCCAGCGTGTGCGGAATTCCGATATCCTCGCGCAGCTCCAGCACCCAGGCCATGACGCCGTCGAAGCCTTCGGCCGGCAGGTCCAGCCAGCGTGACAGCCGCTCCAGCTTGTCCTCGATCGCCGGCTTGTTGAACGCCAGCACATAGGGCATGACGACGGCGTTCAGCAGCCCGTGATGCTTGTCGTACAGCGCGCCCAGCGGGTGCGAGACCGAATGGATCGCGCCCAGCCCCTTCTGGAAGGCGACCGCGCCCATGGCGGCGGCGGCCAGCATGTTTGCCCGGGCCTCCAGATTTCCGCCGTCGCGCACCGCGACTGGCAGCCAGTCCCGGACCAGACGCATCGCCTCCACCGCTATGCCCTCGGCCATGGGGTGGAATCCCGGCGCACAATAGGCCTCCAGGGCATGCGCCAGCGCGTCCATGCCGGTGGCCGCGGTCAATTGCGCCGGCAGTCCGACGGTCAGTGCCGGGTCGGCGATCACTACCGCCGGCAGCATCTTCGGATGGAAGATGATTTTCTTGACATGATTCTCTTCGTCGGTGACCACGCCGGCCCGCCCGACCTCCGAGCCGGTGCCGGCAGTGGTCGGCACGGCGACGATGGGCAGTATGCCGGCCGGGTCGGCGCGGGTCCAATGGTCGCCGACATCCTCGAAATCCCAGATCGGCCGGGTCTGTCCCACCATGAAGGCGATCGACTTGCCGGCGTCCAGGGCGCTGCCGCCGCCGAATGCGATGACGCCGTCATGGCCGCCATCCTTCAGCGCCGCGATTCCGTCGGCGACGTTTGGCCAGGTCGGGTTCGGCTTGATGGTGCTGAACACCGCGCAGTCCAGCCCGTCGGCGCGGCAGGCGGCGACCGCCTCGGCCACCATCGGCAATGCCGCCAGGCCCGGATCGGTGACCAGCAGCGGCCTGGCCATGCCTGCCGACCGGCATGCCTCCGGCAGCTCGGCGATGCGGCCGACGCCGAACCGGATGGCGGTCGGGAAGGACCAGTTGGCGATCGGTGTTTCGGTGCTCATGGCGGCCCTTCGGTGCTCAGATCGCGGTGCGGAGATGGAAGGATTTCGGCCGGGTGAGCTGCTCGTAGCCCAGGACCGACAGGCTGCATCCATGGCCGGACTGCTTCACGCCGGTCCAGGCCAGCGCCGGGTCCAGATAGTCGCAGCGATTCATGAACCAGGTCCCGGTTTCCACCGCGTCGCCGATGGACAGCGCCGCCTGCTCGTCGGTCGTCCAGACCGACGCGGTCAGGCCGTATGGGCTGTCGTTCATCAGAGTGATGGCCTCGTCGTCATCGGACACTTTCATGATCCCGACCACCGGGCCGAAGCTTTCCTCGGTCATCACCCGCATGGAATGGTCGACATCGACCAGGATCTGCGGCGCCAGAAAGGGCGTGCCCTGGGCATCGGCCGGGAAGCGCTTCGGGTCGATCAGTGCCCCGGCGCCGGCCGCGACCGCCTCACGGGTCTGGCCGCGCACGAAGTCGGCCGCCGTGGCCCGCACCAGCGGCCCCAGCGTGGTCGCCGGGTCCATCGGGTCGCCCAGCACGTAATTGCCGACCAGGTCGACCGCTGCCTCGACGAAGGCATCGTACTGCGCCGCATGCACATAGACCCGCTCGATCCCGCAGCAGGACTGGCCGGAGTTGAAGAAGGCGCCGTCGACCACATTCTCGACAGCGTGCATCAGATCGGCATCGGCGCGGACATAGGCCGGGTCCTTGCCGCCCAGTTCAAGCCCGACCCCGATGAAGCGGCCGGCGGCGGTGCGTTCCACCATGTCGCCGCCAGCAACCGATCCGGTGAAGGTGACGAAATCGGTCTCCGGCGCCTGGATCACCCGTTCGGTGTCGGCGTGCGACAGGTGCAGGTGCTGGAACACGCCGTCGGGCAGGCCGGCGGCCTTGAATGCCGCCGTCAGCCGCTCGGCGCAGAGCGGCGTCTGGGCGGAGTGTTTCAGGATAACCGCGTTGCCGGCCATGATCGCCGGCACGATCGAGTTGACCGCGGTCAGGTAGGGGTAGTTCCAGGGCGCGATGACGAACACCACGCCTACGGGATCACGACGAATAAACCGGGTGAAGCCCTCCTTCTGGCCGACCGGCAGGTCGACCAGCGAGGTCGGCGCAATCGCGACCATATGCCGGGCGCGCTCCTCGAATCCGCCGATCTCGAACGGCGTGTAGGCGATCGGCCGGCCCATCTGCCGGGTGATCTCCTCGGCGATGGCATCCTTGTCGGCGACGATGGCATCGGTCGCCTTCATGCAGATGCGGCCGCGCTCCAGCAGCGGCGCATTCCGCCACAAGGCCTGCGCCGATCTGGCAGCTTCCAGGGCCTTGGCGATGTCGCTTTCGCCGGCCAGCGGGCGTTCGGCGACGACGCTTCCGTCGCCGGGTGAAATGGTCTTCAGCGTCTCACTCATCCTCTCCCTATCCCGCCGCGTCGCGCAGGCTGTCAAATGATTTCGAAATAGCGCTCCATCTCCCAATCGGTGACGTGGCGGCGGAATTCGCGCTCCTCCCATTCCCGGGTGGCGGCGAAATGGTCGACGAAGGCATCGCCGAACAGCGACCGCGCCGCCTTCGAACGTTTCAGGGCCTGTGCGGAGTCCCAAAGCGTGCGCGGCAGGGCCAGTTTGGCGGGGATCTTCTGATCATAGGCGTTGCCGGTGATCGGCTTGTCCGGCTCGATCTTGTTCTCGATACCGTAGAGCCCGGAGCCAAGCGCCACGGCCATCGCCAGATAGGGGTTCGCGTCGGCGGCGGCGATCCGGTACTCGACGCGCTGGGATTTCTCGGAGCCCGGTATGGCGCGCAGTGCGCAGGTGCGGTTCTCCACACCCCAGGTGGCATCGGTCGGGGCCCAGAAACCGGGGATCAGCCTTGTGTAGGAATTGACCGTCGGCGCCACCATCGACAACAGCTCGGCCATCAGCTTCTGCTGGCCGCCAATGAAATGCCGCATGGTGTCGCTGATGCCGTCCGGCCTGGCCGGGTCGTGGAACGCCGATGCGCCGGCGCTGTCCTTCAGGGACATGTGGATGTGGCCGCTCTGCCCGGGCCAGTCCATTGACCATTTCGCCATGAAGGTGGCCATCAGCCCGTTGCGCTGGGCAAAGATCTTGGTGAAGGTCTTGAACAAAGCCGCCTTGTCGGCCGCCGCCGCGACGCCGTCGACGCCGATCGCCGCCTCCATCACCCCGGGGCCGGTCTCGGTGTGCAGGCCCTCCAGGGCAAAATCCATCTCCTCGCAGATGTCCAGGAACTCGCGGTGGAAGTCGGCCCAGACCGAATTCCGCAGCACCGAATAACCGAAAAATCCGGGCGTGATCGGCTTCATGTCGCGATAGGACTTCTCGCGAATCGAATGCGGCGTTTCCTCGAACAGGAAGAACTCGTACTCGGCGGCGGCGGCCGGAACCAGACCCATGCTGTCGGCCTTGGCGATGACCCGGCTGAGACAGGATCGCGGACACACCGTCTCGGCCTCCTCGGCGAAATCGCCCAGGAAGAACAGCATCCCGTCCTCCCAGGGGATTTCCCGGCAGCTCTCGGGCAGGACCCGCACCTTGGCATCGGGATAGCCGGTATGCCAGCCGGTGAACTGGACGTTGTCGTAGAGCTGGTCATAGCTGTCCCAGCCCAGCACCACGTCGCAGAACCCGAAGCCGCCGGACATGGCCGACAGGAACTTCTCGCGCGCCATGTATTTGCCGCGCAGCACGCCGTCCATGTCGAAGACACCGACCTTGACATGGGACAGGTCGCGCTCCTCGACGATCCTGCGCGCATCTTCGGCGGTCCTGACCTCGCTGGCCCGCATGGGGTCCTCCTGGAAACATGGCTACGGGTTCGTGGATTCGGCCGGCGGCGGACGCCATCGACCGGCGTTGACGCAACACTATCGTAAGTCTCCGAATGTGTTCCAGCCCGCGCGCAGCGAAAGCGCTTGAGGCCGGGGCCGGGTCTGGGCCACCATGCCAGCTCAAATCCGCCGGCCCGGCCAACGAGGTGCGGCAACAAGACTCGATCCCAAATCGGATACGGACCAAGTTAGGGAGGCAGAATCCATGGATGTAAGGGCCGCGGTCGCGCATGAGGCCGGCAAGCCGCTGGAGATCGAAACGGTTCAGCTCGAGGGGCCGCGCGAGGGCGAGGTGCTGGTCGAGCTCAAGGCGACGGGTGTGTGCCACACCGACGCATTCACCCTGACCGGGGCCGATCCGGAAGGGCTGTTCCCGACCATCCTCGGCCATGAAGGGGCCGGGGTGGTTGTCGAGACCGGCCCTGGAGTGACTTCGTTGAGTCCCGGGGACCATGTCATTCCGCTCTACACCCCGGAATGCCGGGAGTGCGACTACTGCACCTCGCAGAAGACAAATCTGTGCCAGGCGATCCGCGTTACCCAGGGCCAGGGGCTGATGCCCGACGGCACCAGCCGGTTCTCCTTGGGCGGCAAGCCGATCTATCACTATATGGGCTGCTCGACCTTCGCCAATTACTCCGTCCTGCCGGATATCGCGCTGGCCAAGATCCGCAAGGACGCGCCGTTTGACATGGTCTGCTATATCGGCTGCGGCGTGACCACCGGCGTTGGCGCGGTGATCAACACCGCCAAGGTGGAGCCGGGCGCCAACGTGGTCGTATTCGGTCTCGGCGGCATCGGCCTCAACGTGATCCAGGGCGCCAAGCTGGTTGGTGCCAACATGATCGTCGGCGTCGATCTCAACCCCGACCGCGAGGCCATGGGCCGGCAGTTTGGCATGACCCATTTCGTCAATCCGAGGGATGTGTCCGGCGATCTGGTCGGCCATCTGGTCGAGCTGACCGGCGGCGGCGCGGACTATTCCTTCGAATGCATCGGCAATGTCGAGGTGATGCGCCAGGCACTGGAATGCTGCCACAAGGGCTGGGGCGTCAGCACCATCATCGGCGTCGCCGGCGCTGGGCAGGAGATCGCCACCCGCCCCTTCCAACTGGTCACCGGCCGGCGCTGGCAGGGCACCGCCTTCGGCGGCGCACGCGGCCGCACCGATGTGCCGAAGATCGTCGACTGGTACATGGACAACAAGATCCAGATCGACCCGCTGATCACCCACAAGATGCCGCTGGACGAGATCAACACCGCCTTCGACCTGATGCATGAGGGCAAATCGATCCGCAGCGTGATCACCTACTGACGTCGGATTCTCGGCCCGGCCCTCGTCCTTCGACAGGCTCAGGATGAGGGCCTCTGGCCGCTTCCCACCAGCACCTCATGCTGAGCCTGTCGAAGCATGACATCGCCACGTGACGCCGCGTCAGGTGGGTGAGCGAGCGCGAGGCACTCCCATGACCATCACCACCATCTCCGAACAGAAATGCTATGGCGGTGTCCAGGGCTTCTACGAGCACGCCAGCGAGGCGACCGGCACCACGATGAAATTCGCGGTCTACCGGCCCGTCCAGGCTGAGACCGCCAAAGTACCGGTGCTCACCTATCTGGCTGGGCTGACCTGCACCGAGGAGACCTTTACCATCAAGGCCGGCGCCCAGCGTTATGCCTCGACCTACGGCATGATGCTGGTGATGCCCGATACCAGCCCGCGCGGAGCTGGCATCGCGGGCGAGGACGATGATTGGGATTTCGGCAGCGCCGCCGGCTTCTATCTCGACGCCACGGCGGAACCCTGGCCGCGGAACTACCGCATGTACAGTTATGTGACCGAGGAATTGCCGGCCCTGATCGCCGCGAGTTTCTCCGCTGATTTGGACCGGCAGGGCATCTTCGGCCATTCCATGGGCGGCCATGGCGCGCTGACTATCGCGCTGAAGAATCCGGGGCGCTTTCAATCCGTTTCGGCCTTCGCGCCCATCGTGGCGCCGATGTCGGTGCCCTGGGGCCAGAAGGCGTTCGCCGGCTATCTCGGCGGTGACGAGACCGCGGCCCGGCGCTATGACGCCACCGCGCTGCTGGCCGACGGCGCCCGCTTCGACGGCACCATCCTGGTAGACCAGGGCGAGGCCGACCCGTTCCTGGACCGGGAGTTGAAGCCCGAACTGCTGGAACAGGCCTGCCAGGCCGCAGGCCAGCCGCTCGACCTGCGCCGCCATCCCGGCTACGACCACAGCTATTACTTCATCAGCACCTTCATCGGCGACCACATGACCCACCACGCGGAAGCGCTGCTGGGGTAGGCATGCGCCGCAGTGCGGGGCCGTGCCTTCCGGCCGAGCCGGATCAGTGCGGCTTACTGGCGATCAGGCTGGCGAATCCGATGAAGCCGTAGAACTCGCCGGCCTCGACACGTCGCCTCGCCTCGGACTTGAATGCCGCGGCCATGTCGGTGTCGATCCGCCCCCCACCTGCCAGCATATCGGCGCCGCGATCGATGATCGTGAGCAGGTAATCGGGCGACGAGGATTGCAGGTAGCCGTGGCTGTCGAACCGGCGCACGGCAAAGCCGCAGGATGCGACCAGAGCAGGCAGCCGGCGGACCAGCCAGCGATCGTGGACAAGCCCGGCGATTGCCGCGTCGGCGCAGCTCTGCAGCGGATCGTGCTCGTCGCGCGCGACGGTGGTGGTGGCATAGTCGCCGTCGAATACCGACAGTTGGCCGCCCGGCCGCAGGACCCGGTAGGCCTCCTTCAATGCCACCTCCGGATCGGGGATGTGGCACAGGCAAGTGTGGAAGATCACGATATCGAACGCGCCGTCGTCGAACGGCATTTCACGTGCATCGCCGACCTCGAACCGCAGGTTGCCTCCGACGTCCGGGTGTTCGCGGGCGCGGGCGATGAATGTCGGCGACGGGTCCATCCCTACGATCTCTATTGCGTCGGACCGGCTTGCCAGGTCGCGGCAGACCGGGCCGGTTCCGCACCCGGATTCCAGGATACGTGCGCCGTCAGGCAGGTCCAGCCAGGAGAAATAGGTTTCGCGAATGGCTCTCTGCTGCGGGTCGGCGGCGCGCATCTCGAGCGCCTTCATGAGCGCCTCGAGAATCTCCGCATCGACCTCGGTGATCCTCGCATAGAGGTCCACCATGATGACCTCCTTTCGGCGTGGCTATGTGCGCGGAGTATACTCCGCCAGTAACCGGGCTGTCACAGGAGCATTCGTTCTATTCCACGGGTGGGCGAGCAGCCTGGTCCGGGCTTGCGGCCACGGGCAACCCGTCGCGGAAGACGGTCATCTCGCCGCTAACCATCACGTGCCAGTCCTCGTTGTCGGTCAGCGGCTTGGTGGCTATGACGGTGACGATGTCCCGGGGTGTGGTCTCCTTGGCGAAGTCGACCGACATCTCGGTGTCGATCAGGCTGGCCTCGCCGAATGGGGCGCGGCGGGTCAGCCAGGCGAGGTGGGTGCTGCAATGGCAGTACAGGAACCGCGAGTCGCATAGCATCATGTTGAAGGTGCCGGTCTCGGCCAGTTCTGCGGCCAGTTGGCCGATCAAACGCCGCAACGGCCGGTCGCTCGCCGGCGGCGTGGGGAAGCGCTCGCGGATGCAGCCCAGCATCCAGCAGAAGGCGTGCTCGCTGTCGGTGGTGCCGATCGGGCGGTAGTAGCCGAGCGGCCAGGATTTCACGCCCTTCAGCTTGCCGTTATGGGCGAAGGCCCAGCTGCGGCCCCACAGCTCACGGGTGAAAGGGTGGGTGTTCTCCAGGCAGATCCGGCCGTTGGTCGCCTTGCGGATGTGGCAAATGACGTTCACGCTTTTGACCGAATGGGTTCGCACCAGCTCGGCGATCTCCGACTCCACCCCGGGCAGCGGGTCGTGGAAGGTGCGGCAGCCGCGATTCTCGTAGAAGGCGATGCCCCAGCCATCGCGATGCGGACCGGTGCGTCCGCCGCGCTGGATCAGCCCGGAAAAGCTGAACCGGATATCGGTCGGGATGTTGCAGTTCATGCCCAAGAGCTCGCACATGGACTGGATTCTAACCCTCGCGCAGGGGCGGGCAAGGTCTGCCAGCGGGGCATGGCGGATTTTCAGGATTCCTTAGGCAGGTTTGGCGACACTGGCGCGGCTCCTGCCGGAGGAACGCATCCATGTCCTACGCCGTCGATTTTCTCATCGCGCTGATCTGCTCGATCGTCGCGGTCCTGCAGATCATGCAGGTCAAGGCGACACTGGTGTACAACCGCTATGTCGGTCCCGACGGCCGGCCGCTGCCTGCGGATACGGTCATCGAGTCCGATCTGATGATTCCGGACAGCGATATCGAGCTCGAGGTGTACACGACCAAGAGCAAATCGCCCCATTGCGCACCTCCCGTGGATGATGGCTGGACGCGCGGCGACGACAGGCTTCCAACGATACGCAGCTATGTGGATGCCGGATTCGGTGTGGTGCTCGCCGTGGCAGTTGTCGGCCTGGTTCTCGGCGGTGTGGTGCCGACCACGCCGATCGCCTGGATGGTGTTCGCCGCGGTGGCTCTGATATTCGCCGTCGACCTGCCGCGCCTGATTGGCAATTTGATCGCGGGACAGTTCAGCCCGCTCGTGTTCCTGCCCCAGGCTTTCATGGTGTTGGGTGTATTCGCCGCCTACCGGCTGATCTGACCCCGTTTCGTCGCCAGACTGTCCAAGCGGGCAGTCACCATCTAGACGGGTTGGCCGTTGACCACCAGCAGGCGGCGGTCGGCCCCCTCCAACACGACGCAGGTCAGGCGGCCGGTGGCGAAGGCGCCGGTGTCGATACCGAGCCGGTTGTCCCGCATCTCAGGCAGGCGGGTCGGCGTGTGGCCATGCACTACGACGAAGGGGTGGGCCTTCCGGCAGTCGAGAAAGTCCTTTCGGATCCAAAGCAGGTCTTCGCGGGATTGCTGCTCCAGCGGCACGCCCGGGCGAATGCCGGCATGGACGAATAGGTATCCGCCCTCCCGGTGATACGGCTTCAACTGCTCCAGAAATGTACGATGATGCGCCGGCATGGCATTCGCCATTGCCTCGCGGATGGTATCCGCCAACTCGGTGAACGGGGCGGAGGTATCTGCCTCCACGCCATAGCTCGCCAGGGTTTGCACGCCGCCATTCTGCAGCCAGGACATCATCATGCCGGCACCGCGACCGGTACCGGCCTGATCGGCGTCGAGCGCGGCCAGCATCAGGTCCTCATGGTTGCCGGCCAAGTGCACGGTCTCGACCCGATCGCCCAGCGCCTTGCCATTGCTCGCCAGCAGGTCGATCAGCGCATGGGTATCGCGGCCCCGATCGACATAATCGCCGAGGTAGACCGCGACCACACGCTCGGGCGCATTCTGCTCAAGGTCGCGACGGATTGCCTCATGCAACTCTTCCAGCAAAGGCAACTGGCCGTGCAGGTCGCCAATGGCGTACAGGCGCGTCGCGGGCGGTGCATGGCCCGGGCGGACGGTGTCCAACAGATTGTTCATCGGCGAAAGATAGTCTGCGCGATCCTATGTTACAGGGTGCGTCCGCAATTAATTGCGCGCATGGCGTTTGCCCCTTCGATGCCGGCCATGTTGAACCGGCCGCGGATTCGGGCTAGGAACGCCGCGATTGTGGCCAAATCCCGATTCCACCGGAGCCCGAAGATGACCGATTCCAGATCCCAGACCCGCCTGGACAAGAAGGACGATGACAAAGAGAAGCCCGAGGCCGGCGCCATGGTGGCGCAGCAGCTCTTCGAATCCCGCACGGTCCTGATCTTCGGCGAGATCTCGCAGAAAGTCGCGAAGGAGGTCGTGGCACAGCTCATCGCGCTCGATGCCAAGAATGCCGATCCGATTCGGCTCATCATTTGCTCCCAGGGCGGCCATGTCGAGGCCGGCGACACCATCCACGACATGATCGGTTTCATCAAGGCACCGGTGAAGATGATCGGTACCGGCTGGGTTGCCAGTGCCGGTGCGCACATCTTCCTGGGCGCCAAGAAGGAGAACCGGTACTGCCTGCCCAACACCCGCTTCCTGTTGCATCAGCCGATGGGCGGGGTCGGCGGACCGGCGGCGGATATCGCCATCGAGGCGAATGAGATAATCAAGATGCGCCAGCGCATCAATGAAATCATCGCACGCGAGACCGGACAGGAGGTCGACAAGGTCGCAAAGGACACCGACCGGAACTTCTGGATGACGGCGGAAGAAGCAAAGGAATACGGCCTTGTGAGCCACATCGTCGCAACCGCCGACAAGGTGAAATAGGGGCGCCTCCGGGCGCGCGACCTTCCACTGCGTCGTCGCGAGCCGAAGGCATGGCGATCCACCGCTGACGACGAAGGTGGATTGCCGCGTCGCCAACGCTCCTCGCAGTGACGCTGAATGCTCCTAACCAGCCCCGTCAGCCGAACCGGTCCTCGACCAGTTCGACGATTGAGCGGTGGCGGGTCTCCGCCGCACCCGCTAGGTGCTTGCGGCTTTTGGCGAATTCCGCGGCGGCGGCGTCCTTCACGCTCTTCAGGTTGATATCGACGTTGTACAGAACTGCGGTCACGGCGCCGTTCAGCATCGCCGCACCGGCACCCACGTCGCTGAGGATGCCGCGATCGGCGACGGCGGCGGCCTGACGGGCGACATCCAGCGCCTCCAGCACCGATTGCGCGGCATTCAGAGGCACCTCCGTCGCCGCCATCGCCGCGTCGGCCATCGCGGCTTTGCGGGCCGCTTTCTCCTCCTCGCTGCCACGCGGCAACTTCATCGCCGCCATATAGGCGTCGAAGACGACAATGTCGGCATCGGCGTGTCGCGACACCTCATCCATCAACCGGTCGCCAGCCTCGATGAGCGGTGACAGGGCGGCCGCGTCCTCCGCCTTTCCGGCCGAGACCCTGAGCGCCATCAGCACCAGCCCCATTCCGATCGCGGCTCCGGCCATGGCCGCGGACCCGCCGCCCGGCGTCGGATCGGCGCTGGCGGTGCGGTCGCGGAATTCGGCCAGCCCCATGGTCCAGATGCTGCCGGTCATGATCGGGGCTCCGGGTCTTTTTGCAGGTCGATGGCGCGCAGCAGATTGTCGAAGATCACGGTAGAGGTCAGCGGTCCAACGCCGCCCGGAACCGGGGTCAGCGCCTT
>CBDBVB010000020.1:0-193116 GCA_965212545.1 Inquilinaceae bacterium
GGTGCACGCGCCGCGGGCCGGCAAGGCGGGCTGCGTCGTCATCGATAATACCTCGCAATTCCGCATGGACCCGGACGTGCCGCTGGTGGTGCCGGAGGTCAATCCGGAAGCGCTGGCCGGCCATTCCCGCCGCAACATCATCGCCAATCCGAACTGCTCGACGATCCAGATGGTGGTGGCGTTGAAGCCGCTGCATGATGCCGCGCGCATCCGCCGGGCCGTGGTTGCGACCTATCAATCAGCAGCAGGTGCCGGTCGTGACGGCATGGACGAGTTGTGGAATCAAACCCGCGGCATCTTTGTGAACGACCCGATCCGGCCGGAGCAGTTCACCAAGCAGATCGCCTTCAACGTCATTCCCCATGTGGACGTCTTCATGGATGACGGCTCCACCAAGGAGGAGTGGAAGATGATCGTCGAGACCAAGAAGATCCTCGACCCGGCGATCCGCATGGCGGTGACCTGCGTGCGGGTGCCGGTCTTCATCGGCCATGCCGAGGCGATCAACCTGGAATTCGAGGACCCGATCTCGGTCGAAGCGGCGCGGGCCGCATTGCGCGAGGCGCCGGGCGTCAGCGTCATCGATCACCGCGCCGACGAGGGCTATGTCACTCCCGGTCGAGGCGGCCGGCGAGGACCAGGTCTACGTCAGCCGCATGCGCGAGGATCCCGACCGTGGAGAACGGGTCTGTCGCTCTGGGTGGTCAGCGACAATCTGCGCAAGGGCGCGGCGCTCAACACGGTGCAGATCGCCGAGGCGCTGATCCGCGACTATCTGGCCGCGGCCGCCTGACGAAGGTCCGACGGCCGGCCACGCCGAATGGCCGGTTTCCGATGTCAGCCCGCCGCCTTGCCAGCGGCGGGGCTGCCGTTTATAGTCGCCGGACGCCGAATCCGGCGACGTTCGTGTCCAGCCGAGAGATCCCATCATGTCCGCTCCCGTCCGTCCCCGCCGTTCCGTCCTGTACATGCCGGGTTCCAATGCCCGGGCGCTGGAGAAGGGCAAGCAGCCTGCCTGCCGACGCGCTGATCCTGGATCTGGAGGACGCGGTCGCCCCGGACGCCAAGGAGGCGGCTCGGGCGCAGGTGGCCGAGGCGGTTCGGCAGGGCGGCTATGGCCATCGCGAGATCCTGATCCGGGTCAACAGCCCGGATGGCGAATGGGGCAATGACGATATCCAGGCGGTGGCGAAATCCGGCGCCGACGCGATCCTGCTGCCGAAGGTGGAGAGCGCCGCTCACCGTCCAGCGCATCGATGCCTGGATGACCGATCTCGGCGCGCCGGGCGGTATGGCGTTGTGGTGCATGATCGAGACGCCGATGGGCGTTCTCAAGGCGGAGGAGATCGCCGGCGCGTCGCCGCGGCTCGGCGGCTTCGTCATGGGCACCTCGGACTTGGCCAAGGATCTGCACGCCGCCCATACGCCGATGCGGCTGCCGATGCTGACCGCGCTCAGGCATCGCCCTGCTGGCCGGGCGGGCACATGGGCTGACCCTGATCGACGGCGTGCATCTCGACCTCAACGACGATGACGGGTTTGCGGCGTCCTGCCGCCAGGGCGTCGAGCTGGGGTTCGACGGCAAGAGCCTGATCCATCCCAAGCAGGTCGCTGCCGCCAACGCGGCCTATCGCGCCATCCGCCGACGGAGGTCGAGTTCTCCCGCCGCATCATCGCCGCCCATGCCGAAGCGGCTGCCGAGGGCAAGGGCGTGGTTGTGGTCGACGGCCGGCTGGTGGAGAACCTGCACGTGGAGAACGCCCAAAGGCTGGTCGCCCTGGCCGACGCCATCGCCGCGATGGAGTCGGCGTAGTATTCCTTTCGTGCGGCTGGCCTCCCAGGGAGGCCGTGTCCGCACATTCCTTATCTTGGGGGTGCAACTTCATGCTCGTCGGATCCGCATGGCCACGACACAAAATATAGTTGAATTGTGATTCGGAGGCTGATAATAGACTGAGGCGTCAGGGGCGGTGTTCGCGGAGAACTCCACCGCGTGTGACAGGGCCGGAACCACATCACACATCCTGACGCCTCAGGAGCCGGGCTGGCTCATCGCACACAGGACTTTGTAACGGCTTACCCTCATCGGCACTGGCCTGCCTCTGGGGGTTTCGCCTTGGGCAGGACCGCCGAAGCGACCCCGTCCGCAGCGAGCCGGCGGTCCCAGTCCGACGGATATCCGGCGACAGACATCCACCATCCAAGACACCGGCATCCGGGCTTTCGTCGATCCGCTTGCTGCGTGCCTTCGTGCCCTGACCGCTCCGATACTCCCCAACCCGCGACCGAAAGCACAAGCAAGTTCCGAAGAACCTTTGGGATCGTCGGCCGAAGCCGCTTCAGTCCCAGCCGAATACGATCCGAAAACCGATCCGACTTCGATCCGAACCGCCAGAGGCGGCGCATCTCGCGATCCCGACATACCGTCCGATCTTGTGCGGCCATCACCGAAGCTCTGAACCACTCTCACCGGCCGGATGCCCACCTGCCGGGTAGTCACCTTGCGGCCTTTCCCCGACAGGCCGTCTCCCTTTCGATGACTCGCTTCGACGCCGGATCCGAAGACCCTTTGTTTCGGTCCGCACCGTCCGTTTGACGGGCCGTCACGCTGTCTGCGTGCGAGAACTTCATATTCCCCGGTCTATCGTCACTCGTATCAATAAGAAAATATCAAAAATTCGCAAAAATCTGTGCATAAGTTTCAAGAATATGCACAAAAGTTCCACCGCTTTTCCACAGGTTTCATGGCCTTTGTCACATGATTTCAGAGGCTTGGCGGGACCCGTCAGGTCATCCATCACGCCGGGCGGCGAAAGCGCAGACGGACATAATCGGCGGTCCATTGACCGGCGCTCGTCGCACAGGGCCGGGCGCAGCAGAGCGACCGCCTCATCCCGGGCCGCGATCCGCTCGCCGGGCGGCAAGGCGCCAAGCAACGGGCGCCGCCAGGGTCTCCAGCCAGTCCATCCATCCCGCCGGGCAGCGGTGTCGGCCGAGGCAAACAGATCGATGGAGTCGACCGCGAATCCGTGTCGCTCAAGCCGCGGCCGTAGGCCGCCGGCGTCGGGAAGAACCAGGGGATGGCGGTCGTCGGGCGTCGAGGCGCGCACGGTCCAGCACGGCGATCAGCGCGACGGTGATCGCGGCCACATTGCCGGCGCCGCCGAATTCGCCGACGAAACGGCCGTCCGGCCTCAGCGCCCGGACGCACGCCGGCGATCACCGCATCGGCGTCGGGCATCCAATGCAGGGCGGCGTTGGAGAAGACGGCGTCGAACTCACCGCATCGAAATCCAGCGCCGTGCGTCGCGCCAGGCGGGCGTCGATGCCCCGGTTGCGGGCCGCCGCCACCATGTCCGCGGAGGAGTCGACGCCGACCACCTCGCGCCGGCGGCAAGCAGCGCCTCGGTCAGGTGCCGTCGCCGCAGCCGAGATCGAGGATGCGCTCGCCCGGTTCGAGGCGCGAGCAGGTCCACCACGCGCTTCCCGAGCGCCGGCACGAAGGCGGCATGGTCTCCGATAGCGCTCGGCGCTCCAGGCACTGTCGCCGTAACCGCGTCCCGGCCCCGTCCTGTCGTCGTCCATGGTCTCGTTCATTGCGGTTCCTGCTGTCGTCGCCCTCGATTACGATGCCGTCCCGTCGCGGCCTGCCGCCGCGAAAGCGTTCGGCACCGACATGGTCGCACCTGTCGGCGCAAGGCCTTTGAAACCGCCGGTTTCATTGACTTGCCGGAACCGCCGCGTACACCATTTTCCTTGTAACGCCGCGCCCTTGGCGGCATCCAATCACTGCGGCACGACCGCAGTTCCTGCTTCGAAATCCTGTCCGGGGAGCCTGGGAATGGCGAGCACCGAGAACCGGCCTCTGTCGCCGCATCATCCAGATCTATCGGTGGCAGATCAGCATGACTGATGTCGATCCTGCATCGGGTGACCGGCATCGGGCTTGCGGTCGGCACCCTGCTGCTGGCCTATTGGCTGATCGCCGCCGCCGCCGGGCCCGAGGCCTTCGCCACTGGCGCAGCAGCTGATCGGCTCGTGGTTCGGCCGCCTGCTGCTGTTCGGCTGGTCCTACGCGCTGTTCTATCACCTCTGCAACGGCATCCGGCATCTGGCCTGGGATGCCGGCTGGGGGTTCGAGTTGGGCACCATGGCCGCGACCGGCTGGTTCGTGATCTTCGTCTCGGTGCTGCTGACCCTGGTGGCCTGGGTACTGGGCTATATGGCCATGGGGTGGACGCTATGAGCCTGCGCACGCCGATCGCCCGCGCCCGCGGGCTCGGGTCCGCCAAGGAGGGCACTGCATCACTGGTGGGTGCAGCGGGTCAGCGCCGTGGCCCTCATCCCCCTCACCATCTGGTTCGTCGCCTCGGTCGTCGGGCTGGCCGGCGCCGACCATGCGGCGGTGCGGCGTGGATCGGCAATCCGGTGGTGGCGGTGCTGATGGTGCTGCTGGTGTCGGCGGCGCTGTATCATGCCCAGCTGGGTATGCAGGTCGTGTATGAGGACTATATCATACTGCATTGGCTGAAGATCGCCGCCGATGTCGGCACCAAGCTGCTCATCGCTGGTGCTTGGCGCCGCGACGATCTTCGCCGTTCTCAAGATCGCCCTTGGAGGGTAGCCGAGCATGCCAGACGCATCCGCCGGCCCGGCCTATGAGATCATCGACCACACCTATGACGTCGTCGTCGTGGGTGCCGGAGGCGCCGGCCTGCGCGCCACCTTCGGGATGGCCGAGAAGGGCCTGAAGACGGCCAACATCACCAAGGTCTTCCCGACCCGCAGCCACACCGTGGCGGCCCAGGGCGGCGTCTCCGCCGCGCTCGGCAATATGGGCGACGATGATTGGCGCTGGCACATGTACGACACCGTCAAGGGGTCGGACTGGCTGGGCGACCAGGACGCCATCGAATACATGTGCCGCGAGGCGGTCCCGGCGATCTACGAGCTGGAGCATTACGGCCTGCCGTTCAGCCGCACCGCCGACGGCAAGATCTACCAGCGCGCCTTCGGCGGCATGACCACGCATTTCGGCGAGGGCCAGGCCTACCGCACCTGCGCCGCCGCCGACCGCACCGGCCACGCCATGCTGCACACCCTGTACCAGCAGGCGCTGAAGCACGAGGCCGAGTTCTTCATCGAGTACATCGCGCTCGACCTGATCATGGAGGACGGCGCCTGCCGCGGCGTGGTGTGCTGGAACCTGGACGACGGCACCATCCACCGCTTCCGCGCCCATCAGACGGTGCTGGCGACCGGCGGCTACGGCCGCACCTATTTCTCCTGCACCTCGGCCCATACCTGCACCGGCGACGGCAACGCCATGGTGGCGCGCGCCGGGCTGCCGCTGCAGGACATGGAGTTCGTGCAGTTCCACCCGACCGGCATCTACGGCGCCGGCGTGCTGATCACCGAGGGGGTGCGCGGCGAGGGCGGGTACCTGACCAATTCCGAGGGCGAGCGCTTCATGGAGCGCTATGCCCCGTCGGCCAAGGATCTGGCCTCGCGCGACGTGGTCAGCCGCTCGATGACCATCGAGATCCGAGAGGGCCGCGGCATCGGCGACGGGAACGACCACATCCACCTGCATCTGGAGCATCTGCCGGACGAGGTGATCCATGAGCGGCTGCCCGGCATCGCCGAATCCGCCCGCGTCTTCGCCGGCGTCGACGTGACCCGGGCGCCGATCCCGGTGCTGCCGACGGTGCACTACAACATGGGCGGCATCCCGACCAATGTGCACACCGAGGTGGTCTGCCCGCGCGACGGCGATCCCGACGCGGTGGTGCCGGGGCTGATGGCGATCGGCGAGGCGGCCTGCGTCTCGGTGCACGGCGCCAACCGGCTGGGCTCCAACTCGCTGCTGGATCTGGTGGTGTTCGGCCGCGCCGCGGCCAACCGGGCGGCGGAGACCGTCACCCCGGGCGCCAGCCACAAGGATCTGCCGGCCGGCTCCGCCGACGCCGCCCTGGCGCGCCTGGACCGGGTCCGCCATGCCAAGCCGGAGGTGCCGCACCGCCGATCTGCGGCTGGAGATGCAGCGCACCATGCAGAACAACTGCGCGGTGTTCCGCACCGGCGAGGTGCTCAGGAAGGCGTCGACCAAGATCGCCGAGAGCTGGGGCAAGCGCTCCGGCCATGGGCGTCGAGGACACCTCGATGATCTGGAACAGCGATCTGGTCGAGACCCTGGAACTGGACAACCTGCTCTACCAGGCGGTCGCCACCCTGCACAGCGCCAACAACCGCGAGGAAAGCCGCGGCGCCCACGCCCGCGAGGATTTCGCCGACCGCGACGACGAGAACTGGATGAAACACTCCACCATCTGGATCCGCGAGACCGGCGAGACCGAGATCGACTACCGCCCGGTCCACCTCAACCCGATGACCAACGACGTGCAGTCCTTCCCGCCCAAGGCGCGGGTGTATTGAGGCGTTGAGGTGCTCGCGGCGTTTGGACCAACCCACCTTCGTCATTCCCGCGAAAGCGGGAATCCAGGCAAGTGACCGATGAGCAGAAGGCCTTCTACGTGTACATCCTCGCAAGTGGCCCGAAATGGCACATCTGTATATCGGCGTGACGTCGGATCTTGGCGAAGCGGGTTTGGGAGCACAAAAGCAAGGCGGTTGAGCGGCTTCACAAGCAAATACGGCGTTGACAGCCTCGTCCACTTTCGAGACTCTTTGCAGCGTGGACGCCGCCATCGGCTCGTGAGAAGGCACTCAAGAAGTGGAACAGGGCATGGAAATTGCGAACTGATCGAAGAAGGCGAACCCGGATTGGGACGATCTCTATGAGCGGATCAATCAGTGAGCCCTGGATTCCCGCCTTCGCGGGAATGACGAAGGAAGGCGGAATGCGACGGATGCCGAGTGCGTCCATGGTCGAACTAGCCCTTCCCGCCAATTCCCGTAGTGGGCAAAGGACAGGCGCATGCGGCGCCGGAGGGCGCGAAGCGGACCAAGACGTTCAAGGTCTATCGCTGGAATCCGGATGACGGCCAGAACCCGCGGCTGGACAGCTTCGAGATCGACCTGGACCGCTGCGGTCCGATGGTTCTGGACGCGCTGATCCACATCAAGAACGACGTCGACTCCGACCGTCACCTTCCGCCGCTCCTGCCGCGAAGGCATCTGCGGCTCCTGCGCCATGAACATCGACGGCACCAACACCCTGGCCTGCCTGAAGCCGATCGACGAGGTGCGCGGGAGCGGTCAAGATCTATCCGCTGCCGCACTTGCCGGTGGTCAAGGACCTGGTGCCCGACCTGACCCATGTCTATGCCCAGTACACCTCGATCAAGCCGTGGCTGCAGACCCAGTCGCCGGCGCCGCCGGACGGCGAGCGGCTGCAGAGCGAGGACGAGCGCCAGCAGCTCGACGGGCTCTACGAGTGCATCCTGTGCTTCTGCTGCTCGACGTCATGCCCGAGCTATTGGTGGAACGGCGACCGCTATCTGGGCCCGGCGATCCTGCTGCAGGCCTATCGCTGGCTGGCCGACAGCCGCGACGAGATGGCCGGCGAGCGGCTCGATGCGCTGGAAGACCCGTTCCGGCTCTACCGCTGCCACACCATCATGAACTGCACCAAGACCTGCCCGAAGGGCCTGAATCCGGCCAAGGCGATCGCCGAGATCAAGAAGCTGATCGTCGCGCGGGCCTGACTCGGCCTGGATCACTCGACCGGCGTTGCCGACCCTCGTCCTTAGACAGGCTCAGGATGAGGGTCAGTGGTTGTGCGGCTGCGTGAAGGCAGCGACATTGGCCTATCTAGGCACCGGAGGTCCTCATCCTGAGCCTGTCGAAGAGCCTGCCCCCGGCTTGATCGGGAGGCTAGGACCAAGACCGACATCGGCCGCTGGGCTCTGCCTAGCCCCGCCGCTGCTTGCGCCAGCGCTCGATGGTGGCGGTGACGATGGCGTTGTCCTCCATGTCCCGGTCCCAGGAGTTGGAGAACGAGGCGGTGCCGCTCTTCGGCCGGTAATTGTCCGGCAGATGGTCGAAGCAGACCCGGAACGGCACCGAGACGCCTTCGCCGACCACGATCGCCTCGGCATTGCGCAGCGACGGCAGGGAGTCCATCAGGCCGATGGCGGATTCCGACATCGCGCCGCTGACGAATTCCTGGTCCTTCTGGTTGCTGAGGCGCAGCGAGAAGATGGTGCTGCACTGGGACAGCATGCCCGGCGCCAGCTCCGACGGGCGCTGGGTGACGACGCACAGCGACACGCCGTATTTGCGGCCCTCCTTGGCGATCCGGGCCAGCGCCCGCTTGGTCGGCTCGAAGCCCTGGGTGGTGTCCATCGAGGCGTAGCGATGCGCCTCCTCGCAGACCAGCAGGGTCGGGCTGGCGCGCTCGTTCCACATGGCGAAGTCGAAGGTCATGCGGCACAGCAGCGAGACCACCACGTTGAGGATCTCCGACGGCACGCCGGACAGATCCAGGATGGTGATCGGCCGGCCATTGACCGGGATGCGGAACAGCCGCGACAGGATCGAGTCCATGTTGTCGCGGACCTGCAGGCCCGGGAACATGAAGGAGAAGCGCCGGTCGGACTGCAAGGTGGCCAGCCGCGACTTGATCCGCTGATAGGGGGCACTGTGTCCTCCGGCTGGTCCAGCTTGCCCAGCCGGTCGTCGATCATCCGCCCGACATCGGACAGGCGATAGGGCAGCGGCGTGTCGACGGTGATGATGTCGGTCTCGCCGGCCTCCTTCTGGTACATGCGCTTGGCCTGGACCACGACCTCGCTGAGGATCGTCGACTCGCGCTCCGATTCCTTGCCGCCGAGGATGATCTCCTTGATCTCCTCGAAGTTCAGCAGCCAGTAGGGCAGTTCCAGATCCGTCGGTGGTGACCAGCTCGGCCGCCTGGCCGAAGGCGCGGGAATACTCGTTGTGCGGGTCCAGCAGCAGCACGTGGCCGTTGGAATGCCGCGACAGGATGGCGCGCAGGATCAGCGCCACGGCGCAGGACTTGCCGGAGCCGGTGGTGCCGAGGATGGCGAAATGCTTGCCCAGCAAATCGTCGGTGATGACGAAGGCCGGCAGCGACTTGTCCTGATGCACCGAGCCGACCCGCACGCAGGACACCGACGGCTTGGCGTAGACCTTCGACAGATCCTCGATGGTCGAGCCGTAGACCGGATCGCCCAGCACCGGATGATCGGATACGCCACGCTGGAACGTGCTGAGTCCCTTCTCCGGCGTGCCGGCGGCCTCGCCCAGCAGCTCGACCTCCATGATCTTGAGCTCCTGGCGTCCTCGCCGCTGGCGGTCGGATCCGGGATGCTGAGACCGGTCACCAGGCCGTAGGCCATGGATTCCCGCAAGCGCATGGTCACCAGCGAGCCGATCTGGGGCACATGCTTGCGCATCTCATTGTCGCTGGTCAGGCTCTCGTCCAGGACGGTGATGACCTGCGATCCCGCGACGGAGACGATGCGACCGAGCCTGATCGGCTGGTCCTGGGTAGGTGCCGGTTGCGGCGGTACTGCTTGGTCCAACATGTGACGTTACCCGACTGGTTAAGCCCGCCGCAGCTCTTGCTCCGGCGTCGATGTGGTGTCCTGTCCGTCGGTCGGTCCGGGTTCGCGCCGTACCACCCGATCGGCGGGGAATACGATGGTCACGACGGTCCCGGAATTGGGCTGGCTGTTCAGGTTCAAGGCGCCGCCATGCAACTCGACAAGCGCCTTGCTCAGCGGCAGGCCGAGGCCCGGTGCCCTGGTGACGGCGGCTGAATTCCTGCTCCAGCTGGACGAAGGGCGCCAGCGCGCGCACCGTGTCGTCCGGCGACATTCCGACGCCGGTGTCTCGAATCGCGATGACCAGCCGGCCGGCATTGTCGGTCTGGGCGCCGACGATGACCGATCCGCCTTCCGGGGTGAATTTCACCGCGTTTGACAGCACGTTGTTCAGAATCTGCTGGATCCGCAATTCGTCGCCGCGCAATGCGGGGAGCAGATCCGGCAGTTGGACGCGCAGCGTGAGGCCGAATTCCTCCGCCTGCTGCTTGAACATCTTCAGGCAGGCGTCCAGGCAGCGCCCGACGTCGACCAGCGACTCACGCATTTCGGTCTGCCCGGCCTCGATCCGGGCGATATCCAGGATATCGTTGATGATGCTGAGCAACTGCCGGCCTGCCGCGTTGATGTCGCGGCCGTATCCGCGCGACTTGTCGCGGTCGTCTAGAACCGAATCCTGGTCGAGCAGGTCGGAAAAGCCGATGATCGCATTGAGCGGTGTGCGCAGTTCGTGGCTCATCTTGGCCAGGAACTCGCTCTTCGCCCTGTTGGCCTCTTCTGCGCCGAGCATCGCCTGCCGGGCTGTCTCTGCGGCGCGATGGGCATCCTGCGTCGCCGCCTGCAGCGCCACTTCGGTATGGCGTCTTCGGACGATCGTCCCGAGACGGTCTCCATACTCGTGGATGAGCGAGGAGCCTTTGGATTTATGGTTTCGGCGCATGCGCATGGGCGACCCAGGGGGAAGTCGGCGAGATCCGTCATCCCGGAAGGCTAGCGGGAAAACCCAAATGGTCCGTTAACCTGCTCGTAACCGATTCACGAAATTCCGGCATCTCGCTCGCATTCGTGATGAGCCGTCGGCGAACGGCTTGGCCATGCAGGCGCGGAGCCGTGACCGGGCTGAGAAAATTGCGCTAAGGTCGGCCGATGACATGAATTAACCGAAGCGCAGATCGCGCAATTCCACTCGAGGGCTATCTGGTCCTGCCGGATGTGTTCGCGGCGGTCGGAGGTGGCGGTGCTGAATGCCGAGGCGTCGCGCATTCTGTCGACCGAACGGACCCGAAGTGGTGCGCGAGAAGGACGGCCGGACGGCGCGGACCGCATTTGCGGCGCATACGTACAATGACGCGTTCTCGCGGCTGGGGCGCCATCCCCGGCTGATCGAACCGGCCATGCAGCTGGTCGACGGGCCGGTCTATATCCACCAGTTCAAGATCAACGCCAAGGCCGCCTTCGACGGCGATGTCTGGCAATGGCACCAGGATTACGGAACCTGGGCGCGCGACGATCTGATGCCGGAACCCCGGGCCTTGAACGTGGCGCTGTTCCTCGAGCCGGTGACCGCCTGCAATGGGCCGCTGATGTTCATCCCGCGCAGCCACCGGCAGGGAAAGCTGGAGGCCGGGCACGATCTGACCACCACATCCTATCCGCTGTGGACCCTGGACCATGACACCGTGGCGCGGCTGGCCGAGGAGGGCGGCATGGTGGCGCCCACCGGGGCGGCCGGCACCGTGCTGCTGTTCGACTGCAATCTGGTCCACGCCTCGCCCAGCAACATCTCGCCGTGGAACCGGACGATCGTCTATGTCAGCGCATGCCATGTGGACAACCACATCCGCCGGTTCCAGCGGCCGGAATGGATCGCGCATCGCGATTTCACGCCGATCGACTGCCTGCCGGACGATTGCCTGACCAGCCTGGCGGCGGCGGAATAGGCGCCGGCCGGCCGATGAACCTGAACCGATTGCTGGCGGAGCGCGCCGAGGCGGGAAATCCGATCGGCGTGGCGCTGATCGGCGCCGGCAAGTTCGGCACGATGTTCCTGGCCCAGTCGCGGCGCACGCCAGGTCTGCATGTGGCGGGGCTGGCGGATCTGTCTGCCGGCCGGGCGCTGTCGGCGCTCGACGCCGTGGGCTGGCCTGCAGAAGCTGCGCCGCGCCGGGTCGCCGGCAGCCGCCATGGCGGAGCAATCGGTCATCGTGACCGAGGATGCGGCGGCCCTGATCGCGGCGCCCGAGATCGACGTGGTGATCGACAGCACCGGCAGCCCGGCGGCCGCTCTGGCCCACGCCTTGGCCTGCCTGGAGCATGGCAAGCATCTGGTCAATGTCACCGTCGAGGCCGATGTGCTGGCCGGCCCGGTGCTGGCGAAACGGTTCGCCGCGGCCGGGCTGGTCTATTCGCTGGCCTATGGCGACCAGCCGGCGCTGATCGCCGAGCAGGTCGACTGGGCCCGTGCCAGCGGATTTCGGGTCGTCTGCGCCGGCAAGGGCACCAAATACCTGCCGGACTACCACGACTCGACGCCGGACACGGTGTGGGAGCATTACGGGCTGAGTCCGGAACAAGCTGCCGCCGGCGGCCTCAATCCGAAGATGTTCAACTCGTTCCTGGACGGCACCAAATCGGCCATCGAGATGGCCGCGGTCGCCAATGCCTGCGGGCTGATGCCGCAGCCCGACGGTCTCGGATTCCCGCCCTGTGGCGCCGACGAACTGGCTCGAGATGCTGATTCCCGCCGGCGCCGGCGGGTGCCTGGCGGAGGACGGTACAGTCGAGGTGGTGTCGTCGCTGCACCGCGACGGCGGGCCGGTCGAGCGCGACCTGCGCTGGGGCGTCTATGTGGTGTTCGAAGCGCCGGACGAGTACGTGCGCCGCTGCTTTTCCGAATACGGTCTGCAGACCGACCGGTCCGGCCGCTATGCAGCGCTGTACCGCCCGACCCATCTGATCGGCCTGGAACTGGGGATCAGCGTTGCCTCGGCCGCCCTGCGCGGCGAACCGACCGGCGCGCCGACCGGTTTCCGGGGGGATGCGGTGACGGTTGCCAAGCGCGACCTGGCCGCCGGCGAGACCCTGGACGGCGAGGGTGGCTACACGGTCTGGGGCCGCTTGATGCCGGCCAGGGCCAGCCTGGCCGCCGGCGCACTGCCGATCGGTCTGGCGCACGATGTTCGGACTCGGCCGGCCGGTCGGGGCGGGAAAGGTGATCACCTGGGATTGCGTGGAGATCGACCTGAAGCCGGCCCGAGGTCCGGCTGCGCCGCGAAATGGAAACGATGGCTTCGCCGCTAATTCTGCCAGAACGGCTTGGCGGATTCCGCCACGGCATCCGCGCGGGTCAGGGCGACATCCTTCAATGCACGGTCGTCGAGGGTTGCCAGATTATGGCGCTGCGTGGCCCGCTCCTGCCAATTCAGCAGCAATTCGATCGTTGCGGCGGCGAGGCCGGTGACGGACCAGTCCTGGGTTGCGATCTGGGTGTGGCGCCGGGTGATTTGCATCGGGGCCTCCTGCTGTTCGGGTTGCGATGTCCCTTGAAATCTAGGCCTGGCGGATGCATCATTCAAACGAATAGATGTTATGGTACAATTCAATTTCTCTTATGATTGGATCGAGACAATGACGCCCACGCTCGACATCGATCTGCTGCGCAGCCTGGTGGCGTTTGCCGACAATGGCAGCTTCACCAGGGCGGCCGGCGTGGTCGGCCGCACTCAGTCGGCGGTCAGCATGCAGATGAAGCGGCTGGAGGAGATGCTGGGCAAGTCCCTGTTCGCCCGCGACGGCCGCGAATTGGTGCTGACCCATGACGGCGAGCGCATGGTCGGGTATGCGCGTCGGATGCTGAAACTGCACGAAGAGGCGGTCGCCAGCTTCGCCGAGCCGATGCTGACCGGCACGGTGCGGGTCGGCATCCCCGACGATTATGCGGTCTCGGTGCTGCCGGTGCTGTTCTCCCGCTTCGCCGAAACCTATCCCGGCGTGCATCTGGAGGTGCATTGCGAAAGCTCCGATGTTCTGCATCCGCGGGTCAAGGAGGGCACGCTCGACCTTGGAGTCCTGACGGAACAGGACATCTCCCAGGGCGGCCGCTTGCTGCGCCAGGAGCCTGTGGTCTGGGCGACGTCGCGCCAGCACATGACGCATCAGATGGATCCGCTGCCGCTTGCGGTGTTTCCCGCGCCTTGCGTTTTCCGCAAATGGGCGATCGACCGGCTGGACGAGATGGGCCGGGCCTACCGGGTTGCCTATTCCAGCCGCAGCATGGCGGCCGTCTCGGTCGCCGTTTCGGCGGGTCTGGCGGTCACTCCGATCGCCACGAGCTCTATGACTCCGGAAATGCGGGTCCTGACCGAGGCGGACGGGTTCCCGCCTTTGCAGGAGGCACGGATTTCCCTGTACCTGGCGCCCAATGCGGCCAATCCGGTGATCGGCCGCCTGGCCGACCACATCGTGGAGAGCTTCCGTTCTGACTTGCCGCTGACGCACGGCGGCGTGAGCCGGTGAGCCGGGGACGGCGGGTGACAAGGCGGCTTCCGCTCGTGCTCCAGGCTGCGTAAAACAAGTCCTTCGCCACCGGCCGCCCTGCGACCCAAATGTCCCAAGCTCCACCATCTTCAGAAGGCCCGCTGGCCGCGTTTCGTGCGCTGATCCGCGACGGCGCGCTGCATCCCGACCCGGCGCAGCGGCTGGCGGTGGAGAAGCTGCAGAGCCTGCACCACGCGGTGACCGACTATCGCCCGGCGGCCGGCATCGCCGGCTGGCGGGCGCGGTTCGGGCTGACCCGGCGGCGCGACCCGGCGCCGCAGGGGCTGTACCTGTTCGGCGGCGTCGGCCGCGGCAAGTCCATGCTGATGGATCTGTTCTTCGAGACCGCGCCGGTGGAGCGCAAGCAGCGGGTCCATTTCCACCAGTTCATGCTGGACGTGCACGACGCCATGCATCGCTGGCGCAAGGGCGCCGACGGCAAGCGAGGCAAGGGCGACGACGACCCGATCCCGCCGCTCGCCGCCGACATCGCCGAGCGGGCCTGGCTGCTGTGCTTCGACGAGTTCCATGTGGTCGACGTGGCCGATGCGATGATCCTCGGGCGGCTGTTCACCGCTCTGTTCGACCTCGGCGTGGTGGTGGTCGCAACCAGCAATTGGGCGCCGGACGATCTGTACAAGGACGGGCTGCAGCGCGATCGCTTCCTACCCTTCATAGATTTGTTGAAGGAACGGCTGGATATTCTTGAACTGGATGGTGGAATCGATTATCGACTTGAGCGGTTAAAGGGCATGCAGGTCTATCATCATCCGCTTGGGTCGGCGGCGCTTGGCGGCGCTGGAGAAGGCCTTCGAGGAATTGACAGGCGAGACGGCCGGCGAGCCCTGCACCCTGGACCTGAAGGGCCGGCATCTGGAGATCCCACGCGCCGCGAAAGGGGTGGCCTGGTTCACCTTCGAAGAGCTGTGCGACCGGCCGCTGGGCGCCGAGGACTACCTGACCCTGGCCATCCACTACCACACGGTGATCATCGCCGGCGTGCCGGTGATGTCGCCGGCGGAGCGCAACCAGGCCAAGCGCTTCACGACCCTGATCGACGCGCTGTACGAGCACAAGGCGAACGCGGTGATCGCCGCGGAAGGCCCGCCGCAGGCGCTGTATACGAAAGGCACCGGTGTGGCCGAATTCGACCGCGCCGTGAGCCGCCTGATGGAGATGCAGTCGGCGGAATACCTCGCCGCGCCGCACCTGGCTTGAGTGTTTCGTCGCGGCCTCTGTCCCCGGGAGTCATTCAAATCCCGAAAGCCCCTCACCTTCCCACGGCTTCGCCGCGGGCCCCTTCCTCTCCCGCAAGGGGAGAGGAGTCCTATCAAGCGCCGGCCCGGTTTCCCTCTCCCCTTGCGGGAGAGGGAGGGGCCCGTCGCCGCAGGCGATGGGAGGGTGAGGGGAACGGCTTGTCCACACCTCGAATGAGGCCGGTCAGGCGTCCGCTGCCTCCGGCGCCTTGCCGGACGAAGTGCCAATCGCCTTCGTCGACTCGGCGAGCCCGCCCGCGCCGCCATTGGCATTGCCATTGAGGCCGGCGGTGCCCAGCACCTCGGTCATGCCGCCGAGGCTGCCGCCATCCAGGCCGATATCCTTCAGCAGGGCATCGACCAGCGGCGCCTGGCCGCGATAGCGCAGGGCCGTGTCGACCAGCTGCTCGGCAAGATTGCCGCCACCGGCGCCGGCGGCTTCCGTGCCGCCATTGCCACTGGCCGGCGCGCCACCGTTCAGACCGTCCACCTGGATGATCTTCAGGTCGTCGATCTGCTCCATCGGCTTGACGCTCTCCTGGATGATCTTCGGCAGCTGCTCCAGCAGCGCCAGGCGGACCTGCAGGGCGATGACCTCCGGCGACAGGATGTTCTGCGCCTCGTTCAAGGCCTGCTTGCCGGCGGCGTCGATGGCGTAGCGGATCTCCGCCGCGGCGGCGCGCAGCTTCTCGGCCTCGCTCTCGCCCTCGGCGGCGATGCGCTGCTTCTCGGCATCCGCCGACGCCAGGGTGCGGACCGCGTCGGCCTGGTCCTCGGCCGCGGCCTTCTCGGCCTCGGCGGCGACCGTGATGCCGATGGCGTCGCGCTCGGCGACCCGGCGCGCCTCGACCAGCTGGACCGCCTTCTGGCGTTCCGCGGCCTCGGTGTCGCGCACGGTGACCACCTGCTCCTCGGCCCGGACGGCCTCGGCGCGGGCGGCATCGGCATCGGCCTCTGCCTGCGACTGCAGCTTGGATTTCTCGGCCACGGCGACGGCTCGATCCTGCTCGGCCAGTTCGACCGACTGCGCCTTGGCGATCTCCTGCTCCTGGATCAGCCGGTCCTTCTCGATCTGATCCTGATCGACCTGACGGGCGGCGACGATTTCCGCCTGTTTGACCTGGCGGTCGGCAGTGATCTTGGCCTCGTCGGCCTCTCGCTTCTGCTCGGCCTCGCGGCGGGCGATCTCCGCCTGCTGCTCGGCACGCCGTGTGGTGACTTCCTGGACCTGCAGCAACCGGGCGTATTCCTCGTCGCGGCTGATCTCAAGCTGGGCGCGCTCGGCCTCCAGATTCTTGGTGCGGATGGCGACCTCGGTGTCCTGCTCGATCTCGTTGCGGCGCTGGCGCTTCTCCTCGATTTCGAGGGTCAGGCGGGTCAGGCCGGCGGCGTCGAACGCGTTGTCCGGATTGAAGAACTCGCGGTTGGTCTGGTCGAGGCCGGTCAGCGACACGGTCTCCAACTCCAGCCCGTTCTTCAGCAGATCCTCGGTGACCGCGATCTGCACCTTCTGGACGAAGTTGACCCGTTGCTCATGCAGTTCCTCCATGGCCATCTCGGCGGCCACGGCGCGCAGCGCATCGACGAACTTGCCTTCGACCAGCTCCTTCAGCTTGGTCGGCTCCATGGTCTTCATGCCCAGGGTCTGGGCGGCGTTGGCGATGCTCTCCTTGGTCGGCTGCACCCGGACATAGAACTCCGCCTGCACATCGACCCGCATGCGGTCGCGGGTGATCAGCGCCTGCTCGTTGGCACGACGGACCTCCAGCCGCAGGGTGTTCATGTTGACCGGGATGATCTCGTGCAGCACCGGAAGCACCATGGTGCCGCCATCGACGATCACTTTCTGGCCGCGGAAACCGGTTCGGACGAAGGCAATTTCCTTGGTGGCGCGTCGGTAGAGCCGCGTGATCATGAGCATAATGCCCACGAGCAGCACCAAGGCGACGCCGATAATCGGAAGATAGTCAAATAGTAAGCCCATGATATTGATTTCCCCTGTTGTTGTCGGATCGGTCAAAAAGCTGTCGGTGGCCGCGGGTGGGACCGGATCGGCCGGCGGCTCGCTAAGTGGCGCTTCGGCAATCGGTGGGTTGCTGGCCGGCGCGATCGTCGCGGCCGGTTCGTTCGATACTGGCGGCGTGGCGTCTGCCGGCGTCGGTTTGGCCGGGACTGTCGGGTCGGCCGGCTCGGCCCCACCCACCACAGGCTTATCCGGATCGCGGATCGGCGGCTCGGTGGCCTGAGCCTGCAGAAGTGTCTTCAAATCTGTCATCGGGCCCCCTTTCTCATTCTCACCATTCTTCGGAAACCAGCGCGCCGGTGGCCGCGATCACCTTGAACACGGAGCCCTCCTTGCGGACCAGCAGAACCTGGCTGCCGGTCTCGAAACGGGTGTCGGGCTCGTCCGGCTCGACCTGCACGTAATGGGTCCGGCCGTGGCGGTCCGCCAGCTTGGCCTGTGCCGGCGCTCCGATCTCGGCGGTGCCCAGCGTGATCGTCGCCACCTCGCCGATGAAACTGGTGTCGGACACCACATAGGTCTCGTCCTTGGGAAAGACCTTCTCGAACCCGCGCCCGGCGAAATGCACTGCCGGCAGCGACAGGGCGAGAGCCGGCACCCAGGCCATGACGGCGGGCAGCAGCCAGCCGGTCAGCCCCTGGACGATGCCCTGGAACAGCAGTCCGGACACGCCGAACGAGAACAGGAACAGCATCAGCAGGATCAGCACCGGCACCCGGCCGATGCACAGCCAGTCCAGCAGGCCGGTGACGCCGTCGAGGTCCGGGGCCTCAATGTCCATGTCCGCGTCGAGATCGACATCGACGTCGAAATCGGCATCCGGCATCAGCGAGTCCACGGCGGACGAGATGCTGGCACCGAATAGCGCGCCCAATACCTCCATCAGCGTGATGGCGCTCATGATCCCCAGGGCGATGGTGAAGGGTAGGTTTGCGCCCTGGAGGGCGAAGGCGATCACGCGCCCTCGCTTGTGGCGCGCGCCTTGACAGCCGCGAGGCGCTCCCTGACCCGATTCTGGCGGGCCAGATCCTGCAATTCGGCCAGTTGGCCCGCGGCCTTCAGATCCTGTGCCCGCGTGCCCGCCGGCACCCCGCTGGCGCGTTCGCTGACACGGTCGAAGACCGAGCTGGCGGTGCACACCTTGCGGTCGATGTCGGAATTGCCGGCCCCGCCGACACCGGCGAAAGGCCCGTCACCGGCAGTAGACTGGCCGGCCTGGCGCCGGCTGGCGCGGAAGGTCCTCAGCTCGTCTTCCATCTCGCGCTTCTTGGCGTGCAGCGCCGAAAGATAACCCTCGAGCTCATGCTCGGATTCCGAGCCCTGGGAGATGGTGCGTTCCAGCACCGGGATCTGCGCTTCGATGTCGATCTGCTGGGCAATGGCGGTCTCGGCCAGCTCGTCGCGGCCGTCGCTTACCGCCAGCTCGATCTGGCCCGCCAGGTCCTCGTGTTTGGCGTTCTCTTCCTGCAGTCGGGTGTTGGCCAGATGACGGGCGGCGATGGTGCGGCCCAGCTCGGTGCGGACATCTTCCATGGCGCTGTCGATCTCGCGGATCGCCTGCTCCATGACCGCTTCCGGGGCGGCGTCCTCGACGGCATCAACCAGCATGTTGAAACCGCCGCTGATGATGCGGCCGACGCGGTTTGCCAGGTTGACGGTCATGGTGCGTTCTCCCTCTTGTGTTTGCTCTTGTGCTTACGGGCCAGATCGATGAATTCCGCCAGTTCCAGGATCGGTTCGACCCGGCTGTTGATTGCGTTCGTGTCGTAGCAGGGGTCCTTGCCGGTGACGCCCAGCCGCAGGATCGCGTCGATCAGCGTGAAGGCGCGGTTGGTTAGCCCCTCTTCCAGTTCGTCCAGCCCGCCCGACCTGTCCTGGCCGTTCTGCTGGCTTCCCCGGGGCACCGAGGCGATCAGGAAGGCCAGTGCCTCTGGCAGCCATTCCGCCATCAGCCGTACCAGTTCCGAATGCCGGCGATCGGCATTTTCCGCCGTGCGCCAGCGATGCAGGGCGGGGGCGATCCAATTCTCGATGCGCTCCAGGCATTTGTCGTAGTCGTTGCCCCCGTCCTGCCAGTCGCGGGCCGCCGCCAGGATATGGCGCAGCTTGTCGCTCGGCGTTGTCGCCTTCGGTATCGAGACGGTCGCCAGGAAATCGGCGTCCTCCCGGTCGATGCGTGCACTGATCGTCACGGATTTCCCCGGCATTTCGCTGTAACCCTGAGTTGGTGTCGACACCGCAGTACTCTACGTATACATATGTATGCATTCGTTCCGAGATTTCAAGATATGAATGCATATGAATACGAATTTGACGGGAAATCGCCGGACGCAGTGGCACGGAGCCGCCGCTACGAACGGTCGGGCAGGCCGCTCACTGCTGTCTCACAGTGCAGACAGAAAAGGCCCGCTGTGCGGACGAAACGGACATCAGGTGCCCTTTCTGGACAGCCAGGTTTACATGCAGTAAAATTACTGCATGTTGGCCCGTGTGAATGAAGACCAACTCGATCTCATCTTCAAGGCCATCGCCGATCCGACACGCCGACGCATCCTGGATCGCCTGTACCAACGTCCGGGGCAGTCGCTTTTCGAGGTCTGCGCATCATCTGTCGCAAACGACGGCAGAAGCCTGTCTCGGCAAACGATCTCCCAGCACCTCGACGTGCTGGAACGGGCCGGATTGGTCCGGACGTCCTGGAAGGGACGAACCAAGACCCATTCTCTCAATGTCGCACCCCTGCAGGCGGCGGCCGACTTCTGGCTCAAGAAATATCTACAGAAAGGCACCTCGCGATGAGAATCTACGTGACGAACGTCTTTGTCGATGATCAGGCCAAGGCATTGAAATTCTATACCGAAACGCTTGGCTTCACCGTGAAGAATGACGTCCCGGTTGGCGACCATCGCTGGCTGACGGTGGTGTCAAGGGAGGAACCCGAGGGAACCGAACTGCTTCTCGAGCCGAGCGAGCACCCGGCCGTCGGTCCATACAAGGAGGCTCTCGCGACGGACGGAATTCCCGCGACATCGTTCCAGGTCGATGATCTTGATGCGGAGTTCGAGAGGCTTCGTGACCGTGGTGTGGATTTTACGCAAGAGCCCATGGATGCGGGGGCCGTCAGGATGGCGGTCTTTGATGATACCTGCGGGAACCTCATCCAGTTGGTCGAGATGACTGGCGGACAGTAAGGACCGTAAGAAGGCGAAAGGAGACCCATGCCGGGTTCCGCCTGTGCCGTTCGACAAGGTCCGCAATGAGCTCGAAATTGACATACGTCCACATAAGGAAAGGGCGCGCCGTCCGGCACGCCCCTGATCTCGGTGACGGGTGTGCGGTCTAGGCGGCCGCCTGGGTCTGTCCGGCGAGGGTTCGCTTGGTGTAGAGGTTGGTCAGCGCCTCGGCGACATGGTCGCGGGCGAGGTTGGGTTGCACGCCCTCGAAGCGGCAACTTGCCATCACCTGCTCGATGATGAATTTCGGCTGATAACAGGCCAGTGGCTGACCATTCTTGGTCTGCAACTCCTGGACCACGAAGTCGATGTCGCTGTCGGAGCATTCCAGATCGCGGGTCTTGGCCATCATCTTGAAGATGCGCCGGTATTCCTCCTCGGTCGGGAAGGGAATCTCCAGCTTGTAGGGAATGCGGCGCAGGAACGCCGTGTCCATCAGGTCGTCCGGCTCCAGATTGGTGGAGAAGATGACCCGCTCGTCGAATGGGATCATGAAGCTCTTGCCGGTGTGCAGCTTCAGATAGTCGACCCGGTTTTCCAGCGGCACGATCCAGCGGTTCAGCAGCTGCGTCGGGCTGACCAGCTGGCGACCGAAATCGTCGACGATGAAGGTGCCGTTCAGCGCCTTCATGTGGATCGGTGCCTCGTAGAACTTGACGTCGGAATTGTATTTCAGGTCCAGCATATCCAGCGTCAGCTCGCCGCCGGTGATGATCACCGGCCGCCGGCATGGCACCCATCTTGTGTCCAGCGCGTCCCGCCGGATGCCCATCTGCACGTCCGGCGTGTCGTCGTCGATGATCGCCTCATGCATGGAGGGGTCGAATATCTTGATGATCTGGCCCTGCACCTCGATGCAATGGGGCACGAAGACGATATCGTTGAAGATCCGGCCGACCAGGCGGGCAATGGTGGTCTTGCCGTTGCCGGGCGCGCCATAGAGCAGGATCGACGTGGCCGAGTTGACCGACGGGCCCAGCTTGCGCAACAGGAAGTCGGGGATGACCATGCGTTTGAAGGCGCTCTGGATCTGCTCCCAGCCGACCCGTTGGGTGGTCATGCTCTGCTTGGTGACCTGGGCGGAATAGTCGGCCAGGTTGACCGGCGCCGGCCCGACATACTGGCTCTGATGCAGCGCCTCCGCCGCCCATTGCCGGCCGGTGGTGGTCAGTATGTAGCGCACTTCGACGGAGTCGCTGAGCCGGCTCTGGCCGATGCTCTCGATCAGGTGCTTGTCCGCAAGGTCCTGGATCAACTGCGACACCAGATTGACCGGAATGCACAGGCGATGGCCGATCTGGGTGGCGGTTTCCAGCCCGTCGGTCGCCATCGCCTTGAGCACCATGCGCAGTTGCTGGCTGACCGGCAGACCCATCGCCTTCAGCGAACTGGGCGCCAGCGGCGAGCGCGACACGATGGCGTCCATGATCGGCGCCGTTACCAGGCCGAGTTCGACCAGCTGGTCGGTGAAGCGGCCGCTGTCGGCCTTAAGATGCGAAGACACCTTGTCCAGCTGTTCGGCGGAAATGATGCCTTGTGCCAAGAGCAGTTGGCTGATGTGCATTGCGGGCCGCTCCGTCGGATTCCGGGGTACGTCCGCCCACAGTGCCTGATAACGGTTAATCACCAGTTTCTGACCGCAATGGCCTGTTCTTGCTCCGCTGCCGGAATCAGGCTACTCAACCGGCGTCGCGCCGGGCCGTGGGGGCCCGTTTCGAATCCAGGCGGGAGGGGATGGAGATGGCACGCAAAAAGATCGCGCTGGTCGGCGCCGGTCAGATCGGTGGAACGTTGGCCTTGCTGGTCGGCATGAAGGAGCTGGGCGACGTCGCCCTGTTCGACATCGCTGAAGGCATCCCGGACGGCAAGGGGCTCGATATCGCCCAGGCCTCGCCGGTCGAGGGCTTTAACGCCGGAATTACCGGCGGCAGCGATTATGCGGTGCTGAAGGATGCCGATGTGGTGATCGTCACCGCCGGCGTGCCCCGCAAGCCGGGCATGAGCCGTGACGATCTGATCGGCATCAACACCAAGGTCATGAAGAGCGTCGGTGAGAACCTGAAGGCGCAATGTCCGAACGCCTTCGTCATCGTCATCACCAACCCGCTCGACGCCATGGTCGGGGTGATGAAGCAGGTCACCGGCTTTCCGGCCGAGCGCGTCGTCGGCATGGCCGGTGTGCTCGATTCCGCGCGCTTCCGCTACTTCCTGGCCGAGGAGTTCGACGTCTCGGTCGAGGACGTCACCGCCTTCGTGCTGGGTGGCCATGGCGACACCATGGTGCCGCTGGCCCGCTATTCGACCGTTGGCGGCATCCCCCTGCCGGATCTGGTGGAGATGGGCTGGACCACCCAGGAGAAGCTCGACGCCATCATCCAGCGCACCCGCGATGGCGGGGCGGAAATCGTAGGATTGCTGAAGACCGGCTCGGCGTTCTACGCGCCGGCCGCATCGGCCATCGCCATGGCGGAATCCTACCTGAAGGACAAGAAGCGGCTGCTGCCTTGTGCCGCCTATCTGACCGGCCAGTACGGTGTCGACGGCATGTATGTCGGCGTGCCTGCGGTGATCGGCGCCGGCGGCATCGAGCGGGTCGTGGAGATCGCGCTGACGGCGGACGAGCAGGCGATGTTCGACAAATCGGTGGCTGCCGTCCAGGGGTTGGTCGAAGTGACCCGGAAGATGCTGGCGGAGCTCTGACCGGGCGCCCGGCCGCCATGGCCGCCCGGCCGGTCCGGGTCGAGGCGCTGGATCATCTAGTGCTCACGGTGCGCGATCTGGAGGCAACCCGCCAATTCTACGAGACCGTGCTCGGAATGGAGGCTGTGGAGTTCCAGCCCGGCCGCTGGGCCCTGCAATTCGGCAGCCAGAAGCTGAATCTGCACGTCGCCGGCCAGGTGATCGACCCCAATGTGCGCCATGCTGCGCCGGGTTCGGCCGATCTCTGCCTCTTGACCGATACGCCGATGGCCGAGACCCAGGCTCATCTGGCGGTCTGCGGCGTCGCGGTGGTCGAGGGGCCGGTGCGCCGCACTGGCGCTACGGGGCCGATCGAGTCGGTCTACATCTACGACCCGGACGAGAACCTGCTGGAGATCGCCATTCAGGTCCAGATTTAGGCTCCTCGGGCCTATGATCGCCGAGGATCGTGGTTCGACATCTAGGTTCCGCCGACTCTTTGATTTGCAACGGCAATCCGGCGCATCGGGACCTTCGGGCCGGCTGCGTCAATTCGTACCGACCGATCTTCGGCGGGATCGCGTCGACCGTCCGGGGCGCCGCTATGCCGTTAAGCCAATCTTATCTTGCGTTTGGAACGCTGGTGTCCATCGTCCCAATAATGCGATTGGGCTAGGCCGGCCGACCGCGAAGAGCCGCGATCCTCCGTCTGGCGCCGCCCAACTGGAGGGCTGAAGATGGAGCAGCCGGTCGTCTACGCAAGCGATGTCGGGAAAAGCCGTGGGCGCCCGGCAGGGCTGTTCATCTGGACGGGCATTGCACTCTTGGTGTCCGGCTTCTGGGTCATTGTTCAGGCTGGGAACGAAGGTGCCGGTCTCGGACTCATGGCCGCATCGATCGCGACCTTTGTCCTTGGCGCGGCGATCACATCCGTCGGGCGGGCCAGCGGCGCCGCGGATTGGCTCAGGCTCGATGGTCAGGGGCTCACCCTCGTTCATCGCGGCGAGAGCCGCGCGTGGCGCTGGGCGGACATTTCGGCCATCGAGCGTCGCGGCGTGCTCAGTTTGACCGCGCTGAGATACGGCAGAGCGCTCTTGCTGCGCGTTTCGCATGACGGCCTCGGGACCGGATTCGCCCGGCCGGTGACCGTGACAATCGGCAACGACTATCTGACTCCGATCAGCGAATTAGAGGCGACGCTGCGGACTCTGCGCGACTGGGCCGCAGGACGCTCGGGCCACGCCAAGAGCATCGGATACAGGCAGGTGGATCGCCCGGATATGTTCATTGACCGCAGGTACGCAGGAAAACCCGGCGCGGGCGCCTACGGACGTTTCACGAGCGTGATCTTCTGGTTGCTGGGTGTCGGCGTGGTGGCCGCTGCGGCCGTGAAAATGGTGGTCGGCTGGCCGGCCGACGGGCAGGAGTTGATCGCCTTCTTGAAGAACTACGACACGATCCGGGCCGCTGCTTTCAGCGCGGCGATTGTTGGCCTGGCACAGCTGTTGAGAGCCGGAACACGGGGCGAGTTCCTGCTGTTGAGCAGCGACGGTCTCCACCTGCGTCATAAGGGGCAGCGCCGTCATTGGCGATGGCGGGACCTGCGCGCTTTCGAGTTGCGTCGTGGCGACACGAGCGTCGCCGGGGTCAATGGCGGCGGAGCGGCCATCACCTTTCTCGCAAAGGGCGACGGGCTCCTCGCCGATGCGGGCCCGGACGCGAACGCCAGCGCGTTCACGATCGAGGATGTGTACGACACGCCATTAGCGGAGGTCGCCCGCCGGATCGAAGCCTGGCATCTCCTGGCAGGGGGCATCGAGATGGCCGAGTCACACGCCGCGCAGCCAGCCCACCAGGTCGTAGATATCCGCTTGGTCAGCCAGAGCCACAAAGGTGCGGCCGGCGCGATCGGCTGGGCTGTCTTAGCAGTTCTGGTGCTCGTGGAATTCGCCTACATCGGATGGTTTTCTGCGATTGGAATAGACGTGATCGGCACCTGGCCAATTTGGCTTCAGTTATTTGGCCTGCTGTTGGGCGCGGCTTTCTGTCTGCTTCCGCTGGTCCTCGGGGTATTGCCGTTCTTGCCATGGGGGAACGTTCTAAGGCTGGATGCGGACGGACTCGCCTTCAGGCGGTTTGGACTGTGGCGGCGCTGGACCTGGCAGGAATTGCTCGCCTGCGAAGTGATTTCCGCCAGGTTGCGATGGAGCAGCAGGCGCTCGGTGCTCGCCGTCTTCACCGCGCCACGGGACGATTGGATGTCATGGCTGATACGCTGGTGTTACCGACTCGATACCGGGCGGCCCATCGTGCCAATCGAGGCCGCCTATCAGGCCCCGCTCGAGGTGATTGCGCAGAAAATCGCCGACCATCGCAACAAGGCCCAACTTCGCGCTGGGCGTGGCGCCTGAACTGAACGGGCGTCTCGGTCAGGGCGGCAGTCGAAATCACGGCCGGCGGTGCTGCTGCCGGTACTCGATGGAATCCGGTGTGATCGCGGCGGTTTGAACACCCGTGCACCGGATTGGCCGTGTTCCACGGTTGCTCCGGCTTGCGGTGGTGCTATTGTGCCGCCGCAGCGGCTATTTGCCGGCGGCCCGTCACGCCACCAAATCAAACGGGACATCATGAATATCCACGAATACCAGGCCAAGAGCCTGTTGCGTCAGTACGGCGTCGCCGTGCCACGCGGCGGCGTCGCCTACACGCCGAAAGAGGCCGAGGACGTCGCCAAGGAGTTGGGCGGCCCGGTCTGGGTCGTCAAATCCCAGATCCATGCCGGCGGCCGCGGGGCCGGGCGCTTCAAGGGCAACGAGAAGGGCAAGGGCGGCGTCCGGGTCGTCAATTCGACCGACGATGTGCGCGAGAACGCCAAGGAGATGCTGGGGACGGTGCTTGTCACCAAGCAGACCGGCGCCGACGGCAAGGAGGTCCGCCGGATCTACATCGAGGATGGCTGCGACATCAAGCGCGAGCTCTACCTTTCGTTCCTGGTCGACCGCGCCACCAGCCGGATCACCGTGATCGCCTCGACCGAGGGCGGCATGGATATCGAAGAGGTCGCGGAGAAGACCCCCGACAAGATCGTCACCCTGCCGGTCGATCCGGTCACCGGGATGCAGCCCTTCCACGCCCGCCGCATCGCCTTCGCCCTGGGATTGGAGGGCACCCAGGTGCGCAGCGCGGTGAAGCTGCTGATGTCTCTGTACACCGCGTTTCGTGAGCTGGACGCATCGCTGGTCGAGGTCAACCCGCTGGTGGTGACCGGGTCCGGCGAGGTGATCGCGCTGGACGCCAAGATGAACTTCGACGACAACGCCCTGTTCCGTCACAAGGACATCGAAGAGCTGCGCGACGAGACCGAGGAGGATCCGGCCGAGTTGGAGGCCGCCCGGCACGAGCTCAACTATATCAAGCTGGATGGCAATATCGGCTGCATGGTGAACGGCGCCGGCCTTGCCATGGCGACCATGGACATCATCAAGCTGTATGGCGGCGAGCCGGCGAACTTCCTCGACGTCGGCGGCGGTGCCACCCGCGAGCGGGTGACCACCGCCTTCAAGCTGATCCTGTCCGACGCCAATGTGGAAGGCATCCTGGTCAACATCTTCGGCGGCATCATGCGCTGCGACGTGATCGCCGAAGGGGTCGTCGCGGCGGCCCGGGAGGTCAGCCTGCACGTGCCGCTGGTGGTCCGGCTTGAAGGCACCAATGTGGAGCTGGGCAAAAAGATCCTCAGCGAATCGGGACTGCCGATCAAATCGGCCGATAACCTGGCCGATGCGGCCGAGAAAATCGTCAAAGCGGTGAAGGAGGCGGCGTAATGGCTGTCCTGGTCAACAGCGACACCAAGGTGATCTGCCAGGGCTTCACCGGCGCCCAGGGCACCTTCCATTCCGAGCAGGCGATCGCCTATGGCACGGCCATGGTCGGCGGGGTAACGCCGGGCAAGGGCGGTACCACCCATCTCGACCTGCCGGTCTTCGACACGGTCGCGGAGGCGGTGGAGGAGACCGGCGCGGACGCTTCGGCGATCTATGTGCCGCCGCCCTTCGCGGCCGATGCCATACTGGAGGCGATCGACGCCGGGATCGGCTTGGCGGTCTGCATCACCGAGGGTATTCCGGTGCTGGACATGGTCCGTGTGAAGCGCGCGCTGGAAGGCTCCCAGACTAGGCTGATCGGCCCCAACTGCCCAGGCGTGATCACGCCCGAACAGTGCAAGATCGGCATCATGCCGGGACATATCCACATGCCGGGCAAAATCGGCATTGTCAGCCGCTCAGGCACGCTTACATACGAAGCGGTGGCGCAGACCACCGCCGCCGGGTTGGGCCAGTCCACCTGCATCGGCATTGGCGGCGATCCGGTCAACGGCACCAATTTTATCGACTGCCTGGATCTGTTCCTGGGCGATGCCGAGACCGAGGCGATCATCATGATCGGCGAGATCGGCGGCAATGCCGAGGAAGATGCCGCGGAATTCCTGAAGCGGTCGAAGGTCAAGAAGCCGGTGGCCGGGTTCATCGCCGGGGTGACGGCGCCGCCGGGTCGGCGCATGGGCCATGCCGGGGCGATCATCGCCGGCGGCAAGGGCGGTGCGGGCGACAAGATCGAAGCCCTGAAATCGGCCGGGATACATGTTGCCGACAGCCCGGCAAGCCTTGGCAGCACCATGCTGAAGGCATTAAAGGGTTAGTAGTAGGCTTGAATTCATAAGAAACACGCCGCCATGCCGTCCCGCCTGAGCCTCGGGACGGCATGGCGGATCGTCAATGTGGAGGGATCCGGGCCGGCAGGCCCCGACCAAAAGATCATGGCCAATCAGACAGAGCAGACCTCGTTTCTGTTCGCCCAGAACGCCGCGTTCATCACCGAGCTCTATACCAAGTATCAGCGCGATCCCGGTGCGGTCGACCCGTCCTGGGCGGCGTTCTTCGGAACGCTTGGCGACGACGCGGCGTCGCTGATGGGCGATCTCGGCGGCCCCAGCTGGGCGCCGCGCAACGGCCAGGGCATGGCCAACGGCGATGGCGCGCCGGGCGCGGTCCATGCCGAAGCCGCCGTCGCGGCAACCGCGGCTCCGTCACCCGCCAGGGCTGCCGGAGTGTCGGACGATCAGCTCCGGCAGGCCACCCTGGACAGTATTCGGGCACTGATGCTGATCCGCGCCTACCGGGTCCGCGGCCATCTGGACGCCAATCTGGATCCGCTGGGCCTGGCGAAACGCGAGCCGCATCCGGAACTCGATCCCCGCACCTACGGCTTCACCGAAGCCGATATGGATCGGCCGATCTTCATCAACCATGTGCTCGGCTTCGAATCCGCGACGCTGAAGCAGATCTACCAGCGCCTGCGCGAGACCTATTGCGGCTCGATCGGGGTCGAATACACCCACATCCAGGACCCGGATCAGAAGGCCTGGCTGCAGGAGCGCATCGAGCAGATCGAGAACCATACCGACTTCACTCCGCGTGGCCGCCAGGCGATCTATGAGCGGCTGACGGCGACCGAGAGCTTCGAGCGCTTCCTGAACCTGAAATACACCGGCACCAAGCGCTTCGGCATCGATGGCGGCGAGGCCATGGTGCCGGCGCTGGAACAGATCATGAAGCGCGGCGGCCAGCTTGGCCTGAAAGAGATCGTGCTAGGAATGGCCCATCGCGGCCGATTGAACGTGCTGGCCAATGTCATGGGCAAGCCGTTCACGGCGATCTTCTCCGAGTTTCAGGGCCAGCCCGCCAATCCGGACGACGTGCAGGGATCCGGCGACGTCAAATACCATCTCGGCACGTCGAACGACCGGGATTTCGACGGCAATGTCATCCACCTGTCGCTGACCGCCAACCCGTCGCATCTGGAATGCGTCAACCCGGTGGTGATCGGCAAGGTCCGCGCCAAGCAGGCGCAGCGCAAGGATACCGACCGGACCCAGGTCATGCCTGTGCTGCTGCACGGCGACGCCGCCTTCGCCGGCCAGGGCATCGTCGGCGAGACACTGATGATCTCGGAGCTGAAGGGCTATCGCGTCGGCGGTACCATCCACTTCATCATCAACAACCAGATCGGCTTCACGACGGCGCCCAGCTACAGCCGCTCGGGGCCCTATCCGACCGATGTGGCGCTGATGGTGCAGGCGCCGATCTTCCATGTGAACGGCGACGATCCCGAGGCCGTGGTCCATGTGGCGCGGGTCGCCATCGAGTTCCGGCAGCAGTTCCACAAGGATGTCGTCATCGACATGTTCTGCTATCGCCGCTTCGGCCACAACGAGGGCGACGAGCCGGCCTTCACCCAGCCGTTGATGTACAAGGCGATCGCCAAGCACCCGTCGACCCGCGAGATTCACGGCCAGCGGCTGGTCGAGGACGGCGTGCTGAAGCCCGGCGAGCCGGAGAGTATTGTCGCGGATTTCCACGCGCATCTGGAAAGCCAGTACGAGGCGGCGGCCAACTACAAGCCCAACCAGGCCGACTGGCTGGGCGGCGTATGGTCCGGCATGACCACCGCAAAGGGCGACGAGCGGCGCGGCACGACGGCGATCACCGAAGAAGCGTTCAAGCAGGTCGGCACGTCGCTGACCCAGGTCCCGGACGGGTTCAAGCTGAACTCCAAGATCGCCCGACAGCTCAAGGCCAAGGCCAAGATGATCGAGACCGGCCAGGGCATCGACTGGTCGACGGCCGAGGCGCTGGCGTTCGGCGCCCTGGCGTCGGAAGGCTTCCCGGTGCGCCTGTCCGGACAGGATTCGGGCCGCGGCACCTTCTCGCAGCGGCATTCGGTGTTTGTCGACCAGCAGTCGGAGGAGCGCTTCCTGCCGCTGCAGCATGTCGGCAACGGTCAGGCGCCGTTCGAGGTCCATGACAGCCCGCTCTCGGAATTCGCCGTGCTCGGTTTCGAATACGGCTACAGCCTGTCGGAACCGCAGGCGCTGGTGCTGTGGGAAGCGCAGTTCGGCGATTTCGCCAACACCGCGCAGGTGGTGTTCGACCAGTTCATCTCGTCCGGCGAAAGCAAATGGCTCAGGATGTGCGGGCTGGTCATGCTGTTGCCGCATGGCTACGAGGGCCAGGGGCCGGAGCATTCCTCGGCCCGGCTGGAGCGTTTCCTGCAGCTTTGCGGCGAGGACAACTGGCAGGTCGTCTATCCGACCTCGCCGGCCAACTACTTCCACGTCTTGCGCCGCCAGATCCACCGCGAATTCCGCAAGCCGCTGGTGGTGATGACGCCGAAATCCCTGCTGCGCCACAAGGAATGCGTCTCCGGCATCGACATGTTCACCAACGGCAGTACCTTCCACCGGGTGCTGTACGAGGATGTCGAGCTGGACCCGCCGGAGCAGATCAAGCGTGTCATCCTGTGCACCGGCAAGGTCTATTACGATTTGAAGAAGACGCGTGACGAACGCGGCATCAAGGACATCACCATTCTGCGCCTGGAACAGCTCTATCCGTTCCCGAAGAAGGCGCTGAGGATGGAGATGATCGACAAGTTCCCGAACGCCGATGTCGTCTGGTGTCAGGAAGAGCCCCAGAACATGGGCGGCTGGCACTATATCGACCGGCGCATCGAGGGGCTGCTGGAAGAAAACGGCCACAAGACCAAGCGGCCGCGCTATGTGGGCCGTCCGGAGGCGTCGTCGCCGGCGACCGGCCTGCTGCGCCGACATGTGGACGAGCAGGCCAAGCTGGTCGACGAGGCATTGACCTTGGGCACCGGGTAATGAATCGATTGTTTGCCCGGGTCGGGCTGCAACACGGAAGGTATCGGCGATGAGCATCGAAATCGTTGTCCCAACGCTCGGCGAATCGGTCTCCGAGGCAACGGTCGCGCAATGGCTGAAGCAGGTCGGCGACAGCGTCGCCCGCGACGAGGCGCTGGTCGAACTGGAGACCGACAAGGTCACGCTGGAAGTCAACGCGACCGAGGCCGGCACCTTGTCGGAGATCAAGGTCGAAGCCGGAGATACGGTTGAGGTCGGCGCGATATTGGGCGTGTTGGGCGAAGGCGGCGCCAATGCGGTCGCGCCGGCCGCCGCGAAGTCCGAGGCGGCCCCGGCCAAGCCGGCGGCGGCGGTGGGTGATGGCGGCGCGCAGATCATGCCTGCCGCGGCCAAGCTGATTGCCGAGAACGACCTTGACGCCTCGAAGATCGGCGGCACCGGCAAGGATGGGCGGGTCACCAAGGGTGACGTGCTGGCCTATCTGGAGAATGCCACCAGCCCGGCGGCCCCGGGCGCGCCGGTCTCCGTTGCCGCGCCGGTCACGAATGCCGAGCCCACGGTCATCGAGGTACCGGCGTTCCAGCGCCCGGAGCCGAGCGCCCGGCCGAAGAAGGACCGCGAAGAGCGGGTCCGCATGACCAAGCTGCGCAAGACCATCGCGGCGCGTCTGAAGCAGGCGCAGAACACAGCCGCCATGCTGACCACCTTCAACGAGGTGGACATGACCAACCTGATGGAGGTCCGGGCCGCCTACAAAGAGAGCTTCGAGAAGAAGCATGGCATCAAGCTCGGCTTCATGTCGTTCTTCGTGAAGGCCTGCATCGCAGCGCTGAAAGAGCTGCCGGCAGTCAATGCCGAAATCGACGGCGACGAGCTGGTCTACAAGAATTATTACGACGTCGGCGTCGCGGTCAGCACGCCCAACGGTTTGGTGGTGCCGGTGGTGCGCGATGCCGACCAGTTGAGCTTTGCCGAGATCGAGGGCGGCATCGCCGATCTCGGCCGCCGCGCCCGCGACGGCCAGCTCTCCATGGCCGAGCTGACCGGCGGCACCTTCACCGTCACCAATGGCGGCGTGTTCGGCTCGCTGTTGTCGACGCCGATCCTCAACCCGCCGCAATCCGGCATTCTGGGCATGCACAAGATCCAGAAACGACCGGTGGCCATCGGCGACAAGGTCGAGGTGCGGCCCATGATGTACGTGGCGCTCAGCTACGACCACCGCATCATCGATGGCCGCGAGGCGGTGACCTTCCTGGTCCGCGTCAAGGATTTCATCGAGGATCCGCAGCGTATCCTGCTGGACGTCTAGGCCTCTTTCCTTCGGATTTTACGTTCGAGCGACACCGGCTCGAACTAGGCCACTTCTACACTTGCGGCCTCCGAACGAGGCTGAGCGGCCTCAACTCGCGGCGACGGTCTCGCCATCCACGCAGGGACCCGGACGCCATTGCGAGGCGCGGCGCTCCGCCTCGGCGACCTGCGCGTCGGTCAGCGACGGGCGCAGGCGTTCCATGTCCGCGGCGGCCGAGATATCGCCATTGAGGAGCGCCAGCCGGTACCATTTATAGGCCTCGGTCAGGTCGGGCTCGATCGTCCCGTCGGTATAGTAGTCGGCTTCGTAGGCCCAGCCGGCCCGGGCCTGGGCGGCGGCGTGGCCGGCATTTGCGGCCTTGCAAAGCCAGTCCCAGCGCTCCTCGCCATTGGTGATCAGCGCCAGGCGGAACAGCACCTCGGTCTGCCAGAGCGGGATCGTATTCCAGTCGCCGATCTGCTGGAAATGGACCGCCAGATCATAAAGCGCGTCTTCGTCGCCCTCCTCGGCCAGTTCGACAAGATCCTCCAGATCGTCGGGATCAAGAGCCTGAAAGGCTGATCCGGAAATGCCGACCACCGCGATCTGAACGATCTCCCTGTTGTCCTGCTCGGCGACCACCGCGCCGATCTCGCGGCCGAGATTGTGGCAGGTTGCCGAACGCGTGTAGGGCTCGAGCCAGATGACTGGAACGATGAAGGCGGCCATGACGGTCTTCGCCGATCCCTTGGCGACAATCGACTCCACCGGCGCATCGTTATCCAGGTCCCAGACCGTCGCTTCCAGGTCGGTCCACTCCTCGTTCCAAAGAGCGCCGGCGCAGCCCTGAATGCTGCACGACATGCTGCCGTTCATTTCGGTGGCCACGGACTCGCCGCCGACCGCGACCAGGTATTCGACATCCAGCTCGGCCAGCCGTTGCGAAATGCCCGGATCGACCAGGACGGACAGGATCGTCGAGGATGGGACAGGCTCAGGAAACGCCGTGCGCCAGAACAGATCGCTGTCGACGATCTCGACGTTCGATTGGTCCATCCCGATGCTGCCCGGCAATCCGCAGTCGTCCAGCGCCTCGCCGGCTTCCATGATCTGATAGGTGCTCGGATCGGCAGTGTCGGCCAGGATGGTATCGCCGAGCCGCCCGACATCGAGAGTGACCGGGGCCGGACAAGCGGCCAACAGCGGCGCAAGCGCCAATATCGCGAACGGTACCCTCACAGCCCTCTGCCTCTCTGCCGTGTGGAAACCTTAGCATAGGAGAGCTGGAATGGAGTCCGGTGTGAGCGTCGTCACAGAAGACGCGGGCCGGCCAAATTGCCGCATCTGATCTGGATCACGGCAGGGGCCGCCGGACGGCGCGACCATGTCGCCGTTCCCATTATCCGGAGGAAAGCATGGCCGGGTCACGGGTCCTTGTGGTCTTTCATTCCCGCAGCGGCACCACCCGGCGCATCGCCCGGGCCATCGCCGACTCCCTGGAGGCGGATGTGGAGGAGATCATCGATCTGAAGACGCGGGCCGGGCTGTTCGGATATCTGGGCGCCGGCCGTGACGCGATGCGCCGGCGCTGTACGCCGATCGGAGATCTGTCCAGAGACCCGGCTGATTACGATCTGGTCATCGTCGGTTCGCCGGTCTGGGTGGGGCGCATGTCGAGCCCGGTGCGCAGCTATCTCGACCGCAATCGCGGCAAGTTCAAGTCGGCCGGCTTCTTCTGCACCTGCGGCGGCATCAACAACGACGCGGCCCTGTTCGCCGACATGGCGGAGATTGCCGGCTGCGCTCCGCGCGCCGTCCTGGTCGTGACCGACGCCGAGGAGGCCAAGGGCGCCGAGTGGGAAAAGGTGCGCGAATTCGAGGATGCCGTCGCTGGCCAGACGACCGACACGGCGGCGGTCAGACGCACCGCCTGAGGCGTATTGCGCCGGCTTCGCCCCTTGTCCCTGCGGTGTCGTTGCGGCAAGGTGCGTCAGCCTACATTTCTCATACTGGTCGCGGCCTGCGTCGCGTCCGGTCGGTCCGATCCGCCAGGAAAGGACCGACGAACGTAGCAGCGCTACGGTCGAGGTTCTTGACGCCGAGGGCGGGCCGCCCGGGCGCGACCCGAAGGGCGGCGCTGTCCCGCCGACTGGGGGCGTCAGGTCGCTTGCCCAATGCGCTGCATTGCGCTGCACGGCCTTCCTTCCCTGTCGGCGGGACAGCGCCGCGCAGGCCACGACCAGTATGAGAAATGCAGGCTTGGGCCGGTCGGCCCGCGGAAATCTCCCGAAAAAGGGCAAGGCGCATGAGCGACAGCAGCTATGATGTGATCGTGATCGGCAGTGGACCCGGCGGCTATGTCTGTGCCATTCGCGCCGCCCAACTCGGCCTGAAGACCGCCTGCGTGGAGAGGCGCGCGACGCTTGGCGGCACCTGCCTGAATATCGGCTGCATCCCGTCCAAGGCGTTGCTGCAGGCCTCGGAGAAATACGAGGAGGCGCAGCACGACCTGGCCTCGTTCGGAGTCAAGGTCGACAAGGTCTCCCTCGATCTGAAAGCGATGATGGGCCACAAGGACGGCGTGGTGAAGGCCAACACCGCCGGCGTCGAGTTCCTGTTCAAGAAGAACAAGGTCGACTGGCTGAAGGGCAGCGCCCGCATTGCCGCCGCCGACACCGTGGAGGTCACCGGCGATGGCGGCGCCAAATCCCACAAGACCAAGGCCATCGTCATAGCCTCGGGCTCGGACGTGGCCCCGCTGGCGGGGGTCGAGATCGACGAGAAGAAGATCGTCTCGTCGACCGGGGCGCTGGAACTCGCCAAGGTACCGAAGAAACTGGTGGTGATCGGCGGCGGCTATATCGGGCTCGAAATGGGCTCGGTGTGGCAACGGCTCGGCGCCGAAGTGACGGTGGTCGAGTTCCTCGACCGCATCCTGCCCGGCATGGATGGCGAGGTGTCCAAGCACATGCAGCGCATCCTGAAAAAACAGGGCATGGCTTTCAAGCTCGGCACCAAGGTCACCGGCGCCAAACCGAACGGCAAGGGCGTCGCATTGACCCTGGAGCCGGCCAAGGGCGGAGCCGCCGAGACCGTCGATGCCGATGTGGTGCTGCTGTCGATCGGCCGGGTGCCGCATATCGAGGGGCTTGGCCTGGCTGAAGTCGGCGTCGCCATCGACAATCGCGGCCGTATCGTCACCGACGGCCACTTCGCCACCAATGTGGCCGGCATCTACGCCATCGGCGATGTCATCGCGGGGCCGATGCTGGCGCACAAGGCGGAGGAGGAGGGCGTCGCCGTCGCCGAGCAACTGGCCGGGCAGCGCGGGCACGTCAACTACGACGCCATTCCAGGCGTGGTCTACACTTGGCCGGAGGTGGCGCAGGTCGGACGCACCGAGGAGCAGTTGAAGGAGGACGGCGTTGCCTACAAGTCGGGCAAGTTCCCGCTGACCGCCAACGGCCGCGCCCGGGCGATGAACGCCACCGACGGTTTCGTCAAGATCCTCGCCGACGCCAAGACCGACAAGGTCCTGGGTGTGCATATCCTCTCCGCCGATGCCGGCACGATGATCGCCGAGGCGGCACTGGCCATGGAATTCGGCGCGTCGGCCGAGGATATCGCCCGCACCTGCCATGCCCATCCGACCCTGAACGAGGCGGTCAAGGAGGCCGCCCTGGCGGTCGACGGCCGGCCGCTGCACATCTAGGAGCCTGTCCGCGCCGGAAACCATGCGGACCAAGACCGACGGACAGCTGGTGGCTGCGTTCTGCGCCGCCGAGGTCCTGGGCATGGCGGCGACGATGACCTTTCCGGCGCTGCTGCCGCAATTCCTTGCCGAATGGCGGATCAGCAACACCGAGGCCGGGTGGGCGAACGGGATCTTCTACGCCGGCTATGCGTTGGCGGTCTCGGTGCTGGTCAGCCTGACCGACCGGATCGATCCACGGCGGGTCTATCTGGTGTGCACCGCGTTGTCCGGTGTGGCGGCGCTCGGGTTCGCGCTCTTTGCGCAGGGGCTCTGGACGGCGATGGCGTTTCGCGTGCTGGGCGGGGTGGCGCTGGCCGGGACCTATATGCCCGGACTGCGTATCCTCAGCGACCGGCTGAGCGGCCCCAGCGCCAGCCGCTATTTCGCCTTCTACACCGCCTCGTTTTCCATCGGCAGCGGCGTCAGCGTGCTTCTGGCGGGCCTGGTCGCCGAGGCGCTGGGATGGCGCTGGGCATTCGCCATTGCGGCGGTCTGCCCGCTCCTGGCGCTAGGGCTTGCGGCCTGGGCGGCGCCGGGCGATGTGGCCGCCGACCGGGATCATCGCTCCGGCGCGCTGCTGGACTTCCGGCCGGTGCTGCGGAACCGGCCCGCAATGGGCTACGTGCTGGGCTATGCCATCCATTGCGTGGAGCTGTTCGGTTTCCGCTCCTGGCTGGTGGCCTTCCTGAGTGTGGCAGCGCTGGCCGCCGGCGGCCCAGGTGGGACCGAGATTGCCTGGATCGCGACGGTCATCCTGCTGTTGGGCGTGCCAGCCAGCATTCTCGGCAATGAGATCGCCCTGCGCCTTGGCCGGCTTCGGGTCATCGCCATCGTCATGCTGGCGACGGCGCTGGTCGGCGCCATGGTCGGGTTTACGCCCGGGCTGCCATTCGCCCTGGTAGTGGTGGCCCTGTCGATCTACGGCTTCCTGATCATGATGGACAGCGCCGCCCTGACCGTCGGCGCCGTCACCGCCGCCGACCCAGCCTTGAAGGGCGCGACGCTGGCAGTGCACGCCATGCTCGGGTTCAGTGGCGCGTTCGTCGGACCGCTGCTGTTCGGCGCGGTGCTGGACGTCTCGGCGGGCGGACCATTCGGCGGATGGGGTTTCGCCTTCGCCAGCCTGTCTCTAGTGGTCTTGCTGGGGCCGCTGGCGCTGCGCTGGTCGCACATGGCCAGCCGCCCGAATGCGCGCTAGTCTGGCCCGCGCCGCCCGATTTCGCCCGACGACGATGATGAAGCCAGCGCAAACAGCCTCCCTGAAACGTTGGTCTCTGCTCGTCTTCGGCTGGGGCTTCGTGCTGCTGGGGATAGCCGGACTGTTCCTGCCGATCCTGCAAGGGATCCTGTTCATCACCGTCGGACTGATCATCCTGACCCAGGTCCATCCCTGGGCGCGCGCCTTCGTGGTCCGCCTTCGGCGCAGATTCCCGACTGTGAACCGCGGCTACCGTGTGGCGCTCGATAAGGCGCGGCACTGGATCCACCGGAACTGAACGGCGGCCCCTGGGCGTCGGTCGGACCGCGATCAGCGGTCCTTGTAGCGGCCTGCGATATGCTCGGCGATGGCGGCTTCCTTGGCCGCGCTTGCCGGGTCGCCGACGGTGTCAGTCGCGCCGGCGGGCGCGGGGATGGGTGTCGCGATGCACCGCCAACAACTGCTCCACATCGACATCGGTATAGCGCTGGGTGGTCGACAGGGAGCTGTGGCCGAGCAGTTCCTGGATCGCCCGCAGATCGGCGCCGCCGGCCAGCAGATGGGTCGCGAAGCTGTGGCGCAGCGCATGCGGAGTGGCGGACTCGGGCAGGCCGAGCAGGTGGCGCAGGCGACGCATCTGGCGATTGGCCACGGCCGGGTTGAGCCGGTCGCCCCGGGCGCCGAGGAACAGCGGGTCGCCGGGCCGCATTGCATAGGGACAGGCGGCGACATAGTCGCCGAGCGCATCGGACACGGCCGGCAATACCGGCACCAGGCGCTGCTTCCGGCCCTTGCCGGTCACGATCATCGTCCCGTCGGATGGCAGGTCGCCGACGCTCAGCGACAGCGCCTCGGCGATGCGCAGGCCGCAGCCATACAGCAGGGTGAACAGCGCCTTGTCGCGCTTGCCGATCCAGTCCGCATCGCTCAACTCCGCGGCGGTCTCCAGCACCGCGGAGGCGTCCTCGGCGGTCAATGGCTTCGGCACCGTGCGCGGCAGCTTCGGGCCGGACAGGCCGGCAATTGCGGGATTGTACAGGACCCCGGCACGGTCAAGATGGCGAAAGAAATTGCGGACGCCCGACAACCCGCGGGCGCGGCTGGCGGCGCCGGCGCCGGTCTTGGCCCGGCGGGCAAGGTAGGCCCGGAAATCGGTCAGGCTGAGATCGCCCAGATCGTTGAGGCCCGGCGGACGTCCCAGATGTTCCGACACGAAAGCCAGGAATTGCGCGATATCACCCTGATAGGCCCGGACCGTATGCGCCGAGGCCCGCTTCTCCGTCATCAGCCAGCGGCGCCAAGTGTCCAGGGCGTTCAGCAGATCGGCGGCCGCCACGAAATTCGGCTCGGATCGCGCCTTGGTCGATTGTGCCGTCATGTCAGGGCTCGGCGAGTCCGGACCTCTTTGGGCGTTTGAGTCTGCGCGTCAGGCCGGCAGGTCCAGCCAGGAGCCGATGCATCGCTCCAGGACACGGGCCAGGAAGCTGATCAGCTCGGTGCGCATGCCGGAATGGAACATGTCCGGTTCGCGGCTGCCCAGCGCCAGCAGGCAGGGCGGGGTGCCGGTCGAGACATTCAGTCGCACCAGGGCCTGGCTTCGGACCAGCCCGGCGCCCGACCCGAATAACGCCTCGTCGCCGGTGATGCCGCCTTCCAGCAGGACATCGCGGTTGCCCAGGTAATGGTCGGCGAAGCCTTCGGCGACCACCCGAACCCCGGTCTGTTCGGTATGAGGCAGCGGGCGGCCGTCGGATTCCACCAGCAGGCGGGCGACGTCCAGATCCAGGAGCACCGACAGATCGGTATTGATGGTCTGGATCAGGTGTTCGAAGTTCTCCGCGTCCAGCAGGAACAGGATCGCCGCGTGCACCCGGTTCTGGGTGTTCTGGTTGGCCCGGCTGGCGCTGATCAGGGACCGCTGGTCGTCGCGCAGCTCGTCGGCCTCGCTGCGCAGCCGGTCCATCATGAAGGCCTGCAGGTCGACCACGCCGTCAGGCCGGGTCGCTGGCGGCGGCTTCAGCTTGGCCAGGAGTTCGGGATGCGCGTTCAGGAATTCCGGATTGGCGTCCAGGAACTCCGCCACATCGTCGGCGGTGAGTCCCGGTGCCGGCGCCGAGTCATTACTGCGGGTTTCCTGCGGCATTCAGTATCGCCTCATTACGCTCAGTCGTGGCCGGTCAGGCTGGCTTCTTGAACGGCCGCACCGAAGCGTCGTCGTCCAGGATCTTCTGGCCGGTCTTCTGCCAATCCGCCAGGAATGCGTCGAGCCCCTTGTCGGTCAGCGGATGCTTGAACATCTGGCGCAGCACCGCCGGCGGAAGCGTTGCCACATGGGCACCCATGCGGGCCGCCTCGATCACGTGGCGCGGACTGCGGACCGAAGCGACCAGCACCTCGGTGGTGATTGTCGGGTATTGCCGGTAGATGTCGACGATGTCCTGTATCAGGTCCATGCCAGACGTGCCGATGTCATCCAGCCGGCCGACGAAGGGCGAGATGAAGGTCGCGCCGGCCTTGGCGGCGAGCAGCGCCTGCGCCGCGGAGAAGCAGAGGGTGACGTTCACCTTGACGCCATCGTCGGACAGTACCTTGCAGGTCTTCAGCCCGTCCGGCGTCAACGGCACCTTGATGGTGACATTCTCCGCGATCTCGGTGAGGCGGCGGGCCTCGGCCAGCATGAGATCGTGCTCGGTGGCGGTCACTTCGGCGCTGACCGGGCCGGGGACGACCTTGCAGATTTCCGCCACAAGGTCGAGAAAGGAGAGGCCGGTCTTGGCGATCAGCGACGGATTCGTGGTGACACCGTCCAGCAGCCCGGTGGCGGCAAGATCGCGAATCTCGTCGAGATCGGCGGTGTCGATGAAGAATTTCATGGTTTCGTGTTCCTCAAACCCCGTGGGCGGCAGGCCGCCGGCCTGCCCGGGCCGACTCATGCGCTTGTCTTAGGGCCAGAGTTTACCTGATGGCAAGCCACCATGCCACCTCCGGGGCGGGCGATGACCCGAAATGCAACGCGCAGTCGGCGCCATCACGTCGGGTCCGCGTCCTGCTGCCGCTTCCTCTGGCCGAGGCCTATGATTACCGCCTTCCGGAGGGGCTCGACGCCGGTCCAGGCGATTGCGTCCTGGTACCGCTCGGGACCCGCGAGGTCACCGGGGTCGTCTGGGGGGCAGGCAGCGGCGATGTCGACGAGTCGCGCCTGAAAGAGGTGATCCGGCGTTTCGACGTGCCGCCCCTTTCCGATGTCGCGCGCGACTTCGTCGACTGGGTGGCGCAGTATGTGATGAGCCCGCCGGGTGCGGTGCTGCGCATGACGCTCAGGGTCCCGGCCGCCCTCGATCCACCGAAGCCGGTGATCGCCTATCGTCGCTCCGAGAACTGGGACGCCGCCTCGGCCAGGCTGACGCCGGCCCGACAGCGGGTGCTCGACCTGCTGGCCGACGGGCCGCCGCGCACCGCAATGGAACTGTCCCAGGAGGCCGGGTGCGGTACCTCGGTGATCAAGGGCCTAGCAGCGGCGGGGGCGCTGGCGAAGGTCGAAATCAGGCCGTCGGGCCGAAGCCAGGACCCGGATTGGCGGCGGCCCGGGCGGATCCTGACCGCCGATCAGCGAAAAGCGGCCGATGCCTTGATGGCGGCGGCCGAGAACGCGGCATTCTCTGTCATCGTGCTGGACGGAGTCACCGGTTCGGGCAAGACCGAGGTCTATTTCGAGGCTGTTGCGGCGGCGCTGAAGGCCGGGCGACAGGTGCTCGTGCTGCTGCCCGAGATCGCGCTTTCGGCGCAATGGTTGGACCGGTTCGCCGACCGCTTCGGCGCGCGACCGGCCGAATGGCATTCCGATCTGACCCAGGCCCGCCGCCGGCAGAATTGGCGCGCGGTGGCAGAAGGTCGCGCCCGAGTCGTGGTCGGCGCCCGCTCGGCCCTGTTCCTGCCCTATGCCGATCTCGGTCTGATCATTGTCGATGAGGAGCACGAGCAGGCCTACAAGCAGGAAGATGGCGTCTCTTATCATGCCCGGGACATGGCGGTGGTGCGCGCCAAGCTGGGCGATTTTCCGATCGTTCTGGTGTCGGCGACGCCGTCGCTTGAAACGACAGTCAATGTCGAGGCCGGCCGCTACGACCGGCTGCACCTGCCGGTCAGGCCAGGGGCCGCCCGGATCCCGACCGTCGAGACCATCGATCTGCGCGCCGAGCCGCCGGATCGCGGCTGCTTCCTGTCGCCGCCGCTGCGCCAGGCCCTGGCGGATATCCTGGAGGCCGGCGAGCAGTCGATGCTGTTCCTCAATCGTCGGGGATACGCGCCGCTAACCTTGTGCCGCCGCTGCGGCCATCGCCTGGAATGCCCGAATTGCACCGCCTGGCTGGTCGAGCACCGGCTGGTCGGCCGGCTGCAATGCCACCATTGCGGATACCAGGCGCGACTGCCCCGTCACTGCCCGTCCTGCGAGGCGGAGGACAGTTTCGTGGCCTGCGGTCCCGGCGTCGAGCGGGTTGCGGAAGAGGTCGCCGCCTTGCTGCCCGATGCCCGGGTGGCGGTAATGGCCAGCGATCTCATTCACGGGCCCGCACAGGCCGCCGAGATGGTTCGGGCGGTTACCGATCACGAGGTCGATCTGGTCATCGGCACCCAGCTCGTGGCCAAGGGGCATCATTTCCCCATGCTCACCCTGGTCGGTGTCGTGGATGCCGATCTCGGGCTGGCCGGCGGCGATCTCAGGGGGGCTGAACGGACCTTCCAACTGCTGCATCAGGTGGCCGGCCGGGCCGGGCGCGAGGACCGGCCGGGCCGGGTGCTGATCCAGACCCACATGCCTGACCATCCGGTGATTGCCGCCCTGGTGGCCGGCGATCGCGACGGGTTCCTGGACCGCGAGGCCGAAGAGCGCCGCCAGCGCAGCCTGCCGCCATTCGGCCGGCTGGCGGCAGTGGTGGTGTCGGGGCCCGATCCGACCCTGGTGGATCGGGTGGCGAATGGACTCGGCAGGGCCGCTCCGCGCAGCTCCGAGGTTCTGGTCCTGGGCCCCGCACCGGCGCCGCTGGCGGTGCTGCGCGGCCGACATCGCCGCCGGCTGCTGGTCAAGGCGGGCAGGGGAGTGGCGCTTCAGCCTTTCCTAAAGAGCTGGCTTGAGGAGGTCCGGGTGCCCGGGTCGGTGCGAGTCCATGTGGATATCGACCCATACAGCTTTCTCTGAGCGATCCGGCCCGATGCTCAGTTGGAGTCGAGCAATAGGCGGATATTGCCGCGCTGCTGCGCCAGCAGGCTGTCGACGGTCTGCTGGCCTTCATAGGGCGCGGCCAGATTCAGCGAAACGATGCGGCCGCTGACCAGGGTCATTGCGCTGACCACCGCCGACACGTCGACGTCGGCACCATCGATGGCCGTGCGGGTCAGGACGCCGGTGAAGACCGCGGTGTCGTCCCGGTGAAGCAGTCCCAGTCCCACCATGTCCTGGAGCTCGATCGACATATCGGCCTCTGCGATCCGCTCCTGAACCGTGTCCCGGGCCAGGGCAAAGGGATCATCCTGGGTCAGCGCATGGGCCAGCGCATCGATCAGATCGGCCCGCGGCATCTCCAATGGCTCCTCGCCGGCCGATAGTGGCATGAGATACATCGCGTAGTTCGAGACGACGGCGCCTTTGGCGCGCATTGCATCCAGCTGGCCGCAATCGGCGAAGATCGCCAGGACGCGATTGTGTCCGGCGTTCAACAGTTCCGTGTTGTGCAGCATCCCCCGGTCCGCGAGGTGGGACGGGGACAGCGCGCAATAGCCGTTCGGCGCCGGCATCTCCAGCCCGTAGGATCGGGCCTCCTTCTGCAGAAGGGACTTTTCGATCGGTGCCGCGCTCGCCGCCCCGGCGATGAATACGCATACGACCAGCAGTGTCCTGAGCATGGGTCGATCTCCTCATTGTGGCGACCGCTACTGCATGCGCATGGGTCGCGAACAGGCATCGGGCATGTTCGGGGGACGCATGATGGGTTATGTGACGGACAGATGAAGGTACGATTAAGCGGAATAAGCCTGCGGCGTTCGGTGTCTGACTGTCGATCGGGAATCCTGCTAGCATCGGATTGCCGTTCCATGGGGATGTCTCGAAACCGGGTTTCAACCAGGAGGACAGTGATGAACGGGAGGCTCAAGGGCTGGATTGTCGGTGTGTCGGCCATCGCGGCGCTGGCCGCAGGCGTCGGCATGGCGTCGGCTGCGGATGAATCCGAGAACGTGATCAAGTACCGCCAGAACGTGATGCGCTCGATCGGCGGTCATACCGGCGCCATTGCCGCGGTGGTGAAAGGCGAAGTCAGCTTTGGCGCGCACGTGTCGGCGCATGCCGAGGCTCTCGCGGCGACGTCGCAGCAGATTGTCGACATGTTCCCGGAAGGCACCCTGACCGGTGCGGAGACCCGGGCCAAGCCGGAAATCTGGCAGGATTGGGATGACTTCCGTGCCAAGGCGGGCGATCTGGATTCGGCGACCAGCAATCTGGTCCAGGTCGTCAATGGCGGCGGCGACATGGCGGCGATCGAAGCTGCGTTCGGCGATGTAGGCAAAGCCTGCGGCGGCTGTCACCGACCTTACCGCACCCGCGCCAACTGACCGCGTTTCCGTGCGGTGCATGAGTTCATGGCAGGCCGGCGGGCATTCGCGCCCGCCGGCCTCGTCATGACCGCCTGGCCGATTTCATGAGCGGCCGGCTTTTGCGCTGGGCCCTGGGCCTAGTCGCCATCGGCATTGCCGGCGTCACGCTCGTGATCCTCGGTTCGCGGCTCATGACCCGCAGCAACGTCGTGGTGCCGGACCATCAGGCATCCGCGGAGCGTGGCGCCTACATTTTCGCGGCGGCCGGGTGCAAGGGCTGCCACACCGCCAAGAATGGGGAGCCCCTGGCCGGCGGCCGGGAACTGGAAACCCCGTTCGGCACATTCTACGGTCCCAACATCACCGCCGATCCCAAGCATGGCATCGGCACATGGTCCGATGCCGATTTCATCCGCGCGCTCGGCCAGGGTGTCTCGCCGGACGGCCGCGACTATTATCCGGTCTTCCCCTACACCAGCTTCACCCGCATGACCGGCGAGGACATGCTGGATCTGAAGGCCTACATCTTCAGCCTGCCGGCCGTGGCGGAGCCCAGCCCGGAGCATGAGCTGGCGCCGCATGTGCGCTTCCGGCCGGTGCTGGCCGCCTGGAAGGCCCTGAACCTGCGCCAGGGCATCGAGCCGCCGGACCCGGACCAATCGCCCGCCTGGAACCGAGGCCGCTACCTGACCCGCGCCACCGGACATTGCGGCGAATGCCATACGGCGCGCGGCCTGGACGGCGCGATGCGCCTGGACATGTTCCTGGCCGGGGCGGAAGAGGGTCCGGACGGGGACTCGGTGCCGAATGTCACGCCGCACCGGGAAACCGGCATCGGCCGTTGGAGCCGGTCGGATGTGGAATACATGCTGAAGATCGGCATGCTGCCGGACGGGGATTTCGTGGGCGGCGCCATGGGTGAGGTCGTCGACGAGACCACCAGCCAGCTCACCGACGAGGATCGCGCGGCGATCACCGAATACCTCCTCAGCCTGCCGCCGATCGACAACGATATCTAGGCGCCTGTCCGACGGCCCTGACGGATCCCATCCAACCAAGACGCCTTGCGTTCTCCGGAACAGCTTCCATAATTCCGGAAGAAAAGCGCAAGGGGCAGGCATGACGGATTCAAGGTCGGGCACAGGGCGGCGCGGGCGCGTCAGCGGGATCGAGCGCACTGTCCAGATCCTCGACATGCTCAGCGACCGAGGGGCTCCCGCCAGCGCCTACGACATCGCGAAATCCATCGGTGCGCCGATTTCCACTGTCTATTCCATTGTCGAGGAGCTTTCGATCCGCGGCATGCTGAGCCGGACCAACGACAATATGGTGTGGCTGGGTCCCCGTCTCTTCCGCTACGGGCTGGCCTATGAAGGCAAGATGGACCTGCTGACAGCGGCGAAACATGAAATGACGCGCCTGTCGCTGAGCATCGGCGAGGCCGTGCAGATCTGCTGCCGTGACGAAGGGATGATGGTCGTGGTCGCCATGGCCGACGGCCGGGGCCATTTCAGGATCTCCTCCGAAGTGGGCACGAGGGTGCCGCTGAACTGGACTGCATCCGGCCGCCTGCTTCTCGGTCACCTTCCGGAGCACGAATGCCGCGAGGCGTTCGCAGGCGCTTCCCAACCCTCGCCGACCGGGATCGCGGAAACCGACCCGGAAATCCTCGCAACGCAGGCCGGAGCGGACTATCGGGAGCGCCTCGCCATCCAGCTGGGTGCCTCGGAATTCTCCGTGGCCTGCATCGCCTCGCCGATCCGCGATGCGGGCGGGCAATGTGCCGCGACAATCTCGATCGTGCTGCCGGAGCTCAAGGCGAAAAAGAATCTGAGCAGGTATTCCGAGGCCGTCAGGAATGCGGCCGGTGTGATCGAACAGGCGCTGGGTCGCCGGGCGGCGTGACCTTAGGGCGGGCTGGCCGCGACGTTCACTGTTCTTGGTTCAGTGGATCTCGCTGTCCTGAGTAGGCGTCAACTTCAGATCTCCCCCAATCTCAGGCATGCGGCCATGTGCGCGCGGTCGACCGCCTCGATGTTCGGAACCCGTTTCGCGCAGTCTTCGGTCGCATGTCGGCAGCGGGTGTGGAACACGCAACCCGACGGCAGATCCAGGGGGCTGGGAATGTCACCTTGCAGGACCTCCCGGGTGCGCAGGGCGGCCGGATCGGGCACCGGCGCTGCCGACAGCAGGGCGCGGGTATAGGGATGCCGGGGAGTGCGATAGACCTCTCGCGCCGGCCCGGTTTCGACGACGCGGCCGAGATAGAGGACCACGATCTCGTCGCACAGATATTCCACGACGCTCAAATCATGGGCGATGAACAGGACCGTCAGGTCGCGCCGGTCGCGCAATTCCTGGATCAGGTTCAGGATCTGCGCCTGCACGGACACATCAAGCGCGGAAACCGATTCATCGGCGACGATGAACTCCGGCTCTACCGCCAGGGCGCGAGCGATGCCGATCCGCTGCCTCTGGCCGCCGGAGAACTCGTGCGGATAGCGGCTCATGTGATCGGCCTCCAGGCCGACCTCCTCCAGCAATGACGCGACAATGGCGCGACGATCCGCGCGGGAGGAGCCGATCCGGTGGGCGATGAGGGCCTCGCCGATGATGTCGCGAACGCGCATACGCGGATTCAGGCTGGAATACGGATCCTGAAAGATGATCTGCATGCGCTTCCGGAAGGCCCGCATCGCGGGGCTGGCGCTCTTGATGAGATCTTCGCCGTCGAAAAGCACGGCCCCGGCCGTCGGTTCGATCAGCCGCAGGACGCAACGGCCAAGGGTCGTCTTCCCCGATCCGGATTCGCCGACCAGGCCTGCGATGCTGCCTCTCGGAATATCGAAACTCACATCCGAGAGCGCCTGGACATCCCCTCCGGTTGTCGCAAAGACCTTCGACAGGCCCCTCACGCTCAGCAGCGGTCCGGCTTCATGCGCGTCGGCGATTGGGAGCGACCTCATTGCGGATGCCCGGACTTCCAGCACCGCGAGGCGTGGCCGGACCCTATTTCAGCGAGCTGCTGCACGTCGCCGCACCTGCTCTCGGCCAGTCGGCAGCGCGAGGCGAAGACGCAACCCTGCGGCATCGCATAGAGCGACGGCACCGTGCCGTCGATCGGCACCAGGCGGTTCCTGTGCCCGCCCTCGTCGAAATCCCGGCTGGCCATGGGGATCGACGCAAGCAGTCCCTGCGTATACGGGTGCCGGGGCCCGGCGAAAATCTCCCGCACCGGCGCCTGTTCGACAGCCTCGCCGGCATACATGACCGAGACCGCGTCGGCCATTTCGGCGACAACGCCCATGTCGTGGGTGATGAACAGGATCGACATGCCCATATCGGCCTGCAGCCGGCGCATGAGGTCGAGGATCTGCGCCTGGATCGTCACATCCAGCGCCGTCGTCGGCTCATCGGCGATGAGCAGCGTCGGGTGACAGACCAGCGCCATGGCGATCATCACGCGCTGGCGCATGCCGCCGGACATCTGGTGCGGATAGTCGTCCAGCCGGCGCTCCGCCCCGGGGATCTCCACCAGCCGCAGTATGTCGAGCGACCGCTTCCGCGCCTGCCGTCGGGACAGGTTTTCGTGCAGCTGGACCATCTCGCCGATCTGGTCGCCGATCGAGAACAGCGGATTGAGCGACGTCATCGGCTCCTGGAAGATCATCGAGATCTCCTTGCCGCGGATGCGGCGCATGGCGCGCTCGCTCTGGGCCCGGATGTCGATCACCTCGCCGCTCGAGTGGCGGTAGAGGATCTCGCCATCGACGATCTCCCCGGTGGACGCCAGGAGCCGCATGACCGAAAGCGCCATGACGGATTTGCCGGAGCCCGACTCCCCGACGATCGCGAGCGTCTCGCCCTTGTTCAGGGAGAAGCTGACGTCTCGCACGGCCTTGGCAACGCGGTCCTTGTAGATGAAATGCGTACTGAGGCCGCGGACCTGCAGCGCAATGCCCGCGTCCAGGGGTGCTGGCGAGACGTTGGAGAGGGTGTCGGCGGCGACGTTCATTCGGACTGGTCTGCACAGGATCGGCTTGCAGGTTCAGCCCGGCCACCCAGGATCGACCAACGGGGCTCGAAGATCCTATTGAGCCGCGTCGTGTTGCCCGCGCTGTCCGTGACCTCCTCGTCGCAATCGACCAGATCGAACACGGTGAAATCCGCGCGATTGCCGGCAGTGACGCCCTTGCCCGCCTCGAGCCCCATGAATCCCCGTGGCCGGCCGGCGACCGCGTCGACGCAGTCCTCGAACGGGAGCCCCGCGGCGTGAACCTTCGAAACGGTCGTCGCCAGGTCGAACACCGGGCCGGCGATGTTGCGATCGTGCAGATCTGTGGAGATCGAAAACGGCAACAGTCCTTCGGCGATGGCCCTCTCGGCGACCTTGAAGTCGAAGGACGCGGCGCCGTGACCGACATCCATCAATACGCCCTGATCGGCCAGGCGATGGGCCAGCGCCATCAGTTTCGGCGTGTCGGCGATCGAACCGGCCCGCTTTCCGTTGAAACAATGGGTGACGACGTCACCGGGCGTCAGGATATCGAAGACCTGGTCGAGCAGGGGCGGCGGCTCGCCGATATGGACCATCAGCGGCAGCCCGGCGATCTCTGCTACGCGCTTTGCGATCAGCGCCGGCGTGATGCCCCAGCTGCCGACGATCACGCCGCTGGCGCGCACCTTCACCCCGACGACCACATCGCGGTTGCGCTCGATCACATCCAGCGTGCGGTCGACGTCGATGAACCGGTCATCGACGAGTTCCGGCACGCGATTGCAGGCGACCAGTCCGATGGAGCCGATATTGACGAATGCCTTGATCGTTTCCGGCTGCTTTTCGATCACATACTGGCGCAGGCCGTGGAAGCTCGCCTCGCCCGCCGAACCGGCGTCGATCATGGCGGTGACGCCGCGGCCCAGCCCGGCATCCGATGCGCGCACAGATATATCCGTGCCGCCGTGCCAGATGTGAACATGCATGTCGGCCCAGCCCGGCGAAAGATAGGCGCCGCCGCAATCGATGACCTCGGCCGCCGCCGACGGCTCATCGACCACCATCCCGTCGGAGTCGATCGCAATGTCGGTGATGCCGGTCGATCCGCCGAACCCGATCGGCCGCACGGCTTTCAGCAGGAGGGCCAAGTCAGAGCTCCTTCGAAATGCGTGGGTCGAGCGCGTCGCGCAGCCCGTCGCCGGCGATCTGCAGCGACAGGACGCAAAGCGTGATGGCGATGCCGGGAAACAGGATCATCCAGTCGGCGGTCCCGATATATTGCCGGCCCGCATTGATCATGGTGCCCCAGGTCGGTGTGCCCGGGTCCACGCCGACGCCAAGGAACGACAGGCCGGCCTCGGCCAGCATCGCATAGGCGAATATGAAGGTGGCCTGGACGATGATCGGCGAGACGATGTTGCGGAGGACGTGGTTGGTCAGAATGCGCCAGGTCGAAACGCTGAGCGCGCGGGCGGCCTCGACATAGGCCAGTTCCCGGATGACCAGCGTCGAGGCGCGCACCGTGCGGGCGATCCTCGGCGCATAGACGATCGACAGCGCCAGGATCACGTTGAACAGCGAATTGCCCAGCGCGGCGAGCAGGGAGATCGCCAGCAGGATATCCGGGAACGCCATCATCGCGTCGACCAGGCGGGAAATCGGTCCGTCGAGCCGGCGCATGAAGCCGGCCAGCAATCCGAGCGCGATGCCGATCACGGAGGACAACGCCGCCACGCCGAAACCGACGGCCAGCGAGACCCGGCCGGCGAAGATGAGACGGGTGAAGACGTCCCGGCCGAACTCGTCGGTGCCCAGCCACCAGATGGTCCCGGGCGGCGTCAGCCGGTTGCGGACCGACATGGCGCTGGGCTCGTACGGCGATAGCAGCGGTGCGAAGAGGGCGGCGAATCCGATGACCGCCAGAATCGCCAGGCCGATGCCGACCGACCTGCGATGCGTCAGGACCTGCCACACGCTGGCTTCGGAGACCGGGATTGCCGCTGCCGCCATCGAGAGGTCCCTAGTACTTCACGCGCGGGTCGATCGCCAGGTACAGCATGTCGATCAGGAAATTGATCAGCACGTAGAGCGCCGCCACGACGATCAGCGTGCCCTGGATCGTCGGATAGTCGCGCCGCAGGACCGCGCCGACCACCAGGGAGCCGATGCCGGGCAGGTTGAAGACCCGCTCGGTCACCACGGCGCCGGAGATCAGCAGGGCGAATGTGAGGCCGATCACGGTCACGATGGGGATCAGCGCGTTCTTCAACGCGTGCCGCAGCACGACGCGGAACTCGCTCATCCCCTTGGCCCGGGCCGTCCGGACATAGTCATCTGACAGTACGTCCAGCATGGACGCCCGGGAGAACCGCAGGATCAGCGCCGAATTCACGATCCCCAGCACGATCGACGGCAGCGCCAGATGCCCCATCCGAACCCAAAAGCCGGCATCGGGGCCGCCATAGCCGGAAACTGGAAACCACCCGGCGCCGGTGGCCAGGTATTGCTGCAGCATGAGGCCGGTCCAGAAGCTCGGTATCGAGGCGGCCAGCATGGCGGTCGACAGGGTGCCCTGGTCGAACAGGCTGCCGCGGGTATAGGCCGACAGCACCCCGATCGGCAGGGCGATGACGATCGCGATCGCCAGCGAAAACAGTGTCAGAAAAGCGGTCGGTTCGGCGCGCGCGATGAGCACGTCGAGCACCGGCCGGTTGAAGAAGATGGAGTCGCCGAGATCGCCGGCCGCCACCTGCGCCAGGAAGCCAAGGTACTGGACGATGATCGGCCGGTTCAGGCCCATCTTCTCGCGCAGGTCCATGGCGTCCTGCGGCGTCGCGTCCGGCCCCAGCATCAGGGTCGCGGGATCGCCCGGAGCGAGCCGGACGATAACGAACACCACCGTGAGCACGATGAACATTACGATGGCCATGCCGGCGAAGCGTTTTGCGACGTAACGCGTCATGACGGGCTCGAAAGGGGGCGGGCCGGCGCGAAATTGAATCGCGCCGGCCCGCCTGGCTTCAGTTGCTGATCGTGGCGTTCCAGAAGAATGGCCAGGGCGTCTTGGTGACGCCGTCGAGCCCGGCGCTCCTGCCCATCAGGGCATTGAAGCCGCCGACCTTGTAGAACGGCGCCTGCTCGTAGACATGCCGCTGCAACTCGGCGAACAGCTCCACCCGCTTCGCCGGATCGGTTTCCGAGCTGAGCGCGTTGAGCACCGCATCCTTCTCCTCATCGATCCAGCCCAGCCGCGATGTCGGGTTGTAGAGGCTGGTCAGGGTCGGTTCGGGCAGGAAGGGCGAGTGGGTGATGTAGATGTCCCAGAGTTCCGGAACGTTCCGGCGCTGGCCCAGGGTCGCCCAGTCCACCACCTGCATGTCGACGGTGAAGCCGGCCGCTTCGAGATTGATCTTGGCGACCTCCGCCATCTTGAAGTGGAACTCGTACTGGTGCGAGGTCAGGATCCTGAGCGGCGTGCCGTCATAGCCGGCCGCTTCCAGCAGGCCGGCCGCCTTGACCGGATCATTCTGGGCGTAGTTCTCGATGCCCGCATCGTTGCGCCAGACATAGCCCTCCGGATAGAGCGGCCCGTCCACGACGAAGAAGTTCTCGTCGCCGAACGCCGCGAACAGCATGTCGTCGGGCGACAGGGCCGCCTGGATGGCCAGACGGACATCCTGGTTCACCAGCAGGCCGTCCTTCATGTTGTAGGCGAAGATCGGCCAGCCGAACGGGCGCAGCAGCATCGGTTCGGCGACAGTGCTTTCCTCGAGCCGGGGCAGGGCTTCGGCCGGCAGGCCGTCGGCGAAGGCGAACTGGCCGGAGAGGACCCCCTCGACCCGCGTGTTCGGGTCGGGAACCGGGACGAAGCGGATCTCGTCCAGCAATTGCTGACGCGCGCCGGACGGGCCGTCCGACGGTTCGGTCCGCGAGACGTAGCCGTCAAACCGGCCGAGCTGGATGAACTGGTCCGGGCGATGCTCGATCAGCCGGTACGGTCCCGTCCCGACCACCGATGGGATCGTGTCTCCGCCGAGGTTCTCCTGGGGATAGACGGCCGCGGCCGAATTGGTGAAGGCAAGCAGCGACAGGAGCGGGGAATACGGCACGTTCAAGCTGATCTGAACGGTGTTGTCGTCGACCGCCGAGATGGACTCGATCTTGTCGGCCGCACCCTTGCCTCGACTGGCCACCTGGGTCCAGCGGTTCAGGGAATCGGCCACGTCGTGGGCGTCCATCGACGATCCGTCATGGAAGGTGATTCCCTGGCGGATGGCGATGGTGTAGGTGCGCCCGTCATCGGAGATCTGCGGCATGGTTTCCGCCAGCAGCGGCACGACTTCCCAGTTCGCGTTGAAGGTGAACAGGGTTTCGTAGAAGTGCTGGGTCACGATGCTGACCACGTCCTTGGTCGACATCATCGGGTCGAGCGTATCGGGCTCCCCGATAATCGCGACATCGACGACGCCGCCATCCTGTGCATTGGCCGGTGGGCCGGCAAAGGTCATCACCGCTGCGACCGCCGCAGATGCGGTCAGGACTGACCGATATATTGACATCCCATCCTCCCTTTTCCATTATTATGGAATATATGTTATTACTTCGAAAGACTGCCGTCTCACGCTGATGACTGTCAAGGGTACACGCCTTTTCGCGGGCTGTGTTGGCCGAGATCGGAATTGTCCAATTGGCTGGCAGGTCATTCCCTGATCGCGGGCATTCCATCCGGACCCGGACGAAGATCTGCTGAGTTCGCCGCCGATCGAGAACGACATTTATTGAGAACAGTCGATCGAGCCCAGAACAGCCGCATTTAGCCAGATTCGTACGCAATGCATGACTTTCAAACTCAATCAATAGGCGCGAACAAGCACGGCGTGGGTGCCGTCCTGACTGCCTGAGGAATCCACGCGTCACAACGGGCGCAGATGCTCGATCGTGACGCGGCACTGCTCGGTCAGCCGCTGGCCGATCAACGAGCGATGGCAGGCCTCAGGGTCGCGCTCGACACAGAACAGCGCTGCGGTCCCACCGGTCGACAGTGCCGACACGATCGGCGCGAGGTTGGCGTGGTCGAGGATCTCGGTGGTGTAGCGGCGGGTGTACTCGGCAGCGAGCTCGCGGCGCGAGCGCTTGCCGACCCCGCGGCGGTCATCCTCGGCGTACTGGAGCTGGCGCAGCTCGGTGGTTGGGGCGAGCTCAGGGTGGTGCTCGTAGGCGATCCGGGCATGAGCGAGGGCCGCCTGCAGCCGGCGTGAGTTCGCCCAGGCGTATTCGGGGCCACGGACACCGCGGCGCTGACGTACGTCGAGCAGCAGGTGGACGTCAGCGCGCTGCAGTCGTTGCAGGAAGGACTCGCCGTCGAAGCCATAGACGCCGATTGTCACCATCCTGAGCACCGGAAATCACCTCCTTGCCTGCAACAGTTCGTGCCAGTTCATGGCGGCTCTGGGCGGCATCGGACGTACTTGCACGGGGCAATGACTCCATCCGGATCGAGCACTCGCTTGATCGCAGACTGTACCGCGACAGCGAGCTTACCCAAAATGGCGCCGCAGTGGCTCCTGCATCAGGTGGTGTGACCGCAATGGGTCACGAGCAGAAGAGTGGATTCCAAGGAGTGAGCGGCAGGTTGCTGGCGTTTTCGCGATCCGCTTGGACAGCCATCATTACCGGCCACCGGTCGCGCAGACCCTTGACCGCCACGCCGCCAAACCCCGCAGCCTTGTTGCACCTCCCGAAACCGTATGCTAGATCAGCCGCGCCGTTCGGGCACCAGCCTGAGCCGGCGTTTTTTCGTGCCGTTCGGCGCGGAAATCCCATCCCGGATATCGGGCAACGATAAGACCGTTCGAGGAACCAGGTGGCATCCACCGAGACTGGAAATTCCGGCCTTGCGTCGCGGTACGCAACGGCGTTGTTCGAACTGGCCGACGAGGCCAAGGCGCTTGACGCCGTCGCCGACGATCTGACGGCGCTCAAGGCCATGCTGGACGAGAGCGACGCCCTGCGCCGGCTCGTGCGCTCGCCGGTGTTGAGCCGGGACGAGCAGGCGCGGGCGATGGCGGCGGTGCTGGAGAAGGCGGGCGCATCGCCCCTGACCCGGCAGTTCGTCGGGGTCGTCGCCGGCAACCGGCGGCTGTTCGCGCTGCCGGGCATGATCAGAGCCTATCTGGCGGAGCTGGCGCACCGGCGCGGCGAGATGACCGCAGACGTGACCGCCGCCGCCGCATTGAGCGACGCGCAGACAAAGGCGCTGGTCGATCAATTGAAGAAGGCCGTGGGCGCCAAGGTGGCGGTCAATGTTTCGGTCGATCCGTCGCTGCTGGGCGGCCTTGTGGTCAAGGTCGGCTCGCGAATGATCGACAGCTCCCTGCGCACCAAGCTCAGCAAGCTGCAACTGGCCATGAAAGGGGTTGCCTGATGGAAATTCGCGCCGCCGAGATTTCCGCGATTCTGAAGGATCAAATCGCCAGTTTCGGCACCGAGGCGGATGTCGCGGAAGTCGGCCAGGTGCTGTCGGTCGGCGACGGCGTCGCCCGGGTCTACGGGCTGGACAATGTCCGCGCCGGCGAGATGGTCGAGTTTCCCGGCGGCATCAAGGGCATGGCGCTGAACCTCGAATCAGACAATGTCGGCGTCGTGATCTTCGGCGAGGACCGCAACATCAAGGAAGGCGACACGGTCAAGCGGACCGGCGCCATCGTCGAGGTGCCGACCGGCAGGGGCCTGCTGGGCCGGGTCGTGGACGGGCTCGGTAATCCGATCGACGGCAAGGGGCCTGTCGCCGACGCCAAGATGCAGCGGGTCGAGGTCAAGGCGCCGGGCATCATCCCGCGCAAATCGGTGCACGAGCCGATGCAGACCGGGCTGAAGGCGATCGACGCGCTGACCCCGGTCGGGCGCGGCCAGCGCGAGCTGATCATCGGCGACCGCCAGACCGGCAAGACCGCCGTGGCCATCGACACCATCCTGAACCAGAAGGGCATTAACGCCGGCGACGACGAATCCAAGAAGCTCTACTGCGTCTATGTGGCGGTCGGGCAGAAGCGCTCCACGGTGGCGCAGATCGTCAAGTCGCTGGAGGAGAACGGCGCGATGGATTACTCCATCGTCGTCGCCGCCACCGCGTCGGACCCCGCACCGCTGCAGTTCCTGGCACCCTATACCGGCTGCGCCATGGGCGAGTTCTTCCGTGACAACGGCATGCACGCCCTGATCATCTATGACGATCTGTCCAAGCAGGCCGTCTCGTATCGTCAGATGTCGCTTCTGCTGCGCCGTCCGCCGGGACGCGAGGCCTATCCGGGCGACGTGTTCTACCTGCACAGCCGCCTGCTGGAGCGCGCCGCCAAGCTGAACGAGGACAGCGGCGCGGGCTCGCTGACCGCGCTGCCGATCATCGAGACCCAGGCCGGTGACGTGTCGGCCTATATTCCGACCAACGTGATTTCGATCACCGACGGGCAGATCTTCCTGGAGACCGGGCTGTTCTATAAGGGCATCCGGCCGGCCATCAATGTCGGTCTGTCGGTCAGCCGCGTCGGCTCCGCCGCCCAGATCAAGGCGATGAAGCAGGTCGCCGGCACCATCAAGCTGGAACTGGCGCAGTACCGCGAGATGGAATCCTTCGCCCAGTTCGCCTCGGACCTGGATGCGGCGACCCAGAACCTGCTGGCCCGCGGCTCCCGCCTGACCGAGCTGCTGAAGCAGAACCAGTATTCGCCGCTGGCGGTGGAAGAGCAGGTGGCGTCGATCTTCTCGGGCGTGCGCGGTTATCTGGACGGGATCGACGTCGGCGACATCACCCGCTTCGAGCGCTCGATGCTGGAGGAGTTGCACAGCAAATCCCCGGAGATCCTTGAATCGATCCGAAACGATCGCTCGCTGACGCCGGAGACCGAAGAAAAGCTCAGCGCGTTCCTGTCGGGCTTCGTGAACGTCTTCGTCTAACCCGGCTCACGCGCGATGCCCAGCCTCAAGGACCTCCGCAATCGGATCGGAAGCGTCAAGTCGACGCAGAAGATCACCTCGGCGATGAAGATGGTCGCCGCCTCCAAGCTGCGCCGCGCCCAGGAGCAGGCCGAGGCCGGCCGTCCCTATGCAGAGCGCATGGAGAAGGTGCTGGGCAGCCTGGCCGGTGCGGTGGCGACGACCGGCAGCGGGCCGCGGCTGATGACCGGCACCGGCGCCGACGACGTGCATATGCTGGTGGTCGTGACGTCGGATCGCGGTCTGTGCGGTGGCTTCAACGGCACCATCACCCGCGAGACACGCCGCCGGATCCGCGAGCTCAGGGAACTCGGCAAGACCGTCAAGCTGTTCTGCGTCGGGCGCAAGGGCCAGGAAAACCTGCGCCGCGACTTCGCCGATCTGATCGTCGAGGGCATCACCGATATCGGCAAGCCCAAGCTCGGCTTCGCCGATGCCAACACCATCGGCAACCGCCTGATCGACATGTTCGACGCCGGCGAATTCGATGTCTGCACGGTGATCTACAACCGATTCGAATCGGCGATCAGCCAGATCGTCACGGCCCAGCAACTCGTGCCGCTCGCCGTCACGCCGTCCGACGACCAGGATGAAGAGCGAACGGCGACGGTGGCCGGCGGAGCGGTCTACGAGTTCGAGCCGGACGAGGAAACGATCCTGGCCAGCCTGCTGCCGCGCAACCTATGCGTCCAGATGTACCGGGCGCTGCTGGAATCGGCAGCCAGCGAGCAGGGAGCCAGGATGACCGCGATGGACAACGCGACCCGCAACGCCGGCGAAATGATCGACGACCTGACGCTGGTCTACAACCGGTCGCGTCAGGCCGCGATCACCAAGGAACTGATCGAGATCATCTCCGGCGCCGAGGCGCTGTAGACCAAGACGGGGTTGGGCCGACGGGCCGCCCCGGCGACGCTTGAGGAGCGAATACATGGCCACCAAACCAGCCGCCAGCAAGACCGAACCCAAGAAGACTGCGGCCAAGCCGGCGGCGCCGACCAACATCGTCGGCCGCGTCAGCCAGGTGCTGGGCGCCGTCGTCGACGTGCATTTTGAAGGCGAATTGCCGGCGATCCTGAACGCGCTGCATATGGAGCTGGACGGCAAGCTGCTGGTGCTGGAAGTGGCCCAGCATCTGGGCGAGAACACGGTGCGCTGCGTCGCCATGGATTCGACGGATGGTCTGGTGCGTGGCGCCGAAGTGACGGATACCGGCAACCCGATCATGGTGCCCGTCGGGCCGGAGACTCTGGGGCGCATCGTCAACGTGATCGGCGATCCGATCGACGAGCGCGGCCCGGTCGGCCACAAACAGAGCCTTCCGATCCACCGTCCGGCGCCGGAATATGTCGACCAATCGACGGAGACCGAGGTGCTGGTGACCGGCATCAAGGTGGTCGATCTCCTGGCCCCCTACGCCAAGGGCGGCAAGATCGGTCTGTTCGGCGGCGCCGGCGTCGGTAAGACCGTGATCATCATGGAGTTGATCAACAACATCGCCAAAGCCCATGGCGGATATTCGGTGTTTGCCGGTGTTGGAGAGCGCACCCGCGAGGGTAACGATCTGTATCACGAGATGATCGAATCGGGCGTCATCAAGCTCGACGGTCCGGGGTCCAAGGCGGCGCTTGTCTACGGCCAGATGAACGAGCCGCCCGGTGCGCGGTCCCGTGTCGGCCTGTCGGGTTTGACCCTGGCGGAGTATTTCCGCGACCAGGAAGGCCAGGACGTGCTGTTCTTCGTGGACAACATCTTCCGTTTCACCCAGGCCGGCTCCGAGGTCTCGGCATTGCTCGGCCGGATTCCCTCCGCGGTGGGCTATCAGCCGACCCTGGCGACCGATATGGGCGCCCTGCAGGAGCGTATCACCTCCACCAACAAGGGCTCGATCACCTCGGTCCAGGCGATCTACGTGCCGGCCGACGATCTGACCGATCCGGCGCCCGCCACATCCTTCGCCCATCTGGACGCGACCACGGTGCTCAACCGCCAGATCGCCGAGCTTGGCATCTATCCGGCGGTGGACCCGCTGGACTCCACCAGCCGTATCCTCGATCCGCGGGTGGTCGGCGAGGAGCACTATAAGGTGGCCCGCGACGTGCAACGGGTGCTGCAGAGCTACAAGGCGCTGCAGGACATCATCGCCATCCTGGGCATGGACGAGCTGTCGGAAGAGGACAAGCTGGTGGTGGCCCGGGCCCGCAAGATGCAGCGCTTCCTGAGCCAGCCCTTTCACGTGGCCGAGGTGTTCACCGGCTCCCCCGGTGTGTTGGTCTCGCTGGAGGACACGGTGCGCGGCTTCAAGGGCATCGTCGCCGGCGAGTACGATCACCTGCCGGAAGGCGCCTTCTACATGGTCGGTACCATCGAAGAGGCGGTCGAGAAGGCGCGCAAGATGGCGGCCGAGGCCGCTTAGGCCCCAAGCGAGGAACGCAGCATGGCCGGAACGGTCGAATTCGAACTGGTGTCGCCCGAGCGTCTGTTGCTCTCGGAGCAGGTGGCCATGGTCGTGGTGCCCGGCGAGGACGGCAATTTCGGTGTCCTCCCCGGCCATGCGCCGTTGATCTCGACGGTCCGGCCCGGGGTGATCGACGTTTATGCCAGCCGTGCGGAAGTCTCTGCGCGGATCTTCATTGCCGGCGGCTTCGCCGAGGTGACGCCGGAGCGTTGCACGGTTCTGGCGGAAGAAGCGGTTCCGGTCGGCGACATCGACCGCGAGGCCACTGCCCAGGAGGTCGCCGATCTGGCCGAGGATGTGGCCGACGCCAAGACGGATGCCGAGCGCCGCGTCGCCGAGGCGGCGCTGGCCGTGGCCAAGGCCAAGCAGGCGGCGGCCCAAGCGGCGTAATTCGCGCCGAACGTCCCGTATTGCAAGTGGTTGCCGGATCGCCATATTGGCGCAAAGCATCTCTGCAATGATCGACGGAGAGGGGACTGCGTTCCCTGGGATGAGCGGACATGGCCGACGCGCATTGGACATTGGACGATATCCCCTGGGACCGGTTCGATCCCGACAAGGTCGATCCCGACCAGGCCAAGATCATCCGGGCGGCGGCAATGGTCGAATACAACGCCGCCGACTATGTCGCCTATCTGGAGAACGTCTTCCGGGACGATCCCGAGTTTCGCGATGCGGCGCGGGCCTGGGGCGTCGAAGAGGCCCAGCATGGCGCCGCTTTGGCGCGTTGGGCGGCGCTGGTCGACCCTCAATTCGATTTCGAGACGCGGTTCGCCCGCTTCCGTGAAGGCTTCCGGCCGGATGTCTATGCCGAGGCGTCGATCCGCGGTTCGCGGTCCGGGGAACTGGTCGCCCGCTGCATGGTCGAGGTCGGCACCAGCTCCTATTACTCCGCGCTTGGCGATTCCACCGAGGAGCCGGTGCTGAAGGCGGTCTGCCGCAAGATCGCCGCCGACGAACTGCGCCACTACAAGCTGTTCTACATACATCTGAAACGTTATTTGGAGCGCGAGGGGCTCAACCGCTTCCAGCGCCTGCGCATCGCGCTCGGCCGGATCACCGAGACCGAGGATGACGAGCTTTCCTACGCCTATTACGCCGCCAACGAGAGCGGCGAGACCTATGACCGCGAGACCTTCAACCGGGCCTATATGCAGCGCGCCATCCGCTATTACCGCGACCCGCATCTTGACAGGGCGATGGCGATGATCTTCAAGGCGATCGGACTGAAACCGCGTAGCCGCCTGTTCGGCATGGCCTCGTTCGGCGCGCGCTGGATGATGCAGCGCCGTCAGCGGCAGATGTCGCAACTGGCGACGGCCTGAGGTCAAGCCCATGCCACTGTTGAGAACCCTCCTCTGGAAGGCCGCCAAACGGCTGGCAAGCGATCCGCGGATGCAGGAAATCGCCGCGGACACCTACGCCAAGGCACGGCCGAAGGTCGAGGAGACGGCCCGTCAGATCCGCGATGCGGCGCGGGAAGCCTCGCCGCTGGACGACCCGGGCGAATTCGCACGCAACGTGAAGAAACGGCTTACGCGCAAGGACTGAGCGCCGGCCGGCCGGTGGCGGTCACGCCGCGCAGAGGCGCCACGGGCCGGTGTCGAAATGCAGGTGGTCCTGATGGGCGCTGTCGTGATTGGGCGTCAGCACCACGTGGAACAGCCCGCAGGCTTCCCGCGCAATGTTGCGCAGGAACCGGGAGCGGCGGCCCAGGCCGTTCCAATCCTGATTGACCCGGATCATCGAGCCGTCGACCAGCTCGAATGCGGCGATGTCGATCGCCCGCCCCACCGCGTGCTCGGACAGGCGCCCCGCATTGCCGCCGCGCTGGTTGCGGCAGGCGTAGGCGCCGTAGTGGTGGATGCGCTTCACCGGCTGGCCGAAATAGCGGATCGCGAGCGGCTGCAGGATCTGGCGCTCGAATTCCTCGAAGCGCACCGCCAGGGGACAGCCCAGCGTCGCCGGCTGGTTGAGCGCTGCGGTCATGGCAGACAGCGTGACCGGAGTCTGGATCGTGCAGCGGTTACCGTCGCCGACCGAGTCCAGCGGTTCGAACGAGACGCCGCGCTCATGCAGTCTGGCGACGCATTGCTCGGCCGGCATGTCAAAAGGCGCAGAGCGTTTCGCCTCGGCCTGCCGGTCCTCGTCGCAGGCGGCGAGCGTCAATGCGGCCAGGATGGACAAAGCCACTGTCGCGCGGCCGGAGGCGGATCGCTTCACGGCAGGACACGAGGCTACTGGATCGACGGCCATCCCGATGCTCCCAACACGGAAATGCGGGGTGGCGCCCGGTTGGCGGCTTCGACCGCGCGCACCATCATGGATGATCGTTGGTCAGCGTTTAGCTTCTGTTAACCCGCCGCTGACGGCCACCTGTGCTCAGGCGGCACACAGCCGCCAGGGGCCGATATCAAAATGCAGATGGTCGTGATGGGCTCTGTCGTGGTTCGGGCTCAGGACCACCTGGAAGATGCCGCAGGCGCCTTGCGATACTTCGTGCAGGAACTGCGACCGCTCACCGCTGTTGCGCCAGTCATCCTTGACGCGGATCACCGTCCCATCGGCAAGCTCGAAGCCCGACACGTCGATCGCCCGGCCCTTGGCGTGCTCGGACAGACGGCCCGCATTGCCCGACCGGGCGCGGCATGCATAGGCGCCGTAGTGGTGAATGCGGGCCACATGCTGGCCGAAATGCTGCTGCGCCATGGGCTGCAGGATCTGGCGCTCGAAATCGTTCAGCGCGACCGCCAGCGGACAGCCTAGGGTGGCCGACTGGTTCAGTGACGCCGTCGAGGCGTTGAGCTCGATCGCCATGGCGATGCCGCAGCCACCGCTGCTGCCGAAATCCTCCAGGCGCCGGTAATCCACCTGGCGTTGCGCGAGCACGCCGAAACACTGGCCTCCGGCAAGCGCCGACCCGCTTCGATATGGCGAGGGCGCCGGCCCGCTGCTGGATCCGCCGCAGCCGGCCAGCGCCAATATGGCGGACATCACCAAGGCCGGAACGATGGCGGGCGATGCGCGGCGGCGATAGATCTGGTCGACCGGGATCGGGTGCATCTTGCTCCTTTCGGGGTCGCGGCGGGACCTCAACCGATTAAGGCGGCGAATTCCTCCAGCACAGCCTTGTATACCGGCCTCTTGAAGGGGACGATCCCCTCCAGGACTTCGGCCGGGGTCGCCCATCGCCAGGCGTCGAATTCCTGGTTGTGGGCGGCCAGATCGAAAGCATCGTCGCGCCCGGTAAAGCGCAGCGCGAACCATTTCTGGGCCTGGCCACGGTATCGGCCCTTCCAGACCTTGCCCGCCAAGCCGGGCGGCAAATCGTAGCGGTGCCAGTCGCGGCTCTCCCCCACAATCCGCGCCTTATCTGAGCCGGTCTCCTCTTTCAATTCCCTTAAGGCCGCGTCGCGCGGCGTTTCGCCGGCATCGATCCCGCCTTGCGGCATCTGCCAGGCGCCCGGCGTGTCCACCCGGCGGGCGACGAATATCCGCCCCTGCGGGCCAATCAGCATGATGCCGACACAGGGCCGATAGGGTTTGCCGGCGGCCATGCGGATCAGCCACCGGTTTGCCGATTGGCAACAGCGGTGACCGGGGCCAGCACCACGCCCTTGCGCTCCAGAGTCGACATCCAGGCGGCAAGGCGTTCGAAAGTCAGCGGATAGGGGTGCGCGAGACCGACCGCGAAGCCGTTCTCACGGGCCAGTTCCTCCAGTTCCTGCAGCCGCAGGTCGATGGAGTCCCCATCGGTGACGGCATCGACGAAACGATCGTTGCGCACACGCGGCAGCCCGAAGCGCCCTGCGACCTCTTCAATCCGGTTGCTAACGGCCGCGCCGCTATCGAGCAGCAGGAGCCCGCGCCTGTCGAGCGCCGCCAGGACCGGCGCCAACGCCTCTTCCGACAGGGTGAAGCGCGAGCCCATCTCGGTTACGACGCCGACATAGCCGGCGCCGCGGCTCAATACCCATTCCAACCGGTTCATGTTGACCGTCGGGCCGAGCGACGTCAGAAGCGTATGCGGCCCGGGGTCGTCGCGCGGGTAGGTGTCCGGCTCCATCGGCACCATCATCAGTGTCTCGTGGCCGGCCTCGCGGGCCGCCATCAGCCAGGCATCGAGGTCCGGGGCGTAGGGGGTGAACGCCAGGGTCACCGGCCCCGGCAAACGGTGGATCGCGGTATTTGTTGGGGCGTGGGTATGGCCCAGTTCGGTGATGACGATGGCGATCCGGGGCCGCCTGTCGGAGCCATCGAACGGCCGGGAATACGCCTGCCAGGGCGTGCGCCCGTCGTCGGCCACCCGGGGCAGCGGCCCGTTCGCCGTTTCCTCGACCAGCGCCGCCAGCGGCGCCGGCGGCAGCGCTATGCTGTCCGGCTCGGTTGCCGGTGAAAGCGCCGCCGGTTGGCCGGGAGTGGCGAGGTTCATCGCCAGATCGGCCGGTCCCGTCGCGTCGCCCTGAGACGGCTGCAACAAGTCGATCTCGGCGTGCAGGGAGTTGCGATCGGCCTTGGCGCGCAAGCCAGCCATGGTGGTGTCGGCGGACATCGCCAGCCACAGTACCGTCCCGACCGCTGCCAGGGTGACAATCGCCAGGACAACCGTCGTCAGGCCGATGCGTGGCCTTGCGGTCCGGCCGCTATCGGGCCGGGCTTTGCGTTTTGGCTTCGCCACGTCTTGCCGGGGCCCGATCGCTGGCGCGAATGACAGTGATCAGGTGGTCAGTTGACCACCCGCTGGCCGAACAGCGCGACACCTCGCAACAGGTCCAGCGCGCGCGCCAGTTGATAGTCGAACGGTGCCTCGGCGTCTGCCGCGTTCTCGTCGGTGGCCACCTCGTCGCCATCCTCCTGCTCGGCGCTCAGAGCGCCGCGCAGATCCGCCTCGCGGCGACCGGCGACGTCCAACTCTTCCAGCCGGGCCGGCTGGACCTCGATATCCGGCTCGATGCCCAGCGCCTGGATCGAGCGGCCGGACGGGGTGTAGTACCGCGCCGTGGTCAGGCGCATGGCGCCCTGGCCGCCCATCGGGATGATGGTCTGGACCGATCCTTTGCCGAAGCTTTCGGTCCCCAGCAGCACGGCTCGGTTATGGTCCTGCAGCGCGCCGGCGACGATCTCGGACGCCGAGGCGGACCCGCCATTGATCAGCACGACCAGCGGTAGCCCTTCGATCAGATCGTCCGGGTCCGCGTTGTAACGTTGTGCCAGATCCTCGTGCCGGCCGCGGGTCGAGACGATCTCGCCCTGCTCCAGGAAGATGTCAGACACCGATACGGCCTGATCCAGTAGGCCGCCCGGATTGTTTCGCAGGTCGAGGACGAAACCGATCATGTCGCCGCCAAGTTCCTCGGCGATCCCCTCGATCGCCCGCTCGACGCCGCTATCGGTCTGCTCGGTGAAGCTCGCGACGCGGATATAGCCGACATTGCCCTCGGTGCGCCAGCGCACCGACTGGATGCGGATCACATCGCGGGTCACGGTCACGTCGAACGGCTCCTGCTCGCCGCGCAGGATGGTCAGGATGATGTCCTCGCCGACCCGGCCGCGCATGCGGTCGACGGCGTCGCTCAGGGTCAGGCCCAGGACCGGCTCGCCGTCTAGATGGCTGATCAGGTCGCCGGCTTCCAACCCGGCCCGATAGGCCGGCGTCTCGTCCATCGGCGACACAACCCGAACCAGGCCGTTTTCCATGGTCACCTCGATGCCCAGGCCGCCGAAGGCGCCCCGTGTCTGCACCTGCATGTCCTGGAAACTGTCGGCATTGAGATAGCTGGAATGCGGGTCGAGCGAGGTCAGCATGCCGCTGATCGCGGCCTCGATGAGTTCCTTGTCGGTGACCTGCTCGACATATTCGGCGCGCACCCGTTCGAAGACCTCACCGAACAGATCAAGCTGCTGATAGGTGTCGGCGCGATCATCGGATTGGGCCAGGACCGCCGTGGGGGCGATCAGCAGAAAGGCCAAAACTGCAGCGGCGGTGCGCATTATCCTCATCCTCGTACGCTTTCTCGGGCCATCGCCAACCCCTGGACCGGGTTGATCGGCTGCCCGTTGCTTCTGAATTCGAAATACAAAGTCGGGTTATCCGTAGTGCCGCTTTGCGGCAAAGCCGTGACGCCAACCGGTTCCCCGGCGAGAACCTGCTGTCCGACACGGGCGTCCAGTCGCCCGAAACCGGCGATCAGGGAATGATATCCGCCGGAATGCTCCAGGATCAAGAGCACGCCATATCCTTTGAAGATGCCGGAGAACCGAACCTCGCCGTCCAGCGGCGCGACCACCGGTGCGCCTGGATAGGGCCGCAGCGTCAGGCCGCGGTTGGTTTCGCCGAATCCGTTGGGCTGGCCATAGCGCAGCACGATCTCGCCGCTGGCAGGCAGGATCACTCCGTCGAACACCGGCAACGCGCTCACTCGGCTTGCCACCTGTCCATTGACCAACTCGCGGCCCTGCTCAATCGCGGCCGCCACTGCGGCGGCTTCCTGTTCGGCCGGTGTCGGCTCCGGCTCCGGCTCGGTCTCGGCGACCTGCTCGGGGACAGGCTCCTCGACCGGCGCCTCTTCTTCCAGCCGCATCAGGAGGTCGCGCAGAGTCTCGGCCTCGTCCGCCAGCCGTTGCAGGCGGGCCTCGACCGTCTGCTGCTCGGCCTGGGTTTCCGTCATCAGCGTTTCGCGACGGCTGATCAGGGCGTTCATATCCTCGATCCGCAGGTCGAGCGCCTCGCGCTGAGTATTGGCCTGGTCGCGGCGGCCCGCCAGGTCGTTGCGCACCGCCGCCAGTTCCGAGAGCTGTTCCCGCAGCACCCGCGCCTCTGCCTCGATCTCCGGGACGGCGGCGCGCAGCAGGGTCGCCGTGCGCAGGGCTTCGACCGGCGCGCTGGGACGCGCGACCATGGTTTCCGGCGGGATTCGCGCCAGCCGGGTCAGCCCGCCCAGCAGCAGCGACAGCTTGTCACGCTGCACATCCAGCACGGCGATGCGCTCGACCTCCTCGGCCTCCAGCACGGTCATCGCCCGCTCGATTTCCAGCAGCACCTGATGCTGCGCCATGATCTCCAACGATGCGTTGATCGATTCGGCGCGCAGATTGGCGACCTCCCGGTTCAAGTCGACCATGCGCTGGTCGAGTTGTTGTCTGAGATCGGTGGTGTCCTCGATCGACCGCTCGACGCGACCGATTTCCTCAGCGGTCCCATCGGCGTCCTGGGCCGACGCCGCCAGAGGCGAAATCAGCACCGCCACCGCCACTGTCCCGGCACATACGGCCGGGCATTGACTGGAGAAAAGCAGTCTGGCCAATGGCCGCATTTCTACTCCGCGGCGCGCCGCGCGCTGTCCCGGTCGATCAGGGTGCGCCCGGTCATCGCCTCGGGCTGCGGCAGGCGCAGCAGTTCCAGCAGGGTCGGCGCCACGTCTGCCAGCCGCCCGTCATGCAGCCCGGTCGCCTCGGCGGGCCCGTTGACCAGCACCACCGGAACCGGGCTCAGGGTGTGGGCGGTATGCGGCTGCCCGGTCTCCGGATCGCGCATGATGTCGCAATTGCCGTGGTCGGCGGTGAACAGCAGCGCCCCGCCGGCGCGTATCACCGCGGCCTCCAGCCGGCCCAGGCAGGCATCGACGGTCTCCACCGCCTTGATCGCCGCCGGCAGGCTGCCGGTATGGCCGACCATGTCGGGATTGGCGAAATTGACGATCACCAGATCATATCTGCCGCTGTCGACCGCCTCGACCAGCCGGTCGACCAGTTCCGGCGCCGACATCTCCGGCTGCAGATCGTAGGTGGCAACCTTCGGGGACGGCACCATGATCCGGTCTTCGCCGGGGAACTGCGTCTCTTCGCCGCCGTTGAAGAAGAAGGTGACATGCGGGTATTTCTCGGTCTCCGCCATGCGGATCTGGGTCATGCCCGCATCGGCGACCAGCTCGCCCAGCGTGTTCTCGATCCTGCGCGGTGGGAAGATCGCCGACATCATGTTCTTCAACTGGTCCGAATACTCCGCCATGCCGCATGCATCGGCGAACCGGATCGGGTTGCGTTCGAAGCCGTCGAAGGCCGGATCCAGCAGGGCGGTCAGGATCTGCCGCGCCCGGTCGGCGCGGAAATTGGCGAACAGGATGCCGTCACCATCCTTCATGCCGGCATAGTCGCCGATCGCGGTCGGCTCGACGAACTCGTCGCCGGTTCCCGCGTCATAGGCGCTCTGCAAGACGGCCAACGGGTCGTCGGCGTGTGGGCCGGCCGCCTCGGCCAGGGTGCGATAGGCGCGCTCGACCCGCTCCCAGCGCTTGTCTCGATCCATGGCGTAATAGCGCCCGTCGACGGTGGCGATCCGGACATTGTCCAGATCGGCGATGTCGGCCAGGAAGGCGGCCATCGACTCCCTGCCGGCCATCGGCGGGGTGTCGCGGCCATCGGTGAAGGCGTGGATCGCGACGGGGACCCCGCCGGCCGACACGGTCCGGGCCAGGGCCGCGAAATGATCCTGATGCGCGTGCACGCCACCCGGCGATAGCAGCCCCATCAGATGGCAGGTGCCGCCGCTCTGCTTCAGCGCCGCGATATGCCGGGTCAGCGCCGGGTTGCGCTCGAATTCGCCGTCGGCGATCGCCGCGGCGATCTTCAGCAGATCCTGCAGCACCACCCGGCCGGCGCCGAGATTCATATGACCGACCTCGGAATTTCCGATCTGGCCGACGGGCAGGCCGACATCCTCCTCGCTGGCCCGCATCAGGGCATGCGGGCATTCGGACCACAGCCGGTCGAAATTGGGTGTATTGCCCTGCGCCACGGCGTTATCGGTCGGGTCCTCGCGGTATCCCCAGCCATCCAGCACGCAGAAGACAACCGGGCGTGGTCGGGCGGACTCGGTCTGATCGGTCATGGCATCTGTCCTCGGAGAAGCCCTTCATATAGGGCATCCGGAACCGGATCGGTAGCGCCAATGCGGCGGGTTGCGGATGGGAGCCGGTGTGGCACGGGATCGACTCCTAACCGGCAATTGGTCTCAAAGTGTGTCCGCTATCAGTGGCAGACCTGATGCCCCTCTAATAGACAGATCTTTCCGTTCCTGACCCAACCGCGACATTCTGGGTGATCAACAAGCAGCCCATTCGGCGCTTGGGCCCCGCTGGTCCCGAGCGGGGCAAGTTCGCGCAAACCCTATGGCAATACGGAACTGGCGCGAGTTGCTCGTTGCCGCACCGCGACAATTGGCAATAAAGGGCGGGATGCGGTCGTTCGCTGCGCAGAGAACCAACGGCAGGTTCGGTCGCACTCAGGACCGGATATCGACAACCACCCAATCGTTGATGGGCACGAAATGGGCCTTCGGATCGCCGCACTCCGGGCAGATCCAGTTCTCAGGCAAGTCCTCGAACGCAACCCCCGGCGGAATCGGGTTGTCCTCGTCAATCCCATTGATGTCGCCGACGGAGGGGTCGTAGATGTAAGGCACGCAATCCTGGTATGTGCACTGCCACTTTCGCAGCCGCCGGACGCCGGATGCCTCGGCAAGTCGGCGCCCGAACCCCAACGCAAGAGCGACCCCGACAAGCCCGACGACAATATCGCGCCTTGTCGTCCTGATCATCGAACCGTGCCTGATCTCCAACGAATGCGAAGCCCGGGCGGCCGGCAGCACGTGCCGACCGCCCCCCAGATTGCTCGGCCTCTTAGCCGATAACGCCGCCGTCGTCGCGCGTGATGGCGATGATGGCTGAGCGCGGAACGCTGTCGCCACCGCCCGGCCAATGGCTGTTGCCGCGCTCGCCCGGATGCTGAATGCCAACGAGCATGGTGCGCCGATCCGGCGTCCAGGCGAGGCCGGTGACCTCACATTCGTTCGGCCCGACTAAGAAGCGCCGGATTTCTCCGGTCACCGTATCGCCCGCCAACATCTGGTTATTGCCATGACCGGCGAACGCCTCCTCGTTCGAGTAGTTGCCGTCGGTCTGGATCCAAAGAAGGCCATTGGCATCGAATTTGAGGCCATCCGGCGAGTTGAACATATTGTCGGCATTGATATTGCTCGACCCGGCGTAGGCATCATCGTGCACGGTTGGGTTGCCGGCGAGGACGTAGAGGTCCCAGGCAAACCCGGCCGCGGTGTGGTCGGCCCCATCAGGCCGCCAACGAACAATCTGGCCATAGTGGTTCTCGGCCCGCGGGTTCGGGCCCATTGCCGGGGTGGCGTCGCCGCCGGCGTTGGTTTTCACGCCGCGGTTCTTGTTATTGGTCAGGCAGCAATAGACCTCGGCCGCTCTGGGATTGGCCGCCACCCATTCCGGCCGATCCATGGTGGTCGCGCCTACGGCAGAACCAGCCATGCGGGTATGGATGGCTATCTCAGCGGCCGAGGCCATGCCCGTGGACTCCGGCGTTAGATCCAGCCACCGGCCGGTGCCGTCCTCGTCGAACTTGGCGACCGAAATCGTGCCCTCCTCCAACAGGCTGTCGGTCGGCACGCCCGGCGCATAGACGCCGTCGGAGACGTATCGGTAGAGGAATTCCCCACGCTCGTCGTCGCCCATATAGACCACGACCCGACCATCATTGTTGATCACCAGTTCCGCATTTTCGTGCTTGAAGCGGCCAAGCGCAGTGCGTTTCTTCGGCGTCGAATTTGGATCCTTGGGGTCGATTTCAACCACGTAGCCGTTGCGGTTGGACTCGTTGGGGTGCTTCGAGATGTCGAACCGCTCGTCGATCCGGGCCCAGCCATAACCCCAGTCATTTTCGGATATGCCGTAGCGAACGAATTCCGGCGTCAAGGCGCTGGGCTTGTTGTCCTGCACTTCTTCGCTTGAGCTGTAATACCCGTTGAAGTTTTCTTCGCAGGCCAGATAGGTGCCCCACGGCGTCGAGCCGTTGCCGCAGTTGTTCCAGGTGCCAAAGGACTTGGTGGCCGCTGGGATCCGCGGCGGTCTTGACCAGGTCATGTCCGGCGGCAGGGCCGGTGATCTCCATCTCGGTTTGCGGGGTGATCCGCCGATTGTAGGGGCTGTCCGTGACCAGCTGCCAGGCCGTTGTCGCCCGGCGCGATCTCGATCACCGACACGCCGTGCGCCAGCATGCCTTTGAGGACGTCGTCGTCGGTTTCGGCCTTACCGTCGGCCCGGTTGCCCCAGATGATTTTGCGGTTGGTGTATTCGTTGTTGACGGTCAGCAGCAGCTTGTCGCCATGGGCGAAGACCTCCATGCCGTCGGTGTTGTCGCCGAAACTGACGGCCTGGCTGTCGCTGGTGCCGCGGGTGCCGTGGTCGAACTCGACACCGGACGAGGCGAGCGGATCGCCCCAGCGCACCAAGATATTAGCAGTGAATCCACCGGGCACGGTGATGTCGTCTGCGGTATTGGCGGCAATGGCCGTGAACGCGAAGCGATCGGACGCGGCCTTGGCGCCGGTCGGCGCCAGCGAGCCGCCGAGCATGGCGACGCTACCGAATGCCAGGGCGCCGCCCATCAGGCCGCGCCGCGTGATTGCTGCTTCGACGACACGGTCGAAATCGGTCTCCTCCGGTCGCGGACTGTTGATCTCGTCGAAATCGTCGAATGAAAGGTCGTGGTCGGTGTCTGATGACATGAAGTCTCCTCCCCATTTTGGCTCTTGCAGCGCAGCGACGGCCTGCGTTTGCGGCCACGTCTGCCTGATCCCGCATCTTGCGGTCTGAAAACGGTAGCACAATCGAGCATCGATCGGACACATAGCAGTTCATCCCCGTCTGGCGGCTTGGGATGAGCCGGTCGGTGCATCCGAGACCTCGCCGAGACGCAATCGGGTACGAGAAGACGGCCGTTCGGCAAGTGCCGTGAGCCCGGCACCCGTCGGCTCAACCCTACCGCACTGGTGACATAGGGCGTCATGTCGGTGCTGGCTTCGGCCGCAGGCCGTCGATCAGTCGCAGGATCTCCGCGAACAACCGCCGTAGAACCGCCACCTCGGCAAGCTGGAACGTGACGTACCGACCGTGCCGCACCACCGATCTTGATCAGCTTCTCGCGCAGCGTAGTCATCGACCAGTGCTCGACCTCATCGGGCAGCGCCAGCGTCCTGAGGAAGTTGCCGATGTTGTAAGCCAGCACGTGCAGCTGGAGACGCACTTCGTTGTTCCTGAAACCGTGGCAGGACAGCCGCGTCCAGTTGATGGCGTTCTTGCCTTTCTTGATGTGTTGCTCCGCAGTGCCGCGCTGACTGTAGAAGGACGCGCTCCGTCGGGCGTGACAGGTTGGTGACAATGAAGCCGACGCGCGGATACAGCTCGCCCGGATGCCACTCGACCTTGGACACGACCCGTGGGCCTTGTCCCAGGTCCCCCGTGCCGCGCGAACTTGCTCCCTGTGAGCGCAGGCGCTTCTTCCTGCCGGAGGAGGGCGAAGTCGAGGACTGCCCAGCTAGTCGGTGAACGGTATGCGAATTACCGCTGTTGGCTAGCAGCACGCCTCACGAGCGCACGTGAGTACTGTCGCTACCTTGCAGCAAGCCGACGTTTGAGACATTGCGTCGACTGCCCCACGGTGGATTGTCGCTCCACCCAGTCCTCAAACGCTGTTCCGCGGCAGGTGGTCCTCCATCGCCGCCAGTCCTTCATCGATACCGCTGCGTCCGAACCCGATGCGAAATCGATCGCTCGGCGTTTCGGTCAAGTCCGATGAATATATGCTGCTGGGCAAAAGCAGGACGCCACTCTCCTCCACCAGCCGACGAGTGAAGTCCTCAACCCCTTCAGGCCCTTTGTAGCGAGGAAAGGCGGTGCAGGATCCATCCGAGGCGCGCCACTCGAAGAGATCGGGACGGCGGGCAAAAAAGGCATCCAGCTCGACAAGGTTCTCATCGATGATGGCGCAGTTGCGCTGCAGAAGTTTGTCGCGGTTGCGAAGCGCGATCTTCGCCAGTCTCTCGCTGGGTGCCGAATTGCAGATCGAAAGGTAGTGTTTCATGCGCTCCATTCTTGACAGCAAGGCCTGGTCCGCGCAGGCAATCCAGCCAATCCGCAATCCGGGCAGGCCATAGGCTTTCGACATCACATTGAGCGAGAGGCCACGCTCATAGAGATCGGCCACGAAGGGAAGATGCCGCGTTCCTGTTCGGCCCAAACCATTGAAAATCTCATCATTCAGAATGTAGATGCCATGTTTCCGACAGAGCTCGATCAGGGCGTCCAAACGTTCCCGAGATAGAATTGCGCCGGTCGGATTGTGTGGGAAATTGATCGTCACGAGCCTGGTGGTGGGTCGAATCGCGGCAGCCACGCGATCGATATCAAGCGACCAGTCGTCATCGGGGTCGAGCGGCACGCCGGTCGCCGAGCAGATCGCCAAGGGCAGGGTCTCATGGGACTGATAGTTCGGCGTCACGACGATCGCGTGGCTGTCCTTGTCGAGAAGGACGGTGTTGGCCGCGAAGATGCCCTCACTCGCGCCCGCGAAGCAGAGAATCTCGTCCGCACTGCGATTCCGGTATGTCGACGCGATGGTCTCGCGCAAATCGGGCGCGCCGAATGTTTCGGTGTAGCCGAGCCATAGCCCTTCAAATTCCTCCCGCTCCTCCGGGGTTGCCATCGCCAGCAATTCCCGCAGGACGATGCTCTCGGCGTCCGATGCCGTCAGATGATGGCGGGCATTGAATTCCCACTTCGAGAAATGCGTCTCCAGCTTGAAGTCGGGTAGCGTGGTCACATCGCACCTCGTTTGCCGTCGTCCTTAATGCGCGCCATGCATCCTCGCGCGCAATTTCGCCATGGCGAACGATCGATGCGGGGCGGCCTCAACCTAGCGGACGCTCTGATCGCGCCATCGGATTCATAACCGCGGACCATGGCACGGGCCACCGCCGTTTCGGACGCTGTGATCGCAATGGACGGCTCGAACTGCGACCGATTTGTCGCCCGTATCAGACCGAGCGGGTGATGCCGCCGTCGACCCGGATGTTCTGGCCGGTGATGTAGCCGCCGCCCTCGGAGCCCAGAAAGGCGATCACGGCCGATATCTCATCCGTCCTGCCATAGCGCTGCATGGGGATGCGATCGCGGAACTCCTGCTTCTCCGGCAGGCTGTCGATGAAGCCGGGCAGCACGTTGTTCATGCGGATGTTGTCCGCCGCGTATTTGTCGGCGAACAGCTTCGCAAAGGCCGCAAGCCCGGCGCGGAATACGCCGGAGGTCGGGAAGACCGGGTCCGGCTCGAAGGCCGCGAAAGTCGAGATGTTGATGATCGAGCCGGATTTCTGCTCCTGCATGACCGGCGTCACCAGACGGGTCGGGCGGACCGCGTTCAGGAGATAGACGTCCATGCCGGTGTGCCAGTCTTCGTCGCTCAGTTCCAGGACCGGCGCCCTCGGTCCGTGCCCGGCGCTGTTCACCAGAACATCGACGCGGCCCCATTTTTCCATGGTGAGATCGACCAGGCGCTTCAGATCGTCGTTCGACTGGTTGGATCCGGTCACGCCGACGCCGCCGAGCTCGCTGGCCAGAGCCTCGCCCTTGCCGGAGGAGGACAGGATCGCGACATTGAAGCCGTCCTGCGCCAGCTTGCGTGCGGCGCCCGCACCCATGCCGCTGCCTCCGGCGGTCACGATCGCCACTTTTCCCGATGTCATGTCCAACTCCTGTGTTGCTGTGTTGCTGTGTTGCGGAGAGTCCCTACACGATATTCGGCGCGGTGGCCTGCGATTGACTAATCAGAAATCGAAGCCTATGGCTGTAGAAATTCTACTGGGTGAGGGCAGGGCCGCTGTCACGATTTCCGCCACTCAACGCTCTCAGGGCGTTTGAAGCCTCAGGGCGCCACCTCAATTTCCGCCTCGCCGCCGAAGAGATCGGCGTCACGCAAGGGGCCGTCGCGCAGCAGGTCCGTGGCCTGGAAAGCGCCCTGAACGTCAGACTGTTCGACCGTTTGCCGCGCGGCCTGGCGCTGACGGAAGACGGGCGGAAATATCTCGCTCCCGTTCAACGCGCCCTTCAACTCATCATCGATGCGACCGACGAACTCCGGCCGCGCAAGGCGGTGCTGACGGTCAGCGTGACGCCATCATTCGCGACCAAGTGGCTTGTCCCCCGGTTGGGTCGGTTCATGGACTCGAATCCCGAATTGGACGTCCGAATCGTGGCATCCCAGGGCCTGGCGAATTTCCAGAGCGACGGCGTGGATATCGCGGTGCGCCAGGGCCGCCCGCCCTTTGGCCCCGGGCTGGCCTCGCAACTGCTCTATCCATTCGAGTTCTATGTGGTTTGCAGCCCGTCGCTTCAGGCCGGTGACCATCCGATCAGGGCGCCGGAAGACCTGGTTCACCATACCCTCCTGCATGATACGCACGGGCTTTGGCCGGTCTTCCTGGAGAAGGCCTGCGGCGACCGTCCCTTGGCGATTTCCAGAGCCTTGAAGTTCAGCCAGACGTCGCTGGCTCTCGATGCCGCCCTTGCCGGTCAGGGAGTTGCCCTGGCCAGCGATCCGATGGTCGAAGACGATGTCGCTGCGGGACGGCTCTGCCGCCCGCTGGAGACCACGATCGAGAGCGAGATCGGATTCCACATCGTCGCACCCCGAACGCCGCGGAATGCCGAACATGTAAAGCGGATGCGCGACTGGTTGACGGCTCAGAGCCGGTCTGACCCGGACCCGACGATGGAATGAGGTTGTGGCGGCCGAAAAACCCGTCACCGGTACTCAAGGGTCGGATCTCAGGGTCGGCTGCCGCCGTCACTCACGGTGATAGGGATGGCCGGTCAGGATCGTTTGCGCCCGGTAGATCTGTTCCGCCAGCATCGTCCGCACCAGCAAATGCGGCCAGGTCGCGCGCCCGAAGGCGAGCGTCAGGGCCGCGCGGTCCCGGACCGCCGGCGCCAGCCCGTCGGCGCCGCCGATCGCGAATGCCAGGTCGTGGACGCCATCGTCGCGCCATCGGCCCAGCCTTTCTGCGAATGCGACGCTGGTCAGATCGCGGCCGCGTTCGTCCAGGGCCACCAGCGTCGCGCCGTCAGGGATCGCCGCCAGCAACAACTCGCCCTCGTGATCGCGCAGGGCCGGTCCGGTCAGCTTCTTGCGGGCTTCGACTTCGCGGATGGTCAGCGGCCAGGACGAGCGGCCGACATAATCGTCCAGCACCGCCCGTAACGGACCGGCGCGCAGCCGGCCGACAGCGGCCAGCCACAGGCGCATGACTCGGACAGGCTCCTAGGCCCGGCCGCTCATGGGCGGGCTGCTCGCATCCCACATCTTCTCGATGTTGTAGAAGGCGCGCACTTCCGGTCGGAACAGGTGGACGATAACATCGCCGGCATCCAGCAACACCCAGTCGCCATTGACCCGGCCCTCGATCTTGATCGGACCCAAGCCGGCCTTCTTCAGCCGTTCCGACAAATGATCGGCCATGGAGCCGACCTGCCGGGAGGAACGGCCGCTGGCGACGATCATGTAATCGGCGATGGTGGTTTTGCCGTCGAGGTCGATGATGACGATGTCTTCCGCCTTGTCGTCGTCCAGCGACGACTCGACCAGTTCGACGATTTGCCGGGGCAGGCCGTCTGCGAGCCCCCGATCCGATGTTCCCGAAACCGCGGGAACGGAGTCAGTCTTTGGCGTTATGGCGTTCACCTCGTTGCCGGTACTCAAGCGCGGACCGGTTGCCGCTGTCGCAATCTCGTGGCCGAAGCCCAATGCAGGCGCGAATGAAAGAAGATCCAGGCCGGCGGCCGGCAATCGGCCAGTCGACCGGCTTGGCGCTCTGCCATTCTGTACCGCCCGAAATGCGAAGCAGCAACGCCGCTTAGCGCTCTTGGAGAATAGGTGGGGCGATCGAAGATCGCAATGGGCGCTAGTTGAAAGATTCGTGTCCAATGCTGCCAACGCGGCAGTTGGATCAGATTATCGGCGCCCATCAGCCAGACGAACCGCGTTCGCGAGAAGCGCCGCGTAAGGGCGGCCAGGGTGTCGGCCGTGTATTGCGTGCCGAGGCGGATCTCCAGGTCGGTCACCAGTATCATGGGGTGCGATGCGACGTCGCGGGCGCTGCCGATCCGGTCGTCGAGCGGTGCCATCCCGGCGGTCGACTTCAGCGGGTTCTGCGGCGAGACCAGCCACCAGATCACGTCCAGCCTCAGCCGCTTCAGCGCCTCCAGGCTGAGATGGCGGTGGCCGGCATGAGCCGGATTGAACGAGCCGCCCATCAATCCGATCCGGGCGCCGGCCCAACTCGGACCGGAATACAGACCCGGCGGTGCTGTACCTCTCAGGGCCGGACCTGACCGCTGCCGCGGACTACGTATTTATAGCTGGTCAGCTGTTCGGTGCCGACCGGGCCGCGGGCGTGCAGCTTTCCGGTGGAGATGCCGATCTCCGCCCCCATGCCGAACTCGCCGCCATCGGCATACTGGGTTGAGGCGTTCTGCAGCAGGATGGCGCTGTCGACCCCGGCGAAGAACCGTTCGGCGATCGCGTCATCGTCGGTGATGATGCTCTCGGTGTGGTGCGAGCCATGCCCGTTGATATGGGCGATCGCCTCGTCGACGCCGTCGACCTGCTTCACCGACAGGATGGCGTCGAGATACTCGGTGTCCCAATCGGCGTCGGTGGCCGGCAGGATCCGGGAGTCCAGCGCCTGGGTCTCGGCGTCGCCGCGTATCTCGCAGCCGGCCTCGATCAGCGCTTCCAGGATCGGAGGCAGTTCGGCCGAAGCCGCAACCCGGTCCACCAGCAGGGTCTCCGCCGCACCGCAGATGCCGGTCCGGCGCATCTTTGAGTTCACCGCGACATCGAGTGCGATCTTCGGGTCGGCGGCCGCATGGATATAGACGTGGCAGATGCCGTCCAGATGCTTCAGCACCGGAATCCGGCTTTCCGCCGCCACGCGCTTGATCAGCGACAGTCCGCCGCGCGGCACGATCACGTCGATCACCTCGGTCATGGTCAGCATCGCGCCGACCGCGGCCCGGTCCGTCGTCGGGACCAGCTGGATGCAGCCTTCGGGCAGCCCGGCCTCGGCCAGGCCCTTGGCAAGGGCGGCGGCGATGGCCGTGGAAGAGTGGAAGCTCTCGGACCCGCCGCGCAAGATTGCCGCATTGCCGGATTTCAGGCACAGCGCGCCAGCATCGGCGGTCACGTTCGGCCGGCTCTCATAGATGATGCCGATCACGCCCAGCGGCACCCGGACCCGGGCGATCTTCAGCCCGTTCGGCCGGTCCCATTCGGCGATGGTCGAGCCGACCGGGTCTGGTAAGTCGGCGATCGATTCCAGCCCGGCCGCCATGGCCTCGACCCGCGAGTCGTCGAGTGTCAGCCGGTCGAGGAACGCGCCTTTGACGCCCTTCGCCTCGGCGGCGGCAAGATCCTTGGCGTTCGCTTTCAGAATGGACGCACTGTCAGAGCGGATCGCCGTCGCGGCTGCTTTGAGCGCGGCGTTCTTGGACTCGGTGGATGCGTTCGACAGCACCGCGGAGGCAGCCTTGGCCAATTCTCCCAGGCGCTGCATCTGTGCGGCGACATCTTGGTCCGTGCCGGCCGACTCTGCCTGTTCCAGGGTTATCGTCATATCGTCTCTGTCCCCATCTGCGACGCAGCTGGCGAAATCCCAGCAACCCCGCCAGTTCCTGTCATTATGACATGATCGGGCATCACCGTCAGCCGATCACCAGATCGTCGCGGTGGATCATCTCGTCCCGGCCGCGATAGCCCAACAGGGCTTCGATTTCCCCGCTTTTGTGACCGGCGATGCGGCGTGCGTCTTCGGCGGAATAGGCCGAGAGACCCTTGCCGATCACCGAGCCGCCACCGTTCTTCACCGCCACCGGGTCGCCGCGCTGAAAGCGTCCCTCGACCTTGACCACGCCGGCCGGCAGCAGGCTCTTGCCGCTGCCGAGCGCACGGGCGGCGCCGTCGTCGACGATATAGGTGCCGACCGGATTGAGGGCGCCGGCGATCCAGCGCTTGCGGGCGGTTTTTGGACTGGCAGGAGGCAGGAACCAGGTCGCGGTCGCCCCTGACGCCAGGGCGCTCAAGGGATGGGACTCGGTGCCGAGCGCGATCGCCATGCGGCAACCGGCTCCCATGGCAATGCGCGCCGCCGCCAGCTTGGTGACCATGCCGCCCGAGGAATAGCCGGGCTGCGGCTCGCCGGCCATGGCCTCGATCTGTGGGGACAGTTCACGGATCTCGGCGAGATGCCCGGCATCCGGTGTCTTCTTTGGATCGGCGGTGTACAGCCCATCGATGTCGGACAGCAGGACCAGGGTGTCGGCGCTGACCATCTGCGCCACCCGGGCGGCCAGCCGGTCATTATCGCCGAACCGAATCTCCGATGTGGCGACAGTGTCGTTCTCGTTGATGACCGGCACCGCGCCCAGGGTCAGAAGCTGGGTGATGGTGTTGCGGGCGTTCAGGTGGCGGCGGCGGGCCTCGGTATCGTCCAGGGTCAGCAGAATCTGCGCCACGGTGATGTCGTGCCGGGCCAGCGCCTCCTGATAGGCGTGCGCCAGGCGGATCTGGCCGGTGGCCGCGGCGGCCTGCTTCTCCTCCATGCGGATCGCCCGGCCGGTCAGCCCAAGCCGCTCACGGCCGGTGGCGATGGCCCCGGACGACACCAGCACCACCTGCTGACCGCGTGCATGGCATTCCGCGACATCGTCGGCCAGGGCGTTCAGCCATTGCCGCCGAATATGGCCGCTCGCCTCCTCGACCAGCAGGGTCGAGCCGATCTTCACGACGATGCGTTTGGCGCGGGCGAGGGGGGTGGTCATGGCAGGTAGGGCTCGCCGGCATCGGCGTCGACCGTCTCGCCGCGCGATTCCCGGATGACCCGCAGCACCTCGCGATGCACGGTTTCGGCGCCACCACCGGTCGCGCCCGACAAATGCAGGATCTCATGGCCGCAGGCCTCGCGCAGAGCCTGGTCGCGTTCCGGGAGTTCGGACTGGGCAATGGCGTCCATCTTGTTGAGAACCACGATCTCGGGCTTGTCGGACAGCCCATGGCCATAGGCCTCCAGCTCGGCGCGGACCGTGCGATAGGCGCCGGCCACGTCCTCCTGGGTGCCGTCGACCAGATGAAGAAGCACGCCGCACCGTTCGACATGGCCGAGGAACCGGTCGCCCAGCCCGTGCCCTTCATGGGCGCCCTCGATCAGCCCGGGGATGTCGGCCAGCACGTATTCGGTCTCGTCGATGTGCACAACGCCCAGATTGGGATGCAGGGTGGTGAACGGATAATCGGCGATCTTCGGCCGGGCCCGGGACGATGCCGCCAGGAAGGTCGACTTGCCGGCATTGGGCAGGCCGATAAGCCCGGCATCGGCAATCAGCTTCAGCCGTAGCCAGACCAGCCGCTCCTCGCCGGGCCAGCCCGGGTCGGCGCGGCGCGGCGCGCGGTTGGTTGAGCTCTTGAAATGGGCGTTGCCGAAGCCGCCATCGCCGCCGATCAGCAGCCGGATCCGCTGGCCCTCCTCGGTCATGTCGGCCAGCACCGTCTCGCGATCCTCGTCCAGCACCTGGGTGCCGGCCGGCACCTTCAGCACCGCGTCGTCGCCCTTGGCGCCGGTGCGGTCCTTGCCCATGCCGCTCTGGCCGCGCTTGGCCTTGAAATGCTGGCGATAGCGATAGTCGATCAGGGTGTTCAGCCCGCCGACCGCTTCGACCCAGACATCACCGCCGCGGCCGCCATCGCCGCCGTTCGGGCCGCCATATTCGATGAACTTCTCGCGCCGGAAGCTGACGCAGCCATTTCCGCCATCGCCACTCTTCAGGAACACCTTGGCTTCATCGAGAAATTTCATCGGACTAGGGGGCTTTGTTCAGACAAAGAAAAAGGGAGATGGTGGCCCATCTCCCTGATCCGGTCTGCTCGGATGATGCGATGGGCACCGCCATCGGCGGCACCCCGATGGCTATTCGGCGGCGGCCGGCACCGGCGGCTCTACCGAGATCGTGGTCTGACGGGCGCTCCTCTTGAAGGTCACATGGCCTTCGACCAGCGCGAACAGGGTGTGGTCCTTGCCCATGCCGACATTGCGGCCGGGGTGGAACTTGGTGCCCCGCTGGCGGACAATGATGTTGCCCGGGATGACCAGTTCGCCGCCGTATTTCTTGATCCCGAGGCGCCGGCCTTCGGAGTCGCGGCCGTTGCGGGAGGAACCGCCTGCCTTCTTATGTGCCATGAGGAATACCCCCTAATCGCTTGTCCTGGAGGCGGCTGCCGGTCAGGCGCTCGCCTTGATGTCGGTGATCTTCAGAACCGTCAGATCCTGCCGGTGCCCCTTGGTCCGGCGGTAGTTCTTGCGGCGCTTCATCTTGAAGACGATGATCTTGTCGCCGCGGGTCTGCTCCAGCACCTCGGCCTTGACCGTGGCACCGCTGACCAGGGGCTGACCGACGGTCACGCCCTTGCCGCTGTCGACCATCAATACCTCGTCGAGCGAGATCTTGGCGCCCGCCTCGGCGTCCAGCTTCTCGACGCGGATGATGTCGTCTTTGGCGACTTTGTACTGTTTTCCGCCGGTGCGGATGACTGCGAACATGATCTTCGGCCTATGGCTGAAAACGCAAAACAGCGGGCCGCGCTGGGCCGCCCGCAAGCAAGGCGCGGACTATACTCTCCAAAGCCGCAGTGTCAACGCCTTTGCCGGCATTCGCCCGAGCGCCGGAACGGCCCGGGATCCCGTGGCTCATCCGCGCTCCAGCCGCCGTTCCCGCATCCAGATGAACAGGCCGCTGGCGACCACCACCGCGGCACCGACGAACACCCAGATATCCGGCACCGATTCGAAGACGAACCAACCGGCCGCGGTCATGAAGATCAATTGCAGATAGACGAACGGCGCCAGGGTGGTTGCCGGCGCCATGCGATGGGCAATCACGGTGATCTGGTGGCCCGCCCAGCCAAACACGCCGATCGCCGCAAACGCCACCCAGCCGGCGAAGGCGGCAGGCCAACTCCAGTCAAGCAGGGCGGGTGCCGCCAAGGCCAGCGTGCCGATCCCGGCGGCATAGAATTGCTGGGTGGCGGTGGAATCGACCCCGGCGAGCCGTCTAGTCTGGATGAAGTAGAGCGAGGCGCACAGCGAGGCGCCGATCGACAGCAGCACCGCCCAATGCATGGCGCCCAGCCCAGGGCGAGTGACGATCAGGATGCCGGCGAAGCCGATCACCACCGCCGCCGCCCGTCGCGGGCCGATCCGCTCCCCCAGCATCGGGCCGCCCAACAGGCAGATCCACAAGGGCGTCGTGAAAAAGATCGCCGAAGTCACGCTCAGCGGCAGGTGACGGAGCGCGAAGAAATTGAGGATCGTGGCGCCGGCCAGGAAGCAGCCGCGCAGGATCGCCACCACCGGTGCGTTGGTCCAGGCGACCGCGCGCCAGCGTCCCGGTGCGACCAGCGCCAGCATGATCATCAGATGCCCGGCATAGCGGATGAAGGCGACCTCCAGCGGCGGCAGGCCGGATAGCACCAGCCATTTGGCGCAGGTGTCGATCATGGTGAAGCAGAAAAACGCGGCCAGCATCAAAGCGATAGCGAAGCTGCGGCGTTCCTCCGCCGGAAGGACCGACGCGGTCATCCGAGCCGCCGGGCTTGGCCGCGTGCCGGTGCGGGGATGCCGGGGGCCGGTTGTCGGGTCGGCGCGCAACGCCGGTCCGATCGGCCGAGGATCGAAGGGATCATCGGTAGAGCGAGCCTGAAGGGGATTGTCGCAAGGCATCAATGCTAGCGCAGTTTGCGCCCGACGGGCGCGGAATTCTGGTGACCGGATCAAGCACTGCGATCGCCGCCGTCCCGGCCCGTTCGCTCCGCTTGCGGGCCGAATGGCCTTGGGCTAATGTCCGCGCCGCTTCAGGCAGGCCGGCGCATGCGGATATCGACCGACGCCCCGCAACCGGCGCCTGACGGCGTGCGGAGAGGTGCCGGAGCGGTCGAACGGGGCGGTCTCGAAAACCGTTGTACACGCGAGTGTACCGAGGGTTCGAATCCCTCCCTCTCCGCCACTACTTAAAATATTGATTTGAATAGATAATTTATTCATTCCGCCGTTCGGGGCGTCCGCGTTTGCGGCGTTCGCCCGTTGGGCGCACGCCATTGCGCCGGGTCCATCATCGTCGCCGGTGGCAAGCGCAATAGTTGGGCATGGCCATCGGCGGAAGGCCGGGGCAGACTGTCGACACGACAGATGGTCCTCGCTATCGGAGGAACTGTCGTGTGTCGCGCCCGCGGCGGCGTGGGGTCGGATCGAATCGTGGGCGGGTACGGTATGGGCGAGGATCAGGCGGTGCGCCGCGGACGGCCATTTGACGAGACGGATCTGCGGCGTGCGTTGGGGCATTTCGCGTCCGGGATCACGGTCGTGACTACGCGCGATCACAAGCGGCGACCGCGCGCCATTACTGTCAACGCCTTCTCCTCGCTTTCGCTCGATCCGCCTCTGGTGCTCTACTGCCTCGGCAGATCGGCATTCCATTTCAAGGTTTCGCCGATGCTAAGGCCTTCGCCATAAACGTCCTGGCTGCGGACCAGGAAGCGCTGTCCGCTCGCTTCGCGCGCGAGGCCGATGACGCTCTCGCGGATCTGGCCGTGACCGAGTTGGCGACCGGCAGCCCGATCCTGGAGCGATGCCTGGCCGTACTCGATTGCGAGGCGGAGGCGATCCACGAGGCCGGCGATCATCTCATCATTGTCGGGCGTGTTATCGCGATCGACAGGCCGGGTGACAGCGACCCGCTTATCTATTATCGCGGCGCCTATCGCGGCCTCAGGCCCTGAACCGCTGCTCGAAGGCAGGTGACGCCACTCCGTCGAAAGCACCGTTGCGGCCGGTCACGAAATAGGCCGGAATGTCGTGCCGCGCCGCCAATCTCATGCCGGCATCGACCCCCAGCACCAGGAGCGCCGTAGAGAGCGCATCGGCTTCCATGGTGGTCGGCGCCACCACGCTTGCCGAGGCCAGGTTGTGGGTCACCGGCCGACCGGTGCGCGGATCCACGATATGCGAGTAGCGGTGGCCGTCCTGCTCGAAGAAGATTCGATAGTTGCCGGAGGTTGCGAGTGCGGCATTCTCCAGCTCCAGCACATGCTGCAGTTCGCCCGAGCCGACGGCGGGCCTTTCGATTCCGACGCGCCACATCCGATCGCCGGGCCCCGGCCCCCTGGCGCGCAATTCACCACCGACCTCGACCAGGTAGTTGTCGAGCCCGCGAACATCGAGATGCTCGGCGACCAGATCGACGCCGAACCCTTTGGCGACGCCGGACAGGTCAAGCCGGCTGCCGGCGATCTGCTTGATCGCCGCCGGCGGGCTGGCCCGTGTTCCCGCGCCGGTGATCCCCGTTGTCGCACGCGCCGCAGCGATTGCTTGCGAAGTCGGTACCCGCGGTTCGCCGGACGCGGCGCCGAATCCCCAGATATCGACCAGCGGCCCGACAGTAGGATCGAAGGCGCCGCCGGAGAGTTCGCCCACGCGCAGTGCCTCGTCGATGACGCGCCGGGTGTCGGTCGATATCGGCGTCCAGGTTCCGGCGGCAGCGTCATTGAGCTGCGAAAGCTCGGAGTCCGGGCGATAGGTCGACATCCGCCGGTCCACACCGTGGAGCAGACCGTCGATCTCGTCGGAGAGCGCCGCCAGGTCGAGGCTGGATGGGGATGCCACCAGCTTGACGCTGTATGTCGTGCCCATCGTCTCGCCGCCCAGTGAGGTCAGGTCGGCCGCGTCGTCGCTGCATCCCACGAGGCTCAGGAATGGTGTCGCCAGCGCCATCCCCTGCGCTCCATGGATGAAATCCCGTCTGCTGAGCTTGTGCGCCATCGCCTGAACCCTTGTTCGAACGTTTGGTCTGTCGATCCGGCCGGCCTTGATCGGTCCACCGTCGCTTCTGGCCGTGATCCCCATTATGCTGGTAGCATAAACGGGTTCGCTGCTGACGGGGAGACCTGATCGGATTGACCCTGCGGTCCGTTCCCAGGGCGAATTCCGCTCCTTCGCGAGCGGCCGAAAAGGGCTACCCATCGCCGGCTGGCCGATTGTACCCTTTCCGGATCGCGCCGGACCAGTGCGAGACGCGTTTGTCGGGACGGCGAACGGAGTGCACTCTGCAAGAGGAAGACGAGACCGATGTCGCCAATCTCCTATCAGGGTCCGATGGCGGATGACGAAGGCCCTGAACGCACCCATTCGCAGACCAAGCAATCGAGCCTGGGCGTCGGCCAGCCCGGCCTGACGGTGTCGGGCATCCTCGCCGACAAGGGCGACGAGGTCTTCACGGTTACTCCCCACCAGACGGTGAAGGAATTGGTGGCGGAACTGCATCGGCTGCGGGTCGGCGCACTGGTCGTCGTGGACCATGGCAACAGGCCCGTCGGTATCGTTTCCGAGCGCGACGTCGTCCGCAATATCGGTCGCAAGGACCGGGATTTCTTCGACGGCCCCGTCGCGGACATCATGACGCCGGACCCGCAGACCTGTTCCCTCGACGATAAGGTCGAGGTTATCATGAAACGAATGACCGAAGGCCGGTTCCGGCACCTGCCGGCTGTCGAAGACGGCGAATTGCGGGGGCTCGTCTCGATCGGCGACGTGGTGCGCCATCGCATGCTGGAGATCGAATACGAGAATCTGAAGATGAAGCAGGCCATCGTCGGATGACCGCAGGGCCTTAGAACGGAATTGGGGACGGCGCCTCGGACGGGGCGTTGGAGTTCGAGGGCGCCGGCAGACGCGGGCGCCGGTATGGGTTTGGGGATGAGGTCCGGGCGTCGAGCGATGCAGCCATCCGAGAACAGCCATTCGGCAGCAGGCAACGTGCGGAGCTTCAGCTTCAAGCTGAAGAGGGGACTCGATCTGCCGATCGCCGGCGCACCGGAGCAGCGAATCGAAGACGGCCCGCCGGTGACCAGCTGCGCGGTGGTCGGTGCCGACTATCTCGGGCTCAAGCCGAAGTTGCAGGTGGCCGAGGGCGATCGTGTCCATCTCGGCCAGCCGCTGTTCGCCGACCGACGGTTTGATCGCGTTCTCTACACCGCGCCAGCAGGCGGCACGGTACGGGCGATCAACCGCGGCGCCCGGCGGGTCCTGGAATCGATCGTCATCGACATCGACGAACAGGACCAACCGCTGACATTCGACCGCTGCCTTGCGGAGGAGATCGCCGGCCTCGATCGCGACCGGATCAAGGACAATCTTCTGCGGTCGGGGCTCTGGCCGGCGCTGCGCACCCGGCCCTATTCCAAGGTGCCCGATCCCGCTTCCAGTCCGACGGCGATCTTCGTCACGGCGATGGATTCCAGCCCCCTTGCGCCTGACGCCTCGGTCGTCTTGGGTGAGGGCGGCGAAGATTTCGCCAGCGGTGTTCGGTTGCTCGTCGGGCTGACCGACGGCACGGTCTATGTCTGCTGCCGAGACGCGGCGGATCTCCCAGATATCGCGGGCGACCGAATTTCGCTGGCGACATTCCAGGGCCCGCACCCGGCAGGGCTGCCCGGTACCCACATCCACCTGCTCGACCCTGTCCATGCCGAGAAAACCGTCTGGCATCTGAACTATCAGGACGTCATCGCATTCGGAAAGCTGTTCCGCACCGGCCAGTTGCCGACCGACCGGGTCATCTCGGTGGCGGGACCTGCGGCGGCTCGACCGCGGCTTTTGCGCACGCGGCTGGGCGCCGACATCCATTCGCTCGTCGAGAACGAGATCGCCGGGACGGATGTGCGGCTCATAGCCGGAACCGTTCTGACGGGGCGCACCGCCGAGGGCGCCTTCGCCTATCTGGGCCGCTTTCACCAGCAGATCACTTTGATGCCGGAGGGGCGGCAGCGCGAGTTGTTCGGCTGGCTGATTCCCAGCATGCGGAAATTCGCCACCGCCAAGGTCCACTTGTCGAGCCTGTTCGGCTGGTCGCGCCGATTCGCGCTCAACACGAGCCTGAATGGTAGTCCGAGGGCCATGATCCCGGTCGGGCTCTATGAGGATGTCATGCCGCTCGACATCCTCGCCACGCAACTGCTTCGCGCCCTTCTGATCCTCGATACCGAGGAGGCCCAGGCGCTGGGCTGTCTGGAATTCGACGAGGAAGACCTGGCTCTGTGCTCCTATGTCTGCATGAGCAAGTATGAATATGGCATGGCCCTGCGCGCCAACCTCGAGAAGATCGAAGCGGAGGGCTAGGCATGGCGCTGAGGCGATGGCTCGACTCGATTGAACCGGCGTTCTCGAAGGGCGGGCGTTACGAGAAGCTCTACGCCGTCTACGAGATGGTCGATACGCTCCTTTACAGCCCGAAGACGGTCACCCGGTTCGCGCCGCATGCCCGGGCCAGCCTCGACCTGAAGCGGACCATGACCTATGTGGTCCTGGCGACCATTCCCTGCGTGATCTTCGGCCTTTGGAACACCGGCTTCCAGGCCAACCAGGCGCTCGCCCAGCTGGGTCTCGACGGCGCCGGCGGGTGGCGTGGCTGGATCCTCGACTCGTTTGCAATCGGCTACGACCCGGACAACCCGCTGGCCTGCTTTCTGCACGGCTTCCTGTACTTCTTCCCGATCTATGTGGTGACGCTGGCGGCCGGCGGCCTGTGCGAGGTCGCCTTCGCGGTCATCCGCGGCCACGAGGTGAACGAGGGGTTCTTCGTCACCTCCATCCTCTACGTTCTGATCCTGCCGGCGACCACGCCGCTATGGCAGGTGGCGCTGGGCATCATCTTCGGCGTGGTCATCGGCAAGGAGATCTTCGGCGGCACCGGGAAGAACGTCCTGAACCCGGCGCTCACCGGCCGCGCCTTCCTCTACTTCGCCTACCCGGCTCAGATGTCCGGCGATACGGTCTGGGTGCCGGTCGACGGCTACAGCGGCGCGACGTCGCTCAGCGTGTCGGCGGCGGAGGGCCACCAGGCACTTCCGACCATCGGTCTGGACTGGTGGGACGCCTTCTTCGGCTTCATGCAGGGATGCATCGGCGAGACCTCGGCGCTGGCCTGCCTGATCGCCGGCGTGTTCCTTGTCTACACGCGGATCGCCAATGTGCGGCTGATCGCCGGCTGCATGCTCGGCACTATCGCGATGAGTCTTCTGCTCAACGTGGTCGGCAGCAACACCAATCCGATGTTCGCCATGCCGTGGTACTGGCACATGGTCCTCGGCGGTTACGCCTTCGGTCTCATCTACATGGTGACGGAGCCGGTCTCGGCGGCGATGACCAATGCCGGCCGCTGGTGGTATGGCGGCCTGATCGGTGTCATGTGCGTGCTGATCCGGGTGGTCAATCCGGCCTTTCCGGAGGGCATGATGCTGGCCATCCTGTTCGGCAACGTCTTCGCACCGCTGATCGACTACGTGGTGGTGCGGGCGAACATTCGGCGACGGCGGAGGCGACATGTCTGAGCGCCGTTCCTGGATCGGGCGGATTCTCGCCGTGTCCAATGACAACCCGTGGAAGATCGTCGGGGTGGCGGTCGCGCTCTGCCTGGTCTGCTCGGTCCTGGTGTCGGCAGCGGCGATCGGTCTCAGGCCCCGGCAGGAAGCGAACAAGCTTCTCGAAGTCCGGCGGAATATCCTGGAAGTGGCCGGTCTGATGCAGCCCGGGGCGGATATCGACGCGCTGTTCGAGCAGATCGAGCCGCGGCTCGTCGACCTGCGCTCCGGCTCGTTCAGCGACGCGGTCGATCCGGCCACCTTCGATCAGCGCGCCGCGGCGCGAGACCTCGCCATGAGTGATGCGCTGACCCGGGACCAGGACATCGCGTCGATCAGCCGCCGGTCGCATTTCGCGACCGTCTACCTGGTCAAGGACGATGCCGGCGGGGTCGCCACGGTGATCATTCCGGTGCATGGCTACGGTCTGTGGTCGACCCTCTACGGCTATCTCGCTCTCAAGCCCGACGGTCGCGAGATCGTCGGGCTGCAGTTCTACGACCATGGCGAGACGCCGGGGCTCGGCGGCGAGGTCGACAATCCAGGCTGGCGGTCGCTATGGCATGGACGGCGCCTGTTCGACGACGCGGGCCGGGTGCAGATCGAGGTGGTCAAGGGTTCGGCGGCGACCGGACCGGAGGGCGCCTATCAGGTCGACGGGCTGGCCGGCGCCACGCTGACCTCGCGCGGGGTCAGCAACCTCGTCCGGTTCTGGGCCGGCGAGGACGGATTCGGCCCCTTCTTGAAGAACCTGCAGCAGGAGTTGGCGGACGATGTCTGACCCGAAGAGGCTGGTGACCGATCCTCTGGTCGAGAACAACCCGGTCATCCTTCAGACGCTTGGCATCTGCTCCGCCCTGGCGGTGACCTCCTCGCTGGAGGTGTCGCTGATCATGTGCATCGCCCTGACCAGCGTCGTCGCCTTCTCCAACCTCTCGATCAGCCTGATCCGCTATCAGGTGCCGGGCAGCATCCGCATCATCGTGCAGATGGTGATCATTGCCTCGCTGGTGATCGTCGTCGACGAGATCCTCAAGGCCTATGTCTACGAGATCTCCAAGACCCTGTCGGTCTTCGTCGGATTGATCATCACCAACTGCATCGTGATGGGTCGGGCCGAGGCCTTTGCCATGCAGAACCCGCCCTGGCTGTCCTTCCTCGACGGAATCGGCAACGGGCTCGGATACAGTGCGATCCTGATCGGCGTGGCGGTCATTCGCGAGCTGTTCGGCTCTGGCACGCTGCTCGGCCTGGATATCCTGCCGACCGTGGGCAATGGCGGCTGGTATGAGCCCAACGGTTTGTTGCTTCTGCCCCCCAGCGCCTTCTTCATCATCGGCGGCTTCATCTGGATCCTGCGCTCGGTGAAGACCAGGCAGCGTGAGAGGATCGACTTCCAGATCATGGATGTGCAGGTGAGGGAGCACGCCTGATGGAGGCCTATCTCAGCCTGTTCGTAAAGGTCATCTTCATCGAGAACCTGGCGCTGTCCTTCTTCCTGGGGATGTGCACCTTCCTGGCGGTCTCGAAGAAGATCGAGACGGCCTTCGGGCTCGGCGTGGCAGTGGTGGTGGTGCAGGCGATCACGGTGCCGGCCAACAATCTGATCCTGACCTGGTTTCTGAAGCCCGGCGCCCTTTCCTGGCTCGGCCTTGGCGACACCGATCTGACGTTCCTCGGATTGATCAGCTACATCGGCGTCATCGCCGCGATGGTGCAGATCCTGGAAATGGCACTCGACCGCTTCGTGCCGGCCCTATATCACGCGCTCGGCATCTTCCTGCCGCTCATCACCGTGAACTGCGCGATCCTCGGCGGTTCGCTGTTCATGGTCGAACGCGACTACGATTTCGGCGAGAGCGTGGTCTACGGTGTCGGCTCCGGTGTGGGCTGGGCCCTTGCCATCGTGGCGCTGGCCGGCCTGCGCGAGAAGCTCAAATACAGCGACATTCCTGCCGGCCTGCAAGGCCTGGGTATCGCCTTCATGACTGCGGGTCTGATGTCGCTCGCCTTCATGTCGTTTTCCGGCATCCAACTCTGACGGGCACGGCCGATGGAGAACTTCGTCCTCGGAGTCACGCTGTTCACCGGCATCATCCTCGCGCTGGTCGCGCTCATCCTGTTCGCCCGGTCCAAGCTGGTGGCCAGCGGCACGGTCGATGTCCTGATCAACGACGAGCGGACGATCAAGGCGCCGGTCGGCAGCAAGCTGCTGGCGGCCCTGGCCGGAGAGGATTTGTTCGTGGCCTCGGCCTGCGGCGGCGGTGGCACCTGCGCCCAGTGCCGGGTCAAGGTCTCCGAGGGCGGCGGATCGATCTTGCCGACCGAGCTTTCGCACATCACCAAGCGCGAGGCCCGCGACGGCGACCGGCTGTCCTGCCAGGTGGCGGTGAAGCAGCCGATGAAGATCCGGGTCCCGGATGAGGTGTTCGGCGTCAAGAAATGGCGCTGCCGGGTCCGCTCCAACGACAATGTCGCCACCTTCATCAAGTGTCTGGTGCTCGAACTCCCGGAAGGGGAGCACGTCAACTTCCGCGCCGGCGGCTACATTCAGATCGAATGCCCGCCCTATCAGATCGGCTTTCGGGAGTTCGATGTCGCCGAGGAGTATCGGGAGGATTGGGACCGCTTCAACCTGTGGGACCTGCACGTCAACAACACCGAGCATGTGGTGCGCGCCTATTCCATGGCGAACTACCCCGAGGAAGAGGGCATCATCATGCTCAATGTGCGCATCGCCACGCCGCCGCCGCATGCCGATCCGGCCAAGGTGCCGGCCGGTCTCATGTCGTCCTACATCTTCAATCTGAGGCCGGGCGACGAGGTGACGATCTCCGGCCCGTTCGGCGAGTTCTTCGCGCGCGATACAGACCGGGAGATGGTCTTCATCGGCGGCGGCGCCGGCATGGCGCCGATGCGTTCGCACATCCTCGATCAGCTGATGCGGATCAAGAGCAAGCGCAAGATCACCTTCTGGTACGGCGCGCGCAGCCGGCGCGAGATGTTCTTCGTGGAAGACTTCGACCGGCTTCAGGACGAGAACGAGAACTTCAAATGGTACGTCGCACTGTCGGATCCGCAGCCCGGAGACGACTGGGACGGCTACACCGGTTTCATCCACAGCGTCCTCTTCGAGAACTACCTGAAGGATCATCCGGCGCCCGAGGAGTGTGAATACTACCTGTGCGGCCCGCCAATCATGAACTCGTCGATCATCGCCATGCTGCTTGACCTCGGGGTCGAGCGCGACGACATCATGCTCGACGATTTCGGCGGCTAGACGGTTAGGCCGGCGGCAGGGCGAAAGACCGATTCACATGCTATTTCAGACGGTTGTCATCTCATTCCTGGTCATGCTGCTGGTCGTGGCTGGCATGGCGGTCGGCGTCATCGTCTCCGGCCGCCGCATCACCGGCAGTTGTGGCGGCCTGAGTGCCATCCCCGGTGTCGAGCGCTGCGACATCTGCGGTCGCAGCATGGAAGACGGCTCGCTCGCAGATTGCGACCGCCGCGGGCCGGACAGCCGGGACTGAGCCGCGCCCGGCGCGTCTTCAGAGCCGGACCTCGAAGAACGCCACGACCAGGAAGCACGTAAGACACAGGCCGCCGAATAGGATTCGGCGCATCCGGCCTCCCCGTGACGTGTCGCGCCAGGCGTCGAGGAATTTGCGGCCAGCAATGACGAAGACGGCAAGCAGCAGGATGTACAGATAACGGGCCTGCTCCATTCTCGCCTCGCGACCGGGGATCCAACGATGCAGGAACATACACTTTGGCGGGCGTCGGCGTCCGGGCGATCTTGCGGTACGCCGAATTCCCTGTTCTTTCTCTGCAGTACGGGGAGATCGCCCTGGAGACGTGTTCACTCCTGACAGTTCGCGCCGCCAGCATCCGACAGTAATGAAGCAGTCGCCGTAATTCGGGCACATGGCCGGAAGACCGTCACACCGTGAGCAGGCCTCGGAAGAAACCGGGTTGCGAGCTCTCGATCAGCACGGCCCCGACGGTCTCCTCGTAGAATCTCACCGGACCGACCCCGGCGATGATGGCGTAGGCATAGCCATGGTTCCTCTGATCCCATAGGGCCTCAAGGAGCAGAGCCCGGCCGATGCCAAGGCCCCTGGCGCTGTCCGCGACACCGGTCGGTCCGAAGAAGTTACGGCATGTGGCCTCGTGGCAGGCGAAGCCGAGGATCTGCGCGCCTTTCAGCGCAAGAAAACAGCTGACCGGCTGCCGCGCGAAGGCGACCTCCGCTTCGACCGCCCATGCGGGCTCGAAGGTCCTCCCGATCCATTCCGTGACCAGCTGTTTCTCGGGAACCAGGGCTCGCCGAACGATTATCCCCTGAGCATCGAGGCTCTCCAGCGCCTCACTCTTGTCGGGCAGGTCATAGAGCTTCACGAGCATATCGTGCATGGATCTTGGCCTATGGTTGGACGCGCTTGGTCTTAGCACATCGCAGGCACGCTGGCGGGCCGAGGCCGCACGAACCGACAATGCACTGGACCCGCATTGCGGATTCGATACAGAGTCGCGGTACCGCCCATCCCATCCGCACACAGAGAATGACCAGGCAACGGACATGACCCAAGCTGAATTCCGCCTGGAAGCGGTCTTTGAACCGCTTGACGAGCCGGCGCATGGCCGGTTGACGCTGACCCTGATCAACCTTTCCGACCGGCCGCTGAGGGATTTTCGCATCGCCTTTTCGATGATGACGCGGGTGGCGGACGAGCATCAATGCGACGGTGCGACGATGGTCCGGCGGGTTGCCAACTTCCACGAATTCCAGCCCGCGAACGACACCGTGATAGCGCCGGGCGGTCTCTGGTCTTTCACGGTGGACGGGCTGACGCATCAGTCCCAACATCGTCTTGACGGGCCGAAATCCGCTTATCTGGTTCTTGCGGATGGTAGGCGTCCACCGGTGGATGTGGGAGATCTGGCGATCGATCCCGCGTTCGACTCCGGCGAACGGAAATCAGTTCCCGCCGGCCGGGTCGTGTTGCCGCTATCCATATTGCCGTGGCCGCAGGACTGCGCCATCACGGCCTGGCACGATCACGCCCCGGATATGTGCACGGCCGCCACCGCGTCGGCTGCTGAGCGGGCATCGTTCGCCAAGGTCGCGGCCCTTGCCCACCGTCTGTTCCCGGCCGCGCAGAAGCCGTTCCGCCTGGATGGCGATCAGGGGGGCCTGCCCGTGGATTGCTGGTGCGATGCGGCCGTCCCGGCGGAGGGCTACCGGATCGACTTCGCGCCGGATCGGATCGGTGTCAGCCATGCCGACGATGCCGGCCGAGATTACGGCCTGATCACACTCGCGCAGATCTTGCACGGTGCGCGGACCGACCCTGAGACCTTCTCCCTGCCGAAAGCCGGATCGATCACCGACGCCCCGCGTCACGGCTGGCGGGGGTCGCATCTGGACGTATCGCGGCACTTCTATCCGCTCGACTCTGTGCTGCGGTTTCTGGACATCCTGGCGTGGCACAAGATGAACGTCTTCCAGTGGCACCTGACCGACGATGAGGGATGGCGGCTGGAGATCGAAGCCTTTCCCGAACTCCTGGAGATCGGCTCCAGGCGCGGCGCCGACTGCGTGATGGCGCCGCAGCTGGGAAGCGGTGCCGAGACCTATGCCGGCCACTACAGCCGCGCCGATGTGTCGGCGGCTATCGCACACGCGGCGGCGCTCGACATCGACATCGTGCCCGAGATCGACATGCCCGGCCATTGCACGGCTGTCCTTCACGCCTTGCCGCATCTGCACGACCCCGACGAACCACGGGACAACTACCGCTCGAGACAGGGCTATCCGAACAATGCGCTGAACCCCGCAATGCCGGAGACCTACGCGTTCGTTGAGACCGTCCTCGGCGAGGTTGCGGAACTCTTCCCGTCCGAATACATCCATGTCGGCGCCGACGAGGTGGACGATGGTACATGGCTGGCGTCGCCGCGGGCGCAAGCCCTGATGGCCGCGGAGGACCTAGCGGGAACGGCGGAGCTCCAAGCGCATTTTTTCAGGCGCGTGAAGGCCATCGTGACCGCTCTCGGCAAGAAGCTCGCGGGCTGGGACGAGGTTGCCGAGGGCGGCGGCATCGACACCGAAGACACGTTGCTTGTTGCCTGGCGCGAGCCGGAGATGACCGCACGGATTGCCGGGTTGGGATATGAAGTCGTCTGCAGCCCCGGGCAGAAATACTACATGGACATGGCCCAGGGGTCCGGATGGCAGGAGCCGGGCGCCAGCTGGGCCGGCGTCTCCACGGTGCAGCATTGCTATGAATTCGAGGCGGAGAGCGGCATAGCCGACGAGCGGATGGGTGCGCTGAAGGGCGTCCAGGCGGGCATCTGGTCCGAGCACTTGATCTCACGCGCTCTGTTCAACCACATGGTCTTCCCGCGCCTCGGCGCCGTCGCCGAGGCCGGATGGACGCGGCGTGATAACAAGGATTGGCAACGCTTCGCAGCCCTGTCGCGGCTGATGCCGCAGCTCTAGACGACCGTCAGTGCCGATGCCCGCGCGCTTGGCCTTCGGCGGCATTCATACCGAATGCAGCACCTATTCGCCGGTCCTCATGGACATGGCGGACTTCGGCATCGTGGAGGGCGATGCGCTTGCCCCGGCACTGGACCTCGTCCTGCCGGACCGGGCCGATCTGGAAGCGGTGCCCTTGTTCCATGCGCGCGCCCTGCCCGGCGGGCCGGTTGACGCGGCGGCGTACCGCGAACTGAAAACAGAGTTCATAGCTCGGCTGAAGTGCGCTGGCACGCTGGACGGCCTGCTCCTGATCATGCACGGCGCCATGTACGTAGAGGACATGGAAGACGCGGAGGGGGATTGGATCGGCGCCGTGCGCGAGACGGTGGGCGACCATTGCCGGATCGCCGTCAGCTCCGACCTCCATGGCAATGTCTCACAGGTGGTCATCGACCAGATCGACCTCTTCTGCGCCTATCGCACGGCGCCCCATGTCGACGTGGCAGAGACCCATCGGCGGGCGCTGACGCTGTTGCTGGACAGCATCGACGGCGCCGAGCCGCCGGGCGTTGCCTGGGCGCCGGTACCGGTGCTGCTGCCTGGCGAGCGCACCAGCACCGAGGACGAGCCGGCGAAATCGCTCTACGCCGCACTGCCGGACTACGACGCCCGCTCGGGCGTCCTCGATGCCAACATCATGGTCGGCTATGTCTGGGCCGACGAACCGCGAGCGACGGCGGCCGCCGTGGTCACCGGCACCGACCCGCGGGCCACTGAGGCTGCCGCCGGCGAGATCGCTTCCCGCTACTGGGCCGCCAGGCGGGACTTCACTTTCGGCATGCCGGCGGGGTCGCTGGAGGAGATGCTGGACGTCGCCGCCTCATGCCGGACGGGACCGGTGATCCTGGCCGACAGCGGTGACAACCCCACCGGTGGTGGGTCTGGCGACCGGGTCGACGTGTTGTCCGCCCTGCTCGACCGCGATTGGAACGGCGCTCTGCTGGCCGGCATCGCCGACCCTCGGGCCGCGCTAGCCTGCGCCGAGGCGGGGCAGGGGGCGTCGCTGGAGATTGCGATCGGCGGTGCGTTGACCGGCATAGGCGGCATCGCCTCTTTGCCGGTACGCGTCCGCACAATCATCGGAAGTCCCGAGACCGGCTATGTAGAAGCCGTCGTCCTGGCCGGTGGCGTCGCCATCGTGATCACCCAGCGCCGCCGCCCGTTCCACCATCTGTCGGATTTCTCCGCGCTCGGACTCGATGTCCGCGGCATCCGCCTGCTGGTGGTCAAGTCTGGCTATCTGTCGCCGGAGTTGGCGCCGATCGCTAATCCGGGGCTGATGGCGCTGACCGACGGCGCGGTGAACCAGGACATCCCGGCGCTCGCCAATCGGCGCCGGATCAGGCCGGTGTTCCCGTTCGACGAGGATTTCGACTGGCAGCCGACGGTATTCCGGTCCCGCCGCTGGGCAGGCTGATTCCTGCCGGCCGGTCCAGCCGCTGCGTCAGTCGTTGGTCATCGTCAGCAAGGTGGGATCGATCTCCGACATGGCGACGTGGCGTTCGAACGCCTGGCCATCGGCGTCGAACAGATGACAGTCAGCCGCCTGGATCGACATCGATATGGGCCGCCCAACGGCGGCCGCCGCCGAGCCTTCCAGCAGGCTGCAGAAGGTCTGGTCGACGCCGTCCACCGTGGTGTAGGCGACCGTGTGAATGCCAAGCCGCTCGATCACCGTCGGCACCGTGTCCAAGCTGGCGTCGCCGTCGGACAGGCTGACATGCTCCGGGCGGATGCCGAGGGTAATCGGCTGGCCGGCGACGTCCTGGCGCGGCGTGACGGGAATGGCGAGATCCGCGCCGCTGGGCAGCGTCACGGTGATGCTGGAATCGCCGGATGACTTGCCGGTGACGTGGATGAAGTTCATCTTCGGATTGCCGATGAACCCGGCAACGAACAGATTTTCGGGCTTGTGATAGAGCTCAAGGGGTGTCCCGACCTGTGCGATGTTGCCCAGATCGAGCACCACGATCCGGTCGGCCATGGTCATCGCCTCGACCTGGTCGTGGGTGACGTAGATCATCGTGGCGCCAAGGTTGTTGTGGAGCTTGGCCAGTTCCACCCGCATCTCGGCCCGCAGCGCCGCATCCAGATTGGACAACGGTTCGTCGAACAGGAACACGCTGGGCTCGCGGACGATGGCCCGGCCGATCGCCACCCTTTGGCGCTGGCCGCCGGAAAGCTGTCCCGGCTTGTGTTGCAGGCGGTCGTCTAGCTGCAGGATGCCGGAGGCGCGCCTGACCTTGGTTTCGGTCTCCGCGTCCGAGAGCCTCTCTACCCTGAGAGGGAAGGCGATGTTCTCGTAGACCGACATGTGCGGATAGAGCGCATAGGACTGGAACACCATGGCGATGCCGCGCTTGACCGGCGGCAGATTGTTCACGACCGTGCCGTCGATCCGGATATCGCCCTCTGTGATCTCCTCCAGCCCCGCGATCATGCGCAGGAGCGTCGACTTCCCGCAGCCGGACGGTCCGACGAAGACGACGAATTCCCGGTGCTCCACAGCCAGGGATACGCCCTTGATGACCTCGATCTGTCCAAAGCTCTTCTTGACGTCGGCGAGCTCGAGCTGCCCCATCACTCAATTCCCCGCATGGCTTCCTATCGGCAGCGTTGATGCGGGCCCGGACGGACCGGGCCCGCATCGACTCGATTACTTGTAGTCCTCGAGCTGCTCCGCTGCGATCTCGACCGCCTCCGCGGCATCGATCTCCTCCAGGACGACGCCCTGGACCGCTTCGTTGATGCTGTCCTGCAGGCCGACATAATCGGTCACGAAGGGCTCCGGCCCGCCGGTTGGAATGGCGTCCAGGAACGCCGCCCAGGTTGGATCCTCATCGACGAGGGCCTGCACGCCCGGAAGGTCGCGCAACGGAGTGAGACCGGAGGCGATCTCGAACTCGAGCTGGTTTTCAGGACTGGTCAGCCATTTCGCCAGGCTCATGGCCTGCTCTTCGACGCCGGTACCCTTGAACACGGCAAGGCTGTCGGTGATGAGCAGCGTGCCGGGCTCGCCCATGGGGCCGACCGGAATCGGCGCGACGCCCCAGTTCATGTGGTCGACAAAGTTGCGTTCCCACGGCCCGGATATGAACATCCCGATCCGGCCCTCGGTGAACAGCGGCCGTAGTTTGGCGCGGTCATAGGCGACCGGGCCCGGCTGCGAGACCGTGGCCATCTTTCCGTAGAATTCCAGCGCCTGCACGTTGTTTGGCGAATCGAAGACGATCTCGCCGTCGGCGTTTATGACTTCGCCGCCATTCGTGTACACGTAGTTGAGGAACTGGTGCATCGTGTTGTCGAACGATGCTGCGGCCAGACCGAAGCCGTCGACTTCGGTGTTGTCCTGGATCGCCTTGGCGAACTCGTACATCTCGTCCCAGGTCGTGGGCGGCGAGTCCGGGTCGAGGCCGGCCGCGGCGAACAGGTCCCGGTTCCAGTAGAGCGCCTTGGTGGAGAAGGCGCGCGGCGTCCCCCAGACCTGGCCACCCGCCGTCACCGTGCCGAGCACCGGCGCCGCATAGGTCGCCTTTTCCTCATCGGTCATTTCGATCGCGACAATCAGGTCGTTCTGGGCCAGCTGCTTTAGCGTCCGCGACCCCATATAAGCGAGCGCCGGCGCGTTACCGGCGCTGGCCAGCGTCGTCGATTTCTCCTGGCATTGACCCCACGGCACAATCTCCACGTCGACCGAGAAGCCCGGATTGGCAGCTTCCCATTCGGCGACGAGACGGGCCTGTACGACAGCGCCCTCACCTTCCCCGTCGCCGCAGTTGATCATGTGGAGGCGCGTATCCTGCGCGTTGGCGACGCTTGTCGCTGCCAGGGCCAATGCCCCGCCAAGCAGAATGGTTCGAAGTCTCATCGGATTCTCCCTATTTTGTTGCCGTTATTGGGAGTCTCACTCCTTCACCGCACCGGCGGTCAGGCCCGCGACGATGTAGCGTTGGAGGAAGACGTAAATGATCAGCACCGGCAGGATGCCGACCAGGCTTGCCGCCATCAGCTCGTTCCAGACAACGGTCTGCCGACCGAAGAATTGGAACAGGCCGACGGGCAGCGGGTTGAGCGCGTTGGTCGAGTTGAAAGTGAGCGCGAACAGGAACTGCTGGGCGTAGGCGCCAATGAACGTCGCGATCGCCACCACGACGATACCCGGCGTGGCGATCGGTATGATCACTCGCCGCAAGGTGTAGAGGCGGCTGGCGCCGTCGACCAGGGCCGCTTCTTCCAGTTCGCGCGGCATCTTCAGAAGGTAGGAACGCAGCAACCAGATCCCCGTCGGAATGAGGAACGCCGCGCCGGGGATGATCATCGCCGCATAAGTGTTGAGAAGGCCGACGGCCAGCATCAGCTTGAACAGCGGAATGATCAGCACCGCGCCGCCGACCATGTTGATGGCCAGAAATGCGGCCAGAAGCCCGTTGCGGCCCTTGAACTCGAACCGGGCGAAGGCATAGGCGGCAGGGATGACGGCGGTGAGCGCGATGATCGTCACCGCGCTGGCGATGAGAAAGCTGTTGAGCATGTATCGCCACAACAGCGGCACGTTGCCCCACATGTCGACATAGGCCTGAAGGCTCATGCCCTCGGTGACGAACCGGTAGGGAATCGAGAACAGCCTTTCGATCGGCCGCATCGACACGACGAAGGCCTCGACGAAGGGCGCCAGCAGGAAGGTCAGGAAGACGGCGGTCCCGGCATAGATCAGGACGTATTCCCACCACCGGTACCTATTGATCATTCCCGACCTCCGCCTTGCGGGCCGCGCGGGCGATCATCAGAAAATAGAAGGCCGAGAACAGCGACAGGAACAGCACGATCATCACCGCCCTGGCGGCGCCCTCGCCATAGCGGTTACGGGAAATCGCGGTCTTGTAAGTGTCGATGATCATCGTCGTGGTCGAGCCGCGCGGCCCGCCCTCGGTCAGGATCCAGATTATGTCGAAGGAGTTGAAGGTCCAGATGGCCGACAGCAGGGACATGGTCGCGATCGCCGGCAAAATCAGCGGGAGAGTGATCCGGCGGAAGCGATAGAAGCGGCTGGCCCCGTCCACCCAGGCCGCCTCGTTCAGGTCCCGCGGCACGCTCTGCATGGCGGCCAGGAAGTAGACGGTCACCAGCGGCGTGCCGATCCAGACATCGGTGATCACCGTCGCCATGAAGGCCGTGTCGCGGAAGGCGAGGAATTCCAGCGGCGCATCGATCAGGCCGACTCGCTGCATCATTCCCGAGATCATCCCGAACTGGCCGTTGTACATCCACCCCCACATGAACACGCCGATGGCGATCGGCACAATCCAGGGCGGCATGACCAGCACGCGGAAGAGCCCGCGGCCGGGCACTGCCGCGTTGAGGAGCAGGGCGCCCAGCGTGCCGACCACGATCTTCAGCGTGACCGACAGCGCCATCCAGTAGAACGTCCGGGCGATGACCTCCGGAAAACGTCGCGAGAACATCTTGGTGTAATTGTCGAACCCGACATAGTTCTCGTCCGGCTTCAGCGCCGCGTCGGTGAACGAGAGCCGGAAGGTCTCGACCAGCGGCCAGGCGACGATGAACAGCGTGATGACCAGCGCCGGCACCAGCAGCAAGTATGGGAAATAGTCGGTCTTCTGTCCGGTCGTGTCCATTGCCGCTGTGCCCGCCCGTCAGCCAGTCAGCCCGTAACTGTCGTACTTCTCCCAGGTCTCGGTCAGATCGATAATCGTACCCGACAGCCGCGCCTCGTTCATCTTGATGGCGGTGAGTCCGGCCACCAGGGCGTCGAGTACGCCAACCGGGAGTCCGGCGCCGGTTTCGAAATGATTTGCAAGGTCCCGCGCCATGACGCGATCGGACACATTGTGGTCGGAACCCACTGAATCCAGGTCGTGCCGGTCCACCAGCTTCTCCGACGTCAGGGCGTCGTGGACGCGGAAGAAGTTCCGGTTGAAATCGCCTTCCGCCATGCCCCGCGTGCCGAAGACGGCGAAGCGCCGATATTCGTCCGGCGCGTTGAGATTGGTGTGGAAGCAGAGGTTCACGCCGTTGGCGTAGTTCACCAGAGCGGTCTGGTAGTCGACGATGTCGCCGTCGGAGTTGAAGGCGTCATCGATGCCGCCCCAGCGCGGTTCGAAGGGGTTGGCCCTGTCGGCGGGGCGCGACGGCGTCGGCAGGACGTGGCCGCTCGGCGGCGCGTTTTCCGGCACGAAGGATTTGCGGCCGCCGAAGCTGGCGATCTGCATCGGGCGGGCCCCCGCGACACCCTGGTAAAGGTCGAGGTCGTGGCAGCATTTCTCCAGCATGAAGCCGCCGCTGAGGCGAGTGTGGCGCCGCCAGTCGCGCATGAAGAAGGCACCATGATGAGGGCCGATATGCTCCGATGCCTCGATCGAGACGATGTCTCCCAGCTGTCCCGCGCTCATGCTCTCGCGCAAGGCCCGGTAGAGCGGCGAGTAGCGCAGAACGAGGCCGACGGTCATGCGGTCCAGACCGTCGTGATCGCGCATCAGGCCCAGTAGCTCGAAAGTTTCGTCCTCGCTGATGACGACGGGCTTCTCGGTGAAGATGCGCGGCACATCGGACGAAAGCGCGGCCCTGAGATGTTCGAGATGCAGGAAGTTCGGCGAGCCGATCATCACCAGACCCGGCTTCTCCTGGGCCAGCATGGCGGCCGGGTCGTCGTAACCCGTCAGATCCGTACCGCTGGCTTCGCGGAGTGCTGCAAGACCGGCCGGGGCCGGATCGCAATAAGCCGAGAATTCAGCATCGGGGATGGCCGCGCCGAGCAGCCGCGCGACATTGGAAATGCGCGCTCCAAGGCCAATGATGCAAATTTTCAAGGCGCTATCCTCCCGGTCGCGTCCGACCTCTTGAGGGTCGGTGAGTTGAAATCAGGGCACTTTCGGACGGGTCAGTCAACGGCACCGTTGCGTATCAGGCCAATCGGTCGTTCTAATTCTCGGGCAAAGCCCTCGAGCCGTTGCCGGTCCTAAGGCAGGTTTGCTTGTTGAAACGTCCAAAGGGAGTAATTGGTGGCCCAGCCGAAGTTCGATCGCGATGCCGTACGAGCACTGCTTGGAGGTGAGATCGGAGAAGTTCAGCTTGGCGAGCCGGAGGTCAGGTCGCAGCGGACCGAGGGTGGCTGGTTGACGCAGGATCTGCTTTTCCGGAGCAGCCTCGGCGATGCGGTGCCGGCGTTTTTCATGTTTCCGGACGATGCGGGACATCCGGTTCCCGCCATTCTTTACTGCCACGCCCATGGCGGCCGGTACGATATCGGCCGCATGGAGTTGTTTGACGGTCGCGCAGCGTTGCAGTCGGCCTATGCGGCGGATTTGCGCGATCTCGGTTGCGCGGTTCTGTGCCTCGAATTGCCTTGTTTCGGCGAACGCCGCGAACCTGAGGAATCGGCGCTGTCCAAGTCCCATCTGTGGCACGGGCGCACCCTGTTCGGGCGGATGCTCGCCGAACTCGTGGCGGGCGTGGACTATCTGGCGGCGCATCCGGGCATCGACGAAACCCGGATCGGGGCCATGGGCATATCCATGGGCGGAACCCATGCCTGGTGGCTTGCGGCGATCGAGCCGCGCATACGAGCCTCCGTAAACATGTGCTGCTTCGCCGACCTCGAATGCCTGATCGCAACAGGCGCCCATGACGGTCACGGGACCTACATGACCGTACCGGGGCTATTGCGGCTCACTTCGACGGGACGGTTGGCGGCCCTGGCCGCGCCGCGGCCGCAGCTCGTCTGCGTCGGACTGCGGGACTGGAGCACGCCCGAGGACTGCTTCAACAAGGCCCGGGCGGAGCTTCAAGCGGGCTACGTGCAGTCCGATGCGAAGGAAAGGATTGAGTTCCTTGTCGAGGCGGAGGCCGGTCACCAAGAGACGACGGCAATGCGGCAAGCGGCGCTGGCGTTCATCGACAAGCAATTGAATGCTGTTGCCGGGCCGTGAGCCCGGCACTGGCGCGTCATCTTCATTACGGTTTTGGTGAAATCGCCGGAGTTGGATATCTTGGCGAATGAGAAGCACCAAGCATTAGACGAACGAGGTTCGCAAGACGGCCTCGGGTCAAAAAAAAGGGAGGAAGCACGTGCCCGTATCGAGCAGATTCAAGACGACATTCCTGGCCGCAACGGTTTCCGCGGCGGCGCTTGTCGCCGCCGCGCCGGCGACTGCGGCCGATCTCAGCCTCATGTTTAGCGCCGACGGCGATCAGGCCGCGGTGCTGACCGATCTGGTCGAGCGCTACAATCAGATGACGCCCGACGTGAACATCGAGCTCAACCTGGTCGGCTACAACGTCATCCGCGAACAGCTTGAGGGCCAGCTCGAGGCCGGCACCGGGCCCGACATCGCCAAGATCACCAATCTCGGCGGCCTGCATGAGTATTACCTCGATCTGACGCCCTATGTTGACGCCGACGCATGGGAGGCCAATTACGGCGGCGTGCTGCCCTGGTACCGCGCCGGCAATCCCGGCGGTATCTATGGATTCCACTCGGAGCTGACGGTCACCGGCCCCTACATCAACGTCACCATGTTCGACGACGCGGGTGTGGATATCCCCGAGCCGGGCGCAACCTGGGAGGACTGGGCTGAAGCGACTCGCGCGGTCATGGACGAGACCGGCAGCTATGCCGGCATGGTGATGGACCGCTCCGGCCACCGCATGGCCGGCCCTGCCATGTCATACGGCGCCAAGTATTTCGACGACGCCGGCAACCTGATCGTCGACGACGGATACCGAGCCTTCGCCCAGTTGATGGTCGACTGGCATGAAGAGGGCCTGATGCCGCCGGATGTCTGGCCGGCGGTCTCCGGCTCGAAGTACGAAACCGGCAACGAGATGTTCTTCAGCAGCGACGTGCCGTTCTACATGTCCGGCTCGTGGAACGTCGCCAACGTGCAGAGCAATGTCGGTGACAAGTTCGAGTGGCAGGTCGTGCCGGTACCTTGCGGTCCGGCCGGATGCGGCGTCATGCCCGGCGGCGCCGGCTTTGCCGCGTTCAAGCACAGCGAGCACCCGGAAGAGGCGGCGGAGTTCGTTGCCTGGCTGGGCAGCGACGAGATCGCGCGCGAATGGTATTCGCGGATCTTCGCGATCCCGGCGCATGCGCAGATCCAGGCCGACGGCATCGACTATACGGAGTTCGGCGCCGGTCAGGAGGTGTCCGACGGGCTGAACGTCTTCGCCGCCGGCGCGGCGCGCGCGCTGGAGGAAACGCCGCAGGCCTTCCAGTTGCAGGGCAACCAGTATGGATTCGTGATCTACAACGCGACCACCGAATACGTGGCGGCCGTCATGACCGGCGATCTCGACATGGATTCGGCAATGGAGCGGATCGCGGCCGAAATCGCGGAGAAGACCGGCCAGTAGCCGGCTCCCGAACGACCAACCAGTCCGGAGGCCGTCTTGCGGCCTCCGGGCACCCTTCATCCTCCTGAGAGCCGGTGCGGGAAGGCCCCGATGACTCGCCCATCGGCATTGCGGCAATAAATCATGAGCCTGGCTGGCATCCTCATGTGGGCGATCGTGGTGTGCTGGGTCGGCGGCGGCACGATCTGGCTGCTCACCCATCGCAGCTATCGCCTTTACCAGATTCCGCGCTTCGCGATGGACCTGCTGGGCTTCCCGGTCGAATTGGCGCAGAGCATCTGGGGGCGGGGCGGCGTGCCCTATGCGCTGCTGCTTCCGAACATGCTGATCTTCGGGCTATTCACCTTCGCCCCGATGATCCTCAATTTCTACGTTTCGCTGACCGGCGGCAGCTCGATCTCCCTCCTTAACCGCCCGTTTATCGGCTCGCAGAACTACGACGCGATCTTCGATTGCGACTCGATCCTGGCGCCGAACACCTGCTCGAATGCCGGGTTGAATTTTTGGACCAGCATGTTCAACACGCTGTTCTTTGTCGCCGTCCAGGTCCCGGTGCTTTGCCTGGTCTCGCTGCTGACCGCGCTGGTGGTGAACAAATCCCTCGCCGGGCGGGGCTTCTGGCGCGCCATGTTCTTCTACCCGGTCATGCTGTCGCCGGTCGTGATCGCCAATATCTGGCAGTGGGTGCTGCATCGCAAAGGCGTACTCAACGAGGCGCTGCGCGGGTCCGCCGACGGCATCTCCTCACTCGCGGGCAAGACCGGCTTCGACATCGTGGTCACCGTCGTCCTCGCCATCCTGCTGATGGTGTCCAGCGAGCGCACCCTGCGCTCGGCCAAGGAACCGTCCATGGCCTGGGCCGCGCTGTTCTCGATCGGCTTCGTCGCTGTGTTTTCCTGGTCGGACCCGATGACCCTGATCGCCGACGATCCCGGTTACGCCAGCCTGTTCATCGCCCTGATCGCGGTTGCCACCCTGTTGTGGCTGGTCAGCCGGGCCGATCCGCGGACCCGGTGGGCGGTGTTCGGCCTCAGCATCCTGTCCATCGCCCTGCTGCTGACGATCCAGTTCGACGCGGTCTTCGATTTCGGCCGAGTGCGCCCAGTCAATTGGCTGGTGACGCCCGGCACCGGCTGGCCGTTCTTCTGGCTGGTGTTTGTCTTCTCCTGGGCGCATATGGGCTTCTACATGCTGATCCTGCTGGCCGGGTTGCAGGCCATTCCGAGCGATCTCTACGAGGCGGCGAAGATGGACGCGGCGCGCCCGATCCGGGTGTTCTTCCGCATAACCCTGCCGCTGCTGATGCCGACCTTCACCGTAGTCGTCGTGCTGTCGCTGATCCGCAGCTTCCAGGTCTTCGACGAGGTCTACCTGCTGACCGGCGGCGGGCCGGGCCGCGAGACCTTCATGATCGTGCAGAACATCTACGAGCAGGCCTTCACCGGCGACCATCCGGACTATGGCGAGGCGGCGGCCGGTTCGGTGCTGATGGCGGTCGTCATCGCCGTCTTCACCTTCCTGCAGCTCTACATCACCCGTCGGCAGTCGGAGCTCTAGCGATGATGCGGCTGGCCAAGTTTCTCACCCGCACCCGCGGCAGCTTCGACAAGAGCAAGCGCATCGGCGCCGCTGATATCCTGGCGTACGCCTATCTCATCCTCGGCGTGGCGATCGTGCTGGTTCCGGTATCTTGGACGCTGGTCAGCTCGCTGAAGCCGGAACAGGGAATCGAGACTTTCGATACCCGTATCGTTCCGTACGATCAGATCAGCCGGGAGATCGAGGGGGTCGGAGAGAAGAGCCTCTATATCTGGGCCGATGAAGACGGCGGGGAGGAGGTGGTCTTCAAGGCCGGCCCGACCCGCCGAGTAACCGACATCGCGACCGTGGCCGAGCCCGGAGTGATTCTGCAGGCGCCGAGGTCGGAACTGCGGCCTTATGAGGAGATCCGGGTCGCGACGGAGAATTATCTGGACCCGATCCTCAAGCGCAACGGTCAGAACCAGTTCAATTTCTTCACCTACCTGTTCAACACCATCTTCGTCACCGCCGCCGCGACCCTGATCACCCTGCTGATCAACTCCATGGCAGCCTTCGCGCTGTCCAAGTACCGCTTCACCGGCCGGCTCACCTTCACCGTGCTGATCGTGGCGACACTGCTGATCCCCTCGACGATCATCCTGGTGTCGCTGTTCTTCGTGGTCTGGTCGTTCGGGATCTTCGGCTCTCTCTGGGGCGTCATCATCCCTGCGGCCGCGACACCGACCGGGGTGTTCCTGCTCCGGCAATACATGCTGACTATTCCCGACGAGCTGCTGGAGGCGGCGCGCATGGATGCGGCATCGGAGTGGCGGATCTACTGGCGCATCGTCCTGCCGCTGTCGCTGCCGGCGCTGTCGGTGCTGGCAATCCTGTCGGTCATCTGGCGCTGGAACGATTTCCTGTGGCCGCTGATCGTGCTGATCTCCGACCCGTCGCAGCACACGTTGCAGATCGGCCTGACCGCCTTTGCCGGCGAGTTCGACACCGACCTGCACTACATCCTGGCCATGACCGTCGCGTCCCTGATCCCGGTCACCCTGGTCTTCGTCTACCTGCAGCGCTTCATCACCACCGGCATCGCCACCACGGGGCTGAAATGAGCACGAAACGGGCGCTGGAACTCCGCGGCATCCGCAAATCCTTCGGCACCGTGGATGTCATTCACGGCATCGACCTGGAAATCGAGGAGGGAGAGTTCGTCGTCTTTGTAGGCCCGTCAGGATGCGGCAAGTCGACCCTCCTGCGCCTGATCGCCGGGCTCGACGATCCGACCGATGGCGACATCATGCTCGAGGGCAAGCGGGTGAACGCCCTGCCGGCGTCCGAGCGTGGGCTGTCGATGGTGTTCCAGTCCTACGCCCTCTACCCGCACATGTCGGTCCACAAGAACCTGTCCTTCGGACTGGAAAACCTGAGGGTGCCGCGAGAGGAGATCGAGCGTCGGGTGACCGCCGCCGCAAAGCTGCTGCAGATCGAGCCCTATCTGGAACGCCGGCCGGGTCAATTATCGGGCGGGCAGCGCCAGCGTGTCGCCATCGGCCGTTCGATCGTGCGCGAGCCGACCATCTTCCTGTTCGACGAGCCGTTGTCCAACCTCGACGCCGAACTGCGCCTGCAGATGCGGGTGGAGATCTCCAACCTTCACGCCGAGCTCGGCAACACCATGATCTACGTGACCCATGATCAGGTCGAGGCGATGACCATGGCCGACAAGATCGTGGTGCTGCGCGACGGTCGGGTGGAGCAGATCGGGGTGCCGCTGGAGCTCTACAATCACCCGGCCAACCGCTTCGTCGCCGGCTTCATCGGCGCGCCGCAGATGAATTTCCTGGCCGGCAAGACGACGGCGACCGGCGTCGCCTTGAACGGCACGCTTGAGAAGCAGGTCGCACTGGCGACCGGTGCCGGCGACCAGGCAGTCGTGGTCGGCGTGCGGCCTGAGGTGATCGGCGTATCCCTCGACGGCGAAGGCGATGCCAAGGCGACTGTGCGGAATTCCGAGCAGCTTGGGTCCATCACCTACATCTATTCCGAACTGACCTCCGGCGAGGCGCTGACCGTTCAACTCGCCAGCCAGATCCCGCTCAACCGCGGCCAGGAAATCGGCGTGACCCTGCCGGCGGATAGCCTCCATGTTTTCGCCGAGGACGATGGCCGCGGCCTGACCGCCAGGAAAAGCCGATGAGTGACAATAGTCCGACACGGGTTGCACTGGTTGGCGTCGGCATGGTCAGCCGGACCTATGCCGATGCGCTGGCGTCGTTGCGCGGACGGGTCACGCTGACCGGGGCGCTGGGCAAGGGCGCGGACAGTGCCGCGGCCTTTCTGGCGGACCATCGCGAGGCCGTGGGGCCGGATGCCCGTCCGTATGGTTCCATCCAGGAGATCGCTGAGGATCCTGAGGTCGATTTCGTCCTGCTGACGACCCCGCCCGACGCGCGACTGGCACTTGTGGAGACCCTCGCCACCGCCGGCAAACATATCCTCATGGAGAAGCCGGTCGAGAGGACGCTGGGCGCCGCCAGCGAGATCTGCGAGATCTGCGAAGCGCGCGGCGTGATGCTGGGGATCATGCTGCAGCATCGGATCCGTCCGTCCGCCGCGAATCTTGCGGAACTGGTCGCGGACGGTTCGCTTGGCAACCTCAGGATGGCCGAGATCTACGTCCCGTGGTGGCGCGATCAGTCCTATTACGACGAGCCGGGGCGCGGCACCTATGCGCGCGACGGTGGCGGCGTCCTGATAAGCCAGGCCATCCATACCTTGGATCTGGCAATCCAGTTCACCGGCCCGGTAGCCGAGGTTATGGCGCTGACCGCCACGACGGGCTTCCATCGCATGGAGTCGGAGGATTTCGTGGTGGCCGGCCTCCGCTTCGCCAATGGCTCCCCCGGTTCGCTGTTTGCATCGACCGCCAGCTATCCGGGCCGCACCGAAGAAATCGTGCTGCATTATGAGAAGGGCTCGGTGCGGCTCCACTCCAACCTGTTGGAGATCGACTGGCAGGACGGCCGACGCGAGAGCATCGGCGCGGCGGCCGCGTCCGGTTCCGGTGCCGACCCGATGGCGTTCACGTCGGATTGGCACCGGATGATGATCGAGGATTTCGATGCCGCCATTCGGGAGGGGCATGCGCCGAAGGCGCCCGGCCGCTCGGTCCTGCCGGTGCATGCGCTCATCGAGGCCGTCGAGACCTCCGGCCGCTCGGGACGGAGCGCGGAAGTGCGCGGAATGCAACAGGGGGACAACTAGTGGCAGATGGGCTGAAACTCGGGGTGCTCGGGATCGATCACGGTCATATCTTCGGCATGCTGGGCAACATGCTGATGAACGGCTGCACCTGCGCGCAGTGGTGGACGCGCGGCGACGCGGTCACCGAGAACAAGTTCCGCGAGGTCTTCGACGGGCTCGAGAAGGTCGACGACAGGCGTCGCATTCTCGACGATCCGACGGTCGACATGGTGCTGATTTCGGCCATCCCGTCGGACCGGGCAGATCTGGCGATCGAGGCCATGGAGGCCGGCAAGGACGTGATGGTCGACAAGCCCGGCTGCACGACGCTGGATCAGCTTGCCGCACTGATGGAGGTGCAGGCGCGCACCGGGCGCATCTGGACCGTCAACTTCTCCGAACGGTTCGAAGTGCGGTCGGTCGCCAAGGCCGGTGCACTGGTCCGCGAGGGCGCGATCGGCCGCGTCGTCCAGACCGTAAACCTGGCGCCTCACAAGCAGAATCTGCGGACCCGGCCGGACTGGTATTTCGAACGCGAGCGCTATGGCGGCATCCTCTGCGATATCGGATCCCACCAGATCGACCAGTTCCTGCATTTCACTGGTTCGACCGAGGTGACGATCTCCCATGCCCTGGTGGAGAACACGACGCGGCCCGAGTATCCCGGCTTCCAGGACTATGGCGAGATGACCCTGACCGGCGATCGCGGCCATGGCTATGTGCGGTTGGACTGGTTCACCCCCGACGGGCTTCCCACATGGGGCGACGGCCGGCTCTTCCTGCTCGGTACGGAAGGCACGATCGAGCTGCGCAAATACACCGAAATCGGCATGCCCCACCGCAAGGAGAACCTCTACCTCGTCAACGGCACGCGCAACGAGCACATCGACTGCAACGACGTGGAACTCAGCTATTTTCCGCGTTTGATCGAGGATGTCCGGGCCCGGACGGAGACCGCGGTGGCGCAGGCCCATACCTTCAGGACCATGGATATCGCCATCAGGGCCCAGATGCTTGCCGAGGGGGGTGGCGCCAGTGCCTGATGCGCATAGGGTTGCCATTGTCGGGGCGGGGATCGGAGCGTCGCACTTCAGGGCCTATGCCGCACTGCCGGGCCGATTTCGCGTCGCTACCCTCTGTGACCTGGATACCGACCGCGCCCGGGCGGTGATCGGTGCTGATGGGCAAGTCTCGGTGAGCGACAGCCTGGACGCGGTCCTCGCCGATCCCGCGATCGATCTGGTCGATATCTGCCTGCCTCCCCATCTCCATCTCGACGCCGTGCTGCGCACGCTTGAAGCCGGCAAGGATGTGATCTGTGAAAAACCGCTGGTCTCCAGCCTGCATGACGTTGATATCGTCGCCGCCAAATCGAAGGAGACGGGCAGGGCCGTATATCCCGTCTTCCAGTACCGCTATGGCAAGGGCGCGGCGCAGCTGCGGGCGCTGCGGGACGCCGGCCTTACAGGCAGCCCGTATGTCGCGACCCTGGAGACGCACTGGAACCGACCCGCGACATACTACGATGTGCCATGGCGCGGGACATGGGCCGGGGAGCAGGGCGGTGCCGTCCTCGGTCATGCGATCCACATCCACGACTGGCTGAGCTTTGCACTCGGACCCGTCGCATCGGTCTATGCGGAAACCGCCACGCGGGTGAACGATATCGAGGTGGAGGACTGCGCGGCGCTCTCGATCCGCATGGAGAGCGGCGCACTTGTCACCAGTTCGATCACCCTGGGAGCGGCCAGCGACACCAGCCGACTGCGATTCTGCTTCGAGGGCCTGACGGCGGAGAGCGGTCGCGCACCCTACGCTCCGGCCGAGGATGTCTGGAGTTTCGTCGCACGGGCGCCGTTCGAGCAGTCGGCGATCGATGCCGTGCTGACGGAGATCTCAGAGCGCCCGAGCGGCTATGCGGGGCTGTTCGACGCGGTCGCCGACGCGCTGGACGGCAAGCCGGGGCGCGAGGTGACCTTGTCCGACGGTCGTCGGTCGCTCGAGTTCGTGAGCGCCGTCTATGGCTCAGCCCGAACCCGTGCGCCGGTCGACCTGCCCCTTGCCGAGGACCACGCGCTGTTCGACGGTTGGCTGCCCTAGAGCATTTTCTGTTCAAACGGCACCGGCCCGCTCCCCCGCCCGGCCACCCAACGCCAGTATCCTCATGGGTGGCCGGGCGGGGGAGCGGGCCGGTGCCGATCCCGCGTCAGCGGGTAATGCCCGAGCAAGGCGGGCGACGTCACCGGTCAATTGGATTCGATATTGATCGTCAGGGTCTTGCGCAAGACGGCCGGATCATTCCCGGTCATCGGCCAGACGGCATGCCAGGAATTGTGCGTCTTCACGAAGACCAGGCACTGGTTCGGCTCGAAGGGGAAGGTCTTGACGCAGTCGACCTCGTCAAAATCCATGTAGGCGTTGGTGAAGTTGTAGCTGCGGCTGCGATCCTTCGGCCAGACCACGCTGGTACCCCCGCCGTACTCGGCCTTCCACTCGTCCTGTTCCAGGATGGGGATCACCATCGTCACGACCTTTGCCGGATGATCGGTGTGCGGGCGGATGCTGCCGCCGGTGATCGGCATGGCGGAGAATTCAAAGCGCGCGCGCAGGCGCGGGATATGCGGTTGTGGGCTGCCCTTCTTGAGGGCCTTGAAGCGCTTGGCCAATCGCTCTCTCAGCGAGGTCTTGCCCAGTCCCAGATCGATGTTATGGGCCTTCAACATCGTCATGGTGTCGCTGATAAAATCGGCGCTCTTGATATAATCATAGAAGCGCCGCCAGCCGGCATTCTGGCGCAGGTGGCTATAATACCCGGCCCTGTTGTTGAGCTGCGAGAGCGACAGCTTGACCCCGTGGAGGTCCTTTGAGACGAATTGACCCTCATCGGGGAAGGTTGCGATCATCTCCTCATAGAGATCCGGCGACAGGGCGCCTTTGACCACACCGATGGGAAAGGGGTCGTAGTCGAACTTGATCTGGTCGAAATTCAGCATCTGGGCACCGGTCATGCTACGGCCCGTTTTCCGGTGGCGACGGCGGCCCGGTGCACACGGCAGGCTCTAGGCACGGAAGACCCTTTCGCCCTTGCCAAGCTTGCCCTTTACGATACAGCAGAGTTCCCACTTGATTCCCGGATTCCGCCGCGCCGCCGCTTCCATCTGCTCGCGCCACCAGTGCGGCGGCTGCACGGTGCAGTGCGCGTTCTGGCCGTCAGGCAGGAATTTGCGTGCCGGATAGCAGGCAGCCACCGCGAAGACGAAGTGCCGCGCGTGGGCGAACAGCTTGTCGAGGACCCAGGGAATGTCCTCGTCGGTGATGTGCTCCAACACGTCGGTGGTGACTACCCCATCGTATGACGCTTCGATGGGCCCAGAGAACGGTTCGTATGCCGGATCGTAGCAAGTGACCTTGGCCTTGCCCCATTCCGGCTTCGACTTGAAGCGGGAATCTGCCGGTTCACCCGGGAAGGTGTCATAGAAAAGCGCCTTGCCGGAGCCGAAGTCGAGCAGCGTCCTGGCACCGCTTCCCCGGATCAGCGCCGCAATCGAATCGGCATGCCGGTCCAGGGACTTCCCGGTGTAGGTCTCTGCCGCCGCGAGGCCCACTTCCGGCGAGCCTTCCTGATGCTTGGTCCGGTACATCTCGAGGAGCATTCGGTACGCCCGGCTGGGGTTCTCCTCGGTGAACAACGTGAAGCTGGCCGCATCGGCCGCCTTCTCCATGTCGAACCAGATCTTGCCGTTTTGATTGTCCTTGTAGCGCAGCACCTTGGGAAAGGGCTGCCAAGGCTGTGTCTGCAGCGTCGTGTAGTGCAGCAGTTTCGATACGCCGGCCTCGTACTCGTGGTCGCGGGCATTCCAGATACCCGGCAGAAGGCCCCACATGCCATCGACCGCGTGCACCCGATTGCGGAAGAACTTGTGCCTCTCGCTGCGTTCGGCATCCTCGCGGTGCCAGATCGTCGCCATGCGCTCGCAATCCAGCAGCATTACAGCGGTTTCCCGCTCGGTAATGCCGAGCTGGCCGCAGCCGCGCATATCCATGTCGAAGAGCTCGGCCGGGTCGGCGAGATAGATCTGGTCGACATCGTTGTAGATCGCCCGGCCGGTCTTGCCGGCAAGGTCGGGGATCGCATAGCGGTAGTTGGTGAAGCCCGTCTTCCACCGGTCCCGATCGAATCCCTGCAGATCCTTCATCAGGTAGATTTCATACCGTCGAGCCGGGTCACGGACCTGCATGATCGACCAGACGAAGACCCGCTCCGCACGGTGCTGGGCGGGCTCGGTGCCGAGATAGATGCGGACCGGCGGCTTCGGACTCGGCGCAACACCCGGCAGGGGATCCAGCGCATACAGTTCAGGCGCTTCGCGGGTTCCGGGCGCGCGTCCGCGCTCGATCCGCAGCAGATGCCCGATCCGCTTGTGATAATACTTGGTCTTGAAACTCGGTTGGGCAGCGGTCACGGTTTTCACTCTCTTGGCAGAAGACGGGTTCGACCGAAGGCCATGGCCCGTGGCAGCGAGTGCCCGTCGGGATGTGCTGAAGCAAGCCGTTTCGGGACGGCAACGCGCCCTGGCTAAGCTTCGATTACCTGATTTCACTACACCCTTTAGAACAGACCCGCCCCTCAGGCAAGGCGCAGGTCATACTCGACGTTGCAAGCCCGGAAACAGGTAGCTTCAACCGGCCGCATCGTGGCAGACCGTGTTTCTCCCCTGATACTCCTCCCACCGCGCCCTGAGGGCCGAGCTGAGGATGATCAACTCACCCTCGTAGCGGCTCAAGGCTTCCAACAGCAGCGCCAATTCCGACTCGGCGTCGTGCCCTTGGGAATAGGCGTTTGGGGTAGTGCTGTCACCGGGATAGCTCCCGGCTGGATGATTGAACAGATCGACCCCCGAGATCACGAGCCGCGAGGGCTGCAGCGCCACGGCCGTAGCCAGCATCACCGCCCCGTTGGTGGGCCGGATATCCTGCCATTGGGGCTGCGAAATGAAGAGGCCGAAGCGCTCGATTGTCGCATAGCGCACACGCCGGAGACCGGGGTGCAGCAAGTGTCTGACCAGCAGCCTGCCTTCCGCATTCGTCGTCAGCAGCCCGAATATCGCCCCGCGCACCGCTGCCAATGTGGGCTTGGATCCCGTGAAGACCATATCGGGCTTCGCCAGGAAGCCGCGCTTGAGCCAGCTATGATTGACCCGAAACAGGCAATCATACTTCACGGCACCGACCTCCGGGTCCTCGGAGGAGGGGCCGTTTCCCAGGCAGAGAATGGTGGCGGGCTTGCCAAGCGCGAGGTCGAGTTGGTCGATGGTATCGAACCGCTCGACCTTGAAGGATACCCAGCGGCGCAGACGAGGGTGGTCCATGCAGCGCAAGGCCTGGCGTTCCAGCCATCGACGCAAGGGTTGCTGAGAGCTGCGCATCACCTTGATGTCGAGGCGCAGCAGCTGCACCAAAACCGGCAATACCGTGGCGGCGCTGTTGGCGCCATCGTCCGAGAGGCTAGTGACGCTATCTTCCGCTATGCCGGCCTCAATCAAACATCTCCGTGCCGCAGGGTCGGCCACGAAGAAATGCTGGAATTTCCTCAGATCGCTCCCGAAGGCGACCAGATCTACCGGCTCGGCCGCCTCGCGCCTGGCCATGGACTGCAACAGGGCGGCCGGAGCGGCGCGACCATGAGCCGCCCGAAGGATGTAGCGGTCGCCGGGTTCGGTTTCCCCCAACATCACGAGACCGCGGACGTTGAGATTGCGAATATAGCGGCTGGCGCTCTTGCCGAACCGCAGCGGCGGCGCCAACACGATCGCATCCGGGCATGCCTCAGCAAGCCACTGGCGGGTCGATGGATCGGCTGTCGTGAGAAGGATGTTGAGACGCGGCAGGCGATCCCGCAGGCCCCTGACCATCGGCATGGCGGCTTCGAAATCGCTGCGCCGGCGTCCATGGATCCAGAGCGTCCTTTCTTGGGAGGAGCCCACGCGTCCCCAGCGGGTCAGAAGGCCGTCCGGCCGCCTTCTCGATCGTTCGGTGCTCCTTTCCGCCAAGGGTCAGCTCCGGTCCAGGATCTGTTGGACACGGGCCTTCAGCTCGTCCTGTCCAGTCGGAGGGGCGGGCGCCGGCAACGGGTCGTCAACACTGAAAGGAGCGGCAACTCCGGCGTCGATCATACCGCGGTGCATCAGTTCGAGGTCCCTTGGCGGCACCACCAGGCCGCCGTCGATAAGGCGCCCGCAGATCCGGGCGGTCAGGCCTCTGCCGCTGCGCGCCGCTGAGAGCACGGCTCCAGCGATCCTGCTTCGCCACGACATCGGACGGGCCGGCACACCGTAGATGTAAAGTGGCTTGGCCGTGGCGGCGGCCTCCGCCAGCATGGATTCGCTCTCGCCTGTCACAATCAGAACGTCGGCTTCGGCAAGATAACCCAGATAGGGATTCTCCGCCTGATCCGGCCTCCAGCAGTGCACGGTGGCCCTTGGTGCCGCCTGCTCCAGTGCCTGCTCCACCGCTTTGCCGCTACGACGGCTGGTGATGCAGGTCAGCGAACCGCCAAGCCTGTCGGCCAACTCCTGTGACTGGGCCGCCATCGTGGCCGCGATCTCAGCCGGCAGGCGGTGATGGGCGGTCGTGCCACCGACCAGCAGCGCGACCCTCGGCCGCGCGGCCCCACCATAGAGGTCCGGCCATCGCGCCGCTGCCGCCTGCAAACGATCTGCGGTGACCTGGGTCGGCGGCAGCAGGACTTCGAGGCGGCTCGGATGATCGGGCAGTTGAAAGTGCCTGCAGGTCACCGAAAGATCGAAATCGGCCGCCACGTTGGCGCCCTTGCGGCCGAGTTGCACCAAACGGCAGCGGCCGCCGCTCTGTCGTCTGACCCAGCGTGCAATCGGCGCCGTTCGGCGGCCCATGGCGATGACCAGATCGGGCCATGGCGGCGCCAGCGCAGTGGAATTCTCAAGGTTCAGCGATAGCAGGCTCGCGCCAAGCAGCCGGTTGCTCAACCGGTTCAGCCACGTGAACCGCAGGGCCTTGGTCTCGTATGGCACGCCCAACGCGTCGGCGAGGCCGACCACCTGGGTCACATGGCCGGGGCGATCGTCAAGCAGCAGCCAGACCCGAAGATCCGCCGACTCTGCCGCCCGGGCGCGGTCATGGACGGGTTGATGCGGCGACTTGAGATCTCGTGATTCCTGCACGGACATACGGACGACAGCCTCGATCACCTTCAGGGTGCCATTCAGTCGGCAACCATGAGGCAATTGCCGGATGATTGCCGACGGGCGGCTCTAGGGCTTATATCCCTCGGCCGGGGCGGTAAAGTGCCCTCTGATACCCAATTGCCCGCAGAGTGAACATGCCAAAGTTGGTTCTGGTCCGACATGGCAAGACGGAAGCGTCGAGCCAAAACCGATTCGCCGGCTGGGCCGACACTCCCTTGAGCGCCGCCGGAGTGAAGGAAGCCCATAATGCCGGCGAAGTCTTGGCGGCCATCCATCTCGACATCGATCTCTGCTGCACCTCGTACCTCAGTCGAGCAGCCCGGACTCTGGAAATCATGCAGACGGACATGGGCCAGACCGGCCTGCCGACCGAGCGAACCTGGCGGCTCAACGAGCGTCACTATGGCTGCCTGCAGGGTCATAACCGGGCCAAGATGGCGCTCAAATACGGCAACCAGCAGGTCGCTGACTGGCGCCGCAGCTTTGCCGCCGAGCCACCGGCCCTGCCCGAGGGCGATTCGCGTCTTCCGTCCCTGGATCCGCTCTACGCGGACATCGATCCCGAACTGCTACCTCGTGCTGAGAGCCTGGAGCAGGCTGCCGAGCGGGTGGAGCCCTGGTGGCAAGACAGCCTCGCGCCCAGCCTGCGCCAGGGCAAAGAGGTTCTGGTGGTCGCCCATACCAGCAGCATTCGCGGCCTGGTTCGGCAGATCGAAGGACTGGACGACGATGCGGCCGCCGCGTTTCGTATCGCGACCGCCGTGCCCCTGGTCTATCAGTTGGATGAAGACCTCAGGGTCCTGGAGAAACGGGAGTTGGTCGGCGGTTGGAGCAGCCGGCTGCGCAACGTACTCAACAAGCGTAAACCGGGCCGGAGGATCTCCTGGGTATAGCCGATGAATCGACCATTGGGTTTCAGTTTCGGGCCGCGCCGACGAGATTGTCCGCGCGTCATTGATTCTTACCGCCTGCCGCCCTAATTTCCCGTGGAATAGTCGAATCCAGAGGCAGAATAGTCGTGCTGTTCAGCAGAACACCCTGGTCAGGCCGCAAATACTTTCTCGACAAGATGACCTTGCGCGAACTGGTGTGGGCCTATGTCACCTATCCGGCGATCCAGGTCTATGGGCTGATCGGCCTTGCCGGTGTCGCCCTGACAGTCTACTGGGGCGGGAGTCCGGCCGCCTTGATCGCTTCGGCGATTGCAACAGTCGTCGTCTATCCAGTCGTCTGGTATCTGCTGCACCGCTTCGTGCTGCACGGCCGGTGGCTCTACAAGCATCCCCAGACCGCCGCCCTTTGGAAGCGCATTCACTTCGACCACCACCAGGATCCCAACGATCTGGGCGTTCTGTTCGGCGCGCTTTCGACCACCTTGCCGACAATCCTCGTGGTGACCATTCCAATCGGTTGGCTGATCGGCGGGCCGGGCCCGGCGGCCTTTGCTGCGGCCGCCGGCATGGCCACGACCTGCTTCTACGAATTCTGCCATTGCATCCAGCATCTACCCTTCACGCCCAAATCGACCTTCCTGCGACGCATCAAGCGGAACCATCTGGCCCATCACTTCCACAGCGAACACGGCAATTTCGGCATCACCAACTTCTTCTGGGATCGGATATTCGGCACCTTCTATGCGGAGGCCAAAGGGGTGCCGCGCAGCCAGACTGTCTTCAATCTGGGTTATACGGGGCCGGAGACCGCCCGCTTCCCCTGGGTCGCCACGCTGTCCGGTTTCGCCGCCGATGGCAGCCCGGTGCCGAGGCGACCGCGGCAGGAATGACCCTGTCCGGCAGCCGGCGGGTCCCTCTCGTCAAAGAATCCCAGTTGCCCAACCGGACTGCTGCTGCCTTGCGACATGGCGAATGACGGCTTGATGCAGAGCCACCAAGCCGCCGATCTGGCACCGACAACCATCAAGGCCGTCGAGAACGGGGCCGACTTTGATGCATTCATACGCGTGCCCTGGGCGCTGTATGGCGAAGATCCGGCCTGGATTCCGCCATTGCTGCAGGAACGCCGCGATCTTCTCAATCCGCGCAAGAACCCCTTCTTCGACACCAGCGAGGCACGATTCTGGCTGGCCGTTCGGGACGGCCGGACCGTCGGGCGCATTTCGGCTCAGGTAAATCGCGCCCATCTGGAGAGGCACAAGGACTCGACAGGCCATTTCGGGCTACTGGAGTCCGATGACCGGCCGGAGACGTTCCAGGCGCTGTTCGCGGCTGCCGAGACCTGGCTGAAGCAACAGGGGCTAACGCGCATCGTTGGCCCTTTCAGCCTATCGATCAACGAGGAGTCCGGCCTGCTGGTCGACGGTTTCCAGCACCCGCCATCCCTGATGATGGGCCATGCCCGGCCGTATTATGGCGCGCAACTGGAGTCGCTGGGCTACCGCAAGATCAAGGACCTGATCTGTTACCGCTACCGCACGGATCATGAACTGCCCGAACCCATCGCCCGCCTGGTGGAAAAGCTCAGCAAGGACGAGAAAATTACGATCCGCCCGCTGAACATGCGCCGCTATGAAGAAGACCTCGGCAAGATCATTGGTATCTTCAACGATGCTTGGGCGGAGAATTGGGGATTCGTGCCATTGTCTCAGGCGGAGATCGGCGCCCTGGCCCGCGACCTGAAACCCATCATGCGACCTGATTCAATCGCCATCGCCGAGATGGGCGGCGAAGCGGTCGCCATGGCAATCTGCCTGCCCAATGTGAACGAGGCCATCGCCGATCTGAATGGCCGCCTGCTGCCCTTCGGCTGGGCCAAGTTGTTGTGGCGGTTGAAAGTCGGGACTCCGAAGACCGCCCGCCTTCCGCTGATGGGGATACGCCGCGCCTATCACGGCACGCCGCTGGGCGCCGCCTTGGCCTTTGCGGTGATCGAAAACCTTCGCCGCACCCAGAAGCGGCTTGGAGTCGAGAGCGTCGAGCTCTCGTGGATCCTGGAGGACAATCAGCCGATGCGGCGCATGATCGATCAGTTTGGCGGCGTCGCCTATAAGACCTACCGGCTCTACAGCCGCGAGCTTGGCTGATGCAGCCTGCGCCGGTTTCCGGCGGACGTTTTACGGCGCTGGTCCTGGCAGGCGATCGCGGTCCCACCGATCCGGTGTGTCGTGCCGCCGGGGTCGCTCACAAATGCCTGGCCAGCATAGCCGGCAAGACCATGCTCCAGAGGGTCGTCGAGGCCCTGGCGCAGAGCCCCCAAGTGGGTCGCATCGCAGTGGTGCTGACCGATCCTGCCGTTCTATCCGGCCTCGAAGATCTCAAGCCGCTGGTCCGCGAGAAGCGCCTGCTGGGGCTGCCGGCCGCGGACTCACCCAGTCGCTCCGTGCTTGCAGCGCTCGACGCGCTTGAGGATCCGTACCCGCTGCTGGTCACCACCGCCGATCACGCCCTCCTGACCAGGGAGATGATCGACCATTTCTGTAGCGAAAGCGCCGCAAGCGGCGCCGATGTCAGCGTTGGCGTAACCGCCTCGGAAATCCTGTTGGGGAGCTATCCGCAATCCCGTCGTACCTACCTCAGGTTTCGCGAGGAACGCTATTCTGGCAGCAATCTTTTCGCATTCCTGAAGCCTGCCGGCCTGAAAGCCGCCGAGACCTGGCGCCGCGCGGAACAGTATCGCAAGCGGCCCTGGCGAATCGCCGGGGTCTTCGGCCCGGTACTGCTGGTGAGCTATCTCCTGCGGCTGCTCAGCCTCGACGGGGCGATGGCGCGCATCTCACGGCGGATGCGGATCACCGCGATCGCAGTCAGGATGCCTTTCGCTGAAGCGGCGATTGATGTCGACAAGCCAGAGGATATCGCTCTGGTGGAGGAGATTCTGGATGGGGATTTGAGGTCGACTCGGCTTCAGATCTGAAGCCCGATCTATCTCGACGTTTTGGAAGAGGAATCAGAGATGAGGTCAGGTGACCTCATCTCATCGTGCTCTAGGCGCCGCCGGCTGACGCGAGGTCCCCGCCGGGGCTCAACCGCCAGGAGGCCACCATCTCGCGCGCCGCCTTGATGTCGACAGGGTAGTCGATCTCACACCAATCGTGACCGCTGATGGTCACGGCCTGCACCGTCAACTCGCCGGCCAGCGCGGCAATTACCGACAGATACCACTGCTTCAGCGCCGCCGGCTCCAGCATGGCGGCTTCCAAAGCAGCCTTGAAGCGGGCCGCGCCCTCGCCACGGAAGTACAACATGCCGATGGACTCGCCGTGGACCCGCTCACTCGGCAGGGTCTTGCCGATATCCAGCAGGCGGCCCGCCGCCAGCTCGACCTTCATGTCGTCGTCGTCGTACTTGGTCTTGTGGTCGACAGCCAGGCTGACCGGCGCGTGCGGGCTTTCGATCAACCGCCGCAGCAGTGGCGCGCCGAAAATCGTGTCGCTGTTCAGCAGCAGGAAATCATCGGTCATCTCGGCCCGGGCCATCCAGCAGGTGGCCAGGTTGTCAGCGACGCCGTAAAAGGGGTTATGGACGGCACGGAATCGGACCGCGGGCCAGCGTCCCGCCAACTGCGCAAGGCTGCGTTCGACGGACGGCAGGTTGAAGCCGGCAAGGAACACGATTTCCTTTACGCCGCAATCGACCAGAGCCTCGACCTGCCATTGCAGAAGAGACTTGCCGCCGATCTCCAGGAGCGCTTTAGGCTCCCGTTCCGTGAGGGGAAGTAGGCGTCGGCCTTGACCGGCGCCGATGATCAGTACTTTCAATGGACAGAAGGTCCTCTTCGCGATTTCCTTGGCCAAACCGAGTGGCGCGCCTTGATCACATTTTCCTTCGCCGACGTCAAACATTGAGCACCTGAGCCCAGGCGCTGCAGCGATGACATTCAAGCTTGCCCACATTTCGGATCCTCATCTGGGCCCGTTGCCATCGGTCCGGGTCACCGAAATCCTGAACAAACGCCTCTTCGGCTATCTGTCGTGGTTACGCGGACGCGGGGCTCTTCACCGCCCGGAAGTGCTGGCGGCCCTGGCTGAGGACCTGGAAGCCGAGAAGCCGGACCACCTTGTGATCACCGGCGACCTCACGAACATCGCCCTGGTCGAGGAGTTCAGCCGGGTCGAAGCCTGGTTGCACGGTCTGGGCAGTCCGGACCACATATCGGTAATTCCGGGCAACCATGACGCCTACATCGCCGTGCCCTGGGATGAGTCGCTCGCCAGATGGCAGGATTTCATGACCAGCGAAACGGAGGCCGGCGGCACGTTGAAGGCCCCGACCGGGCCGGAATCCTTCCCCTTCGTGCGCTATCGTGGCCCGGTTGCCATTGTCGGGCTGAGCTCGGCCCAGCCGACCCCGCTGTTCTGTGCCTACGGCACGCTCGGCCGGGCGCAATTGGACCGTCTTGGCAGCGAGCTCCGGAAACTTGGGCGGGAGAGCTGGTTCCGGGTGGTGCTGGTCCACCATCCGCCAAGTCTCAACGGCATAGCCTGGCGCAAGCGTCTGGTCGACGCGGACGCATTCCGCCAGGTGATCGCCGAGAGCGGGGCCGAATTGATCCTGCACGGCCACAATCATACTGTCGGTGAGGAGCGGATCGACTCCGGGGCATTGCAAGCGCCGGTGCTCGGCGTGCCTTCGGCTTCGGCGGCCCATGGTGGCAGGAAGCCGCTAGCGCGCTACAACATCTATAGTATCTCCGGAGACGCGGGCGAATGGCGGATCGAGACGACAGCCCGCGGCCTGGACCCCGCCACCGGGCGCTTCAAGGAAGTCGGGCGCTACAGGAACCGGATCTAGCCAAATCTGAAGGTGGAGATCAGACGTCCGGATCTTGGTCATCCGCCGCTTCGGCCGTGAATAGCGTCACGTTTTGCTCGGTCATGCTGAGGCGGAACCTCGGATCGCTGGAGATACCGTAGCCGTCGAAGAGACCGCCGATCGCCCTGCCATCGGGCTTCTTGTTCCCGATTTCATCGTGATAGGTTGCGACCGCACGACGACCGGCCGTTGGCGCCTCCGGGTGGAACAGGGGCTCGCCTTCAGTCCCTTCGATCCGAACCCGGCCCGGGCGCCCGAGGTCACAACCATCTTCGATGCCGAATGAGCAGGCATGGCGATCCGCCCCAATTAGCTTCTCCTGGTCAAATGAATGCAACAATCAGGAATTACACAACGCTTCGGATGAACTAGGGACACCGATCGACGCGCCACTTGCTGGTATGGATGGCAGCCGCGATGTATCCGTAATTGGCACCACCCCCCGAATGACAGCAACAGAGAGGCAGGACTCTGCCGTGAAACCATCAAGCCAGCCCAACGCCACAATGACGAAGTTCGGCTATCCCGAGAGCCTGATCCGCGAGTATCGGCGCTGGGTCGTGCTGCTCCGGCCGCATCAGACGACGCTGGGCGCGCTGGTCCTGGTCTGCAAGGACCCGGTTGAGGCGTTTGGCGACATCAGCGCCGAGGCGTTTGCGGAGCTGCAACAGGTGACCGGTGATATCGAGTCGGCGCTTGGCCACTTTCGGCCTTACCAGAGGATCAACTACTTGATGCTCATGATGGTTGACAAGGACGTGCATTTTCACGTTCTGCCGCGTTACCAGAACGAGCAGGACTTCGGCGGCACGCCATACCCGGACGAGGGGTGGCCGGCGGTGCCCGACCTGGCGACCGGGGTGCAATTGGACGCAGCCGGTCTGGCCAGCGTCGCCGCCGCCATCAAGGATGCCTGGCCAAGCGCGCCGGTCTAGGCCGCAATTCCAAGCCCCGTTAGGCGAAAGGCACATGTCGACACTCAGCGGCTATATCATCAGGCAGACCCTGACGCCGTTGCTGGCGTCGATCGGAATTGCGCTGCTGGTCCTGCTGACCGAGCGGATGTTGAGGTTGCTCGATCTCGTCCTTGATTCCGATGGCGGCTTGGCCGTGCTGTTGGAATTACTGGCCTACCTGTTGCCCCACTACATCGCCCTGGCGATGCCGGCTGCCTTTTTTCTCGGCGTCCTGCTGGCGTTCAGCAGGCTGCACCAGAGCAACGAACTGGATGCCATGGGCTCGGCGGGACATGGACTGCCCCGCCTGCTGAAGCCGATCCTGATCCTCGCTTTCGGTCTCATGCTGGTCTCCGCCGTCAACTTCGCTGTCGGTCAGCCCCATGCCCGGTATATCTACCGCGCCATGGTCCATGAAGTCGCCCAATCGGCGACGAACGTCTATCTGCAGCCGCGCACGTTCGTGGAGGTCAGGGGCGTAACCTTCATGGCGGAAGACATTCAACGCAGCAGCCGCGAATTTGGTGGCGTGTTCATCTATGAGGAAGTTGAAGTAGGCGGCAGCGTTGCAGTGACGGCGGGGCGCGGCCGTCTGGCGGTTGCCTCGACCGGGGAGCGGTCAATCCTGACGCTGGAAGAGGGCACCCGATTGGCGATCGGCCCTCCGGTCGAGGCGGAGGGCAGCATCCAGCAGAGTCACGACGTGTTGCAGTTCGACCTTCTTCAGACACCCATCGATCTCGTCGATCGGGAGCCCTTCAGACCCCGCGGTGAAGATGCGCGCGAACTGACCCTGGTCGAGCTCTGGGAAATGCGCGAAACGCCGCCTCCGCAAACGACGACCGACCAGATGCTTGCGGAATTCCATGACCGGTTGGTGCGGATTCTAACCGTGTTCCTGCTACCATTCCTGGCCGTACCCTTCGCCATAGGTGGCAGGCGCACCCACCAGAGCTATGGCATCGCCGCCGGCCTGTTCATCCTTGTCGCCTACAACCAACTCCTCAGTCTCGGCCAGTCGCTCGCTTCCGTAGGAGAAATCTCATCGCTGTTCGGTCAGTGGCTGCCTTTCCTCGCCCTCGCCACTGGCAGCGGCATCCATTTCTACCGCAGAGCCTATAGGGTATCGCGCGGCCACAGCCTGCCATCGCCGCGCCATGTCCTCGAGACCTGCTTGCAAGCCTTTCGATCCGGGCCTGCCAGGACCAGGCAACAGCACTCGGAATGAGCATGCTGACGCGATACCTGACGCGGCTGTTCCTGATCCGCTTTGCGATATTGCTCATCGGCATGACCGCCTTCCTGCTGGGGTTGGACCTGATGGTCAATGCCAACCGGGTCATGGCCGATCAGGTCGACAGTCTTGGGGCGCTGATCCGGTACACCCTGCTGCGCTTGCCGATCGTGGTCTCCGACCTGATCAAGATCTGCGCCTTGTTGGCGGGGCTGCTTAGTCTGTTCACCCTTATCAAGAGCAGTGAACTCACGGCGATCTGGAGTTCGGGGGTATCTCAATTCGGACTGCTGCGCCGCCTGATCCCGCTGGCGGTCGTGCTGGGCGGAATTCAGTTGGTGATCGATGACCGGATCGTTCCCGGGTCCATTTCGGAGCTCAGGGAATGGGGCATCGTTGACGATCTTGGCCAAACCGGTGGAGACAGTCCCATTCACGATGTGCTCTGGATCCATGTCGGGAACGACATCGTTCGAGTCCCGGCCGCCAACGTCGACTCCCGGAACCTGCGCGACTTTGTGCTCTTCGAACGCGATGAACTGGGCGACCTGCAAGCGCAGTTGAACATTGGCGAAGCCCGTTACGACGACGGCGCTTGGCGACTCTTCGACGTCACCGTCAGGCGGGCCGGCGCCGGGGCTGCCAGTTGGGAAGCCGAACGGAGTTGGCCGATAGGGCTGGACATCGCCAGCATCAATCACGTGATGATACATCCAAGAAACCTGCCGATCAGCCAGATCCGTCGCTTCACCAGTGGCGACGGCCAAGGAACCTGGGCGCCCCATCTCTACGAAACCTGGCTGTACGAAAAGCTGGCTAGGGGCCTGGTACCATTGCTGATGTTCTTCCTGAGCATCTCCCTTGCGCAGCAATCACATCGGGTCGGCCACATCGAGTTCCTGCTCCTGGGCGGCATTGTCGTCGGATTCTCTTTCTTCATTTTCAGCGGCGTCACCCTGGCCATGGGTGAGGTTGGGCTGTTGCCACCGCTGCTGGCGAGCACAGCGCCGCTCCTGGTGTTCGCCTCCATTGCCGGAAGTGTTGCCTTCTGGCACGAGCTGAAACGACAGCCGGCCGAACGCAGCGCCGAGGCGGCCAGCTTGACAAGGCCGGAGCGGTCCGATTAATGGAGCGGTTTGGGCATGTTCCGTAAGCGAAACACGCTCCCGTCCATGGCCAGCCTCGTCCCCGCAAATCGCAACCAATTGAGATCACGTGCCCGCTGACACTCATCCCAAGCTGTCCGGCGGCGAGGCGGCCACGTCCGACGAACATGCCATGCCGTCCGCCATCTGCGTTGTCGGCGACAGCACCTTGAGCATCTGGTTCGAGAGCCCGGCCGAAAGACTGCGGCGCAGCTTCGCCGGCGCAGGGATCGCTCGGGTCATCGACGATTCGGACCTGACCGACCAGGAGCAACCGCTCATTCTGGCGCGTGCCGACGCCGTCATCGACGGCCCGCTCGTCAAAGCGCTGGTGGCGACACCGGGAGCGATGCTGCTTGCCAACGGCCCGCGGCGGGGTGCACCGCTGGCGGTCCACGCCCCGGCAGGTCTCGCCTTGCAGGCGGCGGAGGTTCTGCGCGGAGGCCGGATCGATGCCGTCGCCGATGGTCTGCGGCCGCTGCAGAGCGCCGAGTTGGGGGCCTCATACTGGCAGGCCTTGCGCAAGCGTGAGGAGCCCTATGCCCTGTTGCCAAGTGTCACCGACCAAGCCCAGACCGAATGGCGCATGTTCATGGGCACCTACAAGGGCGCCACGGATCTTGTCACCAAATGGCTGTGGCCACGGCCGGCCTTCCACGTCACGAAGTTCTGCGCCAGTCGGGGCATCACACCCAACCAGGTGACCGCGCTCAGCCTGGTCATGGTGATTGCCGCCTTCTATTGGTTCTGGGAGGGAGCGTGGTTGCCCGGTCTGCTGGCGGCCTGGCTCATGACCTTCCTCGACACGGTCGATGGAAAGCTGGCCCGAATAACCCTCAAATCCAGCAAGTTCGGTAATTTCTTCGATCACTCGATCGACCTTGTTCATCCACCCTTCTGGTATCTGGCCTGGGGGGTCGGCCTGCAGGAGGGAGCATTTGCCCTCAGCCCGGATCTCCTGGCGGCAGTGCTCACCGTGATCATCGCCGGCTATGTCCTGCAGCGTGTCATCGAGGGGATCGCCATCTGGCGCTTTGGACTCGAAATCCATGTCTGGCGGCGCATCGACACCTGGTTCCGCCTGGTGACGGCACGCCGTAATCCCAACCTGGTTCTTCTGACTCTCGCTGTCATCGCCGGGCGGCCAGACCTCGGACTTGTCGCTGTGGCGGCATGGACGGCGATCTGCCTGCTGCTGCATCTCCTGCAACTGCTCCAGGCCGCTGCCGCCGCCCGTCGGCAGGGCAGTCTGCGATCCTGGCTGGCGGGGCCGACGTGACCATGGCAAAGGTCGGGGTCATCACCAATCCACGAAGCCAGAAGAACAAGGGTGGAATGGACGACATGCACAAGCTTCTGGCGGGCACGCCGGAGGTGCGCCATGCCGTTCTTGGATCGGTGGCCGATATACCGGACATCCTCCAGGATTTCGCCCGCCGGGAGATCGAGGTGGTCGCCGTGGCCGGCGGTGATGGCACGGTTCAGGCCGTGCTTACCGAGTTGTTGGGCCAACGGCCCTGTGAGCAACTGCCGCGCCTGGCCGTCGTGCCGTGCGGCATGACCAATATGATCGCAAGCGATGTCGGCTTGCGGCGGCGGCACGGCCTGGCGCGCCTTCTGCAGACGGCAACCGAAGGCGACTTGGACAGCGCTACGGTGACCCGCAATATCCTGAGGCTCGAAAACGCCCGTGGCATGGAACCGCAATACGGCATGTTCCTGGGCGGCGCAGGCATCTACCGCGCCATCGTCGCCTGCCGCGCCAAGGTGCACCCGTACAAGATCCAAGCGGAAGCCGCGGCTGCCGTCACTCTGGCGGGGCTGCTCGGCGGCTGGGCATTGCGGGCCGTTCGCGGTGTGGATGGAGCCAAAGGCAATGAGGTGCTCTCCGGTGACCGAATCGAAGTGGCCTTCGACAACCAGCCGGTACAATCCCACACCAGCTTCGTCATACTGGCAACGACGCTGGAGCGGCTTGTCCTTGGTAGCCGACCGTTCTGGAACGGCGGTGAAGGGCCTTTGCGTTTCACCAGCATTGCTTTCCCGCCCAAGCGCATTCTGCGCTACATATGGCGCATACTCTACGGCAAGGAGGACCGCGAACTGCCTGCCGAGAGCTATCAGAGCCGGCGGGCCAGCCGCATTGCTTTGACCATGGATTGCCCGTTCACGCTTGATGGCGAACTCCTGGAGCCGGAGCCTGACAGGCCAATCATCGTGACAGCCGCCGACCAGATGCGGTTTCTTCGGATCTAGAAGGATGCAGGGAGACGATCTGGAAGTCCTCTTGCGCGATGTCGTGGCGCAACCCGTTGCGCCCGCGATCGCCGCCATCGTGGCGGCTGCACGGCAGCGCCACGGCGCCGCGGTCTCGGCTGTGCTGTTCTATGGATCATGCCTGCGACAGAACAGCGATGAAGGAAAGATCGTCGACCTCTACCTCTTGGTCGATACGTACAAATCGAGCCATCGCAGCCGGTTGAGCGCCCTCCTCAACTGGGCCCTTCCACCCAATGTCTACTACATTGAGGCGCCTTTCGAAGGGCGCCAGGTGCGCGCCAAATATGCGGTGGTCTCTCTGGCGGACTTTGCCGCGGGCGCCGGTGGAAAGTGGTTCCACCCTTACCTTTGGGCGCGCTTCGCCCAGCCCTGCCGCCTAGCATTCTGCCGGGATGACGCAACCCGGGCCGCGGTCATCGCCTCTCTCGGCCAGGCCATCCGCAAGACGGCCGAAGAGGGCCTGGCGCTGATGGAGCGGTGCTTCGACTGCCGCGACCTCTGGGTCGCGGTCTTCGGCGAAACCTATCGGACCGAACTGCGCGCCGAGCCGCCGGAACGGGCCGTCGAACTCTATGAAGCCAACCGGCAACACTTCGACCGCGCCGGGGCGGCGGTGCTGGAAGCATTGCGGGTGCAGTCAGCGGAGCCTGAGCCCTCGGAGGTGACCGCGGCAGTCCGGTCATGGATTGCGCCTGCCGGAAGCGGCCGCGGTTTCCGGTCCAAATGGCTGCTGCGCAGGGTGCAGGGGAAGATTCTCTCGGTCCTGCGCCTGATAAAAGCGGCCTTCACCTTCCAAGGCGGCGCGCAATATCTACTGTGGAAAATCGAGCGGCATTCCGGTGTTTCGGTGTCCCTGACGCCCTGGCAATGCCGTCACCCGGTATTGGCCTCGACCGTCCTGTTCTGGCGACTCTATCGCAAAGGCGCCTTCCGGTAGTCCTGCCGAATGGACTCTGGCGGATTGCCTACTCAGCCGCCGACTGCGCCGCCTGCCAGGCATTCAACGCGTCGAGGCACTCCTCGAAAACCCCGCAAACCCGCGCGACCTGCTGCGGCGTATGGGCTGCTGAGAGGCTGCAGCGCAGCAAGCAACTCCCGTCCGGGGTTCCCGGCGGCAGTGCGAGATTGACGTAGACGCCGGCCTCCAGCAGGGCGTTCCACATGAAGACCGCGGAGTCCTCATCCTGCATTTTCACGGCGATGATCGGACTGGTCTCGGCAAAGATCGTGAGGCCAAGATCCGTCAGGCCGCCATAGAGGGATCGGGCGTTGTCCCAGAGCTGACGCCGCAGTTCCGGGCGCGCCTTGATCTGGCCAAGGGTTGCCATGGCGGTGGCGATGCTGGAAGGCGAGGGGGACGCCGTGAACATGTAAGGCCGGCTGGTATAACGCAGTCGCTCGAACGCCGGGTGGTCGGACGCCCCGAAGCCGCCGACCGCGCCGATGCTCTTGCTGAACGTCCCGACGACGTAGTCGACGTCCTTTTCGACGCCGGCCGATTCGCAGACACCGCGCCCGTGATCGCCAAACACCCCCAGAGAGTGGGCCTCGTCGACCAGAAGCTCCACTCCGTGTCGGCGCTTCACGTCGACGAATTCGTCCAGCGGCGCCTGATCGCCCAGCATGCTGTAGATGCCTTCCACGACGACCAGCTTGCCCGAGCTATCGCCTTCGAGACGGGTCAAACGCTTGTCGAGGTCGGCCGGGGAATTGTGCCGAAAGCGGAACAGTCTGGCGCCGCTCAGGGTGCAGCCGTCATAGATGCTGGCATGAGAGTCGGCGTCGAGCAGGATAATATCCTTCGGACCCGCCAGCCCGGCCAGGACACCGAGATTGGCCTGATAGCCCGTTGAAAAGACCATTGCCGAGCGTCGCCCGAGAAAGTCGGCAATCTGCCGTTCCAGCGCCTGATGGCCGGAATAGGTGCCATTGGCGATGCGCGAGCCGGTGGTGCCCGTGCCCTCGTTCTTGATGGCGCTCACCGTGGCATCGATCGTGTCTGGCTCGAAGGTCAGGCCCAGGTAATTGTTGGTGCCGACGAGAATGACCTCGCGCCCCTCGATGATCGCTTCCGTTGCGGAATCGATCCGATCCATACGGATATTGAAGGGGTCCCGGCCGAAAGCCAGAAAGCGGTCGCGGCGCTGGCCGACTTGTTCGTATTTGTCGAGCAGGCTCATGGGGTCAGTCTTTGCTCAGTTGGGTCATAACTGCGTCGACCAGATCCTGCAGGCGATTCACATCCGGGAGCAGGCTGATGGGGATGTCGATTTCGAAGCGATCTTCGATTTCCATGACCAGGTTCATTGCAGCGACGGAGTCCATGTCGAGATCTGCGGAAAGGTCGGTTTCCGGCTTCAACTGGGCGCCGTCCGGATTATAGGGTGCCAGCAGCTTGGCCACTTCCGCCTGGACCTTGTCGGCAGTCCATTCCATATCCTCACCCCTTCCCGTAGCTCGTACCCCGAGGCCGACCGATTACCGCCGGGCGGTGGAAACTCAGGACCTTCTCCGCGCCAAACTCGTGAGTCAAAGCCAGCCCGCGGCCTTATACCATGCCAGGGTCGTTGGGAAACCCTGATCGAATCTGACCAATGGCTTCCAGGGAACCGCCTCACTCAGCAGATTGCTGCGGCTGACCCAGTCCGGATGAGAGATCTCATTGACCTTTCCCTGCGAAAGGAAGGGGATGCCGCCGGTTACGGTCGCGACCGCGACGCTGGCGGCCGCTACCACGCGCTGCAGCGGCGGCGGCACGGCGATGCGCCGCACCTTGCGGCCGAGCTGGGCCTCGGCGATTGTCACGAGTTCGTCCCAGCCGTAGCCGCCCGGTTTGCCATCATCCAGTTCCATGATCTGGGGCGGCAGCTCATCGGCCCGCAAGAGCGCAGCCACCGCAGCGGCGAGATCCATCACATGGATCATCGAGAAGCGCCCGCCATTGCGTGGTAGCAAAGCCAACCCACGATAGAACTGACGGAAGAGATCCAGGGTGGCCCGATCTCCCGGCCCGTAGACCACCGGCGGGCGCAGGATCTGCCAGGCGATATCACCGGCCTCATTGCGCAGAATGTCCTCGGCCTCTCGCTTGCTGGCTGCGTAGGGTGAGAGGCCTGGCTCACGTGCTGCCAGCGAGGAAATCAGGATGAACCGGGCTGTCCCGGACGCCGCGGATGTGGCGCGGAGCAAGTTCTCCGTCCCAACGGCGTTTGCTGCGTGGAACTCATCTCGGCGGCGCGCCGCGACCAGCCCGGCGCAGTGAACCACGGCATCGACGCCGTCTACCAGGTCGGCAAGCGCAGCCGGTGATTCCAAGGCACCCACCACCGGCGTTACCGCCTCATCGCCTTCGGACAGGGCATCCTTGCGCCGGGTCAGTGCTTTGACCTGCCAGCCGCCGGTCACCAATTGTCGCAGAATATGCCCGCCGACGAAGCCCGTGGCACCGGTGAGGGCAACGCATCCGGCGTATGGCGAACTGGTGCTCATGGCTGAGCAGTCTTAACGCTGCCGGCCGGGGCTGCGGCAGTCCAACTGGCCGGTCGCGCGCGATGATCCGGACGATAACGACCGGGCTATCGTCGTCCCTCGGAGTAGGCAGGGACAGGCAGTTCCTCATCGGCGCAGGCCAGGTTGAGATCGCTGATCTCGCCGGAAACATAGTCTTGCCGAACCGCGGAACGGCTGAGCTTGCCCGATGAGGTGAATTTGAGGGTCTTCGGCGGCACGAGAACGACGCGGCAGTCGGCGCCGCAGGTCTTGCGAACCGTGGCCGCTACTTGCTTGCGCAGCGTCTCGCGCGCGACCACGTCGTGCAGTCGGCATTGCAGGACGACGATCATCTTTTCGTGGTCCGAGAGGTCATCGACGGAAAAGCACGCGACGTCACCAACCCTGACTTCGTCGAGTGCCTCGACCGCCCACTCGACATCCTGGGGCCAGATGTTCAGCCCGTTCAGGATGACCAGGTCTTTCCGCCGACCGGACACCACGAGTTGTCCGTCGATCATGTAACCAAGATCACCGGTATCCAGCCAGCCATCGTCCGTCGTGACCGATGCCGTGGCCGCCGGGTCGCCATAGTAGCCATCCATTATGCTCGGTCCGCGGACGACGATACGTCCAACATGATGATCCGCCAGCGGGAGGTTCTTTTCGCTGCGGATTTCCACCTCGTGATCCGGCATCGGCTTCCCACAGATGACAAAAGACCGCTTGGCGCGATCCATGCCAGCGCCATTCCGCGTCACCGGAACCACGCTCCCGGTATGGGAGAATTGCTGCTGAATGACGTCGTCCACGGCAATGCCTTGATCGAGGGGCGCGAAGGTGACCGCCAGGGTCGACTCCGCTAGCCCGTAGCTCGGCACAAAAGCCTTCGGCGAGAAGCCCGTCACGCCGAATGTCTCGGCAAAGCGATTGAGAATTTCGGAGCGCAGCATCTCGCCGCCGATTCCCGCCACCCGCCAGCGGGAAAGGTCGAGGGTCTTTGCCGAACCGTTGAGCCCTCGACGCAGACAAAGCTCGTAACCGAAAGTCGGGCTGAAGGAGAGCGTGCCACCATGGTCCGACAGCAGCTTCATCCAGGTCAACGGACGTAGAGCAAAGCTCTTCGTCGACATGTAGTCGACGGAGATCTGGTTCAGCACCGGGGTGAGGCAGAACCCGACAAGGCCCATATCATGATAGAGCGGCAACCAGGAGGTGCACCGGTCGCCTGCATGGATTTGGACGCCGTACCGGCTGATCGCGCGGACATTGCTCAACATGCCGCGCTGGGAGACGAAGACGCCGCGCGGCGAGTTGGTGCTGCCGGAGGAGTGCTGGATATAGCCGGCCTCGTGGCTCGCCAGAGGCCTCAAATCCCCGCCCTCATGCGGCAGTGCATAGAAGTCTTCCGGCGTGCCGATCATCTTGATCGAACCGGCGGCCTCTTGCAGATAGTGGATAAGGTCGGCTGGACCGACGGCGACTTCGGCGCCCGACTTGGCAATCATCGCCCTCAGGCGCCCCACATAAGAATTATGGCTGCCAAGATTGATGGATAACGGCAATGGTACGGGGATCAGCCCGGCATACTGACAGGCGTAGAAGAAGACCAGGAAATCGGGTGTCGTCTCAGCGATGATCGCCACTCGAGCGCCCCGCTCGAGCCCGGCACGATCGAAACGCTGTGCCATGGTCGTCGCCTGTTCGCGCAATTCCCGGTATGTCAGTGCAGTTTGTAGTTCGCCTCTTCCCGAAAAGAAGTTGCAACCGGTCTCGCCTCTGGCGGCGTAATCCAATCCTTCGACCAGAGTGTCGAATTCCGCGCAAACAAACGGCAGGTTTCCATTGGTGGATACCGTCGCAACTGCCATGAAATGACCCCTAGCTGTCCTACATTCGATACTTCGGCTCTTCGCCCCAGCGACTGCATGGGAGAATGACTTCAGGATCTTCTTCTCATTCCAGATTGCCCCCGGCACCAAAGGACATCACTGACCAACCGAACGCGGGATCGCGGCATGAACATGATCGCCGATGACGACCGAGAGTGACTTGATCTCTTGTGGAAGGCTCGGACCGTCAACTGATAGTCCGGGGAACGCGCTCGACAATCCTCTATTGACCGATCCATTCGAGACAATGAACTGCTCGTACCCAGTTACAATATCTCGCACTCCGCAGGCAGACCGTTCCTATCGATTTAGAACAGAAGTGCTAAGAGAATCAATTCCCCGCCCGACCAGACCTCTATCAGAAAGTGGTCGAATCCCAGCCCTGACGGCATGTTTGATTGACAATGCAATGAATAAGTCAATAAGAACAATCGATTAGTGGCCGAACTCATTGTTTCAAATCGAAACAATTTGTGATCGGTGTCAAGGCGCGTCATGCGGATGGCGGATGGACACATTGGCTTTCGCGCGACCAGGTCGCGATCCAGACCGGTACGTCTCGAACACCCTTGCCGACGGCAGGTGCCGGCCGCGGAAGACTGATCTTCCAATGCCCGTAATTCCTGCCCGTCGCGGGCATCAGTGGGTTGCAGGGATTTCCCGTATCGGTTCGGGTTATCCGGGCGAGATCCTAAAGGATGGAATAGAACCGGGCGCAGGTGCCGCCGGTGATCTCGGCGAATTCACCCGCCTCAAGGTCTGTCAGTAGTTCAGCATAGGCGCTCCAGATCTCTGGGTAGCCGGAAGTGAGGCTGTCGACCGGAAAGTTGGTGCCGATCATGCAGCGTTGAGGACCGAACTGCTCCAGGACCGTGGCGACAATCGGCGCGATGGATTCGGCGGTCCAACCGGGCTCGAACATGCCCAGCCCGGACAGCTTGCAGACCATGTTCGGATTGGCGGAGAGCAGGGCAAGCCGATCGCCCCAGAAACCCAGCCCGCGCGCGGAACGGTCATGGGGCGAGCCGGCATGGCAAAGGGCCACTCGGAGCTCCGGCACCCGCTCCAGCAGCCGGGCGGCGGCCGCCATTTGTTCGGGGAGGAGTTGGAGATCGAACGACCAGCCTCGCGCAGCCACGGCTCGCAGGCCGCGCTCGAAGGCAGGGTCGTCCAGCAGGGAGCCGGTCCCGGTCGCCAGATCCTCCTGGGGCGACCGACCGACGATCTGGCGGATGCCACGCACGCTGGACAGCTCCGCCAAGGCATCCAACTGCGCCTCGACATCCGGTGTCGAGAGATCGCAGAACGCCACCTGGGCTGCCGGAAACCGGCCCTCGCCCGGGCCGTCATGCACCGTCTGCACCCAGCGCGCCTCGTCCAGGCCGTAGGGAGTGCCCGCCTGGATGTGGATCGAGGCGGAAATCCCGGCGGCCTCGGCGTCGCGGCGAAACTCGCTGACCTGATAGTCCCGCTGGATCGGCGTCGGATCGCCGAAGAACCGGCGCTGGCCGCGTGCTTCCAGCCAAGGATAGGAGACCGCCGACAAGTCCCAGAGGTGGTGATGGGCGTCGATCTTCATGGCTGCGTTCTGGAGAGCATTAGGCGGCTTCCTCCACAAGGCGACCCATCAGATCAACACCACACTGTGCCCAGAAGTCGATCAGGTCGATCAGAACCCAATTCTCGTGAAGCTTCTTGCCGCGGCGGACGTAGAAATCCATCAGAGTCATGCCGATCGGCCTTCCGGTCGGCTCCAGCCCATGGAACGGGGCGCCGTTGAAGGTGCCTTTCAGGCTCGGCCAGCCGGTGAAGGCGGCAGTAACGCCCTCGGCGATACGGGCCTTGTGATTGCCGCCGCGCCGATCCGGGAAGCTGGCGACCGACGGCCCCTGGGCATGGTCCTGGAATTCCCGGAATCCATGGCACGAGCCTATACCCCAAGGGCCGTGCCAAGCCATATCGGCATGCCAGAACTCCGCCATGCCCATGCTGACCAGCCCGCGCTGGTCGAGCCGATTGCAGCCACCGACCATGGCCTCGACGATATCGAGTGTCTCGAGGGTCTCCGCCGGGTCCTGGGGCTGGAGGCAAACGCCGTTGCCGGCGGCGGGTCCCGGCGGGACTTCCGCCCGACCTTCGAAGGACGGCAGCAGCGGGTAACCCGCCTGCGCCGCTAGTCCGAGTACGTCGAACAGGCAACGGATCTCGGCGATCCGGTCTTCGGCAACACGGTAGAACTCACCAAACCGCAACCGCACCGGCGCACCCGTCGCCGGAATTCCGAGCCAGTCTCTCGTCATTTCGCCGACGAAATCGCCTGTCGTCGCGACCCAGGTCTCGCCCTCGAAGCCGCCGCCGAGAAAGATATAGGGCTGGCGATCTGCATTCGGGAACGAGTGGTTGAGTGGCGCAAATACGGTGTCCAATAGGGCATCTCGCCCGCGGACCTCACCTATTGGTGCAGGTCCATGGAATCTGACATCCGGCGAGAAAGCTTGCCGCTGAAGGCGTGTAAGAGTCCCCGGCTTCGGCCGGTCCTGTTGCCAGAGAGTCAGGACGAGCGACTTCGCCCCCTTGATGCTCATTCCATCTCCGCCGCCCGGCCCAAGAGGTCGATGCCCATCTGGTCGAACAGCTCAAGATAGTCCAGCAACACCCAGTTCTCCATGATCCTGCCGCCGGCGCAGCGGTAGAAGTCCATCACCCGCAGAGTCAGCGCCTTGTTGGTCGCTGGCACGCCGAGATAGTCGCCCTGATGGGTCATGGTCATCGACGGCCAGCCGCCGACCGCCGCATAGTCGCCATCGCCGATCCGACAGTAATGGTTGCCGCCCACGCGGTCCGGGAAGGCGATCAGGAAGGGCTCGCGGTGATCCTTCACGAAGCCCGACCAGCGGTAGTTCGAGCCGATACCGCCGGGCCCATACCACAGCATGTCCTCATGCCAATAGCCGCTCTGACCGGTCTGCCCCTCGGACAGGAACGTCACGGGGTCGTAATGAGTGAGGTCGGCCAGCATGGCCTCGACGACGGCAAGTGTCGCGTCGCCCCGGTCGCGGCCGCCCGGCAGCACGCCGTCATGAGTCGCCGGGCCCGGGAACAACATCTCGGTGCCAAGCATGTGGGGCAGGGGGAAGCGGCCGATCTGGCGCAGCAGGTCGAGGAAATCGACGATCAGCTTGGCTTCGGCGATGCGCCCGTTTTCGATCCGGTAGAATTCGCCGGAGCGCAGAAATACCATTCGGTCATTTGGGGCGATCCCGAGCAGGGGCGCGGCAAAGTTGCCGACATAGTGGGTGATCGCGGCAACCCAGTCGCCGGACCCGCGGCGGTTCGGCCCGCCGATGAATACCTCGTCGCGGCGGCGAATGTGCGGCAGCGCCCTGCGGAGCGGCATGATCAGGCCCTCAAGCACCGCCTCGACACCGTCCAGTCGGTTTATCGGGAAGGCGACGTCCCAGACCGTGTCGGGCGTCAGGTATTCCGCAGCGAGCGCGCCCAGTTCCGTTTCCGGTGCTGAGATCAGTCGGTTCAGAAAACCGTGGGCGTCGGCGCGGAGATCATTCATTTCTCGATCCTGTCAGGATTTGCATACGCTTGCAAAAACTGCTTGCCAAATTCCGATGCCGCCGTCTAGGATTTTTGCAAGCGTATGCAAAATGCGCGTGCGGGAACGGGACACAGGGCAGGGGCGTCATGGCGGAAATCCAGCTTCGGAACGTGTGCAAGCGTTGGGGCGACTTCGTCGGCGTCGACGATTTCGACCTGACGATCGGGGACCGGGAATTCCTGGTCCTGCTGGGGCCGTCGGGCTGTGGCAAGACCACCACTATGCGCATGATCGCCGGGCTGGAAGATCCATCCGACGGCGAGATCAAGATCGGCGAGCGGGTGGTCAACGAGCTCGACCCGAAGGACCGTGACGTGGCCATGGTGTTCCAGAGCTACGGGCTCTATCCGAACATGAATGTCTACGACAACATTCGCTTCCCCCTGAAGGTCCGCAAGGTGCCGCAAGCCGATCATGACGACAGGGTCATGCGGGCGGCGGAGATGGTCGAGCTGACCGAATTCCTGCATCGCAAGCCGGCTGAGCTGTCCGGAGGACAGCGCCAACGCGTGGCACTGGCCCGCGCCATCGTGCGCCAGCCGACCGTGTTCCTGATGGACGAGCCGCTGTCGAACCTCGACGCCAAGCTGCGTGTCTCGACCCGGGCTCAGATCAAGAATTTGCAGCACGAGTTGAAAGTGACGACGATCTACGTCACCCACGACCAGATAGAAGCGATGACCCTGGCCGACCGCGTCGTGGTGATGAACAAGGGCGTGATCCAGCAGGTCGGCACCCCGACAGATATTTACGACCGCCCGGCGAACACTTTCGTCGCCGGCTTCATCGGCTCCCCGGCCATGAACCTGCTCGAAGGCGAAATGAGCGATGGCGTGTTCACCGGCGAGCAAGTCCGCATCGAAGGGCTGCCGAATGGCCATTCCGGGCCGGTGACCCTGGGCTACCGGGCCGAGGATGCGCGGGTGGCGCGCAATGGTGGCGGCCAGATTGCGGCGCCGATCTATTCCGTCGAGTTGCTGGGCGAAGCGACCATGGTCACGGTTCGCGCCGGTGGCGTGCTGGCGTCCGTCAAGGCCGAGAAGGACTATCGCGCGGAAATCGGCGACGCGGTCGGGATCGAGATTCCGCGCGAGATCTGCCATCTGTTCGATCAGGGCAGCGGCAGCCTTATAACTGCATAGGTCAGGTTCGAAAGTCCGCGGGAAGCGGTCAGTGTAGACAGCGCGGCGGATCGCGACCGCTGCCGAATAGGGAGACAGAAACCATGAACATCAGAGCAATCGCATTGGCAGGCGCCATGACGTTATTGACGTCTTCGGCGTTCGCCTGCGCCTTCCAGAACGACATCGAGGTGAAATCGCTCTCCGCAGGCTTCGAGGCCTGGAAAGCGGCGACCGACGCGATGTCCGAATGCGGCAACTTCCAGGCCGAACTGGACCAGGAGTTCCGCACCAAGCAGCCGGCCGCCTTCGCGGCGAACCCGTCACTCTACCATATCGGCGGCGTCGCCAACGGGACGCTGGTGCCGCTGCTGAACGAAGGCACCATCCGGCCGCTGGACGACCTGGTCGCCCAGTACGGCCAGAACCTGACACCGAACCAGTTGATCAGGATCGACGGCGAGATCATGGCCATCGCCATGATGGTGAACACCCAGCACCTGATGTACCGCGAGGACATCTTCAGCGATCTCGGTATCGCGGTGCCCGCGACCTATGACGAGGTGCTTGCGGCGGCCGAAACCATCAGGGCGGCGGACGTCGTGGAGTACCCCCTGGGCGGCACCTACAAGACCGGATGGAACCTCGGTGAAGAATTCATCAACATGTACCTGGGCTTTGGCGGTGACTTCTTCGCAGACGGCAACAAGCCCGCAATCAACAACGAGAACGGGGTCGCCGCGTTGGAGATGATGCAGCGCCTCTCCGAATACATGGATCCCGAGTATCTCGTATCCGACTCCACCTACGTTCAGCAGCAGTTCCAGCAGGGCAAAATCGCGATGGCCAACCTTTGGGCCAGCCGCGCCGGGGCCATGGACGACGCCGCTGAAAGCCAGGTCGTGGGCAAGGTGATGATGGCGTCCGCCCCCGCCGCGGTCCCCGGCGAGCGCCCGGCGTCATCGCTGTGGTGGGACGGCATCGTGATCGCCAAGAACATCTCCGATGAAGAGGCCGCGGCCGCATTCCGCGTTGCGATGGAAGGGCTGGATGCGGAGATGGTGCAAGCCAACAACGACATCGCGGTCTGGCTGATCGAGGGCTTCACGCCCGGTCGCCTGGCGCAGGGCGCGATGGAGACGGCGATGAACGGCGCCGTGCCCTATGCGGCAAGTTCGCAGATGGGGCTGATGCACACCGCGCTCGGAAACAACCTTGCCGACTTCCTGACCGGCGCCAAGGACGCCGAGACGGCCCTAGCGGATATCGAGGCCGAGTATCTGACCTCCGCCCGCGAGGCCGGGCTGGTTCAGTAACGACCGAACGGGAGGGCCCCTTGGACCACAAGGGGCCCTCCGCTACTTCAATCGCCAACGAGGGAGGGGACTGATGAAATTCAAGACTTTTGCGGCCTTTGTCGGCCCGTCCCTGTTCCTCATGTTCCTGTTTATCGCAGCACCGCTGGTCAGTGTGTTCGTGCAGGGCTTCTACGTCACCCAGCAGGTATTCGAATCCGTCGAGGTGGAGACCTGCACGCCGGGTTTCGTCACCCAGACTTGCGTCACAGAAACCAAGACCCGACCCATCCTCGATGAAAACGGCGAGGTGCAGACCGAGACCAAATTCGTCGGGCTGGAGAGTTACGCCAACGTGCTGCAGCCCAGCCGCGCCTTCGCCGCGCTGAGCGCCGGCAATTGGTCGGAGTTCATGACCATCGATTTCTGGAAGGCGCTCAGGTTTACGCTCACCTTCACCCTGATCACCCTGCCGCTGGCCATCGGCATGGGGCTGGCCATCGCGGTCACCGTGAACAACACCATCAAGGCGATCCGCGGCCCGGTGATCTTCGTCTCGCTTCTGCCCTTCATCATCACGCCCGTCATTGGGGCGCTCTCGATCAAATGGCTGTTCATCGGCGACGGCATCATGACCGCCTTCCTGGAATGGGCGCTGCAGCGCGACATCGCCATGTTCGCCCAGGGCTGGACCATCGAACTGCTGATGCTGTTCTACCGGGTCTGGCACGTGGCGCCCTTCGCCTTCGTGATCTTCTATGCCGGGCTGCAGACGGTGAACCAGGACACGCTGGAATCCGCGATTATCGACGGCGCCAGCCGTTGGGAGCGGCTGCGCTTCGTAGTGATCCCGCATTTGATGCCGCTGATCATCTTCATCTCGCTGATCCATCTGATGGACTGCTACCGGGTCTTCGAGGAGATTGTCGGCTTCTCCAGCCAGGCGTATCGCATCTCGCTGCAATGGCTGACCTATGACTTTCTGACGCCAGACGACAGCGGCAACCGCTCCATATCGCGGGCCTCGGCCAGCGCCATGCTGACCATGGTCGGCATCGTGATACTGCTCTATCCGCTGCTGCTGCGCACTTGGCGCGATCACCGGAAGGGCCGGCTATGAACAGTATCCCAAGGGCCATGCGTCAGCCGCTTGCGCTCAGGCTGTCCTCGGCCGGCTTCCTGACATTCTGGTGCCTGCTGGCCGCCTTCCCGCTGTTCTGGATCGCGGTGATGAGCTTCAAGGTGCCGGTGGATTCGTATGCCGCGAACCCGCTGCAGGTGATCTTCGGGCCGGAGACCCGGGCCGCCGGCAAGGGCCTCTCGGTCGTCGACATCGTCGTCGGACTTGTGGTGCTTTGGTTTACCGCGCGGCTGGCGGTGCGGTGGCTGCCGGGTGTCGTCGCGCGCTACTCGCCCTTCGGCCAGATCTGGTTGGGCTGGATCGCTGGGTCGCTGCTGTTCGGGTTCGTCTTCATCGTCATCTTCTTCGGCGCCCTGCCGCCGGTCCTCGGCGGGCTGAATGCGATCCTCGGTCCGCTCGGAACGCCGGTCATCGGGCTCACCACAGAGCATTATCAGGCGGTCTGGCTCGAGAACGAGTTCTACCGGAACTTCATCAACTCGCTGATCGTGACGGCCGGGGTGGTGACGATATCGCTGACCGTCGGCACGCTCGCCGGGTACGGCCTCGCCCGGACCGGGTCGCAACTCGCCTTCTGGCTATTGATCATCGCGCTGGTGTTCCGCGCCCTGCCGCACTCGGTGCTGGTGGCCGGCTACCTGCCGCCCTTCATCAACTCGGCGGAGATCCTGCGGCCGTTCCTCGGCGACGCGGCGCCGACGCTCTACGGCAAGCCGTGGGCGGTGATCGCCGTGCTGGTCTCGATCAACCAGCCCTTCACGATCTGGATGCTGCGGTCGTTCTTCCAGAATATCCCGATGGATCTGGACGAGGCCGCCCGGGTCGATGGTTGCACCCATTTCCAGGCCTTCCGCTGGGTGATCATGCCGGTCATGTGGCCGGGTGTGATCACCACCGGGCTGTTCAGCTTCCTGCTGGCCTATAACGACTTTCTGGTCACCTCGCTGCTGCTGGATGCGCAGAACCAGACCATGGTCCCGGCCATCGCCGGCTATTTCAACCGCGAGACGACGACGACGGACCAGGTGGAGGCGGTCGCCGCGGCGGTGTCGATCACCGCGCCCTTGTTCCTGCTGGTGATGGTGTTCCAGCGCCAGATCGTTTCCGGCCTCACCGCCGGCGCGGTAAAGGGGTAGCGCCGATGAAAGGGTCCCGGCCGGAGCAGGCGGCGCTAACGCGCGACAACGATCTGTCCAAGACGGACGAGACGCGCCGGGTGATCGAGGCCATGGTCGACGCGCTGAACGACCATGTGATCGACGGAATCGAAGCGTTCTTCGACCGCGACTTTCGCTGGATGGGCAATGCCGGCTGCGGCACCAAGACGGGACACGCGGCGTTCCAGGACAATTGGCAGCGGCCATTCCAGGCGGCGTTCTCCGACAAGGTCTGCATCGACGAGGCGCGGATATTCCAGGGCGAGTGGGGTGCGTGTTTCGGCTCGCAGCGCGCCGTGCATTCCGGGGAATTCATGGGCATCGCGCCAACCGGCAAGCAGGTCGAGATCCGCTACATGGATTTCTGGAAAGTCCGCGACGGCAAGATCGTCGACAACTGGGTGATGGTCGACTTCCCGCATGTCATGCGGCAACTCGGCGTCGACCCGTTTCAGGGCCATGGCTGGGAGGCATATGACGAGGGGCACAAACGACCGCCGCGCCCCGGGACCTCAGGGTAGGAGCGAGGATTGGACGGCACATGGCGAGATATCTGAAACACGGCAAGGACGTCGAAGAGGCGGCGGCGATCGACGCCAAGGTGCGCGAGGTCGTCGAGGCGGCACTGGCCGCCATCGAGGCACGCGGCGACGCCGCGGTGCGCGAGATGTCGGTGAAGTTCGACGGCTGGGACCGTGAGGATTATCGGCTCTCGGCGGAAGAGATCGAGGCGTGCGTGGCCCAGCTCAGCGCCGATGAACTCGACGACATCCGCTTCGCCCAGAAGCAGGTGCGCAACTTCGCCGAGATCCAGCTCGCCTCCATGCGGACGGTCGAGCAGGAGACGCTCCCCGGCGTGATCCTGGGGCACAAGCACATCCCGATGAACTCGGTCGGCTGCTATGTGCCCGGCGGCAAATACCCGCTGCTGGCCTCGGCGCACATGTCGGTGCTGACCGCCAAGGTGGCCGGAGTGAAGCGCGTGACCACCTGCGCGCCGCCGTTCGAGGGCAGGCCGGCGCCGGCGATCGTCGCCGCGCAACACATGGCCGGCGCCGACGAGATCTACGTGCTGGGCGGCATCCAGGCGATCGGCGCGATGGCGATCGGGACCGAGTCGCTCCCGGCCGTGGACATGCTGGTCGGGCCCGGCAACGCCTTCGTCGCGGAGGCCAAGCGGCAGCTCTTCGGGCGGGTCGGCATCGACCTGTTCGCCGGGCCGACCGAAACGCTGGTGATCGCCGACGAGACGGTGGATGGCGAGATCTGCGCCGTCGACCTTCTGGGCCAGGCCGAGCACGGGCCGAATTCGCCGGCCGTCCTGCTGACCAATTCCGAGAAGCTGGCCCGCGACACCATGGAACAGGTGGAACGGCTGCTGGACGAGATGCCGACCGGCGCCATCGCCCGGCAGGCCTGGGAGGGATACGGTCAGGTCATCGTCGCCGACGACTACGACGACATGCTGGCCAAGGCCGACGAGATCGCCTCGGAGCACGTGCAGGTGATGACCGACCGGGACGACTGGTTCCTCGACAACATGACCAATTACGGGGCGCTGTTCCTCGGACCCCGGACCAATGTCTCCTACGGCGACAAGGTGATCGGCACCAACCACACCCTGCCGACGCGCAAGGCGGCGCGGTATACCGGCGGCCTGTGGGTCGGCAAGTTCCTGAAGACCTGCACCTATCAGAAGGTGCTGACCGACGAGGCGAGCGCCATGGTCGGCGAGTACTGCTCGCGGCTGTGCATGCTGGAAGGCTTTGCCGGCCATGCCGAGCAGGCCAATATCCGCGTGCGCCGTTATGGCGGGCGCAACATCGCACCCTATGCCGCCGCCGAGCGGTTGAAGGCGGACGCCTGATGGACCTGCCGCGAACGCCATCGTTTCGCCTCGACGGCCGTCGGGCGCTGGTGACCGGCGCAGGGCGGGGCCTTGGCCTTGCCATGGCGACGGCCCTGGCGGAAGCCGGAGCTCATGTTGTGCTGGTATCTCGAACCGAGGCCCAGGTCGAGGAGGCCGCCGGGTCCTTGCTGGAGGCCGGGTTCTCTGCCGAGGCGGCCGTCGTCGACGTGTTGGACCGGCCGGCCTTCGAGGCGCTGGTGGACCGCACCGGCCCATTCCACGTCTTCGTCAACAATGCCGGCACCAACCGCCCGCAGCATCTCTTCGACATTACCGAGGCGGATTACGACGCCATCGCCGACCTCAATATCAAAGCGGCGCTGTTCTGCGCGCAGGCGGTGGCGAGAGGTATGGTGGATGCCGCGATACCCGGCTCGATCATCAATGTGTCGTCGCAGATGGGCCATGTCGGCGGGCCGAAACGCGCCGTCTATTGCGCCACCAAATTCGCCGTCGAGGGCTTTACCAAGAGCATGGCGTTGGAGCTCGGTGAACACGGCATCCGGGTCAACACGATCTGCCCGACATTCGTGCTGACGGAACTGACGCGCGTCACCTTCGAAGATCCCGAGATGCGCGCCATGATCGAGGACAAGATCGCTCTCGGCCGGGTCGGGCGGTTGGAAGACATGATGGGGGCGGCGGTGTTCCTGGCCTCCGACGCTTCCGAACTGGTGACCGGTTCGGCCCTCATGCTCGATGGTGGTTGGACGGCCGCCTGATGGTGCGGGAAATCGTCACATCCCTGGACGTGGCGCGCCGGGCCGGCGTCAGCCAGTCGGCGGTGAGCCGGGTCTACACGCCGGGCGCTTCGGTCTCGGATCCGATGCGCGACAGGGTCATGTTGGCGGCCCGCGAGCTTGGCTATCGGCCGAACGTGCTGGCACGGTCCCTGATAACCGGGCGCAGCCGTATCATCGGCCTCGTCGTCAGCTATCTCGACAATCAGTATTACCCGGTAGCGCTTGAGAGGCTGTCAAACGCGCTGCAGGAACGTGGCTACCATGTGCTGATTTTCATGGCCGGGCAGTCGCCGACCGACATGGAGACCGTGCTGGAGGAGATCCTCGGCTATCAGGTCGACGGCATCGTCATGGCGTCTGTATCGATGTCGTCCGACCTTACCTATCGCTGCGCCGATGAAGGCATTCCGGTGGTGCTGTTCAACAGGTCCCAGGATGAGGGGCGGTTCTCCGCCGTGACGTCGGACAACGAGGTCGGCGGTCGGACGCTAGCCGAATTCCTGGTCGCCGGCGGCCATGAGCGCATCGGGTACATCGCCGGCTGGGAGGGCGCCTCGACCCAGCGCGACCGGGAGGCCGGGTTTCGCGCCGGCCTGGCGGCGGCGGGCCGCGATTTGCAGGCCCGCGAGGTCGGCAATTACGATTTCGAACAAGCCAAGGCGGCTGCGCGCCGGATGTTCGATGCCTCGGAGCCGCCGGACGCTGTATTCATCGCCAATGATCACATGGCCATCGCCGCCATGGATATGATGCGCCATCGCCTGGGCGTGAGGATCCCCGACGATGTCTCGGTGGTCGGCTATGACGATGTGCCGATGGCGGCCTGGCCCAGCTACGATCTCACGACCGTGCGCCAGCCCACCAACCGAATGGTGGAAGCGGTTGTCGAGGCCCTGCTGGCCGGGATCGAGGACGGCGACACGCAGCCGCGACGGGTGTCCTTTGCGGGCCCGCTGATGGTCCGCGGCTCATCGAGAATTCCCGAAGGATACCAACGCACATGAAGGGCTTCGACCCGAAATACAAGGATTTGCCGGACTTTATCCTGGGGATCACCAGGGAGATCTGGGAGGACCGGGGCATCAAGACCCTGGAGCATCGCTACACAGAAGATATCCCGGTGCGGTCACCCTCTTCCGTCGTAGTCGGAAACAAGGCCGTCATAGCCGCAACCATGGCCACCCTGGCGGAATTCCCCGACCGCGTGCTGCTTGGAGAGGATGTGATCTGGTCGGGCTCGGCGGAGGAGCCGGAGGGGTTCCTATCCTCCCATCGTCTGCTGTCCACCGCGACCCATCAGCGCGACGGAATCTACGGTATGGCGACCGGCACCAAGCTGACCTACCGGATCATCGCCGACTGCGCCTGCCGCAACGACCAGGTCTATGACGAATGGCTGATCCGCGACCAGGGCGCCATCGTGCGCCAGCTCGGGCTGGACCCCAAGCGCTATGCTGCCGACCGGATCGCCGCCGAAGGCGGGCCTGAGAACTGTGCCCGGCCGTTCACCCCGGAGGCCGACATCACGGGTCCATATACCGGACGCGGCAATGACAATGCGGCCGGTGCTCGCTATTCCGATCTTCTCACACGGATGATGGCCGCCGATATGGCGGCTGTCCCGGATGTTTACGACCGCGCGGCGCAACTCGACCTGCCGGGCGGAGTGACCGGGCATGGCTGGGAAGCCGCCGACCGGTTCTGGCTGGGGCTGCGGTCGTCATTCCCGGACGCGGACTTCGAGATCCACCATCAGATCGGCCGCGAAGATCCGGGCCAGCCGCCGCGCGCGGCCGTGCGCTGGAGCCTTCGGGGCAAGCATGACGGAACAGGCACGTTCGGCGAGCCGACCGGTGCGCAGGTCTATGTGATGGGCATCAGCCATGCCGAATTCGGCCCCTGGGGCCTGAAGCGCGAATTCGTGCTGATCGACGAGACGGCGATCTGGAAGCAGATCATGATGCAGAGCGGCTGAGGCGATGATGACACCCAACGACATGGAAGCCCGCATCGTCCGCTATGGCGATCTGGTCCCTTGCAAGACCGCCTTCATCGATGCGCACACGCCGGGTTCGGATCAGAAGGAGAACTTCACGATCATCGGCGGCGGGGTCTCCGAAAGTCCCGACCAGCACGTGCATATCAAGGACACGCCGGGCTTCAATATCGGCGCTGCCGGCCAGCCGCCGAAATGCCGCAACTCGTTGCATTCCCATCGGACGGCGGAAGTATTCTTCGTGCACAGCGGCCGCTGGCGTTTCTTCTGGGGCTTGCACGGCACGGCCGGCGAGGTGGTGCTGGAAGAAGGCGACATCTTCAATATACCGACCGGCATTTTTCGGGGCTTCGAGAATGTCGGTACCGAGTACGGGATCATCATGGCGATCCTCGGCGGCGACGACGCAGGTGGAGGCGTCATCTGGGCGCCGCACGTGATCGAGGAGGCGCAAGCCCACGGGCTGGTCCTGGCCGAGACCGGCCGGCTCTACGACACGCAGAAGGGCGAGGCGCTGCCCGAGGGCCTCGCGCCGATGCCGTTGCTGACGTCTGACGAACTCGCCGAATTCCCCGAGGTGCCGGCGACTGAGGTCGTGCCCGCATACATCCGCCGCTACCTGGACATGAAGGCCATGTCGGCGCGCCACCCGGTGCAGGTGATCGGCGCTTCCAATGGCGCGATGATCTACGACCGGCCGGGCTTCGAGGTCGAATTCCTGCAGGGCGGACAAGAGGGCGAGGGCGCGGCCTATGCCACCGACCGACACGAGGTGCTGATGGTCCAGCGCGGCCATTGGCGTCTGCAATGGCCGGGCGGCGCGGCAACTCTGGCGCCGGGCGATACCTGTGCCGTGCCGCCAGGAATGGAGCGATCACTGCGACCGACCATGACCGGTGAGACCGCGCTGTTCCTGGTGCGCAACACCGACGATCCGGCCGGCCCTACCGCCGGCCGTCCAAGCTAGGAGGGTTTTCAGACACTGAACGCACATGAATGCGCAGTGCGGAACGCTTCCAACGAACCGCAAACTGAGGGAGGAGAGAATGACGATTTTCACAAGGCGCGCGGCAGCCGCGTTGGGTCTTGCAGCGGTGCTGCTCGCCGCGTCGCCGGCATTGGCCGATGACCTGCCCTATGGCCTGACCGAGGGCAAGCCCTATGACGGCACCACGCTCAACGTACTGGCCGTGGTGACACCGCAATTCACCGGCATCGCGTTGCGCGACCAGGAATTCACCGATCTGACCGGCATCGAAGTCAATTGGACGGAAGTGCCCTTCACCGCGCTGCAGGAGAAGGTGGCGTCGGTGGGGATCGCCGCGAACGGCAATTTCGACGTGGTGAACTATCTCGATTCCTGGGGTCCGGCCAATGCCGATTGGCTGCTGACGATCGACGACTATCTCTCTCGGGACAGCATCTCGATGGACCGGTATCCGCCGGCCTTCGCCCGTTCGGCGATGTTCGAAGGGGAAGTAAAGGGCTTTCCGCTGCGCGCCCATCCGCAGCTCATGTTCTATCGTGCCGACGTCTTCGATCAGCTTGGGCTGGAACCGCCGGCGACCTGGGACGACGTGGTCACGGCCGGTGATGCGATCCGCGCCTCCGGGCTCGAGATGGATCCGCTGGCGCTCTATTACGGCGCCGATGGCAACCGCCAGAACCTGTTCATCTGGCTGAACTTCCTGTGGGGCGCCGGCGCCGACGTGTTCACCGAGGACATGCAGCCGGGCTGGACGACACCCGAGGCGATCCAGGCGACCAAGGACTATGTCGCCTTGCACACCGAGCACGGCGTTACGGCTCCGTCCGCCGTCAGCTGGGTTGAGCAGGAGGCTCGGATCGCATTCCAGCAGGGCAAGGCGGCGATGATGCCGGTCTGGTGGTGGGCCTATTCGCCGATGACCAATCCGGACAGCTCGACGCTGAGCAAGGAGCAGGTCGGGTTCGCCGGCATGCCGACCTATGGGGATAGCGAGTTGGCGCGCACCTATGCGATTTCGATGCCGTACTCGATCTCGAGCTATTCGCAGAATCAGGAGGCCGCCTGGGAGTTCCTGAAATGGCTGTCGAACCCCGATCTGGAAAAGCGCAACGCCACCGAACGGGAGGTCGCGGGGACAACGATCATCAACAACGTCGTGACCCACAACGCCAATCTGACCGACCCCGACGTCAATGCCGCGAACGACAATATCGGCTACGCGGCGTACGAGTCCCTCAAGGGCTCGGACATCATGCCGCAGATCGCGGAATGGCCGCAGATCGGCGACCTGCTGAGCCAGGCGATCGCCGAGGCGGTGGCCGGGGGTGACGTGGAAGAGTTGATGACCGACGCCGCGGATCAGGCGTCGCGCGTCCTGCGCCGGGCCGGGTACCGGTAGAAGCCGTTGGCGCCGTCCCCCCGGGGGCGGCGCCATTTGCGAGTCCAGCGATGCGTGACGCGCACATCAAATACATGCTGGTGGCGCCGGCGGTCCTTGCGGTGCTGGCGACCGCCGTGCTGCCAATGGCGAAAGGGCTGACCAACGCGCTGTATTTCATCAGCACCAAGCCGAACCGGCGCAATGGCGAATTCGTCGGGCTGGAGAACTTCGAATACATATTCACCGATCCGGGGTTCCACGAGGCGGTCGCGGTCACCTTGGTCTTCACCGGACTTTCGGTCATCCTGACGGTTGGGGTGGCCCTCGGCATGGCCTTGCTGCTGGCGCCGGGCGGCCCGCTCAGGATCGCCATCCGATCGACCCTGATCCTGCCCTTCGCCATGAGCGCGGCCCTGGTCGGCTATACGTGGCGTTTCATGTTCAACAATGATTTCGGCCTGTTCGCCGAGGCGTTGGACTGGGTCCCCGGCCTGACCGACGCAAACTGGCTGAACGACCGGGTACTCACCATGGCAGTGCTGATCGCCTCGGACGTGTGGAACTGGGCGCCGTTCCTGTGCCTGGTTCTGATCGGTGGGCTGGCGGCGGTGCCGCAGGAATCCCAGGAGGCAGCCCGGGTCGATGGCGCCAATGGCTGGCAGGTGTTTCGCGACGTCACGCTGCCGTCGATCCTGCCGGTGCTGATGATCTGCGCCGTGCTGAAGACCATCTTCGCGTTGAAGATGTTCGACCAGATCTACACCCTGACCCAGGGTGCGCCGGGCACGCAGACGCTCGGCTACTACATCTATTACACCGCACAGAAATACAGCGACGGGTCCAGCGCCGCCGCCATGTCGGTGGTCTTGATAATTCCGATGGCGGTCATGGCCTGGCTCTATATGCGCCTCGTCTTCCGCCGGGCGTGAGGGCGGCCATGGTCGGGGGCAAGAACAGGGTCTGGGATATCGCCACGACGGCTTTGGTGATCTTGTCGGGGATCTTCATCCTGTTGCCGATCTTCTGGGTATTCCTGACCGCCTTCAAATCCGAAATCGACGTCTACGAATTATCGCTGCTGTTCAAGCCCACGCTGAAGAACTTCAGGGAGATCTTCAGCAATCCGCAGTTCCAGCTCGGCGGCGCGCTTGTCAGCTCGCTGATCGTCTCCTTCTCGACCATCGCGATCGCGATCCCCATATCCACGATCGGCGCGTATGGTTTTGTCCGTTTCCGGATGACCGGCGGCCGGCTTGCCTTCTTCTCCGTCCTGGCCACCCAGTTCGTGCCGGCGGTCGTGATCATCATCCCGTTCTTCCTGCTGGCCCGCGATCTCGGCATGCTCGACCGGCATGTCACGCTGATCGTCATCAACCTGGCGATCGTCACGCCGTTCGCGATCTGGATGATCATGGGTTTCATCGAGGGCATCCCGCTCGATACGGAGGAATCGGCGATGGTCGACGGGGCCGGCCGCTGGCGGGTGATCTGGGACATCGTGATCCCGATGGCGGCGCCCGGGATCATCACCGCGGCGATCTTCTCCTTCATCCTGTCGTGGAACGAGTTCCTGTTCGCGCTGATGATCTCCCAGCAGGATCTGCGCACCTGGCCGATCACCCTGGCGCTGTTCTCCGACGAGCAGGGGGTGCGCTGGGAATACCTGTCGGCCGCCGGGGTGATCGCCATGGCGCCGATGTTCGTCCTGGCGCTGCTCATCCAGAAGCACTTCGTCAAGGGCATGACAATGGGGGCGGTGCGCTGATGTCATCGATCCGGTTCGACCACATCGACAAGCATTACGGCTCCTTCCATGCCGTGAAGGACTTCCACCTTGAGGTCCCGGAGGGCGAGTTCCTGGTCCTGCTCGGGCCCTCGGGCTGCGGCAAGACCACGACCATGCGCATGGTCGCCGGGCTGGAAGAGATCACCGCCGGTGACCTGCTGTTCGATGATCAGCGGGTCAACGAACTGCTGCCCAAGGATCGCGACATCGCGATGGTGTTCCAGAACTACGGTCTCTACCCGCATATGACGATCAAGGACAACATCTCCTACCCGCTGCGCCTGCGTGGCACGCCCATGGCCGAGCGCGACGCGCGGGTGGCGCGGGCGGCAAAGCGGGTGGAGCTGACCGAGCTGCTGGAGCGGCGTCCCAAGGCGCTGTCCGGCGGGCAGCGCCAGCGCGTTGCCCTGGCCCGGGCGCTGGTGCGCGAGCCGCGGGTCTTCCTGATGGACGAACCTTTGTCGAATCTGGACGCCAAGCTGCGGGTCACCATGCGGGCGGAGTTGAAGCACCTGCATCACGAGCTCGGCGTGACCACGATCTATGTCACCCACGACCAGATCGAGGCGATGACCCTTGCCGACCGGGTGGTGGTGATGAGCGATGGCGAGATCATGCAGGTCGGAACGCCGGAGCAGATCTACAACGAGCCCGCCAATCTGTTCGTCGCCGGCTTCATCGGCTCGCCCGCCATGAACCTCATTCATGGCGCGATCACCGATGGCGATTTCGTGGCGCCGGGTGTGCATGTGCCGGGTATCGCCTCCGGCTCGCGCGACACGGTCGTATTGGGCGCGCGGTGCGAGGATCTGAGGCTGTGCGCGCCGGACAATGGCGCGCATCTGTCAGGCCCGCTGTTCTCGCTGGAACTGTTGGGCGAAACGACCCAGGCGACGGTCAGGCTTCCCAACCGGGATTCGGTGGTCATCAAGGGGTCGAAGGACTACCGCGAGGCGATCGACACGCCGATCGGGGTGCAGTTCGACGTCGACAAGACGTACTTCTTCGATGGCCACAATCAGCAGCGGATCAGCCCGTAAAACCTGGGACCTTCAGATGACGAAAATCCTCACCACCCATGTCGGATCGCTGCCGCGCAGCCAGCGGGCCGTGGATTTCATCTTCGCGCGGGAACGCGGCGAGGCCTTCGATCGGGACGCCTTCGCCACCTGCATGGCCGAGGAATGCGCCGAGACGGTCGCCAAGCAGGTTTCCGCCGGCATCGACATCGTCTCCGACGGCGAGACTTCCAAGATCTCATACGCGACCTATGTGAAGGACCGGTACACCGGGTTCTCCGGCGACAGCCCGCGCAACGCGCCGGCCGATCTGAAACTGTTTCCGAGTTTTCTGGAGCGGCTGGCCAGCGCCGGGGGCACGCCGCAATACGCCCGGCCCTGTTGCACCGGGCCGGTTGCCGCCAGGGACGACGCCGACTTGCTGGCGGACATCGCGAACCTGAAGGCCGGCATAGCGGCGCATGGGGCTGGGCGCGGCTTCATGAACGCGGCGTCGCCGGGTGTCATCTCGCTGTTCCTGCCGAACCAGCATTACCCGACGCGGGAGGCGTATCTGGAGGCGCTGGGCGAGGCGATGAAAGGCGAGTACGAGGCAATCGTGGCCGCCGGCCTGGACCTGCAACTCGACTGCCCCGACCTTGCCCTGTCGCGCCATATGCTGTTCTCCGACCTCTCCGACGCCGAATTCGTCAAGATCGCCGAGAGCCATGTGCATGTGCTCAACCATGCCCTGCGGGATATCGATCCGGCACATGTCCGCGTCCATATCTGCTGGGGCAACTACGAAGGACCGCATGTCTGCGACGTCGATATGGACACGGTGTTCGGAACGCTGATGAAGACCCGGGCCCGCTATCTCCTGTTCGAAACATCCAATCCGCGTCATGGACATGAGTGGACCGTGTTCCGTGACCGCCGATCGGAGATTCCGGACGACAAGGTGCTGGTGCCCGGTGTGGTCGATACCACCACCAACTTCGTCGAACACCCGGAACTCGTGGCCCAACGCATCGAACGCTTCGTAGACATTGTCGGTGTGGAGCGTGTCGTCGCCGGATCCGACTGTGGCTTCGGAACCTTTGCCGGCTTTGGTGCCGTCGACCCAGCGATTGCCTATGCGAAGCTGGGGGCACTGGCGGAAGGCGCGGCGCTGGCCGGCGCGCGGGTGTGACGCCGCTCCTGCTGATCCCCGGAATGATGTGCGATGCGCGGGTCTTCGCACCGCAGATCGCGGCGCTGTCCGCCGGCCGGACCGTCGCGGTGGCGGAGATTACCGGTGCGGACACCATCGAGGCCCTGGCACGGCAAGTGTTGTTCGATGCGCCGCCGCGATTTGCGCTCGCCGGCTTGTCCATGGGCGGCATCGTCGGCATGGAGATCCTCCGACAGGCCCCGGACCGGGTCGAGCGCGTGGCGTTCATGGACACCAACCACCGCTCGGAAACCCCCGACCGTCAGGCGCTGCGTCGGCCGCAGGTGGAGCGCGTGTTCGGCGGCGCGCTGCGCCAGGTCCTGATCGAAGAGATGAAGCCGCTCTATCTGGCGCCGGAGAACCGGAGCGACGAAGGCATTCTCAACTGTGCCCTCGATATGGCGATCGCCCTCGGTCCGGACGTCTTCGCCCGACAGTCCGAAGCGCTGCGGACGCGGCCGGACCAGCGCGCGACCTTGCGCGCGACACGGATACCGTCGCTGGTCCTCTGCGGCGAGCACGATTCACTCTGCCCGGTCGAGCGCCATCGCGAGATGGCCGAGTCGATGCCCCGGAGCCGGCTTGAGATCATCGCCGGCGCCGGCCATCTTTCCACCTTGGAACGGCCGGTCGAAACGAACGAGGCGCTACGCCGCTGGCTCGACGCAGAGCCCTAGCAGTCAGCCGGGAGAGGCTACTCGGGCCAGAGCGCGCGATGGGCGATGGACGACGACCTGAACAGACGGAATTGACCCACGCCGTCCTTCGGCTGAGGAAGGTTGGCGTGGGTCGTTTGGCGCTTGCGCCGCCATTCAGCACTTCAACTCGACCTCGGATTCCTGGCGCAGTTGACGTTCGGCGTTGATCAGGCAGTTGCGCGCCGCGTCGATGCTGGCGATGGCCAGGGTGATCTCCTCAAGACGCATCTCGATAGACGGGAAACTGTCGCTGAGCGGTGTGATGCCGCTGCGCATGTCGTAGCCCGTCCTTGTCGGGGCGGCGACGATGGTTTCCAGGACCTGCCGGGTTTCCTCCATCGGCTCGACATCGAGCTCCTGTCGCAGAAGCTGGGCGCAATTCGCGTATTGCTTCAGCGCCGCCGGCCGATTGCCCAGGCCGTTGTGGCAGCTCATGACCGCCCGCTGCACGTGTTCCATGAACGGGTCGATCGACAGGATCCTCTGGCCGATCGACAGCGCGTTGGCCCAATACTCCTGCGCCATATTGCACTGCATGAGAAACTCCAGGCCGCCGAGCTGACGCGCCTGGAGCGTGTCACGCTGCATCAGGCACCAATCGTCATACACTCCCTCCAAGAGCTCGCCGCGATACAGCGACACCGCTTCGGAGACCTCGTCGATCAGTTGCCGGTCGGCGGTGGCCGGATCGATGCGGTCGATCTGGCCGGTCGCGGTCTCGAAGCGCTCGACATCGACCCAGTGCGGCGCATCCATGTTGAAGCCGACGGTGTCGGAATCGCTGATCAGATAGGTGTCCGGGTCGGCGCCGCCATCCTTCAGCAGATTGCCGATGCGCCACAGATCGGTGCTGAGCGCCCGTCGCGCCCTGGCCTCCGGCAAGTCGCCCCAGAAGACGTCGGCCAGCAGTTCTCGGGAGAACAGTTTGCCCTTGCCGAGGACGAGATAGGCGAAAAGAGCCTTGGATTTCTTGGTCGCGAAGCCGCCGAGGCGCTTGCTGCCCAGATGGAGTTCTACGTTGCCCAGCAGGTAAATTCTTAGCGTCTGCATGATCCTGTACCAATATCAAGAGAGGTCGGGAATGCCCCATGCGCGACGTGCGGGACTTTGTTCCGCATCGTTGTCCGCCGGCGCGATGTCGCGTAGCCGCGCCAGCGGCAACACGGCAGCCGGGCTTGGTGCCCGGTCGTTCATTGCCGCTTCCGAGATGTCTTCGTGTACCCAGGTCTGAATCATGTCGAAGATCTCTGGAATGATCCTGGGGGCGGAGTTTGCCGCCAGGTCCAGGTTGAAGGGGGTGCCGCCGGTGCCGTAGGCCTGCACCGCGACGACGACCGGCGGTGCGCTCGGCGTGCGATGGATCCACACCGGCGCGCCGGCCTGCGCGCCATGGGTGTCGATGTCGTAGACCACCCGGTGGTCGCCGACATGGAGGATGCGGTTGGCGAGGAAGTACTGTTCGGTGCCGTCGCCGCGGTCGGCCGGGTAGCCGCTGATATTGACCCGGGCGGAGAGCAGCTCCGCCGGTGTCAGGGCGGCGAGGCCGAACCATCCGACGAGTTCTCCGAGCGGCCGGTCGAGTTGGATGCAGCCGATGTCGAAATCCGGGTCGGCGTTCTGCACCCAGCGGTCGATGGCGGCGAACCGGGTCGCCTGGAAGCGGCTGAAGGGCAGGGCGGAGCGGTTGCGCCCGGCGCTGACCTCGATGGTGTCGGCCCAGCCGCCATGGAAGCCCTGATGGTGGACGTGATGTCCGGCTGTGATGATGGTGCGCGGTCCGGCGAGCCATCCGGTGCCGGTGGCCACCGCGCCGGTCGGGGAGCGCATGCGCAGGGCGCAGATCATGCGCCAGGGCGGCAGTTCGGTGTCAAGGACGCGCTGCCGGTCGTCGGCGCCGACGGTGCTCTCGAAGGCGCCCATCTTGACGGCGCTGACGCGCCTGTGCATCGGCTCGGGGCATTTGCCTGCGACCAGGTAGTCGGCGGCGGCGCGCGACCTCTCGACCGGCGCGGTGCCGCGGCGTCCGACCCTCTCACGGTCCTCGGACCGCGCCGCCGCCGGCTCGCCGGCCTCGGATCTGGGCTTGCTGATCGGCGTCAGGCTGATGATCTCGTTGTGGTCCATTGGTCGCTCCGATCGAGCATTCGCACGGTTGCCTGGCGTGCCGGCGGCCTTGCCGCCCTGCTAATGAATCTCGGCCGCCAACTGCGGCTGGCGCACATAGGTCTCTTCCCAGGCCGGCTGCAAAAGCCGCTTCAGCGCAAGGGCTGCAACCACCGATGCAATCGCCGGCGCGACGCCAAGTGTGGCGGTGAGCACGGATACGATGCGGTTTGCCGAAGCAGCGTCGACCCGATCGAACCCATTACGGCCTGGCTTGCTGTCGCCATTTCGGGAGTCGTTGGACGGCACGGAATGCAGCTGGCGGTGCAGACGCCTGAATATCCAGCCGCCGAACTCGCCCAGATCGTCCCAGGCCCGCTCCAGCGCCGCCGCTTCCGGCACCGATCTCTCCACGCTGCTGGCCGCCGCCGGATACATGGCGAAGGTCCTTGCCCTGAGACCGATCTCCCGCAGGAGCTGTTCCTCGGACATTTCGGCGGCCATCTGCTCGGCCACGCTGGTCAGTGTGTTCTGTTCTTCTGGCGTCAGGTTCATCGGTCTTCTCCTCTGCTGGCGATGCGCGGCGTACTACGCCGCTGGCGCTTGGCCTCTGTTGTTGTTGTCGATCCGGCTTGGCCGTTCGGCGCACATCATGTTGCGTGCCGTCCCTTTTTCATCTGAATGCAGTTTTCAGGAATTCGCGCCGGGTGGATGTGGGAATTCCCACACACCTTGAAGTGCCGCTCCGCCTGGGCGGACGGGCCTGGTAGTCGTGAATTGGTTTGGGTGGCCGGTGCCGATTTCGCGTGAAAAGAAAATCCGCTAGTCGGTGATTTCCTCGGCCAGCCTTTCAAGCGCCCTGATGTCGGCCACGATCAGTTTCCCAGGGGACCGCTCAAGCAGCCCGGCGCGGGCGAGCTTGCTGATCTCCCTGGTGACCGCCTCACGATGTGTGTTGACCCGACTGGCGATCTCCGCGTGGGTCGGGGCCGGCGACACAGTCGCCGTGTTCCCATCCGGCCCCGCCCGGCGGGCGAGGCGCAGGATCTCGGCCTGGATGCGATTTCCAACCGCATGTGCGCTGAACTGATAAACGCGTGCCGACAAATCCCGCACCAGACCGCACAGATAGATCAGCGTTGCGGCGTTTACGGCGGGGAAGTCGTTGAGCAGCGCCCAGAATTGCGACGTCGAGACGCGGCCGACATGGGCATTCGTCTTGGCGCATGCATTGGCCGACCGGGGCTGGCCGTCAATAGCCGCCAGTTCTCCAAACATGTCGCCCGGTCCAAGATCCCGGAATGTCACTTCCTTCCCGGCCGCTGAATAGACAGTAATACGCACGAACCCGGACAAGATAAAATAGACGCCGTCGTCTTCTTCATATTGTCCGAATATTTCCTCTTCTTTTGTGTATCCATTGAATGTCAGTCGATTTGCAATATCCAAGAGATCCGGATCGTCGAGACTCTTGAAGATCGTCAGCGCTCGCAAGTCGCTGGGGACAACACTTCTGCCTTGTGGATGCGGGGCGACCATCTATTCCTGCGCGTGCGGCGTTAAGTCCCTAGCATAGCGTTCCAATCCGGGCGGGCAATCGCTGAGCGCCGTGGTCCCGCAGTTGAACGGACGTTTTTTATCGATTACCCGATGGACGTTCGAGACCTTGTGGCCTGGCTCGAGCGAAGTGTCGATGCGATCCGTAGCCGTATGGGTCTGTTTTTGTTATATCTGACTCGCGTAATCGTATTTCGGGGGCGGGAAATGAAAATTCCATTCAGCGGCATCGTGGCTATTGTCGCCGCACTGACACTTTCAGCATGCGAGTCCAGACAACGGCAGGCGCCGATCGAGGATTTTGCATCGTGGACGGATATCGTCCCGCAGAAGACGCTTATTCAGATATCACCGGAATCCGGGCCGGTGGACCTCAATTCCGTGCTTTCCAACGAAGCGGATCTGAGAAGCGCGCTCGACAATCTCTTTCCGGTGGCTTCGAACATCGACAATTTGCGCGAGCGGATCGAATTCATCCGGGGCGCGAAAAGCGGTGCCGACCGGGAGCGGTTCGAATTGCTCAACGGGCTCGGCGGAATTATTGCCCATGCATTCCTCAATGCCGCCGAGGCAACGCTCGACGAAGGCGGCAGATTCGACCCGTCGAAACGAGTCTTTGAATTCGTCTACGGGCAAATCGACGAATATGCGTTCAACGAGCGGGCCGGCACCGGTCGGATCGTGGACACGACCTATTTCACGACGGTTACAGTTCCGCTTGGCATCGGGCCGATCATCTCAGAGACCGAGTCCTATCGCTGGACCATTTCGGTCGAGGAGGGCGGTTTCTCGGTCGTGCCCAAGAGTAGTGCTGATCCAGATGATCCCTTCCCGGGAACACTGGATTTCGATGAGGCGATGCTGGACCGGATCGAATTGCTCGGTTTCGAATACAAGCTATGGGCCAAGGGAACGGCGATCGCCATCGATTTGATTGAGTTCAAGGGGGAGGGCGATCCGAACTATGTCGCCGTGCCAGCGAGCGATTCGAGATACCGGAGGACGGCCGAGAACTGCATCGACATGCTGTTCGTCAATCGTCCGCCGGCGATCCTCGGAGAATTGAGGCCGCCGCTTTATTGCCTTGGGCGCTGCGAGAACCCGATGCTGATCAATACCGGTATCTGAATACTACGGGGCGGAACTCATTGCAGCGAGGAGCGCGCGCGCGTCTCTCAGATCGGGTTCGTCAAGTTCGGGCTTGAAGGTTCTGTAGGTGGCTGCAAGTTCGTCGCGCGCCGCGCTCCGGTCGGGGGTATCCAACGACTGGCGTGCGGCGCTGATTGCCGCTCTCAGTTCCAACGCGTGCGCTCCCTGCTTTCGAGCCAGATTCAAAGCACGCTCGAAGCAGCCTCGGCTGCCGTCATCTTGGGACAATCGCTTCAGTTCGCCCTGTATGCGCATAGCCTCAGCTTCGTAGAAGCGCACGTCGGTGCCATTGCCTGGCCCAATCGCCGAGTTCAGAACCTCCAGCCCGTCCTGAGGCGACCCCGCGTGTCCGTACATCTCGGCCAGAAGTGTTAAGATATAGGGCTTGGCCTGCCGCGCGCCCGTGCTTTCGTATTTCTCCAGCCCGGCCTTCAGCACCTTGATTCCTTCCTGAGGGTCGCCGAGGGTCGACATCGACCAGCCCTTCAGCACGGTCGACCAGGCAAGCCAATATGGGTAGTCATGGTCGATTGAAATCCTGATAGCCGCCTCAGCGTGCCTACGCGAAGATTCTGGATCTCTGCCGACTTGGCAAACCGACGCAGCAAGGCTCTGCGCGTAGGCGCGGCTGAATGGGTGTTCAAGATCCTCCGCAAGCCGGTTTGCCTTACGCACGCCAGAATGTGCCTGTTCGAAATTGCCTAAGAACCAGTTGATCCACGCTCCAATACTCAGCCCGACAACGCCGGGGTCAGTTCCGTAGATAAATCTCTGTGTACGGTGCGATGATCGATCATAAAGCGCGTTGGCGCGCTCAACGTTCTCCCGTGCCGCTTCGAATCCGCCGGCGAAAAACGAACACATGCCTACGGATCGGTAGCCGTCCAACAGCAGGGCTGATTCATCCTGTTGAAGCGCAATGGCCAGCCCTTCGTCCGCCAGCTTTCGGGCCTTGATAATCTCCCCTTTGAGAAAGAACACATTGCACAGGCCGCGTAGTGCCAAGAAGAACTTGTTAATATCGTTTGCCGATGCGCTGATTGTGTGAAGGCGTTGGTAGTTTTCCTCAACCTCGGGGGAAGACCATCCATTTGCTGTCAGCAGCGAGGCACCCATGGCGGTTCGGAGGGCAAATTCACGCTCATCCCGCGACTGGGATGTCGGCAACTGATCGAGCTCTCGAAGGCCTTTCTGCAGATGGGCGATGGCTTCGACATGCGCGGACCGTTCGCCGGCCCGCTGACCGGCCCACAACCAGTACTCGACCGCCCGCTCCGATTCCCCAGCGAGAGAGAAATGCCGTGCCACGAGTTCGGGCTCGGATTCCGCCTGACTTGCGAAGTCCCGCAACAGAACTTCCGCCGTTCGCCCGTGATACCTGGCCCGCCGGCTCTTCAGCAGGGTCTCGTATGCGGCGTCCTGAATCAGCGCGTGCCGGAACGCATAGACCGCGCGCGGCGGCGTGCCGGTTTGAGACAGCAGCTCTGACTCCGTCATTGCTGTCAGTGCCCGGTCCAACTCCTCGCCCGGCAATTCGCTGACCGCGCGGATGAACCGATAGTGGAACGACCGTCCGATCAGCGCCGCCAACTGCGCCACCTTGGCCGCGTCGCCCAGCCGGTCGAGCCGGGCCACAAGCGACGCCTGCAGGGACGCCGGGATCTCGGCCTCGTCGCTCTCCAGTAGCGACTTCGTCAGCTCTTCGATATACAGCGGAACGCCGTCGGCACGGGCGAGGATCTCGGTGACGACCCGATCCTTTAAATCGGCGCCCGTGGCTCGGACCAACTCCGCCCCGTGCTCTCTGGAAAGCTTGTGCAGATCGATCCGGCCGACGCCCGCCTCCTGGGCCCAGGTCGGGCTGTAGTCGGGACGATGGGTGATCACCATGAGAACCGAAGCGTCGGCGATCCGCTTCATCGCTTCGGCAATGAGTGTCTCGGTTGTTGGATCGATCCAGTGCGCATCTTCCAGCAGGAATACGACCGGCCGGCCCTGGCCCAGATCGGTCAGCAGCGTGACCAGCAGTTCGATTGTCCGGTCGCGGGTCTGCTGCGGCGACAAGTCCAGTGCGCCGTATCGATCGGCGATCGGCAGGGAGAGCAGGGTCGCGATCAGGGACGCGTCGGTGCCGATCGGCATAGATGCACCCCTGAGCAGCCCCTCCAGCTTGTCCAGGCGGGACTCGTCATCGTCTTCGGCGCCGAATTCGGCTAGCCGCTCAAGGAGCTGGATGACCGGGTAGAATGCGCTGTTGGTGTGCAGCGGCGAGCACTGGCAGCTCAGTCGCAGGCATTTCTCATCCGCAATGGAATCCCAAAACGCCTGCGCCATGCGGGACTTGCCAATGCCCGCTTCGCCGGAGAGCAGGACCACTTGGCCCTCGGCTTTCTTGGCGAGCGACCAGTGCCTTGCAAGCCGGCGCAATTCGCTCTTGCGCCCGATGAAGCGGGACAGGCTGCCCGAATGTGTTGCCGCGAACCGACTTTCCGCCTGGCCGCGACCCAGCACCTGCCAGATCGAAACCGGTCGTGGGAACCCTTTCAGCACCCGGTCGCCGCATGCATCCATTCGAAAGGCTGTGCCGACCAGCCGGCGAGTATGCGCGTCAATGACGACCTGTCCTGGCTCGGCCAGGGCCTGCAGGCGCGCCGCCAGATTGGGCGTCTTTCCGGTCACCGCCTGGACCTCCTGGCCGGTATGGTCGACGAACTCGCCGATGACCACCGGGCCAGAGGCGATGCCCACCCGCGCGTTGAGATAGGTGTCGCTGTCGACCGTGACCTGCTTCACCTTGGCGATAGATTCGAGGGAGGCCCAGACGGCGCGCTCGGCCTGATCTTCATAGGCATGCGGCCAGCCGAAATAGACCAGCACGCCGTCGCCGAGATATTGCCCGATATGGCCGCCATAGCGAGAGACGGCCTCGGTCACCGCGTTCTGATAGCGCCGCAGCACCTCGCGTAGATCTTCCGGGTCGAGCCGCCAGGAGAGTTCCGTCGAGCCGACAAGATCGCAAAACATGACGGTCAGTTGGCGGCGTTCCGCGTCGGTGTCGGAATAGGGTCGTGGTGCCGGCGATTCGGCCAGCTCCGAACTCTTTGCCAATGGCGCCTTGGATCTCAGCGCGGCGATCTCTCTGAACAGCCGTTTGCGATGGCCGAGGGACGTGATGCCGAGCTTTACGAGATCTTCGTCGCTCAGCTCGAACAGCAGGTCCTGGTCGACATCGTTGTCGGCGAATGCCTTCGCATATTGCCCGAGCTTCAATTTCTCGAGCCATTCGGCGATATCGCGGACCATTGCTGCCTCGCTGGAACTCACTGATTAGGCTAGTACTTCCGGGATCAGCGATCTACCGTCAAAAGTGCCGCAGACCACGCCGGTCCGGCAGTTGCCGTGCCGGGCTGACCTCCTGGAGCTGCGCCATTGAACAACTCCTTCGCACCGCCATTGGCGGAGCGGCGCTTTCCCTGTCAGCAGCTCACCGTGTCCTCGGACTGCTGGCGCAATTGGCGCTCGGCGTTGATCAGGCAGCTGCGAGCCGCGTCGATGCTTGCGATGGCCCGAGTGATCTCCTCAAGACGCATCTCGATCGAGCGGTAGCCAGTACTGATCGGAATGATGCCGGCACCGCCCTGGAACCCGTTCTCGGTCGGAGCCGCGACGATCGTCTCGAGGATCTGCCGGGTTTCCTCCATCGGCTCGACATTGAGTTCCTGTCGCAGAAGCTGGGCGCAATTCGCGTATTGCTTCACCGCCGCCGGCCGATTGCCCAGGTTATAGTGGCAACGCATGACCGCCCGCTGCACGTGTTCCATGAACGGGTCGATCGACAGGATCCTCTGGCCGATCGACAGCGCGTTGGCCCAATACTCCTGCGCCATATTGCATTGCATGAGGAACTCCAGGGCGACCAGGAGCCGGGTCTGCACCGTGTCGCGCTGCATCATGCACCAATCGTCATACACTCCCTCCAAGAGCTCGCCGCGATACAGCGACACCGCTTCGGAGACCTCGTCGATCAGTTGCCGGTCGGCGGTGGCCGGATCGATGCGGTCGATCTGGCCGGTCGCGGTCTCGAAGCGCTCGACATCGACCCAGTGCGGCGCATCCACGTTGAAGCCGACGGTGTCGGAATCGCTGATCAGATAGGCGTCCGGGTCGGCGCCGCCATCCTTCAGCAGATTGCCGATGCGCCACAGATCGGTGCTGAGCGCCCGTCGCGCCCGGGCCTCCGGCAGGTCGCCCCAGAAGACGTCGGCCAGCAGTTCCCGGGAGAACAGTTTGCCCTTGCCGAGGACGAGATAGGCCAACAGGGCCTTGGATTTCTTGGTCGCGAAGCCGCCGAGGCGCTTGCTGCCCAGATGGAGTTCGACGTTGCCCAGCAGGTAGATTCTTAGCGTCTGCATGATCCTGTACCAATATCAAGAGAGGTCGGGAATGCCCCATGCGCGACGTGCGGGACTTTGTTCCGCGTCATTGGCCGGCGCAGCGTCGCGCGACTGCACCGGAGAAAGGGTTCGGTTGGTCCCGACTGCCGCGCAGCCCGGGAAGATGGCGATCTGGGAAGAGGCACCCTGGCTGTGGACTCCGCGCTCAGTGGGCCGGTCCAAGCGGTGGTGCTCCGGTCGGCCGGAACTGATCTGCGGAACCCGCAGGAGTCCCAGGGGAAACGACCGGCTGACCATGGTCTCGGTGTCGCTCAAGCGAGCCGGCTCCGTGACGATGGCCGGCCTAATGCCGTCGGGCCGGACGCCCTGTTCGATGTCGTCGCCGAGCCAGTCGATGACGGCGGCCGCGGATGGTGCGTGATCGCTCATGCCGCCACCGAATTGTCTTCGTGTACCCAGGTCTGAATCATGTCGAAGATCTCCGGAATGATCCTGGGGGCGGAGTTTGCCGCCAGGTCCAGGTTGAAGGAGGTGCCGCCGGTGCCGTAGGCCTGCACCGCGACGACGACCGGCGGTGCGCTCGGCGTGCGATGGATCCACACCGGGGCGCCGGCCTGCGCGCCATGGGTGTCGATGTCGTAGACCACCCGGTGGTCGCCGACATGGAGGATGCGGTTGGCGAGGAAGTACTGTTCGGTGCCGTCGCCGCGGTCGGCCGGGTAGCCGCTGATATTGACCCGGGTGGAGAGCAGCTCCGCCGGTGTCAGGGCGGCGACGCCGAACCATCCGACGAGTTCTCCGAGCGGCCGGTCGAGTTGGATGCAGCCGATGTCGAAATCCGGGTCGGCGTTCTGCACCCAGCGGTCGATGGCGGCGAACCGGGTCGCCTGGAAGCGGCTGAAGGGCAGGGCGGAGCGGTTGCGCCCGGCGCTGACCTCGATGGTGTCGGCCCAGCCGCCATGGAAGCCCTGATGGTGGACGTGATGTCCGGCTGTGATGATGGTGCGCGGTCCGGCGAGCCATCCGGTGCCGGTGGCCACCGCGCCGGTCGGGGAGCGCATGCGCAGGGCGCAGATCATGCGCCAGGGCGGCAGTTCGGTGTCGAGAACGCGCTGCCGGTCGTCGGCGCCGACGGTGCTCTCGAAGGCGCCCATCTTGACGGCGCTGACGCGCCTGTGCATCGGCTCGGGGCATTTGCCTGCGACCAGGTAGTCGGCGGCGGCGCGCGACCTCTCGACCGGCGCGGTGCCGCGGCGTCCGACCCTCTCACGGTCCTCGGACCGCGCCGCCGCCGGCTCACCGGCCTCGGATCTGGGCTTGCTGATCGGCGTCAGTTTGATCATCTCTGCGTATACCCACGGATCACTCGGGTTGAACTCTCAGTTGGACCGACCCGTGCGCCTCTGGCTTCCGCCATGCGCACTTGCCGTCGCCGGTCCGACCGTCCGGTCATTGAATTTCGGTCGCCAGCTGCGGCCGGGGCGCATAAGTCTCCTCCCACGCCGGCTGCAACAGCCGCTTCATCGCCAGGGCGGTGAAGACCGATGCGATCGCTGGTGCGACACCCAGCCGTGCGGTGAGGGTGGACACGATGCCGACAGCGGCATCTGCGTCTTGGCGATCGAGTGGACCGCGAGAGACGTGCCCGCCGCCGGTGCCGCGGCTGCCCGAGGGTACGGCTTGCAGTTGCCGATGCAGGCGCCTGAAGATCCAGCCGCCGAACTCGCCCAGATCGTCCCAGGCCCGCTCCAGCGCAGCCGCCTCCGGCACCGATTTCTCCACGCTGCTGGCCGCCGCCGGATACATGGCGAAGGTCCTTGCCCTGAGGCCGATCTCCTTCAGCAGTTGCTCCTCAGACATCTCGATCGACATCTGCTCGGCGACGCTCGTCAGGGTGCTCTGTTGCTCAGGTGTCAAAGTCATTGGTCCTCTCCCTCGTTGGCGATGTGCGGCGGATTGCGCCGTTGGCGCTCGGCCGCTTTGTGGTTGATCCGGTTCGGTTGTCGGGTGTGTCCCATGGCCAGTCAGATCACGATGTCGCTGAATTGCGAGATCGGCCGAGGGCCGGCTGGCCTGGTGTCGCCGAGAACATCGGCGCCGGCCAGAACCCCCAGGTCCAACCCGGTGCGCATGGCGATCTCGGCGATGGGCAGCTGATAGGTCTTGAAGGCGCCGAAGGCGAAACTGTCCTGGACGTTGCGCATCAGGTGCGATTGGTCCATCAGGAAACCGCAGGCCCGAATGCGGCGCGCGGTGTCATGTGCCCGCGTGAAGGCGACGATCTTCCAGAATTGCCTTGGGAGCTTGGCGTCCCGGTATACGGGGTCGGCGTCATCGAACACGCATCCGGCGAACACCGAGGCTCTGAGCTCGAAGGCGTCGGCATGGTCGAGGACATGATCCTCCAGACCCTGCCAGAGCCGCCGGTTCAACTGGGCATGCTGCGGGACGGTGTTGGTGAAGAAGAACGTGTCGTCATTGGCCCTGCTGGCCGTCCTGCGGTCGCCCCAGGCGGCACAGCAACGCCCGATCAGCTGGCCGCGATCGTAGGGATTGTGACGATACAGGCCGTCATCCCATTGATGTTCGTTGGCCAGCCGCCGGTCGATCACGAAGCCGCCCTTGCGCGGGATGCGTTTCAGCCGGGAGCCGTCGATGTTGCATGCGGCAGCGATCGCCAGCCGCCGTGTTTCATGCATCACGATCGAGAAGCGGTTGTAAGCGAGCTCCGTGCCGAGACCGGAGGTCGTCCGTGCCTGCGGACAATCCAGACCGGGCATCGGAATGCTGGACTCCACGCCAAGGAATGCCGGGTCATAACCGCTCGGGCCTTCCGGTTCGCCCGCGATCTGCCTGGAACCGATTTCGTATGCCTCGCCATTGCCGGCGGACGGCACCTGGACAGTCAGCGCCAGCGCGCTCAGCCGTTCCTTCAGCCGTGCGGTCGTGACGGCTTGATTCTCTGCACTGAAACCGCCGGAAATCTGCAGCCCGACGGCGTGCCCGGTCTCCAGCGACAGGACCATGGAGCCGGAACTGCCTTTCAACGTGCTGGCATCGTGCCGGAAAACGCTCTCCGTGCCTGCATCGACGATCCGGCCTGGCGCCATTCGCTTGGCGTCATAGACATCGTTCAGGACATGGCGGACCATCTCCGGCGGGATCTGCGGGTCCCATTCCGGATAGCCGACGGTGACGATGAACTCATCCTCGTAATGCTCATCGAGAATCACCGGTTCCGGGAGGTCGGGGCTCGCGGCGAACTGGAGGAAGGCGATATCCGCCTCGGCGTCCTGGGTAATTTCCAGGATCCGGGCGACGTGAAAGCCATTCACTGCGCCGTTGCCCCGATCGCAGTGAAAATCGATGCGTACCGACATGCTGTCGGACCAGAAGCGAACGTCCTGGCCAGCCTGGAAGCCGAAAGTCCGAGCCACATGACGGTTGGTCACGGCGACGTTCTCGCTGATCATCCAGGCCGAGCCGATATGGGCTAGCTCAGCGATCCTGGGATGAGGATGATCCTTGATGGCGACCTGGCCGACCGATGGAATTGCCTTGCGGATCGCCGGCTCGGCCTCGATCAGGCGGTCGCGCCAGACCGTGCTGGCCGAGAGTTCGAAGCTGTCGCCCCGGACCAGCAGCGACGGACGGATGTCAAAAAGCACAACCGCCTGGGCGGCGGCGTCTGGAAACGCCGGGCCGGCCGACGCGCTCTCTGCCGACTCGACGATCCGGCGCGCCCTCATCGCAGTCGATCGTCGGCCCAAGACGTCCACGAACCGGTCGGACTCGATGCGCGCGACGATGTCATCACGAACCTCTGTATCCCTGGCAAGCACCTGCCGAATGAAGTCCATGGAGGCCTCGTTGGAGGGCCGGCTGTTTGACATTACGAATCCCATTTGAGTTTCCTGACCGGTTCGAACGACGGTGATCGGTCTGATGCCCCTCCGGCCGCCTTCAGCCATCCGGGGTCGGACCCTTGCCCACACGCCGCGTTGGACAATCTGATCCTGGGCTTCCCACCGTGATGGGATCGTGATTTCTGCGTTAGCCCTCGCCGCACTGGCGGTGAATGACACAGGATTCGCTTCGGGGATGGCGGTTGCCGGCGATTTGCAGCATCGTTGCGCGCGCCCTTTTTGAAGGCGGCGCATCTTGGGTGGCCAGAGGTGGGCGATCGCATGAACGGGTATCTGGCTGCCGAGACCTGCAGGGCGGCGGCGGCCATCCTCGATGAGTCATCCGTTGGTCGGCCCGAGCCGGATGCCGAGGTGGCAGCGCTGCTGGCGGCGCTCGGCTATTTGCCCGGCCGCGGGGACAGCGTCGACCTCGCGGAGTCCCTGGCCAACCGACGATCGCTCTTACGGCTTGCCGGCGAACTCCAACGTCTGTTTCAAATCTCGCCGCCGGACGCGCCGAACCTTGTCTTTGTCGGCGGCGAGGCGGGGTCCGGTTTGGGCGGCAGTGGCAATACCGTCAGCCTTTCGGGTGCCGGCCTGTCGCTCAGGGGCGCATTCGAGCGGTGCGTCGGCGAAGGTGCGGAATACCTGTCACAACTGGAGTCGGATGGCGACATCGTCGACCGGGGTCGCCCGTCGGATGTTTCCCACGGTCTGGATCCGTCGGCCCTGTCGGGCATCCTGGACATGCTGACCGGCGACGGGGCCCACGCCAACCCGGAGATCGATTGGGTGGCGGGCCGGAGACTTGCCGATGACGGCCCGGTCCTGCTGCCGGCCGATCTCTGCCTGAGGCGGGCCGAGGTAAATGGGGATTTCACGCCCCGGGTCAGCGTAGGCAGCGGCTGTGCGGCCGGCGTCTCCGACGCTGCCGCGACGCAGTCGGCGCTGTTGGAGCTGATCGAGCGGGACGCAGCGGCGCTCTGGTGGCTAGGGGGGCGGCCAGCGCGACCGATTTCGGTCGAAACGCTGGCGGCGACCGGTGCCGCCGAGTTCCTGAATCAGCTGCGCGGACATGCCGCGACCCGGCACAGCCGGCTGTTGGACATCACAACGGATCTAGGCGTGCCCTGCATCGCCTCTGTGTCCCTGGCAAACGACGGCAAGGGCTTCGCATGCGGTCTGGCGGCCGGCCCGACGATCGGGTCGGCGATGCGGTCCGCCATTGTCGAGATGTGCCAGATGGAACTCAGCCACCAGATCATCGCCCTGAAGCGCCGCCAGCGTGGAGACGATGCTCTCAACGCCCATGACCTTGCGCATCTGAAAAGGGGGGAGGCCATCGACGCCGACCACCCGGCGCTCCAGCCGAGGGGCATGCCCAATGCCTGGCGCGATGTGCGGGATGAGCAGCCGCCACCGCAGCTTGGTCTAAGAGGTATCATCGACAGTATACAAGAACATGGTGCTGCTGGCTTCGCAGTACGGTTGAGTAGAAACCGGTTGTCAGTTCCCGTTTCAAAAGTTGTCGCCATCGGTCTGCAGCCGTTTCCATCCGAGTACAAAACATCGAGATTGAAGTCGGAAGAGGGAAAACTTGGCCGCCGCAGCGAATTAACAGAACCGGTTCCGCTGTTATGAACTCGAAAGTTGCTGCAATTTGGGCTAAAACCTAGAAATCCCAACTCTGGCGGACGCATGGGCAGGATATCGGTTCCGATCAACGACTTGGCACAGGACGAGGCATTGTCACTCGCCTTGCTGGGCGGGTTCTCGATGAACCTGAGCGGCGACGAGATTCGCATCGCAATTCAGAAGGGCAAGGCCCTGCTCGCCTATCTCGTGCTCAGCCCGACCCAGAACGAGTCGCGCGAGCGGGTGGCCGGGCTGCTGTGGAGCGAGTCCGAGGAATTCCATGCCAGGGCTTCCCTGCGCCAGACCTTGCGGCAGTTGCGTCAGGCCTTCGACGAGGCCGGGATCGATGTGCTCGAGGCAGATCGATCGGGGATTCGCGTTGATCTGTCAAAGGTCGATCTCGATGTCCATCGGGTGCTCGACGCCGCCGGACGGGGCGAGACGACTCCGCTCATGTTCCGCACTCGCCGGCTGACCGATGCCCTGCTGAGCGGCTTCGAAGATGTCGACCCGGCCTTTCGCACCTGGCTTCTCGTCCAGCGGCAGACCCTGTTCGACCAGTTGACGGTGCTGTTGGAAGCGGTCCTGTCCTCCGACGTGCACGACCTCGTGGCGAGAAAGAATGCCGCGGCCGCATTGGCACAGATCGATCCGTCGCATGAGGGCGCGTGCCGGTATCTGATGCAGGCCTATGCCGGTGAGGGCGACGTTTCCAGCGCACTTCGCCAATACAAAGCGCTCTGGGACCTGCTCGACGACGAATATGGAATGGAACCGTCCGATGCGACCCAGGACCTGGTTGCGCGGATCAAGTCAGGTGAATTTGAAGCGAGCAACAGGACTAGCCCGCTGAATATCGTCGCGGCACCAGTGCCGGCGGTTTCCATTCCATCTGGCGATGTGGCAGACACGGTCAAGCGGCGCCTGGTGCTGACGGTCGGCGAGTTCAGCGCCGACGGAATCGAGCCCGAACGCGCCTATCTGATCCGGGGCTTTCGGCACGAGTTGATCGGTAGCCTGGTTCGATTCCGGGACTGGGTGGTGCTGGATCAGGCATCAACGGGCGGCAATAGCGACCCCGGCGACGGCGAAATTGTCTACAACATCGAAGCTACGCTCCTTCCGGGGAGCGACGGCGTAACGCTCGTGCTCACATTGAAGGATGCGAATTCGGGGCACTATGTCTGGAGCGCCCGGCATAACATCAATCTGGAAGAGTGGTTCGCGGCGCAGCAGTCGATCGTGCGTCGAATCGCCGTGGCGCTGAACCTCAATATCTCGGCTGAACGGCTCTCGCGCGTTTCGGGCAAGCCTGACATTACGCTCGATGTCTATGACCGCTGGCTACGCGGTCAGGCGCTCATCCTGCGCTGGAGGCCTGAGGATGAGACAAGGGCCGAGGCGATATTCCGGTCGATCATCGAGGAAGCGCCCGGATTTGCGTCCGGCTATAGCAGCCTCGTTCAGATCATGAACTCGCGCCATCATATCTTCCCGGGGGAATTCCGCACCCGGGAGCGCGAGAAGGAGGCGCTCGCGCTTGCCAAGCAGTCGGTGCAATTGGATCCGCTGGATTCGAAGACGCATCTGTGCCTGGCATGGGCGCAGTCCATGAACAGCCAGTTCGAACGGGCCGAGTTGAGCTTCACGATGGCCTACGAACTGAACGAAAACGATCCCTGGACCATGCTGTCTGCGGCGCATGGGCTGGCATTCTGCGACCGTTTGGACTCGGCCAGGGAACTGGCCGATCAGGCCCTCGAACTGGGGATCAAATCATCGACCCTGCATTGGGGCTATCAGGTCGGAATTCGATTCTTGCTCGGCGATTACGAAGGGGCAATTGCCGCCGCCGATCGCGCCGAGGACGTCATCTACAATCTCCCCGCCTGGCGGGCGGCAGCCCACTACCACCTTGGCCGCACGGACGAATCGCGGGCCGAGGCGCGCCGTTTCTGCGAGTTAATCCGGACCGTTTGGCATGGTTCGATGACGCCGGATGACCAGACGATCTTCCGATGGCTGCTGCATTCGTTTCCGATCAGACGCAAGGACGCCTGGGAGCGGCTCCGCGATGGACTGCTCGGCACTAACGCCTATGGCGAACTCGCTGGTGACAGCTAGGGCGCAATCAGCACAGCCGGAAGCGAGGCCGGCCGACCGAGCCGGCGCCGTTGAACTGGAGAGTACCCGTGAAATTGCGGCGCGATGCTTAGGGTGGATCCGCGACCGACGTGATGCTGGCCGCGGACTCCCTTATCTGCACTGCGCGATCGTGTAGTCGCCGACCCTGGAGAAGAAGTACTCCAGATTGCCGATGTCGCCGGCGACGATCCTGTCTTTGTAGAAACGCGGCTCATTGTAGCTTCCGTCGTTGCCGAGCCGCGCGGCCCGATCCCTGCCTTCCTCGGCCATTTCAATCGGCGGCAGTCGGATCACCAGCTTGTCGAGCGTGCTCTGGACGAATTCGATGTGTTTCAGCCGGTCGGGAACCGTGGCGATCTCCGCCAACTGAGTCTTTAACTCTTCGATGGTCGTCGGTCGTGCACTCTCCGATTTCGCCCATTCCAGGACTTTCCGCCCCATAGCCGCGTAGTCGGAAATCTCGACCCTCGGGATCGGTTTGGTATCGTCATTCTGCATGTGTCCGTGGCCTCCTGATCCTGAAATCGGTTGTTGGTTGTTTGCGCGGTCGTTTGAAATCAGGCGTTTGGCAGGTCGCCTGTCGACTCGAGGTGGCTGATCAAGGCCGGCATCGATTTGGGCATGCCGCCGGCAAAGAGCTTGTCCATCAGCGTCGTCGTTTCGGTGTCGCCCTCGATCATCGAACGCGTCCTGTAGAGCGCTCCATAGACCGACTCGCCGACGACCATCGACCCCACCGGGCCCAGGCGCGCTCCGGCCTCGACCTCCTTGGCCTCCATCAGAATGAAGAAGAGCAGCGGCGGGTCGTTCGAGATCTTGTCGATATCCTCGGCGTCCAGCCCGGCATCGCCATCCTCGGCGCTGTCTCCGCTTTCGAGCCACGTCCTGATGCAGGCGGCGCGAGCTTGGGCGTCGCCCAGGAAGTCGCTGGCCCGCTCGTCCGGATCCAGCTTGTCGATCAGCGCGCTCACCGCAAGCGGATCGGACTCGGCACCGCGGAGCAGATCGCGAAGAACGAGGCCGCCATATTCGTCATCCTGGGTGGCGAACAGATCGTTGACTCCGAGCGCCGGCGCGACGGCCGGCACGATCAGCCGGCTGAAGTTCGGCGACTTGGTCGTCGTCTCGAAGAAACGCGCCCATTGCACCAGCCAGTCGCTTGACAATGGCATGTCATACGGGCGCCGCGACGAGGTGAACCGAACGATATCCTTGATGCCGGTGAAGGGGTGGTCGTCGTTCACCGCATAAGTGCTCCGCACCATCGAGTGCCCGACCCGATAGGCGGCATCGGAGAATTCGACCGGCATCCGGGTGTCGTCGACCGGATCCCGGAACGCTCCGCTGGTCAGCGCATCGCCCAGGCGCGTATAGGCGCTCTGGCAGAGCAGTCGCTTCATCAGATCGTGCTGCACGATGTGCCGATACACGAAGGCCGTCGCCTTTCGAGCCCTTGCAAAGCGACGTTCGGGGCGCTGTTCGTTCGGCGGATCCGCCAACATGTCGAGCCGCGCGATCTCCGCCTCGATCCGATTGTGCAGCAGGTGGAACACCACGGTCAGCTGCGACATGATCAGGCTGACATCGTTTCGAGGATCGGCGAGCAGCGCCTCCGTGGCGCCACGGTCCGGAAGGTTGTCGATCTCCGGGCATCCGGTGCGCGGTATGTCCAGGGCCGGACCGCCGGCCGGGCGGGCGCCGTCCCAACGGCACTTTCCAACACGCAGTCGCGTCCGGTGCTGGCCCGGTCCCCGCGACAATGCGAATGCCGATGGCGATGATGCCGGGCCACGGCCATAGATGGTGTCGAGAATCAGCCGATCGACGCGGGTATTGCGCGTCGTGTCGGTTGATTCGGTGACATCCGGGCCCTCTGCGACGCTCCGGACGATGTCGTGGCTGACCATCTGGGCCAGGTATGTGTAGCCGGCTGGGACGCCGGTATTGTCGCCGGCGACGGTGTTCTCGCCCTCCTTGGTGATCCGTACCGCCAGCCGTTCAAGCATCTTTCGGGTCCGTTCCTCGGACTCGAAGCCCTTGAAATGAGGCAGGTTTTTCTCTTTGGGAAACATGTTCCGGAAATCGAGCCGCGTGGCGGCCGGCCGCTTGCCGGCCGGGCATTTTCCGAAGTTGGAGATAGGCAGAAGGGCATGAAGCAGCATTCTCAGGGTTCCCTGTTCGGACCTTATTGGCGAACCCTATCTTTTGGTTCGTGATCTAATCGTGATTCGGTTGTGAGACCTCGTCAACTGCGAACACAGTTGCCGACCGAGACGACACTAAATTTCGTCCCTGCCACTGCCAACCGATCAAGTCGTCGCCAAATGGATCGGGAGTATTTGGAGCCGCTGCGATCAGCTTTGTTCCTCAAGCCGGTCGGTCGCCGGCGGCGGGGTGCGGGAAAGCGCCGCGATCTCGGATCTGATCTGCGGCGTCATGTCGATCCCAACGCAGTCGAGCGACGGTTGCAGCTGTTCCACGCTCCGCGCGCCGACGATCGGGCAGGTGACGGCCGGATGCGCGCCCGCCCAGGCGACCGCCAAGCTGACCGGATGCACGCCCATGCGTTCGGCGAATCCGGTGAAGGCCGCCGCGGTCTCGATCATCCAGTCATCGGAGTAGCGTTTCGCATACATCGGATTGTCGACGATCCGCCCCGCCTCCGGCTTGCTTCCAGGCCGGTACTTGCCGCTGAGCAGGCCGCCGCCAACCGGGCTGTAGGTAATGACGGCGATCTCTTCGGCTGCGGCGAGCGGCAGGATCTCGACCTCTGACTGCCGCTTGACCAGATTGTACATCGGCTGCAGCACATCGAAGCGGGCCCAGCCGCGCCGCGCTGAAATGCCGAGCGATTTGGCGATCTGCCAGGCAGCGTAGTTCGAGGCGCCGAGATAGAGCACCTTGCCGGAACCGACCAGATCATCCAGCGCACGCAGGGTCTGCTCCAGATCCGCCGTGCCGTCCCAATGGTGCATGAACAATATGTCGAGCCGGTCGGTGCGCAGCCGCTTCAGGCTCGCCTCCACGGCCAGCATGATGTTGCGCCGGCTGGCGCCGCGGTCGTTCGGACCGGGGCCGGTCGTTTGCACGCATTTCGAGGCGATGACGAGATCGTCGCGCTCGCCGGCCATCAGCCCGCCGAGGATCTCCTCCGCCCGGCCCTCATTGTAGACGTTGGCGCAGTCGAAGAAATCAATCCCGGCATCCCGACAGGCACCGAACATGCGCTTCGACTCCGCCTCGTCGGCGTCGCCGCCGAAAGACATGGTGCCGAAACAAAGTTGCGAGACTTGGACGCCGGTTCGGCCAAGAGGACCGTGTTTCATATCCGTCGGGCCTCCCGGGTCATACTGCCGCCAGCTCTGTGATCCTGATCCTGGCCTTCAGATCCGTGCGGCAGAAGGCGTGCAGGAAACAGGTCTGCTCGCCCATGTCGAGAACCTTGCGCGCGAAACCGTCATCCTCGCCGGTGTCCAGATAGACATGGGTCTCCACCGGGTCGGCCTCGCCCGGCTTGCCGGTGCCGCCGGAGGCGCCGCCCGGCGAGAAATGCGTGTCCTGGATGATGCGGTAGCTGCGCAAATCCTTCTTGGCGATCTTCGCATAGCGGCCGAACTGGGTCATGAAGCAGAACCCGATGCCGGCCGAGATGTAGCTCGCCGCATCCGGCGCCAGCCCCTTGCCGCCGCTCTCCGGCGCCTCATCGCAGAGGTAGTGGAAGATCGAGCCGTGCGGATTGAACAGTTGCTGCTCGATCTGCTTCACGCCGTCGTCACGCAGAGTGCAGATCACCCGGACGTGCAAGGTTCGGTCCTGGTGATCCTGCAGCGAGCCGCCGGCGCGGGTGGTGGTCTCCTCGGTCTCCGGCGTCATGCCATTGCGAACGATCAGCCCCGACCAGTCGCCGGGTGCTGCAACCGCCTGCTCGAAATGATCGCCGGGATCGGGTTCGGCGGCGGTGCCGATCGATCTGGCCGCGTCCGGTTCGATCTCGCTGCCATTGTGGCTGAGCGTGAACAGGCTTTCCTTGCCGCCGCGCATCAGCCCGTTCAGCGGCGAGGCGGCGACCGCGTCATAGAGCAATGCGCGCAGAGCCTCGTGGTCTGCGTCGGCGTCGATCTGAGCCTCCAATTCGACGTCCTTGGCGCCGCCGGTCATGGTGCCCTGAAGGGCCGAGCCCCGCATCGTGTAGAAATTGTCCTGGATCAGCCGGATGTCGCGGATCGTGATACCGCGCTGCTTCGCCAGCGCCAGCACCTCGTTCAAGTAGGACGAGACCATGCCGGTGGACAGGAAGGAGAGCGGGCAGGGACCTTCGTCGTGGCCTGCCAGATAGGTGCCTTCATCGGATGCCAGCCGCCAGACCGCGCCGGTGCGCCCCGAGGCGACCAGCGCCTCCTTCTGCATCACGGTGAGCGAGCGCACGCACAGGCGCAACGCGTCGTCGCGGCCGGGTCGCAGCGGTGGCGGCGAGAAACCGATCGCCTCCGGGTTGGCCACTTTGAAGAACAGCGGCTTACCGCTCTCTTTCAGGATATTGGCACCTGCAGTGTCCGCCATAACACGCCTCCTTGTCGCGATCGGCCCGAACGATCGGCCGGAAGTTTATAGATGCGCGTCGGAGAGTTCGACCCTGAGCTCGATCATCGCCCGGTTCAGCCGTGCTTGGTCATCGGCCGATCGCAGACGTCGCGACCGAACAGGCCGACGTTCATGGTCTCATGCGGCTTACAAAAAGTGTGAGACCACAGGCTGTGGCGGGATTGGTGCGCCGGCTCGACATTCGTGGACTATTGACGCGTTCTGACAACCGCGCCGCCTTAGCCACTGGTCTGGCGATGCCTGATCGCCCAGAGTGCGAAAAAGCCTCTCGCGTCACTGGCCATACTATGAAGAAGGATCAAAGTGACCGCACCGCGCTACACCATCGTGCAATATCTGAACGTGCACTCGGCGACCGGCCCGTCATTCTCTCCGGACAGAACCAAACTCTCCTACCTGTCCGACAGCACCGGCGTGGCGGAAGTCTGGACACTCGATCTCGCCAGCGGGGAATCAACCCAGAGGACCTTCCATAAGGAAAAGGTGGCCTTTGTCCAATACACCGGCCGTGGCGACGAGATGCTCTTCGGCGTGGATGCCGGAGGCGACGAGCGGCAGCAATTCCACCTGATCGATGACGATGGTCGGGAGCGTCCGTTGACGGCGGACCCGTCCGCCATACACGCCTGGGGCGCTCTCACCCCGGATGGCGGACACCTGGTCTTCAGCGCCAATCCCGGCGACCCGGCGCATATGCATGTGCACGCTGTGGATCTGGAAAGCGGCGAAATCCGCAGGCTGCTCGAAGGTGCGGGCTGGCGCGACGTGCATGCCTGCTCCCCCGATGGCACCCGGGTCGTGGTGCAGGATTGCCGCGACGGCATGTTCGATATGCAGCTGTACATCCTCGATCTGGAGACAGGCGCTACGGAACTGCACTGCCCGCATGACGGCAGGGCACGCTATCTGAACCCACAATGGGCGCCGGATGGCGAACGGCTCTATCTATGTACCGACCAGGACCGGGACTTCCTCGGCGTTGCCGTCTTGGACCTGACGACCGGCACGCTCGATCGGTTGATCAGTCCAGAATGGGACATCGAGGAGATCGCGCTCAGCAAGGACGGAGGGCTGCTGGCCTTCGTCACCAACGAGGACGGCTATTCCCGGCTGAGGATCCGCGACCTGCGGACGGGCGAAAATCGGGAGGCACCGCTGCACCTGCCCGGCGTCGTGCAATCGGTGGTCTGGCGACCGGATGGCCAGGCATTGGCCTTCACCCTCGACGGCAATTGTCATAACCCGGACGTGATGCTCTGGACGCTGTTGGGCGACCGGCTCGAGCAGCTGACCTGGAGCGACACCGCCGGTATCGAGCGCGCCCGACTGTCCGAACCGGAGTTGATCCGCTTCCCGACTTTCGACAGCCGGCAGATTCCGGGGTTCCTGCACATCCCGAAGGGCACGCCGCCCGATGGCGGCTTTCCGGCCGTGATCTTGGTCCATGGCGGGCCGGAAGCGCAGTACCTGCCGCAATACCGGGCCGATGTCCAATACCTGGTCGATTGCGGCTATGCGGTGCTGGCGCCCAACGTTCGAGGCAGTACTGGGTATGGCAATGCGTATCGCGGCTTGGACGATGTCCGCCTACGCATGGACAGCGTCAAGGATCTGATGCATGCACGGCTGTGGCTTGGCGAGCAGGCGGTGGTGAACGGCGAGAGGATCGCGGTCTCCGGCCGATCCTATGGCGGATTCATGGTGCTGGCGGCGGTCACCACCTATCCGGATCTGTGGGCGGCGGGGGTCGAATTCTTCGGCATCGCCAATTGGATCACCTTCTTCGAACGCACCGGCCCGTGGCGGCGCAAGCTGCGCGCCGTGGAGTATGGCGACCCGGAGAGCGAGGGCGACTTCCTGCGGGAGATCTCTCCGATCAACCGTGCCGATCGGATCACGGTGCCGATGTTCGTCGCCCATGGCCTCAACGACCCGCGCGTGCCGCCTTATGAGAGCGAACTGATCGTGGACAGCCTGCGTCGGCGACACGTGCCGGTGGAATACCTGACCTTTGCCAACGAGGGGCACGGATTCCACAAACTGGAGAACCGCATCCGGGTGTTCGGTGCGGTCGCCGAATTCCTCGGCCGCCATGTCTGACCGAGGGGAAATCGTCGTCTGACGTCCGCCACTCCGCCCTATCTCAGGTCCAGGACGACATTTCCGATGGCGGTGCCGGCCTCGGCCAGGGCGTGCGCGTCGGTGATGCGTTCCAGCGGGAAGGTTTCAGCGATGGCCGGTTTCAGTTGGCCGGCCCGCAGCGTGGCAGTGATGTCGTCGATGGACTGCTTTCGGGCCACCGGCGGCAGCAGATAAGCTTGGACAAAGCGAACCGTGACCCCCTTGTAGGCGAGCGGATAGTAGGGCAGGGCCGGTTCCGGCACGCGCGTGGACGAATATGAGGCGATCACGCCGTTCGTTTTGATAGTGGCCACGTCGATGTCGAGATTGCTGCCGAAATCGACCTCGACGATGCGGTCGACACCGGACCCGCCGGTCATATCGAGGATGCGCTCGATGACCGGTTCGGTGCGGTAGTTGACGATATGGTCGGCGCCCGCCGCCCGGGCATGGTGCGATTTGGCCTCGCTGCTGACCGTGGCGATGACCTCCGCACCACCCCATTTGGCGAACTGTACCGCGCTGTGGCCGACCGAACCGGCGCCGCCTGCGACCAGGATCGTGCTGCCGGTGACCGGACCGTCGGCGAAGACGGCGAAATGCGCGGTGCTTGCCGGTACGCCGAGGCACGCCGCCTCGATGAAATCGATGTCGTCGGGCAATGGGACGGCCTGTCCACCGGGAACGGTCACGTAATCGGCGGCGGTTCCCCAGGGTCGGCCACGCTGGGTGTTGTACAGCCACACCCGTTGACCCTCGCGCCCGGCTTCGACGCCTGCACCCACGGCTTCGATCACTCCGGCGCCGTCGCTGTGCGGAACGATGCGCGGGTAGGGCAGCCCCTCTTTGCGCCAGCCGGCCCGTTGCTTGAAGTCGGATGGGTTGATGCCGGACGTCTTGACTCGCACCAGCACTTCGTCCTGGCCCGGCTCTGGCTTTGCTATTTCGCCGACCATCAGAACATCATGCGGCGGTCCGGCCCTCTCGTACCATGCGGCGCGCATCAAACGCTGCCCGTCAACCGTCGCCAACCGCTCGCCGGACCCTTCGCTCTGCGTCGCGCAGGGCCGCGACGACCTGGTTCCGACCCCGCAGCAATTGCGTCTTGGCGAAGCCGATAGTCCCGGCGTCGTACTGGTCGAACTCCTCTGCCACGGCCAGGGCCGGCAGCGGCGGCACGTTCAGCGCCGGGTCGTGCCGGAAGCGCGGCAGACGGGTGTAGTTGATCGGCACCAGGATGCGGGCCAGGTCGCGGATCGCGTCATTGGCGGTGTCGGCGTCGATACTCCCGGCATCGATCCTTGCGTAGAATGTCTCCAGTGCCGCGTCGAGCGCAGCGACCGCCTCCTGTGCCGGAGAGAGATCGAGGCAGTTGCCGGCGGCACTCTGATAGCGGTCGATGGTGGTGCTGAATTCCCGGGTCGTGGCATGCCAGTCGAAGGGCAGTATCTCCGCATTGGCGAACTGCAGCACGGCTGTGGTGTAGAGCTCGATATCCTTCAGCAGCACCGTCTGGTCGGCGATCTCCAGCGTGTCGTCCTCGGTGTGCCAGGCGATATTCCCGCCACAGCCGCCGACCCTGTAATAGCCATGTTCCTCCAAGGCCTTTGGCGGCATCATGGAAGAGGCCATGAAGGCGCTTGAGATGCCGATATTGTTGAAGGCGTAGTCGCTGTTGCGCTGCGGCCGCTTGCCGGTCGTCTCCTGGCCGGTCGCCGCCATCACCACCGCCTTGACCGCCGCCTCGGTCTCCGAAGTCAGGCTGATGCTGCTATAGCTGGTCGCCCATCGGCAGCCCGGCGAGTCGCAGTTCATCTGGATAACGCAGTTCTCGGCGAGATCCTGGGCGAAGGTGTCGGCGAACCAGGCGCTGCCGCCATAGCGGCCGGTCGAATGTCCGGCCCACCAGGCCATGCGGACCGAGCGATCCAGCCGATCGCGATTGGCCCATAGCACCCGGGCGATCTCCAGCATGCAGGCATTGCCGGTGCCGTTATCGCCGACCCCGACATCCCAGCTGTCATAGTGGCCGTGCAGCAGTACGAACTGGTCCGGCCGCTTGGCGCCGGGGATCTCCACCACCGGGATGTTCGAAGGGAACCAGCCGACTTCCAATTCGGTCGAGACCCGCGCGCTGCCGCCTTGTTTGGCGATCTCGATCAGCCTGCGGCCATCTGCGTTGTTGACGGCGGCGCTGACGATCTTCGGCAGACGGTCCAGATCGTCCAGATCGGGCGTGCCCCAGATCGTGCTGACGGTGCCCCAATGGATCCGCTCGCCCGGGTTCACGGCGATCACCCCTGCGGCGCCTGCCGTCTCGTATTCGGCCACCGCATTCGGCAGGGCGAAGCCTTCGGTGATCACAATACGGCCTTCGAACCGGCCGGGATCGTCCAGCTTGCCGGCAGACCGATCCAGCGGATTGCCAGCGCCTGTGGCCGGCACATAGAGCAGCGGTGCCTCGACCCCAGCCGGGGCGTTGACGGTGAAGGCGGGCGGCTTGGCGGCGAATGTGGCGCCGCCGGCCTGAACCGAGGCCGAGATCGGCAGGCTGAGATAGAGATCCGGCTGGTATACGGTGACCGGGACGCCGAACCCGCGCAGCCGCTCTGCAATCATCTCGGCGCCGATATTCCCGTCGGCCGGTTTTTCCCTGGGCTGGGTCGCAAAAGCCTCGATCAGAGACCATGGCGCGTCGATTGAGATGTCCCCGGTGACCGCTGCCGTATTGTCGCTCATTCTCCACCTCCCTCTTCAGCCGTCGGCAATGCTGCCAGCGACAGCGTTTCATTTGATGAAACTGTGTTTCAGAGTTGTGTTAGCATAAGACACCCGGCCGGGGTTGCGAAGTGCCCTTTGGCCGGGTATCGGCGGGCCGGCGCGGCGGTTGACAGCGGGTCGGTGCCCGCCTATTCCGCCCGGGCGTGCGAGCGCCTTGGGGACGGGGATTACGGTATGACCTATACGATCTCGGCGGTCGATCGGGCCTTTGCGCTGTTGGAGGTGCTGGCGGAACATGCCGATATCGGCGTTACCGACCTCGCCGAGCGGACCGGCAACACAAAGAGCCTGGTGTTCCGGCTGCTCTACACGCTGGAACAGCGCGGTTACGTCCAGAAGGATCCGGCGACCCGCACCTATGCGCTCGGCTATCGATCGCTCTACCTCGCCGACCATGTGCGCCAGCAGTCGCGGCTGATCGTGGCGGCCCAGCCCTATCTCGATTCCCTGGTCGAAGAGACCCATGAGAACGTGTTCCTGGTGGTCCGCGAAGATGACTACAACGTGTGCATCGCCATGCGGGAATCGCCGCAACCGCTGCGACTATCCGCCCGGCGCGGCCGGCGCGGGCCCTCTGCACGCCGGTGGCGGGCCGAAGGTGCTTCTGGCCTTTGCGCCCGACGACGTTCAGCAGCGTGTCCTGAAGAGCAAGCTGCGGGGATTCACGGAAACCTCGATCACCGATCCCAAGGCGCTGGCCAAGACCCTGGCAGAGATCCGAACCACCGAATTCACCCGCAGCTATGGCGAGATGGACCCGGATGCGTTCTCCTTCGCGGCCCCCGTGCGCGACCACAGCGGCGCCGTGGTGGCGGCATTGAGCGTTGCCGGGCCGGTGCGCCGGATCACCGAAGAGGTCGCCAATCACCATGAGAGCTGCGTCAGGGATGCGGCGGCGGCGTTGTCGCGGATCCTCGGCTACATGCCGCGTAACGCCGTCGCGCAGTAGCGCCCGGACTGTCTTGGAGGCGTGAGCTAACGCTTCCGTATTGAAACGGCATTTCGTACAATGAAACACCAAATGACGATCACGGGAGGAGAATACGGTCATGCCGGAGCAGATCAGGCGGGTCTTGGACGATGTATCGACGGTGTTGCCGTGGGAGTTGGTCGAGGCGTACTCGACGATGCCGCGATGGGAACCGAAGGATGTCAACCGCAGCGCCGACGAGATCGTCAGCCGTTTGGCAATCCATGATGTGCCGGTCACGGTCCTAGAGCCGGAGCTCTATCTCAGCATTCCGTTCTCCGCCGAAATCCGCACCTCCGACGGGGCCTTCCGGGCCAAGCCGCCGGCTTACAGCGTCAACATGCCCGACGGGCTGGAGGCGGAACTCGTCTACGTCCCGGCCAAGATCACCAACAGCATCTCCACGCTGTTCGACAAGAACCAGGACAAGGCCGCGTCGGCGCCGGAGCGCATCGCCGGCAAGATCGTCATCTCCGAGGGCTTCTCCTTCCCCGGCAAGGTGCTGGAGTTCGAACGCAACGGCGCGGTCGGCGTCATCGCCGTGAACCCCGGCATCGATGCACATTGGGGCATCTGCACCTCGATCTGGGGCACGCCGGACCTTGATGATCTGCCTCGCAAGCCGACCATCCCGGTGGCCGCCGTCAACAATCCTGACGGCAAGGCGTTGATCGCGCTGGCGCAGCAGGGTGGACGGGCTGCCATCGTCACCAAGATGGAAGAGGGCTGGTACCGGTCGAAGCTGCCGGTCGTCGAGATCCCGGGCCAAGAGCAGCCAGAGAAGTTCGTGCTGCTGCACGGCCACTATGACAGCTGGGATGTGGGGGTCGGCGACAACGCCACCGGCGACGCCACGATGCTGGAAATTGCCCGGGTTCTCTGGGCCAATCGGGACAAATTGAAGCGCTCGGTGCGGATCGCCTGGTGGCCGGGCCATTCGACCGGGCGTTACGCCGGCAGCACCTGGTTCGCCGACGCCTTCGCGATCGATCTCGACGAGAACTGCGTCGCCCAGGTCAACTGCGACTCGCCGGGCTGCCGCTGGGCGACCCTGTTCAAGGACATCTCGTGGATGTCGGAGACGGAATCCTATGCCCAGGATGTGATCCGAGACGTTACCGGCCTCGACTCGCAGGGCGAGCGGCCGCACCGCGCCGGCGACTACGCCTTCAACAATATCGGCATCAGCAGCTTCTTCATGCTCAGTTCGACCATGCCCGACGAACTCCGCGCCGAGAAGGGCTACTACGCGGTTGGCGGCTGCGGCGGCAACATCGCCTGGCACACCGAGAACGACACCCTCGAGATCGCCGACAGGGAGATCCTGGAACGGGATATCAAGGTGTACCTGGCGGCCGTTATGGGCGTCGCCAACGCCGAGGTTCTGCCGTTCGACTGGCGCGCGACGACCCAGGAGTTCCTTGGGACCCTGGACGACTACCAGGCCAAGGCCGGCGACCGCTTCGACCTGTCGCCATCGGTCGCGGCGGTAACGGAACTGGCGTCGAGCCTCGAGGCCTTCTATGCCGCCGTTGCGGACGGGACGGTCTCCAAGGAGGCCGCCAACGAGGTCATCGCCGGTCTGGCCCGTATCCTGGTGCCGGTCAACTTCACCCGCGAGGCCCGCTTCCGCCACGACCCGGCGCTGCCCGTCCCGCCGCTGCCAGCCCTGGCGACGGCGACCGAATTGGACGGGTTCGACGCGCAGTCTCTCGGCTTCGCCAGGACCCAGCTGATGCGTGGTCAGAACCGTGTCGTCTCGGCGCTGCGGGATGCCCGGCGGTGGGTCGACGCGGTAGTCGGATGAACGGCCGATGACCGGGACACGGGACGGGGCGCTGGCGCGCGCCACACAGCACTACGACAGCGGCGCCTTCATGGACGATCTGGGGCGCCGGGTGGCCATCCCGACGGAAAGCCAGGAACCGGAACGGCGCCCGGATCTTTCTCGCTATCTGGTCGATGAGATCGGCCCATCACTGGAGCAGCAGGACTATCACTGGCGTGTCTTCGACAACCCCGACCCGCGCGGCGGCCCCTTCCTGGTGGCCGAACGGATCGAGGATGAGGCGTTGCCGACGCTGCTGACCTATGGCCACGGCGATGTCGTGCGTGGTCTGCCCGAGCAGTGGCGCGAGGGGCTGGAACCCTGGCGCATCATCCAGGATGGCGACCGGTACTACGGCCGCGGCACCGCCGACAACAAGGGGCAGCATTCGATCGTCATGGCGGCGCTGGCGGCGGTGCTGGCCGAACGCGGCCGCCATGGCTTCAATTCGAAACTGCTGATCGAGACCAGCGAGGAGGTCGGCTCGCCGGGTCTCGACGAGTTCTGCGCCGCCAATCGTGAACTGCTGAGCGCCGATCTGTTCCTGGCCTCCGACGGTCCACGCATGAGGAACGAACGGCCGGACCTGAAGCTCGGCAATCGTGGCGCGGTGTCATTCGACCTTATCGTGTCTCTGCGCGAGGGCAGCCGGCATTCCGGCCATTGGGGTGGCGTGCTGGAGGATCCAGGCGTCACCCTGGCCCATGCACTGGCAAGCATCACCACGCCGAAAGGCCGCATCCTTGTCCCGGAATGGCTGCCCAGGGAGATCCCAGGGTCGGTTCGTGCCGCCCTGGACGGGTTCGAAATCGACCCCGGCGAGGAGTTTCCGGAGATCGATCCTGAATGGGGCGAGCCGGGACTGACCCAGGCGGAGAAGATGTTCGCCTGGACGGGCTTCATCATCCTGGCCTTCGTGACCGGGCGGCCGGAGAACCCGGTCAACGGCGTACAGCCGGACGCGTCCGCGCGTTGCCAGCTTCGCTTCACCGCCGATGCGGATCACCGGCAGTTCCTTCCGGCGCTGCGCCGGCATCTGGACGCCCATGGCTTTCCGCAAGTCGAGATCCGACAGGTCGAGCGCAACGATTTTGTCGCCTGGCGCACCGATCCGGACGATCCGTGGGTCGGCTGGGCCAAGCGGTCGATGGCGCGGACGGCGGGCCAGCCGCCGAACATCGTACCAAACTCCGCTGGCGGACTGCCCAGCGAGATCTTCGGCCGCAATCTCGGAATTCCCGTGATGTGGGTGCCGCACTCTTATACCGGCTGCTGCCAGCACGGGCCGAACGAGCACATCCTGGGGCCGCTGACGCGCGAGGGTCTGCAGATCATGGCCGGACTTTTCTGGGATCTGGGCGACGGCGAGACCCCCCATCATGGAGACCAATCATGAGCGACGCGCCGGGCATTGACGCCGCGGAAATCCTCGACGGCATCCGGCTTTGGGTCGAGCAGGAGAGCCATACTGCCGATGTCGACGGTGTCAACGTCATGATGTCGCTGGCCGAGGAGGCCTATTCCTTGGCCGGCGCCAAGGTCGAGCGGATCCGCGGCCGCGACGGCTATGGCGACCACATCGTGGCGCGGTCGCCCTGGGGCGGCGAGGCGCCGGGCATCCTGGTGCTGAGTCATCTCGACACGGTGCATCCCAAGGGCACGTTGGCGAACCAGCCCTTCAAGGTCGAGGGCGACATCGCCTATGGGCCTGGCATCTATGACATGAAGGGCGGCGCCTATCTCGGCTTCTACGCATTTCGACAGCTGACCCGGACCGGCCGCCAGACGCCGTTGCCGATCACCCATCTGTTCGTCTCCGACGAGGAGGTTGGAAGCCCGACCTCCCAGGAGTTGATCGAGTCCCTGGGACGGCAGGCGAAATACGTGCTGGTCACAGAGCCGGCGCGCGAGGGCGGCAAGATCGTCACGGCGCGCAAGGGCTCGGCCCGGTTCGTGGTCACCGCCACGGGCCAGCCGGCCCATTCCGGCGCCCGGCACAGCGACGGCCGCAGCGCCATCAAGGAGATGGCGCGGCAGATCCTGGCCCTGGAAGAGCTGACGGATTACGAGCGGGGTGTCACCGTCAATGTCGGCCTCGTCTCGGGCGGAACCGGCGTCAACGTGGTCCCGGCCTCCTGCATCGCCGAGGTGGATGTGCGCCTGCCGACGCCGCCGATCGCGGACGAGATGATCGACCGCATTCAGGCACTGACCCCCTTCGACCCGGATGTCACGATCGAGGTCTCCGGCAGCCTGAACCGCCCACCCTATGAAAAGCTACCCGAGATCGCATCCTTGTTCGATCACGCCCGCGAACTGGCCGTCGAGATCGGCTTCGAGCTTCAGGATCTGAAGACCGGAGGCGGCAGCGACGGCAATTTCACCGCCGCGCTCGCTCCGACCCTCGACGGGCTGGGTGTCGACGGCAAAGGCGGCCACACTCACTACGAACAGCTCTATATCTCGTCGCTCGAGCCGCGGGCCGCGTTGATGCTGCGGCTGTTCGAGACATTGAAGTAGCCGGAGCGAACGTCCGCACCATCGCAGAATCGTAGCTGGTTCCTCTGCCGGGAGGCGGGCCGGGCCATAGGCCGGCCATCCCAGTGGCCGATCACAACTCCGAAACGGACTGTCTCAGACCGCCGATATGCCTGTCCCATCCGGCATCGAGAGCGGCAAGTAGGCCAAGCGCGGCCGACCCGGCGGCGTCGATCCCTTCATGCTTCAGGGTCAGTTTTGTGCCGCCGTGAATTTCCTCAAGCGTCCACGTGACAGTGGTCATCACGCCGTTCAAGGGCTTGATGGTGAAGGTGTAAACGAGCGTGGATGGCGGCTCCATTCGCTCAACCGTTCCCCAACACAGTCTGACCGGCGCGCCGTCCTCGGAACTGCCGAGAAGAGCAAAGTCCTGACCGTCTGCCAAATCGGCCTCCGCCGGATGAAACCATTGGGCGAGCTTGTCTTTTTCGGTCAGGAACGCCCATACCGTGTCGCGGGGCGCGGGGAAGAAGGCGGTCTTCATGATGGTCGCGTCAGTCATCGTTTTTACTCTCACCTTTGTCATTATCGATTGCCGTTTGAAGTCTGCTCAGACGTTCGTCCCAGGAGCGGCTGAAGTGGTTGATCCAATCCGCGACCGATTTCAGGCCCGTCGGCTCAAGCCGGTTGATCCGTTCCCGCCCTTTTGGGTGGACGGAAATCAGTGCGCCCTGTTCGAGGATTGTCAGGTGCTTCTTGACCGCTGCCCGAGTCATGTCGAAATGGGCCGCGACCTCGCCGATCGTCATGTCGCTGGCGCTCAGATGCAGCAGGATCATCCGCCGGGTCGGATCGGCGAGGGCCCGAAACGGGCCCTGCACATCCACACTCACGGGGCGATCGGCAAGAAGTCGAACTCGCCATCCTGATAAAGGAATGTGATGCAGTCGGTCTCGATTGTCATCGCGCTGAATACCGAACGGCAATTCCTCCACATTGGAAATCTCCAAAATGATACCTTATAGTTCCATATTTATGCAGTACCAATTGGTATCATGTCAAGCGATTTGATTCCGCGTGGCTTTGGCTGGGTGCGGCGCGTGAACAAGTCGGGCGATTGAGAGAAGACCAATGGCGGATCGTCATCCACCGCTTGCGCATTCGTCTTGGTTGGAGTGACATGGGGCGGCCTGCGGGAGCGGCGGTACGAAACCGTCGCCATGCGGCCTCGGAGGATGCCCATGGCCAGGACGCTCGTTCTCACCTTCATCGCCGCCGACAAGCCCGGACTCGTCGAGCGGCTGTCGGAAACCGTGGCGGGACAGGGCGGCAACTGGCTGGAGAGCCGAATGGTGCATCTGGCCGAGAAATTCGCCGGGCTTGCCAGGGTCGAGGTTCCGGCCGACAAGGCCGCGTCGCTCCGGGCCGCCGTGATGGCCTTGGGGTCGGAAGGTTTTCACCTGACGATCGAAGAGGCGATGGCTGGGGCTACGCCGGAAGGCCCGGTCCTGATCGTCGATCTGGTGGGGCCCGATCATCCCGGCATCGTCCGTGAGATCGCCCATTGCCTTGCGGAGCGCGGGGTCAGCGTCGAGGAGATGGAGACCGACATTCGCGGTGCGCCCATGGGCGGCGGCTTGCTGTTCTATGCCCGCGCCCGGCTGCGCGTCCCGGCCGGGTTGAGCGAGGACGCCCTGCGCGATGCGCTGGAAGCGCTGGCGGCCACGCTGACGGTCGACATCAGCTTGCGCGAGACAAAATGATCGAACGACCGCCGACGCGGGTCCGAAAAACGATCAGGTGAGGAACTCCCGCTTCGGCGGGTCCGGCCAGGCGCGCTTACTGTGGCAGATGCCGGCGCGGACGCAAAGCTCGGCCATGGCCAGGCTGGCCGGCACCGGATTGATCACCGGAACGCCGATCCGTCGCTGCAATTCGCCCGTGATGTCATGGAAGGCCATGCTGATGCAGCCAAGGATCAGTATATCCGCGCCATCTTCTTCCACGGCGAGGCGCCCGGCCCGGGCGATGCGCTCCAGCGCGCGATCGCGATCCTGCGCCAGATCCATGACCGACATGCCCATGCCGCGCGAAGAGGCGAAACGGTCGCCGAGCCCATGCTTGCGGGCGGTCTCGTGCGGCCGGCCGACGCCACCATCCAGCGGCGAGATGATCGAGAAGCGGCTGCCCAGCTGGGCGGCCAGATGCATCGCGCTTTCGCCGGAGCCGATGATCGGGATGGTCGCGATCTCGCGCGCCGCATCGATGCCGGGGTCGCCGAAACAACTGATAATCACCGCCTCGTAGCCCTGGGACTCGGCCTCGGCGACCGACTCCAGCATGGCCGGCACCGCCAGCGCGGCCTCGTAGTCGGATTCGATCGAGCCCGGACCCTGCGGCGGCACCGCCACATCGACTTCGACATCGGGACTCGCCCAGTCGTTCAGGACGACCCTGCGGCGTTCGACCTCGGCCTGTCCAAGTTCGGTTTTGTGCTTCGCGGTGGCGAACTGGTAGAGAAGCCGGATCCAGCCGCCCGGCCTTGCGCTCATGGCGTCGCCGACTCCACAAGGCGGCGGGCATCGTTCATGGCGGAGACGAAGCGGTTGAGCCCGCGCATCAACTGGGTCTTGGCGAATCCGATGGTGTCGTCCCCGTGCTCTGACAAGTCCACCGCGGCATGCAGCACCGGCAGGGGCGGTGCGGTATAGGCCGGATCATGCGAGAACCGCACCCCGCGCGTGAAGTTTATCGGCACCAGTATCCGCGCCAGGCCCATCTGCACGGTATTGGCCGCATCCTCCGAGACCGCGCCGGCATCGATGGCGGCATAGAGATGGTCCAGGGCCTGTTCCAGCTCAGTCGTCGCCAGTTGCGCCGGATCGAGGTCGAACCGGTGACCGGCGGCCTCTTGATATCCTGCGATCGTCGCCCGGAATTCGCGGGTCGCCTGGGTCCAGTCCGCCGGCAGGACTGGCGCGTTGGCGTGGCGCAGGACCGACAGCAGATAGATCTTCAGATCGGTCATCATCACGTCGCGGTCGGCGATCTCCAGCGTGTCGTTCTCGGTATGCCAGGCGATGTTCCCGCCGCAACCGCTGACGTCGTAGTAGCCCTTTTCTGCGCGTACATCGTTCGGCATGGTCGAGCTCAGCATGAAATAGCTGCTGAGGCCGATATTGTTGAACGAGTAGTCGCCGGCCTGATTGGGGCGCTTGAACTTCGGCGGCGCCCCCGTGACATGCTCGATGATCTGGGTGACGAAGGGCTGCATTTCCGGCATGCAGGTTGTCTGGTGGTACGAGGTCGCCCAGCGGCAGCCCGGCGAGTCGCAATTGATCTGGGCAACGCAATTCTCGTCGAGGTCGATCGCGAAGGCGTCGGCATACCAGGTGCTGCCGGCGTAGCGGCCGGTCGAATGACCGGGCCACCAGGCGATCCGCACCGAGCGCCGCAGAGATTGCCGGTTTTGCCAAAGCACCCGCGCCAGCTCCAGCAGCGTGGCGTCGCCGGTGGCGTTGTCGCCAATGCCGACGTCCCAGCTGTCATAGTGGCCATGTACGAAGACAAAGCGCTCGGACTCGCCGGCGCCGGGAATGTGCACGGTCGGGATGGCCTGGTCGAACCAACCCTCCTGCATCTCGGTCCGGATTGTCGCTTCGCCGCCATTCTGTGCCAGAGCGATCAGCGCCCGTCCGCTTGGATTGTTGACCGCCACGACCGGGATCGTCGGCTTGCGCGGCAGATCGTCGAGATCGGGGGTGCCCCAGATGGTGGTGCAGGTGCCCCAATGGATGTCGATGCCGGGATTGACCGCAATCAGGCCGATCGCACCCCATTCCTCCGCCAACTGGGTCAGGGCGGGGTTGCCGAATCCCTCGGTCACCAGGATGCGTCCGGCAATGCGTGCCTTTACATCATCCCAGCTGGTGAAGCTGTCGCCGAACAGCTCGCGGACGTCCCGCGAGTAGGAGCGCAGGTTTTTGACATTGGCGCCAAGGTAGACCAGCTCTCCCGAGATCCCGTCCGGCGCGCTGATGCTCATCGATGGCGGCTTGGCCCGATGGGTCTCCCCGGCGGCCTCGACCGAGGCGGAGATCGGGACGCTGAGAAAGACATTCGGGCGGTGCATTTCGACCGGGACGCCCAGAGCCTTCAGCCTGTCGGCGATCACTTCGGCGCTGGCGTTCACGTCTTCCGGGCGCCAGCGTGGCAACTCGGCGAAGGCCTCGACCAGCGACCAGGGCGCGTCCAGGCACAGCGAGTCGAGAAGAGTCTGTTCCACCGTATTCATCGCCACGACCTCCCATGGACCTTACTTCTTGTGCCGCGGCGCCGGACTGAATCGCCCCCGAAACGACAAACGTGTTTACCCAGCCTAATTCGTGAGACAGAATAATGAAACAGCGTTTCGATGCGTGAAAAGCTGTGGAGTTCGCCGGCACTGCGAGGACCGTTGGTCGACAGCGGCCGCTTGCGGTGTGAAGATGACGGAAATGGCCGGGCCATCGGTGCGGGAGGCACCAGGCGGCGCCGGCTGCGGGCCGGGCAACGCGCCGAAACGTGGCGTACGGCGCACCAGCCCGCCGCAACGGCAGACGAAAGAGCTGCCATGACCGGAGGCAGACCATGAAAAGAACAGCAACATTGTTGTCCGCCATCGCGCTTGGAACCGGCGCATTGGCGATCGATGCCGGGTTCCTGGCCACCGAGGCGACGGCCGCCGGCGACCAGATTCGCCCGCTGACCCTTTGGTCCCGCACCCAGGCCGCCAATCCGCAGGCCTATCAGGCGGCGCAGTTGATCGCTCAGAACTGGCGCAAGCTCGGCCTGGAGGTCGAGGTTCGCGGGATCCCGCGTCCCCAGCAATCGGACCTGGTCTGGTACAACCGGGACAAATGGGACGTCACCATGTGGCAGATGGTCGGGCGCCCCGAGCGCAGCGACCCGGACGAGTTCGTTTACAACCTATTCCACTCCTCCACGGCGCCCACCGGCTACAATTTCGTCGGCTACATCAATCCGGAATATGACGCCGTCGCCGAGCAGCAGCGCCGCACCACCAATGTCGAAGAACGCCGCGAACTGGTCTTTGAGGCGCAGCAAATCGTCGACGACGATCAGGTCTATGCGTTCCTCGTATATCCGGCCAAGGTTTTCGCCTTCGACAACACCGTCTTCGCGGCGGACTCCGTGGTCGAGCAGCCCGGCCTGGGCATCAAGAATTTCTGGACCTATGTCGGCGCCGAGCCGCTGACCGATCAGCGCGATATGATCCTGAACAGCTCCGACGAGCTGAAGGCGATAAACCCGTTCTACATCAGCGGCGCCACCGACAGTTGGGTGACCGAGCTGATCTGGGACCGGCTGATGAGGATCGGCCCGGACGGCCTGCCGCATCCCTGGGCGGCCGAGACCGTGACCTGGAACGACGACAACACCATCGACGTCACGCTGCGCTCGGGCATGCAATGGCATGACGGCCAGCCGGTGACCTCTGAAGACGTGGTGTTCTCGTTCAGCGCGCCGGCAACCGGTGATCTGGTGCCGATGTACAAGCCCTTCGTCGCCAATATCGCCAATGTCGAGGCGGTCGACGAGCTTACCGCTCGCTTCACCCTTAACGAGCCGAGCGCCGCCTTCCTGACCTCGTCCCTCGCCAAGCTCAACCTCGTGCCAAAGCATGTCTGGGAGCCGCTGCTGGCGACCATCGAGGGGACCGGCGACAACGCGGAATCGATCCTCGAGGAGTCACGGATCGGTTCCGGCCCGTTCCGCTTCGCCCGGTGGAACTTCCAGGAAGAGGTCGTGCTCGACGCCAACCAAGACCACTGGTCGGCGCCCAAGATCGATCGCTGGATCATCCGTGTGGTGACCAATGTGGAGGCCGGCCTGGGCATGCTGCGTCGCGGTGAGATCAACTTCATGAGCGACTACACCGGCGATCCGCAGGTGCTGCTGGATGTCGCCGCCGAAGATGGCGATCTGGAGGTGATCGACTCGGTCGACATCGGATTCCAGTATCTGGCCTTCAACCATCGGCGGGCGCCGTTCAACGACACCGCGTTGCGCAAGGCGCTGTCGCTGTCCATCGACCGCAACCTGATGGTGGCTGCGGCGTGGAACGGGTTCGCGGTGCCGGCTAACAGCCATGTATCGCCGGCGCTGGCGTATTGGCACAACGACGCGACCGACGCCATGGAGACGGGTCTCGATCTCGCCAAGGCGCTGCTGGACGAGGGCGGTTACGAAGTCATCGACGGCCGGCTGCACTATCCGGACGGCGTGGCCGAGCAATTCGAGGAGTAGCGAGCAAAATCCGGCCCCGATGACCCGGCATGAGGCTGTTCGCGAGCAGGTTCCTGCACATGGTCTTCGTCCTTTGGGCGGTGGCCACGATCCTGTTCTTCATGTTCAGGCTTATGCCGGGGTCGCCCCTAGCGGCCTTCATCGACAACACGCTGACTGAAGAGCAGCAACTCGGCCTGATCCGGCAATTCGGCTTGGACCGGCCGCTCTACGAGCAATACTGGAAGTTCCTGGTCAATTTGCTTCAGGGCGACCTCGGGCAGTCCTTCTTCTTTAAGAAGCCGGTCACCGAGGTCCTGCTCAGCGTCTTCCCCAACACGGTTCTGCTGACCGTCACCTCGCTGCTGATCGCCTATGGCTTCGGGATCATTGCCGGGGCCTTCCTGGCCTGGAAACGGGGAACCTGGCTCGAGGGCGTCGGCATTCCGGTGGTGCTGATCAGCCGCGCCGCGCCGGAATTCTGGATCGGCATGGTGCTGCTGGCGATCTTCAGTTTCAACCTGCACTGGTTTCCGTCCGGTGGCGCCAATGCCACCGGTTCCTTTTGGGAGAGTGACTGGCACCGGATCTTTTCCCTCGATTTCGCGCATCATCTGGCGCTGCCGGCGATCACGCTTGCTGTCTATCTGCAGGGGCTGCCGTTGCTGCTGATGCGGTCCAACATGCTGGAGGTGATGCAGGAGGAATTCGTCACCATGGCGCGCATGAAGGGGCTCAGCGAGTGGAAGATCGTGATGCGCCATGCCGCCCGCAACGCGTTGCTGCCGGTGGTGACCGCCTTCGCCCTCGGGATCGGCTTCTCGGTCGGCGGCAATGTCGTCGTTGAGACCGTATTCAGCTGGCCCGGCATCGGCCGTCTGTTGGTCAATGCCGTGTCCTCCAGTGATTACCCACTGGCGCAGGGCGCCTTTCTGCTGATCACCGCGGTACTGGTGTTGATGAACTTCATCGCAGATATGCTTTATGCGGTGCTGGACCCGAGGGTGTCCCATGGCAGTCGCCGCTGACGCCCCGCCTGCAGGGGCGCGTCCGCCCCTGCCGGCACGGTTGGCCGCCAAAGCCCGCCGGCTGGTCGCGCTGCCGACCAACGATCCGTTCGCCATAGCCGGCCTGGTCATCTACGCCCTGTTCGTCCTGGTGGCGATCTTCGCCGATATTCTGGCGACCCACGATCCGACCGAGATCCTGTTCTTGGAGAACATGAAGCTGGCGCGCAGCATCCCGCCCGGCGCCGACCATTTCTCGGAACCACCAATCTCGGCCGCGACATCTATTCACAGCTGGTCATCGGCACCCGCGGCGCGCTGATCGTCGGGGTGACGGCCGCGTTTGCCGTGGTCACCGTCGGCAGCGTGATCGGCCTCGTCTCCGGTTATCTTGGCGGACTGATCGACACGCTTCTCATGCGGCTGGCGGACATCGCACTCGGCATTCCGTTCCTGCCCTTCGTGATCGTACTGGTGGCGTTCCTCGGTCCCAGCACGTGGAACGTGGTGCTGGGAATCGCGCTGCTGTTGTGGCCGAACACCGCCAGGGTGATCCGCAGCCAAGTGCTGTCGCTGCGCGAACGCTCCTTCATCGAGGCGGCGCGGGTCACCGGGTCGGGCACATGGCGGGTGCTGTTCGTCCACATTGCCCCCAACATCCTGCCGCTATCGCTACTGTATGGTTCCATCGCAGTAGGCTGGGCGATCCTGACCGAGGCGGCGATCAGTTTCCTGGGCTTCGGTTCCTCCGAAACCATTTCCTGGGGCTATATGTTGCAGGACGCTTACGCATCGCAGGCCCTGTCCCGGGGCCATTACTTCTGGTTCGTGCCACCGGGCGTGTGCATCGTTCTGGTCGTGGTGGCCGGATTCTTCATCAGCCGCGGTTACGAAGAGCTGTTCTTCCCGAAGCTGCGGGACTGAGCCCGTGCCGCCGATCCTCTCGATCCAGGACCTTTCCGTGCACTACCGCACCGACCGCGGTTCTATCCAGGCAGTCGACGGTGCGTCCCTGGACGTCCCGGCCGGTGCGGTCGTCGGGCTGGTCGGCGAGTCCGGCTGTGGCAAGACCACTGCCGCGCGCGCCATCACCGGTGTGATTCCGTCCAACGCCACCGTCGCCGGCGGCCGAATCCTGTTCGACGGCAAAGATCTGGCCGGGTTGAGCAACCGGCAGATGAAGCCGCTGCGCTGGCGTGAGATCGCCTTCATTCCGCAGAGCGCGATGAACTCGCTGGACCCGGTCTACCGTGTCGGCGCGCAGGTGATGGAAGTGCTTGTCGACCGGGGCGGATTCGACCGGTCGCGAGCGCGGGCGCGGTCGGCGGAACTGTTCGATATGGTAGGGCTCGATCCGAGCCGGCTGCGCGATTTTCCGCACCAGTTCAGTGGCGGCATGCGCCAACGCGCGGCGATTGCACTGGCACTGGCGCTGGAGCCTCGGCTGATCATCGCCGACGAGCCGGTGACCGCGCTGGACGTGGTGGTCCAGAGACAGGTGCTCGACGTCTTCAAATCGCTACAGGAACGACTTGGTCTGTCGGTCATCCTGGTCACTCACGACATCAGCGTCGTCGCCTACACCTGCGACCAGGTGGTGGTGATGTATGCCGGGCAGGTCGTGGAATCGGGACCGGTCGGCACGGTGCTGTCCTCGCCGTTCCACCCCTATACGATGGGCCTATACAACGCATTTCCGGACCTTCAGAGCAGCGGCGGCACGCTTGTGCCGATCGACGGCAGCCCGCCGGATCTGATGCGGCCGCCGCCCGGATGCCGGTTCCGCGAGCGCTGCCCCTTTTCCGAGGCGGGATGCACTGAACCACCGGTGATGGAACAGGTCCAGCAGGACCATCTGGCGGCGTGCTGGCGGACCGGAGAAGCCGCGACGCTGCGGGCGCGCGCCGAAGACCCGGCGACCTGGGAGCGCGCGCCAGCATGACGGCCCTTGTCGAAGTCGACGATCTGACCAAGCATTTCACGATGTCGCGGTCCCTGGCCGACATCGCCGCTGGCCGACGGCCGGTCGTGCGGGCGGTTGACGGCGTGAGCTTCGAACTGCGCGACGGCGAGAGCGTCGGGATCCTGGGCGAGTCGGGCTGCGGCAAGACCACCATGGGGCGGCTGCTGCTGAAGCTGATCGAGCCCACCCGGGGTACCGTGCGTTTTGACGGCGTCGATCTTGCCACCCTCAAAGGGCAGGACCTGCTGGCCTTCCGGATGCAGGCGCAGCTGGTGTTCCAGAACCCGTTCGATGCCCTCAATCCCCGCTTCACGATCTTCCGGGCGCTGACCGAGCCCCTTGTCAATGCCCGGGTGCCGCAGGCCGAGCACCGGGAGCATGCGTTGCGGGCCATGCAACGGGTGCACATGCCGGAGCTCGACCAATACGCCGACAAGTTTCCCCACCAATTGTCCGGCGGGCAGCTTCAGCGCATCGTCCTGGCCCGCGCACTGATCCTGGAGCCGAAATTCGTCGTCGCCGATGAGCCTGTCTCGATGCTGGACGTCAGCGTCCGGGCCGGAATCCTGAACGTGATGCGCGAGGTCCGGGACAAGCTGGGACTGACCGCCGTCTATATTTCCCACGATCTGGCGCTGGTCCGCTACATCTGCGAGCGCACCATAACGATGTATCTCGGCATCGTCGTCGAGGACGGCCCGACCGAAGACGTCGTTCGAGAACCGCAGCACCCCTATACGCAAGCCCTGGTGAAGGCGGTCCCGGTGCCGCATGTGAACCAGTCGCACGAGCCCCTGCCGATCACCGGTGGCGTCCCGGATGTCCGAAACCCCGCATCCGGCT
>CBDBVB010000021.1:0-1052637 GCA_965212545.1 Inquilinaceae bacterium
ACCCGGACCGAGATCAAGCGCGACCTCGACTATCTGCTGCGGCTGTGGGATTCGATCCGCGAGACGACGCTGGAATCGACCGCGCCGACGCTGATCCATGAGGAAGCCAACCTGATCAAGCGCGCGATCCGCGACCTCTACTCCAAGGATATCGACGAGATCGATGTCGCCGGCGAGGAAGGCTATCGGACCGCCAAGGACTTCATGCGCATGCTGGTGCCGTCACATGCCCGCAAGGTGAAGCCCTATCGCGACGAAGCGATCCCGCTGTACCACCGCTACCAGATCGAGTCGCAGATCGACGCCATGCACAGCCCGACCGTGCAGCTCAAATCCGGCGGCTACATCGTCATCAACCCGACCGAGGCGCTGGTCGCGATCGACGTCAATTCCGGTCGCGCCACCCGCGAGCGCAACATCGAAGAGACCGCCTACCGCACCAATCTGGAAGCGGCTGAGGAGGTGGCGCGACAACTGCGCCTGCGCGATCTGGCTGGGCTGATCGTGATTGATTTCATCGACATGGAGCAGGATCGCCACAACAACGGCGTCGAGCGCAAGCTGAAGGAGGCCCTGCGTCACGACCGCGCCCGCATCCAGGTCGGCAGAATCAGCCATTTCGGCCTGTTGGAGATGTCGCGCCAGCGGCTCAGGCCGAGCTTGGTCGAAACCCATTTCGACACCTGCGAGAGTTGCCTGGGCACCGGCCTGATCCGCTCGATCGGGTCGACCTCGCTGCACATATTGCGGGCCATCGAGGAAGAAGGCATCCGCCAGCGCGCCGCGGAAATCGTGGTTACGGTCCCGCCGGAGATCGCCCTCTATATCCTCAACGAGAAGCGCGAGGCACTGGTCGAAATCGAGCAGCGCTACGGCTTCAACGTGCTGCTGCGCGGCGATAGTGCGCTGATTGCGCCGGACCATCGGATGCAGACAACGCGGGCGCGCGGCGAGGCCGAGGAGACCCTGCGGCCGGCCATCGATGCCGCGCAGATCAAATTCGACGTCGACGAGGACGAAGCGGCGCCGGTCGCCGCGGTCGAAGAGGTCGGCGAAGAGGAACAGCCGCGCCGCAAGCGACGGTCGCGGCGAGGACGCAGGCGGCGCGAAGACGCGCCACGGTCCGATGAGGCGGTCGCTCAGTCGGATGAGGCAGCGGCGCCAGAGTCAGGGGCCGAGACGGCTGCCGATGCTGAACCGGCAGAAGAGGTGTCGGTCGCATCCGAGACCAAGACCGAAGAGACCACAGCCGATGGCGAACAGCGAAAGAGGCGTCGTCGCGGACGCCGCGGTGGCCGCCGTCGGTCGACCGGCGCCGAAGCCGACACGACAGCCGCTGCTTCGGACGATAGCGCGTCGCCGGTAGTCGACGCCGGCACGGAAGCGCCGGTCGTCGAGGCAGAGGTTGCGATCGTCGCCCCCGAAGACGGGCCGCCGGACGAGCCAGCCGAAGCATCCGCGACCGAGACTGCCGCGGTGGACGGGGCAGAGGCTGTGGCAGAGGGCGAAAGCGCGCCCAAGCCGAAGCGCAAGCGGGCGACCCGCAGCCGCGCAACGACCGACAAGCCCCGGCGGCGGACCCGACGCAAGACCACGAAGGACGAAGAGCCAGCGCAGGCACCCGAGGTCGGTGCGACCGAGACATCGGCCCCGCCGAGCGCGGAGGAAATCCCGGCACCGGCGGCCGCGCCGGCTCCAGAGCCGACTCCAATCGGGCTCGCCGCGGTTGAGGCCGAGCCGGAGCGGAGCAACGGCCCTTCACAGGCCGAGGATACCGGCGGAGACGTGCAGGAGATGGTCGACGAACGGCCTCAGACGCCACGTCGCGGCTGGTGGCGGCGGGTCCTGGACGGCTAACGCCAATCCACTGGAGCGGGCGTTACAGGCAATCGAGCAATGGCGCGACGATCCGGGCACGGACCTGGATCGTCGCGGCGCGCCCTCGGATATAGCCCGTTGGCCGCGCCGCCGACCACCGTCGCGGGTTCGGCAGTACGGCAGCCAGAAGCGCCGATTCCCGCTCGCTGAGCGCGTAGGCCGGCTTGCCGAAATGATGCCGGGCGGCGGCCTCGATCCCATAGATCCCGGGTGCCCATTCCGCGACGTTGAGATAAACCTCCACGATCCTCCGCTTTGGCCACAGCCATTCGATCATACCGGTCATATAGGCCTCGAGGCCCTTGCGCAGGAGGCTGCGCCCTGGCCATAGGAACACATTCTTGGCGGTTTGCATGCTGACGGTGCTGGCGCCGCGCAGCCGGCCCTGGTCTAGCCAGTCCGAAACCGCCTGCCGGAACTCGTGCCAGTCGACACCGCTATGCTGGCAGAACCGGCTGTCCTCGGACGCCAACACTGCCGGCACAACGTAGGGCGATACCGAATCCAGCGGCGTCCAGGCGCGTTCCATGCCTTCGCCTTCGATCAGCCGGATCGCCATCAGCGGTGTAAAGGGCGGCGGCACCACGCGAAAGATCAGCACGAAGGTCACTGGCAGGACGAACACCAGTCCGAATACCGTCAGCAACACGCCCAGAACCCATTTTCGGATCCGCTTGCCGAGGCTCGGCCCGGCCGGCCTGCTTCGGCCCTTGCTACGCTTGGCTGCCATGGAATCTCGACGCTAGGAGCCTGTCCGAGTAATGCTTGTGGCCAGCATCGACCAGGGCGGCGCGGGTGCCAGGAGCGGGCGCGCAGGCGATGCCGTGCGCATCGTCAAGCGTTTGCGACGCCGCACCCGCGCCGCCCTGGTCGACCCTCCGGGCCGCGCATTCAGGAGCTTGGGCCGTCGTCCGGCGCCGCTCGCGATGCATCCAGCATCGCCACGCGACCCCGTCCTAACCCAAGCTCCTGAATACGCGGTGATGGCCATAAGCATTACTCGGACAGGCTCCTAGATGCCCTGATGGCCGACTAGCGAAGCCAGTCGCGCAGCCGGTCCGCCGCTGCCGCCATGTCCTCGGTTGCGCCTGAGAACGAGAACCGCACCGTGCCATGACCGCGCGCCGGATCGAAATCGACACCCGGTGTCGCCGCCACGCCGGTTTCCGCCAGCATGCGACGGCAGAATGCCTCGCTGTCATCGGTCAAATGGGTCACATCGGCATAGATGTAGAAGGCCCCGTCCGCCGGCGCCAGTCGGTCCAGCCCGGCCCTTGGAAGGGCGTCCAGCAACAATTCCCGATTGGCCGCATAGCGGGCCACATTCGCATTCAGCTCATCGGTGCAATCGAAGGCGGCGACCCCGGCATGCTGCGACAGGGTCGGCGGCGAGATGAACAGATTCTGCGCCAGGCATTCGATCGCCCGGACCAGATCCTCCGGCACCACCATCCAGCCGAGGCGCCAACCGGTCATCGAGTAGTATTTCGAGAAGCTGTTGATCACAACGGCGCTGTTGCTGCTCTGCAGGGCAGTTGCCGCAGTCATACCGTAGGTGATCCCGTGATAGATCTCGTCTGAGATCAGGCGGATCCCGTGCTCCTGGCAATAGTGCGCAAGGGCCTGCAACTCCGCCGGCGGCAGCATTGTCCCTGTCGGGTTCGACGGGCTCGCCACGATCAACCCGTCGATGGGCGTTTCCAGCGAGTCCAGCAGTTCCGGCGTCGGCTGAAACCGATGTGCCGCCTCGGTCTGCAGCTCAACCGGTGTCACCCCGATCGCGGTCAGGATATTGCGATAGGCGGGATAGCCGGGTGCCGCCAGCGCGACCCGGTCGCCGACATCGAATGCGCTGAGAAAAGAGAGCAGGAACCCGCCGGACGAACCGGTGGTGACGACGATCCGCCCGACCGGCACCGTCACGCCATAGGCCGAGTGGTAGTGGTCGGCGATACGCTGCCGGAGCGCCGGCACGCCCAGCGCCACCGTGTATCCCAGCACATCGGAATCGAGCGCCCGATGTGCGGCTTCCAGCACCCTGGACGGCGCCCTGGTACTGGGCTGTCCGACCTCCAGATGCAGGACGTCGCCGCCTTGCCGCTCGCGCTCGGCCGCGGCGGTCATCACATCCATCACGATGAAGGGCGGGATTGTGCCCCGCCGGGAAGCCTTGAGGGTCACGGTCAGCGTTCCACTGTATAGGCGAGACCGTCGCCGCGCGGATCGGCCGCCGCGGAGCAGTAGCTGCTGGAGGCTCGGTCCCACAGGCAGAAAATCACCGCGGCGCGCCCGATCTCGGGCACGGTGCGCACGGACTGGCCGCGTCGACGCAACGCCGACACCGTGTCGTCCGGGGCGGCGGCTTCGACGATCACCGCGCCGTCCACCGCCCGGACTTCCGCCCGTGGCGCCGACATCGCCGGGCCGACTGCCGACTCACCCAACAATATCTCCATCATCGGCAGCATCAGGGCGGCGGTGGAATCCGCAGCACCACCGTAGAGGAACTGCATCTTCGGCTGATTGGCCAGCATCGTCAGCCCAGCAACCAAGGGCTCACCGGATGCCGGAGGGGGCGCGATGATCACGCCGGTGTCTCCAGCAATCCTGCCCGATCCGAATGCTCCATTCATGGTCAGGCTGCACGCCACCGCCATACGGTCATTGGACAGCGCGACCAGGTGCGCACTCTGTCCAGGCGTGAATATGCCGCGCCCGGACAACGCCTGGTCCGGCGAATAGTCGGCCATCAGCAGCCGAACCCCCGAGTCATCCGCAGCAACCCCGGTGGCCGCCGCGGCGCGGCGTTCCGCCTCCAAGAGCAGATGAAGCCGATTGTCTGGGGTCAAATCCTCGTAGTCGACGAAATCGGCAGCGACTTGCCAGATCAGTGCCTGCTCGAGTCCGGGCGCCCCCGGGTCTGGCAGGAAATACAGCTTGTCGCGGCCAAACGGCACGACCACAGGATCGATCCATCTCGGTCGCGCCTCGCGCACGGCGGACACCGTCAATGGCAGTCCGGCGGCGCTGGCACCGGCGGCGTAACGTCGCGCCAGTTCACCGCCATGGAAGATCGCCGCCCCACCGGACCGGACCTGGGCGATCAACTCGGCGAGTTGAGGTTGCTCCAACATCTCGCCTTCACGCAGCGGCCGTCCCGAAGGGTCGGTCATCGACGCACCGGCAAGCACCTCGGCCGGCGCGAGCGCAATGTCCGCTGCCAATGCGCGGGATACCGGAACACCGAACCGGGCCGCATTCTCGGCTCCAATGACATCGGCCTCCCAGCGCAGTCTTCCGTATTCGGCGTGCAGGGCGAACAGGCCTCGGATCAACAGCGGCTTACCGGCACCAGCAGAGCCCGCCGATCCACGCGGTAGAAAGTCCAATGCCCGAACCACGCCGGTTTCCGGATCATGGACCAGGCAGGCGCCGCCGCCGCCAAGCCCGGCACGTGATGGCAAGGTGACGGCCATGGTCATGGCCATCGCCACGGCCGCGTCCACGGCGCTGCCGCCCTGCGTCAATGCATCTCGCCCGGCAAGCGTCGCCGCCGGCTCATCGCTGGTTACAGAAACCCGAAAAATCGTCGGATCTCGCCCGGCCTCCTGGGTGCAACCAGCCACCAGAAGAGCCGCGAAAAGGAATCCACCGATCAGACACAATCTTCCGCTAAGATGTTTCCCATTATTGGGGCCGGCAGAATAATTGAGGTTGGGATCGTTGCGCAAAATACTGTCCATTCTGATTCTCAGCGGCATGATATTGGTGAGTGCCGCGCCACCGGCGACGGCCCAAGGACGCCGGCTGTCTTTCATTCGTGACGCGGAGATCGAACATATCATCGCCGGCTTTGCCGAGCCAATCTTCCACGCTGCCGGCATAGACCCCCGCGCCGTCGGCATCTATCTGGTCAGCGACCCGGGTGCGAACGCATTCGTCACCGGCGGCCAGAACATGTTCGTCACAACCGGATTGCTGACCCAGACCACCGGTCCGGAACAGCTGATCGGGGTCATCGCCCACGAGACCGGCCACATGGCCGGGGGACATTTGGCCCGCGGCCAGGACCAGATGGAATCGGCGCGACGCACCGCACTGGTCTCCGCATTGCTGGGCCTCGCGGCGGCCGTCGCCGCCGGCGATGCCGGCGCGGGTGCGGCGGTGATCGGCGGCGGCTCAACGGTCGCCCAGCGCAGCTTTCTATCCTACTCCCGCACCATGGAAGGCTCCGCCGATCAGGCCGGGGTGACCTACCTCGATCAGGTCGGGATCACCTCCGAGGGCCTGCTGAGTTTCTTCGAGCAGTTGGAAGACCAGGAGTTGCTGCCACAGAGCCGCCAGGCGGAATATGTGCGGACGCACCCCTTGACCCGCGATCGTATCGAATTCATCCGGGAGCACGTGCGCACCGCCGAGACCACGGGTCGGCCGATGCCGCCGGCAACAATCGAGGCCTACCGGCGGGTCCAGGCCAAACTGATCGGGTTCATGCAGCCCCAGGCGGCATTGCGACGGTACGCCACCGATCAGAGCGTGTCGGGACGATATGCCAGGTCGATCGCGCAGTTCCGGCTCGGCAATATGCAGGCCGCCATGCCGCTGATCGACGACCTGATCGCCGAAGAACCGACCAATCCGTTCTTCCACGAACTCAGGGGCCAGATGTTGCTGGAGAACGGGCAGCCGGCCGCCGCCCGAGCATCCTATGAGCGTGCCAACGAGCTGTTTCCCGGTGAGTCGACGATGATGGTGCCGCTGGCACAGATCATGCTGGCCACCGAGCCGGATGGCCAGCTTGAGGCAACCATCGATCTTCTGAAGCGATCGGTGGCGACCCGGCGGGGCAGCACGCCGATGGCGTGGCGGCTGTTGGCCACGGCCTATGGCCGCAGCGGCGACCTCGGAATGGCGGCGGTCGCGCTTGCCGAGGAAGCGCTTGCCCGGGGCGATCGCGCCACTGCACGGGCACAGGCCGACCGGGCCATACAAACCCTGCCGGAAGGCAGCGCCGGATGGCTGCGTGCCCAGGATGTGCGGAACGCCGCGGATGGCGGCCGCAGTTGACCTCTTGACGGGATATCGACCCGTCGGTGGTCAACTTGTCGTGACGGAATCCCGCCGCTACCTTGCGAATCTGCCGAACTACAGCCATTTCTTGGCCTTGTGTGCCGCGATGACAGATTGGGAACGCGTGATGATGAAGACGATTTCGACCTGCCGCCTGGTTGCCCGGCGCGCCCTGATCGGTCTGGCCGCCGTCACGAGCCTGGTGGCGAGCGTCGACATCGCCGTGGCGCAATCCGAGGCATTGAAGATCGACGCCGACGATCGCGCCGCCATCGAGGCCATCGTTCGTGAGTACATCCTGGAGCACCCGGAGATCATCACCGAGGCGCTGGACCTGCTGCAGCAGCGCGAGGAGATGGCGGAACTGGAACGCCAGCGCGCCGCTCTCGTTGCCCAGCATGACGCGATCTTCAATTCGCAATCGCCGGTCATGGGCAACCCCAATGGCGACGTCACGCTGGTGGAATTCTTCGACTATCAGTGCGGCTTCTGCAAGCGGGTGCTGGACGACGTCTTCGCGGTGGCCGAGGACGATCCGGGCCTGCGGGTCATCTTCAAGGACCTGCCTATCCTCGGTCCGGCCTCGACCGTGGCGGCACGCGCCTCCCTGGCCGCCCGCAATCAGGGTCTCTATTCCGAGTACCACAATGCCCTGATGGGGCATCGCGGCCAGCTTTCCGAAGCGTTGATCTTCGACATCGCGGCCGATGTCGGCCTCGACGTCGACCGGCTGCGCCGGGACATGGATGCGCCGGAGATCCGCGACGAGCTGAATGCCAATATCCGGCTGGCGCAACAGCTCGGCATTCGCGGCACGCCGGCCTTCGTGATCGGTGACGAGGTCGTGCCCGGAGCCCGCAGCCTGCAGGAGATCGAGGCGTTCATCGAACGCGCCCGCGCAAGCTGACAGCCGCGGTACCGACCGTCCGAATTCCCCGGCTCAGCCGCCGAACAGCCGATACGAGCCGATTTCGGAGAGTGCGACCGCGACCGGCGGCTCGTCGCATCGCTCCTTGATATCCGCGGTGAAGGCCTTGAATGCCGGCAGATCGGCCAACGGATTGTTGTCCGCTTCGATCGATACGATATGCACGAAGCTCAAGCCGTCTTCCTGCCTGAAAGAAGCATAGCGGACACCGTCCGGCGCTGTGCTCTCGAGCTCCGTAAAAACCGCGCGGATCAGTTCTTCGTTCTCTCCGACCCGGTCAGGCTTGACCCTGTACCGCACCATGATCCGTTTCATGAGATCCTCCCGTACCGTTCGATTACAGCAAGATTGGCACGAGATGGCGCCACCCGGCGACCGCAAACGACTTGACTCCATGCGCTCGGGACGCGAGGGCCGAAATCAGCGGTTCCGCTCCGGCGGCACCCATGGTTTGAACGGACCCGGTCCTATTCCGCCGCGTCGGGCTGGCGTTCCGGCGCCGCCTCGGCGAATGCCGGCAGATCTTTGCAGGCCTGGTTGATCCGGCGGATCGTCGGGTAGGCGTCCAGCGGGCAGTTGTAGCGCTCGGCGTTGTAGACCTGCGGCACCAGGCAGATATCCGCCAGACCCGGCTGGTCACCATGGCAGAACCGGCCGGTCGCCTCGCTGTCGGTCAGCATCCGTTCCAGCGGCCCGAGGCCCTCGGCAATCCAGTGCCGGTACCAGTCGTTCTGTCCCTCGCTCGACTGACCGAGCGCCGATCCCAGATGCTTCAGCACCCGCAGATTGTTCAGCGGATGGATGTCGCAGGCGATCGTCAGGGCCAAGGCGCGCGCCCGCGCCCGGCCGAGCGGATCGTCCGGCAGGAAGGGTGGCGCCGGATGGGTCTCGTCGAGGTATTCGATCTGCGCCAGAGACTGGGTCAGCACATTTCCATCGTCGATCAGCGTCGGTACGAAATGCTGCGGGTGCAGGGCGACATAGCCGGCCGCGTGCTGGGCGCCGGTGCGCAGAGGCACGAATTCGGACTCGTACGCGATCCCCTTCAGCGCCAGCGCGATCCGTACGCGATAGGCGGCGGAAGACCGAAAATAGGTGTAGAGCTTCATTTCCGATATCCTTCCGATCCGTCCTCTGCCAGCCTGGACGATACCCCTATCCGACCGACTTCCGGTCGTCCACTCTCAACAATGAGCCATATATGACAAAAGCCGCGACCGTGCCCGTTTTCGACATAGGCGGGGTGCTGCTCGACTGGAACCCGCGCTACCTCTATCGCACCCTGTTCGAAGACCCGGCGGCCATGGAGACCTTCCTGGCAACCGTCTGCACGTCGGAGTGGAACCGGCGTTTGGATGGCGGCATGACGCTTGCCGAAGGCATCGCCGAGTTGGAGGCGCGGTTTCCCGATCAGGTCGACATGATCCGCGCCTATCGCGATCGCTGGACGGAAATGATCCCGGCCGCCCTGGACGAGTCGGTGGCGATCCTGGAGGAGCTCAAATCCGCCGGACATCGCCTCTATGCGATCACGAATTTCGCCGCCGAGACGTTCGAGTTGACGCGCCGGCGCTGGGACTTCCTCGCCCATTTCGAGGACATCGTGGTGTCCGGTGAGATCACTTCTCGGGCGCTGAAGGGCGCTGAAACCCGGACCGGAGATCTACCGGCGACTGATCGACGACAACGGCCTGACGGCAGGCGACTGCCTGTTCATCGACGATGTCCAGGAGAATGTCGACGGCGCCAAGGCGGTCGGGATGCACGCTGTCCGGTTCACCGACGCAGCAGCTCTTCGGTCAGAGCTGCGGGAACATGGCCTGCTTTAGGCTCCCTCGTACCGTACCACCTGCTGGTCGATGGCGCCGAAGATGCTGTGGCCGTCGCGGTCGAGCATCTCGATGCGGATGCGGTCGCCGAACGCCATGAACGGGGTTTCCGGCTTGCCCGACTCGATCGTCTCGATCATCCGCACTTCGGCCAGGCAGGAGGACCCGACCGAGCGGTCCTTGTTGGAAACTGTCCCCGATCCGATGATGGCGCCGGCGCCGAGATGCCGGGTCATGGCGGCATGGGCAACCAGGTGCGGGAAGTTGAAGGCCATGTCGACGCCCGCTTCGGGGCGGCCGAAGGCATGGCCGTTAAGACCCGACAGCAGCGGCAGATGCACCATGCCGTCGCGCCAGGCGTCGCCGAGCGTCTCGGGAGTCACCGCGACCGGCGAGAAGGCGGTCGCCGGCTTGCCATGGAAGAAGCCGAAGCCCTTGGCCAGTTCGCCCGGTATCAGGCCACGCAGCGAAACGTCGTTGACCAGCATCAGCAGCTTGATATGTCCGGCGGCGGCGTGGGGCGACACGCCCATCGGCACGTCGTCGGTGACCACCGCCACCTCGGACTCGAAATCGATCCCGTGACCCTCGGAGATCGCCTCGATCGGGTCGACCGGTCCAATGAAGCGGTCTGAGCCGCCCTGGTACATCAGAGGGTCTTCCCAGAAGCTGGCCGGCATCTCGGCGCCGCGCGCCTTGCGCACCAGTTCCACATGGTTGAGATAGGCGGAGCCGTCGGCCCATTGATAGGCCCGCGGCAACGGCGATGCGCAGGCGCCCGACGCGACCAGCTCGGCAAAGGGCAGGATGTCGCCGCCATCGCCCTGGTTCAGCAGCCGGTAGATCGATTTCAGCTCGGGCACCAGTTCGGCCCAATCCTCAATCGCGGCCTGCAGGCTCGGCGCGATGTTCGGCACCCGTACCGCCCGGGTCAGGTCCCGGCTGACCACCAGCAACGTTCCGTCACGGCCGCCTTCCTTAAGCGACGCCAATTTCAAAGGCATATCAACGGTTCCCTTCCCTTGCCGTCAGCGTGACAGGCGATCCCCTGGCGGTTATAGTTGCAAATGAAACCATCTACAAGGATCGCACCATGCAGGGCGACAAAGCGACCAGGGGACAGGTCGACGGGGCGGCGACATTCGACCTGGAACAGTTCTTCCCGTACCGCCTTTCGGTGCTGACGAATACGGTCACGCGCGCCCTGGCGAGACTGTACGAGTCCGAGCATGACCTGACCATCGCGGAATGGCGGCTGCTGGCGATTGTCGCGCGATTCGGCCCGATATCGGCGAACGGCGTGTGCGAACGGTCTGCCATGGACAAGGTCCGGGTCAGCCGGGCCGTCAGCCGGGCGGTCTCGCGCGGTCTGGTGGATCGGGACGTCGATCGCCACGACCGACGACGCTCGGTGCTGACGCTGACCCCCCGGGGCCGTGCCATCCACGACCGGATCGTGCCGCTGGCGCGCGAGCGCGAAGCGTTGATCCTGTCCACCTTGTCGAAGACCGAAATCCAGGGCCTGATGGGCGCCCTCGCCCGATTGCAGGAAACCGCCGGCGCCTTCGACGCTAGCGAGTCCAAGGCGGATTAGTGCACGGCCCGGGAATTCGACCTTCGAGCCCCGGCATCGTCCCGCCCGGCGCATTGCTCACGGACCGGGCCGTGCTATAAGGGCGATTCGAGGCACACCTAGCGAGGATGTTCGATCTGTGACGGCATCTCCGTCGGATGAACCGACGGTCCTGATCATCAACGGACCCAACCTGAACATGCTCGGCGTCAGGGAGCCGTCGGTTTACGGACCGGACACTCTGGGAGACATCGAAGCGGCCTGCGCCGAGCGCGCCGGGCTGCTCGATCTTGCGGTGGATTTCCGACAGACAAACGTCGAAGGCGAGATCATCTCATGGATCCAGGAGGCGCGCGGCGGACATGACGGCATCATCATCAATGCCGGCGGTTACTCGCACACCTCCGTGGCCATACTCGATGCCCTGCGTATGGCCGAACTGCCGATCATCGAAGTGCATCTCTCAAACATCTATCAACGCGAGCCGTATCGCCACCACTCCTACATATCCGACGTGGCGACAGGCGTGATCTGCGGACTTGGGGGACAGGGCTACATGCTGGCCCTCGATGCCATGGCCGGTCTTATCGGAGCGAACAGCTAGAATGGCAGAAAGCAGACGTAGCGCGGGCATGAAGGTCGACAGCAACATGATCCGCACCCTGGCGGAGTTGCTGGATGAGACCGGCCTGACCGAGATCGAGTTTTCGGAAGGCGACCGCCGGATCCGCGTCACCCGGGGTGCCACCGGAATCGTCGCCGCGCCAGCGCCTGCTGCGACGGCACCGCCACCGGTGGCCGACGCCTCCGCGGCGGCGCCGGCCGCCACCCAGGCCGGCGCGGTCACCTCGCCGATGGTCGGCACGGCGTATGTCGCGCCCGAGCCGGGCGCCGGGCCCTTCGTGAAGGTCGGCGACCAGGTGGCGGAAGGGCAGACGGTCCTTATCGTCGAGGCCATGAAGGTGATGAACCCGATCCGCGCCCCGCATTCCGGAACGGTGCAACAGGTTCTCGTATCCGATGGCCAGCCGGTCGAGTTCGGCGAAGTCATCATGGTCATCCAGTAAGTCCAGGCATGTTCGACAAGGTCCTGATCGCCAATCGCGGCGAGATCGCGCTTCGTATCCACCGCGCCTGCCGCGAGATGGGCATCTCGACGGTGGTGGCGCATTCCACCGCCGATGCGGACGCCATGGCGGTGCGGCTGGCGGACGAGAGCGTTTGCATCGGCCCGGCTGCGTCCTCCGGCAGCTATCTGAACGTGCCGGCGATCATCTCCGCGGCGATGGTCACCAATGCCGACGCGATTCATCCCGGCATCGGCTTCCTGGCCGAGAACGCCCAGTTCGCCGAGATGGTCGAGGAGCACGGTTTCGTCTTCATCGGCCCGACTGCCGACCACATCCGGGTGATGGGCGACAAGATCGCCGCCAAGCAGGCGGTGATCGCTGCCGGCCTGCCGGTGGTTCCGGGGTCGGACGGCGCGGTGGAAACGGTCGACGAGGCGGTCGCACTGGGCGACGGCATCGGCTATCCGGTGCTGGTCAAGGCGGCAGCCGGCGGCGGCGGCCGCGGCATGAAGGTGGCGAAAACCCGTGAAGAGATGGCCGATGCGTTCAACCTGGCGCGGTCGGAATCCCGTTCGGCCTTCGGCGACGACAGTGTTTATCTGGAGAAGTATCTCGCCCGGCCGCGCCATATCGAGATCCAGCTGCTGGCCGACACCCACGGCAATGTGGTGCATTTCGGCGAGCGCGACTGCTCAGTGCAACGGCGCCACCAGAAGGTGATCGAGGAGGCACCCTCTCCGGCGCTGAACGAAGAGCAACGCAGCCGGATCGGCGCCCTGGCCGCCGAGACCGCCCGCAGCATCGACTATCGCGGCGTCGGCACCATCGAGTTCCTTTACGAGGGTGGCGAGTTCTATTTCATCGAAATGAACACCCGGCTGCAGGTCGAGCATCCGATCAGCGAGATGATCAGCGGCATCGATCTGGTGCGCGAGCAGATCCGGGTCGCCGCCGGAACGCCACTTGGATACGAACAATCCGATATCCGCTTCAACGGCCACTCGATCGAATGCCGGGTCAATGCCGAGGACCCCGAAACCTTCACCCCGTCACCGGGCCGGATCGGCAGCTATCACGCGCCCGGCGGGCTTGGGGTGCGGGTCGACAGCGCGCTCTATTCCGGCTACAGCGTCCCACCCTACTACGACAGCCTGATCGCCAAGCTGATCGTCCACGGGACGTCGCGCAACGAATGCCTGATGCGGTTACGCCGGGCCCTTGAGGAATTCGTCATCGAAGGCGTGTCGACAACACTGCCGCTGCACCAGGCGTTGATTTCGCAGCCGGATTTCATCAATGGCGACTACGACATCCACTGGCTGGAAGAGCTGCTGGACGGGCACGGCTAGCTCTCTGTCCGTTTTGTAGGATTCGGCTCCAGCCACTATAACGGACTGCGCGCTAGATCGGAGGGTCCGCCCGATATCCGAGGGCCGCCAACACCGCCACGCCAACCGGGCACCGTGTCATGGAGATCACCCCCGGCCTTCTGCTCCGCGCCTACGCTCACGGCCTGTTTCCGATGGCGAAGTCGGCTGAGTCCGAGGAGTTGTACTGGTTCGACCCGCCGGTTCGCGGCGTGTTGCCCTTGGAAGGCTTCCACACTCCGCGGCGACTGCGACGCGAGATCCGCCGCGCCACCTTCACCGTGCGGTACGATAGCGATTTCGACGCCGTGCTGAAGGCCTGCGCCGAGCCGGCGGACGATCGCCCGACCACCTGGATCAATTCCCGCATCGTCGACCTGTATGGCGCACTGTTCGACATCGGCCACGCCCACAGCGTGGAATGCTGGCAGGACGACAAGTTGGTTGGCGGTCTTTATGGCGTTTCGCTGAAGCGCGCGTTTTTCGGCGAGAGCATGTTCAGCCGGGCCGCCAACGCCAGCAAGGTCGCGCTGGTGCATCTGGTCGCCCAACTGCGCTATGGCGGCTTCGCCCTGCTGGACACTCAGTTCACCACCGAGCATCTGCGCCAGTTCGGCGGAATTGAAATCCCTCAGGCCGACTACAAGGCCCTGCTGGCAAACGCGATGGAGGGCAACGGCATCTTCAATCCGGCCGCCGACGAGCGCGCCCTGGCGTCACTATTGGGCGACAGCTAGCCCGCATGGGGTGACACGGCACCGGCCCGCTCCATGGTCTTCGCCGTTCAGGTTCACGGTCCGGCAGTGTTGATCAGCGCATTCAGCCTGCGCCGCAGTTCCACGAAGTAGAGTCGTCGGTCTCCCGCCTCGCTGTCGCCGGCATCCGGTTCCGGGATCGACTCGGCATAGCGGATGATGGTTTCCAGACTCGGCCTTAGGGGCAATGCGACGGCGGCCGGCATGTCGCCGAGCGCATCACTCAGAGGCTTCCAGGACGCTTCGATGAAATCCCAATCCGGCACGCCGGGCTGAGCCAACCGGGATGCGACGGCGTGTACCAGCCAGGCAAAGGCGACCGGCCCGCCACTGTCCTCCAGCAGGCGCAGCACACGCCCGTCGATTGCCGGGTCGCGGCGCGAAGCCAGGCTGTTCAGCGCGAGCCAATCGAACTCGGCGCGCGCGTCGACCAGCATGTCGAGCAGGGTCAGGCAACCATCGACTCCTTGCGCCTCGGCCGCCGACAACACGCGTCCCGGTCCGTCGGTCTGCATCGCAAGCTGGCCAAGGTCCTCTAACAGCTGGCGCTGGTCCTCAACCGCAAGGCGCTTGTAAAGGCCGCTCGCGGCGATCTCGGCGATCGGATGGCGCTCCCGCATGCGCCCCATGGCGCGGCCACGGACCTCGGGCGACCGGTCATTGGCCAGTTCCACGAGATCGTTGAGCCCCAGTTCGAGCCGGTCGATTGCAGCGCCCTTAAGGATTTCCTCCCGGACTTCCGACGCCGGGTCGGAGAACAGGCAGAACCGCAGGAATTTGCCGGTCTCCGCGTCCCCGGGCTCCCATGTCTGCGACAGGTAATGGCATCCGGAGGCGCGGACCATCGGATTCGGATCTCCTTCCGCCATCACCCGAATGACAACCCGCTCGCCGAGCCCCGCCAGGATCACGAGGAGGTGCCGTCTCGCCCCGGCGGACCGGGCGATATCGCCATTGGCGAGCAAACCGGGAGCGGCCTGGCGACCCAGGATTGCCGCCAATGCCCAAGCGGCCCAAACCCGTTCGGCATTGTCGCCGCCAGCCAGAAGATGGCGGAGCGTGGCCTCGTCAAGGTCACGAACCGCCTCATAGGATCCATATGTCGCCATGGGCACCCCCGATGCCCCAGGGCACTGGCCTACCTGATTACTAGCGCCTTCTGGCTGCCGGCGGCCGCACTGGCACCGGTGGATCATTGGGCAGACGATATTGCTGCGTCGCCGCGAAATTCTCCGGTTCGGCAAGCAATTCGTCCACGCACCTCAATACCCAGATGTCGAAGACCGGATGATCGAGTGCCGACACCGCCGGCGACGATGAGAACATCCACCCGGAGAACACACCGTGCGAGGGCTCGCCTGGCGGCCTGTCGGAGATTTCCAGGAACGCGCCGTTCTCGGGCGCCTCGTCCGGCCGGGTCGAACGACAGGCTCGCACTACGATGTCCAGCGTGCCGAAGGACGCGGAATCGCCAACTTCCACCTGCATGCGCGAGACCCGGGCGGTAACCTTGTCCAGCCCCTGCAGCACGGCGATCTGGCGATCGACCGTCGGCCTCACGGCGAAGGCCGGCGCCGACGCGCCGATGGCCAGCACCACGGCCAGGGCGCCGGCGAGCCGTGTTCTCCAGGCCGTCGGCCTTGCCATCTTCCTACACTGCCGAGCCGATTCCACCGCGCGGCTCACTCCGCGTCGGACTGGGAGCCGAAGATGAACCGGCCCACCAGTTCCTCCAGATTTAGCGGCGCCTGGGTGTACTCGATCGCCCCGCCCGGTGCGATCACGTCCTCTTCGCCACCCGGCTCCAGCCGCATGAACTTGCCGCCAAGCAGGCTCTCGCTGGCAATGATGGCCGCCGTGTCCAGCGGCAGTTCGACGCTGTCATCGATACCCATCCGCACCTCCACAAGGAAGGTCAGGGGATCGAGCTTCTGCCCGACAACGGTGCCGACCTTCACGCCGCTTATACGGACATCGCTGCCGACGTTCAGACCTTCGATCGACGGGAAGCTTGCGGTCACCTCGTAGCCGTCGACCTTGCCCAGATCGGCGCTGGTGTAAGCGAACACCAGAAAGAACAGGGCGACGACCAGAACCACGCCCCCCATCACGGTCTCGATCAGATTTCGATGCATGCGTCTTCTACTCTCCGAGCGCCTAGGACGGTGTCCAAGGCTCATAATCGCCGGTCGCAGAGGCTCGGTTGCCCCCTTTTTCGGCAGCGCCCGGCGGTCGGTAAGCGGCCCCGGTTCCTGTCATATTCGGCACATGCGCCTCTTGCCAGTCGCGGCGGAAGGGGCTGCTCTCGGCCGGCGCATCCTGCTGCTGATGATGCAGCCAACCATGCCATTCGGGCGGCACGCGACTGGCATCCGAGACGCCGCCATTGAACACCACCCAGCGCCGCTCCCGCTTTCGACCGGTTGAGCGACGATCGCGATAGTAGCGATTACCGAACTGGTCGCTACCCACAGAATCTCCACGGCGCCAGGTCACCCAGCGCAAATAGACCCGGTAGCCCCATTCGGAGAAGTTCCAGCCCATAGTCGAAAATGCATCCGGAGAAGGTGTCTGAGATTCGAACGGCAGGAATATGGCACCTGCCGCCTGAGGCGTCCAGAATCCTGGGCATCTGGACGGCCGGCGCACCGGATGCCTATAAACCGGTCGGCTGGCTTCGTCTCCCAAATTCCAGAACTGGCGCCTTGGTCGTATGCCGATTCTTACTCACCGCACCGGCCTCGTGCTGGTGGTGTTGTCCGCTTTCGGCTTTGCCGCATCGCCGAGTTTGGCTCGGCTTGCCTATGAAGGCGGCAGCGATCCGTCGACAGCGGCACTGTTCCGCTTTGCCTTGGGTGCGGCCGTTTTGTACCCAACCTACCGGTTGCGCCGTGGCCGCCTTGCCCTCAGCCGGCGATTGGCACTCATCGGACTTGGCATCGGATTGGTCTACGCGGTCGAATCGATCGCCTACCTGTTTGCGGTGCGGTTGATCCCGGTCAGCATCACGGTGTTGGTGTTCTTCACGTTCCCGGTGCTGGTCGCGTTGCTGGTCCGCCTCGTCGACAAGGTACCGGTGACGCCGGTCAAGGCAATATCCCTGGTGGCCGCATTTGCCGGTGTCGCGCTGACGACCGGCGCCGCGCCTCAGGCGCTAGATCCACTCGGAATCGGTCTGGCCCTGGTGGCCTCGGCCGGCACAGCGGTCTTCATCGTGCTGGGCGGCAAGCTGACCCGAGAGGTCGGCAGCATCGGCTTCGCGCTGATCGCCTTCGCGGTCGCGACGATCGTCTTCGGTGCCTGGATCGCCGTGGCCGGGGCTTTGAACCTGCCGGAGACCGCGCTCGGCTGGATCGGCCTGGTCGGCGGCTCGGTTTCATTCGTGGTGTCGGTCCTGTGCTTCTTCACCGCCCTGAAAGCCGTCGAGACCGTGTCGGCCACCCTGGTCGCAAATCTGGAACCGATCCTGGCGATCGCCATCGCCTATCTGCTGTTGGGCGAGGTCCTGACGGTGCCGCAACTTGTCGGCGGCGCGATCGTTATCGGGGCAATCTTGTTGCCGAGCCTTGTCGGACGGCGCACCGCCGGCTGACCGTCGGAGCTATCCATTCCCTGCAATGCTGCACTGCAATAATCGCTCTGGCGGTCGGCGGTCGCATCCCCAGATTATTGATCAAGAGACAACGCACCGGCAGGGAAGACCGCTTCAAGCCGGAATTTATTGAAGGACTGCGACTATGAGCACCACCGTATCCGCGAACGACAAGTTGCACGCCATGACCCTGACCGCCGAGGCCCGCGCCCGCGCCCTGCAGGGCGCCTATATCGGAGAGGCGATCAGCAGCGCCTTGGCCGCCATCGGCAGGACGGTCGCCAGCCTGTACCGCCGGTGGCGGGAAAGCCGCGACCTGCGGCGTTCGATCGCATATCTGGAGGGCCTGGACGAACGTCTGCTGGCCGATATCGGCCTCAACCGCGCCGGCCTGGAGATGGAGTTGCGCGATCCGACCCCGCGTGGCCGCCAAGGCCCCGACGGTCGACGCGATGATCGCCGAGGCGGCACCGGTGGACGCCGCCAACCAGGACCATCGTATCGAGCGGCACGCCGCCTGACCGGCACATCGCATAGGTGGTCCCGACCCGGTCACCGCAACCCATCGACGACCCCCGCCGGCCACCCCGGCGGGGGTCGTCGAGTCTCTGAATGTTGGTTAACAAAGGGTTAACGCCCGCTGCAAAATATTTTCCCTCAGCGACGATTTTCCGCTTCCAGACACACCACATTTTGTGTCAGCATTCGACCTCGCCACGACATCTATGGCATCCGCCAAGACGGCGACCAAATGCGGCGGTTGACCTAGGCCACTTCGGCGATTTCGAAGACACGTCCTGACAGGGGAGCGATATGCGCATCGAGCGGCGATTCACCACGGCTGGGGCCGACCCTTATGACAGCCTCGCCTTTCGCAGAGCCACCAGCGAGATTCGCAACCCGGACGGCTCGGTGGTGTTCCGCCAGACCGACATCGACGTGCCCGAGCGCTGGAGCCAGGTGGCCTGCGATATCCTGGCCCAGAAGTACTTCCGCAAGGCCGGCATCGCCGCCCGGCTGAAGCCGGTCGAGGAAAACACCGTCCCGTCCTGGCTGTGGCGCAAGGTTCCGGACGACAAGGCGCTGGCGGCCCTGCCGGACGAGGAGCGCTATGTCGGCGAGACCAGGGCGCAGCAGGTCTTCGACCGGCTGGCCGGCACCTGGACCTATTGGGGCTGGAAGGGCGGCTATTTCGACGCCGAAGACGACGCCCGCGCCTATTTCGACGAGATGCGGATCATGCTGGCGCGCCAGATGGGCGCGCCCAACAGCCCGCAATGGTTCAACACCGGACTGCATTGGGCCTATGGCATCGACGGGCCGGCCCAGGGCCATTTCTACGTCGACTTCAAGACCGGCAAGCTGGTGCGCTCCAAAAGCGCCTACGAGCACCCGCAGCCGCATGCCTGCTTCATCCAGTCGGTCGGCGACGATCTGGTGAACGAGGGCGGCATCATGGATCTCTGGGTCCGCGAGGCGCGGCTGTTCAAATACGGCTCCGGCACCGGCTCCAATTTCTCCCGCCTGCGCGGCGAGGGCGAGAGCCTGTCCGGCGGCGGCCGGTCGTCCGGCCTGATGAGCTTCCTGAAGATCGGCGACCGCGCCGCCGGCGCCATCAAATCCGGCGGCACCACCCGCCGCGCCGCCAAGATGGTCACCGTCGACATCGATCATCCGGACATCGAGAAATACATCGACTGGAAGGTGGTCGAGGAGCAAAAGGTCGCGGCCCTGGTCGCCGGCTCCAAGCCTCACCAAGCCAGCACATGACAGCCGTCATGCAGGCCTGCAACGGCGACGGCGCGCCGGAGGGCGAGGACCGGTTCGACCCCAAGGCGAACCGGGCCGCTCAAGAGGCGGCCATGTCGCAGCGCGCAAGGCGATGATCCCGGAGAACTACGTCCAGCGGGTCATCCAGTTCGCCCGCCAGGGCTATGCGGCAATTGGAATTCCGCACCTACGACACCGACTGGGATTCCGAGGCCTATCTGACGGTCTCCGGGCAGAACTCGAACAACTCGGTGCGCGTTGACCAACGCCTTCCTGGAGGCGGTCGAGCGGGACGGCGAGTGGCGCCTGTACAACCGCATCGGCGGCGACATCGCCAAGACGGTGCGGGCCAAGGATCTGTGGGAGAAGGTCGGCTATGCCGCCTGGGCCTGCGCCGATCCGGGCGTGCAGTTCGACACCACCATCAACGAGTGGCACACCTGCCCGGAGGGCGGCCGCATCAACGCGTCGAACCCGTGCTCGGAGTACATGTTCCTCGACGACACGGCGTGCAATCTGGCGTCGCTGAACCTGATGACCTTCCGCCATCCGGAAGGCGCGGAGAACGCCGGCGCGTTCGACGTCGCGGCGTTCGAGCATGGCTGCCGGCTGTGGACCATCACCCTGGAGATCTCGGTGCTGATGGCGCAGTTCCCGTCCCGGGAGATCGCCAAGCTGTCCTACGACTACCGCACACTCGGCCTTGGCTACGCCAATATCGGCGGTCTGCTGATGGCGTCCGGCATCGGCTATGACAGCGCCCAGGGCCGCGGAATCTGCGCCGCGCTGACCGCCATCATGACCGGCGTCGCCTACGCCACCTCGGCGGAAATGGCCGAGGAGCTTGGAACCTTCCCCGGCTATGCCAAGAACCGCGACAACATGCTGCGGGTCATCCGCAATCACCGCCGCGCCGCCCATGGCGACTCCTCGGGCTATGAGGGGCTGTCGGTCGCGCCGGTGCCGATCAATGAGGCGGAATGTCCGGATCCGGCACTGCCGGAGGCCGCTCGTCGGGCCTGGGACCGGGCGCTGGCGCTCGGCGAGCGGCATGGCTTCCGCAATGCCCAGACGACGGTCATCGCGCCGACCGGGACCATCGGCCTGGTGATGGACTGCGACACCACCGGCATCGAGCCGGACTTCGCGCTGGTGAAGTTCAAGAAGCTGGCCGGCGGCGGCTATTTCAAGATCATCAACCGGGTGGTGCCTGAGGCCCTGCGCAAACTGGGCTATGGCGAGACCGAGATCGAGACGATGATCAGCTATGCGGTCGGCCACGGCACCCTGAAGGGCGCGCCGGCGATCAATCCGGACAGTCTGAAGTCGCTCGGCTTCACCGATGTCGCGCTGGAGGCCGTCGAGGACGCGCTGACCAGCGCCTTCGACATCAAGTTTGCCTTCAACAAATGGACGCTGGGCGAGGATTTCTGCACCCGCGTGCTGGGCGTGACAGCCGAGGCGCTGGACGACTACTCCTTCGACCTGCTGGCCCATCTCGGCTTCACCCGGGACCAGATCGAGGCCGCCAACACCTATGTCTGTGGCGCCATGACCCTGGAGGGCGCACCGTTCCTGAAGGACGAGCATCTGCCGGTGTTCGACTGCGCCTAGCCCATGCGGCCGGATCGGCAAGCGCTCGCTGTCCTGGGAATCCCATATCCGCATGATGGCATCGGCCCAGCCCTTCATCTCGGGCGCCATCTCCAAGACCATCAACATGTCGAATTCGGCGACGGTCGAGGACTGCAAGAACGCCTATCACCTGTCCTGGCGCCTGGGCATCAAGGCGAACGCGCTGTATCGCGACGGATCCAAGCTGTCGCAGCCGCTGGCCTCCTCGCTGCTGGACGATGTCGACGAGGACGAGGACAGCCTGGTCGACGATCTGATCGAGGCGCCGGCCGCGGCACGGGCGCCGATGCTGGCCGAGCGGGCGGCGGAGAAGGTGGTCACCAGGCTGGTCGAGCAGGCGCGCGGCGACCGCGCCGCCCTGCCGAGCCGGCGCAAGGGCTATACCCAGAAGGCGATCGTCGGCGGACACAAGGTCTATCTGCGCACCGGCGAATACGATGACGGCCGGATCGGCGAGATCTTCATCGACATGCACAAGGAGGGCGCCGCCTTCCGCTCCCTGATGAACAATTTCGCCATCGCCATCTCGCTCGGCCTGCAATACGGCGTGCCGCTGGAGGAGTTCGTCGAGGCGTTCACCTTCACCCGCTTCGAGCCGGCCGGCATGGTCAGCGGCAATGACAGCATCAAGATGGCCTCATCGATCCTCGACTACATCTTCCGCGAACTGGCGATCAGCTACCTGGCCCGGCACGATCTGGCCCATGTCCAGCCGGAAGACCTGGACCCGGACACGGTCGGCGGCGGTGTCGAGGAGGGCGAACTGCCGGAACTGCCGGCGGTGGCGCAGCTGGCCAACGAGACGCTGCAGAAGATGGCCTCCAACGGTTATGCCCGCGGCAATCTGCGGGTGCTGGACGGCGGCCGCGTGGCGGCGGCGAGCGAGCTGGTCGGCCAGGCGATGGTCGCCCTGCAGCATCCGGCCAGCGATGGCGCGGTGGCGCTCGACACCCAGACCACCGTGGAAGCGGTTTCGGTGCGCGAGACCACCCAGTTCGTCGCCAGCACGCGCACCGAGGCGATCCGCGAGGCCCGCGCCAAGGGCTATGAGGGCGATCCGTGCCCGGAATGCCAGAACATGACCCTGGTGCGCAACGGCACCTGCCTGAAATGCGAGACCTGCGGCGGCACCACCGGCTGCAGCTGACCGACCAGTGATGCGAGTTGACGGACACTTCGTCCGTCGACTTGCCTCCATTGCCGGACACTGGATTGGCAATTGGGCCGGCCGGCCGGTATCCCATTCGGCGCCAATTGACTCCACAACCTGTTGGCGTATCCTGATCGGATAATAAGCCAATGAACTAATGTCCGGGTCGCTGTGACCCCTTGCAAGGACACCGCGACCTCGATTTCGGGGAGGGTGTCATGCGGGTCAAAAACTTTTTCATATCGCTCATTTCGCTTTTCCTGATCGGCGCATCGGCCCAGGCCCGGTCGCCGGTCGAGATCGACGGTCTCGACTCCTTCGCCACGGTCATCCGCGACAGCGACGGCGTGGTGCATGTGCTGGCCCGCACCGAGCACGACCTCATGCTGATGCAGGGCTGGGCGCATGCACGTGACCGGCTGTTCCAGATGGACACCTTGCGCCGGACGGCCAGTGGAACCTTGGCGGAGTTGCTGGGCGAGGGCGCCCTGGCATCCGACGTGGAGTTGCGTGTGGCCGGCCTGCGGCGAGGTGCGGAACTGTCGCTCATCGCATTGTCGCCGGAAGGCGTGGCAGCGCTGGATGCGTACGCCGCCGGGGTCAACGCTTTCGTCGCGGCCAATCCGCTGCCGCAGGAGTATCTGGCCCTGGAATTGGCCAGCTTCGAACCCTGGAATGCGGTCGACAGCCTGGCAGTGGCCAAGCTGCTGGCCTTCCTCCTCTCGTTCGATCTCGTCGAGGAAATCCAGCGCACTGTGGCGCTGGAGACGTACATGGGAGTCGGCGACGTGGTGGGGTTCGATGGCGTGGCGCTGTTCTTCGAAGACGTCAACCGCAGCGCACCCTTCGATCCGGCATCGACGGTCCCGGACTCCTCCGCACCTCCGGCGGCGCTGGCGGCGGTGGCGGCACTGAGGGCGGCGCCCGCCACGGCCAAGGCCGAAGGCAGCGCCATCCGACCGGAGACGCTAGATCTGGCTCGCGACTATCTGACGCGTTTGCGTACTCTGCCCTATGTCGATGCCCTCTTCGGACCCTCTGAGCGGGCACGGGGCAGCAATGAATGGGTGGTGAGCGGCGCACACACCGTGTCCGGCCAACCGCTGCTGGCCAATGACCCGCATCTGACGGTCGGCATGCCGGCGATCTGGTATCCGATCCATCTGCGGGCGCGGACGGCCGGGTTCGACGTGATCGGTGCCAGCCTGCCCGGCGCGCCCTTCGTGATCCTCGGCAACAACCGGCGCATCTCCTGGGGCGCCACCAACCACCGGATGGACGACACCGATGTATTCCAGGAATTGCTGGTGTTCGACCCGACCGATCCGACTCTTCCGGTTGGAATCTTTTATGAAGGAGCGGTTGAGCCGATCATCCCGCTGCCGCAGGTCTTCCGGGTCAATGTGATCGGCGACGGGGGCTTCGATACGATCGTCCCGGTGCCGCCGGTCGGCGGCATCCCGCCGGCCGTGCTGATCGTGCCGCGACGCAACAACGGGCCGATCGTCACTGACGTCACCGGCGGCGCAAGCACGGCGCTCAGCGTCATGTATACTGGATTCAGCGGGACCCGCGAGATCGACGCCTTCCGAGGCTTCAACCTGGCCCACGATCTGGACGATTTCGTCGACGCGTTGCAACGGTTCGATTTCGGCTCGCAGAACTGGTCCTATGCCGACGTGGCCGGCAACATCGCCTATTACACCAGTGCCGAGGTGCCGCTGCGCCGCGACGTCCAGGCCGGCGCCGTGGTCTTTCCAGGACCGGCCTTCATCCGCAACGGCACCAGCGCGGCCACCGATTGGCTGCCGTTGAACACGCCGCAGCCGGGCCAGGCGATCCCGTTCGAGATCCTGCCCTTCGACGAGATGGCGCAGATCGTAAACCCGCCCGCCGGGTATTTCGTGAACGCCAACAACGACACCAACGGCGACACGCTGGACAACAAACCGCTCGACATGCTGCAGCAGCGCCCGGGCGGCGGCATCCGCTACATCGCTTGGGAACACCAGATGGGGCTGCGCGCCGGCCGGATCACGTCGCTGCTGCGCGACCGCCTCGCGCTCGGCCCGGTGACCGCGCATGACATGCGCGAAATCCAGGCCGACGTGATCCCGCAGGACACGTTCCTTCTCAGGCCTCTCGTGGTCGACGCATTTGCCGCTGCCATTGCCGACGGTGCGGATCCCAAGCTTGCCGCCTTTGCCGATGACAACCGAATTCGCGAGGCCGCCGCTCGGTTCGAGTCATGGGACGGGTCGATGCCGACCGGTCTGGAGAAGGGCTACGACGCATCCGATGTGGAGGGCGAACGGCTGCCGCCGACCCGGGCCGAGATCGACTCCAGCGTCGCCGCCACGCTTTATGCCGTCTGGCGAGGCCGGCTGGTTGCCAATACGATCGACGCCACACTTGACGCGTTCGGTATGCCGCGGCCGGACGACGAGCGATCCTTGATCGGCCTCGGGCACCTGTTGGAGACGTTCCCCACCAGCGGCGGTTTTGGCGCCTCGGGGCTGAACTTCTTCAACGTACCCGGAATCGCCGACGCCGCAACCCGCCGCGACATCATCGTGCTGCACAGCTTGGAGGAGGCGCTCGACCTGCTGGCAAGTGACGCCTTCGCCAATGCTTTCGGCAACTCAACCGATCAGGACGACTACCGTTGGGGGCGGCTGCACCGGGTCATCCTGCCCAGCGCCCTTGGCGATCCCTTCACCCGTCCGTCGCCGCTCGGCGACCCGCCCGGATATGCCACCGATGGCGGCTATCGCACCGTCGATCCGGGAAGTCTCAGGCTCAGGGTCGCCGACGACGGCGATTCAATCTATGGGGACGGGGCAAGCCGGCGGTACGTGGCCGAATTCGGCGCCGGTCATGGCCGCATCACGGCTCGCTCGAGCCTGCCGGGCGGTGTCAGCGGAGACCTCTTCAGCCCGTTCTACGACAATCTGCTCGAGCCCTGGCTGACCAACGAGACCTATCCGCTGCGCCGGCGTCTGCCGGACGTCTTCCGCAGCGCTGTGGAGTTTCTGGTCGTGCGGCCGCCGGTGGATGACGACGATGATGACGATGATGATGATGATGATGACGATGGGGATGATGCGTCCTGACCGGCAGTCACGGATATTCGCTGCCAAAGCGCCATGCTGGTGGCCGCTGCAAGCTGGTGATCCGCTTCGTGGCTCCCCATAGGGGCCTCCATGACGGCGGTTCGGCAGTTCTGAATGCGCATCTCGGCGGCTGAAAGGCCGGCTCAGGCGATCGACTCAACCGGCCGGTCCACGTGCTGTTTCTATGCCTTGGATGCCCTGCGCGAAACCGCTACTTTCGCGGGACCATCGGCAGGCGCCGAACATCCATTCCAGGGAGCAGACAATGGCCGGAACCATCGAGCAGCGGCTGATCGACCTCGACATCGAACTGCCGAATGCGGCCGCGCCGGCGGCAAACTACGTCCCCACGGTGCGCTCCGGTAACATGCTTTACGTGTCCGGACAGGTCCCGGTCTTGGACGGCGAATTCCGCCACATCGGCAAGCTCGGCGCGGACATCCCTGTGGAAGAGGGCCAGACCTGCGCCCGGCTGTGCGGCCTGAACGTGATCGCCCAGGCCAGGGCCGCGCTGGGCGATCTGGACCGGGTCGCGCGGGTCGTCAAGCTGGTCGGGTTCGTCAATTGCACACCGGAATTCGGCGATCAGCCGAAGGTCGTGAACGGCGCCTCCGACCTGATGGCCGAGGTGTTCGGCGACAAGGGCAAGCATGCGCGCTCGGCGGTCGGCGTCGCATCACTGCCGTTCGGCGTCGCGGTGGAGGTCGAGGCGATCCTGGAAATCGCCGACTGACCGGCTCGGGATCCGGCGACCGGCGACGCCGAAGCGCGGTCGGATGACGGCCGCACCCTGCCCCAGATCGGGTGGTGCCTATCCATGTCAGATTACCCCGAATACGACGATCCGATAAAACGCCCACGCTATCTGGGCATTCCGACCTTCATGCGCGCGCCCTATCGCGACGATCTGTCCGAAGTCGATATCGGCCTGATCGGCATTCCGTTCGATGGCGGCGTGACCAACCGGCCCGGCGCCCGCCATGGACCTCGAGAAATCCGCAACCAATCGAGCCTGATGCGCCGGATCAACCAGGCGACCGGCATCGATCCCCATGATCTGTGCCGGGTCGCCGATATCGGCGACGCCTGGTCCGAGAGGCCCTACGAGCTGACCGGGGCCCTGGAAGAGATCGCGGGCCACTTCAAGCGGGTGAACGCCGCCGGAGTGGTGCCGGTGTCCGCCGGCGGCGACCATTCGATGAGCCTGGCGGTGCTGCGCGGCATTGCGGCGGAGAGACCGGTCGGCATGATCCAGTTCGACGCCCATTGCGACACCGGCGACGATTATCTGGGCTCGCGCTTTCACCACGGGGCGCCGTTCCGCCGCGCGGTCGAGGAAGGGTTGCTGGACCCCGAGCGCACGGTGCAGATCGGCATCCGAGGCACCGTGAACGACCGCGATATCTGGCAGTACAGCCACGATACGGGCATGCGCGTCGTCTATATGGAGGAGTTCCACGAGAAGGGGCCACGCGCCATCATCGAGGAGGCCCGGGCCATCGTCGGCGACGGCCCGACCTATATCACCTTTGACATCGACGGGCTGGACCCGGCCTTCGCGCCCGGGACCGGCACGCCGGAATGCGGCGGGATGTCGGTGCTGGAAGCCCAGATCATGCTGCGTCGCCTGCAGGGGCTGAACCTGGTTGGCGGCGACGTGGTCGAGGTCTCGCCACCCTTCGACCCCAGCGGCAGCACGGCACTGGCCGGCGCCACCGTGATGTACGAAATCCTCTGCGTTGTCGCCGACGCCGTGGCAAGGCGTAGAGCGGTCTGATTAGGCACCGGACCTTGCCTTCGCGCTACGCGGCCCCCAGACTCTGTCCGACCATAGGCCATCGGCAGCGGTAGATGCCCGACGACACCACATCCCTGATCCTCAAGGTGCACGCCGACATCCAGGCGGTCGATCCGGTGGCGTGGGATCGCTGCGCCGGGCCGGACAATCCGTTCATCGGCCATGCCTTCCTGTCGGCCCTGGAGGAGTCCGGCTCGGTGTCGGCCGACAGCGGTTGGCTGCCGCAGCATCTGGTTCTGGAGACCGAGGCCGGCCAGGTGTTGGGTTGCGTGCCGATGTACCTGAAGACCCATTCCTATGGCGAGTACGTGTTCGATTGGGGATGGGCCCAGGCCTATGAGGAGGCCGGCGGGCATTATTACCCGAAGCTTCAGGTCTCGGTGCCGTTCACCCCGGCGACCGGGCCGCGGCTGCTGGTGAACCCGGACGTCGACCGCGACGCCGTCGCCGACGCGCTGATCTCCGGTTTGCAGCAGGTCGCCGACCGACATCAAGTCTCGGGCGTTCACGTCACCTTCCCGACCCGGTCGGAGTGGGATCGGTTCGGTGCCGCGGGCTGGCTGCAACGCACCGGCCAGCAATACCATTGGGAGAACGCCGGTTACGGGTCCTTCGACGATTTCCTGGCGTCGCTCAACTCGCGCAAGCGCAAGGCGATCAAGAAGGAACGGCGGCAGGTCGCAGAGAGCGGCGTGGCGTTGGAGGTTGTCACCGGCGACGATCTGACCGAGGCGCATTGGGACACCTTCTTCCGGTTTTACCGCAACACCAGCGACCGCAAATGGGGCAGCGCCTATCTGACCCGGGAGTTTTTCTCGCTGCTGGGCGAGCGGATGGGAGACCGGGTCGCGCTTGTGGTGGCAACCATGGACGGCCGCCCTGTCGCGGGCGCGCTGAACCTGATCGGCGGCGACACACTGTACGGCCGCAACTGGGGCTGCGACGGGCATTTCCGGTTCCTGCATTTCGAGGCCTGCTACTACCGGGCCATCGACTTTGCCATCGCCCGCGGCTTGACCTGGGTGGAGGCCGGCGCCCAGGGGCAGCACAAGGTCCAGCGCGGCTATCTGCCGGTCCATACCTACAGCGCCCACTACATCCGCGACCCGCGCTTCCGGCAGGCCATCGACGATTTCCTGGCCCGAGAAGGTCGCATGGTGGATTGGGAAATCCAGGCGATCGCCGAAGGCTCGCCGTTCCGCAAAATCGGGGACAAATCGGACTGATCGCCGGCAACGATGTATTGCCGCTGGACCGCCCCGCCGCATAGACTCCCTGCATGAGTCGCAGCCCACTCGAGATCCTGAAATCCGTGTTCGGGTTCGAGGCCTTTCGGGGACAGCAGGCGGAGATCATCGAACATGTGATCGCCGGCGGCGACGGTCTGGTGCTGATGCCGACCGGCGGCGGCAAGTCGCTGTGTTATCAGGTGCCGGCGCTGTGCCGGGCCGGCACCGCCATCGTCATCTCGCCGCTGATCGCGCTGATGCAGGATCAGGTGGAGGCCTTGCGGCAACTCGGCATCAAGGCCGCCGCCTTGAACTCCAGCCTGGCCTATCATGAGTCCGCCGCCATCGAGCGGGAGATCGAGGCGGGGTCGCTCGACCTCGTCTACGTCGCGCCGGAGAGGCTGCTGACCGATCGCTTTCTCGACCTTCTGGATCGCTGTCGGATTGCCCTGTTCGCCATCGACGAGGCCCATTGCGTCTCACAATGGGGGCATGACTTCCGGCCCGAATACCAGCGTCTCGACCTTCTGAGGCAACGCTATTCCGGGATACCGCGCCTGGCCCTGACCGCGACCGCCGACGGGCCGACCCGCACCGATATCGTCAACCATCTCGAGCTTGATCAGGGTCGGGTCTTCATCGCCGGATTCGACCGTCCGAACATACGCTACCGGGTGCAGCCGAAGTCGAACCCGCGCAGCCAGTTGCTGGCATTCCTGGAGAATGGCCGTCGCGGCCAGTCCGGCATCGTCTATTGCATGACCCGGGGCAAGGTCGACGACATGGCGCAGTGGCTGTGCGAGCGCGGGATCGATGCGCTGCCCTATCATGCCGGCCTGGACAAGACGGTGCGGGCGCGCAACCAGGACCGGTTCCTGAAGGACGATGCGGTGGTGATGACCGCCACCATCGCCTTCGGCATGGGGATCGACAAGCCGGATGTGCGCTTCGTCGCCCATATGGACCTGCCCAAGAGCCTGGAGGCCTATTACCAGGAGACCGGGCGGGCTGGGCGCGACGGCCTGCCATCCGATGCCTGGATGGCCTACGGGCTGGAGGATCTGGTCAAGCTGAACCAACTGGCCGAGATGTCCGACGCGGCGGAGGAACAGAAACGCATCGAGCGGCAGAAGCTGGACGCCCTGCTGGGCTATTGCGAGACCACACGCTGCCGTCGTCAGGTGCTGCTATCCTATTTCGGCGAGACCCTGGATGAACCCTGCGGCAATTGCGACACCTGTCTGCAACCGGCCGAGACCTTCGACGGCACCGAGGCGGCCCGGATGGCCCTGTCCTGCGTCTACCGCACCGGCCAGCGCTTCGGCGCCGTTCATGTGGTCGACGTGCTGACCGGCGGCGACACCGAACGCATCCGCCATTTCCGCCACGACAGCTTGAGCACCTACGGCATCGGGACCGCGCACAGCCGCCACGAATGGCGGTCGATCCTGCGGCAGTTGGTGGCGCTAGGTCTGTTGACCGTCGACATCGAGGGACATGGCGGCTTGCGGCTGTCCGACGCGGCGCGGCCGGTGCTGCGAGGCGAGCGAAGCATAGAACTGCGCCGCGACCCGGTCGCCGCCCGGGGCAAGTCAAAATCGGGGCGCAAGCGCGAGCCGGTGGCGTTCACGGATCCAGCGGCGGAATCCCTGTTCCAGGCGCTGCGTGCCCGGCGCATGGCGCTTGCCCGTACCCAGGGTGTGCCACCCTATGTCATCTTCCATGATTCCACGCTGGCCGAGATGGCCCGCGCCAGACCACGGGAACTGGGTCAGATGGCTGGGATCACCGGCGTCGGAACGGCCAAGCTGGAACGCTACGGCGCCGAATTCCTGGACGTGATCGCGGATCACCAGAGCGCGTAGACGGCGATCCTCGATCAAGCCGGTGTTCTAAGTCCCCTCACCCTCCCGCTTCGCGGGCCCCTCCATCTCCCACGAGAGGAGAGGGTATTCAGAGGCGCCAGGTATTGACCCCTCTCCCCTTGCGGGAGAGGGAGGGACCCGACGCGAAGCGTGGGGAGGGTGAGGGGGCTCAACGACGCTTGATCGAAGATCGCTTCAACTGCGGTGTACCGGCCCCTCAGTATCGGACCTTATCCAACTTCGCCGCCCAATCGCGGAAGACGGCGTTGGCGTCTTCGGCCAGCAGCCGCTGCATGGGGACCGAGCGTTGGTCGATCGGCAATGCCACCTGGTCGTAGATCAGGGCGTCATCGAAGCCGATCGCGGCCGCGTCGCTACGGCTGTTGGCGTAGAACAGCCTTGGCAGTCGCGCCCAGTAGACCGCTGACAGGCACATCGGGCAGGGCTCACAGCTGGTGTAGATCTCGCAATCCTCGAGGCGGAACGTGCCCAGCGTCGTGCAGGCGTGGCGGATCGCCACCATCTCGGCATGGGCGGTCGGGTCGTTGGTCGACGTAACCTGGTTCCACCCTTCGGCAACGATCTTGCCGTCCCTGGCTACCACCGCCCCGAACGGGCCGCCGGCATTGGCCGCCATATGCTGTCGCGACAGGGCGATCGCCCGTCGCATCAAAGCGTCCTGATCCATGGTCAATGCCCGCAGACGGCGGGTTCGGGCAACGTGTTCACGACGCCCGCGCCTTCGGCGCCGGTTCGGACTCCGCCGTGTCGCCCCGCCAGGCGGCCAGGACGCTGGCGGCGTCCGTCTCGAGCACCGGCGATCGCTGGGCCGGTTTGGTCCCGTCGATCCGCAGCGGGTTGAGAACCTGCAGCCCATCCTGGGCGCCGGCCTTCTGGCGCAGCATCCCGCGGGCCTGGATATGCGGGTGCTCGCTCAAATCCTCGACGGGCCAGACCGGTTCGAAGCAGCAATCGACGTCGCCGAGCCGCTCTACCCACTCGTCCAACGGTCGGCCGCGGAGAACGTCGCCGACCTCGCCGATCAGGTCCCGCTGCGGCACCCTCTCCCATTGCCGGTCGATCCACTCCGGCCGTCCCACGGCATGGCAGAAATTCGCCCAGAATTTGGCTTCCAGCGCGCCCAGGGTGATGTAGCGGGCGTCCGAAGTTCGATAGATCTGGTAGCAGGCCGCGCCGCCGTTCAGGACTTCATAGCGGCGTTCCGGCGGGTGCCCGCTCAGCACGGCGTTCAACGGCACCGTCTGCCAGGCAAGTACGGATTCCATGATCGACAGGTCGATGTGCTGCCCGCCGGTGGAGTCGGCGCGCGGGTTCATGCGACCGAACAGAGCCGTCACAGCCGCCAACGCCGCCTGAAGTCCGGCGGCATGATCGGCGGTGGGCGGATAACCGACTGCCGGTGTGGCGGCGGTCCCCGTCGCGGTCAGGCAGCCGCCAAGCGCCATATAGTTGATGTCGTGGCCGGGGCGGTCTCGGTACGGGCCGGTCCGGCCCCAGCCGGTCAGGGATATGTGGATCAGATCGGGGTTCAAGGAAAGGATCCGCTCGCGCGGGAATTCCAGCCGGTCCAGCACGTCCGGGCGATAGGATTCGATCAGGACATCTGCGGACTCCAACAGGCCGGCGAACGCGTCGCGGCCGTCCGCTGACTTCAAATCCAGGACGATCACTGATTTGCCGGCGTTGACCGCGCGATAGTCCATCGACAGCCCATCGGCGTCGCAAGGCGGCATGTGGCGAAACGGATCGCCGTCCGGCGGTTCCACCTTGACCACGTCGGCGCCGAGATCGGCAAGGATTTGAGCGGCGTAGGGACCGGGCAGGTACTGCCCGAGATCAACGACCCGGATGCCGGCGAGGAAATCCGGCGGCGCAGATTCCAGGATTTTCAGATTGCCAAGAATACCCGCATCTCCCTTTCGGACGGCCGAAAGCCGCGTCCGGTCCGCCAGGACCGGACGCTATAGCCATCGAACACCCTCGGATTGCGCTTGTCGAGAACTGAAATGCCGGGCGACCGCGCCCGACAATCAGTCCACCAGCGCGGGAACCTTCTTGCCGGTTTTGTCCTTCGGCGGCAACGCTTTGAAAGTGAAGGTCAATTCGTCATCCTTGACGGCGACCTTGACGACGCCGCCCTTCGCCAGCTTGCCGAACAGCAGCTCATTGGCCAGGGGCTTCTTGATATGCTCCTGGATCAGGCGCGACAGTGGCCGCGCACCGTAGAGCTTGTCGTAGCCCTTGCGGCCGAGCCAATCCCGCGCCTGGTCGTTCAATTCGATCGAGACGCGACGGTCGGCGAGCTGGGTCTCCAGCTGAATGATGAACTTGTCGACGATCTGGGTCACGATCTCCGGCGTCAGATGGCTGAACCCGATGATCGCGTCGAGGCGGTTTCGGAACTCCGGGGTGAACAGCTTCTTGATCGCTTCGGCGTCCTCGCCGTCGCGGGTGTCCCGCTCGAAGCCGATGGCCGCCTTGGACAGCTCCGCCGCACCGGCATTGGTGGTCATGATCAGGACCACATTGCGGAAATCGATGGTCTTGCCGTTGTGGTCGGTCATCTTGCCGTAGTCCATGACCTGCAGCAGGATGTTGAAGACGTCCGGATGGGCCTTCTCGATCTCGTCCAGAAGCAGCACGCAATGCGGATGCTGGTCCACCGAGTCGGTCATCAACCCGCCCTGGTCGAATCCGACATACCCGGGCGGCGCGCCGATCAGCCGGCTGACCGAATGCCGCTCCATATATTCCGACATGTCGAACCGAATCAGCTCGATGCCCTGGATATGGGCCAGCTGGCGGGCAACTTCGGTCTTGCCGACGCCGGTCGGGCCGGAGAACAGGTAGTTGCCGATCGGTTTGTCCGGATCGCGAAGCCCGGCGCGTGACAGCTTGATGGCGCTGGCCAGCGCCTGGATGGCGTTGTCCTGACCGAACACCAGCGTCTTGAGATCCCGTTCCAGGTTCTTCAGCGCAGTCTTGTCGTCTCGGCTGACGCTCTTGGCGGGAATCCGGGCGATTTTCGAGACGATGTCCTCGACGTCCTTCACCGTCACGGTCTTCTTGCGCTTTGACGGGGGCAGCAGCATCTGGGCCGCGCCGACCTCGTCGATCACATCGATCGCCTTGTCGGGCAGCTTGCGGTCGCCGATGTACTTGGCCGACAGCTCGACCGCGGTGCGGATGGCATCGTTGGTGTAGCGCACCCGGTGGTGCTTCTCGTAATAGGGCTTCAGCCCGCGCAGGATCTTGACCGTGTCCTCGACCGACGGCTCGTTCACGTCGATCTTCTGGAACCGTCGCACCAGCGCCCGGTCCTTCTCGAAATAGTTCCGGTATTCCTTGTAGGTGGTCGACCCGATGCAGCGCAGCGTGCCGCTGGCCAGCGCCGGCTTCAACAGGTTCGACGCATCCATGGCGCCGCCGGAGGTGGCCCCGGCACCGATCACGGTGTGAATCTCGTCGATGAACAGGATCGCGCTGTCATGCTCCTCGATCTCGCTGATGACCGCCTTCAGCCGCTCTTCGAAGTCGCCGCGATACCGGGTTCCGGCGAGCAGCGCCCCCATGTCGAGGGCATAGATGGTCGCCTCCTCCAGCACCGCCGGCACGGTTCCTTCGACGATCTGCTTGGCGAGGCCCTCGGCGATCGCGGTCTTGCCAACGCCCGGGTCGCCGACATAGAGCGGGTTGTTCTTCGAGCGGCGGCACAGGATCTGGATGGTCCGCTCGATCTCGGTCTCGCGGCCGATCACCGGATCGATGCGGCCTTTCTTGGCCTTTTCGTTCAGATCGACGCAATAGGCCTCCAGCGCCTCACTGCCCTTCTTGACGACCTTCTCGGCCGCGGCGTCCTCATCGGCGCCTGAAACCCGCTTGGGTTCGCTGCGCTGGGCGGTCTTGGCGATGCCGTGGCTGATGTAGTTGACCGCGTCGAACCGGGTCATGTCCTGCTCCTGCAGGTAATAGACCGCATGGCTCTCGCGCTCGGAGAACAGGGCGACCAGCACATTGGCGCCCGTCACCTCCTCGCGACCGGAGGATTGCACATGGATGGCGGCGCGCTGCAACACCCGCTGGAAGCCGGCCGTGGGCTTGGAATCCTCGATCCGGCTGGTGATCAGATTGGCGAGCTCATTGTCGAGATAGGCCGTCAGCTCGGTCCGGATCTTCTCGATGTCGACACCGCAAGCCCGCATCACCGCCACCGCGTCCTGGTCCTCGGTCAGGGCCAGCAACAGGTGCTCCAGAGTTGCGTATTCGTGACGCCGCTCATTGGCGTAGGCGAGGGCTCTGTGAAGAGTTTGCTCGAGGGTGCGTGAGAGCATCAATGAGTCCTTGTCATCGACCGTGCGTTTGCATCGATCCGGGGGTCAGGCCTTCTCAAGTATGCACTGCAGTGGATGCTGGTTGCGCCGGGCGAAATCCATCACCTGGGTCACCTTGGTCTCGGCGATCTCATATGAGAATACACCACAAATGCCGACGCCGCGCCGATGAACATGCAACATGATCGTCGTCGCCTCTTCCCGGCTCTTGCTGAAGAACCGCTCCAGAACGTGCACCACGAACTCCATCGGGGTATAGTCGTCGTTCAGCATCAACACCTTGTACATGGCGGGTTTTTTGGTCTTCGGCCGGGTCTGGACAACGACCCCGGTCCCGCCATCTCCGCCATCTTGCTTGTCAACATCACTCATCGCTATTCGCTACTTACGAAGCTCGGTTTCGCCGCAGCGTGCGGGCGATGATCAATAATATGAGATCGGACCTTAAGGAAGGAAGACCCGATCGGGCCACAAACAAGGTTGGCACGGTGAATTTGGCCCTTTGAGGGCAAAAAAAGGGCCCGGCAGCAGCGCTGCCGGGCCCTTCTCGGAACCTCTATCGAAAGAGGGTCTGCGGCGTTACGCCGCCAGCGGCTTGGAGAACTTCTCCACCGTCGCATTGACCCGGGCGTTGATCGGCGCCATCGCGTCATTGGTCACTTTCACACCCATCTCCGAGAGCTTCGAGCCCTCGGCGACAAACGAGTCGAAGGTCGATTTGGCATAGCTGCTCTGGATGTTGACGAGGTCCTGCGGCGACTTGACAGACATCATCGCCTGCATGACGGCGACGTTGGTGTCGACCGCGCCCTTGGCAACAAAGGCGAACCAGGCGGCGCCCAGATCCTGCCAGCCCTTGGTGGCGATATTGCCGGCGGTGACGACCGCCTCGATGTTGTCCTTGCCGAAAGCGGCGACGTCGTCAAATCCCTTGAACATGGTGCCACCCGCCTTCTCAAACTGGTCCTGGGTCATGGCAAAAGCCGTCTGGAGATTGGCACGGTGAACTTCTGGACGACGTCCTGGCCGGCCTTGACGGCAGTCTCGACGGTCGTCCGCGTGGCAGCGAGGGTGTCCTCGACTACGTTGGCGGCCCCGGCCGCCTTGGTCCTTTTTCGCTGTGGTCATCGTAAGTTGCTCCTGGAGGCAGTAGGTTTCCGCCCGATTCCTGGCGATTCATCGCGCGCCGTGTGGCCGCGTCAATTCCCGTTTGCTGCACTGCAGCACAGCTTTTTATATTGGTGGCACAAGGTCAGTGTCAACGCTTTTTTGTGCGGTGCACAATAAAAATTCTAAGCCAGAATATGGCCCGATCTGGACCGGCTGTCGTGTGTCTGCGGCGATTGTTGCAGCAACTCCGGCACCGTGACACCATGCCGCCCCATCCCGTGTTGAATCACGTCGTAACGAGCGCAACCTAATGACCTATTGCCTGGGAATTCGCACCAGCGAGGGGCTCATCGCGTTGGCCGATGGCCGGGTGACCAGCGGCAGCCAGATGGCGGTCGCGCGCAAGGTCACGATGATGGGGACCGAGCCGCACCGGTTCTTCCTCATGACATCCGGGCTGCGCAGCGTGCGCGACAAGGCGGTCGCCTATCTGCGCCGAGAGATCGGGCTTCAGACCTCAAAGAACTTCGGCTCGATGCTCGACGCCGTGACGGCGTTCGCCAACTGCCTGAGGGCGGTCGCCAACGAGGACCGCGAGGCACTGGCGGAATCGGAACTGTCATTCAACCTGCACGCCATCATAGGCGGCCAGTTGGAGGGCGACCCGGAACCGGTCATGTATCTGATCTATCCTGAGGGCAACTGGATCGAGGTCGACAAGCGGACCCCGTATCTGTCGATCGGCGCCACCGCCTATGGCAAGCCGATCCTGGATCGCGCCTTGAGCTACGACACCGCAATGCGGCACGCCCTGAAGCTGGCCTATCTGTCCTTCGATTCGACCCGGTTCAGTTCAACCGATGTCGGCTTTCCCATCGACCTGATCACATATTCCGCTGCCGATCGCCACTGGCGCGAACAGCAATTCGACTATGAGGATCTCGTCGAGCAGAGGCAGTGGTGGAACCACAACATCACCGAGCTGGCGGAACGCATGCCGGACGGCCCGTGGATGGCCGACCTGCTGCCCGGCGACGGCCACCATCTGACCGTGGTGAAGGACGACGGCGGCTAATACCAGGGCCGGCGCCGGACGATCAGTTCACGGTCCTTGTTCCGACCAGCCCGTCCTCACCGACTTCGACCCAGATGCAGCGGGCGTTGTTCGCATTGGATCCCTGGCCCCGCGGGCATCGGTTCATTCCACGCGCCCGGCCAGCAGGCTGTGGAAGGATCGGAAACCGCACGCCGGTGCGGTCATGGTGTTCCAGGAACGCTGCGAACTGGATCCGCTCGAACCGGTCCGACGGATGCAGGAAGGCCGTCAGGAAGAACCGTCCATCACGGCAGCCGCTGACGATCCAGTAAAAGCCGCGAGAGGCGAGACGCAATCCGACCGGCGGCGGATCGAAGACGCCGCTGGCCTGCATCAAGGCTTCCAGTTCGGCGAACTCCTCCGCACTCAGGACCGACCGGCCCTGGACCGGTGCGCCGATTTGCCTGAAACCTATCGGCCTGCCGGATTCGAACACGACGCCCCGATCGACCATCTGCTCGACCACCGCGCCCTCGCGAACGTCCAAGATGTCGTAGGTGCGCGCATGACGCGTGCGATCGGCGTTAAGTATAAAGCGATAGCGGTCCGGCGCCCTGTCTAAGCACTGGGCGCGGATATCGTCGCCGCTGAGATAGCTGATCCAGGTCAGTTGCCGGCTGATCACATTCCCGCTCGGACCCTGATAAGCGCAGCCGGCAATCACCGGGATGAGCAGCAGTGCCAGCCATGCCGACGCACGATCCCGGACCCCGAAAACGAATACGAACACGGAAATGCCTCCCAGTCGGCCTCGAAATTCGGTTCGCATTCTAAGGTTGACCCTGCCCAGTATTGCCCAGATTTGGCGGATTGCCTCGCCAATTGCGAACATTAACCTTTTGTTGACCAATTTTAACTGGCCTTTGATGTGTTTTTTGGCGATTAATCTAGAATCTCATCAACGCGCCCAAAGCCGCTGACCTGGAATGTGACATGGACCTCGGGATCTCCACAGCACCTGTAAGTCGGATCCAGCCGCACTGGCACTTGCTGCGCCGAATTCCGCTCTTGCTGATTGCTGTGAGTGCGGCCGGGCTGCTCCTGTTCAGTGGCGGGTCGATGGCCAACTCCCGGTATGCCGCCATCGTAATCGATGCGGTCTCCGGCGAGGTCTTGCATGAGGAACGCGCCGGTCGGCAGCTCTATCCCGCGTCGCTGACCAAGATGATGACGCTGTTCATGACCTTCAAGGCGCTTGAAGAGGGGTCCCTCAGCCTCGACCAGCGCATTCCGATCACGCGCAACGCGGCCGGCCAGGCGCCGTCACGACTGGGGCTGGCCCCGGGTTCGACGATCCGCGTCGAGGATGCGATCTACTCTCTGGTGACGAAGTCCGCGAACGATATCGCCACGGCGATGGCCGAAGCGATTGCCAACAGCGAATTCCAGTTCGCTCAGCGCATGACCCGCGAGGCCCGCAATCTGGGGATGAGCAGCACGACCTTCCAGAATGCATCCGGCCTGCCGAACCGCCGGCAGGTATCGACGGCGCGTGACATGGCGCTGCTGTCCCAGGCGCTGATCCGCAGGTTCCCGCAGTATTATCACTATTTCAGCGCCGAACGCTGGAGGTTCAACGGCCGCACCTACCGCAATCACAACGAACTGATGCGCACCTATGAGGGCATGGACGGGCTGAAGACCGGCTACATCCGGGCGGCCGGGTACAACCTTGCCGCCTCTGCGGTGCGCGGCCGGCTTCGGCTGATTGTGGTGTTGTTCGGCGGGACCACCTCACAGCGGCGTAATGCCGCAGTCGCGCGCCTGCTCGATGAGGCGTTCGCCTCAAGGCGCGGCCGATACCTGATCGCACAGGGCAGCGCACCGTTCTATCCGCCATTGCCGCCACACCGGCCGTCGCAGCCGGGTTCAGAGACCGTGGTTGCGGCCTCGCTTTCGGGTGCCGCCACCCGGCCCCCGCCCAGGCCTCCGACGACCGGTTCCTCGGAGATCGTGACGGTGCAGCAGACCAATGCGGTCAGGGCGTCCTCCGTGCCGCTGCCACCAGCGCTCAGCGACCGGCTGCAGATCGCGGGCGCGACGATTCGTACCGATCAGGGCAGTCGGCCCGGACTACCGTCCAAAGTCTGGGGCATTCAAGTCGGCGCGTTCTTCGATGCCGCCACGAGCCAGCGGGCGATCGACTCTGCGAAGAACCGGGTGCCGGACCTCCTGGTGTCGGCGCCGCGCATTGTCATGCCGGTCGAGACATCGCGTGGCCGCATGTTCCGGGCTCGCATCATGGGGCTTGACGAGGAAGACGCGCTGGCGGCCTGCAATCGCCTTCAAGCGGCCGGCAACGATTGCCTGCCACTCTCGCCCGACGCCGATTTCTGACGCATCCGGCGCCCGGCCGACGGCCCCTGGCTAGTCTAGTCGATCCGCCAGCACCGCCCCGCGCGACGCCATGAAGTACAGGCCCAGGTGGTGGGTCAGATCCTGCGGGTGGGACGCCGTTTCCGGCAGTCCCAATTGCTCGGCCGCCGCCCTCGGAAGGTCGTAGGTCGAGCAGCCAGGCTCATAGACCACGATGTCCTCAAGCGTCGGCATCAGGCCGTGGTTGCGCGCCGACAGCAGGGTCAGCACGAAATCCATGACGCAGATGTCGGTGCAGATACCGACTACCAGCACCGATTTCAGCGCATGGCTGTTGATCCAATCGACCAGCCGGTTTCCGCCGCCCTCGATCGCTCCGACGAAGCCGTTGATGCAGTCCTTGCGGATCAGCGTCGCGGCGGCCTCTGTTTCCAGCCATTGCAGCGCGGGGACAAACTGCTCCTCTCCGGTGCCGGCTTCGCAATGCGGCGGATAGGGCGGCTCGGGCTTGCCCGGTTCATGGGTGTCCAGAAAGGCCAGGATCGGCCAGCCGGCAGACTGGAAGCGCCGGCCTAAGGCGACGGTCTCCTCGACCATCCGGGAGACCTGCGTACTCGGGGTCGGCGGCGCCAGATTGCCTGCGCCGACAGTGGCAAAGCCGTTGACCTCGTCGACGACCACCAGGCCGGTCGGCTGGGCAGTCGGGTCGAATCGCATCAGGCTGGTCGGCAAGGCCTGCGCGACCGCCGCCAGAAGGTCTTCGGTCAGGTGTTGGTCGGGCATTGCGAAGTCTCCAAGATTCCGGCGGTCAGGCTGCCGGTGTCCGGACGACCGTCGATACCGTATCCGTCAGATGGGCAGCCCGCCGCAAAACCGCAAACGACGGCCGGTGCTAATGGGCGCCGCCGGCGAAACTCGGGCCCTCCAGGCCGGACTGCTCGAGCTGTCCGACTAGCTGTTCCTTCAGCCGTTCAAGCCCGGTGTCGCTTTGGCTCTCGGCCCGGGCGACAAGCACATCCTGGGTGTTGGAGGCACGCAGCAGCCACCAGCCATCCGGCGTCTGGATGCGGACCCCGTCGATATCGTTGACCTTGATCTCGGGGTTGTCGCTGCTTGCCGCCTTCATCCGAGCGAGCACCTCGTCGACCACGGCGAATTTCCGGGTCTCGTCGACCTGGAAGCGAACTTCCGGCGTGTTGATGACCGAGGGAAGGCGATCGCGCAGCGCCGAGAGCGGCTCGCTGGAACGGCTGACCAGCCCGACCAGCCGGATGCCGCAATAGGGAGCGTCGTCGAAACCGTAGTACCGGTCGGCGAAAAAGATATGGCCCGACATCTCGCCAGCCAGCGGCGATCCGGTTTCCGCCATCTTGGCCTTGAGCAGGGAATGTCCGGTCTTCCACATCAGGGGCACGCCGCCGAGCCGGGCGATCTCGTCATACAGGGTCTGGCTGGCCTTGACGTCGGCGATGATGGTGGCGCCCGGGTGATCCTTCAGAACATCGGCGGAATAGATCGCCAGCAGCTGGTCGCCCCAGACGATGCCGCCCGCCTCGTCGACCGCGCCGATCCGATCGCCGTCGCCGTCGAAGGCGATGCCGAGGTCGCAGCCATTCTCGACCACCGCCTTGCGCAGATCGACCAGGTTCTCCGGGATCGTCGGGTCCGGATGATGATTGGGAAATTGCCGTCGATGTCATCGAACAGCAGGATGTGCTTGCCCGGCAGGCGCTCGGTCATGCGCCGCAACACGATTGCGCCGCGGAGCCGTTGCCGGCATCCCAGGCGACTGTCAGTTCGCGGGTGCCGTCGTAGTCGGCGACGATCCTGTCGATATAGGCATCTTCGACTGCCACGTCCTGAGCCTTGCCGTCGCCGCTGACGAAATCGCCGGCGGCGGCGACCCGGCCGATCTCCAGTATCTGCTCGCCATAGACCGGCCCGGACGACGTCTGCATCTTGATGCCGTTATAATCCGGCGGGTTGTGCGACCCGGTGATCATGACGCCGGCATCGGCATTCAGGTGCTTGCACGCGAAGTAAAGCATCGAGCGTCGGGCCGAGGCCGATCCTGTTGACCGTGAGCCCGGTCGAGGCCAGCCCTTCGACCATCGCGTCGGCAAAGCCCGGTGAGCTGAACCGGCCGTCATAGCCAACACAGGCCGATGAACCGCCGCCGCGCACGACGATCGTGCCGAAAGCCCGGCCGACGGCACGGGCATCGGCCTCGTGAAGAGTCTTGCCGACGATGCCCCGGATGTCATATTCGCGAAGGACGGTCGGGTCGAATGAATGGGCGTCGCTCATGTCGTATGTCTTCCTGCTGCGGCTGCCGGTTGGCGTCCGGTCTATGATTGCTTGCGCGGCGGCACCGATGGCCGTCCGACACTGTAATACGCGAAACCGGCCGCGGCCATCTCGGACGGCTTGTAGATATTGCGAAGATCGACCATCACCGGATGCGCAAGAAGGTCGCGCACGCGGGCGAGGTCTAGCGCCCGGAACTCGTTCCATTCGGTCAGAATGGCAACGCAATCGGCACCGTCCAGAACGGAGTATGCGTCACCGCCGTATTGGACGCCGTCCAGTAGCTTCTCCGCCTCGTCACGACCGACCGGATCGTAGGCGCGTATGGTTGCGCCCCTGTCCTGGAGGGTCGGAATGATCGCCAAGCTCGGACTTTCGCGCATGTCGTCTGTGTTGGGCTTGAAGGTCAGGCCCAGAACCGCGACCGTCTTGCCGTCGACAGAACCGCCGCAGGCGTCGACGATCCGGTCAGCCATCTGGCGTTTTCGCTCCTCGTTGACCTGCACCACGGATTCCACAATGCGTTGCGGCGCGCCGTAATCGCGTCCGCTGTGCACGAAGGCCTCTGTGTCCTTGGGAAAGCAGGATCCGCCATAGCCTGGTCCTGCATGTAGGAATTTCGGGCCAATGCGACCGTCAAGTCCGATCGCCCTCGCGACGTGATGCACGTTCGCATCGACCTTCTCGCAGAAATCGGCCACCTCGTTGATGAAGGTGATCTTGGTCGCCAGGAAACTGTTGGCCGCGTATTTGATCAGCTCCGCTGTCTCCAGAGTCGTGACGACGATCGGGGTCTCGATCAGATAGAGCGGCCGGTACAAACGCCTGAGAACGTTCGCTGCCCGATCGGTTTCGGTGCCGATTACGACCCGGTCCGGGCGCATGAAGTCGGCGATCGCCGATCCCTCGCGCAGAAATTCCGGGTTCGAGGCGACGTCGATGTCCAAATCCGTCCTGGCCGCCCGGATGCGCTCGGTCAGTTGGCGCCCGGTGCCGACAGGAACCGTGGATTTGGTGACGATCACGGTCGGTTTGGTGAGCGCCCTGGCGATCTCTTCGGCGGCCGCGTAGACAAAACTCAGATCAGCGTGCCCGTCGCCGCGACGGCTCGGCGTGCCCACGGCGATGAACACGGCGTCGGCGCCATCGACCGCCGTGGCCAGATCCGTAGTGAAGGTCAGCCGGCCACTCTTCGCGTTCTTGTGCACCAGGCTCTCAAGGCCGGGTTCATAGATCGGAATCTCGCCATTGTTCAGCCGGTCGATCTTCGCCTGATCCTTGTCGACACAAACCGTCTCGACGCCGAACTCGGAGAAACAGGTCCCGGAAACGAGTCCGACATAGCCGGTTCCGATCATCGCAATGCGCACGGGCAGGGCTCCTTCCGGGGTTGGTCCTGCGGCTCAGCCGGCGGTCTTGAGAAGCGCCGACAGGGTCGGCTTCAACGAACCGGCCATTGCAGGGCGGTCCAGGGCAAAGGCGACATTGGCGGCGACGAAGCCGGCCTTGTCGCCGCAATCGTACCGGTCACCGCCGAACCTGACGCCATGGAAGGGCTGCTTGCCGATCACCTTGGCCATGGCGTCGGTCAGTTGGATCTCGCCGCCAGCGCCCCGCTCCTTGCGGTCGAGATGGGCGAATACCTCCGGCTGCAGGATATAGCGGCCGACGATCGACAGGTTGGACGGCGCCTTGTCAGGTGCGGGTTTTTCCACCAGCCCGGTCACCGATGCGACCGTACCGTCATCCTCACCCACCGCCAAGATGCCATAGCGCGCGGTCAACTCCGGCGCCACCTCGCGGACCGCCAGCAGGTTGCCACCCAGCGTCTGGTAAGCGTCCATCATCTGCTTCAGAACGCCCGGCTCGCCGTGAAATACCTCGTCGGGCAACAGGACCGCGAATGGCTCGTCACCGATCACCGAGCGCGCGCACCACACGGCATGCCCCAGCCCCAGCGGCTCCGGCTGGCGCACGAAGGCATAACCCCCGACCGGCAGTTCGGCAGCCCTCGTCGCCTCCAGCTCGGCCGACTTGCCGCGCGCCTCCAGGCTCGATTCCAGCTCGAAATTGCGATCGAAATGGTCTTCTAGCGCACTCTTGCCGCGGCTCGAGACGAAAACGAACTCCTCGATGCCCGCCTTCTGCCGCCTCTTCCACCGCATACTGGATCACCGGCTTATCGACGACGCACAGCATTTCCTTCGGGATCGCCTTGGTGGCGGGGAGCGAGCGCGTTCCCAGGCCGGCGACCGGGAAAACCGCTTTCCTGACAGGCTTGACCATGGATCTGGAATGAACCGTGTGTGATGGGGGCCGGCAAGGGTCGTATCCGGCGCGCCCTTATTGCCACAGCGCCCGGTCGGCGGACAAGCGGCGGTTGACGGCCGCGCCTTGCCGCAAGGCGGATTACTCGCCCAGCAAGATCGACTTGGCCTCGTTGAGCTTGGCGGCGATGTAGTCGGAGCCGCCGTGATCGGGGTGGAAATTCTTCATCATCCGGCGATGGGCCTCCTTGATCTCCGTGTTGACTGGCGCCGGCCTCCAGGCCCAGGATGCGATAGGCCTCCTCGACGGTCATCGGGCCGGTGCCGGAATTGGCCTGAGCCGATCTGGGCGCGATCCTCGTCGCTGCGCCAGCCGGTCCCGAAGCGGCGGTCCAGATAGGCGTCCAGGATGGCGATGGATTGCGCATCCTGGCCCTGGCATTCGCCGTGCAGCACCATAAGATCCTCCAAGAGTCATTCCGGCCAGGTCCCGGCCCTCGAACGCGCCGCGCTTGACCGTGCCCTGCATTTCGCCGCTGTCATGGTCGAGCCGGACATCCAGGAAGGCGGTCGAGATCGACGACGCCTGCCCCGGCGACGGACGCCCCCCGGATTTCAGGCGTGCATGCAATCGATTTCCATTGCAGCAGGATCGGCAGCAACAACGCAGCGAGCAGGACCACCACGGCCAGCCGGCCGGTCACATAGAGCGAGAGGGCGATCGCGGCGGCCAGCACAAGCGCGGCGGTGCGCACATGCCGCGCCAGCAGCTTCGGGTCGGCATCGGCAATCCAGCGGGCCAGGAGATACAGGCCGGCCGCCACCAGGATCGCCGCGATCAGATAGGGAAAGGTCATCGCTTGCCGGAACCGCTCTGGGCGATCGCCCATCTTGATGAGTCAGGCGCAGCGCTTCGCCGCCATGCTTGCGCCCGTAATCCTCCAGCGCCTTGTGACCGCCGGCGGCGAACACCGCGACCGCGGCCAGGAGATCCTTGAGCTGCTTGGCGCTGGACAGGTCGAAGGGGCAGTAGGCGCCGTTGGTCAGGCGGGCGATCTGCTGGAACATGCGCCTGGCGCCAGGGTCGACGCCCTCGTGGAACATGAAGGCCGGTACTCCGCGCAGACCCAGCTCGCCGGCCTTGTGCCCGACCGAATCCGGATCCTCCTCGAAGCAGTCGCCGACCATGCACCAAAGCGTCGACCTTGCGCTTGTCGGTTTCCTTGATCGCGTGTTTCAGGACCCGGCCGATCTGAGTCAGGCCGGAGAAGCAGGTGACCGCCGTCATCCGCTTCAAGAGGTCGGTGGTATCGGACACCCAGGGGCTGGCCCGACATTCGCGGAAGCCGCGGAAGTAGACCAGTTGCACATCCAGCCCACCGAGCGACCGGGTCGCCTCGAACATTTCCGCCTGGATGTGGCAGGCCTGATCCCAGGTCGGCTGGCGGCTGGCGGTGGCGTCCATGGCGAAGATCAGCCGGCCGCGACGGTTCGCGCTTTTCGGCGACGGCGTCACCGCAAGCTTGCGCAGAAAGGAGTCGACCTCGGCCTGGCTGGACCCCTGCGTCGGAAGCTGTTTGCCCTTGTCACCCATGCGACCGCCCGTTGACCAGAAGAGCCGGCACGACTCCGCCCAATGGGCGGATCGGACCGCTCCCTCTAATCTAGGGTGTCAGTGCGGCAATTTTCAGCCCACAACTGCGCCAGACCCGGTGCCCGGCACTCAGACGCCGTCGTGATGGAGAATCCCGTCGGGCACGAAGGTGTAGAACACGAAGGCGAAGGGGATGTCATGCACCACATCCTCGAGGACGCCATTGACCCGACGCTGGACGACGACATTGCCGACATCGCGCCCCTGGCCGATCTCGGAGGAATCGAGTGCCGAGTTCTGCCCCTCCTCCCAGGTCAGGATCAGGTCCCCCTGTTCGATCCGTCCTGCATTCCTCAAGGGACTCCATGGTCCAGGCCTCGTCGCCGACGACGATGACCCTGGCGAGCGGCGGTACCGGGCCGTCATAGTCGCCGCGATACAGGAACGGCCAGCTTGCGCGGTCATAACCGGCGTAGGGATTGCGCCCATAGCTGCGCATCCGCGGATTGCTCGGCACCAGGACCTTGCCGTCCGGATACCGGCCGGCGAAGCGCTCCAGCGATTCCATGCGCGACGGGAAGATCTCCAGGACGGTACCGGTCAGCTCTCCGGCGATCGCCTCGCCGAGGAATTGCTGCCACCAGCTTTCGGTCAGCCGGTCGTACATCACCATGTCCGAGCGCCGCAGCTTGCCGGTGGTGCCGAATTCGGAAACCTGACCGTCGATCACCCGGTCGAACACGATGCCCGAATTGCACAGCGGGCAATAGGTGACCGCGACCGGCTTGCCGCCGACCACGTCGTTGGCGATTTCGTGCCAGATCAGGATGCGCAGCGGATAGGCCCGCGCATCGCCGTCGATCTCCAGGCTGATGACCGGCTCGGTCGGCTCGATATCGGTGGCATCGGAGACCGGCACGAAGACCGGATTGTCGATCGACGGAATCCCGTCCTTGGGCGGGCCGCCGGAGATGATCTCCGTCGGGTCGACCGACATGTTGTCGAAATCCGTGGCCGGCCATTCGGCCCGCCAATACTCCGGATTGGCCGCGGCCGAACCGGCGATGAGGAGGGCCATCGCGGACACGATTGCCGCGACCACCCGTGCCGCGATCCGAAGGATCGGGCGGTTCGAAGATCTCTATCCATGTCAAATGATCGCATCATCGGGTGCGTCCAAGGCCGCAACTCGAATCACAAGCCTGTGAAAGGTGGCGCGCACGCCCGGTTCTGGTGCCATGTACCCGGATGCTTGACCGCGCAAGCGACAGCCATGACCATGGAGGGATCGGCCATCCCGCCGGCGGCATTGGCAATTCCGTACCTCGATGATCGAATCCGCGCCGATTGACGGCCGCAATAGTCCCGCACTGGGTCGACGCTGGCGGCATCGACAATCGTGTTAGCCGGGCATTTTCTCGCCGCGATCGGGCGGCGCGCCACGAAATTGCTGCTGGCCGTCGGCGTGTTTGCCGGGCTGCTGTTGCAGGACATTGCCGCGGCGCTGAAACCGCTGTTCCTGCCGTCGATCGGGGTGTTGCTGTTCCTGTCGGTGCTGCGGCTGGATTGGCGGCGGGTCGTCGCCTATGCGCGACGTCCCGTGGCAACCGGCCTCGCCACTGTCTGGCAGCTCGCGGTATCGCCGGTCCTGGTCTGGGGCATCGCCACGGGGATCGGCCTGCCGCCATCCCTGGTCGCCGGGCTGGTGCTCAGCGCCGCCGGATCGCCTATCTGATGTCGATGCCGGCCATAGGCCCGTTCTGCTCGGCCAGGTGACGTCGAGCTCACCGTGGTCGTCCTGGCGGTGGACGACTCTGCTGCTGCCCTTGACCCTGGCGCCGGTCGTCGCCGGATCTGCTGGGGCACGCGATCATGACCATCGATGCCGGCGGCTATGCCATCCGAACGTCAATGAGTCTTCCTGGAGGCAATTGCCGCTGTCGGCCGCCTGGGCGGTCCGACGGCTGGCCGGCACCCAGCGAATCGAGCCACCTTGCTCTGGACGATCGGCTGCAGGGCCTGACGGTCATCGTGCTGCTGATATTCGCTGATCGCGGTCATGGATGGCGTTACCTGCGCGGATCCTCAGCGATGGCCGAACCGTGCTCTTGTACCTGGCCGCCGCATTCGCGTTGAATCTGGGTTTCCAGATCGTGACTCCCTTGCTGTTTCAGCGGATGGGGCGGCGCGCGGCACTCAGCCTCGGCCTGGTCACCGGCAACCGCAATATGGGGCTGGTGTTTGCCGTGACAGGCGCGACCGAACCGGATTTGCTGCTGTTTCTGGCCGTCGCGCAAGTGCCGATCTATGTCCTGCCCCTGCTGACCCAGCGGGCCTATCGGCGGCTGCTGGACGCTGCTGCCGAATAGCCCGGTTCCGTTGGAATTCTCCGCCTCGCGGGCATGCAGGTCCAAACTGAAGCGACACGCAAATGGGTCACCCGGGAATCTGTGCCATTGCTTGGCCCAATTTACCTGTAGAAAATGATCTGGAGGTCGACCCCGGCCGGCGACATCGATTCCATGGCGAACACGGCTCATACCAAGGAGCATTGATTATGACCCATTTGATGGCGCGCGCCGGCCCACCGGGCAGGCGCGGCACGCGGCGCGATGCAGCGCATCGGGCGAGGGCCGCAACGCACCCGGCGGGCCGGCGCGCGTCACCGCAGGCCGGGTTCCCTTGGCCGCCCGCGGCGTTGCACTCCGCTTGCGGTGCGCTGCACCGCGGCGCGAACCGCGCCTGACGGGCGGTCAAGGGAACCCGGTCAAATGGGTCATTATCAATGCACCTTGGTATTAGCACTTTGAACCAAATCGTATTGCGACTGGCTTCGGCAGGGTCTCTTGTCGGCGCGGCACTCTCCCTGGCCCTGGTTTGCGGCAATGCAAGCGCCCAGGAGCGGGAAGGCTGGCCAGACACCCTCACCATCGGAACCGAGTCCGAAGGCAGCACATACGCCAGCTATGGCGACGGCACCGCCGAATTGCTGTCCGGCGATCTCAACCTCGATGTCGAGACCATGCTAACCGGCGGGTCGTTCCAGAATGCGGCGCTGATGCAAACCGGCGATCTGGATCTCGGGCTGGTTGCACTCGGGCCGATGTACGAGGCGTGGGCCGGACGGAGCCCGCTCAGCCCGACCCTGCCACACAACCAGCTGCGGGTCGTCGCCCCGGTCTTCTTCACGACATTCCAGATGATGTCCCTGGACGGTTCGGAGATCACCGCCACGGATGAGCTTGGCGGAACGACCGTCGGCGCCGGACCGGCCAGCGGCGCCAGCGGCATCTACGTTCCGCGGTTCTTCGAGACCCTGGGAATCGAGATCGAAGCTCGAAACGGCGAGACCGAGGATCTGGCTCTGCAACTGAGACACGGGCTGATCTCGGCCCTGGCCGTTGCCGACGGCATGCCGATCCCCGCCTTTATCGAGCTTGGGCCCGACGATCCCTCGCCATACCTGTTGCCGTTAACCGGCGAACAGCAGGCGGCCCTGCTGGACGCCTACCCGTCTCTGGTGGCGGCAACGATCCCGGCCGGCACCTATCCCGACCAGTCGATGGAGATCGAAACGGTCGCCATGTGGCATTTCATGGTGGTGCGCGCCGACCTGCCGGAAGAACTGGTTTATGAGATCACCAAGACGGCCCTCGAATTCCAGGATTCTCTGGCCGGCAACGTGCCGGGTGTCGCGGGAGCCCGGCCGGAAGACATCGCCCTGAACGCGATCGTCCCATTGCATCCGGGCGCGGTGCGGTATTACGAGGAAATCGGCGTGGAGATCCCCGAGGAGTTGAAGGCTTGGTAGCGCCCACCGCACTCCATCCCGGGACACCGTTCCACAGCTGATGCTGACCCGCGGTCGCGACTACCAGGAAACACGCGACCGGTTCCGCTGGCAGATCCCCGAACGCTTCAATATCGCAGTCGACACCGTCGACCGGCACGCTGATGGCAGCGGCCGCCTGGCCCTGACCATGGTCGACCCCGACGGCGGCGCCCGCCGCTACAGCTTCGACGACATCAAGCGCTGGTCCGATGGGCTCGCCAATGTGTTCTCGGCCCACGCCGAGGCGCCTGGCGCGCGGGTCGCAATCCTGCTGCCGCAATCGCTCGAGGCGGCGCTGTCGCATACCGCCAGCTACAAGGCCGGGCTGGTCGCCCTGCCGCTGTTCACGCTGTTCGGCGAGGATGCGCTGGAATTCCGGCTCGCCGACAGCGGCGCGACGATCCTGGTCACCGATACCGCCAATTGGCCGAAGATCGCCGCCATCCGCGACCGGCTGCCGGCATTCCGGCTGATCCTGATTGCCGGCGCCGACGCCGCGCCGCATGGCACCCAGGGCTTCTGGCCGGCGCTGGAAAGCGGCCGATCCGAATTCACCGTTCGCGACACGATGGCCGACGATCCGGCGCTGCTGATCTACACCTCGGGCACCACCGGCCAGCCGAAGGGCGCGCTGCACGCCCATCGTGTGCTGCTCGGCCATCTGCCGGGGGTGGAGTTCCCGCATGATTTCCCGCCACGGCCGGGCGACCATTTCTGGACGCCGGCGGATTGGGCCTGGATCGGCGGGTTGCTCGACGTTCTGCTACCGGCCTGGCATCACGGCCTGCCGGTGCTGGGCCACCGCATGGCCAAGTTCGACCCGGACCGGGCCTTTGACCTGATGGCAGAGCACAAGGTGCGCAATGTCTTCCTGCCGCCGACCGCCCTGAAGCTGATGCGCCAGGCGGGAGCGCGGCGCCATCAGGGGCTGCGCAGCCTGGGCAGCGGGGGCGAGACGTTGGGCCGCGAGTTGCTGGATTGGGGCCGCGAGACCTTCGGCCTCGATATCCACGAATTCTACGGCCAGACCGAATGCAATCTGGTGGTCGGCAACAATGCCGGCCAGATGGAAGTCCGCCCCGGCGCCATGGGCCGTCCGATCCCCGGGCATCGGGTCGCGGTGATCGACGAGGCCGGCAACCGCCTGCCGGCAGGCGAGGTCGGCGAGATCGCGGTCGCCGCCGAGGCAGAGCCCGGGTTGGGTGACCCGGTGATGTTCCTCGGCTATTGGAACCGGCCGGAGGCCACCGAGGCCAAGTTCGTCGACGGCCCGGACGGACGCTGGCTGAAGACCGGCGACACGGGCCGGACCGACCGGGACGGATATCTCTGGTTCGTCGGCCGTGATGACGATGTGATCACCTCGGCCGGCTACCGGATCGGCCCCGGCGAGATCGAGGACTGCCTGATGAAGCATCCGGCGGTGGCCATGGCGGCGGTGGTCGGGGTGCCCGACCCGGTCCGCACCGAGATCATCAAGGCCTGCATCGTCCTGGCGCCCGGCAACGCTCCGTCGGAGGACTTGACGGCGGAAATACAGGCCTTCGTGCGCACCAGGCTGGCGGCGCATGAGTATCCGAGGATCGTCGAGTTCCTGGACGCGCTGCCGCTGACGGCGTCCGGAAAGATCATCCGCCGCGCCCTTCGCGAGGTCACGGAGTCCCCAGGCGGTTGACGGTCGGGCCGGCGCCGTCGATGGTTTGCGCCGACCGTCCCGAAGCCCCTCAGGAGCCCCCGAATGCCGGCCACCGTCGACTATTACTGCTCGCCCGTCTCGCCCTATTCCTATCTCGGCCATCAGCGCTTCGCGGCGATCGTCGAGAAGCACGGCGCGAGCGTGAACCTGCTGCCGATCGACCTGATGCAGGTATTCCCGGCGACCGGCGGCGTGCCGGTTCCCATGCGGGCGCCGGAGCGTCTGGCCTACCGGCTGGTCGAGTTGAAGCGCTGGTCGGATCATCTCGGCCTGCCGTTGAACCTGCATCCGAAGCATTGGCCGACATCCGACGCGGCTGCGTCGCGCCTGATCATCGCTGCTGATGAGGCCGGCGTTGATGCCATGGGCTTGGCCTTCGCACTGATGCGGGCCTGCTGGGCGGAAGAACGCGATGTCGCGGACCTGGCCACCCTGGAGGCCATCGTCGGCGCCTGTGGCCTCGACCGTGCCTTGATCGCGGCATCCGACGCCTCCGATATCGAGGAGCGGCGTCAGGCGCTGACCCGGCAGGCCATCGAGCGCGGGGTGTTCGGCGCGCCGTTCTACGTGGTCGGCGATGAGATGTTCTGGGGCCAGGACCGGCTGGACTTCGTCGACGAGGCGCTTTCCGAAGGCTGAGGCCTCAGGATGACGGGTCGCGGACGGCCCGCCTGACGGAGAGATACAGCCAGCCATGCAACACCGTGGCGAGGCCGGCAAGGACGATAGCGAAGATGCCAAGCGCCGCCAGCGCATCAACATAGCCGACGAACCGGTCCCATAGGATGATGGCGCCGGCCGTCGCCAGATTGCCGGCCACCGCCACGCCGATCATCCGGACATAGACCGGTGGCAGGCACTGCTCGATCCGCCGCCTCTGGCGACGGTCGACCAGCAGGCTGGGCAGTAGTGTTCCGGCCGGAAAGAACCGGAACCGGCCGCCCTCCCGGCGGAACAGCCAGCGGATCTGCCGATCCACCAGCAAGAGCCCTATCAGGATCCGCATCGGTTCGTACCTGTATCCGCGGCGGTTGGAGTCTTGCCCCGTTTCGGGTTCATCGGCGGTTAACATGGTGGCCAAATCGGACCAGATTCCGGCGAGCGTTCGGACCAGCCGGCGGATGTTGCAAGTCGGCCATCGACGCCCGTTCATCGCCCGATATATGGTGCCGTATCGCCACACTGGCCCATGCGAGGAACCCCATGCTCATCGGCATCCCGAAGGAGATCAAGGCACAGGAATTCCGGGTCGGACTGACGCCCGGATCGGTCCGCGAGCTGACCCATCATGGCCATGATGTCATTGTCGAGACCCAGGCCGGCGCCGGCATCGATTTCGCCGACGAGCAATACACCCGCGCCGGCGCATCGATCGTCCAATCGGCGGAAGAGGTCTTCGAGCGGGCCGAGATGATCGTCAAGGTCAAGGAGCCGCAGTTGGAGGAATGCGCCCAGCTCAGCGAGGGTCAGGTGCTGTTCACCTATCTGCATCTGGCGCCGGATCCGGACCAGACCGAGGCTCTGATCGAGAGTGGCGCGGTCGCAATCGCCTACGAGACCGTCACCAGCCCGCGCGGCGGCCTGCCCCTGCTGGCGCCGATGAGCGAGGTGGCCGGCCGCATGTCGATCCAGGCCGGCGCCCATTGCCTGGAGAAGGCGCAGGGCGGCCGCGGCCTGCTGCTTGGCGGCGTGGCCGGCGTGGCGGCGGCGAAGGTCGTGGTGCTGGGTGGCGGTGTGGTCGGCACCAATGCCGCCCGCATGGCCATGGGTCTGGAGGCCCATGTGACGGTGATCGACAGGTCGCTCGACCGGCTGCAGGCGCTCGATCTGCAGTTCGGGCCGATGCTGAACACCATCTTTTCCACGGTGAACAATATCGAGGATCATGTGCGCAGCGCGGATCTGGTGATCGGCGCGGTGCTGCTGCCCGGTGCCGCGGCACCGAAGCTGGTGACCCGGGAGATGATCGCCGGCATGAAGGCTGGATCCGTGGTGGTCGACGTCGCCATCGACCAAGGCGGCTGCTTCGAGACCTCGCACCCCACCACCCATGCCGACCCGACCTATGTGGTCGACGACGTGGTGCATTACTGCGTCGCCAATATGCCCGGCGGCGTCGCCCGCACCGCGACCGAGGCGCTCAACAACGCCACCCTGCCCTTCACTGTGGCGCTGGCCGACAAGGGATATCGCCGTGCCCTGGCCGAGGACGAGCATTTGCGCAACGGCCTGAACGTCCACACCGGACGCGTCACCCAGCAGCAGGTCGCCGAAGCGCTCAACAAGCCATACACGCCGGCGGAGGAGGCATTAGGGCTGTAACGTGGAATTGACCCTGAGGCCGGAACTCATCGGCTCTTGGACGCGGAACGACAAGCACACAGCTGAGCTGGTTTCGGCCAAGGCGTTCAAGGCCGCGTGCCACGCCGCAGCGCATGCCGTCGGCGGTCGCCTAACCGAGTTTCGCGGTCCCCAAGTCACGACCAATTTCCATATCGCCCACATCACCGAGAATGGGGCAATAACGGCGGTTCTGGGTCACCCTGTGGAACACTTCGTTGCGTTCGCCCAGCCAATCGATGCCACAGCGATGAGTGCCGAGTTCCTGGACCACGAAGGGCTGGCGACGGCGTTTCGCGACCATTCCGCGTTCACCCCGCTCGATGTCGAATTGCTGAACAGACCGCTGTCCGAAGAGGAACTTGCGGGGCTTCGCCCGCAGATCGTCAAGGAACTCAGGTATTGGCGAGCGAACACGTTGGGCAAGGCGATTTTCAACTGGTTCGATTGAGGCGCACCGTGTCGGATTGGCAGATCGTGGTCGAGCCTGCGCGACCCGAAGAGGCCGACCGGCTTTCCGAAGATTGGAAAAGGCCAATCCAGAGCGGGTCGCGCGGTTGACGCCGCATGACATCCGCATCGATCTCATACGATCCGGGCGTGGCGCTTCAAAGCGATACTCGGTTCGACTCGAGAGCAAACGCGCGGATTAGAGCCGGGACAGCCGTTCCAGAATCAGGGCGTAGAAGCCGTCGGCATCGATCTTGTTGATCGCCACGCAGTTCGGTTCCAGCCCGGTGACGCCCCACCAATCGACCACCGTCGAGCCCATGGTGGTTTCCGACATGGTCTCGACGCGCACGTTGCAGTACTTGCCACCGAACAACTCCGGCTTCAGCAGATAGGCGATGACGCAGGGGTCGTGCAGCGGGCCGCCGGCCTCGCCGTATTTGTCCATGTCGAAGCGCTCGTAGAAGGTCAGCATCTCAGCCGCGGCCCTGCAGGCCGGCGTGCCCACGGCGCGCAGTTGCTGAATCCAGGCATCGGTCATTAGCGCCTTGTGGGTGACGTCCAAGGAATGCATCACGATTCTGGCGCCGCTGGTGAACACCACATGGGCGGCGTGCGGATCGACATAGATGTTGAACTCGGCGGACGGGGTGACATTGCCGCCCTCAAAGAAGCCGCCGCCCATCAGCACGATCTCGTCGATCTTGGGGACGATCCTGGGCTCCTTGACGATCGCCATGGCGATGTTGGTCAGCGGGCCGACCGGGCACAGGGTGATCGAGCCGTCCTCTGCGGCCATCAGCGTATCGACGATCCAGTCGACCGCGTGCTGCGGCTGCAGCGGCATGGTCGGTGCAGGCAGATCGGGGCCGTCCAGGCCGGTCTTGCCATGCACTTCCTCGGCGGTGACCAGCGGCCGCAGCATCGGCCGCGAGCAGCCGGCGAAGACCTTCATGTCCGGCCGGCCGGCCAGCTCGCACACCTTGCGGGCATTGGGTTCGGTCAGCGCCAGCGGCACGTTGCCGGCCACGGCAGTCACGCCCAGGACGTCGAGCTCCGGCGAGGCGAGGGCAAGCAGCAGCGCGATGGCGTCGTCCTGTCCCGGGTCGGTGTCGATGATGATTGGCCGCGCCATGTGGTTTCCCTCCGCATTCGATCGCCGATTGATGCCGGCTGCTGACACTCCAGCCCATGACGATCAACGCGTCGACGAAAAAGCGCCGAACCGGCCGCGAATTCGGCGGGTAATATTCTTTCGCAATCCATGACTGGCAAGTGGATTAAATACCCGCAAGTATTCATGCTCGACATTTCGATGCTATTTTCCTTTCACGTTGAACTGCGATTGACCGACCTTAAATACTCATTAATAGTCAGAGGTAGATCATTAGATCGACGGTCGCTTCTCTGCTTGTTGCACCGCAACATAGGAAGGATCCCATGTCCGTGTTTTCCGCCCAGGATTTCGACGAACACGAGCAAATTGTCTTCGCGGCCGACGCGGAGACCGGCCTTCGCGCCATCATCGCCATTCACGACACCAGCCGCGGGCCCGCGCTCGGCGGCTGCCGCATGTGGAACTACGACAGCGAGGACGAGGCCATCCGCGATGCGCTGAGGCTGTCACGCGGCATGACCTACAAGGCCGCGATCGCCAACTTGTCCCTGGGCGGTGGCAAGTCGGTGATCATCGGCGATCCACGGACGGAGAAGACGCCGGAACTGCTGCAGGCCATGGGCCGGGCGGTGGAGAACCTGAAGGGCCGCTACATCATTGCCGAGGATGTCGGCACCGGCGTCGAGGATATGAGCCACATTCGCAAGGAAACACGCCATGTCACCGGTCTTGCGCCGGAACAGGGCGGCAGCGGCGATCCGTCGCCGTCCACGGCGCTGGGCGTGCTGATGGGCATCCGGGCCGCGGTCCACTACCAGGCAAACGGCAAAGGCCTTTCCGGTCTGCGCGTGGCGGTTCAGGGCATGGGCCATGTCGGCTTTCATCTATGCCGCTACCTGGCCGCGGAGGGCGCCGAACTGGTCGTCACCGATATTCGCGAGGACTCGGTGCAGCGCGCCGTTGAGGCCTTCGGGGCGACCGCGGTCGGGGCGGACGAAATCTTCGATGCCGATGTCGACGTCTTCGCTCCCTGCGCGCTTGGCGCGATCCTGAACGATGAAACCATTTCGCGGCTCAAGGCGAAGATCGTCGCCGGTTCCGCCAACAACCAGCTGGCCGAGGCGAGGCACGGAGACGCACTGCGCCAGCGCGGCATCCTCTATGCGCCGGATTATGTGATCAACGCCGGCGGCGTCATCCAGGTCGCCGGAGAGCGCGATGGCCAGGACCGCGACCAGGTCACCCGAAAGGTCAAGGGACTCTACGATACGGTCCTCGGAATCCTCGGCCGCGCCGACCGCCAGGATATTTCAGCCAGCCTCGCCGCCGATCGGATCGCCGAGGAGCGCTTTCGGCCACACCGGGCGACGAGCCTCGCCGCCTAGCGCACTTTCCGTTCATACGGCACCGGCCTGCTAGCCCTCCGGCCGGTCTCTGTTGCCGGCAGACGCGGCATCCAGGATCTCCCGTATCCTCGACAGGCATTTCCCGCACTGCGGAGCGCAGTCGAGCGCGGCATAGATCTGCGATACGGCATCAGTGCCCGACCGCGCGGCATCCGCCACCGCGCGCTCGGTCAGGGAGTTGCAGACACAGACGTACATAGGGTGTGCTCGTGGTGGCGCGTGCGGGACGCTATTCTGACTCGGCCCAATCGTCAAATCCGCAGCGGCCGGCCCTGTGGCGAAAACGCGATACGCAAAATTTGCAAAGAATTGGCAAATTTTCGAAGTTTTTTTGTCTGATCCGCGTCCCCTGGCCTTGCTATCCGTTTCGATGTTTCCTAGGGTGCCGTCAAGCAACCGGATTGTGGCACCGGCTTTGCCGTTCCTGGAAAAATCGAACGGATCAAGGGGAGGAAACGAACGAGATGGCTGAAGTCACCTTGCGGGGGATTCGCAAATCCTTCGGAGAACTCGAGATCATCAAAGGTGTCGATCTCGACGTCAAGGACAACGAATTCGTCGTCTTCGTCGGCCCCTCCGGCTGCGGCAAATCCACACTTCTGCGGCTGGTGGCCGGGCTTGAGGACATCACCGCAGGAGATCTGAGCATCGATGGCGTCCAGGTCAACGACCTGCCTCCGGCCCAGCGCGGCATCGCCATGGTGTTCCAGTCCTATGCGCTGTACCCGCATATGACGGTGGAAGAGAACATGGCCTTCGGCCTGAAGCTGGCGAAGGAGAGCAAGGAGAGCATCAACCAGAAGGTCGGCGACGCCGCCCGAATCCTCCAGCTCGACGCCCTGCTGCAGCGCAAGCCCAAGGAGCTCTCCGGCGGCCAGCGCCAGCGCGTCGCCATCGGCCGGGCCATCGTCCGCAACCCCAAGGTCTTCCTGTTCGACGAGCCACTGTCGAACCTCGACGCCGCGCTGCGCGTGCAGATGCGCATCGAGATCGCCAAGCTGCATGACGACCTCGACGCGACCATGATCTACGTGACCCACGATCAGGTCGAGGCCATGACCCTGGCCGACAAGATCGTGGTGCTGCAGGGCGGCATCGTGGAACAGGTCGGCTCTCCGCTGGAGCTTTATCACCACCCGACCAACCTGTTCGTTGCCGGTTTCATCGGCTCGCCGAAGATGAACTTCTTGAAGACGACCATTACGGCGGTCGAAGGCGGCACGGCAACTGTCACTCTGCCGGGCGGTACCCCGATCACGGTTCCGGTCCAGGCCGAAGGGCTGAGCGTCGGCGACCCGGTCACCCTGGGCGTCCGTCCCGAGCACATGATGGAAAAGGGCGGTGGCGACGGCCAGATGCCGGGCAACGTGTTCGTGGTCGAGCGGCTGGGCGGCGAGACCTTCCTGTATATCCGCGGAGACGAGGACGAGTTGATCACTGTCCAGGCCGAAGGCGACAGCACCAGCAAGGCCGGTGACCAGCTGTCGATCGGCATCTCGGCGGCGACCTGCCACCTGTTCGATGCCGACGGCATCGCACATGGCCGGGCCGAACGTCACCCGCTGGCCGATATCGGCCGGGGCAAGACCCTCGGCGCCGCGACCGCATCCGCCGACTGATATCGCAGACGGAAATTCAGACGCCGCTGCCGGGCAACCGGCGGCGGCTTTTTTTTGGGTTGTGGGATCGAGTGAGTAGGGGCGGTTCTGTCCGCGACCTCGCTCTCACCGGAAGCTTCGGGCGCGGGGCAGCTTGACCTGCCGTTGATCGGTGGTCGGGCGCCGGACCTCGTCGGCGCGGGCGATGTTGTGGTCGAAGCTCTCCTCCGCCTGGCGTGATCTGGGGACCACGCGCTCGGCGCGTCGTGGCGGCGCCTCGTCGAGCAAGTCGTTGAGGCGGTCGGACAGATTGTACAGCCGGTCGACCTTGAGATGGACGACCTCGTGGCCATTGCCTTTCGGCCGCTCGACCCAGCCGCTGGCGCCCAGCAGACGGGCGCCCAGCACCTCCTTGCGGAACGCCTCGAAGACCGGCGGCATGACCACCAGATTTGTCACCCCGGTCTCGTCCTCCAGGGTGATGAAGATGACGCCCTTGGCGCTGCCCGGCCGCTGCCGTACCAGCACCAGCCCGGCCATGGCGACACGGTGGCCATGCTCCAGCCGGTTCACCGTCTCGGATTGCGAGAAGCCGGCGGCCGTCAGCCCGTCGCGCAGCAGGGCGGTCGGATGGCGCTTCAAGGACAGGGACAGGCTGGCATAGTCCTCGACCACATGCTCGCCGATCCGCATCGTCGGCAACAGTGCGACGGATTCCCGTTCCTGTTGTTCCGGTGCCCCAACATAGCCTCGAGCCTCTGCCGCAGCGAACAGGGGTAACGGCTCCGGGCCCAACGCCTTGACCGCCCAGCCGGCTTCGCGCCGGTCGAGGCCCATGGAACGGAACGCATCGGCCCTGGCCAGCAGATCCAGCGCCGCCACCGTCAGCCCGGCCCGCCGCCACAGATCGCGCAGGTCGCCAAACGCCCCTCCTTGCGCCCGTGCCGCCACCAGCTGCCCGGCATCCTCCTCCTTCAGCCCCTTGACCCGGCGCAAACCCAGGCGCAGGGCATGGCTGGTTTTCATCGGCTGATCGCGGTATTCGGGCCGACGAACGGAGTCTCCCTCGCCCTCCAGCGGCTCCAACGTGCTGTCCCAGTCGGAGAGGTTGACGTCGGGGGCGCGGACGGTAACGCCGTGGTCGCGGGCGTCGCGGACGATCTGGGCCGGCGCGTAGAAGCCCATGGGCTGGCTGTTCAGCAGGGCGCAGGCGAAGACATCCGGATAATGGCATTTCAGCCAGGCCGAGACATAGACCAGCAGGGCGAAGCTGGCGGCATGGCTCTCCGGGAAGCCATAGGTGCTGAACCCCTCGATCTGCTTGAAGCAGCGCTCGGCGAAATCCTGCTCGTAGCCGCGCGCCAGCATGCCGTCGATCATCTTGTCGCGGAACAGGTGGATGTCGCCCAGCCGCTTGAAGCTGGCCATGGCGCGGCGCAGCTTGTCGGCCTCGCCGGGGGTGAAGCCGGCGGCGACGATGGCGATGCGCATCGCCTGTTCCTGGAACAGCGGCACCCCCAGGGTCTTCTCCAGCACCTGGCGCAGATCCTCCGACGGGTATTCCACCGACTCCTCGCCGCAGCGCCGCCGCAGATAGGGATGCACCATGCCGCCCTGGATCGGCCCCGGGCGGACGATCGCCACCTCGATCACCAGATCGTAGAAGGCGCGCGGCTTGAGCCTGGGCAACATCGACATCTGCGCCCGACTCTCGACCTGGAAAACACCGACCGAGTCGGCCCGGCACAGCATGTCGTAGACCGCCGGATCCTCCGACGGCAGGGTGGCGAGGTCGTAGCGGGTGCCGTAATGGTCCGCCAGCAGGTCGAAGCCGCGGCGCACGCAGGACAGCATGCCGAGCCCCAGCACATCGACCTTGAGGATGCCGAGCGCATCCAGATCGTCCTTGTCCCATTCGATCACGGTGCGGTCTTCCATCGCAGCGTTCTCGATCGGTACCAGCTCCGACAGGGGCCCGCGGCTGATGACGAAACCGCCGACATGCTGCGACAGATGGCGCGGAAAGCCGATGATCTGGCGGGCCAGGATCAGGGTCCGGCGCAGCAGCGGGTCGTCCGGGTCGAGGCCGGCCTGGAGGACATTGTCCGCCTCGACCCCGTCGCCGCCCCAGCCCCAGACGGTGCGCGACAACTTCTCCACTACATCGACCGACAGCCCCATGGCCTTGCCGACCTCGCGGATCGAGCCGCGCGAGCGATAGCAGATCACCGTAGCGGTCATGCCGGCACGGTTGCGGCCGTATTTCCGATAGATGTACTGGATCACCTCCTCGCGCCGCTCATGCTCGAAATCGACGTCGATATCGGGCGGCTCGTTGCGCTCGGCCGACACGAAGCGCTCGAACAGCAGATCGGCCTTGGTGGGGTCGACGGCGGTGATGCCAAGCGCATAGCAGACAGCTGAATTGGCCGCCGAACCGCGCCCCTGGCAGAGGATCCCCTGGGACCGGGCGAAGCGCACGATGTCGTACACGGTCAGGAAATAGGGCGCGTAGTTCAACTCGCCGATCAGGTCGAGTTCGTGGCGGAGCTGGTCGCACACCTTCGGCGTCAGCCCCTCGGGGTAGCGCTCGGCGGCGCGCTGCCAGGTCAGGTGCTCCAGCTCCTCCTGCGGCGCCCGCCCGGCCCGGGTGATCTCGTCGGGATATTCGTAACGCAGCTCGTCCAGAGAGAAACGGCAGGCCTCCGCGATCTCGACGGTGCGGGCGATGGCGTCGGGATGATCGCGGAACAGCCGTGCCATCTCCGCCGGCGGCTTCAGATGGCGTTCGGCATTGGCGTGCAGGCGCCAGCCGGCGGTGCGGATGGTGCAATGTTCGCGGATGCAGGTCAGCACGTCCTGCAGCGGCCGGCGCTCCGGGGCGTGGCAATGCACGTCGTTGGTGGCGACCAGCGGCAGGCCGGCCTGTTCGGCCAGCGCCGCCAGCCGGGCCAGGCGCTTGCCGTCATCGCCGCGATAGAGGTGATGGGCGGCGAGATAGAGGCGATCCCCCAGCATGCCGCGATAGGCCGAGAGCTGCCGGGCGAAGGTGCCGTCGGCGTTGAGCGCCGGGTCCGGCTCGGTTGCCGCCGGCGGCTCCGGAGGCAACACCACGAAGACCTGCCCGGCCCGCGCCGCCGCCACATCGGCACGGTCGAGATGGCATTCGCCTTTCGGCGCCCGGCGGCGGCCAACGGTCAACAGCTTCGAGAGCCGTCCATAGGCGGCGCGGTCGGTGGGAAAGCACAGCAGGCTGGGACCGTCGGCCAAATCGAGCCGGGCGCCAACCACCAGCCGGATGCCGGCTTGGCGGCAGGCGATATGCGCCCGCACCACCCCGGCCAGCGAATTGCGGTCGGCAACCGCCAGCGCCGCATGCCCCAGCGCCGCCGCGGTAACCGCCAGCTCCTCCGGATGCGACGCGCCACGCAGAAACGAAAAATTGCTGCTGACCTGCAACTCGGCATAGGCGACGGGGGCTGGTGCGCCACTTTTCCCAGAACCCTGCCGCTGGGATCGGCGCTTCCGACCGCTGGGAGGCGGGAACTGTTGTATCGAGGCGCTCATAGTTCCCTCTCCCCTTGTGGGAGAGGGTGAGGGTGAGGGGGCTCAGCGGTCGCAGACCGTGCATCGATGGAACTATTCGACTTTTCGCTCATGGAAAGATGCCGTGGAGGTACCAGCGGGGTGGGATGTCGGGGTCGAACAGACCGGCGCGATACAGCCAGAAGCGGCGGCCTTGGGTGTCCTCGACCCGGAAATAGTCGCGCGGACGATTGGCCACCGCGCCGGCCGGCACATCCTGCCACCATTCCGGCGACAGCCGCTCGGGTCCGTCGGCGCGGATGATCCGGTGCACGACCCGGCCTCGGCGGAACAGCACCGGCGGGTCGTCGGGCACCGGGGCGACGGCCTCCACCGGCTCCGGCTCCGGCAACAGGCGCACCGGCCGCAGCCGGTCCGGCCAATTCGTCGGCGTGTCGGGGTCGACGGTCGGCCCATCCATCGCCGGGCGCATGGCCACCTCGCGCTCCGGCAGATGGCTTTCGAACGGCACCGGGCGGACCACCGCGTTGCGGCCCAGCCGCCCGGCCAGCCGGTCGACCAGATCGTCCACCGGCGTGTCGTCGCCGCCGAGCCCCGCCGCGCCCCCCGGCGCGTCAAACCCGATCTGCGCCGGACCGAGCGGCTCCGCCAGCAGCGCCGACAGCACCGCAACCTCGATCCCGAAGCCGGCATCGATATGGTCCAGCCGCCCGGCCAGCAACCGAAACAGGTGGCCCGGCCGGCGGCTCGGCCGGCTGGTGCCGATCGACTGCCGGTCGACGCCGCCATCGACCCGATAGAGCGCCAGCTCGACCCGCCGGGCGCCCTGCTGCGCCTGCTCCAGCCCGGCGCAGAGCTGGTCGAGCAGCCGCGCCAGCGCCGCGGAGACATCCTCGGTGCGGCCGATCGCCTCGGGAAAGACCATGCGGGCCAGATGTGTCGGGACCGGCCGGCGCGGCGAGACCGGTTCGACCGCCCGGCCAAGGGCCTGATCGAGGCGGCGCAGAACTTCCGGCCCAAAGCGGGCGGCCAGGCTGCCGCGCGGCAGGGCGATCAGATCGCCGATCCGGCGCAGGCCGAGTCGCTCAAGGCCTTCGACCGTGGCCGGATCGAGCCTGAGCGCGGCGATCGGCAGTCCGGCCAACGCCGCCTCGGCCCTGCCCGGTGGGATCAGGGCTTCGCCGAGCGGCGCGCCCGGCCGGCCATAACCGCCGCCCATGCGCGACACCGCCCAGGCCGCTCCCGGTGTGTCGGCGACGGCCAGGAAACCGGCATAGCCGATCGCCACCAGGCGCTCGATCAGGTCGCGCGCCAGCCCGGCCTCGCCGCCGAACAGATGAGCGCAGCCGGTGATGTCGAGCAGGATGCAGTCATCGCCATGGGTGGTGGTCCAGGGGGTATAGCGGCCGCACCAATCGGCCAGGCCGGCCAGCGCCCGGGCATCGGCCACCGGATCGGCCTCGACCGCCTGCAATTCCGGCTCCAGGGCGCGGGCATCGGCCAGCGGCATGCCGGGGGCGAGGCCGGCGGCGGCGGCCAGCGCATCCACGGCAACCAGGTTGAGCCGCCCACGTTCCGCCGTCATGACCGCCAGTGGGCCCAGCGGGCCGCTGGATGGCGCCGCCACCGCGGCCTGCCGAGCCCAATATCGGCGCAGCCGGTCAGTCGGCAGGGTCGGCAGCCACAGGGCCAGGATGCGCCGGTGCATGCTCCTCTCCCGGACTCAGGCGGAATGGATCGAACTAGAACATAATAGGAACATTTGTGGACGAATCAAGTCAGCCTTGCCCTTCACGGCATCCAATGACGAAGGGCGATGGAATGCCCGAGACACGCAGGACATGCGCGGGACGGGTATCGAAGCCCCTATGCCGCGTCGGCGGTGTGACGCGCCGGGATGAGCAGCGGGCCGGGAACGGCGGCAGTCGGGGCGGAAGCCGGGTCGGCAAGGGCCAGGCCCGCGGCCGGACCGCGCCATGCGACCGGCCAGCGTCCCGGCCGGCCGCCGCGGCAGCGCAACAGGTCCAATTGCCAGCACGGGGTGCCGATCCCGGGCTCGCCGACGACCGGATGGCTGCCCAGGGCGGCGACCCGCCAGCGGGTGACGGCGCTGCTTGTCATCTCGGCCCCCTGTCGGCGCAGCAGGAAGGCGGTGACGCCGCCGGCCTCCGCCGCCAGCTGCAGCCGGCGGCTGGCGGTCAGATCGGCCGCCTCCACCTCGCCAACCACCGCGGCGATCGCGGCGGAGCGGGCCGCCTCTTCCAGCGCCCAGAGCAGATCCGCCGGTCGGCGGCCACGCGCCAGGACCAGACGGTCCGGCGTCAGCCCAAAGCCGGCCAGGCCCGGCGCATGAACATCGGCCTGCCGTGTCAGCCACAGCACCGGCCGGCCGGCCCGCGCCGCCAGCCGCGCCAGCAACAGGGCCGCAAAGCCGGTCGCAGCACCATCATCGGCGGTACCGAGAATCTCGTGCAGGCAGCCAAGCGGCAACCCGCCCCCGGCCAGTGCCGCATCAACCGGCGGAACATCCAGCCCCAGTACCTCGCCAGTCCCGCCGCCGGCACCCTCCAGGCTGCGAACCTGCGCCCTGAGATCGTCCAGGATGGCGGCCTTGCCCGGTTTCCGGCCTCCGTCCATGCAGTCGGCATCGCTCACATGCATTGGCGTGCGCATTGGATCAATCATCATTGTTCTTGATTTGTTCTATCTGAGTACAAGCCAAGGAGTCAAGATTCCGGTCAAAAAAACAGGAAATGATTCCTTTATTGCGAGCATTGACCGGGAAAAACAATCCCGGACAAGGTTCCGCCACTCACAGACGCTCTATCGGGAATCGCCACCCGAGCCATCTGCGGTCTCGCGCTGCCAGACAACGGCCGCGCCGTCCAGAGTTCCCATCAAGGCGACCACCGCCTCGTTGTCGAAACCCGGCAGGCGCTGCTGCAAGCGCGCCAACAGTTCATCGGAACCCTCGGCATCGATCGGCACCACACACCCGGTACCATCATCGCCGATCAGCAGCCAAGAGACATCGCCAACCGGCACGGAATCGACCGCCTGCAACACAACCTGCCGCAGCGCCAACCAGGACACGGACTCGGCCTTGCCACGCCCAGAACGACACGTCACGCCCTCCTCGGTGACGCTCACCACATGGGTGGGGCGGCCGGCCTCACCGGACCTCGGCATGATGAATCCGCAGTCGATCGCCACCTGGCGGCCATAAGCGGCAGCGCACAGCAGGGAGAACACCAACATCGCCCAGTTCAGCCAACCGCCCTCACCGAGCACGCCGAACAGCCCGGCCCCAGCAATCCCCAGGCAAACGACCAGCGCCACGACCGCGCCGACCTGCCGGATAATTCTGGATCGGCGAAGCTCGGACTCAAGCTGGCCTTTCAATTTGCGCAAACGGTCTTCGGCCATCGCTGTTCCAAAGGTGACCCACGCCGCAAGAAGAAGCCCCGGTTCCCGTCAAATTCCGCGAAAGTGCGGCTTCCGCTTCTCCAGAAAGGCCCGATAGCCCTCACGATAATCCTCGGTTCCGAAGGACTCGTAACTGGCTGCGATCTCTGCGGCATCGAGCGGCGCGCCCGAGGCCAGACGGGCGGCAAAGCGCTTGTGGGCGCGGTTGACCAGCGGCGCGCCGGCGGCGATCCGCGTCGCGCTGTCGGTCACCGCCCGGTCGAAGTCCTCGTCCGGCACCACGCGGCTGACGATGCCCATCGCCATGGCCTCTTCGGCGTCGACCACCCGTGCCTCCAGCAACAGCGCCAGGGTGCGCTCGCAGCCCAGCGCGCCGAACAGGATCGAGAATTCCGGATAGGGCATGGCCAGGCCGAGCCGGCTGACCGGGGCGCCGAATCTGCCGCTCTCGGCACTTATCCTGAGATCGCATAGCAGCGCCAGCACCAAACCGGCGCCGGTGCAGGCGCCCCTGATCGCGGCAACCACCGGATGCGGGCAGGCGCGCATCGCGTCATAGGCAGTGTCCATCACCTGGCCATAGGCCGCCGCGGAGGCGGGATCGGCGCGCTCGCGCTCGAACTCGGCGATGTCGGCGCCCGGCGAAAATGCATCTCCCGCGCCACGCAGCACCACGCAGCGCACCGTCTCGTCCGCAGAGAGTTCCGTGAAGGCGGCGGTCAACAGCGGCCACATCGGCATGACCAGCGCGTTCAGGCGGTCCGGCCGGTTCAGGACCACCGTCGCCACGGCATCCTGCCGTTCGACCAACACCAGATCCGTCATGGGCACCCTGCCTTGGAGATCACGGACCGTCGGCCCAGTGTTCCGATTCTGAATTCGGTGTCCATGAATTTCAGGATCAAGCGACACCGCCGATTGCCTTGGCCCCAACTCGGCCGTGCAGCGGTCAGGTGGCTGTCGGCGCCGGGTCTGGCGGCGTGCGGCGCCTGGCCACGACCTTCTGATAGAGCCCCCCGAAATAGGTCTCCTTGCGCCAGGTGAACTGTTCCGCCGATATCGCAAGGCTTGAGATTTCCCGTTTCCACAACGTCCTCGCAAAGGGTTCGAGCCAATCGAAGACGAAGCCCATGAGCCATCTCAGCGGATGCAGGAACCCGGGCTTGTGATAATCGACGAACACCACGCTGCCGCCGGGAGCGACGGTGGACAGCAAAGTCTCGATGACGGTCCGCTTGCGATCGTCGGGAAGTTCGTGCAGCAGGAAGAAGCAGCACACGACATCGTACGGCCCGCCACCGGGCGCCGTCGCATCGGCAAGGCGGACGTGTGCGTTACCGATGCCGTTCAGCTTCCGGCGACAATTGGCGACCTGGATGGGAGCGACATCGATGATTTCGAGCCGCCCTCGCGGACCGACCAGCTTGCCAAGGTCACATGACAGATCACCATAGACGCAGGCGGCCTGGAGCACCCGTTGGCCGGGGCGAACTTCGCTGAATGCCGCCTGCTTCAGGCGCCGGTAGTTGCCCCAGAGAATAGCTGAAGCGACCCAGGAGCGATCCAGCAGCCATACGCTGGTCGGCCACAGATAGGCCCAGGCATAGGTGTCCTGGAGGTAGCGAGGTATCTCAGGCGCCTCCGCGATCGGGAGGACGGGTGTCTCATGGGCAGCAACATCGGTCATCGTCGCACCATTGTCTGCTCATAGCGTCGTGCGTACAGTCCGGATTCGCATTCTGTGGCAACCGGATGCGACTCCGAGGAAATGGCGGGGAATGTGTCCGTTGGACGGGGATTGGCTTCGTTAGGGCCCGGCAGCTAAGTGAACGCTCCCAACGATATCGTCGTAAATGACGGGGATCAATTCCGACACCCGCCTCTGCGGCCAAGTCCATTCTCAATCTTGTGAATCGGATCGCCGGATTCAGGCTGGGAGGAAGGCGCGCGATCTCGACGGTTCTCCGGCGGCTGCTTTCGCACCATGGCTCGGCGCGCTAGTGTGGCCCGTCCGGCATCCGCCGGGCACGCCCAGGATCCAGCGACGAGAGAGGCGATGAGCGCCCAGCCGAAATCCACGGATCAGGCGACGGGCTGGCTTGTCCACCTCCAGGTGTCCCTGTTCGCCGTGACCATGGGGCTGGGCGGCCTCGGCCTGGCCTGGCGGTCGGCGGATCGGGTCCTGGCCTGGCCCGGTGCGATCGGAGAAGCGATCCTGGCGCTGGCCGCGCTGTGTTTTGCCTCGGTCGCCTTGCTGTATGGCGCCAAGTTCATCCGCCATCGCGATGCGGTGATCGCCGAGTTCGCCCATCCGCTGAAGATGAACTTCTTCGCCGCCGCGTCGATCGGACTGCTGCTGTTGTCGGAGGCGGCCTTTCCTTACAGCCGCGCCATCGCCGAGGCACTCTGGATCGTCGGGGCCACGCTGCACCTGACACTGGCGTTGAGCGTGGTGCGCTGCTGGGTGACCCGGAACTACGAGATCCATCATTCGACACCGGCCTGGTTCATCCCGGTCGTCGGCAACATCGTCGTGCCGCTGGCGGGAGTCCGGCTCGGCTACATCGAACTCTCCTGGTTCTTCTTCGCGATCGGTCTGCTGTTCTGGATCGTGCTGTTCGCGATCGTGCTCTATCGCATCATCTTCCACGACCAGATGCCGGCCAAGGCGCTGCCGACCCTGTTCATCCTCCTGGCGCCGCCGGCGTTGGGCTTCTCCGCATATGATCGCCTGGTCGGGGGCGGGCTGGACGGCTTCGGACGGGTCCTGTTCTACGCCGCCCTGTTCCTGGCGCTGTTCCTGCTGACCATGGCGCCCCGGTTTCTGAAGACCCCTTTCGCTATGTCGTGGTGGGCCTATACTTTCCCGTCGGCCGCCATGGCGTCTGCCGGCCTGCGCTTTCACGAGATCGTATCGGCGCCGGCCACCGCGCTGCTCTCGGCCGGGCTGCTGGTCCTGTCCACCGCGATCATCGCGCTGGTGGCGGCGGCGACGCTGACGGCGCTGCTGGGCGGCCGTCTGTTCGTGCCGGATTGATGATTGCCCCTACTGCATGGACAATGGCGCCGCGCCGGCTCTACAACCCGGCTGTTCGCCATCACGGAGTGACCATGCCCGAATCGTCCGCCAAGACCGCAGAAGCGGCGGCGCGCATCCTGCTGGATACCGAGGCGGTGTTGTTCCGGCCGGAGGATCCATTCATCTTCACCTCGGGCCGGGCGAGCCCGGTCTATGTCGATTGCCGCCGACTGATCTCATTTCCCGCGGCGCGCACGGCCCTGATGGACATGGCGGTGGAGGTGCTGGCGCGCGAGGCCGGCGCGGATGCGTTCGATGCGGTGGCCGGTGGCGAGACCGCCGGCATCCCCTATGCCGCCTGGATCGCCGACCGGCTATCGCTGCCGATGCTGTACGTGCGCAAGAAGCCCAAAGGGTTCGGCCGCAATGCCAGGATCGAGGGCACCTTCGAGGAGGGCGCCCGGATCCTGCTGGTCGAGGACCTGGCCACCGATGGCGGCTCGAAACTAAGCTTCGTGCAGGCCCTGCGCGAGGCCGGCGGACAGATCGCGCACTGCTTCGTCGTCTTCCACTACGGCATCTTTCCGGAGAGCGTGACGAGCCTGGCCGCCGAGGGGGTGCGTCTGCACGCCCTGGCCACCTGGCACGACGTGGTGGCAGCGGCCGACGAGGCCGGCTATTTCACGCCGGAAGGCCTGGCCGAGGTGCGCGCCTTCCTGGCCGAACCGGTCGCCTGGTCGCGGGCCCATGGCGGCAAGGAGGATTAGACTGCCGGGCTACAACAGTGTTGCATTCAAGTCCCGCGCAAAACTCTGGAAATGTCCTGAGAGCGGACATGAGCTGCTTCGTCTATGACTTCGCTGCTTGACCCTGAACAGACTTGAGTGACGTGCACGGTTGCCTGGTAGGTCTGGGCCAATGCAATGATTCTTTGACTGAAGAGAAGACCAAGCGGGTGCAGCAACCAACCGACCTTGCCCGGGTGCGACATTTGCGAGTTCTGATTGATGCCGGGTGGGCTGTCCTATTGGCCTACGATTCTGTGCCGCCTTGAGGCTCCGCAGCCACTAGGCGGACCCGCCCTTTTGCGCTGGGCCCAATGTCCAGGAATCCGCCAGACTGCCGCGCCCAAAGCCTGGCATAAAGTCCGCCCGCAGCCAGCAGCTCATCGTGGGTGCCTTGCTCCGCGATCCGGCCGCTGTCCATTACGATCAACCGGTCCATGGCGGCGATGGTGGAAAGCCGGTGGGCGATGGCGATGACGGTCTTGCCAGCCATCAGATTGGTCAGCGAATCCTGGATTGCCGCCTCCACTTCGGAATCCAGCGCCGAGGTCGCCTCGTCCAGCACCAGGATCGGCGCGTCCTTCAGAATCACGCGGGCAATGGCGATCCGCTGGCGCTGGCCGCCCGACAGCTTGACGCCGCGCTCGCCGACATGGGCGTCCAGGCCGCTCCGGCCTTTCCGGTCGGCCAGATCCGGGATGAAGCCGTCGGCCTTCGCCGCCTTTACGGCCGCGATGATCGCCGCCTCCTCGGCCTCCGGTCGGCCATAGCGGATGTTGTCGCGCACCGAGCGGTGCAGCAGGGAGGTGTCCTGGGACACCAGCCCAATCGCGGCACGCAGGCCATCCTGGGTGACACCGGCGATATCCTGGCCGTCGATCAGAATCCGGCCGGATTCCGTATCGTAGAACCTGAGGAGCAGGTTAACGACGGTCGACTTGCCGGCGCCCGAGGGGCCGACAAGCCCGACCTTCTCGCCCGGCGCGACTGTCAACGACAGATCGTCCAGGACGCCGCTCTCCTTGCCGTAGTGAAAGCGCACTTGATCGAAGGCGATGCCACCTTGGCCGATGATCAGAGGCTGTGCCGCCGGCCGATCGACCAGGCCGTGTTCGCGCGCGATCGTCTCCAGTCCGTCCTGAACCGTGCCGAGATTCTCGAAGAGAGAGGCAATTTCCCACATGATCCAATGGGCCATGCCCTTCAGGCGCAGGATCAGCCCGAGGGCGAGCGCTACAGCCCCGGCGGTCACTGCGCTTTCTGTCCACAGCCAAATCCCGATCAATCCGACGGAAAACAGCAACAGGCCGTTCAGCGATTCCAGGACGACGTTGAGCCAAGTGACCAGCCGGAACTGCCGGTGCACGGTGGCCATGAAGGGAGTCATGGACTCCCGGGCGTAGTGCTCTTCGCGCGCCCCGTGCGCGAAGAGCTTGACCGTCTGAATGTTGGTATAGGAATCGACGATCCGCCCGGTGAGGTCGGAGCGCGCGTCCGCCTGCGCCTTTGAGATCAGCCGCATCCTCGGAACGAAATAGCGCATGGCTGCCGCATAAGCGACGAACCACAGGGCGAGCGGCGCCATGATGCGCCAATCGCTCTGGGCGAACAGCACCAGCGCGCCCAGGAAGTAGACCACGACGTAGACGAAGACCTCCGTGGTGAGCGCCATGACCTCTCGCACGGCCAGGGCGGTCTGCATGATCTTGGTTGCGATCCGACCGGCGAAATCGTCCTGGAAGAACGTCATGGACTGACGCAGCACGTAGCGGTGCGCCAGCCAGCGGATTCGCATGGGGAAATTGCCCATGATGCTCTGGTTGGTGACCGCCCCGTGAAACAGCTCGAGGAGGGGTAAGACCACGAGGACCAGCAGGCCGACCCCGACCATCCACCAGAGATGGTCAGACCAGAAGTTCTCCCGGTTCGAGTCGGCGAAGAAATCGACAAGGTTTCCGAGAAAGCCGAACAGCGCCACCTCCAGCAGGCCGAAGGCGGCTGCGGTCAGCGACACGAACAAAAGGTGCGGCGCGATCGGCTTCGAATAGTGCCACAGGAACCCGAACAGGCTGCGCGGCGGCCTGTCCGGTTCGGCTGCGGGAAACGGGTCAACGAGATTTTCAAAGAAGGCAAGCATGGCTTCAGTCCAGGCGCAAAGGGAACCGCTCCCCGGCCGGACCAAGCACTAAAGCTTGCGTGGCCGGGGGTCAGATGAGGGGTAAGAACCAACCGTGCATGTGAACCTCCGTATGAGCGTGGCGGGACTCGCCACGGCAAGGAGCCGTTATAGCCAATCCTGCGCCAAGGGCAAATCATGAATTGCTGAAGGCTTCGGAATCTCGGCACTGGGGCGGCCGCGCAGTTCACGCACCGCAGCCTGTTGAGCGCAAGCAACACCCCCGGTGCAAAGGGCGGGGCTGCCCTCGAAGCACTGTGGAGCACGGCGATGAGGCCGGCTATTTTACCCACGAAGGCTTGGCCGAGGTGCGCGCCTTCCTGGCCGAACCGGTCGCCTGGTCACGGGCCCATGGCGGCAAGGAGGATTAGGACGCGGGGCTGCGACAGAGTTGCTTCCAAGTCCCGCGCGGAACTCCGGATATGCTCGGAGAGCGGACCTGACAGATTCTGGGACTGATAACGCGATCCCAAGTTAAGCTGATAGTGTGCACGGATACGTCGAATGCACCCATAGGCGCTCACCCAACTTCATGATTTCACATCGGGCCGCGACTATACGCTTCTCTGCCGCTGCCACGTCGGACTTCCCATACCACGTGCCTTCAATTTGTGCTGTCACCCGCTGAGTTGTATTATCGTATAGATCCAGATTCTGATTCTGTAGTCTACCCAATGCAACCTGTCCTTGACTTGAATTCAGTATTTGCATTGTCACGCTTACAGCCGTGTGAGTATCAACATAGACAGACTTGCCTGGATCGGCTGATTCCTCAACATGGCGGAAAGTATGTCCAACATCCTTGTGACCAGGCCATTGAAGATCTGGTGAGACATCAGGGTTTCGTTTGGCCATTTTGATGTTTTTCCTGCCCCAATCCGAGACGCTTACATCGTTCCGCACCAGCCTATATCTATTGATACACTTGCCATCGGCCCGTTCAATGGCCTCCGCGGTTTCTCTGTAATCATATATTTTCACCAATGACATAGCCGATTTCCCCTTTGACTATCTTGGGCAGCGATTTGCGCGATAACCTCAAAACCAGATAAGCCGACGCCCATATCTGGCCGGAAGCCGTTTCCCATACCAAGGAGCGTTGGAACGCAATCGATCAACATTCCGGTGCCGCGCTCAAACTTACAACAAATTTACGAAAATGCTTACGACTCAACCATCAATCTGAGCCAATCACATTTCCGCGACGGGCAGGACTCTGCGTGGCGGAGGCCGTCCATATCACCCGCTTCCGGCAACCGGTCGCCCCACAGGCCGCATGGATGGGCACGTCCTTACCGCGCTGCCGAAGGAGATCATCAGCGAGGGCGAGGTCTGCTTCGACTACAGGCGTAGAAACACAATGGGCCAACTGTTCTCTTGCGCGCCCGAACTGTGGGGAAATGGCTTTGAGCGCCCTTGGACCGGCCCACCAGTCCGTCCGGAATGCGGCTCAGGGCGGAAGGAGCGGCTGGCTTTGGCCGCCATGAGCGAAACTGCAGACGTGCCAAAAGCATGCTCTGATGGACGGCTGTTGACCCGATGCGGATGAATGTCAGCGACGCACTCTCTGACAATCACTAACGTATCCGCGCAAACTAGGGATCTTCGGCCGCCGCCCCGCAAAGCCGACCTAGTGTTGCATCGAAGCCCCGAACCGCCGCTCGCCCGAGGGCAATGGTAATGGAAGAACGACTGGAAGTTTCGATCGCATATCCAAACGGTGTAACGGACAATTCCGCTGTTGTTACTCCCATAGGTGGCGGCAAATATCGCCTCGAATTGGATCCGTCATCCTGTCTCATCGCAGACCGTCCGGGGGACCTGAAAGAGCTACCTAGCTATGGTGACGTCATTGCGGCTGAGGAGACTTCGCCTCGCGTCCTCCGGTTTGTGAAGGTTGTCGAGCGTGCGCCGTTCACGAAGTTCCAGTATTTGGTCCCGCGCGAAATCGCCGGGTCACGAAAGCTAGAGATCGTCCTTTCCAAAGTGGAGGCGCTCAAAGGACACTGGGAGCAAGTGGCCGGCGGTGTCCTCATCATCCATTTGCCGAAAGAATGCAGCTACAATCCGTCAGAGGAACTCGAACAGTTGGGCGGAGATGGCTAGCTAGGGCCACCACCTGCTGCGCTATGTGGAATTTCATGCCGCCCAGGCCTTTCTTCGACTTAAAAACCTTCGCGAGCTGAAGGAATGGATTGGTCATTGCAGGCATTGGCCCCCGGCTGAAGTATGGCGCAAGCGTCCGCGAATTGCAGGATTCCGGAATTGGCTAATCAGCGACATGTGTCGTCTCCGTAGACTCGTCGCAAATGCCCTCCGGAGCGGAAATGTGACGCGTCGCGGCACATGCGGCCTTTGAGCTCGGCCCTCGACGACATTGGGCAGACCGGGGACCGTTGCGGCTACCGGTTCCGCACTTGACAATTCGCGCCAGGGCGGAGGCTAATTGGCGATAACAACGCCGGTCACCTGCAACCGGCGCATCGCTCACAGGAGATCACCTCATGCATGTCCGACGTCCGCTCGCGACCGTCGCCGCTTTCGCCGCCCTGCTCTCCGCCCCCGCCCTCCATGCCCAGGACAAGACGCTGACCATCGGGGTCTCGCAATTCGCCGCCACGCTGCATCCCAGCATCGAATCGGCGGTGGCGAAATCGATGGTGCTGGGCATGGCCTACCGACCGCTGACCACCTTCAACGCGGATTGGGAGCTGATCTGCATGCTTTGCACCGAGTTGCCGACGCTGGAAAACGGCATGGCGGCTCTGGAGACCACGCCGGAGGGCGAAGACGGCATCGCCGTCACGTATGCCATCCAGCCCGGCGCCACCTGGGGCGACGGTACGCCGATCACCACCGACGACGTGATGTTCACCTGGGAGGTCGGCCGCCATGAGCAATCCTCCTTCTCGAGCATCGAGAGCTATCGCCAGATCTACGAGATCGACGTGATCGACGAGAAGACCTTCACCCTGCATCACGACAAGGTCGAGTTCCGCTACAACGCGGTGAACGATTTCCGCCTGCTGCCGGCCCATCTGGAGCGGCCGATTTTCGAGCAGGACCCGGCGGAATACGCCACCCGGACGATCTACAACACCGACCCGACCAATCCCGGCCTGTATTTCGGCCCATACAAGGTGGTCGACGTGGAGTCCGGCGCCTTCACGGTTCTGGAGCCCAACGACACCTGGTATGGCGAGGCCCCGTATTTCGACAGGATCGTGATCCGGACGATCGAGAACACCGCCGCCCTGGAAGCCAACCTGCTGTCCGGCAGCATCGACATGATCGCCGGCGAACTCGGCGTCACGATCGATCAGGGCCTGGCCTTCGCCGAGCGCCATGGCGACGATTACAACATCATCTTCCAGCCCGGCCTGATCTACGAGCATATCGACCTGAACCTGGACAACCCGCTGCTGCAGGATCGCCGTGTCCGACAGGCGCTGCTGTATTCCCTGGACCGGGAATCCATGGTCGAGCAACTGTTCCAGGGCAAGCAGCCTGTCGCCAACACCAACGTTTCGGCGCTGGACTGGATCTATGACGAAGGCGTGCGGACCTATCCCTACGATCCCGACCGCGCCGTGGCGCTGATGGAGGCGGCGGGCTTCACCGAGGTCGAGGACGGAGTCCGGCGGAACGCCGAAGGCGAAAAGCTGAGCTTCGAGTTCATGACGACCGCCGGCAACCGCACCCGCGAGCTGGTGCAGCAGGTGCTGCAATCGCAATGGCGCGATGTCGGGGTCGAGGTGGTGATCCGCAACGAGCCGGCCCGGGTCTATTTCGGCGGCACCCTGTCCGAGCGCAAATTCACCGGCATGGGCATGTTCGCCTGGATCTCGTCGCCGGAGAACGTGCCGCGCACCATCCTGCACTCCGACCACATCCCGACGGAGGAGAACAATTGGTCGGGCCAGAACTACACCGGCTTCAGCAACTCGGCGATCGACACGCTGATCGAGGCGACCGAGGTCGAGCTGAATCCCGAACGACGTCATGAGCTGTGGCGGTGGATCCAGGCGATCTATGCCGACGAACTGCCGGTGCTGCCGCTCTACTTCCGCGCCAACACGTACATCCTGCCGAAATGGCTGGATGGCGTGGTGCCGACCGGGCACCAGTACGGCACGTCGCAATGGGTGGAGTATTGGCGCCGCAGCGACGCCACGTGATCCGATAGCGGTAGGGCCCCGCGACCGCAGGGTTGCGGCCGCTGGGCGACTGTCCTAGACCCAGCCCGTGATCCGCTTTCTCGTCAACCGGCTGCTCCAGGCCCTGGTCGTCCTGGGGTTTGTCAGCCTTCTGGTCTACGGCCTGATCGGGCTGATGCCCGGCGACCCGATCGACATCATGTTGAGTGGCGATCCGGAGATGACGCCCGAGGACGCCGCCCGGCTGAAGGCGCTTTACGGGCTCGACCAGCCGCTCCTCGACCGCTACCTGAATTGGGCCGGGAAGGCACTGACCGGCGATCTCGGTTACAGCCGGGTGCATGCGATCCCGGTGCTGGACATCCTGCTGCCGCGGCTCGGGAACACACTGATCCTGCTGGGCCTCAGCCTGACACTGGCGCTGGCGATCGCGCTTCCCGTGGGCGTTTACGCGGCGGTGCGGCCTTACACGCGGACCGATACGCTGATCAACCTCGCCTGCTTTGCCGGAATCTCGATCCCGTCGTTCTGGCTGGCCCTGATGTTGATCATGGTTTTCGCGGTCTTCTGGAGCGTGCTGCCCGCCGGCGGCATGTACACCGTCGGCGAGGGCGGCATGACCGACCGGCTGCGCCACCTCATCCTGCCGGTGATGGCGCTGACCCTGGCATCGGTCGGCGACTACACGCGCTATGTGCGCGCCGCGGTGATGGAGCAGCTCCGGCTCGACTATGTCCGCACGGCCTCAGCGAAGGGTGTGTCGCACGGCTCGGTGGTCTGGCGTCACGCGCTACGCAACGCGCTGATCCCGGTGGTGACGGTGGTGTCCCTGGATCTCGGGGCGCTGTTTTCCGGGGCCTTGATCACCGAGACGATGTTCTCCTATCTCGGCATGGGCAAGCTGATCTACGATTCGATTCTGGGCAACGATTTCAATCTGGCACTGGTCGGCCTGTTGTTCGCGACCCTGACCACGCTGGGCGGGAACTTCTTCGCAGACGTCGTCTATGTCGGGCTCGATCCGCGCATCGGATTCGACCGGAGACGGGTATGACCGGGACCGTCCTGGCCGCTGAATCGACCGGCGCGCTATCGCTGGACGGCCTGTCGCCGGGGCGCCTGCGCTGGCACCGATTCCTGAGGCACCGCGCCGCCACCGTGAGTGGCCTGGTGCTCATCCTGCTGTGCCTGTCGGCGCTCGGCGCCCCTGTGATCGAGCAGGCGGTGGGCCTCGACAGCAACCGCGTCGACCTCCTCAACCGCTTCGCCGCGCCGTCATGGACACATCTGCTGGGCACCGACGAGCTCGGCCGAGACGTGCTGCTGCGGCTCCTGCATGGCGGCCGCATCTCGCTGACCGTCGGGCTGGTCACGGCGCTGGTCGCGATGGTGATCGGCACTGCCGTCGGATTGCCGTCGGGCTATTACGGGGGTCGGCTCGACGCGGTGCTGATGCGGTTCACCGACACGATCATATCGCTGCCGCTGCTGCCGTTCCTGATCATCCTGGCGGCGCTCGACCTGAACAAGCTGCCGTTGCCGGACGGCTGGATCAGCAACGATACCGTCAGCCTCTACCGGATCGTGGTGATCGTCGCCCTGTTCGGCTGGACGACGGTGGCGCGGCTGGTGCGCGGCGCCACCCTGGCGGCCAGGCAGCAGGATTATGTGAGGGCCGCCGTGGCGCTCGGCGCCGGCAATGGCCGCATCATGGTGCGGCACATCCTGCCGAACGTGGCCTCGCCGATCATCGTCGCCACCACCCTGTCGGTGGGAAAGATCATCCTGCTGGAGTCGGTGCTGAGTTTTCTGGCATTAGGCATTCAGCCGCCGATCCCGAGTTGGGGCAACATGCTGACCAATGCCCAGGAGCTGATCTGGTCGGCCCCCGGCCTGGTCTTCTATCCCGGCCTGATGATCTTCATCACGGTGATCGCCTTCAACTTCCTGGGCGATGGGCTGCAGGACGCACTCGACCCGCGAGCGGTCACCGACCGGCGCTAGCCGCCGCCGGACCCGCTGCGGATGAATTGCAGCGGTGCGTCATTGGCGCGCACCAGGCGGACCGCATAGGGTGCGGTCAAGGCCTGGGACACGATGGCGTCCTCCGGCGGGACCGTCTCAACGTAGCGGGCGATCACCGTGCCTTCGGCCAGCGCCACGCTCTCGAATGCGACGGTGTAGCCGCCCGACCGGCGCTGCCCGAGAAACACACCCACCGCCATGGCGCCTTCCGGCATTTCTCCGGGCGGCTCCTGGCCGACAAGCTGCCATAGGATGCGCCAGGCCCGCTCGTCGCGGGCCGAGACCAGGATGTCCATGGTGGCGGCGCTCTGTGCCCCGAACCAATCGGTCCGGCCGTTGATCCCCGGACCCGGGGTCAGCGGGATCGATACAACTTCGACCGGCGGCTCCGCCGTCTCCTGTCCGCCGGCAAGCGCATCGATCGGCGAGGATTCGCCGCCGCACCCGGCCAGCAACAGCATGGCCGCACCGGCCAGACCGAATGAAAACCACTGCGCCACGCGTTCTACTCCTTAGCGCTCAGCCGGGTCTCGACCATGGTCGCGAACACGCTTGCTCCGACCGGGAGGACCTCGTCGTTGAAATCGTAACGGGGGTTGTGAACCATGCAGGCGCTGGGGCCGCCGGCCTGGCCGAGCCAGAGATAGGCGCCGGGGCGTTTGAGAAGCATGAAGGAGAAATCCTCCGCCCCCATCACCGGCTCGATATCCTGGTGCGTTTTGTCGGCGCCCAGCACATCGGCCAGGATCTCGGCGGCGAAGGATGCCTGCTGCTCGTGGTTGACGGTAGCCGGATAGCCGCGCTGATAGTCGAACGCGACCTCGGCGCCGAAAGCGTCGCATATGCCCTTGGCGATACGCTTCATGCCGGCTTCGATCATGTCCTGGGTTTCCGGCTTGAAGGTCCGCACCGTGCCGGTCAGCATCGCCTCCTCGGCGATCACGTTGTGGGCGCTGCCGGCATGGACCTGGGTCACGCTGATCACCGCCGCATCCAGCGGGTCGGTGTTGCGGCTGACCAGCGGCTGGAAGGCGGTGACCATCTGCGCAGCGATGATCACCGGATCGTTGCACAGATGCGGCATCGCGGCGTGGCCGCCCTTGGCCGTGACCTTGATCTCGAACTGATCCGCCGCCGCCATGATCGGCCCGGGCACCACGGCCGCCTCGCCAGCCGGCAGTTTCGGCCAATTGTGCATGCCGTAGACTTCATCGCAGGGGAAACGATCGAAGAGTCCTTCCTCGACCATCACCCGTCCACCGCCATGGCCCTCCTCGGCCGGCTGAAAGATGAAATTGACGGTACCGGCGAAATTGCGTGTTTCCGCCAGGTATTTCGCTGCGCCCAGCAGCATCGTGGTATGGCCGTCATGGCCGCAGCCGTGGAACTTGCCCGGGTTCTGCGACTTATAGGGAACGTCGTTTTCCTCATCCATCGGCAACGCATCCATGTCGGCGCGCAAGCCGATCGATCCGTCGCCGCCGTTGCGCCCCTTCAGCACGCCCACCACGCCGGTCTTCGCAATGCCCCGATGGACCTCGATGCCCCATTCCTCGAGCTTGGCGGCGACCAGATCGGAGGTCCGGACCTCCTCGAAGGCGACCTCCGGATGAGCATGGATATCCCGCCGCCATTCGGTCATTTCCTCTTTCATGGCGGCAATGGAGTTGATGATTGGCATACGCTGCTTCCGTCCCGGGGTGGTTAGGTTCGGGCTAATGTGCCCTGACGGCTACGCGGCGGCAACCGCCACTTTGGTAGTGATACTTTCGCCCAATGCGACGCCGTTCTTGACCACGCATCGGTGATTGGCGGTGTCGGCGATCATGGCGATATTCGCAAGCGGATCGCCATCCACCAATAACATGTCCGCGATCTTGCCCGCCTCGAGAACGCCGCGATCCTCAAGCGCCATGAGTTCCGCTCCATGCAGCGTCGCCGCGATGATGGCATCGCGCGCGGACATGCCGACATCGACCATGAAAGACAACTCCGACGCGTTCACCCCATGCTGGTTGAATGGCGTCCCGGCATCCGTGCCCATGGCGATGCGACCACCGGCCTCGTAGAACATCCGTACCGAAGCAATGTGGCGTTCGACAAGGCGGGCCGATTTTTCAACGGCGTAGGCCGGCACGCCCTTGTCGGCGTGTAGCAGGATATTTTTCACCGCCGACAAGGTCGGCACAAGATACGTGCCGTGCCGGCACATCTCCACAACACACTCCTCGGTCATGAAGATGCCGTGCTCGATCGAGGCCACGCCGGCCCGGGTCGCGTCGAGTATGCCCTGGCTGCCCTGGGCGTGGCAGGCACACCGTCGCTGGAAGCGGCTGGCCTCGGTGACGCCGGCCGCCAATTCCTCATAGGTGTAGTGGGAATCCTCCGGATTGACCCCGGGGGTCATGACCCCTCCGGTCGCCATCATCTTGATCAGGTCGCTTCCGGCATGGACCTGTTCGCGGACCGCCTTGGTCACCTCGTCTGGGCCATCGGCGACGCGGCCGGAATAATTGCCATGACCGCCGGTCATGCAGATGACCCGTCCGGACGCGCGAATGGTCGGGCCGACGAACTGGCCGCTGTTGCAGGCGTCGCGGACCGCAAGATCGATGTAATCCTTGCCGCCGCAATCGCGCAGAGCCGTGATTCCACCGGCCAAGGAGTCCTTGGCCCGGGCCAGCGCATTGAGCGCGGTCTGGGCGGGCTTTTCATTGGCGAGGACAGCCGCCGGATTTGCCTGGGCCCCGAGCGTCAAATGGACATGACAGTCGACAAGCCCCGGGAGCAGCGTTCCACCCGACGTGTCGACGACAATCCCGGCAAACCCAATGAACTCGGCCGACGGCGCCACCCTGACGATCCGGTCGCCTTCGACCATCAGTGCGTGGTCGCGGATCGCCTCACCAGCTCCATCGAAAACCGATCCTCCGCGATAGAGTGTCTGCATGACGGTCCCCGCGTATCTGTTACTCGGACGCTCGGGGCCTGGGCACCCTGTCCATGTTCTTTGCGATCGCCTCGGCGGTCGGCAGGCTTTCCTGCGCACCCAGGGCGAGGCAAGCGAGCGCTGCCCCGACGCTGGCCCGATGAAGCGCGTCAGGGAGCGTCAGGCCGGCATCGATCGCCGCCGCGAGCACGCCGGTGAACGCGTCGCCCGCACCGGTGGTATCTACCGGATCAATCGCCATTGAGTCGACTCGCCAGATGCGCCCCTGCTCGATCGCAAGGGCTCCCTGACCGCCCAATGTCACGACACATGTCAATCCGGCGGCCGCGGCGACTCCGCGTCCAGCTTCCTCGGGACCTCCGGACGGCAGACCCAGATCCGCCGCGATCATCTGCGCCTCGATCTCGTTGACCACCAGCATGTCCAGCGCCTCCAGCGCCTGGCGCGGCACCGTGGCGGCTGGTGCAAGATTGAGCATGCTGAACCCTCCAGCCGCCCTCACCCGTTCGACGGCCTTCCAGTTCTGTTCCGCCGGCACTTCCATCTGCATCATCAATACGCTGTCCGGTCCAAGTTCACGATGGGCAAATTGGCCGGCATTTGCGTCCAGATTTGCACCGCTGGCGACCGCAATGGCGTTTTCCCCGGACGACTCGACGCTGATGCAGGCCACGCCGGTCGGCCGGACCGAGCGCGCAATTCCCGTCGTGTCGACCTGCTGGGCTGAGAGCACATCGACAAGCCGCTGGCCGAATGCGTCGTCCCCGACCTGACCGATCATGGCGACCGCCGCGCCGGCCCGAGCCGCGGCGACGGCCTGGTTGCATCCTTTGCCTCCCGGCTTGGTGACGTATTCGTCACACAGAACCGTCTCGCCCGGGCGCGGGATCGAAGGGACCGTCAGGACAAGGTCCATATTCAGAGAGCCGAAGACCACAATCATGATGGGCAATCATACCGCGCCGAGGCTGCCCTGCCAGTCCCAGTGAACGATTGCCGGATCGCCGACATCCAACATAGAAGTTGCAATAGTATCAACGAAGAGTAAACGAAGTTAATAGTTCTTTAACCTTAACATCACTCAGTCAATGCACCATTTACGATTAATTCACTATAAGTTTATCTCCCAGAAAGATTGACTTTTACAGAAAACTTTCGTAACTTCTTCTTAGTCAACTCACTGAACTGGTTAATACGGCCGCTGATTTGATTTGTACTACGATCAGTAATGCTGTCGAAATCTTGCCTGATCGCGAATCAGAGCAAAATGCTCAATTCGAGAGCCGGCGCGATATCGGCAATCCAGGGACTCCCGATCCCGCAGCGAAGTCCGGATCCGGACTGCGACCGGGCCATGCGTATATGGCCAGCTTCGATGTCATCACCGCAGTTGCGGTCATTGGATCTGTCGATGCGCTGCAGGACCGGGAAACGATCATTCCACCGCTCGACTTCAGCGCGACGACCGCGAACATGTCGCCTGCGGACCTCACCGATTTCGACCTTGAGGATCTGATGGCTGTCGAGATCGCCCCGGCGACGCCGCTGGTCGATTTCCAGAATTTCGATCTCGGCGACTCCAATCTTGAACGGTTACTGACTCTGGAGGCACAGCCCGACAATCCGCAGGACGAAACCCTCGGACGACCTCACGCTCGTGGACATGGAGGATTTGCTGGAGGTCGTGGTGGGCACGGTGGAGACCGAGCAGGTGCCACCGCCATTGGACCTGACCGGCATCGATCTCGAGATCCTCCAGGACCTGACATTCGGTACCGATCCGCAAGAACCGGCAGACCCGTTTCGACAGATGGCGTCCCTCGACATCGCCAGCCCCCTGGACCAGGACGGCGTCAACGACGTGGGATTGATCGATCGGACCACCGAACCGGGAGATTTCGCTGGCAAACCGATGTTGCCGCCGCAGGCAAATGGCAACGACGTCGATGCCGCCGGAAGTGGCCGCTTGCCGCTGGAGCCTGTAAACCAGCCGCCCTCGGCCCTGGACGATCAGCTGAAGACACCCCAGGACACGGCCGTGGCCGGAAACGTCCTGGCCAATGATCACGATGCTGACGGAGGCCTGCTCACGGTCACCAATGTCGGCACTTTCTTGTCGGCGTCGACGGGCACGGTCGATTTGAGCGCCGACGGCAGCTTCATCTACATGCCGCCCGCGGGATATTTCGGCTACGACGCGTTCGACTACTCCGCCTCGGACGGCCAGGGCGGCACGGCCTCGGCGACCGCCGGCATCAAGGTGATCAAGGCCAATCTGGCGCCGACCGTCAACGGCGATGGCGTTGCGACGAACGAGGATACCCCGGTGACCGTCGACGTGCTGGCCAATGACAGCGATCCGGACGGCGACCCCTTGACGATCGACTCCGTTGTCCAGGGTTCCAACGGGGTGGTCATGGTCAATACCGACGGCACGCTGACCTACACCCCGGATCCGGACTTCCACGGCACCGACAGTTTCACCTACACGGCATCCGACCCCTATGACGCGTGCGAAACCGCCACAGTTACCGTCACGGTAACACCGGCAAACGACGCACCGGTCGCGATCGAGGACGCCTTCGCGGGCGTCGAAGATGCGGCCGTCACCGGCACTGTCCTGGCCAATGACAGCGATGTCGACGGTGACACGGTCACGGTGGCGAGCACCGGCACCCTGATAACGGCACAAGACGGAACCGTCGTGATGGCCGCCGACGGCAGCTTCACCTACACGCCGGCCACCAACTACAACGGCCAGGATTCCTTCAACTACACCATCAAGGACGGCAACGGAGGCATCGCAACGGCCACCGTCACGCTTGACCTCACCCCGGTGAACGACACGCCGATCGCCGGGGATGACAGCTTCGGTGGTACCGAGGACGCGGCCATCACCGGCGACGTGCTGGCCAACGACAGCGACCCGGACGGCGATACGCTGACGGTGGCCTTCACCGGCACCATAGCCACGGCACAAGGTGGCACCGTCGTAATGGAGTCCAACGGGAATTTCACCTACACGCCAGCCGCCAGTTTCGTCGGCGCCGACTCGTTCATCTATGACATCACGGATGGCGATGGCGGCACCGCAACGGCTGCTGTCAATATCGATGTTACGATCGTGAATGCGAGCCCGGTCGCCGCAGACGACAGCTTCGTTGTAACGACGGACACCATCTTGTCCGGAGATGTGCTCAACAATGACAGCGACGTCGATGGCGATGCATTGACAGTCACCAAGGCCGGGACCCTGAGACCACCGCACAGGGCGGCACGGTGGTGTTGGCAACCAACGGAAAATTCGATTTCAAGCCGATGGACGGCTACACGGGGACCGACAGCTTCACCTACGAGGTCAGCGACGGGCGGGGCGGCATTGCCACCGCAACCGTGACCATCACGCTCACGGCCCCCGGCCCGGTCCTCAATGGCACCGACGGCGACGACCAGTTGATCGGCACACCCGGTGTCGACACACTGGACGGCAAGGGCGGCAACGACATGCTGGTCGGCCTGGCCGGCGCCGACACTCTGGAGGGCGGTGCGGGCATCGATACGGTGACGTACAGGGACTCCGACGCGCGGGTCGAGGTCAGCCTGGTGAGTGGCGACGGCCTCGGCGGCCATGCCGAAGGCGATGTCCTGAGCGGTATCGAGAATTTGGACGGCTCAATCTACGACGATTATCTCAGGGGCGATGCCGGCAACAACGTGCTCCGCGGCGGCCCGGGCGACGACGAGCTTCTGGGCTATGTCGGCAATGACCTGCTGGTGGGCGGACCCGGAGCCGACCGAATTGCCGGCGGCGACGGTATCGACACCGCCGACTACAGGAATTCCGATGCCGCGGTTATCATCGATCTGAACACCGACATGGGATCCGGCGGCCATGCCGAGGGCGATTTCTCTCGAGAAGATCGAGGACGTCTACGGCTCGCCATTCGACGATGTGTTCATCGGCGACCGAGGTATCAACACGATCCGCGGTGGCCGCGGCAACGACGAAATGTCGGGCGGCAACGGCGACGACCACCTGTTTGGAGGCCCGGGCGAACGACATCCTGGAAGGCGAGCGCGGAGACGACATTCTGAGTGGCGGGTTGGGCAACGACACGGCTGATCGGTGACCAGGGCAGCGAGACCTTCGTCTTCGATGCCGGCACCGGCAGCGACATCGATACGATCGAAAACTTCGTGAGTGGCCAGGACGTTATCGACCTTGGCGCATTCGGCCTTGCCGGCCTGTCGGAGGTAACAATCCGCGACGACGGGGCCGGCGGCAGCCTGATCGACCTGCCTGGCGGAGACAGCATCGACATCCTTTTGGTCGACCCGGCGTCGCTGACCGCCGGCGATTTCATCTTGTAGGGAGCCAGGACGAACATGCCCGATCACATTGGAACCCGCGGGGACCGGGATACCGCGACATAAAAAATCAATACGGGTCGAATTCGCAGGAGATTTGAAGAGAATTTTAAACATTTGGTGGTGTCATATAAGAAGGGAATCAACCCTTGGTGATGGCAAGCACCGACAACCAGATTGCTGGGGGAGATTGATGACTGGACATCTGTCAATGGCAGGACGATGCCGCCCGAACGGCGGACCGGCCTCAGCCATTACGGAATTGCGGAGGGATCGACAATGGACCGGCTGATCAAAAAAGCCGGCCTGTCGATCCTGACCGCTCTGGCGATTTTCGCCGGCGGGGCTTGCGATGCCCGGGCGGACTCGGCGGAGGACCGGCAAGGTCCGCCGGCGGGGCTGCCGGAATACTCGGTCAAGGCCGCCTTCGTCTACAACTTCGCACGGTTCACGGAATGGCCCGAGGCCGCATTTCGCGACGCCGCCGCGCCGCTACGGCTTTGCGTGCTGGGCCAGGATCCATTCGACGGCGCACTCGATACGATCGCCGGCAAATCGATCGGCAGCCGCGAATTGATGATCAGCTATCCGATCTGGGCCAGCGAGGCCCGCGACTGCCATATCCTGTTCATCAGCGAGTCGGTCCGTAGCCGCCTGCCGGAGATCGTCACGCATCTGGGCGGCTCGCCGGTCCTGACCATCGGCGACACGCCCGAAGTTGCGCGATCGGGTGGCATCATCGGTCTCGAGAATGTCGAGAACAGGATCCGCTTCCGGGTCAATCTCGACGCCGCCCAGCGGTCCGGGTTGCGGCTGAGCGCACGGATCCTCAACTTGGCCACTTCCGTACACAGCGAACACCTGTCCGGACCCGTGAACTGATGCCACGGTTCGCCGACATACCCATTCAGGACAAGGTGACGTCGATCATCCTGCTGACGAGTTGCGTGGCGATCCTGATCGCATCGGGTGTGTTCATAACCGGCGACACCATTCACTCCCGCAGCGAACTCGTCCGCGAGCTTTCTACGGTCGCGGACATCACCGGCCGCAACAGCACCGCTGCGGTGTTGTTCGAAGACGAGACGGTGGCCTGGGAAACCTTGTCGGCGCTGGGCACGATGCCGAACATCATCGCCGCCTCGATCGTCACGCCGGACGACCAGGTCTTCGCGATGTACGTGCCGGACCGCGTCGCACCTGAAACGACGGCGGAGGGGCCGGAGGATCGGGTCCGGAACGAGGTCCGGCAGATCAGGGCGGCGACCGACTCCAGGTACGAGAACGCCGCCTTCTTCGACGGGCATGTCTCGGTCCTGCAGGTGATCGCACTCGATGGAGAGCCGATCGGATATGTCCATCTGTCCGCCGATCTGAGCTACATCTACCAGCGGATGGAAATCCAGCTGTCCATGGTCGCGGTCGCAGCGCTCATTTCCTTCCTGATCGCCATGCTGCTTTCGGCGCGCCTGCAGAAAGTCATTTCCCGGCCGATCCTGCATCTGGCCGACACCATGAAATCGGTCGGGCGCGAAAAGCGCTACTCGGTGCGGGCGACGAAAACCGGTGACGACGAACTCGGCACCCTGATCGACGGCTTCAACGACATGCTGTCACAGATCGAGACCCACGAGGAAAGCATTGCGGCAGGGCTCAGGGCTGAGGCGGCCAACCGCGCGAAATCGGAGTTTCTCGCCAATATGAGCCATGAGCTGAGGACGCCGCTGAACGCAATCATCGGTTTTGCCGACGCCATGAAGGGCGAGGTGTTCGGAACACTCGGCTCGGCCCGCTACCGGTCTTACGTCGACGACATCCACTACAGCGGCAACCACCTGTTGAACATCATCAACGACATCCTCGACCTCTCGAAAGCCGAATCCGGCAGAATCGAGATGGAGGAGACGCATTTCCTGCTGCCGGCCGTTGCCAACAACGCCATCCGCATGCTGCGCGAAAGGGCGGTCAGTCAGGGCGTCACGGTGCTGAACGATGTGCCGGCGTACGGGCCATGGCTATATGGTGACCAGCGGCTCATCAGCCAGGTCGTCATCAATCTGCTGTCGAATGCGGTCAAGTTCACCGACAAGGGCGGCCGGGTGACGATAGCAATCTGCCACGGCCCAGCCGGGCGGTGCGGCCTGCGGATCGCCGACACCGGCATCGGCATCGCCGGGGACGATCTGCCAACGGTTCGTGAGCCCTTCGCCCAGGTCGCAAACGCATTCAGCCGAAGGCATGGCGGCACCGGGTTGGGGCTTCCGCTCGCCGACCAGATCATGCAGCATCACGGCGGCACACTGGACCTCGCCAGTGAGATCGGAATCGGTACCACGGTGACAATCTGGTTCCCGGCGCGGCGCGTGGTGAATCGACCCGGCATGGCGACCGAATGCGAGGCCGCAATGGCCGGGTCCGATTGACCGCCTTCTAGAGCCTGATCGCTTCACACCGAAATGGTGTGAAGCGTGAATCTGTCTCTAACATATTTAGATAGAACAAGATTCACGTTTCAGATTGATTCAATCTGAAACGATCGTGGTCTAGTGTGACATCAGCACCGGCACCGTCATGTGCTGCAGGATCTCCCGGGTGACGCCGCCCAGCACCAGCTCCCGCAGCCGCGATCGGCCATAGCCGCCCATCACGATCATATCGACCGACAGATCGGCCGCACGGTTCAGCAATATGTCGGACGCATCCAGCCCCTGGGATTCCATCTGGGACGCCTCGACCTTGATTCCGTGCCGCGCCAGATGCAGCGCGATATCGGCACCCGGCGCATCGCCCAGCGCACCGCCGGGGTCGACCGCCAGGACCGAGACCTTGGCCGCGGCCTCCAGGATCGGCATTGCGTCGGTCACCGCGCGCGCCGCCTCACGGCTGCCGTTCCAGGCCACCAGTACATGCTTTGCAATATCGCTGGCGCGGAACGCGTACGGGACGACCAACACGGGCCGACCGCTGGACAGCACCAGTTCCGCCGGATCGACGGCCGGAAAATCGGGCGTTTCCTCCTCGGTCTGGCCGATTGCGATCAGATCCGAATACCGGCCCATCAACGCGATCGACGAGTTTGGCTCACCGGCCGTCGACCGCCACTCCGAACGACCCGACAGGTCGGCCGCCGACATTGCCGACTCGAAGACCTTGCGCGCTTCAGCGGTTCTGGCCTTCGCCGACTCGGTCTGCGCCTTCCGCACCTCTTCGGGCATCTGCGCCATCACATAGCCCGGTACATCAGGATGCGGAATCGCGAAGACCCCTGTGATGTGCGCGTCGTTTTGATGCGCCAGCGCCGCGCAATAGGACAACCGCGCCGCCGTCGCCTGACCTTCGTCGACCACCACCAGAATGTCTTTCAGCGCCATCGTGCTGCTCCTCGAATTGGATCCGACCAAGCCTATCCAAACGGCGAGATGGTGGCTTTGACCTGAGTCATCCGGCGTATCGGCCGCCCCGATGGCGGGTTAACCCGGCCTTTCGTCATCCAAGGCCGGCGGCGCGGCGGTCCCGCGATCCTCGGCCGGCAGGCGTCCCTCTTCCACCCCATGGCAGGCGACTTCCGTGCCGCCATCGGTCGGCCTTGCCAGCGGCAACTCGACACGGCAGCGGTCATTGGCATGCGGGCAACGCGGGTGGAACGGGCAGCCCGGCGGCGGATTGATCGGGTTGGGCACCTCCCCGGCCACGGGCTCCCGCTGCCGGCCGCTCATGTCCAGGCTCGGGATGGTGTCGAGCAGCAGCCGCGTATAGGGGTGCCGGGGGTAACGGAACAAGGTGCGCTTCTCGGCGACCTCGACCAGCCGGCCGAGATACATCACGCCGACCTGGTCGGACATATGGTAGACGACCGCGAGATTGTGACTGATGAACAGATAGGTCAGACCCAATCGCCGCTGCAGATCCTTCATCAGATTCAGGATCTGCGCCTGAACCGACACGTCCAATGCCGATGTCGGCTCGTCGCACACCAGGAAATCCGGCTGGCTGGCCAGCGCCCGGGCGATCGAGATTCGCTGGCGCTGGCCGCCTGAGAACTCATGCGGGTATTTCGCGGCGTCCTTCGGATCGAGTCCGACCTGGGTGAGCAGGTCCCCGACACGCCTCTTGACGGCGCCGGCCTCGGTTTCGATGCGATGGGCCCGCAACGGCTCGGCCACGATGTCGGAGACCCTCCAGCGAGGATTGAGGCTGGCATAGGGGTCCTGGAAGATCATCTGAAGCCGCCGTCGGAACGGTTTCATCGCGGCCCGCGTCTTGAGGCCGGCGATATCCGCCCCCTCGAATACGACCGAGCCGCCGGTCGGACGATAGAGCCCGACGACGGACCGGGCCACGGTCGACTTTCCGCAGCCGGACTCGCCGACCAGGCTGAAGGTGCGGCCGCTCGGGATGTCGAAGCTGACATCCTGGACAGCACGCAGGATCTGGCGTTTCTCGCCCTCGAACAACCGGTTCAGGAACGGCTTGGAAACATCGAAATGCTTGGCCAATCCGGCGACCCGCAAGAGCGGGCCGGACTGAGCACCGGCATCCATGGCGACCGCGACGTCAGACATGGGCCGCGGCCTCCTCTTCGGCAAATAGCCAGCAGGCGACCTTGCCGCCCTCGACCGGCATCGGATCGGGCCTGACGCGGCGGCAGCGGTCGAAGACGCGCGGGCAACGTGGGTTGAAGGCGCAGCCGGTCGGGATGTCGGTCAGGCGCGGCATGCTGCCTTCGATCTGGGACAGTTGCTCGACCTCGTGACCGATGCCGGGGATCGAACCCATCAGGCCGACCGTATAAGGGTGTTTGGGATGCTTGACCACGTCGCGTACCGGCCCGATCTCGGCAAGGCGTCCGGCATACATGACGGCCACCCGATCGGCGGTTTCGGCGATCACGCCCATATCGTGGGTCACCAACATCACCGCCGTGCCGTGATCGCGGCACAGGCGTTTCAGCAGGGCCAGAATCTGCGCCTGGATCGACACGTCCAATGCCGTGGTCGGCTCGTCGGCGATGATCAGGCGGGGATTCACGCATAGCGCCAGGGCAATCACCACCCGTTGCCGCATGCCGCCCGAGAACTGGTGCGGATATCCGTCGATGCGCCTGTCGGGCGCGGGAATGCCAACCTCCGCCAGCAATTCGATGGCGCGCCGCCGCGCCTGCGCGGCATTCATGTCGGTATGGGTCTGGATGGTCTCAACCAACTGCCGACCAACCGTATAGAGCGGGTTGAGGCTGGTCAGCGGATCCTGGAAGATCGCCCCGATCTCGCGTCCCCGGATCCGGCGCATCTCATTGTAGGACAGGTCGTCGATCCGCCTGCCCTCCAGAAGGACACGCCCATCGGCGATGCGCCCGGGCGGCTCCAGCAAGCCGATGATCGCGGAGCCGGTCAGCGACTTGCCGGCGCCGGATTCGCCAACCACGCCCAGCACCTCCCCGGGGTCGATGTGAAAGGACACGTCGTCCACTGCCACCAGCGTGCCACGCCGGGTCGGGAACTCGATGCGCAGGTTCTCCACACTGAGCAGCGGTGCGGCCATTGGGTTCGCTCTCAGCGCAGTTTCGGGTTCAAGGCGTCACGCAGCCAGTCGCCCAGCAGGTTGACTGACAGGGCCAGCATCAGCAGGGCGATTCCGGGGAACAGGGTGATCCACCATTCGCCGGAGAACAGGAAATCGTTTCCGATGCGGATCAGGGTGCCGAGCGACGGCCGCGTCGGCGGCGCGCCGATGCCCAGGAAGGACAGCGTCGCCTCGGTGATGATCGCCAGCGCCAGGCCGATGGTGGCGATCACCAGGACCGGGCCGATCACGTTCGGCAGCACATGTCGCAGCATGATCGTGAGCGGGTGTATGCCAATCACCTTGGCGGCCTGTACGTATTCCTTGTTTTTCTCCACCAGCGTCGAGCCGCGTACGGTGCGGGCGTACTGCACCCAGGTGGATATGCCGATGGCGAAGACCAGGACATAGATGGCCAGGGAGTCGTGGAACTGCCGCGGCACCACGGCGCGCGCTACGCCGCCGACCAGCAATGCGATCAGGATCGTCGGGAAGCTGAGGAAGATGTCGGCGACGCGCATGATCAGGCCGTCGACCCAGCCGCCCACATACCCGGCCAGAAGGCCGAGTCCGACGCCCAACACCATGGCAAATATCACCGACGCAAATCCCACCATGAGGGAGATCCGCGAGCCATATAGGATGGCGGAGAAGATGTCCCGCCCCTGATCGTCGGTCCCCATCCAGTAGACCTTGCCGCTGAAGCTGTCGCCCATGGGCGAGGTGAAGCCGTCCATCAGTTCCAGCGACGCCGGATCGAACGGGTTATAGGGCGCGATCAGCGGCGCGAAGGCCGCACCGAAAAAGAAGATCAGCGTGATCACGGCGGCCACCACCGTCACAGGCGAGTTCTTGAAGCTGTGCCAGATGTCGGTGTCGAGCGCGCGGGCGAACACGCCAGGCGGAGAGATCGCCAATTCTTCCTCCGGCGTAGCGTGGCTTGGCAAGTCCTGGGTCGGGTCCTGGGTGGTCATGCCGCCGTTCCGCCCTGCTATTGTCCGCCGCCGGCGGCGGAGGATTCGATGCGGAGCCTCGGGTCGACCGCATAGTACAGCAGGTCGACGATCAGGTTGATGATGACGAAGAACAGGGCGATCAGCACCAGATAGGCGGACATCACCGGGATATCTGCGAAGTTAACCGCCTGGATGAACATCAGCCCCATGCCGGGCCACTGGAACACCGTCTCAGTGATGATGGCGAAGGCGATGATCGCGCCCAACTGCAATCCGGTGATGGTGATTACCGGCACCATGGTGTTCTTGAGCGCATGGCCGAAATTCACCGCCCGGTCCGTCAGGCCGCGGGCCCGGGCAAACTTGATGTAGTCGGCGCGCAGAACCTCGAGCATCTCCGCCCGCACCAGGCGCATGATCAGGGTCATCTGGAACAGCGCCAGGGTGAAGGCCGGCATGATGATCGCCTTCAGGCCGCTGACCGTCAGCAGGCCCGTCGACCACCATCCCAGATCAATCACCTGGCCGCGGCCGAAGGACGGCAGAAGCGGCAGCGTCACGGCAAACAGATAGATCATCAGGATGCCGATCAGGAAGGTCGGCAGCGACACCCCGACAAGCGACAGGAACATCACCAGCCGGCTGCCTGCACCGTCGCGGTTCAGGGCGGTGTACACGCCCATGACCAGACCCAGCCCCACGGCGATCAGGGCGGATACGATCGACAACTCCAGGGTCGCCGGCAGGCGTTCGGCGATCAGTTCCTCCACCGGCCGCTGCAGCCGGTAGGAGATGCCGAATTCCCCCTGGATCGCATTGCCGACGAAGCGGATGAACTGGACATAGAACGGATCGTTGAGGCCAAGCCGCTCGCGCAGTTCTTCGCGCTCCAGCGTGGTGGTTTCCTGCCCGACCATGTTGTTGATCGGGTCGCCGACATAGTTGAACAGCAGGAAGGCGACCAGGGACACGACCAGCATCACGATGATCGACTGGATCAGCCGCCTGACGATGAATGCCGCCATGGCCTCGCTCTCAACCTGTTCTGGACGCCGGTGTCTAAGAGGCCGCCAGCGCTGTGTCCGGCGGCCTCCTGAACCGATCTAGTTGTTGTATGTAACGTACTTGAACTGAACCTGGTCGTCGCCGCGAATGTGCACGTTGACGTTGTCGGCCATGGCCCAGTTCAGGACCTGGTGGTGCAGCGGAAGGTAGATCAGTTCCGGATTCACGATGTCCCAGATCTGCTGGATCTTCTCGTTGCGGGCCGCGAGATCGACCTCGGTGACGATGTCCACGGTCAGTTCGTCGACGGTCGCATTGGTGAAATGGGTGCCGTTCCAGGAGCCGCGGGTACCGTCATCGGTGTGGAACAGAGTAGCTGAAGATGTACTCCGAATCGAAGGTCGGGACACCCCAGCCCAGCATGTAGAAGGCCGTGTTCCGGTTCGACAGCTCGGCGAAATGGATGCTCTTGGGCCGTGCATCCAGGCTGACGATGATGTTGGCCTGGCCGAGCATGCCGACCACCGCCTGGCAGATCGCTTCATCGTTGATGTAGCGATCGTTCGGGCAATGCAGCGTGATCTCGAACCCGCCACCGTAGCCGGCCTCGTCCAGCAGGGCCTTGGCCGCTTCGATGTCCTGGCTCTGCCGAGCGTCCATTTCCTCGGTATAGCCGTTGACGAAAGGCGGCGCGACGATGCCGGCAGGCGTAGACTGGCCGCGCATCACCACCCGCTGGATGGCATCGCGGTCGATCGCCAAGTTCATCGCCTGACGCACCCGGATGTCCGACAGCGGGTTGTGTCCGGTGATGTTGTCGTATTCGTGATCGTCCGCACGGATGTCCATGCCCAGGAAAATCACGCGGTTCTGGGGCGTCGTCGTTACCTTGATGCCGTCGTCCGAGGACAGACGGCGCAGATCCTGCACCGGCGGGTCGAGCACGAAGTCGAGTTCGCCGGACAGCAGGGCCGCGACGCGGGTCGGCGGCGAGGTGATCGGCGTGTAGACGATCCGCTCGATCTCTGTCGCGTACTCGTCATTGCCCCAATAATCGTCGTTGCGCGCCAGTTCGGTGCGGATGCCGGGCTCGCGCGACACCAGGACATAGGGGCCGGTACCGTTGGTGTTGCGTGCCGCGAAGGTCTCCTCGCCTGCGGCGTAGTCCTGCGGCAGTTCGACACCGTTCGCCTCGGACCATCCCTTGTCCATCATGAACATGTTGGTCAGGTTGTTCGGCAGCAGCGGGTTGGGCCCGTCGGTGATCACGTGGACGGTTTGGTCGTCGACGGCGCGGACCTCGGCGATCGAGGTCAGCAGCCCCTTGTAGTCCGAGTTTTCGTGCCGCGCCCGGTTGAGGGAAAACACCACGTCCTCGGCGGTGAACGCGGCGCCGTCGTGGAAGCTCACGCCCTGGCGCAGCTTGAATTCCCAGACATTGGGATCGTCTGTCGGCTCCCAGGAGATGGCAAGGCCCGGGACCAGTTGCAGGTTGTTGTCCCGGTTCACCAGCGGCTCGTAGATCTGTTGCGACATGGTCGCGGTCGGACCTTCGTTCTGGCCGTGCGGGTCCAGTGTCAGGGCGTCGCCGGCGCTGGACCATCGCATCACCCGATGGCCGTCCGCAAGGCTGGCGGTCGCAGTGCTCAGGACCAGAACGGCCCCCAGGGTCGTAACCAAAATCCTCATTGAAGAGCTCCTCATTCTTGGCGCCTTTTGGCGCTTCCATTTGCGTGTCCGTCTGCGGGTCAGCGGCCACGACCGCGTCGGCGAATCTTCAGACCACAGGCCAATAGCGGGGCTGAGGGCCTGGATCGCATAGTGGATTCGCATCGCGTGGCACGTCGGCGCCGATACGCCCGTCGCAGCATGCCGGCTGGCCCTTGGTCAGGCAAGCCAAACAGGGCAAGGCCGGATGGCAGAGCCGTCCGGCCCCCCCCCCCTGACAGATCAATTGCCGATCATCACATGTCGCCAGTGGAAGACGTTGTCGGCACGCTGCGCCAACTCGACACCGTCACGCACGCCCCAGGACAAAGCCTGCTGATGCAGCGGGATGTACCCGACATCATCGTGCAGCATCTGCCAAGCCTGGTCGATCAGCTCACCTCGCTTTTCAAGATCGGTCTCGACCAGGATCCGGTCCGCCAGCGCATCGATATCCGGGTTCGAAAAGCCTCCGACGTTGAAGGTTCCGCGCCCGGACTCATCGTCGCGAGTGCCGATCAGATTGTGAAGCGGGTTCCAGCTGTCGAAGCTGCCCGGGGTCCAACCGAGCAGGTACAAGCTGGTGTCAAAGCCGCCCTGGGCCAGGATCTTTGCGAAAAAGATGCTCTTGTTCTGCGCCAGCAGATCGACCTCGACGCCGACTCGGTCCAGCATGCCGACAATGGCCTGGCAGATCGCCTCGTCATTGACATAGCGATCGTTCGGGCAATCCATGGTGATTTCGAAGCCGTCTGCGTAGCCAGCCTCCGCCAGCAGTGCCTTGGACCGTTCCGGATCGTAGGGATGCCGCGTCAGGTCAGCGGGGAATCCATTGATGCCTGGCGCGACCATGGAGGCTGCGGGAGTCGACTGTCCCCGCATGACGACCCGTTGGATCGCCTGAATATCGATGGCTTGATAGAAGGCCTGGCGAACTCGCTGATCCTTGAACGGATTGGCGCCGCTGACGCTGGAATAGAGCAATTCGTCGCGGGATTGATCCATGCCCAGGAAGATCGTTCTGAGCTCGGGCCCGGTCAGCGCTGAGGTGCCGTCATTGGCGCTGACCCGCTCGACGTCCTGAAGCGGTACCGGATAGACCAGATCCATCTCACCGGACAAAAGGGCGGCGACCCGCGTCGGGTCGGATGCGATCGGCTGAAGAACAACCTCGGTCAGATTGTGGGTGGCTTCATCCCACCAGTTCGGATTCGGCACAGCGACCGTGCGCACATCGGCTTCCCGCTCCACGACCATGAACGGACCGGTGCCGTTGGTGTTCCGGTTCGCGTAATTGTCGGTGTTGGCATCGGAGAGGTTGGTGGGCATCGTGGTGCCGTTTTCCTCGGCCCACTCCTTGTCCATGATGTACCAAGTGTCCCACTCCGCGATCAGGATCGGGTTGGGAACCTCGGTCACGACATCGACGGTATGGTCATCGACCTTTACCACTTCCACGACACCGCTCAGGCGGGTCTGCAGGCCGGACCCTTCCATCAGCACGCGCTCGGCGCTGAACACCACATCGTCAGCGGTGAAGGGGTTGCCATTGTGGAATGTGACGCCTTGACGGAGGTAAAACCGCCAGCGTGTCGGTTCGACGATTTCCCAGCGCTCAGCCAGGGCCGGCTGGATCGAAAGGTCAACTGCCCGTTGGGTCAGACCCTCGTAGATGTTTCCCAGGAACCCGAGCGTGAACGTCTCGTTCCGGCTGTACGGATCAAGGGTATTCGCGTCACCCTGAAAGGCAAAGCGTAGAGTCTCTGCGCCGGCTGGCTGCAGCGTCGCGCCGACAATCGCCGCGCCGACAACAATGGCTGATTTCCATCGCATTGCTCGGTTGTCTCCCTGATTGCGCGCCCTATCCGGGGCGTCGAATTCTTGCATTCCAGCGGTCAAGCCGGAGGTGATCGATTGGATAGGAAAGGAGAACCTTCCATTGAAGTCAATTTGAATCAAAGTAAACGCCGGATGGCGGCCTTGACCGATATCAATGCCCGGCGGCCCGTTGCACGGCTCAATCCTGCAAGTGACAGCGCAACCGGACGCTCCGGCGGCATCGATGCCGCCGGCCCTGGGGTGCACTTGGGGCAAAATCCGGATATGGTTGTGCACGATCATGGCAGCCCGCATGACGGGGGCCGAAGGCTCAGTATTCGGGGAACGAACGCGATGGACTACGAGGGTATCTTCCGTGGCGCCCTTGCGGGACTGAAGTCGGAGGGCCGTTACCGGACCTTCGCGGAGCTGGAGCGCCATGCGGGGACGTTTCCGCGGGCCCGGCACCACGGCCTGACGTCGCTGCCGGACGGCGTACCGCCTGCGGAGGGTGCGGCCGAGGCGACGCCGCCGGAGGTGACGGTGTGGTGTTCGAACGACTATCTGGGCATGGGCCAGCATCCCGAGGTGCTGCAGGCGATGGCCGATGCGGTGGTGCGCTACGGTGCGGGCGCCGGCGGCACCCGCAACATCTCCGGCACCCATCATCTGCATGTGCTGCTGGAGCGCGAGCTGGCCTCGCTGCACGGCAAGGAGTCCGCCCTGCTGTTCACCTCGGGCTACATCTCCAACGAGGCGGCGCTGTCGACCATCGCCAAGTTGGTGCCGGATTGCGTGGTGTTCTCCGACGCCCTGAACCACGCCTCGATGATCGCCGGGATCCGCAATTCCGGGGCCGAGAAGCACATCTTCCGGCACAACGACCCGGGTGATCTGGACCGGCTGATGGGCCGCTATGCGCCGGAGCGCCCGAAGCTGGTGGCGTTCGAGAGCGTGTATTCGATGGATGGCGACATCGCGCCGATCGCCGAGCTGTGCGACGTGGCCGAGAAGCATGGCGCCATGACCTATCTGGACGAGGTGCATGCGGTTGGCATGTATGGCGAGCATGGCGGCGGGGTTTCGGAGCGGGACCGGTGGCGGACCGTCTGACGGTGATCGAGGGCACGCTTGGCAAGGCGTTCGGGGTGATGGGCGGCTACATCACGGCCTCGGCGGCCCTGGTGGACGTGGTGCGGAGCTTCGCGCCGGGCTTCATCTTCACCACGGCGTTGCCGCCGGTGGTGGCGGCCGGCGCCCTGGCGAGCGTGCGGCACCTGAAGGCGAGCGGGGCTGAGCGGGCGGCCCAGCAGGAGCGCGCGGCGAAGCTGAAGCGCATGCTGTCCGATGCCGGCCTGCCGGTGATGTCCTCGGCGAGCCACATCGTACCGGTTCTGGTGGGCGACCCGCGGCTGTGCAAGCAGGCCTCGGACACCCTGCTGGAGCAGCACGGCATCTATGTGCAGCCGATCAACTACCCGACGGTGCCGCGCGGCACCGAGCGGCTGCGGCTGACCCCGGGCCCGCTGCATGACGACCTGCAGATGGCCAGGCTGGTCGACGCCCTGAAGGACGTCTGGGGACGGCTCAGAATCGAGGTTGCCGCCTGAGAATGGGGCCGGTCATTGCCGGCCGGTCGGACCCTGGGAAACGACCCTGCAATAGGGCTGGGCCTAAAGGCGTATCCCACGCGACAAATCACCCTACAATGCGTATAGTCCTTCCGCATTGCAGGTCGCGTGCGATGTGGTCGTCGACAAGACTCTCCCTTCGCTTCGCGGTTGCCGGCATGATCCAAGAGGTAGGTGCATGACCGACGAAAACCAAGCCACCGAGACCGAGCTCTATACGGCGGCTCAGCCGGAGATCCGCAAGATCGGCATCGCCGACCTCAAGGACGCCCTGGCCAAAGGGATCGCCGATTTCGAGGCGATGCCCACCCATCTGATCTTTCTGTGTCTGATCTATCCGATCCTGACGCTGATGATGGCCCGGGTGGCCGGCGGTTACGAAGTCTTGCCTTTGGTTTTCCCACTGCTTGCCGGCTTCACCCTGATCGGCCCATTGGTCGCCTGTGGCATGTACGAGTTGAGCAAGCGTCGCGAGCGCGGCGAGGACATTTCGCGCTGGCACGCCTTCAACATACGCAAGTCGCCTGCGAAGATGTCGGTCGCGTCGCTTGGCATCCTGCAGCTCGCCGTCTACCTGGTTTGGCTCGGCGTCGCCAACACCATCTACAAGCAGCTCTTCGGTGACTTCGTCCCCACATCGGTGGGCGACTTCATCAACCACATCTTCGGAACCGGACCCGGCTGGGCCCTGATCATTATCGGCAGCGGTGCCGGTTTCATATTCGCGGCGGTGGTCCTGAGCGTCAGCGCGATTTCGTTCCCGCTGGTGCTGGACCGCGATGTCGGCGCGGTCTCCGCGGCATTCACGTCGATCCGAGTTTCACTGGCCAACCCGATCACGATGGCGATCTGGGGGCTGATCGTCGCGGTGGCACTCGGGATCGGTGCAATGCCGCTGTTCTTCGGCCTGGCCGTGGTGATGCCGGTGCTGGGCCACGCCACATGGCATCTGTACCGCAAGGTCGTCATCTGGTGACTGTCGCGGCCTGAGGTGGCCGCGCCGCCGCAACGGCCGGACATTGGGAATCACAGAACGGGCCCTGCGCCGAAGCGGCAGGGCCCGTTCTTCTTGGCAGCGTCCGTTCCTAGCTTAAGGTAGAGAAGAAGAAACCCCTGTTGAGGAACACGTAGTCGGACTCAAGCGCCATCAGGGCAACCAGCACCAGCAGGGCGATCGGCGGCGCAAGGATTGCGTAGCGGAGGGCCAGCCGTTCCCACTTCATGTGCATGAAGATGGCGATGATCAGCCCCGCTTTCAGCATCATGAAAATGAGAATCAGCGACCATCGCAGCATGCCCTGGAACTGCATGATGTCCACCATGTAGGACATGGCGCTGAGGACGAACAGCCAGAACCAGATAACAAAGTAGATCCGGATCGGATGTTGTTGGCCTTCGGTAGCCATGGGGACCCCTTTACCAGAGATAGAAGAAAGCGAAGATGAAGACCCAGACGAGGTCGACGAAGTGCCAGTACAGGCCGGCGATCTCGACGCCGTCGTAGCTGCCCTTGCGATCGAAATCCCCGCGCAGCACCTTGCCCGCCACAATCAGCAGATAGATGACGCCGATCGAGACGTGGAAACCGTGAAATCCGGTGATCATGAAGAAGGTCGAGCCGAACTGGGCTGCCCCGAACGGGTTGCCCCAAGGGCGTACGCCTTCATGGATCAGCTTGGTCCATTCGAAGGCCTGCATGCCGACGAAGCTGGCCCCGAAGATCGCGGTCGCCACGATCAGCGCGGCGCAGACCGCGCGGTTCCGGCGATAGCCGAAATTGACCGCCATCGCCATGGTGCCGCTGCTGCTGATCAGGATGAAGGTCATGATCGCGATCAGGAGCAGCGGGACGTTCTGACCGAACATGGTCAGCCCGAAGACCTCGCTGGCGTTTGGCCAGGGATCCACCGTCGACATGCGCACGGTCATGTAGGAGACGAGGAAGCTGCCGAACACGAAGGTGTCGCTGAGCAGGAAGATCCACATGCAGGCCTTGCCCCAATGGACCTTCTTGAAGGTGCGCTGATCGGAAGAGAAGTCGGCGACCATGCCGCTCATACCGTCGGCTGTTGCGACGGCGGCTCCCGGAGCGGGCGCTGAATCGTTGGCCATGTGGTCCTCGTCCTCGTTAGCGCAGTGAGATGTCCATTAGGGCAGGAAGGCCTTACAGATCACCGGCAGCGAGCCGCCGGGGAAGAACAAGAGCGCGAACAGCGCCACCCAGATGATCAGCAGGAAGTGCCAATACATGGTGCACAGCTCGATGCTCAACCGCAGGCGGGGCATCTCCGTGCCACGCCAAAGCCGGTAGGTCGTGTTGACCCAGACGGCCAGCCCGCCGAGCAGATGCACCCCATGCAACCCGGTGATCAGGAAGAAGAAGGAATTGGCCGGGCTGGTTCCGATATACAGATTGGAAGCGTTCAACTGCTGCCACGCCAGCAACTGCCCCAGCAGGAAGACCAGGGTGAGCGCGCCGCCGGCGGCCAGCCCGCCCTTCACGCCGTCGATCTCGTTTCGCCGGGCGCTGATCCAGGCCCATTGGAAGGCGACGCTGCACAGCACCAGCGATCCGACATTCACCCACATCAGCCAGGATTCCGGCAGCGGGCGCCACTGCGCCACCACCATTCGCTCGGCATAGGCGACCGACAGCAGCATGAACAGCACGGTAGCCACGCCGAAGAACACCTTCAGCGCGACTTTGCCGGCGGGCGGCGAGGTGGCGACCGCATCGTTCAGATCGTCGACCGCGCCCTGGCTCGCTACCCAGGGCTTGCGCGTTATGTCGTGGAAGAAATTCACGTCTTCTCGACTTGCACGCCGGAATAGCCGCTGCCGTCTTCGGCCTCGACCTTGCTGGGGGCGGTGGTCTGGGGCAGGAAGTCGTCCTTGGCCCCGGGCACGCTGTAATCATAGGCCCAGCGATAGACCACCGGCAGCGACGGTCCCCAATTGCCGTGTTCCGGCGGGGTCTGCGGTGTCTGCCATTCCAGCGAGGTGGCGTTCCACGGATTGCCGCCTACCTTCTCGCCCTTGGTCAGACTGCGGACCACATTGTAGAGGAAGACGAGCTGGGCGAAGCCGACGATCAGCGCCATCACCGTGATAAAGGCGTTGAGCGTATCGGCCGAGGGCGGAATGAACAGGGTCTCGCCGATCTCGTAGTACCGGCGTGGCACGCCGACAAACCCCAGATAGTGCATCGGGAAATAGATCAGGTAGGAGCCGAGGAAGGTGATCCAGAAGTGAAAATGGCCGAGCTTGTTGTCGAGCATGCGGCCGGTCATCTTCGGATACCAATGATAGATCGCGCCGTAGATCACCAGCACCGGTGCGACGCCCATGACCATATGGAAATGCGCCACCACGAACATGGTGTCCGACAACGGCACGTCGATCACCGCATTGCCCAGGAACAGCCCGGTGATGCCGCCATTCACGAAGGTCACCATGAAGCCGATGGCGAACAGCATCGGCAGGTTGAGGTGGATGTTGCCATGCCACAGGGTCAGCACCCAGTTGTAGACCTTGAGGGCGGTGGGCACGGCGATGATCAGCGTCGTGGTAGCGAAGAAGAAGCCGAACCACGGGTTCATTCCGCTGACATACATGTGGTGCGCCCAGACGACGAAGCTCAAGCCACCGATGCCGACGATCGCCCAGACCATCATGCGGTAGCCGAAGATGTTCTTGCGGGCATGGGTGCTGATGAGGTCCGAGACGATGCCGAAAGCCGGCAGCGCGACGATGTACACCTCGGGATGGCCGAAGAACCAGAACAGGTGCTGGAACAGGATCGGGCTGCCGCCGCCATACTCCAACTGTGTACCGAATTCCACGATGGCCGGCATGAAGAAGCTGGTGCCGAGCAGCCGGTCGAACAGCATCATGACGCCGCCGACGAAAAGGGCGGGGAAGGCCAGCAGGCCCAGCACCGTCGCGGTGAAGATGCCCCAGACCGACAGAGGCAGGCGCATCAGGGTCATGCCACGGGTGCGCGATTGCAGTACCGTGGTGACGTAATTCAACCCGCCCATGGTGAAGGCGACGATAAACACCACCAGCGAGATCAGCATCAGGTTGATGCCCCACTCACCCTCGCGGGCCCCCGGCGTGCCCTCCAGGATCGCCTGCGGTGGATAGAGCGTCCAGCCGGCGCCCGTCGGGCCGCCGGGCACGAACCAACTCGCCACCAGGATCAACACGGCCAGCAGATAGACCCAAAAGCTGAGCATGTTCATGTACGGGAACACCATGTCCCGGGCGCCGACCATCAGCGGGATCAGGTAATTGCCGAAACCGCCCAGGAACAGGGCAGTCAGCAGGTAGATCACCATGATCATGCCGTGCATGGTGACGAACTGGTAGTAGTCCTCCGGACCGATGAACGAGAAGATCTCGGGGAAACCGAGTTGCAGCCGCATCAGCCAGGACAGCACCAGCGCCAGCATGCCGATGGCCAGAGCCGTCCCGCCGTACTGGATGGCGATGACCTTGTGGTCCTGGCTCCAGACATACTTGCCGATGAAGGTCTTCGGATGATGCATCTCGACATCGTCGACCTCGGCCGGCGGCACGTAGTCGATATCGACATCGGTCCGTGTCACATCCGTCATCTGTACACCTCTTGACGTTTCCCCTCGGCCCGCTCTCGCGGGTTCGGCTTTCTTCAGTCAGCCAACACTGTCGGCGGTTCGGCGGCAATCTCGTCCCGGGCCAGTTCGACGCGACCGTCGGCATCGTCCGGGCCGATGGGCGTCAGCCCGGCGTATTGCTCGTAGGTGACCTGTTCCGATAGCCAGGCCTGATAGTCGTCCTCGGAATCGACGACGACGTTGCCGCGCATTGCGTAGTGCCCGGTGCCGCAGAGCTCGAAACAGAGGATGTCGAACCGCCCGGTACGCGTCGGCGTCAGCCAGAAAAAGGTCACGGTGCCTGGCACCATGTCCATCTTGGCCCGGAATTCCGGCACGTAGAAATCGTGCAGCACGTCGATTGAACGCAGCAGCACCTTTACCGGTTGGTCGATTGGAAGGTGAATGTCGGCGAATTCCACCATCACGTCGTCCCGCCCGTTGGCGTCGTTTGGATCGATGCCGAGCGGATTATCGAAATCGATGAACCGCGGATCGGACTTGCCGAGGACGCCGTCCTCGCCGGGCAGACGGTAAGCCCAGTCCCATTGCTTGCCGACGACTTCGATCTCGGTTGCGTCTTCCGGCACATTGATGAAGTCGCCCCAGACGAACAGACCCGGCGTCAGCATGGCGACGATGCCGACCGTGGTGATACCGGTCAGCCACCATTCCAGCTTCTTGTTCTCCGGCTCGTAGGCGGCCTTTCGATCCTTCTGGTGCCTGAACTTCAGCACGCAGTAGGTCATGAACAGCAGAACCGCGACGAAGACAAAACCGGTGATCCAGAACGTGATCAGGATGGCGGTGTCGATGTAACCCCAGTTGGAGGCGATCTCGGTCCACCACCACGGGCTCAAGAAGTGAAATACGACGGAGCCGATGGTCACGATGACCAATATGGCTGCCACGAATCTGCCCATTCGTTCCTCGCTTCTCAGCCGGATTTTTCGCAAACGGTACTCAAGATCGGCGGGAGTTTAACCGCTCACGACGAATTGATCCACGATCAAGATTAACCGTTTCAATCGGCTCCGGTTTGGCTGTGGGATACGGGGCCTTCGCCATTAAAAACAATACTTTACCCCTGAGATTCGGCTGATGGTCGGCGAGGGGCCGGCGCGATCCCGCCGTCGAGGCTCGGTTCGAGCCGACGCGCCGGGGCGCTGCGCGATTCGGTCGCAGGGGCCTACCGGCGCGCGAACCGAGGCACCTTGCCCACCAAATAGTGAATTCAACACAGGTCTCGCCCGCTTGCGCCGGATGCCGAACGTTTCCGGCGATGCCGAGGCTTGCCGGCCAACCAGACCTTCATATGATTGGCCGGACACTGCCCCAGGCGGCGGGCGGGGCGATGTTCAAGAGGAGTTCGGGATGCCGGACAGATCCGTTTGGGAGTCTATGCCAGCCTGGTGGTCATTGGCGGTCGCGACAGTGCTGGTCGCCCTGATCCTCCCCGCCAATTCGGTCGCACAGGGTGGGACGGCCCCGTCCGAAGTGTCGACAGTTGAGGGTGGCGGGCATTTCGCCGCTCCCGATCCGGCCGATCTGACCGCCGAAGAGGCCATTGCGCTCTATGCCGGCATCCGCGATCAGATGATCGCCGGCTACCGGCTTTCCGGAAACGGCGCGGCGCGGAACTTCATCCGCTGGCAGCGTTTCAACACCGCACCCTATCGATCGGCGACCCATGGCCATCGCTACGTCAACAACTATGCCAATGCGGCGGCGGAGCGTTACGGGAGGTATGAGGCGGCCGGGGTGATGCCGGCCGGCTCGACCATCGTCAAGGACACCTTCTACGTCTCGGAATCAGGCGGCGTCTTTCCCGGCGCTCTGATGATCATGGAGAAAATGGATGCCGGTTTCAGCGCGACGACGGGCGATTGGCGCTATTCCATGATCATGCCGGACGGCAGCCTGTTCGGGACGACCGGCGGCGAGAATGCCCAGAGCGTCGCGTTCTGCGCCGCCTGCCATGCCCTGGCGGCCGCCAATGATTACCTGTTCTTTCTGCCGGAATCGTTTCGCATTGATGCCGAATGAACACGGGTGCCATGCCGGCTTGGCGCCGGTCGGGATGGCAGTTGGACCGATGTGGTCATGTGTCGCGACCAGCCTTGCCTCGGCCGGAGCGCGGGGCCGCCGTGAAAACGGCTCAATCTGTGTGACTCTATGTCCTGTGAAACCTCACCAACTGTAATTGCCGGGAGACCCTCATGCGCAAGACGATCTTCGTGACCGTACTTCTGGCCGGTACAGCCGGACTGTCCGCCACACCGGCGCTGGCCGCCGGCGACGCCGCAAAGGGCGAGCAGGTGTTCGCCCAATGCCGCGCCTGCCACAGCATCACCGATGGTCAGAACCGGGTCGGACCGCATCTGGCCGGGCTGTTCGGTCGGGAGGCGGGAACCGTCAACGGCTACGCCTACTCTCTGGCGATGAAGGAGTCCGGTGTGGTCTGGGATGATATGAGCCTGGACGCGCATCTGGCCCAGCCCAAGGATTTCATCCCCGGCAACAAGATGGGGCTGGTGTTTCCGCGCGGCGTGTCGAATGCTCAGGATCGCGAGGACCTGATCGCCTATCTGCGCGACGCGACCGCCCAATAGGGTCCGGGCAGCTTCCAGCGCGATATCACCGCCGCCGGACAAGGGATCAGCCTTTCAGAGCCCGTTGGATCTCGCGGATCTGGTTCTCTACCGAGATTTCCAGATCCGATGTGACCTCCAATGCGCGATCTTCGAACACGTCGCCGTCGGGGTGCTCTGCTTGCCATGTCTCCACGGCTGCATCCCGGCGATCGAGCAGCCATTCGATCTGTGGAAGGAACAACCGCACCATGGCGCTGATCCAGCGGTTGACCGGCCAGGACGGCTGCGCATGGTCGATCTCGAACCGATCCAGCATCGCCTGGACGTCTGCAGCGCGGTACCAGACCTCACCGGTGACCCAACGGTTGGTTGTGAACAGCCGCACCGGATAGCCGGGACGGTCCATGGAGATGGCGATCAGATGGCTCAACTTGTCGTTGGCGCCCTTCGGCGCATCCTCGTGCGGAACGTCCGCCGGCTTGATGCCCGACGGCATTCCCCTGGGCCTCAGGAAGGTGTGGAAATGTCCGTGCTCGGGCTTGCGCTCGCCGGCTGGATGGGCGTGGTAATAGAACTGCGCGTTGGTCTCGCCGTCAAACACATCGCCCTTCGGATAGTGCTGCCACTGGTAGAAGGTGCCCTGGTGGCGCAGCACCTCGCCGACGATGTTGTCATTGGTCTTGCGTAGCACTCGATAGCATTCCAGAACTTCGGCTCCGGCTACCTCCATCCGCTGCAACTGCTCGCGCGGCAGCGCCTTCAGATCGGGCGACTTCGGCCGGCTCCCACTGTCTTTGTCAGGCATAACGGTATCCATCGATCCAGGTCTCGCATTTCCTATTGATGCCGGCGGTGCGACAGAGGGCGCTGGCCCGCTCGCTCCGACATCGCGGATATTATGACAGGTCTCGGACTAGCCGAAAGCCGATCAGGATGTGCTTCAGATCCTCCGGGCGGGCGTGGCGGGCAGCGGGTCGGCAGACGCCGCACCCCTTGTCGTCCCAGGAACCGCCCTTGACCAGAAAGCGGCCGGCATTTCCCGGACTCGCGGTCCATTCGAAGACCTGACCACCGGCATCCAGCAAACCGAACGGGCTGGCGCCGGCCGGAAAGCTGCCGACCCGCATGGTGTCGAACGGTCCCAGATCGGCGCTGTTAAGCCGGCCGGGGGCCCAGTCGTCGCCCCATGGGAAGCGCCGGCCTTCGGTTCCTCGCGCGGCTTTCTCCCATTCCAGTTCGCTCGGCAACCGCCAGCGCTGTCCGGTCTTCGCGGACAGCCAGTCGGCGAAGGCGGCGGCGTCGGCATGGCTGACCAGAACCACCGGATGCTCGGCCCGCCCTGGGGGCGGCGTGCCGTCCAGCCAAGCATGGCGTCGGGTTCGCTCGAAGGGATGCACCAGCCCGTAGCCCGCCCATTCGCGGCGATCGACGTCAGGCGGGCGATGCCCGGTCTCGGCGACAAAGGCCGCGTATTGGCCATTGGTGATCGGCGTTCGGGTGATGGCGAAAGACGGCAAAACCATCGTGTCCGGCCGGCGCTCACGGTCGTACCAGCGGTTGTCGCGTGTCACGGAATGACCGTAGGCCGCCTCGTCGAGACGATAGGCGGCCTCACGTTCCGCCGCGCTGGAACCGGCGATGAAGGGGCCGGCCGGAATGGAGACAACCTCGGGGACCGGAATTCCGGGATCGTTCGCTTCGGCCGCCAGGCAAGAACCGGCAAGAACCGCTGCCACGAGCGCGCCGACGGTACGGCCTCGTCCGGAGCGGCATACCGCGCCGTGAGTCTGGTGGCGTCCGCAGCCGATGCGATTGGCGGTTTCGGTCATCTGTCTCGGCCGTCACGGCTTGTTCATCTGCACGCACGGATACATGGGGTCGTCCATCCGTCGATGGCGCTCACGATGCCACAAACGGGCGTGAACGAGGGCTGGACGCGCGATGTTCTGCCGGCCCGCAGACACTGTGCTGCCCACACAGAGTTGTGAGGACAAGTTACCCTTGAATCTGCGCGATTTCCGTAGGCTTCGTATGGAATTTCATGACACCGCGATGTGCGACGAAAAGAGATTGAACGGAGGGGCCTGATGAAGTCGTTGAGGTTGAGGTTGAACGCCACGACCGTGCTGCCGATGGTAGCTGGTTTCGGCGTTGTGGTTGCCGGGCCCATGTTGGCGAGCGGCCAGAGTGCCGCCGGACAGGCGACAGTAAATCCTGACGCCGTCCCCTACATACAGCTGGCGCAGTGCAATCCCTGTAATCCGTGTGCGGCCAATCCGTGCAACCCATGTAACCCCTGTGCGGCGAACAATCCGTGCAATCCCTGCGCTGCAAACCCGTGCAACCCCTGTAATCCGTGCGCCGCGAACCCCTGCAATCCTTGCGCGGCCAATCCGTGCAACCCCTGTAATCCGTGCGCCGCAAACCCGTGCAACCCTTGTAACCCCTGTGCGGCGGCTGCCAATCCGTGCAATCCGTGCGCGGCGAACCCCTGCAACCCCTGCGCGGCAGGCGGTGGCGAGGCCTACAGCTCGCGTTGCTTCGTACCGCGGCTTCGGACGGCTGCCTACAATCCCTGCAATCCATGTGCGGCGAACCCGTGCAATCCATGCGCGGCGGCCAACCCATGCAATCCGTGCGCGGCCAACCCCTGCAACCCCTGCGCAGCGGCGAACCCTTGCAACCCCTGCAATCCCTGCGCCGCGGCGGCAAATCCTTGCAACCCTTGCGCGGCCAATCCGTGCAATCCCTGCAATCCCTGTGCGGCAGCAAATCCATGCAATCCGTGCGCGGCCAATCCCTGCAATCCATGCGGCGCCGGCGCCGGCGTCGAGCTGACCATGGCCGAGGCAGCGGCCGCATACGACTGCATGCGGTCCGAGCTTCAGTCGGCGTATGCCGCGTCTGGCAACGCGATCGCGATCAATTACCAGAGCTTCGACTACTACAGCTCCGCACCGTATGTGTCGGCTCTGCATGGCTCGCGCTACGTGATGAACGTCGCGAACCAATCCGGCTCGGCCTATGGCCGGTACGAGGAAGCCGGGACGATGCGCAATGGCAGTGTGCTGGGCAAGGACAGCTTCGTGGTGGCACCGGACGGTCGTCTGAGCGTCGGGCCACTGTTCCTGATGCAGAAGATGCCGGCGGGCTTCAACGCGGCAAGCGCCGATTGGAAGTACACGATGGTCATGCCGGACGGCACGATCTTCGGGGAAACCAATGGCGCGAACTCTGCGGCGGTCCAGTTCTGCATCGACTGCCACGAGGTGTCCGGCACGGACCACATGTTCTTCCTGCCGGCGGAGTTCCGAGTGAACTGACCGATACGATCAGGTCGGCACATTTGGGGAGGGGCGGTCGCGGGCCGCCCCTCTTGCCGTTTCTGACGATGGCAGGACGCAAGGCTCCGAGTGCCGGCGACCGGCCGATGCCATTCGAACGGTGGCGCTCCGATGTTGCCCTGATTGCGCATGGTGAGGGTCGCGCGGGGTCGCATCCGTGCCGGGGGCGGACATGACTGCCAGGACCGGAACCGTCGTTGCGAGGCGGGGCGCGGATCTGCGCCAGCAGCTGAGGTGGCTGCGGCTGGTCTCCGGCGTTGTCCTGCTTGCCTATGTGTTCTCCCATCTGGTGAATCACGCGCTCGGACTGTGGTCGCTGGAGGCCATGGAGACCGGGCGAGGCTGGTTCGTAGCGGCGTGGCGCGGCCTGCCGGCGACGGCGCTGCTTTACGGTTCGCTGGCGGTTCACTACGTCCTGGCTCTGTGGGCGCTGTTCCAGCATCGGCGGCTGAGCAAGATGCGTCCCCTGGAGGCGGCACAGCTGATGCTGGGTTTCGTCACCGTGCCGCTTCTGGCCGAACACGTGCTGACGACGCGGGTACACCACGCGCTCCATGGAACCCAGGACAGCTACCTGTACGTCCTGCTCTCGCTTTGGGCGGATGGCGGCAGAGAGGCGGCGCTCCAGTCCGTCGCGTTGATCGTCGCCTGGATTCACGGCTGGCTGGGGCTGCATCTCTGGTTGCGACTGAAACCCTGGTACGGCCAAGCCTATCCCTATGTGTTAAGCGTCGCCCTGCTGGTGCCGATCCTGTCGCTGTTGGGGTTCGTTCAGGGTGGCCGCGCCGTGGCGCCCATCGCCGCCGATCCCAGACGGCTAGTGACGGCGATGGTCGAGATCGGATGGCCGAACCGGGCCGCGGTCGAATTCGCCGCCCGTGCCGAGACCCAGATCCTGATGGGTTGGCTGGCGGCGCTTGTCCTGGTGCTGTTGGCGCGCGGCTGGCGGAGCTGGCGCGGGCGTCACTATCGGGCGATCGAGCTGAGATACCCAGGCGGCGTGCGCATCGAGGTGCCGAAGGGTGCTTCGGTGCTCGAGGCAAGCCAACTGGCCGATCTGCCACACGCCGCGGTCTGTGGTGGACGCGGTCGCTGCTCGACCTGCCGGGTCCGGATCGGCAAGGGATCCTGGGCGGTGCCGCGGCCGAGCGCGGATGAATTGCGGGTTCTGAAGCGCATCGCCGCGCCGCCGAATGTGCGGCTGGCATGCCAGTTGCGGCCGGTTGCGAACCTGGAAGTGGTGCCGCTGCTGCCGCCCTCGGCACGGCCAAAAGACGGCTTCGCCAGGCCGCCGCTGCTGGCCGGCGAGGAACGTGAGATCGCCGTGCTGTTCGCCGATCTTCGCGGCTTCACCACGATGGCCGAACGGCGACTGCCATACGACGTAGTGTTCATCATGAACCGGTATTTCGAGGCGCTGGGAGAGGCCATCGAGCAGAGTGGCGGCCAGATCGACAAGTTCACCGGCGACGGCGTAATGGCGTTGTTCGGCATCGACCGGGGGCCGGCCGCCGGCTGTCGTCAGGCGCTCGCCGCCACCCGGGCCATGGGCGAGGGGCTGGCGCGGCTTAACGAGACCTTGCGCCATGATCTTCGCCACCCGCTGCGAGTCGGCATGGGCCTGCATGCCGGCCCGGCGATCATCGGAGAGATGGGGTTCGGCGCCGCGACCGCGGTGACGGCGGTGGGCGACACGGTCAATGCCGCCAACCGGCTGGAGGCGCTGACCAAGACCTATTCCTGCCAATTGATCATCTCGGACCATGCCGCCCGGCATGCCGGCATCGACCTGTCTGCTTTTGCCTCCGCCGAATTCACCCTGCGCGGGCGACGCCAGCCAATGCAGGTCCACCTGATCGATGACGTAGCCCGGCTGGACTCCTGTCCGGAGGCCTCAGGCGTCCCGTGACGGTAGTCGTCGAAAGGCGGTGACGAAGCTCTCGGCCTTGATTGCGACTTCATCGGCGGTATCGCGGGGGCGATAGAGCGCCGAGCCCAGCCCGAACCCCGAAACGCCGGCCTCCCAGTATGCGACCATCGAGGCAGGAGCGATCCCGCCAACCGGAACCAGAGGCGCATCGTCCGGCAATACTGCGCGCCAGGCCTTCACCACTGGCGGCGTCAGCAATTCGGCGGGAAACAACTTCAGCAGATCGGCGCCGGCGGCAAGCGCGGCAAAGGCCTCGGTCGGCGTCGCGACGCCCGGGGCGCAGACGAGCCCCAGGCGCTTCGCTTCCGCTATGACCCGGGCGTCCGAATGGGGCATCACCACGATCGAACCGCCGGCCTCGGCGATCGGCGCCACGTCGGCTGCGGACAGCACCGTGCCGGCCCCGACCAGCGCCTGCTGTCCATGGCGCTTGGCCAGCCGCGCTATGCTCTCCAGCGGATCAGGCGAATTGAGCGGCACTTCCAGTGTCGTGAAACCGGCTTCGATCAACCGGTCGCCGATGTCCACGGCGTTCTCCGGCGCCAGGCCGCGCAGGATGGCGACCAGGGGCATGCGGTTGAAGAGGGTTTGCCAATTGCTCATACCGTCTCCGTTTCCAACAGGCCGGCGGCCAGCGCCAGGCGATGAAGGCCTGCCGCGGACGCATCCGGATCGGCGGTGTCCACAGAATATCCACGGGCCGAGAGCGCGGTCTCATAGTGGCGCGCGAGGTCGCTTCGCCCAATGATGACGACCGATTCGACGACCGTTGCCGCGGGCAGGATGTGCGATGCTTCCGCGACCTCGGTCCCGATCAGAAGCCCCGAGAGATACGATTCGACGCCGGTCTCAGGCAGGTCGCCGAACAGCGGCAGGCTGCGCGCGCCGAACAGGCGATGAAGCAGGCCGGCCGTGGCGCCCGACTTGGTGGCGGCATGCTCGAGGCCACGCCGGAAGGCTGCGGGATCGTGCTCGGAGCCGGACATCAATCGTCCCAGGATGCTGTGCTTGCGCAGCAGGGCGAAAACCTCTCCGGTCATGAAGGTCGCGAACCAGTGGATGGAACCGTCCATCGCGGCGACCCATTTGCTGTGCGTGCCGGGAAGGACGAAGAGGCACGGGCCAGCCTTTGTGGCCATCGCGCCGATCAATTGGGTTTCCTCGCCGCGCATGACGTCGGGCACACCGTCGCCGTCGCGGCGCGACAATCCCGGGACGAAATGGACGGTCAGGTCGCCGTCGCTCGTCCCCGTCGCAAGATTGCCGGCCAGATCGGCCGCGCCGGCGGGCAGGGCAACATAGGGCGCCTCGTGCCAGCCCTGGCGGCTTCCGATCATGCCGCTGGCCAGGATCGGCGGGAATGCCGGTCCGGCGATCCATGGGGCGATTTGATGCCGCAGCGCCGCCGCGAAGTCGCCATCGGCGACGGTCAGAATCCCGAGTTCGCTGGAGATGCGGTCGAGAATGCGCCCGTCGGCCGCCATGCGATAGGCGCGAAAAGACGTCGTTCCCCAGTCGAGGCCGATCAACGCGGCTTGGTCGGGCGATGCTGGCATGCCATGGGCCTAGCACCGACAGGCTGGTTGCGTAAAGACAGGCAAGGTGCACGGGTTTGTGAGTTGCCAGGGCGGCGGTCCGACCAGATCTTATTGGGGAGCCGCTACAGCCCGGCAGCGGATTGGCAGGGAGAATGTGCGATGACGCAACTATCGAATCCAGGCCGTCGCGACTTGCTTGCGGCCTCGCTGCCTTTGGCGTTCGCCGGAATCCTGCCAGGGCCGGCGGCCGCGGCGACCCTGCTGCCGACGCCGAGCCAATCCCTGGGGCCATACTACCCGGTGACGCTGCCGCTCGACCGGGACGCCGATCTGGTTCGGGTGGAAGGACGGAGCGGACAGGCCGAAGGGACCGTCACTCATGTCTTCGGGCGTGTGACGGATGTCGACGGCCGGCCGTTGTCCGGCGCCCGCATCGAGATCTGGCAGTGCAATGCGTTTGGCCGATACCACCATCCGAACGCACCGGCCACCGGCCCGATCGACGAGAATTTCCAGAGCTACGGCGAGACCCTGACCGATACGGATGGCGCCTATCGTTTCCGCACCATCCAACCGGTGCGCTATCCGGGCCGCGCGCCGCACATCCATTTCGCGATCAAGGGGCAGGGGTCCGGCCGGCTGGTGACGCAGATGTATGTCGCCGGAGAGCCCGACAACGACCGGGACGGGCTGCTGCGCCGGGTCCGCGATCCGGCGGCCCGCGCCAGTCTGATCGTGCCCCTTGCCCCCGCGCCACAGGTCGAGGCCGGGGCCCTGGCCGGGACGTTCGATATCGTGCTGGGCGGCTAGGCGCCACCGTCCTCAGGGCTCGGACCTTAGGGCTCAGCTGGTTCGACGTGAAATCGCTTCGACCCTGGCCCGCGCCGGCGTCAGGTCGAGGTCCTCCGTCTCGCGGATCTGGCGGACGGCGTCGATCTTCCGGCCCTGGGCGAGCAGGGCATCGGTGTCGCCACCGGCCGGTCGCTCGCCCGTGAGGCCGACGATGGCGCGAATGCGCTCAGCCAATTGGTGCCAGTCGTCAACATGGCCCGAATAGGTTTCGGTCAGCGGGATCGAGCCGTCCGCCGTTCGCAGGGCAACGCGGTAGGTGCCGCGCCCGTCGCTGGTGTTCATGGATTCCATCGCGACGTCGATGATGTCGTCGAAGGCGATCTCGCCCGACGAGGCCGTTGCAAGAGACCACTTTCGCCAGCGCAGCCGCCGGTTCGTTGCGTCGAACGCGAACCGGTCGCGCCGGAACAGCAGCACGGCGCCGAACGCGCAGAGCACGGTTCCGAGCAGCATCCCGATGGCTTCCTTGTCGCCCGTGAGAAGGGGCCCGGCGTTCAGAGCGAGGTTGACCGCGAAGAACACCGAAGCCGCGGCAAGCGTGACCGGCAGAATGATCGGCCGGTCTTCGAATACGGTGACGTCCTGTCGACGGGTCTCCAACATGGCATCACCAGCAATAGCAGGGATACCCTAACGATCGATTTGCATGCGCGAAGATTCCGCCGGCGCGGCCGGCCGGTCGATTTGAGCGGCCCGAGATGTGCAGGAAGATTGGTCGAGATTAGTGGATCGTCCCGGAAGATAGCGTCAATTGCTGCGAGTCGGGCACTTGGAGGGACAGTTTCAGAATTCCTTCGATGCAATCAAATGCAGGTATCCCCGACGTAGCCCGATCCCCAGGTCAAGGAGCGGGCGCGGCGGCAGACGGCTCGCACTCGGGATGGAAAGCTGAAGGGACAGCAGATCGCTTTCAAATGCTTCCATGTATTCCGCCAGCAGCGTACCCGCGGCTTCTCCGCGGGTCATGGGAGAAACGTCGTTCGTCAGGACGGCGAAGAGGTTTGGCTCATACTCGCCAAACACCGCACCATTGTTCAGGGTGAATGCCATCGCGCCTCCCCAGCTGTATTCGAACTTCTGGTCTGCCAGGGAGGGCCAGCGCGCCACCATGGCACGGCGATGCAAGCGGGATATCTCATCGACACGAGCGCGGGAAGCCGATGCCCCGGGCACAAAATTGTAGTAGTTGCGGACAAACAGCCTGTGATCCTGAGTGAGCCTTATCGTCGCTCCGTATTCAGACCCTCCCAGGAGTCCGAACTCCTCTCCGTTGCCCAAGACGGAAAGCGTGGCCGCGTCGAGGGGCGGCGTCAGGCTACCGTAGGTCGCCATCGGCACGAAGTGCCCCGAAGCGATGCCGAATTCTTTCAGATACACCCCGGCCGCCAGGACCAGCCGATCGGCGAAAACCGTTCCGTCGGCGGCATCGATCCGAAAGCCCGGGCCATTTCGTTCGAACCCCAGAACCGGGCTTTCCTCGTATAAACTCACATTATTCGGAAGGTTCTTGGCAAGACCGCGCATGAGCGCCGCGGGGTTCACCAGCGCATTGCCCGGCGCATGAAGTCCACACGAATAGAAATTCGTCCCGATCCGCCGCTCCAGAGCGGCCCGATCCTGCCAGTCATGACTCAGCCCAAGGGCATCTAGCGTATCCGCGATCTCGCCGATATGCCTTTCGCCATCGGGGCCGGCTGCGCCGTAAAATCGACCAGCTTCACTCCAATCACAGCGGATTTGCCCGGTTTCGACCTTCCGGCGCAAGCTGCAGAGCCCGGCCTCCCAGAGCTTCATGTTCCGGCGCAGAATGCTCAGCTTCTTCGGTGGGCCGTGAGAGTGAATGTTGAGCATGAAGCCCGCGTTTCGGCCCGACGCCCCGAAACCAACGCGTTCGGCTTCGATCAGGCAGATCTCATCCGACGGGCAAAGTTCACCAAGGCGGTTTGCGACCGAAACGCCGCAGATCCCGCCGCCGACGATGGCAGTCCGCACGCGGATTTCGCCTGACAACACCCGGGGGACAGGGGCCTCAGGAAGAACGCCCCACCACCCGTTGCTGTCGAAATGATGGGGAAGCCGGCCGGCCTTCTTCACGGACTAATACCCGCGCTCGAGGTCCACGATGGGCCACGGTTTCCCGCCGTCCATCGCGCGCCGGATGTGGCCGGCAATGAACTGGGCCGCCGATCGCTCATTCGACGGCGCTGCCGCGTGCGGTGTTACGCTGACCTTGGGGTGGCTCCAATATGGATCGCTCGGTGGCAGTGGCTCTTCGCGGAAGACGTCCAGCGCGGCCGCTTCGACTTTGCCGCTGTCCAGCGCAGACAACAGATCGGCATCGGTGATCGTTCCGCCCCGGCTGCAATTGATCAGGAACGCGCCATCCGGCATCAATGCCAGCGTTTCCGCGTTGATCAGATCCGTGGTCGCCGGCGTCAGTGGCAGAAGATTGACCAGGATGTCTGCGCGCGACAGGACTTCGGGCAGTGCTTCGTCCCCGCTCAGGCAGGTGACGCCCTCGATCTCCTTGGGGCTCCGGCTCCAGCCCGTGACATCGAAATCCAGATCGCTGAGCCTTCGGCAGGCGTTGTACCCTGTCTGTCCCAGGCCCAGGACTGCCACGCGCCGTTCACGATTTTCGGGGTAGCGATGGCGCAGCCATTTCTTCTCGCTCTCATAGAGCTTGTAGCGGTTGTAGTAGCGATGGAAATGCAAGACCCAATGAATGATGTGACAGGACATATCCAGGACCAGCATATCGTCCTGTAGGCGCACGATCGGCACGTGCAGCGGCGCTTCGGGATCGAGCGTGATGTGGGTCACGCCCGCCCCGATCGAAAATATGTATTTCAGGTTCGGAAGGTCTTTGAGGCGCCCTTGGGGCGGGGCCCAGACCACTGCGAAATCGACCTCCTCAGGATCGCCCAATGCGCCCTCCTGGCGGATATCCGTGCCCACGCCAGCCTCGTCAAAGGCAGACTGCCAGAGGTCATTCGTCGCTTGATCCCAGTGAAAATAGATGGCCATCACATTAGCTTTTTTGGCAGGTGCCGGCGGGCACCGCACCGGGGCGGCGCCCGCCAGATTCCTTGAGTTCGGGCTCAGTTCGCGGCCTTGGCCTCGGCAACCAGCGCATCGAATTCCGCCTGATGGGCGGCGATCCAGTCACGCGCGACGGCCTCGATCTCTTGTGGCGAGTCCTCGCCTGCGTTCACGCGCACCATCATGGTGTTGAGATCGGCAATCGGAATGCGCAGGCCATTGAGGAAGGCGAATGCCGAGGGGTTCTCTTCGGCAAATTCCCGGTTCACCAGAATGAAGTTGTCGTTGGCGCCAAAGCCGGGATTGCGCCCATCTTCCCATACCGTATCGGCATTCTCGTTGCCGGGCAGCGACGAGAACGGCGCGTTGAGGAACACCACGTCCTCACCCGGGGCCATGACCGACATGATCCAGTTGGGGGCCCAGGCCGTGTAGAAGACCGGCTCACCGGCCTCGAAGCGCTCGATCGTGTCGGCCATGAGCGCGAAATATTCGCCCTTGTCGTTGTTGATGTGATCGCGCAGGTCATAGGCGTCGAGGTGATGCTCGATCACCTGTTCGCAGCCCCAGCCGGGATTGCAGCCGGTGAGGTTGGCCAGGCCATCCCCATCAGTGTCAAAGACTGCCGCGATCGCGGGATCGCGCATTTGCTCCAGGTCGGTGATGCCTTTTTCTTCGGCCGTGGCGATGTCGATGAAATAGCCCTGCATCGCGTCGGTGTAAGTCGGGCCGGCCCTCAGGAACACATCATCGCCGCCGGAGTTCTCGTAATACTCATTGTGCAGCGGCACCCAGTGGACGGCGGTATAATCGGCATCGCCCTGACCGATGCTGAGATGGATGACCGGGTAGGCGCCGGTAAGCATCTCTTCCGTTTCGTAGCCAAGCGCATTGAGGCCATCTTCGATGACCTCGTAAATGAGCTGATGGTCCGGGCGGCCGGTTCCGATCGGCCGCGCCTCGTCTGCCTGCGCGGCCGCGGACAGCGTGGCAAGCGCCAATACCGAAACCGAAGCTCGCATCATCATGGTGTACATGGGACTCCTCCTCTGTTGAGATTTTATGTGTTTTTGCTTCTGCTGGTGGCAAAGGCGCTGCGCAGACGGCCGACTGGCCCCTGTTCCCACAGTCCCCTGCCGCCCCGGTCGCGGCGGGTCTGGCCGAGGCCTTGGGTAATGCGGTCGAACACCATCGCAAGTAGAACGATGCCCAGACCGCCGGTTGCTGCCCGTGCCATATCGAGTTGACTGATCCCGACCAGGACGAGTCTGCCCAGACCGGCAACAGAGATCATCGAGGCGATTACGCTCATTGCGAGCGACAGCATGACGGTTTGGTTGATGCCGGCCATGATGGTCGGGCGCGCCAACGGCAGTTCGATGGTCCATAGCCGTTTTGCCGGTGATGCCCCGAAAGCGTCGGCGGCTTCGACCAGATCCGCACGCACTGTCCGCAGGGCCAGATTTGTCAGCCGTACAAGCGGCGGCGTAGCGAAGAAGGCGGTAACGATCACGCCCGGTACATTGCCGATGCCGAACAGCAGAATGACGGGCACCAGATAGGTGAAGGACGGAACCGTCTGCATGAAGTCCAGGACCGGCCGGACAATGGACCAGACGAGTTTGCTGCGCGAACACAGAATCCCGAGGGGCAGGCCGAACATCGTGGCAATCAGAACCGCGCTTGTCAGCACCGCGAGGCTTGTCATCGCCGCGTCCCAGGCGCCGATCAGTCCGATCGCTGTCATGGCACACACGGTGATGATCCCGGTGGCGCGATTGACCACCTGCCAGGCAGTGAGTGTCAACGCGACGATCACGAGGGTCTGTGGGGCCCCGCGCAATCCGTCCTCGATCAGATCAAGAAGGAACTGCACCGGAACTTTCAATGCCCGAAAGAACTCGCGGAAATTGGATGTCAGCCAGCGAATTCCATCATTCGCAAAGTCGGCGAGAGGGAAGTGGAGAACCGAGAACGGGTCGAGAAGGGGGCTGACGTCCATGTTCAGGCCCCCTTATTGCCGCGCTGGCCGCGGGCGGCGCCGAGCGCCTGCGTATAGCGGTCGACGAAAATCGCGGTCATCACGATCCCCAGACCACCTACGCTGGCCGCGCCGAAATCCAGTCGCCCGATGCCCTCGAGCACCATGCGCCCCAGACCGGCAACCGAAATCATCGAGGCAACGACAGCCATGGAGAGCGACAGCAGAACAGTCTGATTCAGCCCCGCAAGGATCGTCGGGCGCGCAAGCGGGATCTGCATGCTGAATAGGATGCGCATATCGCTCGCTCCGAAGGCATGTGCGGCTTCGACCAGATCCTTGCGCACCTCACGGATGCCGAGATTGGTCAGGCGAATGAGGGGGGTTATGGCAAAGAAGCAGGTCACGATGACCCCTGGAGCGTCCCCGATGCCAAACAACATCACGACCGGCACCAGATACACGAACGATGGGATGGTCTGCATCAGGTCCAGGATCGGCCTGAGGATCCTGAAGAACCGGTCGCTGCGCGCGGCCTGGATGCCGATAGGAAGGCCAATGAGGACGCAGAAGAACACGGCCGTCAGGACGACCGAGAGCGTGGTCATCGCGGCTTCCCACGCACCGATCAGGCCGATGAATCCGAGACAGGAAATGCCAGCCAGAGCCAGCCGCCAACCGGACAAGAGGTATCCCAACGCCGCGACGATCAGCAGGCCAATCAGGGGCGGCATTGCGATCAACCCCTCCTGTACGACGTTGAGGAACACCTGGACCGGTGCCTTTGCTGCCAGAAGTGGCGCGCGGCCGATGCTGACGATGTAGTCCAATGCCGACTCGGACCATTCGCCAAATGGGATTGTGTAGTAATCGAAGGGATTGAGCAGCGGGTCCATCGTCGTTCACTCCCGCGTCAGATCGGATTTCACGGTTTCGAGGATGTCCGCTCTGCCAATCTTTCCCAGTACCTGCGCGCCATCCTTGATGGCCAGATGATCCGCCCCGTTCGAGAACGCGGCCAGCAGCGCAGGCAATGGCGTGGACGGCCCGAAGGTGGGGGCGTCCATGTCCACCTCGCCCTGAGTCATGATCTCGACGGCCGAGATGTATTTCAGGGTCGAGATCGACTGGACGAAGCGCGCGACATAGTCGGTTTCCGGGCGCAGAACGATGTTTTCGGGCGTGCCGGTTTGAACGATGCGCCCGTCTTTCATGATCGCAATCCGATTGCCCATGCGCATGGCTTCGTCGAGGTCATGGGTGATGAAGATCGTGGTCTTCTTCATCTTGCGCGAAAGCTTTAGGAATTCGTCCTGCAAGTCCTTCCGGATGAGCGGGTCCAGCGCGCTGAAGGGCTCATCCATCAAAAGGATGTCGGGGTCCGCGGCCATGGCGCGGGCAAGGCCCACCCGCTGCTGCATCCCGCCGGACAATTCGTCGGGATAGCGATCGCCCCACTCCGCCAGGCCGACGCGCTCCAACGCGCGTTCCGCAGCGGCGCGGCGCTCGTCTCGCGCCACCTTCTGAACCTCCAGACCAAAGGCCACATTCTCCGAGATGGTTTTGTGCGGCCACAGCGCCATGTGCTGAAACACCATGCCGATCTTGCGCGCCCGCAATTCCCGAAGCTCTTTGGCGTTGAGCCCCATGACGTCGCGCCCTTCGACATGGATTTGCCCATCTGTGGGTTCGATCAGGCGGTTTACATGGCGGATGATCGTGGATTTGCCCGAACCGGACAGGCCCATGATGCAGAAAATCTCACCCTCGTTGACCGAGAAGCTGGCGTCGGCCACCCCGATTACGCAGCCGAAACGACTGAGCGCCTCGTCCTTGTCGACCTCCCCGGACTTGGCCGCGGCCAGGGCCTCCTGCGCCTGTGTTCCGAATATTTTCCAGAGATTCTCGCAGTGTACAGGTGAGTTTTCGTTCATTTTTTCTGTCGCCCACTCCCTGGGTAGTTGGACAACACTCGCATGGAATCGCGTTTCTCCAATTCGGAATTATTTCACCCCTTGCGTAACCTCAGGTTACGCTGGATAATTCTGCGGCCACTCCCCAGCACGCGAACGTTCCCGCAAGGGCTCTGAACATGGCGTACTCGTCCCGCAAGCTACCGCCGGTCAAAGCTCTGCTTTCCTTCGAGGCCGCCGCCCGCAATGTGAGTTTTTCAGAGGCCGCGAAAGAGTTGAATGTGACCCGCGTGGCCGTATCGCGGCAGGTTCGCCGGCTTGAGGAGTTCATGGGGATCAAGCTGTTCGTGCGCGGGCGAAGCAGCGTTGAACTGACAAAATCCGGTCGCCGCCTTGCACGAGTGGTTTCGAATGGATTTCAGGTGATCACGGAAGAAATCGAAGCCATCGAGAACACATCGGACGATCGCCTCATTACGATAGCCACCTCGGTCGGTGTCTCGACATACTGGCTCATGCCCACGATCGGCCGCTATCGTGAGATTGATCCTACCGTCGATTTTCGACTTCTGGTCTCCTACGACCTGATCAATCTGGTTCAGTCGGGCGTCGATATCGCAATTCGTTATGGCGAGGGTAATTGGACCGGAGCGCAAAGCCAGCTTCTCCAGCGACAAATGATCTTGCCCACCTGCAGTCGGAGTTTCATGGCGAACTACGGCCCCTTCGACAGCCTCGAGGACCTGCTGAACGTTCCCCTGCTGGAATACGAGGCCGCCGTGGACCAGTCGTCGTCCTGGCCGAATTATTTCCGCGACATGGGCGCTGCCATGTCGGGAAATCCGCGCATGAGTTCCTACGATTCCTATATCAACTTCGTCCAGGCAGTTCTGGACGGCCAGGGCATCGGGTTGCTTGGGCCGCCCTTGATGCAGCAATTCCTCGATAGCGGAGTCCTGATGAAGGCACTGGACGTGCCCGCCCTGCCTCAGCGCGGGTATTATCTTTGCCAGCCGACCGGGGTAACCGTCCCCGACGCGGTGTGCGAGTTTCACCGCTGGATCCAGCAGGAACTCGGGAAATCGGCCGCAAACGTGAAGTTAACCGCCTAATGCCGCCAGAAGGTATTTTTCACGTAGTTTCTGTTACTTAGCTGCGATCTTCCCGACACAGCCCCGGCACCGGGTAACCTGACATTACCCCGTTGGACAATATTTTCTGAGATTGCCGCCGCACCACAATGCCCGGATAGTCTTGCAGTGTGGAGGTGGCGGCATGACGGACATCATCGAACGACCGAAAAGACAGCGCGGCCGGTCAGGTGGTGCTGCCGCGCGCCGGAAAGCGCGTTTGCACGGACCGATCGTCCATCTGCCGACCGCCGTGCGGAACATCCCCACCTATGAAGTGCTGAGCACCGAAGGACTGGATCGCATCGACGATTCGGCCATGGAGATCCTGGAGACCATCGGGATCGAATTCCGCGAAGACCGGTCTGCCGAGATCTGGAGGGACGCCGGCGCCGAAGTCCAGGGTCATCGCATCCGCATCCCGCGCGACCTCATCCGCAAGCTGATCGCGACGGTCCCCGAAGAGTTCGACTATCACGCACGCAATCCGGCGCGATCGCTAAGGGTGGGGCGGCGCAACATGGTTTTCGGCCCCGCCTACGGCACGCCTAACGTGATCGACCTCGACGGCGTGCGCCGCAAGGCAACGGCGGCGGATATGCGCATGCTGATGAAGCTGCACCACGTCAATCCGGCGATCCACTACAATGGCGGCTACACGCAGGAGCCGATGGATGTCGCGGTGCCGCACCGGCATCTGCATATGGTGGAATCCAGCTTTCTGACCACTGACAAGCCGATCATGGGATCGGGCCAGTCCGAATACCAGGCGGAAGATAGCCTCGCCATGGCGCGGATCGTCTTCGGCGAGTCATTCGTTGATCAGAATGTCGTGATGACGGGCATTTTCAACGGCAACTCGCCGCTGGTCTGGGATCAGACGCAGCTTGCATCGATGCGGGTTTTCGCCGCCGCCAACCAGGCGATGCTGATTTCGCCATTCGTGCTCTACGGCGCCTCGACGCCGGTGCATATCCTGGCCGGGGTGGCGCAGATCGTGGCGGAAGCGATCTCGGCCATCGCCTTTACGCAGATCATCCGTCCGGGAAGTCGCGCCGTGATGGGGGTCGCCCCGATGGGCGTCTACATGAAGTCCGGCTCGCCCACTTTCGGCTCTCCGGAGGTGGCGCTCATGATGTATGTGTTCGGCCAGATGGCTCGGTATTACGGCATCCCCTGGCGGACCAACGGTGCCAAGACAGGTTCGAAGAACGACGATCTCTATGCGGGTTACGATTCAATCCTCAAAGTCTACCCCGCCATCCTTGGGGGCTGCAATTTGCTGACGCATTGCGGCGGGACGATCGAGGGCTCGTTGTGCATCTCGATGGCCAAGGTGGCGACGGACGGGCGACAGTTGCACAGCTTCTACACCATGCTTCAGGGTGCGTCCTTCGACGATATGGACACCGCGCTGGAAGGGCTGGCAAAGGTCGGCCCGGGCGGCCATTTCTTCGACGAGGACTACACCCGCGAACACCTGCCATTCCTCGACGAAATCCAGGACAACGAACGCTACGAGACCTGGAAGGTCGCCGGCTGCAAGGACGCTACCGAACGCGGCCGCGAATGGTGCCGCAATATGCTCGGCCGCTACGAGGAGGAACCGCCCATCCTCGATCCCGCCATCGCCGAAGAATTGCAGGCCTTCGTGCGGCGCCGCGAGAGCGAGATCCCCGCCGCGGTATCGTGACATGAAACCAAAGACCGTTTGCCGGACGGCGCTAATAGTGGGTATTGGCGTTTCCAGGATCCCGCGCCTCGACCTGACCACTGGACGACGACCGTGAAGTACAACGCTTGGAACATCTTCCGGCAGGGCCTAGGGGGCAATCGCGGATGGCCCGAGGCGTGGCGCAAACCGGACCCCAAACCGCATTACGACATCGTCGTCGTGGGCGGCGGCGGGCACGGGTTGGCGACGGCCTATTACCTCGCCGAGAAATTCGGCCAGCACCGGGTGGCCGTGCTGGAAAAAGGGTGGATCGGCAGCGGCAATGCCGGGCGCAACACGACGATCGTGCGCTCGAATTACCTCCTGCCCGGAAATCAGCCTTTCTACGAGTTCTCCCTGAAACTCTGGGAGGGGCTGGAGCAGGAGCTGAATTACAACGTCATGATGTCCCAACGGGGCATGCTGAACCTCCTTCATTCGGACGCACAACGCGATGCCGCGGTGCGGCGGGGCAATGCGATGCTCCTGTCGGGCGCGGACGGGGTCCTTATGGACCGGGCGGAGCTGGAACGCGCCTATCCGTTCCTCGATTTCGACAATGCGCGTTTCCCGATCAAGGCGGGGCTCCTGCAGCCGCGGGCCGGGACTGCGCGCCATGACGGTGTCGTCTGGGGCTACGCCCGCGCGGCGGACCGCTTGGGTGTGGATATCGTCGAGAATTGCGAGGTGACCGGGTTCGATATCGAGAACGGTGTCTGCCGGGGGGTGGAAACCAGCCGGGGCAAGATCGGCGCCGGCAAGGTCGCCGTCTGCGTCGCCGGGAGTTCCAGCCGGGTGATGGCGATGGCCGGTATGCGCCTGCCGATCGAGAGCTTCGTCCTCCAGGCGTTCGTGTCGGAAGGGCTCAAACCCGTCCTGCCGATCGCCTTCTCGTTCGGTGCCGGACATTTCTATGTCAGCCAGTCGGACAAGGGCGGGCTTGTCTTTGGCGGAGACATCGACGCCTACAACACCTATGCCCAACGCGGCGGACTGGATGTGGTGCAGGATGTCTGCGAATGCGCCATGGCGGTCATGCCCTCGATCGGCCGCGCCAGGCTGTTGCGCAGCTGGGGCGGGCTGATGGACATGTCCATGGACGGCTCCCCCTATATCGACCGGACCCATATCGACGGGCTGTATTTCAACGGTGGCTGGTGTTACGGCGGGTTCAAGGCCACACCGGGATCGGGTTGGTGCTACGCGCATCTGCTGGCCACCGGGCGCCCCCACGAAGTTGCCGCCGCCTATCGCCTCGACCGCAGCCTCACCGGCGCGATGATCGACGAAAAGGGCCAGGGCGCCCATCCCAACAGACACTGAGCGAAAACGATGATCATTCCTCATCCGCTCTTGGGTCCGCGCGACGTTTCGGAGTTCTCCTATCTGGGCGATGCGCGGCTCATGGACCGGCCGTCGCTCGAGGACGGCCTCGACGCGATGCACGACTATCTTTACCTGCGCGACAACCCGGCCGGGACCCATCGGGAGCTCTGGTATCACGCCCATGGCGACCGCTCATGGCTGGTGGTGACACGTGACACGGTCACGCAGGAAATCACCAAAGTCGAACTGGCCCGCGACGTGGCGCTGGCAAGGCGGGAGAGTTCGGTGACATGACCCTCCAGCGGCTTCCCGGCGCGCTGGTCGATCAGTCCCGTCCGCTCAGCTTCGCGTTCAACGGGCGCCGAATGACGGGCTGCGAGGGCGACACGCTGGCCTCCGCCTTGATCGCCAACGGTCAACGACTGGTTGGACGGTCTTTCAAATATCACCGGCCGCGCGGCATCTTCAGCGCCGGTTCGGAAGAGCCGAATGCGCTGGTCACGCTCCATGAGGGGGCAGCGGCCACGCCCAATACGGCGGCCACCATGGTTCCGCTGGTCGAGGGGCTGACGGCGCACAGCCAGAACCATCTCGGATCCCTGAAATATGACCTTCTGGCGTTGAATGACTGGCTGTCGCCGTTTCTCGGGGCCGGCTTCTACTACAAGACCTTCATGTGGCCGCGAAGCTTCTGGGAAAAGCTCTATGAGCCCGTGATCCGGAGCTCCGCCGGGCTTGGCCGTCTTTCCAGCCAGGGCGATCCGGAACGCCATGCCCGCGCCTACGCTCATTGCGATCTTCTGGTCATCGGGGCCGGGCCGGCGGGGTTGATGGCGGCGTTGACGGCCGGCCGTGCCGGCGCCCGCGTGATCCTGGCGGACGAGGATTTCCGGATGGGGGGCCGACTCAACGCCGAGCGCCTAACCATCGACGGTGAGGACGGGCGGGACTGGGCCGCTCGGACCGTCGCAGAGCTTGGTGGTCTTCCGAACGTCCGGCTGTTGCCGCAAACCACCGTTTTCGGCACCTATGATCACGGGATACTCGCCGCCTTTCAGCAATCCTCCTTCGAGCGCCCTGCCCCGGACCGGGCGGGATCGTCCATCTGGAGGATCTACGCCAAACACACGATCCTTGCGGCGGGTGCGACCGAACGCTCCATCGCCTTCGGCAACAACGACCGCCCGGGCGTGATGCTGGCCGGTGCGGTGCGGGCCTATGTGAACCGGTGGGGTGTGGCGCCGGGAGGGCGGGTGACGGTCTTCACCAACAACGCGGACGGATGGCGCACCGCGCGCGACCTTGCAAAGGCCGGAACCGGTGTGGCTGCGATCATCGACAGCCGGCAAGAGCCGGGCCTGGAACCGCCGGACGGTGTAGAGGCGATCTGCGGCGTGACCGATCTCGACACGCGGGGGCACAATTGCCTTACCCACGTAACGCTCAGCAATGGGCGGCGGATTGAAACCGACTGCCTGGCAGTCTCGGGCGGCTGGAACCCCAATGTTCACCTGACCTGCCACCATCGCGCGCGACCTATCTGGTCCGAGGATATCGCGGCTTTTGTGCCGGGCACGGATCTTCCGCCGTGCATGGCGGTTGCCGGTGCGGCCCGTGGTGCGTTCACTCTCGGCGAAGCGCTGGCCGACGGGGCGGAACGGGCCACGCGTGTTCTTGAGGAACTGGGCAGGCCCGCGACCCGCCCATCGGTGCCGGAAACCTCTGACGATCCCTATCGCATTCGCCCACTGTGGGCGGCCGCCGCGAAGCGCTCCCGTGCCTGGGTCGATCTGCAGAACGACGTGACCACAAAGGACGTAGCCCTGGCCCATCGCGAGGGGTTCCGGTCGGTCGAGCATCTGAAACGCTACACCACGCTGGGCATGGCCACCGATCAGGGGCGGACGGCCAATGTGCTGGGCCTGGCGATCCTGGCCGAAGCAAGTGGCAGGAGCATCGCCGAGACAGGGACCACCATGTTCCGCCCCCCCTATACACCGGTGCCGATCGGCGCGCTGGCGGGGCCCGACCGTGGCGAGGACTTCCGGCCCACCCGGCTGACCCCGGCCCATGACTGGGCCGAAGCGCGCGGTGCGGTCTTCGTGGAATCCGGCGCTTGGCTTCGCGCGCAGTGGTTCACCCGACCCGGCGAAACCCATTGGCGCCAGTCGGTCGACCGCGAGGTCATGGCCACCCGCAACTCCGTCGGGATCTGCGATGTCTCCACGCTTGGCAAGATCGACCTCAAGGGCAAGGACGTCGCCACTTTCCTCAATCGCGTTTACGCCAACAAATTCGCCAAACTCGCCATCGGCAAGACGCGCTATGGCCTGATGCTGCGCGAGGACGGCATGGTCATGGATGACGGCACCACCGCTCGGCTGTCGGAAGACCATTACGTGATGACCACCACGACGGCCAATGCGGGCGCGGTCTTTCAGCATCTGGAGTTCTGCCTGCAGTGCCTTTGGCCGGATCTGGATGTCCACATGAATTCGACGACGGATGCCTGGGCCCAATTCGCGGTGGCAGGTCCGAAGTCGCGCGCCCTGTTGGCCAGGCTGGTGGACGCTCCGTTCGACATCGCGAACGAGAGCTTCCCTTTCATGGCCTGCGCGGAACTCACGATCTGCAACGGCACACCGGCACGCCTGTTCCGCGTCTCGTTTTCGGGCGAGCTTGCCTACGAGGTTGCCGTGCCGGCGAGATATGGAAATTCGTTGGCCGAACGGCTGATGGAAGCCGGGGCGGATTTGGATGTCACCCCCTACGGCACCGAAGCGCTGAATGTCATGCGGATCGAAAAAGGGCATGCCGCCGGCAACGAGCTCGACGGACGGACCACCGCGCTGAACCTCAATATGGACGGGCTCACCGGCAAGGATGTCGACCATATCGGCAGGACATTGGCAAAACGCCCGGACATGATGGGCGAGGGCCAGATGCGGATGGTTGGCCTGCGCCCGTCCGATCGTGAACAGAGCCTTGGCGCCGGCGCGCATCTGCTGGAATTGGGGGCGGCTCCCGAAACCCGAAATGACCAGGGCTGGGTCTCGTCCGCCGCCTGGTCCCCGACGCTGTCGCACGCTGTCGCACTTGGCTTCCTGCGCGACGGCCACCGACGCCACGGCGAAATCCTCCGGGCATGGGACGGTTTACGGGGCCGCGATGTCCAGGTCGAGGTGGTCTCGCCCCATTTCTACGACCCGGAGGGAGCGATTCAACGTGGCTGAGACAGGGTACGCCTCGCTGGAAGAGCGAAATGTGCTGGCTGGGTATTCCGTCGGGATCGGCAGTTCGGCCCTGCGCGTAGTGCCGAAGAAAGAGCTCTTGGCGATCTCATTTCCCGCCTCGGCGCGGCAGCAGCTTGCCCCGCTTCCCGGTCCCGGCCGCACCGTCGAATTCGGCGAAGGACGGTATCTCCTCTGGCTGGGTGTCGGGCAGCTCATGAGCTACGGAACCGACGATCCGATCGGCGAGACCGGGATGGCCCAACAGATCGGTCAGGCGGGCTATGTGACGGACGTGTCCGACGGATGGATCGCGCTGGAACTGGAAGGCCCGGACGCTCTGGAACGGCTGGACCTGATCGCCATGCCGGATCTGGCCGACGGCCGCTTTGACGTCGGAGAGATTACAAGCACCGTCGTGAACCACCTCCGGGTGCTGATCTGGCGCCAATCCCCGGCACGGCTGGTCCTGCTTTCGCCTGCGTCTTCTGCACGCTCCCTGCTGGACAGGCTGCGCGAGGATCTGGCGTAAGCCCCTTGCCGGGCGGTGGATGCGCGGTGAGGAAGAATCTCACCGGTGGCGCCCGGGTGGACGGTATCGCGCTCAAAACGACTCGTGCCCGCGCGGCATTGAGGTTCTACGCCGCAGTTCGCCAACAGTCCAAGTTGGCGCAACGCGGACAGAACGCGGACAAGGCCTGTCGGCCGTTACCTGAAATGTGCGGAGAGGTTTGGTCGGAGTGAGTGGATTCGAACCACTTGCTCTGCGCTACCAAGGCCAAGACCCTTGAGCCGCATTCTACTGCGGCAGTGCGTCCGCATTGGACTTTGCAAGCATTCGAATGAACCTGGATTCGACTTTGCTGCTTGGCGTGTCCTTGCGCCGTACGACCCCAAGCGGGCGGTGAAACTGCGGGTGGTCGAAGGCGAGAAAGACGAGCCGATCTTCCAGATACGGCATCGTGGTCGCTTTGGGCATCGTCGTGATCAGGTCGGTATTCGCGACGATCTCCAGGACCGACCGGATGGAGTCCGTTTCGCAGACGACCTGGATCGACTGAATGCCGGACGCCATCATTGCGGCCTCTGTTTGTTGACGCAGAAGGCTGCCGCGGGAATGCGCCAGCCACGCCTGCGCCTCCAGATCCGCTGGCATGATGCTGCGCCGACGCGACAGCGGGTGACCGACCCGGCAGAGAATGCCAACTCGATCATCGATCAGGGAGACGAATTCCAACCCCTCTGCCGGGTCAGCCGAGCTCTGCGGCCCGAAAACGACGTCGATCTGGCCGCGTTCGAGCATCGAGCGAAGCTCGTGGACAAGTCCGGTCCGTAGCTCCACGGCGCAGTTGGGGTTCTCCTTAATGAACCGCGACAGTGCCCCCGTCAGGAAGCGCCCCGCAACGATCGGCGGCGCGCCGATCCGGAGCTCGCCGACCGAGCCCTTGGCCGATTGGTCGGCGACAATGCTTGCTTGCTCTTCGGCCAACCGGATGGCCAGCCCGTTTCGGGCCAGCCGCATGCCGAGGCCGTTGGGCACCGAGCGGCGGCCGTCGCGCTTGAAGACCGGGGTGCCAAGCCGGGCTTCCAATGCCCGCATGTTGCGGCTGAGGGCGGGCTGGGTCAGTCCAAGGCGGTCGGCGGCGGATTGGAATGATCCGGCCTCGACGATGACCGAGAGTTGCGCCAGGTGCCTTGGGTCGAGTTTCATGCCAATTCCTTATGTATCGAGGCCGAAGTTCGATTATTCGGCATGACTACTGCGTGCTACGCTGGGCAAAAATCAAGGGAGGATTTCGTGCTGAACTTCAAAACCATCGCCGCGATGGTCAGTCTGACCGCGCTTGCGCTTCCGTCGGCCGCGACCGCGCAGATCTACAGCGGCGAGACGGCCGGCGCCGGCGACCCGGTGCACGCGATGTTCGTCGCCTTCGCCAACCAGGCGGGCGATGCGGGCATCAATATCCAGGTCAATGCCGGGCAGACCCTGACCCGCTCCATGCTGAGCGGGGCGCGGGGCGAGATCGAGTTCTTCTCCTCCGTCCCGTCGCTGGTCGGCCTGATGGCCAACGGGCAGCGGATGTACCAGTCGGTGGACGACGCCAAGGAGGTCGCGGGCAACCTGCGCGCGATCCTGGGCTTCGAGGCAGGGGCCTATCATCCGGTCACGCTGGCCGGATCGGGTATCGAGACCTGGGAAGACATTTCCGGCACAACGGTTTTCACCGGTCCTCCGGCAGGCGCCGCCTCGGCCACCTCGGAAGCGCTCATCCGCATCATCACGGGCTACGAGCCCGGCGAGGACTACGATGCCGTCCGACTGAGTTGGGGCGAGGGCTATGCCGCTCTGGCGGACGGGCAGATCGACATGATGGTCCGACCTGCGGAAGTCGGCTCGGCCAATATCGAACGCTTCGGGCTGTCGGGCGAATTCCGCGTGCTGTCGATCCCGGACGACGCTCTGGCCAGCGACGAGATGCAGGCCTTGTTCGGCCGCCCGGGGCGAGGGATGATGCGGTTCACGGGCGACATCTACAAGGGCCAGTTGACCGAAGGCACGATTACCGCGCTCGGGTTTTTCCAGTTCATCGGGACTCATGCGGGCGTGTCCGACGATGTGATCTACACGGCGACCAAGGCCTTCTGGGAGAACCTCGACGAGGTTCATGCGACCGCCTTCTTCCTTCGGGCCGTCACGCCGGAGACCGCGTTTACCTCGGTGAATGTTCCGCTGCATCCTGGTGCCCTGCGGTATTACGAGGAAGCGGGATTCGAGATTCCCGACGCGCTTCGACCTTGACGGGTCGCTGATCGGCCTTGCGCGGGAGCGACTCGCGCATGGCCGGTGAACCGAAGCATCTGCCGGAGGGTCCGCACATGGCCGCGTTCGCCTCGACCTATCGCTCCGTCCTGGCTGTCTACGCCGGACTTGCGGGTCTCGCCGGTGCGATTCTCGGGGCGATCGCGCTGTACAGCTCGGGGATCGACCTGATCGATCCCAAGCTGCACCGCGCCATGGGCTTCGCCCTGGCCCTGGTCGTGGCCGTCGCCGTGTCCCGCAAGCGGCTGACGGAGCGCTCGGAGGGCACGCCATCCGCCTGGCCGCTCAGGATCGGGATCGACCTGGCGATGGTTCTCGGCGGGCTCTGGGCCATCTGGTCCTTCCATTCCGTGCAGACCCAGATGGAGGTGGCGCTCTACGATGTGAGGGACCGCGATGCCTGGCCCGCGCTGGTCGGGTTGATCATCTTCCTGGAGCTGTGCCGGCGCCTCTGGGGGTGGGGCCTGTTCCTGGTCGGCGGCCTTGGCGTGCTCTACCTGCTGTTCGGCAAGGATCTCCCAGGCATCCTGGCCCATACCGGGTTCGACCTCGTCGATGTGTCCGAGGCGCTCTGGTACAACACCAACAAGGGCGTCTTCGGCTCCATCACGAACATCGTCCTGGTCACGGTGTTCATCTTCATCATTTTCGGCACGCTACTTGAGGGTACGGGAGCCGGCGACACCCTGCTCAAGTTCGCATTCCTCGCGACCCGGCGTACCCGTGGCGGACCGGCCCATGCGGCGATCCTCGCCTCGTCGATGTTCGGCACCATGTCCGGCTCGACCGTCGCCAACATCGTCGGGACTGGGACTTTCACTATTCCGATGATCAAGAAGCGCGGCTTCTCCCCGGCCTTCGCGGCGGGGATCGAGGCGACCGCCTCGTCGGGCGGGCAGATCATGCCTCCGATCATGGGGGCCGCCGCCCTGGTCATGGCCGACCTCACGGGCGTCGGATACCTGAACGTGATCGTTGCCGCCCTGGTCCCGGCGCTGTTCTATTATTTCAGCCTGTTCTCCGCCGTCACGGTCGAATCCAGAAGACAGGGGATCGAGGTTCAGCCGCTCAGCATCGACGACCGGATCACCCGGGTCGATCTGATCAACTCCGTCCTGTTCGTCGGTCCCATCCTGACGGTCATCGGGTCGCTGGTGGCGGGCCTCTCCACGTCGAAGGCCGGCTTCTACGCGGTCGTAGTCCTGCTGGTGCTGTCTCTCATCAATCCTGAGGTCCGCCGCGACCCCATGCGGGTCTGGCGGTCCTTCCTGAAGGGTGCTGGATCCGGCGCGACATTGCTGATCGCCATCGCCGCCATCGGCATTCTGGTCGGATCGCTCGACTCCACCGGGCTCGGCCTGAAGCTGGCCAACATCATCGCGGACATTCGCGGAGAAAGCCTGTTCTCAGCCCTGCTCGTCGCCATGGCCGGGGCGCTGATCCTCGGCATGGGGATGCCGACGCTTCCGGCCTATCTGATCATCATCCTCGTCATGGGCCCGGCCATCCAGGCGCTCGGCGTGTCGATGCTGACCGCCCATATGTTCGTCTTCTACTACGGCGTCGCATCCTCCCTGACCCCGCCCGTGGCCATCGCGGCCTATGCCGCTGCCCCGATCGCCGGGGCGAACCCGCTGAAGACCGCCGTCATGTCGTTCCGGCTGGGCATGGCCAAGTTCATCATTCCCTTCGTTTTCGCGTTCTACCCGACCATCCTCATCATCGAGGAGTTCAGCCTGCTGCCCTTCCTTTGGATCGTGGCCCGGACCTGCTTCTGCATCTGGCTGTTTTCGTCCGCCTTGTCCGGCTTCGACCGCCAGAAGCTGACCTTGCCGACGATACTTCTGCGTTTCGCCGCCGCCTTCGCCGCCCTGGCGACCGACCCGGCGATCCACATCCCGGCGATCCTGCTTGGGGCGGCGCTTATCGCCCTGGACATACGCGGGGCGCGTGCGAACGCAGCGCGAGCGGGGTCGACAACATGACAAGGCGCCCGAACTTCCTGTTCATCATGACCGATCAGCACCGGGCCGATCATCTGGGATGCTATGGCAACCCGGTGGTGCGGACCCCGCATATCGACGGGATTGCGACGCGGGGAACGCGGTGGGAGCGTTTCTATGTCGCCAACCCGATCTGCATGCCCAATCGCGCGTCGATCATGACCGGCCGGATGTGCTCGGTTCACGGGGCCCGGCACAACGGCATTCCCTTGTCTCGCGACCACGCCACCTTCGTCGAGCTGTTGCGGGACGCGGACTATCGCACCGGGCTGATCGGCAAGTCGCATCTGCAGGGTTTCACCGGGTTGCCGGCGACCAACCGCTTCGAGCCGGAGGAGGGGCTGACGGTCCCAAGCCCGGGGCTGCGCGACGCGATCAAGAACAACCGCCACAGCCCCGACTACGACCTCGAGATCGCCCCGAGGTGGGACAGGCCGCTGGCGGAACGGATCGACGGGGATTTTTACGGCTTCGAGCATGTCGAGGTCGTGGCTGGTCACGGAGATCAGGCATCCGGCGATTACCTGCTCTGGGCCCGGAGCCAGACCGCCGATTTCGACCATCTGACCGGGCCGGAGAACGCCCGGCCGGACAATCGGATCAAGGCCCCGCAGGCTTGGCGTACGGCGGTGCCGGAGGAGCAGTATTCGACCTCGTGGATCGCGGATCGGTCGGCGGCATGGCTGGCCGATCAGGTAGGTCAGGATCGACCGTTCTTCCTGCAGATGTCCTTTCCGGATCCGCACCATCCCTTCACGCCGCCGGGGCGTTATTGGGACATGTACGACCCGGCGAGCATCGAACTGCCCAAGTCCTTCGGACAGGGCGATCTGCCGCCCATCCGGGCCATGCAGGAGGCACTCGGCAAGGGAACGGATCCGAGGAACAGCCAGAACCCGTTCGCCGTCACGGAGGATGAAGCCCGGGAGATCATCGCGCTGACCTACGGCATGATCACGATGATCGACGACGCCATCGGGCGCGTGCTGAGGCGCCTCGATGAACTGGGTCTGGCCAAAGACACGGTCGTCGTCTTCACCTCCGACCACGGCGACTACATGGGCGACCACGGGCTGATGCTGAAGCTGCTGCTCCATTATCAGGGCATCATCCGCGTGCCCTTCCTCTGGCATGACCCGGCCCAGCCGGCTTCGGGACAGGTCGATCCGGGCCTCGCGTCCTCCATCGACATCTCGGCCACCATCCTTGCCAGGGCCGGCATCCAGCCATTCAACGGATTGCAGGGCCGCGACCTGTTCACGACCGACCCGCCGGAAGCCGTCATCGTCGAAGAAGACAGCCAGCGCCGGATGATCGGTTTCGACCGGCCCCAGAGGGTGCGGACCGTGGTGACGGAGCGCTACCGGATGTCGCTGCGGGAGGGCGAGGACTGGAACGAGCTATACGATCTCGCCTCAGACCCCGAGGAGTGCGTCAATCTCTACGATCAGGAGTCGGGCCGGGGTGCCCGCCACGCCCTGACGGAGATCATGCTCAGACGCATGATCGATCTGCAGGATCGTTCGCCACTGCCGGCCTATCGAGCGTGACGTCGTTCAGGTCTGGCGGCAGAGTTTGGTCGGAGTGAGAGGATTTGAACCTCCGGCCCCTGCCTCCCGAAGACAGTGCTCTACCAGGCTGAGCTACACTCCGACTGCCGGGCCGGGGTTATAGACCGACGGCGGAAGGATCGCAAGATCGCGGTTGGCGGATTCTAATGCTCCGCAGTCAGAAGTCGCGGCCGATGCAGAAATCGACGGTGTCCAGCAGGGTCTGGCGGATGATGCCGTCCGGGAAGCGGTCCAGCGAGGCCTTGGCCTTGGCGCCGGCCGCCTGGGCGCGGGCGACGGTCTCCGCCAGGGTGTCGTGGCGGTCCATCAGGGCAATGGCCTGGTCGAGGTCGCCGTCGCCGGTCTGCTGGTCGACCAGCGTCCGGCGCCAGAAATTGCGCTCGGTCTCGTCGCCGCGGGCATAGGCCAGGACCACCGGCAGGGTGAACTTGCCGTCCTGGAAATCGTCGCCGACGGTCTTGCCGAGCCGCGCCTGCCGGGCGGAATAGTCGAGCACGTCGTCGACCAGTTGGAAGGCGACTCCGAGCTCGGTGCCGAAATTGCCCGAGCGCGTCCTGGTCGGTTTCGTCGCGATCGGCGACCACCGCGCCGATGCGGCAGGCCGCCGCGAACAGGGCGGCGGTCTTCGAGCGGATGATCTTGAGGTAGGTGTCTTCGCTGGTCTCCGCATCGTTGATCGCGGCGAGCTGCAGCACCTCGCCCTCGACGATGATCGCCGAGGCTTCGGACAGGATGCGCAGCACGTCCAGCGAGCCGTCATCGACCATCAGTTGAAAGGCACGGGCGAACAGGAAATCGCCCACCAGGACGCTGGCCTGGTTGCCGAAGACGTCGTTGGCCGATGCCTTGCCGCGTCTGAGGCCGCTCTCATCGACCACGTCGTCATGCAGCAAGGTCGCGGTGTGCAGCAACTCGACCGCTGCCGCCAAACCGACATGCCGGTTTTCGGTGTGGCCGCACATCCGGGCGCTGGCGAGAGTGAGCATCGGCCGCAGGCGCTTGCCGCCGGATGCGACGATGTAGCTTGCCAACTGCGGGATCAACTGAACCGGGCTTTCCATGCGGCGCAGGATGGTGTCGTTGACCGCCAGCAGATCGTCGGCGACGAGCGCGCTCAACCGGTCGAGCGCATCGGTCGCGCCCGAGGTCTGCAGGTCGGTTGGTCCGGCGGCTGCCGTCACGCGCTGGTCTCCATGTCTGGCCGATAAGCCAAGCCCAAACGTCCCGGCGCGCCGTCCGGCCCGGCCCCCGGGTTCCGACCGCAAACCGATCGCGGTTGCGGCCGCATTGACGCGTATGGCGTCACCCGTCAGCATAGGCTGCCACCGAGGCCGGTCAAGGGCCGCAACCGGGAGCGGTTCAGGTGAAAGAGTTGCTGCGCACCACCGATGTCGTGCGGCTGTCCTGGCTGACGGCTTTGCTCGCCGATGCCGGCATCGAGGCCATCGTGCTGGACAATCACATGTCTGTCCTGGAGGGCAGCGTCAATGCGATACCGCGTCGGCTGATGGTCGGCGCCGACGATCATATGCAGGCGCGCCGCGTGCTGACCGAGGCCGGCGAGTCGCTGCCCGATGAGTGAGTCCGACAGCGGCGTGACCACCGACCGCCTGCTTGGCGGGCGGGTGAGCCTGAGGCAGCCGGCCAAGGGCTATCGCGCGGCGATCGACCCGATCCTGCTGGCCGCCGCGGTGACGGACGGCGACCGGCATGTGCTGGATGTCGGCTGCGGAGTCGGGACGGCCGCCATCTGCCTGGCGACGCGGATGCCCGAGTGCCGCGTGACCGGGTTGGAGATTCAGCAGGAACTGGCGGCGCTGGCCCGGGATAACGCGGCCGGGAACGGCCTTGCCGGTCGCGTGGAAATCGTCACCGGCGACCTGCTCGACCCGCCCGACGGCGTGGCGACCGTCGCATTCGACGCGGTCATCGCCAACCCGCCCTACCAGACCGCCGGCCAGAGTGCGCCGCCGGACGGGTCGAAGGCGATCGCCAACCATGAAGGCGAAGCGGGGCTGGAGGACTGGGTCCGGTTCGCCGGCCGGGTCCTGAAGCACAAGGGCCGGCTGACCATGATCCATCGGGCGGATCGCCTGGACGCGCTCTGCGCGGCCCTCCATCCATCCTTCGGCGACATCCGCCTGCTGCCGCTCTGGCCGCAAGACGGCGCCGCCGCGCGGCGGGTCATCGTACGGGCGCGCAAGGGGGTGCGCACGCCGGCGTCGCTGCTGCCGGGCCTTGTGCTGCATGAAGAGGACGGCCGATTCACCGCCGCCGCCGAGGCGATTTTGCGGGATGGCGCGGCACTGCCACTTTGACGCCATGCTGACGTCGCCATATATCTGGAAAGCAGATCGCCGCGAGTTCTGAGCGTCACATGCCAAATTGGTTCCCGTTCGGACGGTTTCGCCGTCGCGCGCCGGTCGTGCCGGTGCTGCGGATGTCCGGCGTGATCGGCCAGACCGGCGTCTTCCGGCGCGGGCTGACGCTGCAGGCATTGGCCGGGTCGATCGAAAAGGCCTTTTCCATGCCAGGTGTCCGGGCGGTCGCCCTGGCGGTCAACTCGCCTGGTGGGTCGCCGGTGCAGTCTGCGCTGATCAGCCGCCGCATCCGCGACCTGTCCAGCGAGAAGGACATTCCGGTCTATGCCTTCGTCGAGGACGTCGCGGCCTCCGGCGGCTACTGGCTGGCCTGCGCGGCCGACGAGATCTATGTCGACGAAAGCTCGATCGTCGGATCGATCGGCGTGGTATCGGCCGGATTCGGCTTCAACGAGTTGATCGAGAAGCACGGCATCGAGCGCCGGGTGCACACCGCCGGCAAGCGCAAGATGATCCTCGACCCCTTCAAGCCGGAGCAGCCGGAAGATGTCGAGGCGCTGAAGGGGCTGCAGGTCGATATCCACGAGACCTTCAAGGCGATGGTGCGCAAGCGCCGGGCCGGCAAGTTGAAGGCCAAGGAGGACGAGCTGTTCGAGGGCGCCTTCTGGTCGGGTGCGAAATGCCTGGAATACGGGCTGGTCGACGGTGTCGGCCATCTGCGTCCGACCATGCGGGCGAAATTCGGCCCGCGTGTCCGGCTGCGTTCTGTGACGCCGCAGATGGGCTGGCTGCGGCGCCGGCTGGGGTTCCGGGGAAGCGCGCCGCCGGGCGAAATCGCCGACGATCTGATCGCGCGGTTGTCGCCGAGGCTGGTCGACGATGTGCTGGCGGCGGTCGAGGAACGGGCCTTCTGGCAGCGCTTCGGGCTGTGACGGATGCCATGTCCGCACATGACAGTGCGGCCCGCGCCTGCTAAACCGCTGCCATGTTCAGCATTCCGAAGCTCCTGGTCCTGGGCCTGATCATCCTTGCGGTGCTCTATGGGTTCAAGGTGGTCGGCAGTCTCAATCGGCGGCGCGAAAGGACGAGCGGCCGGAGCCGCGCGCGCAGACCGCCCGGCGGGAGCGCGAGCGTGAGAAGCTCGAGGCCGAAGACCTGGTGCAGTGCCCGCGATGCGGCGCCTATGTCTCGCCCGGCGGCGATCACGAGTGCCGCCGAGAGGCCTGAACGGAGATCATTGCAAACGGCGGCTTGATTGGCCCGGACGCTGGCTCTATTTTGCGCCGCACCAAATCCGACCCTGCCCGTGGCGAATCCAGAAAAAATGGCGACCATCGAAGCCCCGCCGCGATCCTTCCAGGAGATCATTCTGCGGCTGCAGACCTTCTGGGCGGAACGCGGCTGCGTGATCCTGCAGCCCTACGACATGGAAGTCGGCGCCGGCACCTCCCATCCGGCCACCACTTTGCGGGCGCTGGGGCCGGAAGACTCCTGGAACTGCGCCTATGTGCAGCCGTCGCGGCGGCCTGACCGATGGTCGCTATGGCGAGAATCCGAACCGGTTGCAGCACTATTACCAGTTCCAGGTGCTGCTGAAGCCGTCGCCGCCGGACAGCCAGCAGGTGTACCTGGAAAGCCTGTACGCGATCGGCATCGACCCGGAGATGCACGACATCCGCTTTGTCGAGGATGACTGGGAGAACCCGACGCTCGGCGCCTGGGGGCTGGGCTGGGAGGTCTGGTGCGACGGCATGGAGGTGTCGCAATACACCTATTTCCAGCAGGTCGGCGGCATCGAATGCAGCCCGGTCCCGGTCGAGTACACCTACGGGCTGGAGCGCTTGGCGATGTACGTGCTGGGCGTGAGTAACGTCTACGACCTGCCGTTCAACGACCCCGATGCGCCGGGCGCAAAGCGTTATGGCGACGTCTTCCACCGGGCCGAGCGCGAGTATTCGGCGTTCAATTTCGAGCATGCGAACACCGAGGTGCTGCTGCGCCATTTCGAGGATGCCGAGGCCGCCTGCCAGACGCTGATCGAACGGCGCCTGACCCTGCCGGCCTATGACCAGTGCCTGAAATGCGGCCATATCTTCAACCTGCTGGATGCGCGCGGCGTCATCAGCGTGGTCGAGCGCGCTGCCTATATCGGCCGGATCCGCAATCTCGCCCGGGTGTGCTGCGAGATGTGGCTGGAGGCGGCGTGATGCCCGATCGTCATGGCTGAGTTCCTGCTGGAGCTGTTCTCCGAGGAGATCCCCGCCGGCATGCAGGCGCGCGCGGCAGCCGATCTTGAGCGGCTGGTGACGGCCGGGTTGAAAGAGGTCGGGCTAGACTGGACGGCGACCGAGGCGCATTCGACGCCGCGTCGGCTGACGCTGTGGGTCGATGGGCTGCCGCTGGCTCAGCCGGACGTCAAGGAGGAGCGCAAGGGGCCGAAGGTCGACGCGCCGGAGAAGGCGATCGCCGGGTTCCTGCGCTCCACCGGCCTGACGCTGGAACAATGCGAGCAACGCGAGACGCCCAAGGGCGCGGTGTGGTTCGCGTTGATAGAGCGGCTGGGCCGTCCGACCGGCGAGGTGCTGGTCGGGATCATCGACAAGGCGGTGCGCGACCTGCCCTGGCCGAAAAGCATGCGCTGGGCCGAAGGCGGCTTCCGCTGGGTGCGGCCGCTGCACCATATACTGGTACTGTTCGACGGCACGCCGCTGGTCGGCGAGTTCGAGCCGGAGCCGCACAGCCGGTTCGTGTTCTCCGCGCTGGTCCGCGGCCATCGCTTCCTGGCGCCGGACGCCGTGCCGGTGTCGAACTATGCGGAGTACAAGCAGGCGCTGGTCGACGGGTTCGTGATCCTGGACCGGGAAGATCGCAAGGCCCGGATCCTGGAGCAGGCGACCAAGCTGGCCGACGCCGAGGGACTTCGGCTGCGGGACGATCCAGGACTGGTGGACGAGGTTGCCGGTCTGGTGGAATGGCCGGTGGCCCATCTCGGCCGCATCGACGAGGACTTCATGGATGTGCCGGCAGAGGTGCTGATCACCTCGATGCGGTCGCATCAGCGCTATTTCGCGCTGGAGACCGAGAACGGCGCGCTGGCGCCGCGGTTCGTGCTCGTGGCCAACCGCCCGACCACCGATGGCGGCGCGGCGGTGATCGACGGCAATGAGCGTGTCCTGCGGGCGCGCTTGTCGGACGCCAAGTTCTTCTGGGATCAGGATCGCAAGGTGAAGCTGGAAGACCGTGTCCCGGCCCTGAAGCAGATCATCTTCCACGCCAAGCTCGGTACGGTGGAGGACAAGGTGATCCGCCTGCAGACGCTGGCCGCGGATCTGGCCGAAGTTATTCCCGGCGCCGATCCCGATCGAGCGCGCAGCGCGGCGCTGTTGGCCAAGGCAGACCTGACATCCGGCATGGTCGGCGAGTTCCCCGAACTACAGGGCGTCATTGGGCGGTACTATGCTCGGGCCGAGGGCGAGACCGAAGAAGTCGCCGAGGCGATCGCTCAGCACTATTCGCCGCTGGGTCCCAACGATGTCTGCCCGACCGAGCCGACTGCTATCGCCGTGGCCCTGGCAGAGAAACTCGACACGCTGGTTGGGTTTTTCGGCATCGACGAAAAGCCGACCGGCAGCCGCGACCCGTATGCGCTGCGGCGCGCGGCGTTGGGCGCCATCCGGCTGATCGTGGAGAAATGGCATGCGGTTGGGGATCGCCGCCACGACCGCAGGCGCGTGGCGACTCTACAAGTCCCAGAGAGTGTCGATGCGGTCGTCGGACGAGACAAGTGCGGACCTCCTTGCCTTCTTCGCCGATCGGCTGAAGGTGGCGCTGCGCGAGAAGGGCGTCCGGCACGATCTGGTAGACGCGGTATTCGCGCTGGGCAGCGAGGACGATCTGGTGCGGCTCCTCGCACGGGTCGAGGCGCTGGGCGCGTTTCTCGATAGCGACGACGGCGCCAACCTGCTGGTCGCCTATCGCCGCGCCGCCAACATCGTGCGCATCGAATCGAAGAAGGACAAGGAAAGCCATGCCGGCGCGGTCGACCGCAAGTTGCTGGTCGAGACCGATGAGAAAGCGCTGGTCGAGGCGCTGGATAGGGTGACGAAATCGGTCGAGCCGTTGCTGACCGCTGAGGATTTCGTCGGCGCCATGGGTGCGCTGGCTGGAATGCGGGATCCGGTCGATCGGTTCTTCGACCATGTCACGGTGAACGCCGACGATGCCGAATTGCGCGGCAATCGATTGCGACTCTTGACCGAGATCACTGCGACGATGAACCGGATCGCCGATTTCTCGAAGATCGAAGGATGATCGCGACCGCAAGCCGCGGGCGCGGGCTTCAGGGCCGACACACAAGAATGGCGTATTCGCGTGGCAGCACTGTCCAGACCAGGACTGCGCCATGCGGATGCAGCATCGCTCGATTTACGGGGGTTCTACGGCGATGACGAAATGGGTTTACGGCTTTGCCGGAGGCAAGGCCGACGGTGCCGCCGATATGAAGAGCCTGCTGGGCGGCAAGGGCGCCAATCTGGCCGAGATGTGCCGACTTGGCCTTCCGGTGCCGCCGGGCTTCACCGTCACGACCGAAGTCTGCACGCATTTCTACGCCAATGACCGGCAGTATCCGGCCGACCTAGCGGACAAGGTCAAGGCGGCGATGGTGGCGGTGGAGAAAGAGGTCGGCGCCAGTTTCGGCGATCCGAAGAATCCGCTGCTGGTCTCGGTGCGGTCCGGCGCCCGGGCCTCGATGCCGGGCATGATGGACACCGTGCTGAATCTCGGCCTCAACGACTCGACGGTCGCCGGCTTGGCCCAGCGGACCGGCGATGCCCGCTTCGCCTATGACAGCTATCGCCGGTTCATCCAGATGTATGGCGACGTGGTGCTGGGGGTGGAGCACTACCAGTTCGAGGAGGTTCTCGAGCATCTGAAGCGCGACCGCGATCTTACCCTCGACACCGACCTGACGGCCGAGGATTGGCAGACCGTCGTGGCCCGCTACAAGCAGGTGGTGCTGGATACTCTGGAGGCGCCATTCCCGCAGGACCCGCATGAGCAGCTCTGGGGCGCCATCGGTGCGGTGTTCGGGTCCTGGATGAACCAGCGGGCGATCACCTATCGCCGCCTGCATGACGTGCCGGCGGAATGGGGCACGGCGGTGAATGTCCAGGCGATGGTGTACGGCAATATGGGCGACGATTGCTCGACCGGCGTCGCCTTTACCCGCAACCCGTCGACCGGTGAGAACGCCTTTTACGGCGAGTTCCTGATCAACGCCCAGGGCGAGGATGTGGTGGCCGGCATCCGCACGCCGCAGCCGCTGACGAAGGCCGCCAAGCACGATCAGGATCTGGCCTCCATGGAGGAGGTCATGCCAGAGATCTACGACCAACTCGACGGCATTCGAAAAGCCCTGGAAGCACATTACCGGGACATGCAGGATCTCGAGTTCACGGTCCAGCAGGGCCGGCTCTACATACTGCAGACGCGCGCCGGCAAGCGCACCGCGGCGGCCGCCTTGAAGGTTGCGGTGGACATGTGCGACGAGGGCCTAATCGACCGTGATCAGGCCGTGGCGCGGGTCGATCCAGCTTCGCTGGACCAGTTGTTGCACCCGACCCTGGACCCGACGGCGGAGCGCAAGGTGGTGGCGCGCGGCCTGCCGGCCTCGCCCGGCGCCGGCGCCGGCCGCATCGTTCTGAGCGCCGACGAGGCGGAATCCATGTCGCAGATGGGCGAGACCGTCATTCTGGTGCGGGAGGAAACCAGCCCTGAGGACATCCATGGCATGCATGCTGCGGCAGGCATCCTGACGACTCGCGGGGGCATGACCAGCCATGCGGCCGTGGTGGCGCGCGGAATGGGCCGGCCCTGCGTGGCCGGGGCTGGCGAAATCCGGATCGACCTCGCGGCGCGCAGCATGACAGTGCGCGGAGTCACCTTGAAGGCCGGCGACCTGATTACCCTGGATGGTTCCACCGGCGAAGTCATGTCCGGACAAGTACCGACGATCCAGCCAGAGCTTTCGGGCGATTTTGCCACGTTGATGGGCTGGGCCGACGATATTCGCCGGATGCGGGTCCGTGCCAATGCCGAGACCCCGGAGGACGCCCGTACGGCGCGCAAGTTCGGTGCCGAGGGCATTGGGCTGTGCCGCACCGAGCACATGTTCTTCGAGGCTGAGCGGATCGTTGCCGTGCGGCGCATGATCGTCGCGGAGACGGTCGAAGAGCGCCGGGCCGCGCTGGCCGAACTGCTGCCAATGCAGCGCCGCGATTTTGTCGAGTTGTTCCACATCATGCACGGGCAGCCGGTGACGATCCGCCTGCTTGATCCGCCGCTGCACGAATTCCTGCCGCATTCGCCTGAAGAAATGGCTGAAATCGCCAAGGCTGCCGGGGCCGACCCGCTGCGGATCACCCATCGCGCCGCGCAGCTTCAGGAAAGCAATCCGATGCTTGGGCATCGTGGCTGCCGGCTTGGGATCACCTATCCTGAGATCTATGAGATGCAGGCGCGTGCGATCTTCGAGGCGGCGATCGAAGTCACCAGCGAGGATGGCGCAACGGTGATCCCGGAGGTCATGATCCCGTTGGCTTTTTCCAGGGAGGAGCTGGAGACCCTGAGGGCGCGCATCGTCGCCGTCGCTGCGGCGGTCGAGAAGGAGCGCGGCGCCAAGCTTGACTATATGGTCGGCACGATGATCGAGCTGCCGCGTGCAGCATTGCAGGCCGAGGAAATTGCCAAGGCGGCGGAGTTCTTCAGCTTCGGCACCAATGACTTGACGCAGACGACATTCGGGATCAGCCGCGACGACGCCACATCCTTCCTACCGGCCTATCAGTCCGGCGGGATCGTTGAGCACGACCCCTTCGTGACCCTGGATCAGGACGGTGTGGGCGAATTGGTGCGGATGGCCTGCGATCGTGGTCGCAAGGCCCGGCCCGACATCAAGCTCGGCATCTGCGGAGAGCATGGCGGCGATCCGGCCTCCATTCGATTCTGCGAGGTGGTCGGGTTGGACTATGTCAGCTGTTCCCCCTATCGCGTTCCGATCGCCCGCCTGGCGGCCGCGCAGGCGGTGCTGTCAGACGGTGACGAGGCACAGGCCACGGCGTGATGGCCGAAGGCGATGGTGTCTCAGCCTGGCGGACCGACCACCTCGACCGGCCCGATGGGGTCCGGCTGAGGCTGGCGCACTGGCCACCGGCTCCGGCTCCGAGGGCGACGGTTCTGCTGCTGCACGGGCGCACCGAGTTCAACGAGAAATACGATGAAACTGCGGGCGATCTGACCGCCCTTGGCTTCGACGTCTGGTCGTTCGATTGGCGCGGCCAGGGCCTGTCGACGCGGCCGCTGGAAGACCGCCATAAGGGTCATGTCAGCGACTACGGCCTGCTGATCGAAGACCTGCGGGCGGTGATCGACCATGCGCGCGCCGCCGAAGGAGAGGCCGGAGCGGAACGGCCGATCGTCCTGCTGGCCCATTCCATGGGCGGTTTGGTGGCCATGCTCTATCTCGCAAAGGGCGCTGACGAGACGGCGGCGGTCGTATTGTCGGCGCCACTGCTTGGCATCGGCCCCGGAGCCTTTCCGGTCTGGTTGGCGAAGCTGTTGTCGCGGCTTGCTGTCCTGCTGGGATTCGGCAATCGGTTCGCCCTGACGCAGCAGCGCTGGCGGCCGGGCCGGGAGACTTTCGAAGCCAATCCGCTGACCGGCGATCCCGATCGCTATGCGGTGCACCAGGGATGGTTCCGCAACAAGCCCGAGCTTGCCCTGGGCGGCGTTACCTGGGGCTGGCTGGACGCCACGATACGGTCCTGCGAAGCACTGTTCCGGCCGGGCGTGGCGGCGCGGATCGATGTGCCGGTCATGCTGGGGCTGGCTGCAGCCGATGTGGTGGTAAGCCGGTCGGCGATTGCCCGTATGGCCGATCTGATCCCGGCAGCGGTGCTCAAGACATATGCCGACGCAAAACATGAGATCATGATGGAACGCGACGATATCCGCGGTGCCTTCCTGGCCGATTTCGATATCTTCCTGAAAGATCGAGGTATCTGACCGGTGCATTGGGCTGCGATCAAGTCTTGTCGGCGGATGTTCCACTGGCGGTCGGCAATATTGCCTTGTGTGTTGTTGCTGTTGGCTGTGCTGCCAACGCCGGAGATCCATGCCCAGGTGGTCGAGGGATCGAGCGTTCCGGCACCGGAAGATGCCGAGCCCGGCGGCGGCGAGCGGGATGTAAGTGTCTTCTTCCTGACCAATCGCCGAGGCGATAGCGGCGATCCCGCGTCGGGATCGTTCGACGGGGGGCGTGGGCAGCCGCAGTTCGGCCGATGCCGGGTGAGGTTTACGCCCATCCCTCTGCTGGACCAGGTCGGTTCGACCGTGCCGTTCTATTTGCCCAGGGAGATCAAGAATGTCTCCGTAGCGGAGGCGTTTGATCCAGACATCTTCTGGGATCGGCTTGCGGCCGGCGCCGCGGAGACCGGGTCCCAGTCGGTTGTCGTCTTCGTTCACGGCTACAATTACGGCTTCGAGCGGACCTGCCGCATGGCGGCGGAGATGCAGCGGTCGCTCGATGGCGACGCCCTGGTGGTGATGTTCAGCTGGCCGTCGAACGGCATCGCGACCGACTATGTCAGCGACCTGGCGGATGTGGAATGGAGTGTGCCGCTGCTGGCGCGGTTTCTGGACCAGCTTGGCGATCGCATCGGCCCGGACGGCATTCAGATTCTGGCGCACAGCATGGGATCGCGTGGAACGGTTGCCGCCTTGGAGCGATTGGGCGCGCGCCGGTCCGAGCGCCCGGTGATCGGCCGGCTGGTCTTGCTGGCGCCGGATTTCGATGCCCAGACTTTCGTCGAACGCCTGCCGGAACTGTCTCCCCTGGCCGGCAGCATGACGCTCTATGCATCCAGCAACGACACGCCGCTGAAGCTGTCGCGCCAACTGAGCGGCTATCCACGCCTGGGTGAGGCCGGCGAGTTCCTGACCGTCGTCCCGGGCCTGGAGACGGTCGATGTTTCGCCTGCCGGCATCTATCAGGTCTTCGGCCACGAGTATTTCTTCTACCACCCGCTTGTGGCGGCCGATCTTGCAGAGCTGCTGAGCATCGGCGCTGATGCGGCAGAGCGTTCGGGACTTGTCTCGCGACGTCGGGACGGGATCACTCACTGGGAAATCAGGGCCGAGCCGTAGCCTGGTTTTCGATGTGGACCATGGGGTCCCAAACACCGCGCCAGGCAACAGCGCCTGCGACTTTGGCGGCCAGATGCCGCGGTTGCAATCCCCATGGGTTGTTCACAACCTGCCATCGGCTCATAATCAGCTTCAGATAAGCTCGTCGGGCAATCTTGACTTGTAGCTGTTCACTGTCGTTTCGACGGCGAGTGAAGAGGGAGGAAAGGTCATGATCAGCACCCGAACACTCTTTGCAAATGCACTATTCTGCCTTGTCTTGGCAGGCACGACAGCTCAGGCGGAAAACCAAACGCTCGGTTTTCAACTGGTCGTGCATACAATCGAAAGCAAGGTTCTCGAGGCCCCTGGGATGGATGGTAGGATCCTCGGCATGGAGGATGCTAGGGGCACCGCGGTGTTCGAAGACGGACGTATAGCCGACAAGAGCTATATTGCCAGTTTCGATCTGGACAAGGGTATTGGGTCGGGAAAGGGCTACAGCGTCTATACCTTCGTAGACGGATCTTCGATAACAGCGAGTTTCGAGAACACGGTAAATGCCGATGGGGTCATCGGCGTCTATACCGTTCTGGGAGGCACCGGTGAATATGCTGGCGCTGGCGGGACGGGCTCGTTCCAGAGTGCAGAGTCATCTTGGGAGGACGCATTTCTGCTCACTGGAGAGTTCAACCTTGAACTGCCATAGCTTCATCAAGTCATTCATTCGGACCAAGTGATCGGCTTGGACCCGGCGGTTGACACGGATCGACCCGACGAGCGCATGAGAGGATAGACCAGTCAAACGTGCGGCGCAGTGATGCGCGGCACGCACAAGGCTGGTTGTCTGCGCCCGAGTGCCGAAAGCCGGCCTGAGGATTTCCGACGGCCTGTTCGCACCTGGCCCTTATTGCTCAGACTCGATCGGGATCTCACACGAAAATGGTGTTTTCCGAGGCCGGCGGTTGACACGTCACCGCCCTTTCGATCTTATCAAATTATGACACATTCGAGATAACTTTATTGCGCAAGATCGAACTCCAACTTCGACGGACTTGAACATGGTCATCCTCCCCCGCCGGAAGAGTTTCACGTTTTTCGCTTCTGTTGCCCACTCTCGCCGCATCGCGACGATGGCGCTGTCCCTGACCCTGTTGGCCGGGTGTCTCACCGTCAAGTTCGTCGAGGACTACGACCCCGGAGTCTATGACGGTCTGGTGGCCTATTATGAGGGCGTCGATGCCTTTATGAACCGAATGGCCCAGCCCGCCAGCCAGGACCTGGCCGAATACGACAATCCCGAGGTCCAGAAGTACTACGCGGAATCACTCGCGCAGCTGAACACTCTTTTGCTCCGCGTCGAGGTCAATGACGACGACGATCGGTGCCTGCCAGCCAACTACGCGGCCCAGGGGATCGGTACGCTGGTGGAGAGCAGTCTGGAGATCTTCAAGGCGTTCGAAGGGATCGAGGCCGTGGGGGCCCACATCGACGGTCTCGAGAACCTTCAGGTCGAGGACGAACTCGCCGGCAAAGGCAGTTGTACGACCATCGTCGTCTCCGTCGTACGGGACAACCACCTGCTCCTACAGTCCATTCACGCATTTGAAGGGTCTCTCAGCCCGCTGATCGTGAGCTTCGCGCGCCCGCTCATCGCCCAAGGCGTCAGAATTGCGCTGACGAACGAGGCCGCAAAGAAGCGCGACTGATACCAGGAGTCATCATCAGTACGCCTTGGTAAAACCAGAAGGGTTCACACCATGTCATTCAGCGATATCGATACCGGAGCCATTTTCGATTCCCTATTCGACGAGGCGAAGAATGTGGCCGGCGAAGCCTGGGGTGAAATCCGCTCATTCGTGAAGATCGAATTCAAGGGCCTGGCCAAGCAGATCAAGGAGATCGGCAAGGCGGTGGCGCGCGACGAGATCAAGGAGCTCACTGCCCACGTGCTGCTGAAAATGGCTCGCAACAATTTGGTGGCGACGCTGGCGGCAACGACGACGCTGGTTTTTGCGGCCGCAGAGAAGATCATCAACGCGGCGCTGAATGCGATCAAGGAACTGGTGAACGGCGCTCTTGGCTTTGCGCTGATCTGATCGTCACGTCGCGAACGGTGACGGTGGCGTTGCCCGCCTTCATGGCAGCGGCGCCCGATTCGACGGAACGCTCCACCGCATCCAGGCGCAGCAAGGCGATGCCGAGTCCGTTGTTGCCGCTCCGCATTTCGCCGATTTCGCGGCCATCGAAGCTGATCGGCGTGCCGGCGGGCGGCATCGGTCCGTCGATCGCGACCGGCATGAGGCGCTTCTTGACGAGCCCTCGGTATTTCATGCGCGCCGTCAACTCCTGGCCGAGATAGCAGCCCTTGTCCCAGGAAATCGCGTTCAGCGCGTCGTAGTTGCTTTCCAGCAGCGTTGATTTCTCGACGACAAGGTCGCGGCTGCCATCGGGAACGCCCAGGGACAGCCTGATGAGGTCGTATTCGTCGGGATCACCGGCGATGGCGCCCGACCCGGCAAGTGCCTGCTCGGCATCGGGTCTGGGAGACGATCACACGCAGGCCGAGGCCCGTAGTGGCGCGGATCGACGTAGGCAATGCCGCCATCGAATCCGACTGCCTGGCCGGCTTCGGACATTCGAGAGGCCGAACAGGGGCGCCGCCTCCTCGCCGGTCACCGCAGCGACCGCCAAGTCTTCGGTGGCGTCGCGAATTTCGACCTTGGATCGCAGCCGGTACAGCTTCAGTCGGCGCATCAGATCGTCGCGCCGATCGGCCTCGCAATCGAGCAGCAGGGCGTCGTCCCTGGGCGGCCACGAAAAAAGTCGTGCAGGAACTTCCCCTGCGGCGTCAGGAATGTCGAGAACACCGCACGGTGCTGCGAAACCAAGGCGACATCGTTCGACGTTAGCCCCTGCAGGAACCCGACGCGGTCCTCCCCGGTCACGGCGAGTACGCCGCGGGATTTGAGCATGTGATAAGACGGCATGGGGTCGCCTATGGCTGAGGCTGGCAGGCTCGTCCAGTGAAGATCGTTCCTGCGACCGGATTGCGCAAGACGCGGTGTCGAATAGATCGCAAATACCAGCCGCCTTGCGCCGCCGACTGCGTTAAGGTACGGCCACCAAATCGAAGGCTTATCCGGGAAGCGGAACGGGCATGGCGGACAAGTACGATCTCATCCTGCGAGGCGGTGTCGTGGCGACCCCGGGCGGCCTTGTCACGACGGATGTCGGTGTCTCGGAGGGGCGGATCGCGGGGCTGGGCGACATTGGCACCGACGCGGCGGAGGTGATCGACTGCGCCGGGCTGCATGTGCTGCCAGGGGTGATCGACACCCAGGTGCATTTCCGTGAGCCGGGGGCGGAGCACAAGGAGGATCTGGAAACCGGCACGCGCGGCGCGGTGGCCGGCGGCGTGACCAGTGTCTTCGAGATGCCGAACACCAATCCGCTGACCATCAGTGCCGAGACGCTGGCCGACAAGCTGGAACGAGCCCGAGGCCGGGCGTGGTGCGACCACGCATTCTTCATGGGTGGGACCGGCCACAATGCGGACGACCTCGGCACGTTGGAGAATCTCCCCGGATGTTGCGGGGTCAAGATCTTCATGGGCTCGTCGACCGGTGACCTGCTGTCGGAAGATGACGATACCATCGCTCGGATTCTGGCCCATGGCCGCAGGCGCATGGCGGTTCACGCCGAAGACGAATTCCGGCTGAAGCAGCGCTGGTCGATGGTCGAGGGTGGAGCACCGGTGTCGCGGCATCCGGAATGGCGCGACGTGGAGACCGCCGTTCGAGCGACGCGGCGTCTTCTGGCTCTGGCCAGGGCCGCCGGTCGGCGCATTCACGTGCTGCATATCACCACCGGCGAGGAGATGGCGTTGCTGGCGGCCAACAGGGATGTCGCCACCGTCGAGGCGACGCCGCAGCACCTGACCTTCGCGGCGCCGGAATGCTACGAGCGCCTGGGCAGCCGGGCCCAGATGAACCCGCCGATCCGCGATGCGGAGCAGCGCGCGGCGCTTTGGCGCGCGGTGGCGGATGGGACCGTCGACATCCTGGGCTCGGACCACGCGCCGCATACCCTTGAAGAAAAGGCGCGGCCCTATCCGGAGAGCCCGAGCGGCATGACCGGGGTGCAGACCCTGGTGCCGGTCATGCTGACCCATGTGAATGCCGGGCGGCTCTCCCTGGAACGGTTTATCGATCTGACCAGCGCCGGGCCGGCCAGGGTGTTCAACATTGCCGGCAAGGGACGCATCGCCGCCGGCTATGACGCGGACTTCACCATTGTCGACCTGCAGGCCGAGCGGCGGATATCGGACGGTTGGATCGAGAGCCGCAGCGGCTGGACGCCCTATGACGGAGAGACGGTGACCGGCTGGCCGGTGGCGACGATTATCCGGGGAATGCCCGTTATGCGGGACGGCGCCCTGATCGGTACGGCCATGGGCCGGCCGGTGCGGTTCACCGACTGCCTGCCAGGCGAGAAATAGACGGGAGTGTGGGGAGGATCATGGCTGAGAATTTCAAGGCGCTGCTGCTGACCGAGGTTGAGGGCAAGGTGTCGGCGTCGATCACCGATGTGCCAACTGCGAACCTGCCGGACGGTGATGTCACGGTGGCGGTCGAGTATTCCGATCTCAACTACAAGGACGGGATGGTCGTCAAGGGCATTGGCCGTCTGGTGCGGACCTATCCGCATATCCCCGGAATCGACTTCGCCGGAACGGTGGAGGAATCCCGCCACCCGGACTTCAAGCCCGGCGACAAAGTGGTTCTGACCGGTTGGCGGGTCGGAGAGGTCTGGTGGGGCGGCTATGCACAGAAGGCACGGGTCAAGGGCGACTGGCTGATCCAACTGCCCGACGGGTTCGATACCAGGCAGGCGATGGCGGTCGGGACTGCCGGCTTCACTGCGGCCCTGGCGTTGATCGCGTTGGAACGAGAGGGTCTGACGCCGGATGCAGATGGCGAAGTGCTGGTGACCGGCGCCGCCGGCGGGGTCGGCAGTGTCGCGGTGGCGCTGGCGGCGCAGTCCGGGTATCGGGTGGCGGCGTCGACCGGTCGCGAGGCGACCCATGCCTATCTCAAATCCCTGGGCGCGGCCGAGATTGTCGATCGCAAGGAGTTGTCGGAGGGGCCGGTGCGGCCGCTGGACCGCGAACGCTGGGCCGGCGCCATCGATGCGGTTGGCTCGACGACCTTGGCCAAGGTGCTGAGCCAGATGAAATACCGCGCTGCGGTATCGGCCTGCGGCCTGGCCGGCGGCAGTGATCTTCCGGCGACGGTCATTCCGTTCCTGCTGCGTGGGGTGCGGCTGATCGGGATCGACAGCGTTATGTGCCCGGTGCCCGAGCGGCGGGAGGCCTGGGCCCGGTTGGCCAGGGACCTGCCCCGGGAACATCTGGACTCGGCGACCTCGGTCGCTCCCCTGTCGGAACTGCCGGAGTTGGCAGGCAAGATCCTCCAAGGCCAGGTGCAGGGCCGGGTCGTCATCGATGTGAATGCCTAGCTCATAGGATCGCGCCGGCCGCTTTGCCAGGAATTATCGGATTCTTGAGGAATGCCGGGCAGGATGCCGGCATGATGAGATCGCTCGCCTCAACCCTAATGCGCACCGCGCTCCTGGCGACCCTCGGTTTGGCCCTGTCCGGGTGCAGCGAGGTCAAGGCTTTGCTGGAAGCCGACCATCTGGTGCAGCAGCGGCTGGAGTATCGGCCAGGGGTGTCGGAGATCTATTGCTACCGCACCCTGGCAGCGACCGACTGCTATTTGGAACCGCAGCCGGGACCGCCAAACCGTCTGGTCAATGCATACGAAGATCTGGAAGAGGAATAGGGACGGCACGGTCTTCGTCGATACTCGTCCTCCCGGGCAGAGCACGACGGACAAGGTACTTGTTCCGTTGATCAAAGATGTCGACGGCCTGCGCCAGTGCGGCGGTCGCCGACCGGTAAGCGTTCAGCGCTTGGACGACAGCGCATCTGGCGCCGACCGCGGCCTCGGATCGCTCTCCGGCTCTCTCGATGACCCGGCGGTAGCTTCGCACCTTGTCACGCACCGCTTGACGCCGCATCCGGACGAGCCCGGCGGCCCGGTGGATCGGCGCCCGAGGATCGCCCGACCTGGCATGCAGGGCCCAGTCATCATGGGCCCGTTGCAGCCGCCATTGTCGCTGCCGCCAGGCGCGGTCAAGCGCGGTGTCGGATGGCGGCCAGAGCCTGCCACCGGCGTCTCTGCTCATCGATAGTGTGCGGGCGAGGCGGCGACCTGCTGGACCGCGACCCCCTTGGCATCGTTGCGGGTCACCACCAGATCCACGGCGCGGCGGTCACTGGTCGCGCCGGCAATGCGGTCGCCGATCCGCAACATATCGGCGGCATTGGCGAAATAACCGATCTCCTGAACCGAATTGGCCGGATCGTCGGTCCGGTAATACCAGAAGGTGAATCCGTGAGCGTAGGCCAGAACGCCCAGATCCTTGATGCTGAAGGCCATGATCCGTCTCCGTTGCCGCCATGGGTCGTGCGATGGAACAAACCATGAACAAAATGAGCCGGCGCGTCAAGAACAAATTGTTCTCGCTACGGAGGAGGCTGGGCTAGGTCGATGCCGGCGGGATTACCCTTCAGAGCTGCCGTGCGAACCAGACGACGCGGCCGATGATGGTGGCCTCGTCATGCTCTACGGCATCGTAGGGCTGGAAGCGCGGGTTCTCGGAACTGATGCGCAGGCGGGGCGGGTCGGTGTTGGGAATGCGCTCGACCCATTTGCAGACCAGACCGTATCCGTCCCACAGCACGAAGATCGCCGGCTGCGACGGGTTCGCCTTGGTCAGGTCGATGATCACCTGGTCCTGGTTCTCCAGCACCGGCGACATGGACGGGCCCTCGACCACCATGACCTTGAGATGCTCCGGCTCGGTCCGAAGCTGGCGGATCAGCCGCGGCGGGAAGTACAGTCGCTCGGTGGCGCCTTCGTCTTCAAGGCTTGGCGCCGGTCCGCCCATGCCGGGCTGGACGGCGACCTGCGCCAACGGCACGTAATCCTCCGGCACCAGGAATTCCGGCGGCTGGTCGGCGGTCAACGCCATGTTGGGCTCGTCATCCAGGCCGAAAAGGTAGTTCGGCGAGACCTGCAGGGCCTCGCAGATCGCCTTGACGGTTGCGAAGTCGGGCTCGCGCTGGTCATTGACATAGAAGCTGAACCGGCGGGCGCTGATGCCGCTGCGTCGCGCTGCCTCCGCCTCAGAGATGCCGAGCTGGCGGGCACGGTCCCGCATGCGGGCGCCGACGCTCATCGCCTTAAGCCTCGAGGCGGGTTGGCCGGGTTCTGGCGATCCGGATGTACACGTTTCGTTCTTGACATTTCAGAACATATTGTTCATATTAGCATCGACGCCGGACGTGACGATAGGGCCCGATCAGGGTAGGGCGCGGTCCGGATGCTGGCAACCGGCGTCATCCACCACAAGTGAGGAGATGGACTTGGCGACGAAACGCAGCGGCAGGCGACGACGGACCGCGACTCTGCCCATCGGATTGCAGCGCGACCCGGCCACCGGCGTGATGATCGCGCCGGATGGCGGCGATCACGGGCCGAAGGAGCGCTGGCAGCACGGCGATGTGGTGACCGTGGAGGGCGGCGCCGAGCCGCATGTCCGGGTGCGCACCCAGACCATGTTGGACCGGTACTGGCAGCGGCGGCAGATCGACGCCCGGCAATTCCATGCCGGCCGTCGCCTCTATCGCCAATGGCGCGGCGCCGGCGGCGAGCCGCGGCTGATCGGCGCTTATCGCCCGCGCATTGGCGGGCCGTCGGAGATGTCCGACCACGAGGCCGACGTCCGCATCGCCTTCACCCGCGCGGTGCGCGCGGTCGGCCGCCAGCTCAACGAGGTGGTGATCCATGTCTGCCTGACCGACGGCCCGGCCTCCGACTGGGCGGTTGGCAAGCTGCTGCCGAAGACCGACGGCATCGCGCGGCTGCGCGCCGGGTTGGACGCGCTGGCGGACCACTATGGCATGCCGGGACAGGAGCGGCGGTCGGAGGCCGGATGACGGAGGGGCGGCGCATTTGGGCGTGGCGGATCGGGGTTTTTCCTATCATGAAAGAGAGGCCGAATGGCGCGGTTGCGGAACCCACGGCAGGAGCGCTATGCGCGGCTTGTCGCTGCCGGGGTGGAGTTGACCGCCGCCTATCGTCAGGCCGGATATCGAGCCGATGGGGTGGAGAAGCGGTCGGCGGCGTTGGCGGCGCGGAAGGGGGTGGCGGCGCGGATCGGCGAACTAGCCCGGGCCTGGGACTGCGATCCGGGCCGGGACAGCGACGCCGGCTCCGGCGCCGACGGCCCGGGCCGGGCCTGGGTCGTGGCGCGGCTGGTGGAGACGGCTGAGCGGGCGTTACAGGCGGTGCCTGTAATCGATCGCAAAGGCGCGCCGACTGGCGAATTCACCTATCAAGGAACGGTCGCGCTGAGGGCGCTGGAACTGCTGGGCCGCGAACTGGGCATGTTCGCCAATCGCAAGGAGTCGTCCGAGGACGACGTGGAGGTGTTGAGCGATGAAGACCTCGAACGGCGCGCGATCCGGCTCGCCCAGGCGCTTGGCCTTGGCCGAGTGGGTGACGGCGCTTGAGGAGATCGAAAGGCGGCGCGGTCGGCGGCGATTGGATCGGTACCGGCCTTATCCGAAGCAGGCGGAATTCCATGCCGCCGGGGCGGGGTTCCGCGAGCGGCTGCTGCGGGCCGGCAACCAGCTGGGCAAGACACTGGCCGGAGGGGCGGAGGCGGCGTTCCATCTGACCGGGCGCTATCCGGACTGGTGGCGGGGCCGGCGCTGGGACCGGCCTGTGGTCGGCTGGGTCGCCGGGCCGACCGGCGAGACGACGCGCGACAATCCGCAGCGCATGCTGATGGGGCGGCCCGGGCAACTCGGCACCGGCATGATCCCCGGCGACGCCATCGCCGGCTGGACCCGGGCGCGCAGCGGGGTGGCCGAGCAGCTGGACACGGTCCACATCGCCCATGCCTCTGGCGGGCGCTCGGTGCTGAAGCTGAAGAATTACGAGCAGGGACGCGCGAAATGGCAGGGCGAGACGCTGGACTTCGTGTGGTTCGACGAGGAGCCGCCGGCGGATATCTATTCAGAGGGGCTGACCCGGACCAACGCCACCGGCGGCCTGGTCTGGCTGACCTTCACGCCGCTGCTGGGCATGTCTGAGGTGGTGCGGCAGTTCCTGATCGCGCCCACCGCCGACCGGCACGACATCAACATGACCATCGATGACGCGGAGCACATCGCGCCGGGGGAGCGCAGGCGGATCGTCGCCGCCTATCCGCCACATGAGCGCGAAGCGCGGGCCAACGGCGTGCCGGTGCTGGGATCGGGGCGGATCTTCCCGGTGTCGGAAGGCGCGATCTCGGTCCCGGCCTTCCCGGTGCCGCGGCATTGGCCGCAGCTCGGCGCGCTGGACTTTGGCTGGGACCATCCGACAGCGGCGGTGCGGATCGCCTGGGACCGGGACGCCGACTGTGTCTACGTCACCGATTGCTATCGGGTGCGGCAAGCGACGCCGGTGATCCACGCCGCGGCGCTGAAGGCCTGGGGCCCGTGGCTGCCCTGGGCCTGGCCCCATGACGGGCTGCAGCACTCGAAGGACTCCGGCGTTCCGCTGGCCGACCAGTATCGCCGGCAGGGGCTGCGAATGCTGCCGGATCACGCGCGATACGCCGACGGGTCGACCGGCGTCGAGGCCGGATTGATGGATCTGCTGGAACGGATGCAGACCGGTCGGCTGAAGGTCTTCGCCCATCTGGCGGACTGGTTCGAGGAGTTCCGGCTGTACCACCGAAAGGACGGACGGGTGGTGACGGAGGCCGACGACCTGATGTCGGCGACCCGTTACGCGGCGATGGGCCTGCGGTTCGCGGTGGTTGACAATCGGGGGGTCAAGCGGCCAGCGCAGGCGGTCAGCGGTTATGACCCGTTCGAGCCGCCGGACGACGGTCTTCCGGCGAAATTCAGCGACGGAAAGCGCATCTTGTCCTAATGGATCGCGCGGTCCGGCGCTGACCGTATGATTGTGCTGATGCAAATTCTTGTGGGCGCCGATCCAAAATACAATCAAGAGTTTATCGGCGTTTCATTAACGGGGTCGCAATAATAGAGACCCAGAATATTTGATTGTTCGCAGGGCCGAATGATCAAATTGCAACGTTATCTTGAATTTTATCAGACTGCCCTGCTCGGCAATCGAGATCTGGTCTCATAGGGCGATGCAATTCCTAAAAAACATTTCCGCCAACGCATCCGCAGTCGCGAAATGCCGATTGTGCCGACGGATCGGTCTGGTCGTGTGCCTCAGCATCCTGGCGATCGAGATCGTGATCCTGGTGCCCTCCTATCTCAACCGGAAGGCCGATCTGTATGACCAGCTCGAGGCCGAGGGCATGCGCGAGATGGGCGCGGCATTGCGCGGTTACGACCACCATACCCTGGGGAGCATCCTAGCGGATCTGAGCGAGAACAACCCGAACCCGGAATTGCGCGGCGGGGCGATCTACGATGATGCCGGAGAGCTGCTGGCGACATTCGGCGAACAACCGGTGCAGCGGCTGCGGTCGAACGACCCGACTCCGCCCGAACGGCGCCGATGGGTCTCGGGAGACCGTCTGGAAGTCCTGTGGCCGGCCGAATTCGACTCCGTGACGCTCACCCTCGTCGCGCGAATGGATGCGGAGAGCATCAACAACGGACTGATGGCGTTCGTCGGCCGCGTCGGCGGTCTGGTTTTCATCATTTCGGTCTTCGTGTCGGCGGCGACGGTGGCGGCCCACAGCCTGCTGGTCCTCAATCCGCTGCTGGAAATCCGCCGAAAACTGAGGGCGGCAGAGGACGATCCGACCAATGCCGATCGCTACAAGCTCGACATCGCCCGCAACGACGAGATCGGCGAGACGGCCGCCGCGATCAACGCCCTGCTGACCCGGCTGTCGGATGTGCGCCGAAGCGACGTTCAGGAGCGCGAGCAGCGCCTGAAGGATTTCGGGGACGCCAGCTCCGACTGGTTCTGGGAAATGGACGACCAGCTGCGCTTCTCCTATTTCTCGGACCGCTTTGTCGACATAACCGGCGTTCCGCAGGAGAATCTTCTGGGCAAGACCAGGCAGGAGACCGGCATACCCGGTGTCAAGATCGAAGTCTGGCGGAACCATCTCGCGGACCTTGCTGCCTGCCGCCCGTTTCGCGATTTCGTGCACCCAAGGGTGCGGGCCGATGGCCAGACGGTCTATCTCTCGATCAACGGCAAACCGATCTTCGACGAGCACGGGACTTTCAAAGGGTTTCGCGGCACCGGCCGCGACGTCACCGAGCGGAAACTGCGTGAGGAGGCCCTGCTGGTCGCCAAACAACAGGCGGAAGTCGCCAACCGGGCAAAAACCGAATTCCTCGCCAATATGAGCCACGAGCTGCGTACCCCGCTGAACGCCGTCATCGGCTTCGCGGAGATCATGAAAGAGGGCCGGATGGGCCCGATCGGCAATCCGCGCTACCTGGAATACGTCAGCGACATCCACGAGTCTGGCCGGCATCTGCTGCATCTGATCAACGACGTCCTCGACCTCTCCAAGATCGAGGCGGGCACCGCCAGGCTCAAGGAAGACGACCTCGACGTCGAAAAGACCATCGACGGCTGCCTGAGATTGGTCGGGACGCGCGCCGCGGCCGGCCAGATTGAAATCACGCGGGAATTCCCCGGGAAGCCGTTGTCGCTGCTGCATGCGGACCCCCATGCGCTGAAGCAGATCCTGGTCAATCTGCTGTCCAATGCGGTGAAGTTCACGCCGGCTGGCGGCCGGATCAGAATATCGGCCCAATCCAGTCCGGACGACGGCCATATCATTCAGATCTCCGACACCGGCATCGGCATCGAGCCCGAAAACATCCCGAGGGCGCTGGCCCGCTTTCAACAGGTCGAAGGCCAGATGGATCGCACCTATGAGGGCAGCGGGCTTGGCCTGTCCCTCGCCAAGTCGCTCACCGAACTGCATGGCGGGGCGCTGGATCTCCGGAGCCAGGTCGGCGTTGGAACGACAGTCACAATCCGGTTTCCGGCGGAGCGCGTCGTGACGGCGGACCGGACCGCGAGCCCTGGCGACGATGTACTGATCGCCATGAACGAACGGCGCTGACGGCCGCCTTCCGCGCGGCCTGGCGATCTGCCCGACATCTTGTTGTAGAATTGTGATACCTGTTCTCTAGCAGCCTCCCATTGACGGAGTGTCGTCGGCGTTTCCGCTGACGATGAGACGCCCATGGAAACCCTGATCAAGAATGCCGCCATCGCGTGGAATCCCATTGGGGCGACGCGGGCACGCATGCTTGACGGCACCCTGACGGTCGGGGCCGTGATTGTGCCGTTCCTGGGCGTGGTGATCGCCTGCAACCTCTTCGCGGTATCCGCCCAGAAGTTCTTTTACGAGGCGCTGTTGTTCGCGATGGGGGCGGAGCTGGGCGATCATCCGCTGCTGGGCGATTTTGCTCAGAGGCTGCTTGCGGCAATTGGCCCGGTGGTCCCAGCGGTGGCCGTGGCCATGCTGCCCGCACGGATGTTCGGGTCGGTTGGTCGGAGCGGTGCCGCGGCCTCGGTCTTCATCATTGCCGCCGCCTGGGCCTTTTACGGCGCCGCGATCTCTGTACCGATCTTCTTTGTAGCGGGTGCCATGGCGACGGTTGACCCGGGCCTTGGCTGGTCGACGGCGGTCATTCTGCAGTTCCCGGCGGTCATAGTGATCCTGGCACTGGTGCTGTTCTTCTGGTTTCGGATATTCCGCGACGTGCTTGGCTTGCCCGGTGGATCCGTGGCGGTGATCAGCGTCGTTGGATTCGGGTCGCTGGCGGTTCTCTTTACGCTCGCCTGGATGGCCGCGAGAGCGCTGATCGGTGGCTAGGCGTAGGCCTGAATGCTGCGCGGGCGGTTAGCGCGGGCGCGTTTCTTGACAATTCGCAGTTCATAATGTAAATATTTTCCTATTATAGGAATAGTGATCCCTCTAGCTGAAGTTCCCTGATCGGCGAGCCAATCTGGCCCGACCAGGCGACACTCAGATTTGTATCCAGACAGGAGAGATGTAATGGCGAAAGCGGCGGCCGTGGGGCCGGCCCGCGACGCGGGCTATTGGCGCGACCGTGTGGCGGCGTTGAGCGGGACGCTTGCAACGCTGCGTGAGCGGCTGGAGGCGATCGCGGCGGATCGGGCGGCGGTGGCGTTGGAAGCCCATGGCGGCGACGCCAATGCGGCGAAGCGCCTGGTCCGGTTGGGGGCCGATCTGGAGGTTGCGGAGCGGGAGCGAAGCGGGCTGGATGCGGCCGTCGGCGCCGCCAAGGCAAAACTGGCGCAAGCCGAGGAGGCGGAGACAGGGGAGGAGCGCGCGGCACGTCGGGTGCGGCGGGAGGCATTGCTGAAGTCACGGGCCGACAATGCGCGGCGGGCCGAAGGGCTGATCGGCTCTTTGGGCGAGACATTGGCGGAGATGCGCGTCCAGGCAGAGGAGATCATTGCCCTGACGGCCGGCCGCGACATGGCTGAAACCCTGAAGCCGGTCAAGACCGACCACCGGCTGCAACTGGCCATGTTCAGCGCCGGATTTACCTGGCGCGACCGCCAGGGCGCGGCGCACCCGCTTTTCCCCGAGGCGCCCGGCTTTGCCGAGGCAGAGATCGCGGCGCAAGCGGCCTATGCGGCCAAGGACGTTCGCTAGTGTCATGGTTTCGAAGCTCGGCACATTTCTTGAGCCGAGTTTCGGAAGCTGAATGACGCTAGCATCATGAAGTTGGTGTCCCTGTGAGTCTGCAGTCGGCTCTTGCGAATCTCAGAATCGGGACACCAGCCGGCCCTCGAATTTCCGATTTCTGACATGAGGAACCGCCTGCCATGGTCCGCATCACCTTGTACGACCCAAAGATCTCCGCCGAGGTCTACAGCCGCAGGCGGGCGGCGGAACAGCCGTTCGAGAGCCCGATTGCGGAGGGGCTGGGTCAGCTGGGCCGGGCGATCACGCAACGCGAGGAACGCCGCGAGGCCGGCCACCAGGACAAAACCCAGGCGATGCGTGTCCTTGCAAAGATGCGCAGAACGGAATTCGCGCGGCTGAAGAAGGAGGGCCAGGCGGCGTCGCCGGAGTCGCGATGGGCGGCGAGGGGCTACGTGCTGGAGTATCTGAGCCGCCGGGACGAGACGATCACGGATCTGGCCACGAGGAACCCTCGGGCGGCTCAGATCGTTGCGGACGAATCCGCAGCGCTGACCGAGGACGTATCGCGGCGGGCGATGGTGGTCGAGTCGGCCAGTACCGGCGATGCCTTGGCGGCGGATATCACCGCGGTGGTGGGCGATGCGATCGAGACCGTGCGGATCGACCCAATCCAGCTCCAGGGCGTGCTGTCAGAATTTCGCACGACCCTGACCGGGCTGGTCGAGAATGGAATGGACCCGAATGCCATTGCGACGATCATCGGCGCGGCGGAACGGAACATTACGAATGCCGCGTTCCGGCAGCGGCTGGAGGAGGATCCAGAGGCCGCGCGGGAGGAATTGGAGGCGGGTGAGTTCGGCGACGCGATGCCGCCGGAAGAGACTGAGGCGCTGACGGCGCGGGCAGACCAGGCCGTTAAGGTTCAGCGATTGAGGGCGGAAGCCGATACCAAGGCGGCTGACGATGACTATAGAGCCGGGTTCGACGACTACCTGGCGCGGTGGATGACCGGCGATGTGGAGGAAGATGACGCCTTTGCAGAGGGGGCCTTGAGAGCCCGTGTCTCGCCGGAAACGTTCGAGCATTACTTTCTTCCGAGGCTCCGGAGGGCGACGGCGATCGCGGACGTCTTCTCGGAGATCGAATTCCTGTCCGACACCGAGATTCGGGAGCGGATCATTCGGGCAAGACCGTCCGAGGCCGAGGTGCTCACGGACGCGCAGGCACTCAGGAACCGGGTCCGCGACGAGGACCCGGCGGCGTTTGCCCTTCGGAACAGCGCCGTCCTGGAAATGCGAAACGCATGGATGCATGCCAGGGCGGAGGGCGATTTCGCTGCAGCGGCGGTTTTTGGGCGCAAGTATGTGGTGCAGACGCTCGGGCGCCAGAGAGGCATGGGGGTCGCCGAGTCCGATCTTCGTTTGCTGCCGGACGACATGGCCGAGGCGATGGTGGAGAACTTCACCCGCCATGACGGAGAAGGGGCGTTCGCCTGGGGCGAGCATTTCCGCACCGAGTTCGGTGAGAATTGGCGGGTCGCCGTGGTGGATGTCGTTCGGGCCGGGCTGCCGGAGACCCATGCCGCGCTCGCGCAGATGAGCCGGCTGGGTCAGCGTCAGGCGGCGGCACAGATCGAAGCCGCGTTGAGCGAAACGGGCGGGTTGGGTCGCAGCGGAGGCGAAGCGGCGGCTGCGGTCGATGAGGCGATCGATACGATCCTGCTGGATGTGCGGGGGCAGGCGGGGACCGAACTCATCGATCGTGACAGCAGTCAGGCCAATATTGCGCGGTGGCGCGCCGATCAGCTGGTGGGCATCGGCATGGCGCCGGAAGCGGCCGCAAGGCAGGCCCTGAGGGAGTTGGCTCTGACCCCGGGCCAGTACCTCTGGATTGAGGGGCCGGCAAGGGAGACCGGACCGGGCCAGGTACGTTTCGATGCGCGGGTTGCCGAGACTGCAATCCTATATGGCTTCGATCCGGAGCAGACAAGGGCCGGCGGGTCCGAGGTTCAGGGCATTCTGCTGGAATTCGATCGCGGTACGATCTCATTTCCTGGCGAATACGAGCGGGTGAGGGGGTCGATCCTAGAACTCGATTTCCGCAACCCAATGCGGACACCGCTTCTGGAGACCCTCGATGGCATTGTGAGAGGGGGGACGGGGAGTGGCGAACCGGAGAGGACCGATGCCGCGGGCGTGGATGGTCCCTCTGCCGGCTCGGCGCTCGAATCCGAATACACTCGGTTGGTTGCGGATATGAACCCCCAGCAGCGTGCGCGAGGATTTCGAGAGGGATTGCTGGGGCTCAATCTGGATTGGGCATCCGGCGAATTGAATCAAGGCGATGTTGCCTTCCTGAATGAAGCGCTGTCCGGGGACGATCCGATGCGACTGCAGTTTGGCGCCACTGCCATTCTGCGCGCGGTTGAGGAGGGTCATTCAGTATTCGGGCATATTTCCGATGACGCGAGGTCCGCTTACTTGGACTTCGTGGTTCAACGGTATCACGCCACGGCGCCGATCGACCTAGGGTCGCCTTTGCCGTCCGACGACAGGCTGAGGGGTATGGCTGCCGAACAGAGGTTCGAGTTTGGCATAGGAGCAGACGCCGAGATTGTCATGCCGGCGGAGATCTCCGAGGAGGTTGTCCTCCATCTTAGCCGCCTGCCGCGCGCAAGCCGGGAACAGGCACAGGCCTATGAGCAGTTCATCAGGCAAGTTGTGCCCCCGTACAGTCAAGAGCTTGCGGATCGCCTGCTTGAAGCGGCCCAGGCAATGGCGGTCGAGCCAGGCACCATTTCGATAGTGCCGGGTGGCGAGTTGGTGGTCGATCCAGGCGGATTGGGTGACGTGCATGGACGGTACTCGCCATACATGACCGATGAAGATCTGGCGCTGTCATTCATGGCTAGATCCGACCTGGTATTTCCAGATCTTTCCATGTGGCCGAGAGGCGTTCCGGGGGATCTTTTGGATACGGACTTTGCAGTATCTGCAGGATTCGCCGTCGCAACGATAGTCCGTACGGCAGTAAGCAAGCCCGCTGGGCCGTGGTCAGCGATACTTGCCGCGGCTGGAATCGCGAGGAGCGGCAAAGGACTCTACGATAGGGTCGACGACGACAGTCAGGAGCACAGCGACTATCTCCTTTCTGTGGAGCTGGTACGGCGGTCCAACGATGAGGCATTCAGGGATAATTTCAGAGCAGTCTGGAACATCGCCAAGGCTTCTGTGGGGGACTCGGACATGCCCGAACGAACGAGTTCTGCTGCTGCAAAGGCGGACGATTAAACCGGTATATTTGGTGTCTGCGGCCCGGCATTTATCATGGCGCCGACACCCGGTCGGTCACTGGATCAAGAATATCCGATCCGGACGTTGTGGGTATTCTGCGAAAAACGCTCTCGCGTCATCTTCGGCACGCAGCATGATTTCTTCATCGATAGACAATCTGCAATCATCGGACACCAGCCTCGGTTGAGCGAGTTCCGCCGTCGGGTCTACCTCAATCCTGCGTGCCCGGAGGTTGATGCCCCACAGCAAATCTTCACAATACAGATCAATTTGTGCTCTCAAGTTGTACATGAAATTCCAACTGGATCTTAGTTCATCTGGCAAGGGAGAAGCTTTCATCACGGCGCTGATAAATACCGCAGGCGGATCTCTTTCCGGATTATTCAATTCGGTCGGCCACCAGCCGATGCTAATGATGACATACTGGTAAGCTTGCGCCAGGTCGCGAAATGGTGAATCGGCGTGGCTCAGCAGAAATACCGCACGAGCGAGGGATCCCCGATAGCCCCCCAGGCCGCCTTCCACGCAATGGCGTAGTGTCTCCGGGTCGATAGTGGAGAAATTCGGGTTGAGGATGGACGGGACTTGCCCGTGACAGTAGGTGGATTGGGCCCAAACGCTGCCACCGGCGATTGCCTGATCGAGCATTTCTTGGCCTTGGCGAGCAAAGGCCACATCTTCTGCATCATGTAATTCACCCAATCTGTTGTATTCGGCCATCTCACTGCGCCAGTTATCGCCATAATTGGCCCTCGGAGGTGGCGTTCCGGAAAGTATTGCTTCGTCCTCAAGATCCATTCGGTATTCAACTTCATCAAATACATGCAGGTAGCCCAACCCGGCGAATCCTTCCGGGTGACCGGCATCCGCTGCGGCACGATAGTAGTCGCGTGCCCGAATCAGGTTCTTTTCCACGCCATTACCGAAATGGTATCGGTTTCCCAATAGGGCGAGGGCATCTGAATAACCTTGATTGGCCGCCCGTTCCATCCAGACACCGGCAAGCCAACTCGATTGAAATGTGCCGTTGCCGTGCCAGTATTGCTCGCTGAGATAGGTCTGCGCCCGGGGGTCGCCCCATGTTGCGTAGTGACGGAGGATGGGGTGGGCACGCAGATGGTCGCCCGCCTGGTAGAGAGCATACCCCTCTTCCGCCGGATAGCGGCTGTTCCATAGCTCCTCTCCTGAGCGCCACGTAAAGATGGCAAGGGCGAACACCAGCGCCGAGACAACCAAAGATCCGACTAATCGACCGACCATTAGGAAAACATACCAGCGACCCCTGGTTGAGTCACGGGTCATTTCTCCGCCATGCGTAGCCGGCGGTGATTGACGTCCGCGTCGCTCTCCAATCGCGGTCGCCGCATCAAAAGGAAATCACATGGACGCACAGGAAATCATCCGCCGCTTCGAGCAGGTGCGCGCCGAGCGTGGGGTTTGGGAGCAGCATTGGCAGGAGATCTCCGATTATGTGCTGCCCAGGCGCGGGGAGTTCGCCGGGACTTCGGGGGGGCATCCGGCGGGACTGACCTCGGGACAGGCCGGGGGGGCGAAGCGGACCGAGAGGATCTTCGACGGGACGGCGCCCTGGGCACTGGAGCAGCTGGCGTCGGGCCTGCACGGCATGCTGACCGGGCCGGCGGTGCGCTGGTTCATGCTCAAGGCCGAGGACGATGCGCTGAATGAGCGCGACGACGTCAAGCGCTGGCTGGAGGCGGCGTCGGACCGGCTGTACGCCCTGTTCAACAGCCCGCGGGCGAACTTCTCGGCGCAGGCGCATGAGCTGTATCTTGACCTGGCGGCGTTCGGCACTGCGGTGATGCTGGTCGACGACCAGGGGCCGGACGGCTTGCGGTTTCAGACCCGGCATCTGGGCGAATGCCATGTCGCCGAGAGTGCGACCGGGCGGGTCGACACCCTGTATCGCCAGTTCCAGTTCACCGCGCGCCAGGCCATGCAGTTCTTCGGCGATCGCACGCCGGCGGCGATCGCCGGCGCGGTGGAGGGCCAGCCGGAGCGACGCTTCACCTTCCTGCATGCCGTGTTCCCGCGCGCCGAGGCCGGGCCGCCGGGGCGACCGGCACCGCTGGCGCGCAACAAGCCCTGGGCCAGCCTGTATCTGAGCCTCGAGCCGCGCGAGTTGATCTCCGAGGGCGGGTTCGACGAGTTTCCCTATCTGGTTCCCCGCTGGTCGAAGCTGACCGGCGAGCGTTACGGCCGGTCGCCGGCGATGACCGTGCTGCCGGACATCAAGATGGCCAACGCCATGACCCGCACCGTGATCGTCGGGGCGCAGAAGATGGTCGACCCGCCGCTGCTGGCGCCCAGCGACGGGTTCCTGAATCCGATCCGCACCACGCCCGGCGGCATCAACTATTACGACGCGCTGGCGCAGCGCGGGCCGGACGCGATCAAGCCATTGTTGACCGGCGGCCAGCCGGGGCTGGGGCTGGAGCTGATCCAGTCGGTGCAGCAGGCGATCGTGCGCGGCTTCCATGTCGACTGGCTGACCCTGCGCGACGGGCCACAAATGACCGCGACCGAGGTGCTGCAGCGACGCGACGAAAGGTTGCGACTGCTGGGCCCGGTGGTGTCGCGCATGCAGGCGGAGTTCCAGGGGCCGCTGATCGAGCGCAGCCTGCGCATCCTGGAGCGGCGCTCGCTGCCCTTCTGGCGCGAGGGGCTGGACGGGCCGCTGCCTCTGCCGCCGCCGGAGCTGGGCGAGAGCGAGTTGAAAGTCGACTACGTCACCCCCATCGGCCAGGCGCAGAAGGCGGTGCAGGTGGAGAGCATGGCGCGGGTGATGGAGGGGGTGGAGCGGCTGTCCGCCTTCGACCGGGCGTTGCCGGGCATCGTCGACGCCGAGGCCACGGTGCGCGAGATCGCCGACATCTACAACGCGCCGATGGACATGCTGCGGGCGCCGGAGGCGGTGGCGGCGCTGCGGCAACGGCAGGCGGAGGCGGCAGGGGCCCAGCAGGCGGCAAGCCTGGGGGCGGAGCAGGCCGGGGCGGTGAAGGACCTGGCGCAGGCGGCGCGGGTGGCTGGGGGCGGGTAGGGCTGAGCATGCGGAATCGCCGGCGACCGCTTGAATTCGGTCTCCCCATCCTTTGCGGACGATCAAACCTGAATGCACGAGAAGACTGATGAAACGAACCAGAATGCAAGCGCTGAACCAGGAATCGGCGCGGAAGAGAATCAAGTCCGCGAAGTCGAACAAGCCGTTCATGACGGCTTTGCTCAACCGCAATCACCGTGGACATAGAGAGGCGCTGGAGCACTGGACGAGATTGCACGAGATGGCATTCCAGGAGCCAGTAGAGCGGCCGTCGCTGGTGCATCGTGGAGGGGCGGTTTCTGGCGGCGAAATCTCCCCAGAGCTTGCTCCGGCCAAAAACGGGCTGGCACGACGCGCGGGTGCACGGGAGGGCAACGGGCAATCGAATACCTCCGCCCTTGAGCGCGGATCGGCGCGCAAGTCCGCAGCCACACCGCGTACTACCATTTCGACAAGGAGCCAGCCCTCGAAGCAGCGGTCGGGTGCGGCGAAAACGGCCGGGGCGCACGGACCCGAACAGCCCCACCTTCCCGATCCCGAGCATCCCCTGGACGTCGATCAGCAGGCGGTTTCTCCGTTCTTGAGGCGGGAGGGTGAAACTGAGTCGAACTGGCTGAGGCGCCTGATGGCAGCGGCTGGCAGCGCGCAGATGTCCGCCGAGCGGCTCACGGTCATTCGCGAGGCGCTCCTTCAGGAGATTGGGTTCTACGATGTCGGATCAGGACCGGCGCCGGACGACGGTCCATTCGGGGAAGCCGAATGGCGCGTGTTGGCCGCATTGCAGAACGTACCGATCGACGGGTGGGGGCGGGCGGAGCGCTTGGATGACGTGCGCGTCGAGTTAGAGCAGGGAGATACCCTGGGCTCCCTCGAAGTCATTGGGCCTGACGGCAACGTCTATCATCGCCCAAGCATCCTTGGCGGCAATCCTGTCGGCGACGTTCTGCAAACGATCGACGGGCGAATCCGTCTTCTGCAGCCTCCTGAGCCTGGCCGCAGTGTCTTGTCCATACTGCCTCTGGTCCGGCAAACGAGCCCGAGCCGTCGCGGTGGTACGCCGCCACGATCGCCGCTCGTATCGAATGTGGCGCCACGGGTTCACCAGTTCATTCGCTCGCGGCGAGGCACTACCGCCATTGGATTGGGAATTGGAACGGCAATTGGAACGGCGCTCCAACGGCGCGACAGGTCGGACATGGATCAGGCACCGGACCTGCCGCCGGTGCCGGGTCTCGAGCCGCCTGAGGAACCAGACACCGACGAGTCCTTTGACGAGGCTTCGATTGATGTCGAGGTCGTCCCGGGATTGATAATACCGGAGCCGGATGGGCCGAAAGTCCTGATCTTCCCCGATGTGTCTGAAGAGATCCTGCGGACGCTGATTATCGAGAGGCGGGAAAGACAGGAAACGAAAGACCAGATTGATGCTATTCGTGATTTCTATCTCGATTTGTATGCCGATTGGAGCCATCACGCCGGCGGTAGGCCCGTTGGCTCAGAAAACGACAAGCAGGAATTTCGCCTTCCGGGGCCTGGCGTGGCTTTCCGTCATCCGGTTACCGGAAGACCTGGCGATAGCCGGCCCGGTTCGATCTACGTTGACCTGACGTTTAAGACGCCAAACGGTTTTGTCCATGTTCAATCCGTCGATATCGACCGGGACGGATTGCCGACGGAACGTGAATTGAGAACTGCGCGGAGACTCGCCGATCTGACGCGTCAGCCTGTGTACCTTGTGCCGAAGACCTGGCAGGTCAGAGACCTGGAGAGGCGCGATTCAGACTTTATTCCTATCGAGGTTCGGTGATAGTGTTCGGGCATGGATACACCTCGATGGCGGAAGCGCGGTAAGGATGTCGCCCTGACCCGGATCGACGAGGCGGCATACAGCGTCCTGCTCAGGGAGGCTTTCCCTGGCATCGTGTTCGTGGGCTATTGGGCGCTTCACAAGCTGAAGGATCACAACCGCGGGATGACCGCGGAATGGTTCGAGGCCAATGGCTTCGACTCCATCCACGCCGTAGAGGAAACTCAGGTGAAGGCCATCATCCCGTCGTGCCGCTGGCGACCGTTGCCACTGGTCATCGACGGATACTCATACAATCTGAGGGGACCCTATCTCTCCTTCTACTACCACCGGGGCGACTGGGATTGGCGTACGTATCGTGGCGCCAAACTGGCCTACGACCCTCCAACCCTGAATTGGGGGAATATCAATACCTCATACCTGACCGACGAGCCGGCGCAGAAGGCATTTTACGGGAAGGCGCTGAGGCTTGTGCGCAAGGTGTCGACCAACAAGGTACGAAGCGAACTGCCCCATATCGGCCATGTCTACGGTGAAGGGACGTCAACGTTCTGGATCGGGCATGATGCGTTTCGATGGTGCAGCGGGAGTCCCACGCGGATGATTGCCGGCCTCGTGCGGCCGACACTGGACTGGGAGTTTCCGCAATTCCCCTGGTATCGCGCCGTGGACGGAGTCGACCGTGGCTTCAAAGGCCCCGAGGAAGGGCTGTCGGACTAAGCCACCGAAGCACGGAAAGGGCAAACTTGCGATCGCTTTCGCGCTTGCTCAGCGCGGGCCGGACGCGATCAAGCCGCTGCTGACCGGCGGCCAGCCGGGGCTGGGAACCTGTCCGAGTAATGCTTGTGGCCAGCAACGACCAGGGCGGAGGTGGGTAGCCCTTAGAAGCGGAAATGGCACTGTGAATGGGATCAATCGTGTCTGACCCCATTGGTTCAATCCTAGAAATTGATCGATTGCGGCATGGGGGACATGGGCCCCGCCACAAGATTCGCTTGCCAGCGGGTCAGCCAGACGGTGTTGTCGTTAATCGCATTGATCAACTTGTTGCCCGGACTCGGTGCAGCAGCTCCGCTGCTCACCCTGAAGAATTTCGTCTGAGTGAGGGGGTCGTAATCGTGTGTCAGAACCCCGCCTCCTATCAAAGAACTGCGGCACACGGCCCAATGCAGATCTAGTGGTTGTCCTGGCCATTTACCCTGGGCATATACTATGAGTTGAGACAGTTTGATGCAGTAACCCAATTTTGCCTGGATCATGTATGTATTGACGTCCCAAAAACCGGTCTGAAATGCCTGAGTCCGAAGTACTGCTTCGAGTTCCAGCGTTTCGCATAGGTAATGCTCAGAGTACACCCCACTCGAAGAGGACTCGCCAATCTCATCGAGGTTCCCAGCCAAAACCGCCTTGGTAAACCTCTTGGTCACCGACTTCTTCATTTCGCCGTACCACTTGACAGAGACCCCTTGCGGCAGTTGCTTCTTATCTTCCGGGTCGCAACGTCCGTGTCCCGCTATGAAGCACATAACCATTGCTCTCTCCCTATCAAATCGGGGATCCTAGACGTGGCGCCTCGCAGCTGCTTATGTGCGACTCGAAGGCGTCCCTGAGACAAGGCAATTGCCTACTCCGACAATTCCCGGATGAGCCAGTATCTGGCCGCCATATTTGACCATTTCCGCCTTTCCAACAAGGCCGAGCGCTGGCCGACACGCGAGAGGTACCCTCGAAATCGAATCAATGGGGTCCGACACATTTGATTTGCCCGAATTCAATCGAGTCTGACCCCATTGATTTGTGCGGCAGCTAGAACGCCCAGCGTTTCTCTGCAATCACAGTGGGTTCTGCTGGCTTCGAACCGCGGCAGAAAGAGCAGTGAACCTCCTTGTACATCCAACCATTCTTGTGCAGGTCCTCTATCACCTCATAGAGCGTGGGATCCCGCTTCAGTAGCCGATTTCGGATTGTCACAATGTCAAGGTCGATAGGTCGCGCAGTTGGGTCAGGGTAGTACTCAACCTCATCGCCGGGGAGGACTCGCATTTTCATATGTACGCGCTTTCTGACCATGTCATAGGTGTCGGTTCGAAATTTTGAGAGTCGGTAATTCTGATTCAGCTTGCCCCCCGGTAGGATCGTCTGCGTTTCTTTTGCTTTGATCAATCCGCGCGTGAGCAGACGAAGGGATGGGTCTTTCAATTCGTGTCCGTGCGTCGCGTAGAACAACACATAGACCACGTCCGTACCTATGCTGCACTTACCATTAATCAACATTCCTGAGCCGTGGGCTGTGATAACGCAGGAGCGCCCCTCCACGAATTCGCCCGATGGGGACCAAACCAAGACCTTTTCGCCGACCTCAGTCCATTGGTATGTCCCGCCCACGGGTCGGTATTTGTGAGGGCGATTCACAGCCTCTCCTTTCGATCTACTGAGACGCGCCAACTGCTAGCATCGCCGCTGAAAGCGCTGCTCTGTGCTGCACTGAGATGTTGATGATCAGGGCCACCCATGGGCACAGTTCCGAGGGCAGCGGGTCTACAAGTAACCGTAGAATGGGCGGCCAACGTGCGCATTGACCTCAGTCACTCTTACGCGGCCGAGGTGTACCTATTCCGGTCAATTTGGCGAATTGACTTGGCGCAAATCTAATCGCCGATCAGAGAAATCAATGGGGTCAGCCTCGATTGGTTCTCAATTCCGAAAATCAAAGGGGTCAGACTCGATTGATTCCTCGTCGTCGTGGCTCTCCGATCAATCGATTCTGACCCCTTTAATTCCCAGGCGCGTCGATTACGGGGGATTGGAAGATATCGACGCTGACTGGCCGTCTGCCGGACGACACCCGGGACCGCGGCGATCTTCAAGCGACTCGCGTCGGTGCGAAGCGCTCCATCTCGCGCTCGTGCAGGACCCCGAGCGCGTTGGGATCGAACTGCTGCGACAGCAGGCAGTGCTTGAGTGCTGTTTCCGCCTCGATCGACGTCTTACTGATGCTCGCACCCGCAACGTGCGCGAGCTCGTGGATCAACGTCGCGCACAGGGCTGCCCGGTTCTGGTCGGCGATCAGCAACAGGTTGATGCCGACCGACTTCCCGCCGGACGCGCCGCGCGGGAGGTCGCTGTCCTTCTTGCCCGGTTTCGGTTGCAGTGCGTGGAGCACGATCGGCTCCTTCAGGATCTGCGCGAGCGACTTTCCCCGCGCGAGCTTGCGGAAGTAATTGTTGCACGGCCGGTGGGCGGCCGCCTTCTTGCTGATCCAGAGCCACGCCTTGTCGATTTCGCCCTTCACGTCGAGGTTCTTTCGGGTCGTCTTCTTCGTCCTCGGGTCGGTCACGTCGAATGTGAGTGTTTTCGGGAAGGGTCCATAGTTGTAGCCGGACCTCAGGGGCCCTCGTGTGGTTCCGTACTTTCCATTTATGCCGTTGATCTTCATCGCGTCGCGTTGCTCCGTTCAAAATTCAGTCTCTGCCTAGGGTTCCTGGGAGATCAGGGGACACAACAAGGAATCAATGGGGTCAGGCTCACTGCTGTCCCACAAAGTCTGATGGGACTAAGGCGGCTTATCCTGAGGCGCCCGACCAGGTAGCCCGACGCATTGATTCCGGCGGGTCATCGAGCGCCAATAGTGGCGAATCAATGGGGTCAGACTCGATTGATCCGAGGTCCAGGAGCGAAAATCAATCGAGCCTGACCCCATCGATTTGCGCTAGGCAGAGTGTTTCGTGCTTTCAACTGGGCGACGCCATGATGGGCTATTGGGAGTGGACCACTTCAAACCGCCAGGCGCAGACATTGGACGCATTTCCAAGTTGCTTCATGTTCATCATTTGCTTTGCATGCCCATTCCGCCCAATCCTTCAAGCTTATGACGTCATCGCATTTGGCCAAGCCAATTGTGTTGTCATAGAAATAGATTTGACTATTACTCCTGGCATAGGCGGCCACCATATGCCAATCCATCCATACCAAACACGGCCTCTTACATTGAACGATTTTGTCGATCATATTGTCCCGCGTATCTGCCCCTCCGCGCATGCTAATGGACATAATAGACTGCGATGTAAGAATCCCCTTCATTACTGCGATTATCTCTTGATTATTGCCATGCTCTGGCTGCAATGGTGCAAAGAAGTGATTCCCCAAATAGTGATTAGTTTTGCTTTCAATAAGTTGAATGTCATTCACATGGGGATTGTGCCTTTCCATTCCTGCCAGCGCATATCCGCACCAGACTGCGCTAGAGACTTGGCACGAGCCACTGTTATGGTTCAGATTATTTCTGCTTGGAAATATTCCCGTTATTCTATTTCCATAATTACCTAGATAGTCTTTCTTATTCCCATCGTTCCAATCTAACTTCACTCCTTTCATCTCAATATCTCCATCAATTGGACGTCTACGACACCGCTGAGAGCGCTCTTCATTGTCATATGAAGAATCTCACTCGGCGTCCGTTCTGGTTCGATTTGAGTCCGGCGATGACTGAGCCTCCGTGCTTCATGCTAGCCAAGAAGGCGCAATTTGAATCAAAGCCCATACAAACTAGATCACAGCGCCGGAATTGGCGCTGACCCATGTCAATAAAGCGCAAAGCAAACGCGCCGGTGCCGAAACTGACAGCCTGATTGCGGAACGGATTGGATACAGTCCTGTGCCGATCCCCTTCCTTCTGGACGAATTTCGCGCATCTCCCGAATGGCTACGCTCGGCTGATCTGCGAAGTCCGACGCCTCGGCCGACATGTCTGGAAGACGCTCCAGAGCGGAGATTACGAATCAGCTTGATTGGCGATTCGGCGAGTATCAGCGCTGCGGCGGCCTGGTGGCCACGGCGGGCGGCCCGGCGGTCAGCACAGCGGAAGACCTGTTGTGGGTCTTCTCCGAGCTGTTTCGCACAGAAATACGGGGACACAGTACTCATTTCGCATGTCAGATCTGAAATGCTTACTACCTCCTCGCATCATAGTGTGGCTCAGAGTGCCTACGCCGATGCGGCGACGGTCTTATACCTGATCAATCAAGTACGCCGCGGCCGGCATGGTCGTCGCGATCCCTGCCGCGTGACGGGCTTGTGAGGGGTGATTGCTGAAATGCCGGCCTCTGCAACTTTCAACGGTCAGTTCGTTTGACCGGAGGGGCTACGATGGCTTGGAAATGGTACGAGATCACGCAGTACAAGGCCTCGGCAGGAGGCGGCCCCTATTACGGAGGCGTTCAGCTGTTCGGTTCGGGCTTCTACGCCTATCTGAGGTTCCACAAAACCGGCCCCCTGCCAAACGCATCCGCTCCCACGACGCATGGCCAGCGCTTCTATGGCCACTTGGACTATCAGCAGATGGCGGCGATGGTCGACCTGCTGCGCAATGAGGAGCCTGTGCATTTCGGTTGGAACGATCGCAACGTCGACAACTTCCACCTCATGACGGGGGCGGAGCCGGTCGGCGAGGGAGATGGCACGGAGACGTCCTAAATCGAAGGCCGTTCAGCGCCGGCGCGATGACTGACGGTTCCGCAATGGAACCAAGCGGGATCTAAGAGGTGAACTGAGGGGGCCGAGTCGACTGATCGTCCAGATGGGCCGAGATTGAACGACTCCGACCCCCTCCGTTTTGTCTTCGGAATCACTGTCGCGCCCCGATCCAATCCGATCGCTGAGGCCTAGCCGTTTGCGACCTCGACAAGCCGATCGAGCGGTATGGCGTGGGAGACTCTGTCCTGGCGGCCGGTCATCGTCTCGGCGGCGCAGAGCGCGTTCCAGATGCTCTCCTCGGTCGACTCGATGACGGCCTCGAACAGCGGCGCGAGCGCCATGTCCGGCAGGAAGCGGGCGGTGTGGAGCGCGTCCTTGTCGGCCGCCGAGTGGTGGTTGCCGGTGGAGAAGGCGAGGAAGATGTCGCCGCTGCCGGGGGCTCCGGCGCCGCCCACCCGGGCGATGCCGAGCCCGGCCCGTTGCGCCAGCCGCCTGCATTGGTGCGGCAATAGCGGCGCGTCGGTGGCCACGATCGCGATGATCGAGCTGGCGTCGCGGGGCTGCGGCCAGGGGCTGGGGACGTCCTCGGTGGGGATGGCTCTCCCGACCGGGCGGCCATCGAGGCAGAGCCGCTCGCGGCGGCCGTAATTCGTCTGCACCAGGACGCCGACGGTCCAGGCCTCGCCGACAACGTCGGTGCGGCGGGAGGCGGTGCCGATGCCGGCCTTGAACTCATGGGTGTTCATGCCGGTGCCGCCGCCGACATTGCCCTCGGCGACCGGGCCGGTGGCGGCGGCATGGAGCGCCCTGTGGACGTGTTCCGGACGCACCGAGAGCGCCATGGGATCGCTGAGCCAGCCGTCGAAGGTCTCCGCCACCACCGGCAGGCAGAAGTCGAAGGGGAAATCCCCGGCCAGCTCGTGGGTGACCAGGCCTTCATGCACCGCGCCGATGGAATGGGTGCCGGTGATCGCGATCGGGCCGCACAGCAGGCCGAACTCGTCGAGGAACGACAGACCGGTCATCTCGCCATTGCCGTTGAGCACATGGCTGCCGGCGAACAGATGGCGCTGCCAGATGGCGCCGTCCTCGGGCACGATGACGGTGACGCCGGAGCGCACGACCGTTGGCGCGTCGGTGACGATCGTCTCATGGCCGACCAGGATCCCGGCTACGTCGGTTATGGCGTTGAGCGGGCCCGGCGGCAGATGTCCGATGGATAGCCCGAGATCCCTGAGCCGTGCTCTCTGCATGGTGTTCTCCCCGACCGTTCCGTTCTGGCGCGCCGGAATTGGTATCAGCGGTGCCCCGACATTGCTTCGTCGGAATCCCGGATGCAAGGGCGCCGGCGCGTCACTGGATGGCGGGCCGTGACACACCGGCTGATTCCCGGGGGCCTTGACATCTGCTCAGATGTGATGTACATTTATTCCTATAATCGAACAACCTCCCAAACTCGCTGAGCCAGCCGGATCGCTGGCTCTTTTCTTTTAGCGGAGCGGCCCTGGCGCCGTCGACGGAGTCACACGACCATGATCGACCTGATGCGGCGGCGACAGGACTATCGCCGCGCTTTCTGTGGCGAGCCGGGACAGCGGGTGCTGCGCGACCTGATGCGGCGGCATTTCGTGCTGCGCTCGACCCAGATCGCCGGCGACAGCCACGAGACCGCCTTCAACGAGGGCCGTCGTGCCGTGGTTCTGGACATTCTTCAGGCAGCGAACGCCAAGGAGGACACGCTGCGGGAGTTGATGTCGGAGGGCACGGGCGACCAATGAGGATCTTGATGTAGCAACGGAGGCTTTCGCCCGTGTGGCGTGGTCGATGCCGTCGCGCTGCTGACCGCCGGAGCGAAGCGATCATCGAGCATGAGGCGGAAGCCCAGGGGGTCGACGGCGATCTCGTCAAGGCGATCATGTATGTGGAGAACGCCCATAGCCTGGACAGCCAAGTTGCAGAAGCGACCGGCTTTGGCGAGTCGGAATCCCTGCTTCCCATGAACATCAGGCCGGACCCCTTGGGCCGCAATCGAAGATCCTCCGGCCGTCTGAGCGACCGGTAACGAACATCCGCATTGCGGTCACATTGATCAGGCCTATTTCCGAGCGGATTGACGGCCCGACACCCGCCAAGGTGGCATCCATCTGGAACTTCACCGGCCACGAAAATGTCAGTGATTTCAGTGCCCGCGTCGAACGCGTGATGGAAGAAAAGCCCTGGCAGGTGCCGCCGACTGAACCACTAAGCCCGCTTGACCTGAACGCGCCATGACTTCAGTAGGTAAGACCAAGCCCGCTCGGGCGCGAAAGATCGCAAGTCTTTGGAAGAAGGTATCGTTAGCATTCTTCGCGGTTTGTGTCGTATTGTCTGTGCCGAGTGTCGCCTTTTACGTACACATCAAATTGGCGCGCAATAGAGACGCCTACTATTGTAGAAATTCGGCAGATCTCGCGCGGGAGCAGACATGCCCGCTCGACCTTTTGAAGGTGGCGACCTTGCTCGGGGAGGCGCTATCCGTCAATCTGATGCTCTTCGGCATACCACTTGGGATCATGCTTCTGGTCGTCTTTCTGCTCGACTTGGCGTTCGACGGCATCGGTGGGGATCGGATCTTGTGGATGCCTCGGCGCCCTGACACTCCTGGAGATGATGCAGGTGGCAGGGATAATGATTGAATTCCGGAGGCCACGGCAGGCCAGGGCCGAATTCGCACCGGCCGTGGTCTTTGCGAGCCTGTAGTTCGTTAGGCCCATCGCCTTCCAATTCGTCCTGCTTTTCGCTTTCGACCGGTCGAAAACGAGACTCCGGCCAAGTCCGGCAATCTCGTCCGGAGGAGGCTGGACGGCATACTGAATGCGGACGGCCGAGGCCGACCCGCAATGGCTGAACTCAGAACCAGCGGTCCCGTGGACCGGTGTCCGCACCGTCAGGCTTGACACTGACGCGATCTTGATGTACATTTATTCCTATCATCGGATAACCCCATCAGTCTGGGGGCCAGCCGTGTGGTTGGCTGTTCTCTCCGGTACGGCTTCGCTTTGCCAGTCCGATCAGCGGGTTCGCCGGCAGCACGTGAAGCGCGATCAGGGCGCCAGGTGACGTTAATCACCGCCCCGCCTGCGGATCAAACTCGGCGGCGAATTGCCTCACCGAGGGCGCGTCTTCCTGATCGCATGCCACAGTTTCAGCGCCGCGAAGACGGCCAGACCGAATACGATGCCGCTGCCGGAGATCGGCGCCCAGAGCGGCTCCAACCCGTTGGCCATGCTGTCGAAGGAGACTATGTCGGCTTGTGCGCCGGTTGATTGGAATAGAAGGCAGGCTGCGAGGGATAGGACAGCCACGCGGATCATTGGCTCGCGGCCTCCTGCTCGGCCTCAATGTCGGCTACGATGGCCGGCAGGATGGCGAGGACCTCGTCGCGGGGCATACCTGGCCGGAGGCGGTCGTCGAACAAGATGTGTAGGACGGCGATGTCCTGGGGCGTGAGTTCGGGTGCCGTTTGGTAGCTGGCGAACACAGTATCGGATCGGCTCCCGACGGTGCCGTCCAGGTCACCGCTCGGACCGAGTGCGTGCGCCATCTCCTGGGCGATGCACCGGCGGATGTGCGCTGGCGATAGTTCCGACCAAATATGAACATCTCCGTCGTAGCGGGTCGGCGGGCCGAAAGTCGTGAATTGGCAGGTACTTGGTGTATCTCGGTCGCTGATCTCAACGAACAGGTTCCGTTCCGGGTATGGCGCCCAGTCGACAGGCTCGCCGGCAATGGCACCAAGCTGGACGGCCTGCTGGTAGACGGCCTGTCGATACTCCTCGGGGCCGTCGTAGTAGAGCCGGATAGGGCCGCGCCAACGCCTTAGCCGCTCGATCGGGCTGCCGTCATCATCGGTGAGCGCGGTCAATACGAAGCGGTCGTACAGCGACAGATCTGGGTTCGTCGCCTGGCTGGCACACCCTGCCAGCAGCAAGGCAGCAACGAATACACGAAACATGCATTACCTCCGCACGAGGACGTGGCGATCCTGACTCTGGATGGAAAGGAGATCAACTATGGCAAACTCGTTTTCTCGTAGTCCCGAGATCGGGGGCAAAGATCGCGACCGGCGCGCACCTGCTACCCAGACGGTTCGCGAACGCCCCCGCACTCAGACCCCCTCCCGTCCTTCCCGCGACGACGATCGCGACCCCACCCGCACTACCGGCATCGGGTTCCTGGATGCGGCCGATGCGTTCCTGCAGCAGCCCCAGGAGCCACCGGACATCGTTACGCCGACCGAACGCCCTGGCACCCTTTCGCCAAGCGACCGGTCGGACCCGGTGCTTCGCCCGCGGCTGCCTGCCGAGGAGGAAGACCTGCCGATCATTCCGGGCGACCCCGACGATCTGGGCGCACGGGGCCGCCGGCGTCGCATTCAGGACGACCGCAATCCCAGCCCGGTTCTGCGACGCGGGCTGCTCGGGGTCTGAACGAGACTTGAGACGTTGGATATCTGAACGGACATGCCCAGCAACGCTTGTCGGCGAAATTCGGAGTACATGAGCGATGGAAGAAGCGAGTTTCGCTGGAACCGGTCTGGACGGCGCGGATCCGGATGGCGCCGCCGGCGCATGGACCGATGGGCTGAGTTCCGAACAGGCCTCGCTGGTCGAGGCCAAGGGCTGGCGCGGTCCCGCAGATGTGCTGAGCTCGTACCAGCATGCCGAGCGGCATATCGGGCGGGACCCGGCTTCGCTGGTGTCCGTGCCCGGCCCTGCCGCCACAGCTGAAGAGTGGGTGCAGGTTTATGATCGGCTTGGACGGCCGGAGGGGCCGGACGGGTACGGTTTCGAGGCGGTCGACGGGCTCGAAACGGCGGACGATCCGGCGCTGGCGGCGTTGGCGCATGAACTGGGTCTGAATTCCGAGCAGGCCGGGCAGCTGCGCGAGCGGCATTACGAAGCGGCGGCGCGGGGTGCGCAGGACCAGGTCGTGGAACTGCGTTCGGGCATTCAGGACGTCGGGCGAACGCTGCGGGCTGAATGGGGCCATTCCTATGGCGAGCGCGATCGGATGGCGGCGCGGGCGGCGGAGTTCGTCGGGCTGGATGTGGAGACGGTGGCGCGCTCCGGGCTGATGGCCGGGGAGCAGGGCATCCGGCTGATGCAGGGGCTGTCGCGGCTGGGCGAGGTGTTGGCCGAGGACAAGGTGCTGGGCGGCGGCGGGTTCGCATCGTCGTCGGCGCAAGCCCATAGCGAGATGGAACAGTTGAAGCTCGATCGGGGCTTCCTGGACGCGTATCTCAATCGCGAGCATGTCGGGCACAGGGCGGCGGTGGATCGCATGCGCCGGCTGAGCGAGGCCGCCTGGCCGGAGCCGCGGTGATGAGCCGACAGACGATTGAAGCAAGGCGGGCCGACACGCGGCTGGAATGCCTGCGCCTGGCCGTTCACAACGCGCCGCCCGGCAGCCTGTTCAACATCGACCAGGCGCTGGAGCGGGCTGACAGATATTTCGGTTGGGTGACGGCGGAACAGCCGGGCGACCGCCCCGATATTCACTTCCGGACAAGCCGCAAGGCCCCGGCGCACGCCCGTATGCCGGGCCGGTAAAGGCGACCGTCAGAGCCAGGATAGGGTCCGATTCAGAGGACAGTGGATAGGGATCGGGGATCGGGGATCGGAGGGCCGGTGACGGTCGATATATCGGTCGGTTTCGGCCGGTTCCGATTCGATTCTCGATGACTGATCCCTGTTTTCCGAACCGGGGAACCCTCCCGAACGATCCGCAACTCCCGCCCCGCCATCCGGCGGGGCTTCGTTTTGGAGGACCCACATGTCTTTCGATGTCTCCACGGCGTTCGTCCAGCAATACAAGACGAACGTCGAAATGCTGCTGCAACAGCGCGGCAGCAAACTGCGGGCCGCGGTCATGTCCGACAGCTATACCGGCAAGGCCGGCAAGGCGGTCGAGCAGATCGGCCCGGTGACGGCGCAGAAGCGCACTACACGGCACGCCGATACGCCGCTGATCTCAACGCCCCATGACGCCCGCTGGGTGTTCCCGACGGATTACGAATGGGCCGATTTGGTCGACGACCAAGACAAGCTGCGCATGCTGAACGACCCGTCCAGCGCCTATGCCGTCAACGGCGCCATGGCGCTCGGCCGGGCGATCGACGATGAGATCATCACTGCGGCCTTCGCTGACGCCAAGACCGGCGAAGACGGCACCGACGTGACGCCGTTCGACACTGCCGGCCAGCAGGTGGCCGTGGATGTCGGCGCCGGGGCGGCGGCCGGCATGAACATCGCCAAGCTGCGCGCGGCGAAGACCATCCTGATGGGCAACGAGGTCGATATCGATGTCGACACGCTCTACGTCACGCTGTCGGCTCGACAGCATGACGACCTGCTGAGGGAAACCCAAGCGACCAGCCTCGACTACAACACCAAGCCGGTGCTGGTCGACGGCAAGATCTCCGCCTTCATGGGCTTCAACTTCATCCACTCCGAGCGGCTGGGCGTCGACGGCTCCGGCCACCGCCGCAACATCGCCTGGGCGAAGTCGGGGCTGCATCTGGGGGTGTGGAACGACATCACCACCCGGATTGGCGAGCGGGCCGACAAATCGCACGCCACCCAGGTCTACGTGAAGGGCACCTTCGGGGCCACGCGCGTCGAGGAAGGCAAGGTCGTCGAGATCTTGTCGGCCGAGAGCTAAGGGAGCGCAGCAGACATGGCAAAACTGTATTCACAGGAACTGACCGGCCCGCTCGCCACCATTCCCGCCAGGAAGGCCAAGGGCAGCCGGGTCGGCGCGCGGATGCGCCGCTACAGCGCGACCATCGCGCTGACCGGGCAGATCACCGCGGACACCATCGTCGCCGCGCGGGTACCCAAGGGGTCGGCCTTCGCCTTCGGCATCTTCAACGCGACGGTGTCGCTCGGCACCTCGACCATCGCGGTCGGCGTCACCGGCGATACCGGCAAGTATCGCGGAGCGGCGACCCTGACGGCGACTACGCCGACCTTGTTCGGGGCCGATGCCCCGGTCGCCGATGGCGGCGAACTGGCCGAGGAGGAGGAGATCCTAGTCTCCATCGGCGCCGCGTCACTGCCGGGATCCGGCACCCTGGTGGTGGATCTGTACTTCAGCCACGGCTAGGGACCGCCGGTGACTGAGTTGGAGCAGGGCGGCGCCTTCGGGAGCCGCCCGTCCTTTTGGAGGAAGGGTCAAGACATGGCTTCGTATCGATTCGATCTGGACGCCGGGCAGGCGAAGGAAGACGTCGCGATCACCGCGCAGGCGGACATCAACACAAAACGCGTGCGCGTCGTCGGGCAGGACGATCTCACCCGCGAGGAGTTCCTGGTCAACCTCGAGAAGATCAAGCACCGGATCCTCGAGGTCGATTGGCCGACGGCGGTCTGATCGATGACCTCTGTCGTCGAAATCGGCAATATCGCGCTGGTCAATCTGGGCGAAGATACGATCACGTCCCTGTCCGATGACGTGAAGGCAGCGCGGCTTATCAACCGGCGTTTTGCGCCGATCCGCGATGCGGTGCTGCGCGCCCATCCGTGGAACTGCGCCATGGCGCGGGTGCAACTTGCCTCGACCGACCCGGCGCCGCTTTGGGGGCCGGCCACCTGTTTCCAGCTTCCGACCGACTGTCTGCGCGTTCTGCGCACCGGCAATCGCAGCACGGCCTGGAAAGTCGAGGGCCGGAAAGTCGTCTCGAACGCCAGCGCGCCACTCGACATCCTCTATACCCAGCGGGTCACCGACCCGAACACCTTCGACCCGCTGCTGATCGAGGCGATCGCGGCCCGGCTGGCGGCCGATTTGGCCCACCCGATCACCCAGTCGACGACGCTGATACAGGTGATGTGGGATCTGTACCGGCAGAAGCTGATCGAGGCGCGCGGCGTCGACGGCCAGGAGGGGACTGACGATGAGATCATCGCCGATACCTGGCTGGCGTCGCGTTCGATCGGCGTGACCAGCCCGTTCGGCTCCGGCGAGGCGTTCTGATGCCGTTCGCATCGCGCCTTCAGACCAATTTCACTGCCGGCGAGATCAGCCCACGACTGTCCGCCAGGGTCGATATCGAGAAGTACGCCGCCGGGGCGTCGGCGATCGAGAACATGATCGTTCTGCCCCATGGCGGGCTGGCGCGGCGGCCCGGAACGCATTTCGTCGACGCGGTGAAGGACTCGGCCAAATTCACCCGGCTGATCCCGTTCGAACTGTCGGCGACGCTGGCCTATGTGCTGCAGTTCGGTGAGGGCTACATCCGGTTCCACACCAACCATTCGATCGTGATCGACGGGCGCGATTTCGCGAACGGCACGTTCGACAGCGGCATCGCCGGTTGGACGGACACCAGCGCCGGAACCGGGACGATCGCCCATGATGCGACCGAGCTGCGGCTGGACCTGACAGGTGCCGGTGCCGGCAACGAGGCCCGGGCCGAGCAGTCCTTCAGGGCGGTATCGACGCAGCCATACACCGCCACGGTCGACGTGTTTGGCGGGGCGGTGACCTACCGGGTCGGCACGACCTCCGGCGCCTCCGACATCGCGACCGGCAGCCTGGCGGTTGGTGCGGATCGGGCTTTTCCCTTCCAATCGCCGGCCAGCCAAGAGGTGTTCATCACCTTCGAGAACGCCAACGGCGATACCCGGCAGATCGACAATGTGCGCCTGTCGAGCCCGATCTACGAGATCGACGCGCCGTTCCTCGAGGCGGATCTCGACGAGATCAGGTTCGCCCAGACCTCGACCGCGCTGTACATCGTGCATCCGGATTTCGCGCCACGCCGGCTGGTGCGCGATGCGGTCAACGAATGGGTTCTGGAGGTGCTGGATTTCGTCGACGGGCCCTACCAGGATCCGAATGACGACGACACGGTGACGCTCAATCCGGCGGCAGCTTCCGGGCCGGCGGTCGCGGTCGCGGCGTCGGCCGATGTGTTCGCCGCCGGCGACAACGGGCGCATCCTCAGACTCGACAACCCGACGAGCGGGACCGATTGGGGATGGGGCGTCATAACCGCCGTGACTGACGCCCGCAACGTCACGGTGAACATTCGCGAGGCCTTCGCGACCGCCAACGCCACGAGCCAGTGGCGGCTGGGCGCCTGGTCGAGCACCACGGGATATCCGGCCGCGATCACCTTCTTCGAGCAGCGGCTGGCATTCGCCAATACGACTGCCGAGCCGGACCGGTTCTGGATGTCGAAATCCGGGACCGCCAACATCGAGGTCTTCAGCCCTTCGGATTTCAACGGCGCGGTCAACGACGACAACGCCATCACCTATCAGATTGCCGACGACCAGGTGAATGCGATCCACTGGATGGATGGCGGCGACGTGCTGGTGGTGGGTACGGCGAGCGGCGAATACGTGATCCGGGCCGGCAGCAGTGATGCGGTGACGCCGACCAACATCCAGGTCAAGCGGCAGACCACCCGCGGCTCGGACCGCTTCGTGCGGCCGGTCCGGATCGACCAGCAATTGCTGCATCTGCAGCGAGCCGGCCGGAAAGTCCGCAACTTCTTCTTCGACTTCGACATCAACGGCTATGTCAGCGACGACGTCACCATCGTGGCCGAGCACATCACCCGTTCCAAGGTGTTCGAGATGGCCTATCAGCAGGAACCGGACTCGATCGTCTGGGCGGCGCGCGGCGACGGTCTGCTGCTGGGCCTGACCTTCCAGCGCGACCAGCAGGTGGTTGGCTGGCACCGGCATGTCGTGGGCGGTGTGCTTGGTGAGGGCGGCGCGGTCGTTGAAAGCATCGCCGCCATTCCGACGCCCGGCAACACGGCCGACGAGCTGTGGTTGATCGTGGCGAGAACCATCGACGGTGAGACGCGCCGCTATGTGGAATATCTGGAGCAACCATTCAGCCTGGACGATACGCCACAGGACGAGGCGTTCTTCGTGGATAGCGGGCTGACCTATAGCGGGTCGCCGGCGCAAGTCTTTGCGGGCCTCGACCATCTGGAGGGCGAAGCGGTCTCGGTCCTGGCCGATGGCGCGGTTCATCCGGATGTTACTGTGACCGGTGGCCGGATCACGCTGACCCGTCCGGCCGCCAAGGTTCAGACGGGTCTCTCCTATCGCTCTCTGGTGAGGATGCTGTCACCGGAGGCAGGCGGCGGTCCGGGGCCGGCGGCGGGCAAGACCAAGCGCGTGTCGGAGATGGTGCTCGAGTTCTTCGAGACACTCGGCGCCCGATACGGCGTGCATGAGGGCAATCTGGACGTGATTCCGTTCCGCTCGGGCGGTGACACGATGGATAGCCCGCCGCCAATCCTGACCGGATTCAAGAAGATCTTGTTTCCGAGAGGATACGGGCGGCGCGTGGAGCCGATCGTCAGCCAGGACCAGCCTCTGCCCATGACCTTGCTGGCGGCCACTTTCACCCTCCAGACGAACGAGTGAGCATATGGTTTTCGGAAGTGTCATCAGCGGCGTCGCCAATGTCGTCGGAGCGGTCTCCGGACTCTCGACGGGAAAGGCGAATGCCAAGCTCTCGCGCGAACAGGCGGAACGGGAGCGGGAGCGAACGCGCATCGAACTGCGGCGTCACAAGCGGAATGTTCGCAGAGTGCTGGGTGAGCAGCGCGTCCAATTCGTATCCGCCGGTGTGCACGCTGACAGTGGCTCTGCCCTGGACATCGTTTCCGATACGTCGTCCGAAGCGGAATTGGACGAGAAGCTGATCGAAGCGGGAGGCGAGGCACGTGCGAGTTTCGAGGAATCGCAGGCCCGGCAGTTCCGGAAGAGTGGTCGGAACGTGTTCGCCAAGGGACTTCTGACCGCGGCCGCCAACATCGTCGACGAATTCGACTGAGCACTCGGTTACGGGCCGGTCGACCGGTCCCTGTTGTCCCGCAAAGCCCGACAGAGAGCTTCCGACTCCGGCCGCATCCAAGGAGATCCATCGATGACCGTGACCACATCCACCGCCCGGGTGGTTCACAACGGCAACGGCACCACGATCGAGTTCGCGGTGCCGTTTCGTTTTCTGGAGAACAGCCACGTCGCGGTGTTCCTGCGCGATGCCGCAGGCGGGCAATCGCAATGGTCCGAGAACACCCAGTTCACGCTGGCCGGCGCCGACGAGGCAGGCGGCGGGACGCTGACGGTCATCACCTCGCCGACCGACCACACGCCGGCGGGCGGGGAAAAGCTCGTCATGCTGCGCGACGTGCCGATCACCCAGGAGACCGACTATGTCGAGAACGACCCGTTCCCGGCAGAATCGCACGAGCGTGCGCTGGACAAGACCTCCATGGTCAACCAGCAACAGACGGAACGCCTGGACCGCACTTTCACGATCCCCGAGACCGACTCTCTGGCAGGCGATTTCCTGCTGCCGGGCGATGTGGAACGGGCCAATCGGTACCTCGCCTTCGACGCGCTGGGCAATCCGGTTGTCGCGGTCGGCACGTCGGGCAACCTGAACCCGGTCTCGGCATTCATGGACGCGCTGCTCTCCGCGGCCGATGCAGGCAGCGCCCGAACTCAGCTGGGGTCGACCGTGACCGGCGATGCCCTGTTCACGGCGGCCGACGCGGCGGCGGCGGCGGCGGTCATCGGGATCGACGAAGAACAGATCTGGCTGACCGGCCAGGTCTACGGATAGGAGGCAGGCGATATGGCATTGACCAAGGAATTCCTCACCGGCGGCGCCGGCGACGGCACCGGCATCAAGCTCTCGGCAACGACGCTGGGCGGCGCCAACACGGTGCATACGGTGCCGACCGGCAAGGAAGACACCATCCGGATCCTGGCGACCAACAACGACACGGTGAAGCGCACGGTGACGCTGGTCTGGGGCGACGCGACCGCGGTCGATGACGAGATCACGGTGACGATCCAGCCCAGGGCCGGGCTGGTTCTGATCATCCCCGGCCTGCCGCTGGGCGCTGCCAAGGTGGTCAAGGCCTTTGCCGAGGTCACCAATGTGGCGGTGATCCACGGCGACGTGAACCGGGTCGACGCCTGATGCTGCCGTGGGCTGCCCCGCTGCCGCTGTCGGCTCCGGTCTCCGGGCCGCCGCAGTGGATCGAGCCGATCGCCGATGACGAGTTAAGCAACGTCGCGACCTATGAGGTCACTTGGGCCGGCGACTATGAGGCGGTGCTGATCGACTATTACAAGATCGTCCCCGTGACCGACAACGTGATTGCCTATCTCCGCACGACCAGCAATGGCGGGGCGACCTGGGACGGCGGGTCGGCCCTCTACAATACGGAAGCCATGGGGGTGTCGGCCAGCAATTTGCAGCGGTTCGCCCAGCAATCGGGCGCCGGGTCGGTATTCGTGCATCCCGGTGCGAACCAGATGCAGAATTACGCGTTCGGCGGTCTTACCCTGGCTGTGACCGTACTGCGTCCGTTCAAGGCGGAGTTCACGCAGGTCTATGGGTATGGCGGCTATACCAGCACCAGCGGGCCGGGATCATCGATAACGCGGTTTGCTGGTCAGCGCACTGAGGCGGCGCGCGTCGATGGGCTGCAAATCAGGATGGACACCGGCAACATTTCCACTGGCCGAGTTCGGGCGCGCGGCATCGTGGGGCAGCGATGATCTACCCAGGCTATGACATCGCGCGGCAGATCAGCGGGCCGCCGGTCCTGCTCGACTTGATCGTTGACGAGGACATTCCGACCGGGGTCGTGAATTACGATTTCGGCTGGACCGCGACATACGAGGCGATCTTTATCGAGCTGACCCGCTGCCAATCGGACGGTGACGGCAACCGGCTGCAAATGGAAATGAGCTTCGACGGCGGCGCGAGCTTCGACGTGGGCGCGACGGACTATCGGCATCGCAATAGCTCGTGGTCGACCGTCACCGCCACGCTGGGCGGCGCAACGGGGTTGATCGGCTTGTCGACCGACGTCGGGATCGGCAGCGCGGCCAACGAGACCGGGAGTTATTCGATCATCATTCCGTCACCGGCCAAGACGGGCTGGCATACGGCGATTGCCTGGGGCGGGCATGTCACCAATTCGGGCGGCCAGCGGTCTGATGGCACGTTCGGCTATCGGGACGCTTCGCTTGGGCCATTGGATGCGATTCGGTTCCGCTCGGCGGCGAGCGCGCTGTGGACAAGCGGCCATGCTCGCGCGGTCGGGCTGCTGCAGGAGGGCGTGTGATGCACGGGCTACCTCTGCCGCTGTTCGCGGCCGGCGCGGTGCCGCCGCCGCTGATGTGGATCGGAGAACAGGATGTGACTGCGGTCACGGAAGTCGATTTCGCTTGGGGCGAACAGGTCTTCGAACAGGTCTTCGTCTTGCTCGATAACGTGACGGGCAGCGTCGGTGGCAGCGGGCTGTCGGTCCGCACCAGTTCGGACAACGGTACGACCTTCGACAGCGGTGCGCTGGATTACGAGCATTTGATGGTGCAACTCGGCGCGGGTTTCTACAAAGAGAGCGGCCGGGTCAATGCGTTTCGGCTGGTGCCGAATAGCGCCACCTGGGGCTTGGCGACCTCGGCTTATGCGTGCCATCTGCTGACGGTCTATCAGCCTTACGATAGCGGTCAGCGCACAGAGATGACCGCCAATGGCGGACACAGGTCGAATGGTGCGAGTGGCGAACAAATAGACCAGACCTATGGTTGGCGCGACGCGGTCGGCAAGGTCAACGCGCTGCGGTTTTTCCCTGTGCAGGGCAATTTCACCGGGCGCTTCCAGGCGTGGGGGCTGGTGGTATGAGCTGGCGCACGATGATCGCCGCCATGGCGGCGCTGTCCGCGACGGCGCAGCCGGCCCAGGCCCAGGTCGGGGCCTGCGGTGACGGCGCCGGCATGATCGCGCATCTGGAGAAAGAGTGGGGCGAGGACGTTACAGCGGTCGCGCTCGAATCCCGCGGCGGCTTTGTCCAGATCCTGCGGAACCCGAATACGGGAAGCTGGTCGCTGCTTGTGACGCAGGCCAGCGGCCTGACCTGCCTGGTGATGAGCGGCGAGGCGTGGGAGCCGATCGAGCCGCTGGCGGATCCGGGAGAACCGTCGTGACGAAAACCGAATCCGATCGCCTCAATGAGCGTTTGGACAAGATCGAATCCAAGGTCGACGAGGTGCGCGACTGGATGCACGAGCAGCGGGGCGGAAAGAAGGCCTTCTACGCATTGATGGGCGTATCGGCGGCTATCGGCGGGCTGATCGTCCGGATGTTCGACTGGCTGAAAACCTGACGAAAGGAGCACCGATGAAGGGCTACCGAACCATCGCATTCAACGCCGTCATGGCGATCATCGCCGTAGCGACCATTGTTTCGCCGGATGCCGAAGTGCCCACCGCCGACCAGGTGCAATCGGCCGTGAATGGCGCGGATGCCGCCGTCGTCGGCGTTTGGACGGTCGGCAACATGATCCTTCGGGCGATCACCAGCAGCCCGATCTTCAAGAAGGAGTGAAACCTTGAGAAACTTGACCATCCCGGCCGCCTTGATGGCGGCTTTTTTGATGTCCGCTTGCTCATACCTGCAGCCGGCGGCCGACGTGATCGCCCGCGGGATCGACGAGGCCTGCGAGCGCGGCATGGATCCGCTGGCCATGGAGGCGCGGCGGGCGACCGTGGCGTCGATCAACTCGGCGACGACGGTGGGGAACCACACGGCGTCCGATTGCGACAGCGATGGGTTGCCGGATTTCGAGATCGATGCCGGCGGGGCTCCGCTGCCAGGCAGCTGAGCCGTTCAATCGAAGGCAGCGACGGCCCTGGAAGCAATGCCAGGGCCGTTGCATCCGCTGGCGGGTGCGCTGGCACAAGATCGCACTTCGTCGCTCACCTCTTGCGACAAATCGTTCGCGCAAACGATGTATTGGACCTGCGATACGCGCTCAGTCGATATCCACAGGCGGTTCGGGGGCTAGGCGGAGGTACGATGTCTCGGTCGACCGCACGGATTCCCGAGCCTTCATAACCTCTTCGTAGGTCCTGACCGGCCTTTGTAGATAGGCGCTCACAAGCCGGTCCGGTTCGGTTGTTCGCTTGGTGTCCACAAGTCCTCCACAGAACTATCCACAACCTTATCGCTAAAGAGCTTTGTGTAATGCTCTCTTAAGCTGCGATTCATAGCGCTGTGTCGGGCTGGATTGCAAGCGGGAACATAGCGGCTGACGAATCTTTTTTTGACTGCCGCCGCCGTGTTCCGAAGCTGGTCGAACCGGAATAAGACTTGCTGACATTCGCCTAGTTCGCGATGTCTGGAATCCGGGCCTCACCTAGCGATGGTGCCGCAGGAGAGAATTGAACTCTCGGCCTCACCCTTACCAAGGGTGCGCTCTACCCCTGAGCTACTGCGGCGATCGACACGAATGCATGTCCACCTTGGACGAGCGGCCGCCATGTTGGCGGCCCGAAGACATCTAGCATCGGAGGGCGCCAGCAAGGCGGCGCGAAACTGCCACAGGCGGCTTGCACGGGCAAGGGGTTTTGCTGGTGGCATGGTCATTACGGAGTATTGCGGCCGATCATGATATCGGGCATCAAATCGCCATGAAGTCAGACAAGAAAGGGGCCTCCGCGACGACCGCCAAAAGCGGGAAGTCGGGGCGGCAGGAGCGAGAGGCCGCAGCATTGCGGGCGAATCTCCTTCGGCGCAAGCAGCAGCAGAAGGCGCGCAATACGGAAAGACAGGCGGAGGTCCGGCCGGAGGACAAGGACCGATGATCACGGGTGCCGGCCGCCGGCCAGTTGCCCGACTACCTTAAGACTGTGGAATTGAGGGCGCTTGAGATGCGTCATCGGCTCGGTTAGAACCCCTCACCTCGTAGCCGGCATCTGCAACCCCTGAAAGGAAGGTATCGCGAATGGCGATCATGTCCGATATCTGGATCCGCGAGACCGCGACGCGGACTGGCATGGTCGATCCGTTCGTCGAGAAGCAGACGCGCGAAGGCGTCATTTCTTACGGCCTGTCGTCTTACGGATATGACGCGCGGGTGTCGGACGAGTTCCTGATCTTCACGAATGTCGACAATGACGTTGTCGACCCGAAAGCCTTCTCCGACACCAGCTTTGTGAAGCGCAAGACCGAAGTCTGCGTTATTCCGCCCAACAGCTTTGTGCTGGCGAGCACTGTGGAGTACTTCCGAGTGCCGAACGATGTGCTGGTGGTGTGCGTTGGCAAATCGACCTATGCCCGGTGCGGTATCATCGTCAATGTCACGCCACTGGAACCGGGCTGGGAAGGTCATGTCACATTGGAGTTCTCCAATACGACGCCACTTCCGGCCAAGATCTACGCCAATGAGGGGGCTTGCCAATTCCTGTTCCTGAAGGGCGATCAGCCTTGCCAGATTTCCTATGCAGATCGCGCCGGGAAATACATGAAGCAGACCGGCGTCACGCTTCCCAAATTGTAGCCGCTTCGGTCGACTGAAACTCGAGGACAAATGGACAAGATATGCATTCGCGGCGGCCATGTGCTGAGCGGAAAACTGCCAGTCAGCGGCGCCAAGAACGCAGCGCTGCCTCTGCTGGCGGCAAGCCTGCTGACCGACGAGACACTGACGCTATCAAATCTCCCTCGGCTTGCCGACATCAGCACGATGGGAAATCTGCTTGAGCAACACGGCGTCGAGATCAAGGTCACCAAGAACGGTCAAGATGGCTTCGGCGGCCGTACGGCGGAATTGACGGCCCGTGAGATCACAAGCACGACGGCGCCCTATGACCTTGTGCGGAAGATGCGCGCGAGCGTCTTGGTCTTGGGTCCGTTGCTGGCCCGATGTGGCGAGGCCAAGGTGTCGCTGCCTGGCGGGTGCGCGATCGGCACCCGGCCCGTCGATCTGCACCTGCACGGGCTGGAGCAGCTCGGGGCAGAGATCGACCTCAAGGAAGGTTATATCCATGCCCGGGCGCCGAAAGGCCTGATAGGTGGGAGAGTCGTGTTTCCAAAGGTCTCGGTTGGAGCGACGGAGAACCTTCTAATGGCCGCGAGCCTTGCCAAGGGCGAAACGGTCCTCGTCAACGCGGCGCGTGAGCCGGAAGTGATGGATTTGGCAAATTGCCTTGTCGCCATGGGCGCCCAAATCGAAGGCATCGGTGGCGATACGCTGACGATCACAGGAGTCGGCCAGCTTCATGAGGCCTCGCATCGGGTCATCGCCGACAGAATCGAGACCGGGACCTATGCGATGGCGGCCGCGATCACCGGAGGCGAGCTTGAACTGATTGGTGCCGATATCGATACGCTGGAATCGATGGTGACAGTCCTCGCCGATGCCGGTGTGGAATTCGCCGCGACGAGCGATGGCGTCCGAGTGTCGCGACGAAACTCGGTCCTCAAGGGCGTAGACGCCATGACGGAACCCTATCCGGGCTTCCCGACCGATCTGCAGGCACAAATGATGGCCTTGATGTGCATAGCCGAAGGCGCCGCCATGGTGACCGAGACGATCTTCGAGAATCGTTTCATGCACGTGCCCGAACTCACGCGCATGGGTGCCGACATCACGGTTCACGGTGCGTCGGCCCTGATTCGCGGCGTGAAATGCCTGACCGGCGCGCAGGTTATGGCAACCGATCTGCGCGCCAGCGTGTCGCTTGTACTTGCCGGATTGGCGGCCGAGGGTGAAACGGTTCTCAATCGTGTCTACCACCTCGATCGAGGCTACGAACGGCTTGAAGCCAAGTTGGCCGCCTGTGGCGCCGACATCGAGCGCGTATCCGGCTAACTTCGCTGCACCCATGAAAAACGATCGTCCACAGAGCGAGCCGCGGCGGCTGAGACTTCGAGCTGATGACGCCGAAGATCTGGCGATCGTATCGGCGCAGTTGCAGGACGCGATCGTGCCGATCGGCGACATGGCATATCTTGCGCCGCAAAAGCGCTTCGTCATGGTTGCCAATCGCTTTATGTGGGAAATCGGTAGTGTCGATGCCGATATGGCCTCGACGGATGGCGATACCCAGGAGGTCGGGACTGTCTATCTGCGCTGCAATTGTGGTGTCCGCTTTGAAGGTGTCACGGCTGTTCGCAGCCGCGGGGTCGACTTTCAGGATCGTGGGCAGATGCTGGAGTTGCTGGCAATCCAGTGGGCGAATGGCGAGACGGAGCTCAACTTCTCCGGCGGAGCAACGCTGAGGCTCGAGATGAAGCGACCGGTCTGCCTGATCGACGATATCGGTGAGCCTTGGCCCACGACACGCAGGCCAGCCCATACAATTGAAGACGAGGCGGAGACCTCGTAAGGTTGCCGCGCTGCAACATGGGGCGCGTCGTTGGGCGTCCCGTTGCCGCCGCCGAGGAGAGCCGCGTTGCCGTCTAGCCCCACCCCCGACCGGACGATGGCCAATGAACCGCTGATCCTGGCAGTTCCAAAGGGGCGGATTCTTTCCGAGCTCAGGCTGGTGTTGGCGCATGCCGGCATTGAGCCGGAGGCGGCATTTGATGATTCCGGCGACCGGCGGCTTCGTTTTCGCACCGGTGACCCAAACTTGGAGATTATCCGGGTCCGGTCCTTCGATGTCGTGACCATGGTTGCGTTCGGAGCGGCCCATTTGGGTGTGGCTGGCAACGACGTACTGATGGAATTCGACTATCCCGAGGTCTATGCGCCGGTCGATCTGGGCGTTGGAAAATGCCGGCTGGTCGTGGCCGAGCCTGCGGAATTGCTCAAGACCGACGACCCAACCCGCTGGAGCCATATCCGAGTGGCCACAAAATATCCCGGGATTACGCGGCGACACTTTGCAGCCCGTGGCGTGCAGGCCGAGTGCGTCAAGTTGAATGGCGCCATGGAACTGGCGCCATCGCTCGGCTTGTGTCGTCGGATCGTTGATCTTGTGTCCACCGGCGCCACCCTGCGCGCGAATGGCTTGCGGGAGGTCGAACGTATCGCCGAGGTGACGTCGCACCTCGTCGTCAACCGCGCAGCGTTGAAGACCAGGCCGAAGGAGATGGGCGGCTGGATCGACCGGTTCAGGGATGCGGTCGATGCCGCTTAGACTTGAATCGAGTTCTCCAGACTTCGAGGCCGATTTCGCGGCATTTCTGACGCTGAAACGTGAAACGCAGTCTGACGTTGGTGCCACGGTGTCGGAGATCTTGCAGGCGGTGCGCGAGGAAGGCGACGCAGCGGTTCTCAGATATACAGACCGGTTTGACCGAATGGCGTTAAGCGCCGAAATGCTGAGGATAGAACCCAAGGAGATTGCAGCGGCGGCTGCATCGATCGCCCCCGATACCATGCGGGCCTTGGAAACCGCCGCCGAGCGGATCGCCGATTTCCATGGTCGGCAGGATCTGACGCCGACGCGATATACCGATGCCCAGGGCGTTGAACTCGGGGCCCGGTGGACTCCGATCGATGCCGTCGGTCTGTATGTGCCGGGCGGACTTGCCGCCTATCCCAGTTCGCTGTTGATGAATGCCGTGCCGGCCAAGACGGCAGGAGTGGGCCGTCTTGCCATGACGGTCCCGACGCCGGACGGGACCATCAATCCGTTGGTCCTTGCCGCGGCACGCCTTGTCGGCATTGACGAGATCTATCGGATCGGCGGTGCCCAGGCGATCGGAGCATTGGCCTATGGAACAGAAACCGTGGCACCGGTCGACAAGATCGTCGGTCCCGGCAATGCCTATGTGGCGGAGGCCAAGCGCCAGGTTTTCGGGACTGTCGGCATTGACATGATAGCCGGGCCCTCGGAGATCGTCGTCGTGGCCGATGGCGACAATCGGCCGGATTGGATCGCCATGGATCTGCTGTCCCAGGCGGAACACGATCAAAGCGCCCAGTCCATCTTGATCACAGATGACCCGGAATTCGCAGCGGTCGTTGCCGAGGCCGTCGAGCAGGAACTGGCGGCTCTGCCGCGCGCCGAGATCGCCGGTGCGAGCTGGCGCGACTATGGCGCCATTATCGTCGTGGACAGTCTGGCCGATGCGCGGTCGCTGGTGGATCGGTTGGCGCCGGAACATGTCGAACTCGCGGTTGCCGATCCTGAGCCGCTGGCGGCCGAGATCAGGCATGCCGGTGCGATCTTCCTCGGCCGGCATACTCCGGAGGCCGTCGGCGACTATGTTGCCGGACCGAACCATGTCCTTCCGACGGCAAGACGAGCGCGATTTTCATCGGGCCTGAACGTGCTGGACTTCGTTAAACGAACAACTCTGGTGCATTGCAGCGCGGAGAGCCTGAGGATCATCGGACCAGCTGCAACGGCGCTTGCCCTGGAAGAAGGGTTGGACGCCCACGCCCGCTCGATCACATGTCGAATCGACTCATAGGCCGGCCACGGTCATTGGCTATGGCCTGTGCAGCAATTCTGGCGCGGACGACATGTAGGGCTGCTGTCGTGAGCTGGGTGACATGAGCGACAGGAAGCCAGATCCCACGCAGTATCGGATTGCCGATATTTCCCTCGATGAACGAACTGTAGGCCGGCGAAACGCGCAGGTCGAACACGAACGTGCGGTCGCCATATACGACCTGCTGGAGGACAATCATTTCGAGCCGGATGGCTGTGCACCGGGCCCGTACAAAGTCGTTCTCTCCATCGAGGAAAACCGGCTGGTCTTCGATATCCGCAGCACGGACGGCGAGCCAATCGCCAGACTTCCTCTTCCCATCCTTCCGTTCCGCAAGATCGTGAAGGAGTACTTCCTGATCTGCGAAAGCTATTACGAGGCCATTAAGCACGCGCCACCATCGCGGATCGAAGCCATCGATATGGGCCGACGCGGGCTGCACAATGACGGGTCGGACCTGCTGCGCGAACGCCTTTCCGGCAAGATCGGGCTCGACCATAACACTGCGCGGCGTCTGTTCACGCTGCTTTGCGTTCTGCACATTCGCGGTTAGGCCCGTATGTCGCAGCGCCCGACCAGCGTTCTCTTCGCTTGTACTCAGAACGCCATCCGTTCGCCCATGGCCGAGGCGATGCTGAAACATTTCCAAGGCCATAGGATCTTCGTCGACAGCGTTGGCGTGCGCATCGGAGAGCTGGATCCGTTCGCAGTTTCTGTGATGGAAGAACTTGGTATCGACCTGTCACGGCATCGCCCCAAATCCTTCGACGATTTGGAAGATGACTCCTTCGATCTGGTGGTGACCTTGTCACCGGAGGCGCATCACCGGGCGATCGAGATGACCCGGACCACCGCTTTCGACGTCGAGTTCTGGAACACTTTCGATCCGACGTTGATTGAGGGTAATCGCGAGACACGTCTGGCGGCCTTCCGTCAGGTGCGGGACTCTCTCATAAACAAGATCCAGGAACGGTTCCCGCCGGAACAGGGCCCGGCAATCTGAGGCGTCATTGCCGCCGAAAACCCTTGACCGGCGGAAACCCGTCTATCACCAATCGAACACTTGCAACGTTAGCGACGCTTTGCACACGCCCGTGCCTATGGATCCGCGTATCAAATCTCACGACGGCCAGACAATCCATGCAGTCCGGTGCTGTCCGTGGCCATGCTGATTCTTGCCTCCGCGTCGCCACGCCGCCTCGAATTGCTGCGCCAGATTGGCGTCGAACCCGATCTTGTTGTGCCTGCGGATTTCGATGAGACAGCCCTCAAGGGAGAGCTCCCGCGCAACCATGCGGGTCGATTGGCCGCAGCAAAGGCCGCCTCGGTCGCAGCCGATCATCCGGATGCCCATGTTCTCGGGGCCGACACCGTGGTGGCGTGCGGTCGGAGAATCCTTGGCAAGGCCGAAAGCGCGACCGAAGCCAGGAATTTCCTGACATTGTTGTCCGGACGCCGGCACCGGGTTTTCGGCGGCGTGTGCTTGGTCGCGCCGAACGGGCGCTCGATATCGCGCATCATCCAGACGGCAGTGACGTTCAAGCGGTTGTCGGAGGAGGAGATCGACCGCTATCTCGCGCATGGAGAATGGCGTGGCAAGGCAGGCGCCTATGCAATTCAGGGTCGCGCCGCCGTATTTGTCAGGCAGCTCAGCGGCTCTTACAGCAATGTCGTTGGACTGCCGCTGTACGAGACCATGACCATGCTGCAGGGCCTGGGGGCGACCGCCGAATGAGTCGCGGGGTACATATCATCGACGTCGACGGCCTATTGCTAGTCGGGATCGTCGACGGAAGTGTTCTGACCGATCTTCTGGCTGAGCCAGTGGACGAGCGGCCGAGGCCCGGCGACGTCTATTTCGGTCGGATCGATCGCCGGGTCCGGGATACGGGGAGCGCCTTTGTCGACATTGGGTTGAAGACACCTGCATATCTTCCAGACCTGGGTGAGGGCTCGTCTGAAGGACTCATCGTGCAGATCGCGCGAATCGGGCGTGACGGAAAATCGGATGAAGTGACACGCGACATCGCGCTGCCGGGCAAGTTGCTTGTCTACCGGCCGTTCGGGGCCGGGATCAAGGTATCGCGGAAGCTTGATTCGGAGATGGCGACCCGTTGGCAGCCGGAACCGCCTGGCGGTTGGATCATTCGCCAGGCGGCGGCACAAGTGGCGGACCGGGACATTGCCGAGGAGACTGCGCGGCTTGCCGATCTTTGGCGGCAGGTTTTTGAGGCGAGTCACCAAAGTGAGGAGCCAAGGCTGCTGCATCGAGCGCCGGATGCTGCGGGGCGATTGATACTCGACACGGCGGATATCGTCGAAATTCGGGTGGCCGAGGTCGGACGTCGCACCGCATTGAAGGCCTGGCTCAAGGTCACTGTCCCGGCTTTGGCCGAATTGGTGCGCGGCGATCCGTTGGATCTGGCGGAAGAGGTTCCGGCGCTATTATCCTCCGAGGTGTCGTTGTCGAAGGGAGCGTCAATCCTGATCGAGCCGACCAGTGCGCTCACCGTCATCGACGTGAATGCCGGTGGTGCGACGGATCATTTTCTAGTCAATCGGGAGGCGGCGCGGGAAATCGCCCGCCAGTTGCGTCTGCGCAATATCGGCGGCATCGTCGTGGTCGACTTTGTATCCATGAAGCGGCGGGAATCCCGTAATGCCGTGGTCGACGCCTTTCGCGATGCGATCGATGGTGATCCGGCGCAATTTCGCATGTCCCGGTCGATGTCAGGTCTTGGACTGGTCGAGTTGGCCCGCGAACGCCGAGGTGCGGGGCTCTCCGAGGTGATGCGCGGTCGGTGGTCAACGGGCTGCACCCGAGGCACGGCAAGGGTCTGACGCCATGAAGGACAAGACAAACGGCATGGAGAGTAAACCGGCAACTGCCGCCGCGGGTCGCCGCTGTCCGATCTGCGGAAAACCGGCGCATGCCGATACGCGTCCCTTCTGTTCGCGGCGCTGCGCCGATGTCGATCTGTCGCGCTGGCTGGGCGGCGCCTATCGCATCCCGGTCAGCGTGCCCGACGAAGAAGACAGCGATAGCCGGAGCGGTCCTGAATCCGGCCCCGGCGAGGGCGGAGACTAGGCACCCTTCGTGTCTGGACAGTCTCCACCGCTTCGCCTATAAGCAGGCGCTCTCCGCACGGGCCCAAGCGCATCGCCGGCCCGACCGGTCGGTGCCCAGGTAGCTCAGTTGGTAGAGCAGGGGATTGAAAATCCCCGTGTCGGCAGTTCGATTCTGTCCCTGGGCACCATAATTTTCTCAGTCGTATCAGAGCATTATAGGCGTTCTTCCAAGAATAGAGTAGTTCCGTTCCGAACCGTATTCTGACCCGCGTTCCGAACCTGAGTCGCCGCCGATGGGTGGTCTCAGTGAAAATCTTCAATCGAGTGACTGTTCGTCATGGCCCCCGTTACCGCAATCACCGAGTTCAGGAATCTTGCCGACCTCTGGAATGTGGGGGACCGATGCAGAGGGATGACCTGGGTCGCTCTCAACAGCGATTCTGGATGGATTCTGCGTTTTGGACTAGTTGGGTATTTTCCGCCCGAGACCTTGGGTGAGACAATCGAGATTAAGACGCAACACATTTGGGCAGGGCAACGTCTCGAAATACTGTCGAAAGAGAAAATCGCGGATGAACTGGACGTGTTCTTAGCTGATCCAACGAGAATCAAAATACAAGACAGCTGGCTGGCCCTCGAGCATTCAGGAAATACGAAACCTCCGAATATTTACTTTGTTCCGAAGAGGGGTGAGGGCTTCAGGGGATCACGTCTACCTGCTCTCGAGGCTCATATTCATGGGAGTTCGGCCTCACTTCCAACGAAGACGACAATTGAACTTGAGCTATTGAGCCAAACCAAGCCCTATCACGGATTAGGTGATGTTCTGGAAGAGTTGTCGGTGCCGGTCGACGAATATGGAATCTTCAACAACTCACAGCTAGGGATGATTTTCTCGCCGCCAGCGGCCATTCAGTTCAGAACGAAGCTGAGGCGTGGTGTTCTGCACATTTTCCTCGAGTGCTCGCCAGAGGTGTCGAAATCCGATCTACTTGTCGGCGTTAGGTCAATTGGAGTCGACAAGACTGTCAGCAGGCATTCGATTCGTGGCGATGAGCTAAAATGGAATGACGGCGATCAGTCAGCGGTTGGCTCGTGCGACGTTGACCAGTCTAGAACGGCTCTCGCGGCGCTATATTTGAGCTATCGAGGGGTGTTCTGCGGCCAATGGATTGTCGAAGACGAACGCAATCCGTTAAACACCCGACTTCGAATCCACAACGCCCTCGACGAGGACTCGGTATTTACGACCCGGTTTTTTTCTAAGGTTCAGCCGGATGCGTTTGAAGACCAGGTGGCACTGCTACTCGAATTGCTGGGATTCACAACATTCAAATATGGCGGGTCCATTGGCCTTTCAGATGCGCCCGATATTCTGGCCGTATCCACGGAGTGGCATGTCTTTGTCGTCGAGTGCACAACTGGCGATATCAACAGAAGCGGAAAGCTCCACAAGCTGAATGAACGGACGAAGCGTATCAGAAAGAACTTGGAGGCAGCGTCTTGGGTGCGAATTCGAGTTGTGCCTGTGATGATCACGAACTCTGTACGAGCAGACACGTCGGCTCACTGGGGTATGGCAGCGGGGTTTCGTATTGCGTTGATATGTCGTGAGGATCTGGAAATGCAATTGGGTCGCCTTCCGGCACCCCCAACATCCGAGCAATTCTATCAGTGGATCATTGGGAACATACCGACCAAGGACAACTCGGAACCTGACTCACAGTTCTCTTGATCGCCAGGCTCTACGTTTTCTTGCCGCGCGGGCTGCCTGCGCAGAAGTCCGGCTTGTGTAGACAGTCAGCGTCGCTCGGGTCTTGTGGCGGCCGCTGGCCATGAGTTCTTGGTCGGTCGCGCCGGCGTCGCCGCCCTCGGTGAAGCCGCCCTTGCGGAAGCTTGCAAAGCTGAGATCCTTCGGTAGCCCTGCGGCATCGGCGATCTCGCGGACCAGGTGTCGAAAACGGTGTTCTGTGTATGGGACGAATGTCGTTCGCCTGCGGTCCGGCCTGTCCGGCATGACGATCAGGGTTCCGACGCGCGGCGTATCTGCGAGCCGGGCCTCAAGCTCCGGGAAGAGCGGGCCCTCGTCGTCGGCTAGGCTGTACCAGCCAAGTTCGGCGGTCTTGCCGTGCTGGATTCGCACGCGGTCGCCGGCCCGGTAATCCGTCCAGGCGAGCCGGCCGATAATGTCGATTTCCCGCTGCAGCCATTCGAAGGCGATCAGCGCGGCGGTGCCGATCGAGGGGTGGCTGGCTGCGTCGGCGTGGTCGATGAAGGCCTGCAGCTCGGCCAAGCTGGCCGGGCGGGCGCCCCGGCCGGTTGTCGGCTCAAGGTCCATTTCGGCGAACGGATTCTCGGCCGGTGCATGCCCGGCGCGGCGCGCCAGTTTCCACACCCGGGCGGCGATCGTCATCGTCCGATTGGCCGTCCGGATCCTGGGATCGCCGTCGCCGGCATACAGCATGCGCTCATAGATCTGATCGGCGTGGCGGGGCCGGATCATCGCGACGGGCAGATCGCCGAAGCGGCGTGTGGCGAGCCGAACGTCCTGCAACTCGGTCAGGTGACGCGCGTATTGCGTCTGCGTCGCCGGCTTGAGCCGCAGAAACTTGCGGTGTTTCTGATACCAGCGGAAGAGCCAGGCAACCGATCCCGGGATGATCGGGTCGTCACCGTCGCGCCAGGCTTGCAGGATGCCGTTGAGTGCGGCGGCGCGCTCGACGGCTGCGGCGAGGTCCTGGCCGAGCGGCTCGTTGGCGAAGGTACACCCGTTGGCCCGATCCTTGGACGGGACTTCCCAATAATAGGCCCAGGCGCCGGAACTCAGCCGCTTGCGGCGCGTGTTGGCGGGGAGATCGATCTCAACCCGTGGCACTTTTGGCGAATTCCCGGTCGATGTCCTGCTCTGTCATAGGCTGCACGACGTCCCGTTGCTCGGCAAGGGCGGCGTCCAGCTCGACGCGATACCAATAAGGGCGGGTCCCGCCGCGGCGGCCGCCGGCGCCGCCCGGATAGCGCGCCTCCGGCCAGATGCCGCGGCCGACCTCGGCCCGAAACTGGCTCTCGGATAGATCCACATACGCGGCGGCGAGAATGGCCCCCATGCGCGCCGGCCAGTCCGGCAGCTCTCCGGGCTTGAGCTTGCAGGCGGTCACCGCGGGCCCCTACGCCGCCTCGTTGCAGCTCGGGCACAGGCGATTATGCGGCCCGTCGGACAGGAAGTCGGCGAGGCAGCCCATGCAGGTCCGCCGCTTGACCACCGGAAAACGCGGGGCGTCGGCACCGGCGGCCTGCAGCAGGGCAAGGGCGAGACTCCGACCCGCGTCCGTAAGGATGACTTCGTTGTCGCGGCGGGTGCCGGGTTTGAAGTCAGCCCAATCGACCAGTTGCGCCGCACGCAGGGACGAGCAGGCCTTGCGGGCCTCGATAGAGGCGATCGTGACGCAGGTCTCCTGCGCCACGAGTCTGAGCGACGGCGCCGGCCGGCCGGCACGGTCGAGGGCGGCAAGATAGACGAGGATCTCGCGCCTCGCCGAGCATAGAGCCGGCGCCGGCCGGGCAAGGGTATGACCGTCCGGCATCAGACATACACCCCTACGACGCGCGGATCGTCCTCGACCCCGGGTGCGGTATAGGTCAGACCGGCCGGGAGTTTACGCTCGACAGTGTCGACGTCGCCGCCGAGGATCCTGTCATCGGTGCGCATGGGCCGGTTGCCGAACACGAGCCAGCGGCGGGCAACGACGTGATGCGGGAAGTCGCGCGGGCCGTCGGAGACGACCCAGATCTCGAGGGCATCGGTCATGTCCTGGGTGCCTCCGTCTGTTCGGGTTGGCTGGCCGCGTTCGCGAGGCGCTCCCTCGCGCCATTGACGGTGGTCAGCAGTTCGTTGAGGGCCGCGTCGAAGGCAGTCTCCGCCGCCATGTACGGCTTCGTGTCCGGATCGCCTTCTCGCGTGACGAGGTTGGCGTCGACCATGCGGTCGACCAGCTCGAGGACCTCTATGGCGTAGCGGGCCTCGTGGTTGTCCAGGATGAGGCGCTCGTCCGGGTCGGCGAAGATGACCGCCCTGGCGCGCTCGAGTTCGGTCCTGTCGATCATTTGCCGGGTGCCTCCTTGGCTTCGCGACGGATCCCGGCTTCGGCCGCCAGGGTGCCGAGGATCTGCATTTCCGGCGGGACGTGGCGAACGTCGTTCGCCTCGACATAGGCGAGGACCTCGGCGCGCAGATCCGTCGTGCGCATCTTCTCGAGCTTGTTGATCGGCTTCGCTTGCGGCATGCCATTGCGGCCCGTCATGCCGATCCGCCAGCCGAGGGCGACGAGGTCGGCCTTGGTGAGGGTGGCGAGATAAGCCTCGTCGATCCGCCAATGGACCTCGGTCGCCGTGCCGAGCGCGCTCGCGATCTCGACGGCGACCGGCCGGTCGCCGAGCCCCGTCGTGGATCCGCCGCAGTGGGCAAAGGATCCGGTCGATCCGGCTACGAGCGCCGCGAACAGGACCTGAAGGTCAGCATCCGAGAGCGCGCGGACCGCCTCGAAGATCTGATGGTCATTGTCGGCCCAGGACCCGTCGACGGTCGCGATCTTCGCGCCGCCGTCCGAATAGCGGAGGATCTTTTTCTTTCGATCACCGTTCAGTTCCTTGGCCATGGTCTCGAAGACCGCGGCGAGCTCCGGGGCGATCACGCCCTGGTCGGCGCTCGCGGGGTGTGTGGTATGGATCCGGCAGGCGGCATTTGCGCCCATCAACGCAGTGCAGGCGACCTGCAGGGCGACGGTGAAGTTGCCGGACAACTCACTCTGGATCGCCCGGGTCTTGACGTTGCGGGCCAAGACACGCCGGCCGGCGCCGATCTTCTCGATCGGATCCCTTTCCGCCTTCTCCCCGGTCGTCTCTACGCCCCTGCGCTGCGCGGTTGCCTTCTTCTCGCGCCAGAGCTTGCCGTAGACCTCGACGGCAAGACTGTCAGGGTTGACCCAGACGACCATGCCGGGATCGCCCTCGCCCTTCTTCTGATCCGTCGTGTAGCCGCTGTCGTAGTGGCTCGGATGCCAGTAGTGCTGATCGATCCGGTCGACCCATGGCCACTTGGCCGACAGGGTCTCGATCTTCTCCGCGATCGCGGCTTCCTGCAGCCGGTGGAACTGGTCGACGTCGGCGAAGTATTCGGGGTCGGCCTCACCCTCGGTCTCCCCGCCCGCGTCATCGGCCTCGTCGACCTCGTCGCCGGCGGCGATGATTTCGCCGTCATAGAGCGCACGGTCGAAGATCGCGGCCGTCACCGGCGGGAACGGATCCGTCATGATGTGGCGGACCGTGCCGGCGTCGCAGGGGTAGCCGTACTCTTTCTGCTGTTTGACCTTCGCGAGGACGGCCTGTTGAACCTGGGCCGGTCCCCGGGACAACTCCCGGGCCTCGGCGAGGCTGAGGATACCGTCCAGGAAGCGTTCCTTGCAGTCCGAAGTGAGGCTCTCGGCGATCCGCAGGCGCTCCTGCACCCATCGCTGCGTCTTGCCGATCGTGGCGGCGATTTCGGCGGTGCTCTGGCCGCGCTTGCGGAGCTCGAGGAAGGCCTCGGCTTCCTCGAGCGGGTGCATGTCCTCCCGCTGGACGTTCTCGGCGGTCGCCATGGCCAGCGCGGCGAGGTCGTCGAGGTCGCGGATCGTGGCCGGGATGCCGTGGTCCTCGCTCCAGTGTCCATCGTCAACGAGCAACTCGGCGGCGCGGAGACGACGGCCGCCGATGACGACTTCGTATCCGCCCGGATTCTCCGGGTCCGGCCGGGCGGTGACCGGCTGCAGCATGCCCTGGGCGTGCAGGCTGCCGGCGAGTTCCATCAAATCACCGTGGTCGAAGGTCTTGCGCGGATTGAGCGGCGAGGCGCGCAGCCGGTTGAACGGCACCAGGACCGCCGCGGCGTCGCCGGCGGGCGAGGCCTGGGCGACCTCGCCGAGCAGGCCGCCGACCGTGGTGTCGAGCGCGCCGGCGATGGCCTGCAGGTTGTCGAGCTTGACAGCGCCGGAGTTTCCGCTGATCAGGTCGCTGATGGTCGATTGCGACATGCCGGCGGCTGCGGCGAGCTTGCGTTGCGACAGCTTCTTGTCGGCCATGCGCTCTGCGACCGCGGCGCCGAGGGGCGATTGTGTCGGGTTCATATTGGTCATGGAGGGCCTCCCTTGCGCCGGGCATGCCGGCGTTGTTCGTGGTTGTCAGTCGGTGTCGGGCTGCAGGGCGTCGGCGTTCTTCAAGCCATTGACCAGTTTGAGAACGATCCGCCGGATCGGCGCGCCCAGCTTGTTGAAGGCGCGCACCAGCTCGAGGACCTGGCGCTCTTGCGGTGCCAGTTCCTCTGGGCGCGTGTTGCCCTCGAGTTCCTCGTAGAAGAACGAGACCGGGACCTCGAGCGCCTTGGCGACCTCGAAGAGCCGGCCGGCGCCGACGCGGTTGGCGCCCTTCTCGTATTTCTGGACCTGCTGGAAGCTGAGCCCGAGCGCCGTGCCGAGCGCTGCCTGGGGACAGGCCCCGCGAGAGCCGGCGGGCGCGAATGCGGGCGGCGATGTGGGCGTCGATGGCGGTGGCGCGATGCCGGCCGACCTGACGGGACTTGGGGGCGATCGCAGCGCTCATTGAACGCCCCCTTTCGCCGGCCGCATGAAGGCCTGCCCGGTGCGGGTCAGCTGCGCGAAAAACAGGGGGTCGTGATCCTGATCCGGGGGCCGTGGCAGATCCTGCCGGGTCTGGACAAGTCCCTTCTGTTCGCAGATCCGCGCGACAGCCGCGACCCTGCGGTCGTAAATCGGCAAGACTCCGAAGATCATCAAGGCCATGACCCGGAACTCGAGGGCGTCAACCTCAACGCATGGCTGGCGGCCTGGTGGTTTCGATATGGCGTTCATCGCGTCACCCCCGGGCCCACGAGTGGCCGGCCTTGGTCCTGGCAGGCGCAGATGAGGGCGGCATGGTCCATCAAAAGCGTGCGCAGATCCTTCGCCTCGACCGATACCTTGGTCGTGCCCTTGCGGCGCTTGCGGTAGGCCTCCGAGTGGATGCGCTCATAGGCCTCGTTGCTGCAGCGGAGGGTCGTCGTCATTGGATCACCCCCGCGAGTTGGAGGGCTTGCCACAGGCCGAGCCCGAGCAGGATCGAGCAGAGCACGCCGGCGACGAGCCGGCCCGCGGGACGGCCCCAACCGCGCACCGGTCGGGTGCGACAGAGGCTGCCGTAATCGTCGGATTTCATCGTCATGGGAACCTCTCGGGTGACAGCGTGAGCCATATCGGTGCACGGAATTCAACCGATATGGTGTATCTTGCCTACACCGTGTCGGTTGAGGATGTCAACCCGTAGTAGAGGTGATCGCGAGGAGGTCTAGCTGTCCTCGGGCGGATCCTCGCGGCCGGTCGCCATGCGCTCGGCCAGCTTCAGCAGGTAGGCCCGTTCCGGGGACCCGAGTGTCCGGTATGCGGAGAGGATCTCGCGAAGGCCTGGTCTCAGAGCATCGGTCGACTGCCGCTTGGCGGCCCGGGCGCGGTTTGAAATGGGCACAACGTCGCAAGTCCGATCAAGCGGCACTGGCAATTCCCCTTAGCCGCACGGACCCGGCTGCGGCTATGTGGTTGTTATCACGATTTTTGCCGCTGAATACGCGGATGAGTTGAGCAAATTCCACCACGGCTACCCTTAAATGTCAAATGATGGCGGCCGTTTCGGCGTGTAAACCTAGGAAAGTCGCCGTTTCAGGCGCGGCTTGTCCTCGCTATCGCCATCATCCTCGCGGCCGAGCGCCTGGGCGATGCGCAACAGCGCCGCGCGGTCTTCGGCCCCGAGCTCGGACGCCGCGCGCATGAGTCGACGCTCCTCATCGGACAGGATGCTCTCCGGATCGGGTAGGAGATCCGCAGGTTTGACGCCAAGCGCCGGGGCCAATTGCAACAGGACATCGATGGTCACCGAGCGCTCACCGCGCTCATAGCGCCCGATCGTCTGGTTGGTCGACCCCACGCGCTCTGCGAGCTGCTCGAGGGACAGCCCGCGATGCCTGCGCCATTCGCGTATGCGGTTGGGTGGGGATTTGGCGGTTGCCATGTCCATCACCTTGCACTGGCGATGGCCGGCGTCGAGCGCCAAACCAGAACTAATGTCCATATCGGACAGAATACAATTACACCAATATGGTTGACCAGACGCGAGATGTCGTGGTAGCGGAGTCGTCATCCGCAATATCTGGTTGTCCCGATGAAACTCGAGTCCTGGCGTATCAAGGAAGGCCTCTCGATCCAGGATCTGGCCGAACGGATCGGGGAGAGCTACGAGACGACACGGCGCTACATCACCGGCTGCCGCCGGCCCCAGGCGGCGCAGATGACCAAGATCTACGTGGTCACCGGCGGCGCTGTCACGCCGAACGACTTCCACGAACTTCCGGATCTGAAGCCGGCCAGGCGACGCGAATCAGCGCCGGCCGAAGCCGGGGCGGTTCGATGACGGGCCTGACCCTGATCGGATCGATGGAGCCGGTGTCGGCGGCGACCGGCCGTGATCTCAATTCGGAGCAGGGCGCCAGGTCGCTTGCGGACGAGCTGCGGCGATGGTGGCTGGCGCGCGGTTTCGACGGCGCCGCCTTCGTTGCGGAGCCGATGGTTCCGCCCGCACCTGGTAAGTGCCCTGCCGTCTGGGGGGTGCACTCCAATCTGCTGAACGGCGTGCCGCCGCGGAAAGCGGACAAGCGTCCGCCGGCGATCCGCCGGCCCGCGGCCGCGCCGAAAGCGGCTGCCGCGCCCAGGCAGACCGCAAGCCGGGAGCCCTTGCGCGGCGCCGATCGCCGCGTGCTCGAGGCGATCATGGCGGCCTTGGCGGCCGGCGAGCGGCCGACGATGGTAACGATCGGCGACCGATTGGGGCTGGCGCGATCCTACGTCGCCGCCGTCGCCGGGCGTCTGAAAGAGCGCGGCTATCTCGTCAACCGGGGCTTCACGACGTCGTCGCGATGGATCGTGCTGCGCGATCCCGAGGGGCGGCCGGTCCGCGACAATCGGAGGTTCTGACAGATGGGCGCGCGTTCGGACATCGAGTGGACCGACGCGACCTGGACGCCGATTCGGGCGCGCAACCGGAAGACCGGCAAGGTCGGGTGGCATTGCGAGAAGCCGTCGCCGGGCTGCAAGCACTGCTACGCGGAGTCGATCAACCGGCGGCTCGGCACTGGCCTGCCGTTCAAGCCCGGGCATCGCAAGGATGTCGAGCTGTTCCTCGACGAGAAGATGCTCACGGCACCGCTGCACTGGCCCAAGCCGAGCCTGGTGTTTCCCTGCTCGATGACCGACCTGTTCGGCGAATTCGTGCCCGACGCATGGATCGATCGGATGTTCGCCGTCATGGCGCTCTGCCCGCAACACCGGTTCCAGGTGCTGACCAAGCGGGCGGAGCGGATGCGGGCGTATAAGACGACGCCGGATCGCAAGCGCACGATCGCGGCGACCGTGATGGAGATCTCCGAGCTGCTCGGTCGGCAGGCCGGTTCCCACAAGGCCAAGATCAAGCTCGACCATTTCAGCCGATGCTTCGCCGGGAGCGGGCCGTTCCCCAACGTCTGGATGGGCGGGTCGGCCGAGGATCAGCGGCGCTGGGACGAGCGCTTGGAGCACCTCGCCGCGACGCCGGCGGCCGTCCGGTGGGTCTCGGTCGAGCCGCAGCTCGGCCACATCGATGCCGGCAACGCGTTCGACGCGCCGCCGGACGGCTCGCCCTATCAGCCGATCGACTGGGTGGTCTGCGGCGGTGAGTCCGGGCCCGGCGCCCGGCCGATGCACCCCGACTGGCCCCGCTGGCTGCGCGACCAATGCGCCATGGCTGGGGTGCCGTTCTTCTTCAAGCAATGGGGTGCCTGGTCGCCGGACGCCGAGCACGAAAGCGAGTACCGACAAACTGAGTTCCTCGACCCGAACGGCGGCAGGCATCAGGCGCCCGGACCGGCTTTGGAGATTGCGCGGCAGCTCGGGCGCACCGCCGCGCGTCACCTGCCGATGTCGGCGCTCGGGGTGGCGCAGATGTACCTGAAGGGCAAGAAGGCAGCCGGCCGGGTGCTCGATAGCCGCACCCATGACGGGATGCCGGCATGATGCCCACCTGGCCCTTCGAGGAGCTACAGCCGCGGTCCTACGACCTGGTCATGGTTGACCCGCCGTGGACCTTCAAGACGTACTCAGACAAGACCCTATCGAAGTCGCCGCAGCGCCATTACCGGTGCATGAAGTTGGCGAAGATCATGGCGCTGCCGGTCGCCGCTCTGGTCCGGCCGCCGGCGGCGCTCTTCCTCTGGGCGACCTGGCCGATGCTGCGCCAGGCGCTCGAGGTCATGACGGCGTGGGGCTTCACCTACAAGACCGGCGGATCCTGGCAGAAGCGGACGCGGCGCGGCCGGCCCGGCTTCGGGACCGGCTACATCGTCCGGAGTTCGACGGAGCCGTTCCTGCTCGGCACTGTCGGCCGGCCGAAATATGCCAGCCGGTCGGAGCGCAACGCCTTCGAAACGATCGAGGGTGGACTCGACGCGGGGCTCCGCCAGCACAGCCGCAAGCCGGATGAGCAGTACGCCATGCTCGAGCGCCTGTTTCCCCAGGCGCGGCGCTGCGAACTGTTCTCCCGCGCCGATCGCCCGGGCTGGGAGTCCTGGGGCGACCAGGCTGGCGTGTTCGGGAGCGGGGCATGAGCCCGGAGGAACTCGCCAGGGTCGACCGCGCAATCGGCAATGGCCAAGTGATCTGCAGCCGGTGCGGTCCAACGTTGGAGACATACGGCGCCCACGGCCTGTGGCAGCGATTGTGGTCCTATGATGAGGAGCTATGGTTCCCGGGCTGGCGGTCACCGTGATCGTCATTCGCGGAAACGTGTGCACGCTCCAGAAGCCGAACCGCCATCCCGCGCGCAAGCTGGGCTTGGACCCGCGCCCTGCGAGCCCAATCGCTAGGCGAGTCGCCGTGCGAGAGTTCATTAAGGATGCGGATGGTCTCCGCAGTCCGCGTAACCGCGCGAGCAAGTTCGGGTCCAAGATTGCCGAGACGGCCCTGATTCGCACTGAGCACGTTGAACTGAGGCATGGACGGCCGTTCGTGCGCGGCCATGTGCTCAGCTTTAACCCTGTCGGCAATCGTTTTCAGGATCAATGCGGCGGTATCGCATTCCGCGGCGAGGGCCGCGGCGAGCGATTCGACTTCCTCTTCGCGGATCCGATCATCCCGTTCCCGTGTTTTCTTGGCGTTGAAGAGGACGCCCAAGACGATCGCGACCAGCCCGGCGAATGCGCCAACCAGCGCGCCGATGCCCGACTGAAACCGGTCGACGAAGTCCAGCAAAGCTTGCTCCGGGATCGCGACGGGTGCCGGCCCGACACCGGCATCGCGAGCTTTGCGCTCGGCGGCAAGATACGGCGCGTGGAGTTCCGTCCCGGCGGTGAAGCGGCGGTAGGCGATGGCGTGGCCGTCGGCGATCAGCGTCTCGGCCAGGTCAGGCGTTTCGGCTGTCGCGCATGTCGCGACCGGGCGGTCATAGCGGTCGGTGTCGCGCTGCAGGCACGTCACCGTGCGGCCGTCCGTGAGGTCCTCGAGGGCCGACCGGGCGCGCGGGCCCCAGGGCCATTCCGACATCTCGGGCGCGTCGATCCCGAACAGCCGGATCCGCTGTCCGTCGATCTTGAGCGTGTCGCCGTCGACCACCTCGGCCGGGCCGGAGAACACGGGCGGCTCGGCCGCCGGCGGCGTGTCGTCGGTCTGGGCGGCGGCCGCGGCGGGCAGCAGCGAAAAGGCGAGGGCGGCAATCCATCTGCAAGGCATGGGAGAGGGTCATGACGATCACGGTTCTCGGTGTCAACGATGATCGCACCGGGCGGCAGGCCGAGCCGGACGAAGAGCAGGAATACGCGCCGACAGATCTGCGGATCTCGTTCGCGCGGACCGCGCCGAATGAGGGCAATCGGTGCCGGGTGTGCGGCTGTACCGAGACCAATGCGTGCATGACGCCGACCGGGCCATGCCACTGGATCGAGCCCGGGCTCTGTAGCAGCCATGGGCGGGCCGCGTAGTGCCGGCCGCCGCGTTTTGGTCGCGCCGCGACGATGCGCGGCTCAGATCCCTGTATTGCCGCAAGGGCCTGGATCCGGCGGTCATCGCGGCAACGATGCTGCGGAGCTTCCAGACCGTCGAGGAGCGGATCGCGACGCTCGGCCTGGTCGGCCCGGATGGCGAAGCGCCGACGGCCGCCGAGGCCTCGGCGGCCCCTGAGACGAGACCGCCGCGCGAGCCTCAACCGTCGCCGCGCCCGACGGTCGACCCGCTGCTCTACCTGATGGTCTGCGAGGCGCTGACCCGGGCCATGAAGGCGGCGACGACCCAGCTCAAGCGAAACACAACGCTCCTCTACAAGGCGCAACGCTCTGCGCGGCAGGCTATCGCCGAACGGCCGCTCTCGGAGCTCGAGACGAAGGTCCTGGTGACGCTGGACCGCACCGGACCGATTGATATGGGCGAGCTGTCGAACGCGACCGGGTTCGCGCTCGAGGCGATCGGCAAGGCGGCGCGGCTCTTGGAACAGCGCGGCTACGTCAAGTTCCTGAGCCCGACGCTCGACGGCGAGAAACCCCGGATCCAGGTCAAGCGAATTCCGGCCGGGCATGTCTCCGCCACAACCCGCAAAGTGAGAGTCCATTGATGGTCGATGTTCGCGACAAGGCGAACGCCGTTCGCTTGACACAGTCCGAATTCGAGGCGCTCCGCGACGAGGTCAAGCGGCTGGAACAGGACCGTGCGATGGTCACCGACGACCGGAACCGCCTGTTGGCGCTGATCAACAGCCCGGTCACAGAGGACTTCCTGAAAGGCGTGCGAAACGAGGTGGCGCACCAGGTCATTCGGTGGCCGGGCGATGCCGCCAAGACTCATGTTGACTGGCTCGGCGTCGTGGCCTGGCTGTCGGGGAAGGCGGCCAGGGCGATGGAGCGCGGCGACCGTGACAAGGCGCTGCATCACACGATCTCGACCGCGGCCGTGTGCTGCAACTGGCACGCCCATCTGAGCGCGCAGCTTGCCGGCGAGAGCGAGCCGGAAAATGGCTGACCCGCCGGCGCCGAACGCGCCGCACAAGCGGCGCTTCGCGATCCTGACCCAGCACACGCCGGCGTCGGTAGAGCGGATCTGCGGCTCGCTGTGGACGGTGCAGCTGAATGACGGCGCCGAGCCGGCGAGGATCCAGATCACCGATCAGATGCTCTGGGCGTGCCTGGATCCACGCGCCCGCATGGCCGTCGAGGAAATCATCGAAAGCGAGCGCCGGCAGCCGGAGCCGCACCGCCTCGTAACCCAGTTCGCCATCCCGACAGAGGAGACCCCGACATGAAGGACACATCCGGGATCGCAGCCGACCGGCTGATGAGCTTCATCGAACGCATCGAGCGCCTCGAGGAGGAGAAGGCGGCATTGTCCGCCGACGTGAAGGAGGTCTTCGCGGAGGCGAAGTCGAACGGCTTCAACACCAAGCTGATGCGCCAGATGATCAAGGAGCGGAAGCTCGAGCCGTCAGAGTGGGAAGAGTCGCGGGCGCTCGGCGACATCTACCGGCGGGCGCTCGGCATCTTGGCCGATACGCCGCTCGGCGAGGCCGCCAGGGCGCGCGAGCTGGGCCTGGCGCCGTCGGCGCCGTCGACCGACACCAAGCACTGACGCGGGCCGGGCGGCCGGACTCGCCAGATGGCCGAACTGCTGCGCACAGCGGGCGAGGTGGTCCAGGCGCTGGTCGAGGCGGTCAGCGGCATCACGCTGCCGGCTTCGGTGCCGCTGGACCGGATCGACCGGCTGCGCGACCGCCGCGAGCGGTGCCGCAACCTGCCATGCGTGGACCCGCCGCTCGGGCGGCTGCTGGGCGCGGTGGATCACTGGCTGGTCCAGCTCGACCAATGGCGCCGGACCGGCGCGGCGCGGCAGCGCGGCACGGCGGTGCGACCCCCGGAACACGGCAACGACGCGCTGCGCGACGCGCTGCTCGTCTTCATACGAGAGACCGATCCAGAGCGCGGCAGCTCGGCCCGCCGCCGGGCCGACGCAGACCGCGAAGCCGAGGCGGATGAGTACCTCAAGAGGAGATCCGATCATGGTTGAACCGCCGCGACGTGGTGCCGATTCACGCCCTTTTGGCGGTCGCCCCGGGCCAGGCGATGCCTGACCGCACCCGTTTGCCGAACCGGCGGCTCTGCGCCACCCATACGCTCAATTGGAACGACTGCGATTTGTGGATGGGGGTCGGATACGACACGTCCGGACGGGCCCGCGAAGTGTTCCTCAATGGCCACAAGGTCGGCTCGGAGATCGAGGCGATGATCCAGGACGCCTGTGTGCTGGTGTCGTTGCACCTCCAGCGCGGGCTGTCGGCGGCCGCGCTCGCCCGCCATCTTGGCCGCGAAGGCACCTATCGAGGTGCGACGGCTGCCAGCCTCATCGGCCTGGTCGCCGAGGGAGTGCGTCGGCCGAGGCGGAGGAGGGAGAGGCGGCGCGCTACGCCTATCAGTGTCTCAAGCCGGCGCGGCACGGCAAAGGCGGCTGACCGATGCCGAGACGCGCAGGTATTCATCCTGGCCACACCGGAGCCGGCCATGCGGCCTGACGATCCGACTCTCACTGGCGGCGGCCGGTTCGCGATGGTTCCGGCCGAGCTGCTGGTCGATCGGCGGATCTCCCGCTCGGCCCGCTGGCTGTTCTCGATGCTCTGCGGTCACGCCAACAAGGCGAGCCTGTGTCGGATCCGCCTCCGGAGCGTCGCGGATGCCGAACAGGTGACCGTGCGCGCGGTTCAGTACTGGCTGAAGGAGCTGGAAGCGGCCGGGCGCGTGGCGCGGCATGCGGTCGAGGGCAAGACGCATGTCTATCGCGTGATCCGGGACCCGGCCGCGGTGCCGGCGGCCCGGGTCGACAACAAGGCGGCGATCGATGAGCGCCGTGCCGCGTTCACGCCGCCGCCGCGTCCGGCGGTCGAGCCTGTGGAAAACCCTGTCGATACCGTCGCGGCGGCCGCAGAAACCCGTGAGGCGGGGGGTGAACCACCGTTCACCCCACCGGTGAACCACAGTTCACCCCAGGCCACGACGGCGGTGAAGCGGAGTTCACCCCCCTCTGAACAGGAATCAACAGTTGGGGTTCAACAGTTGTCGGGCCCAGATCCGGGGACGTCACGACGGGCGTCGGGGGATGCGAGGGCTCGGCAGAGCCGCGCTAGCCGCCAGGAGCGGCCCGTCAAAGCCGTCGATCGGCACCAACCGGCCATGCTGATGCCGATCAAGGGAGGCAAGTCGGCCGAAGACAGCGCATCCGGAGAGGGCGGACCGATCGCCGATCCGGGGCTCGAGCTCATTCTCCGTCTCATCCTCTCAGCCGTTGAGAGACTCCTGGCCCTCAACCGGGACGGGCGGCTCAGCGAGGCCGAGATCCATCGCGTCATTGGGGAGATCACACATAGGCCGCCGCGATCGGCGGCCGGCGAGGAGGGGTCATGACGGCCAAGAAGCTGATTGATGTCGAGCGGCTCATGGAGTGGACCTATCGGCTGCAGAAGGCGCATTTGGTGGTCGATCATGGCGTCGGGCTGCATGCCATCGAGGCGCGGGCGGCGGGCATTCAGAGGTCCGAGAATTCGACCCTGGCCGCCGTCGAACGCTACGGATTGCTCGGCTGCTTTGTGGATGGGGGCGGCTATGCGGCCGGCGCGATCCACGCCGACGCCGAGGCCGTGCATGACTTCGTGCGACGGATGGCGGACCGGTCGCGCTGGCTTCTGCTCAAGCATGGCAAGCAAGCAAGCAGACCGGAGTGGGGTGAGCACTTGGCACCGACGGTGCGGCCGATCTGGAAGGACCGCCCGGTGTACGACGCCGACGGCCATCCGGCGGCAAGAAAGTTCGAGATCGTGTATCGCAGCAATCGCCCCGTCTGGTGCCCGGTCAGGTTCATCGATCACACCGCGTTTGCGACCAGGCTGCGAGAAGACTACGCCGCATGGCATGCCGGGCTGACGGCGTTGGCGACTCACTGCAGCTATCATCCGCTGACATCGCATCTGGTGACCGGGCCATCAGCCCCTGCAGCGCCATGGGAAGCGGGTCAGCAGGCATAGGGAAACGCATTAAGATCAGCGGGTTAGACCCCAACTTGCCGCCCTTATTCCGCATCACTCGCTTGACACTGCGAAAACCCGGTTGACATAGTCCCCGCAGCCTGTGGTGCGCCTAATGACCGAGCGCTCCGAGGGCCTCCCTGAACAAACTCGACGGCGCCCAACCGGATCCAGTCCAGCGGGGCGCTGTCCTTTTGTCGAGCGGGTCCTTCCCACAGCCGCGGCCAATACGGCGAGAAAAGTCGTGAAAATCGACTAGTTGCAGGCCGGAAAAACGATGCACCGAACGGTGCGCCGCTGCACCAAAACCATGCACCGATCAGGATGACAACGCACCAATCACCGCTTCTCGGGATCAACGATGCTGCGCGGGCACTGGAGCTCAGCCACTCGACGGTGAGCCGCTACGTCAAGCGCTATCCCGAGCTCGACCATGGGAACGGCGGCCGGCCGTTGGTGGACGTTGCCGAACTGCGGCAACACCGGATCGACAATCTCAATGTTGGCCAGGTCGAAGAGGCGGTCCGGCCGGCCGCGCCGGCACTTCGGCAGACTGTGGCCGGCACGCCGGCGCCGGCAGAGCCGAATGGCTCCGGACCGGCGGCGATCTACAACAGCGAGCGGGCACGGCGCGAGGCCGCGAACGCCACGAAGGCCGAGCTTGAGCTTGCCGAGAAGCTCGGACAGGTCACCTCAATCCAGGAGGTCGAGACCGCCGTATTCGAAGCCGGCCAGCTTCTCCGTGACTCGCTGGAGACCCGGAACATGCAGCTCGCCGAGCGACTCGCGCGGATGGACGACCCGCTGGCGATTCAGGCGCTGCTGGATGAACAAGATCTGACGCTGCTGAAGGACTTTGCCTCGGGCTTGGCGGGGGCCTCCGGCATCGGAGAGGACGATGCAGCCGCTGCATGAGCGCCTGCCCGGCATCAGGTCGGGACGCGCGATCGTGTTCGCTGCCCTAGTCGCTGGCGTCACCCCACCGGAGAGGATGACGGTCGCGGAATGGGCCGAGAAGCATCGCAAGGTCGCCGCGGAGAGCGGGTCGCCATACCCAGGTGCCTGGGACAACAAGCTGGTGCCCTACGGGGTCGAGATCCAGGAGTGCATGTCCCTCACAGACCCCTGCCGCGAGGTGGTCTTCGTCAAGTCCGCCCAGGTCGCCGGCACCGAGTTCGGCGTCAACTTGTTCGGCTATGTCGTCGACCAGCAGCCGAGCCCGATCGTCATCGTCCTGCCGACCATTGAGGAGGGCAACAAGTACGAACGGCTGAAGCTCCAGCCGACCATCGAAGCGACCCCGGCCTTGCGCCACAAGATCAAGACGGACCGCAGTCGAAGCCGCGAAGGCTCGACCATGACCTTCAAACGGTTCCGCGGCGGCTTCGCCCAGGTCACCGGCGCCAACTCCTCGACCGGGCTGCAGATGATCTCCGGTCGGATCCTGATCGCCGAGGAGATCTCGGAGTGGCCGGACGATGTCGGCAATCGCGGCGATCCGCTTGTCCAGGCCGAGACGCGCCTCACCGCCTGGTCGCTGCGCAAGCCGAAGAGGTACTACGGCTCGACACCGAAGATCGCGCCGATGTGCCGTATCACCAAGAAGTTCAAGGCCTCCGATCAGCGGCGCTACTACGTGGCCTGCCCGCATTGCGGTCACCATCAGGTTCTTCGCTGGCAGAACATGAAGTGGCGCAACGACACTGCGCCGATCGGCGCATTCATGGTGTGTGCCGCCCATGGCTGCGTCATCGAGCACTACGAGAAGCCCGCGATGGTGGCAGCAGGCGTCTGGATCAAGACCTATCCCGACGATGGCGCCGAGCCGGGCCCGGTGATCGCACCGGATGATCTGCAGCGCTATCGCGACCGGGCGTCCAATGGCCGAGAGCCGGGCTTCCACATCTGGCAGGCCTATTCGCCCTTCGTCAGTTGGGACGACACCGTCGCCGCGTGGATCGAGGCCAAAGGAAACCCGCTGAAAGAGAAGACCTTCACGCAGCAGCGACTCGGCGAGGCCTGGGAGGAGCGAGGCGAGACTCCGGATCACGAGAAGCTGTTCCTTCGCCGCGAGACCTACCCTCTCCAAACGGTGCCACCCGGGGCGCTCGTGCTCACCGGCATGGCCGACGTCCAGGGCTATGGGATCGTTTGGTCGGTCTATGGCTGGGGCATCGGCATGACCGGCTGGCTCGTAGATACTGGCATCGTTCACGGCGACCCGGCCTTGGCGGAAACCTGGCTCGCCATGGATGCGGTCGTAAGCCGGCGCTATGAAACCTGGAACGGCAGTCGCCGTGAGATCGAGAGGTTTGGCGTCGACGCCGGCTACCAGTCGAACATGGTGTACCTGTTCAGCCGGAAACGGGCCCATGTATATGCGCTCGATGGCCGTGGCGGTCACCTCCATCCGACGATGGGCGTGCCCAAGAAGGTGGATGTCAGCCTGCGCGGTAAGACGGTGAAGGGCGGCGTTCTCCTTTGGCCGACCGGCACTTGGCCGCTCAAGTCGCTGTCTTACGCCATGCTCGAAAAGACCATCAAGGGTCCGGACGAATATGGCAACTGGCCGCTCGGCTGCATCCACTACCCGGATGCCTGCGACGAAGATTTCTTCAAAGAGCTGACGGCGGAGTTCCTGGAGAAGGCCGAGAACAAGAAGACGGGCCAGGAAGAGCTGGTCTGGAAGAAGATTGGCGGCCAGGCCAACGAACAGCTCGACATCCTTGTCGGCAACCTGGCGCTGTCCGCTCATCTCGGTCTGCACGACTACGACAGCGACAAATGGCAGAGGCTTGCGGCCGACCGCGATGCGGAGCCCCAACAGGCCCAGCTCGATCTGGCGCGCCTTTGGTCGCCGGATCCAGAGGTCGAGGCGGACAAGGCGGCGGTCGCGGCGGAACGCAAGAAGCGCCGCCGGGAGAAAGCTGCTCGGCTCGGCCGGATGAACCGCTCCACTCACTGAGGCGTCCATGGCAACGACTGCAGAATTGACGGCGCGCCTAGCGGCCGCCGAGACGGCCTTGCACGATCTGACGACCGGCAACAAGCCGGTGAAGGTCGATGTCGGTGATGGGAAGACTGTCACCTACACCGCGACCGACCAAAGCGCATTGCGCGCCTACATCGCCGAGCTGCAATCGCAATTGGATCCGCCGGGATCCAAGCCGCGCCGCCGGCCGCTCAAGGTGTTTTTCTGATGTCCAGACATTCGAAGCGCCCCCCGGCCTTGCTCGATCATGACGGCCGTCCCCTGAAGCGCGCCGGGACCGCCTTTGCAGCGGCCGATGCTCGCAGCCAGGAGCTCGCGCTCTGGACGCCCACCAACTATTCGGCCGATGGGGCCCTGTTGCCCAACCGGGATCGCATCGCCGCCCGGGTCCACGACATGGCCCGGAACGACGGATGGCTATCCTCCGGGCTGCAGAAGAATCTCGACAGCGTCATCGGAGCCCGGTTTGCGCTCTCCGCGCGGCCGGATTGGCGCTTCCTCGGTCTCACGGCGGACTGGGCGTCGGAATGGTCGCGGCAGGTCGAAGCCCATTACCGGACCTATGCGGAAGACCCTGATTACTTCTGCGACGCCGCCCGTGGTCGCTCGCTCGTCAGCCTCTATGGGCTGATGTATCGACACCGCATTACCGACGGCGAGGGGCTTGGTTTGCTCCGTTGGCTGCCGCGCAGGGGCGCGCTGTATTCGACTGCGCTGCAGGTCATCGATCCGGACAGGCTCTCAAATCCGCATGGCCGCGGCGACGACCTCCGTCTCCGGGGCGGCGTCGAGCTCGGGGAGCTGGGCGAACCGCTCGCCTATCACATTCGATCCGCCCATCCCGGCGACGTGTTCGGCGTGCAATCCGGGATCCGCTCGATCGATTGGGAACGCGTGTCCAGGGAGACGCCCTTTGGACGCCGCATGGTGATCCACGACTTCGAGGCCGATCGCGCCAGTCAGACCCGCGGCCGCTCGCCCGTGGCGCCGATCGTCAAGAAGCTGCGGATGCTCGGCAATTACGACGCGGCAGAGCTGCAGGCCGCGGTCGTCAATGCGATCTTCGCCGCGTTCATCGAAAGCCCGATGGATCATGAGAATGTCGGGAACGCGCTCGGTGACGAGAGCTCCTACATGGAGGAGCGCGAGGCCTTCCATGACGGGGCTGCACTCGAACTGAACGGCATTCGCATCCCGCGACTCTATGTCGGCGAGCGGATGAACATGACGACGCCGACCCGGCCGGCGGTCGCATTCGCGAGCTTCGAACAGGCGGCCTTGCGCAACGTCGCGGCGGCCTTGGGGATCTCCTACGAGCAGCTCGCCATGGATTGGTCGCAGACCAACTACTCCTCGGCCCGGGCGGCGCTCAATGAGGTCTGGAAATTCCTGACGGCGAGGCGAACGACGTTCGCGGAGCAAACGGCGCGACAGGTCTATGCCGCCTGGCTCGAAGAGGCGATCGACATTGGCGATATCGATCTGCCGCCGGAGGCCCCCGATTTTCGTGAAGCGAAAGCGGCCTATACCCGCTGCAAGTTCATCGGGCCGGGCCGCGGCTGGGTCGACCCGGTCAAGGAAGCGCAGGGCGCCCAGGCCCGGATGGAGATCGGTGTGTCCACGCTGCAGGACGAGGCCGCCGAGCAGGGCCATGACTGGGAGGAGGTCCTCGAGCAGCGCAAGAAGGAGATCGACAAGATGGAAGAACTGGGCATTCCCAAACCGTCCTGGGCGGCGATGCAGGGCAGCACGCCGACCGAGCGGCCGCAGGAGAACGAGACCAATGCTTGACCGATCTTTGTTGGCGTTCGTCGGCGCCGCGCCGATCCCTCTGGTGCTCGACCCGAAGAAGTGCAAACTCTCCCCGGTCGGGGTCGCGGCGGCGCTTCACGACCCCGCTGAACGTCAGGCCCGCAGTGGTGCCCGGGCAAAGGCGTTGGGGCTTGTCGCCGACGAACCGCACAGGCTGTTTGAGTTCCGCGCCGGCGTCGCCCGGATCAAGATCCGCGGCGTGTTGCTCAACGATGACTGGATCGATCCGTGGTGGGGCGAGTCGGGCTACAAGGGCCTGTCGGCTCAGTTCGCCGCGGCGCTCGCGGATCCGGACGTCGAGGCGATCCTGCTCGACATCAACTCGGCGGGGGGCGTCGTAAACGGGCTCTTCGACCTGGTCGACGAAATCCATGCCGGTCGCGCCGTTGGCAAGCCGATCTGGGCCGTCGCGACTGACACGGCGCTCTCCGCAGCCTATGCCATCGCCAGCGCAGCCGATGCCGTGTTCCTTCCCCGCCTCGGCGCGGTCGGATCGATCGGCGTGTGGACCCTGCACACCGATCTGTCCAAGTGGCTGGAGGACGTCGGTATCAAGATCACGCTGATTTCGTCCGGTGCCCGCAAGGTCGATGGGCACCCATTCGCGACACTTCCGGACGATGTGAAGGCACGGATCCAGGCCGACGTCGATCACACCCGACAGGTTTTCGCCGAATCCGTCGCGCGCAACCGCTCCCTCGAGGTCGAGGCGGTCCTTGGGACCGAGGCCGGGATCTTCGATGATCGCGACGCCATCGGGGCCGGCCTGGCTGACGCCGTCGCAACGGAGAAAGTCGTCGTCACCACCCTCTTCGAAGAGGTGGGCGCGGGAGCGACATTACCCGCCGCATAAGCGGCAAATCCCAAAGGAGACATTCATGAAGACGGGACTATCCCGGTTCCTGAAGGGGACCGCGAAGCCGCCTGCCGAATCGAAGGCGGGCACGCCGACAGACAAGCGAGCGGGCCCGGCCCTGGCCGCCCGGCTCAACGAGCTGATCGACGAACAGGCCAATGACGATCGTGACCGGGATCAGATCATCGACGACATGGCCGAGGCGGCGGGGATCGAGCGGAGCACCGTCTTGCAGATCCTCGGCGGCGAAGTCGACTGCCCGCCGACCGAGCGGCTCGAGGCCTTCGCCGGGGTGCTGGACGTTTCGGCCGAAGAGCTGTTTGCGGCCGGGGAACAGGACGGCCGTCAGTACGCCGCCGGCGACGAGGACGGCGAGGAACAGGCGAAGGCGGCCGTCGCCAGGATCGCCGGCATCCTCCGCTCTGAGGAGGCCAAGGGTCGCATCGATCTGGCCATGTCGCTCGCCCTTGACTCGACCATGTCCGAGGAAGAGGCCCGCAAGGTCCTCGGCAGCACGCCGAAGAGTACGCCTCGCGGTCGCCTGAGTGCCGAAATGGCAGCGGTGCCGCAGCCGGCCGTCAGCCCTTCTGGCGGCGCGCCGAAGGCGGCCTCGCTCGACGCCGCGGAGATCTACGCAAACCGGCGCAAGGCCGTACAGGGCTGATCTGACCGCACACCCCCTGCCGCACGCGGCATCCACACAAAGGAGAACCCACCATGCCTGAGTTGCTCGAAGGAAAGCACAGGGCCGAATTCATCGTTTCCGAGGCCAATGGCAGTCGGGCGCGGGCACTTGAGACGCTCGAGTCCGGCCAGAACCTCGTCGCCGGCGCCGTGCTTGGGCGCATCACCGCGAACAGCAAGCTCAAAGAGTACAACCCGGGGAATCTCGACGGCTCCGAGACCGCGATTGCGGTTCTCTACGACAACGTCGATGCGACCGCGGCCGATGTCGAAGTGACCGCCATCGTCCGCGACGCCGAGGTGAACGCGGCGGAACTGACGTGGTTCGCCGGCGCCACCGGTCCGCAGATCACGACCGGACAGGGCGATCTGGCCGCGGTCGGGATCATCGCCCGCTAAGCCGCCCCGCGGCCATCATCCGCGCCGGCGATCGGCGCATCACAGAAGGACCCTGACATGACAACCATTGACCCCTTCAGCGGCGACGCCTTCAGCACGATCGCGCTGACCGATGCCATCAACAAGCAGCCCTTCGTTCCTGGGCGGATCGGCCAATCCGGTATCTTCGAAGAGCGCGGCGTGGCGACGACCAGCGTCATGATCGAGGAGAAGAACGGCGTTCTGACTCTCGTCCAGAGCCAGCCCCGCGGCGCTCCGACCCAGCAGATCGAACGCGAGCAGCGCGCGGCGCGCTCGATCGCCATCCCGCACTTGCCCCTCGAAGACCGCATCATGGCGGATGAGATCCAGGGTGTCCGGCAGTTCGGCACTGAGGATCAGCAGCAGGTGATCGACCAGGTCCTCGACGAGAGGATGGCGATCGGCGCCCGCAATCTGGACGCGACCCTGGAATGGCATCGCATCGGTGCGATCAAGGGCCAGGTCCTCGACGCCGACTCGTCGATCCTGGTCGACCTGTTCGTCGAGTTCAATGTGACGCCGCAGACCGAAATCGCCTTCGATCTGTCGAATGCCAGCCCCGCTCCGGGCGCAGTGCGCAAGAAGTGCCACCAGGTCGCGCGGACGATCGAGGACGAACTCGGTGCCGCGCAGCACACCGGCATCGTGGCGATCGTCGGTTCGACGTTCATGGACAATCCTCGTGAGCCATCCCGAGGTGACGGCGGCCTACGAGCGCTGGCAATCCAACCAGGCAGGCGGCCAGCCCGGCGACTTCCTCCGCGCGGGCATGGCGCGGCGGTCGTTTGTCTATGCCAGCATCATGTTCGAAGAGTATCGCGGCAAGGTCGGCGCCACGGATTTCGTCGCGCCCGACAAGGCTCACTTCTATCCGGTCGGCGTGCCAGGCCTGTTCGTGACGCGGTTTGGCCCGGCCGATTTCGTCGAAGCGGTCAACACCCTCGGGCTGCCGCGCTACGCCAAGGCGGCGCCGGACATGCGGTTCCAGCGGTTCGTCGATCTGCATATGCAGACCAATCCGCTGAACATGTGCACGCGGCCGCGCACACCTCGTGCCGGGCCGCGCTGGCGTCTGAGCCATCCATGTCGGCCATCGCCGACGCCGTGGCGGCGATTTTCGCCAACACCGACCTGGCCGTCGACGGGACCTACCTGCCGACGGCCGGCGGGTCGGTGCCGGTGGCGGGTCATCTGGTCCCGGCCTGACGACACCGAGCAGATCTTCCAGACCGGCACCAACACGACCCGTCGCGTGGCGGAGATCCCGGCAGCGGAAGTGGCTCAGCCGGTCGAAGGGGACAGCATTCAGATCCCGACGGGCGGCAGCACCTACAAGGTCGTCGCGGGCCCGCGGCAGCCGGATCCGGATCGCCATGTCTGGCGGCTCGAGCTGGGGCCGCCAGGCTGATGGAACCGGTCCGCACCCAGATCAGCAAGGCGCTGAAGGCCGCGGCGGACGGCATGGCGCCCCAGGTGATCACCGACAGCGTTGCTGTCTATCGAAACAGGCGCCGGCCTCCCGACGCGAACGCCGTTCGCGTCTGGATCAACATCATCACCGGTGACTTCGACGCCGACGACACGGTGAGCTCGGACGCCACGCGGTACACCGAGGACATCACGGTCGAGGGCAGCGTCGCGGCCGCCGATGACGAGACCGCGGCCGATGAGCGCGACGATCTGTATGCGGCGACGGTCGTGGCGCTCATGGCCGATCACACATTGGGCGGCCTGACGATCGACGTCCGACAGGTCGTCATGGTGTCTGACGTGGCGGATTCGGAGGGCAGCGAGCCCGTCGCGACGTTCGCGTTGTCCCTGGAAGTCGACTACGAGACCCGCGCCGGCGACCCGTACACACCGGCGCCATAACCCCGGCCGGACAGACCGTCCGACACCCCACACAAGGAGAGACCGATGAGCCCGAACGACCAGCCCAGATGCCGATTGATGACCCGACCGAGGCCGGCACGGAGGCTGACGGAAAGTCCGCCGCACGCGCCAACAGAAAGCAGCCGGCGGCCACAAAGGCGGCTGGCGCAGCCAAGAAGAGGGCCGCGCCCAAGGCCGGGAAGGCGAGGGGCAAGAAACAGGTGGAAATCGTTCCGGCCGACGCGGTCCAGTCGCCGCGCTTCTTCGTCAGCGAAGAGGCTGCGCTCCTCGCCGGCCGAAAACGCGCCGAATCCGGGATCGAAGTGCACGCCACCGAGGTCAAGCCCGGGTATTGGAAGTGGTGGTTCGCTTCGCCCAGGGCCGGCGCCGCCGCGAGCTGACCATCGCCCCGACCGCCACCGCCGACGATTGAAGGGGAAACTCTGATGACGAAGCAGCCGCTTCGAACTTCCCGCCTATGCCGATGCCGGCGGGGACCATGTTCACCTGTGAGGAGGAGGCGCGCAAGCGCGCACCGAAGCCGGGCAAGGGCGAAGTCCTCGAGATCCACGAGCCGGCCCCGGGTGCTTCGCCTCGCGCCTGGTCGCGAAACCTGCGCCGGAGGCCGAAACCGCGCCGAAGGCGACCAGCCAGAAAGGGGGTAAGGCATGACCATCCGGGCCAAGAAATGCAGTGGTGCTGTCGGTCGAGGAATCGACGCCCGGCACCGAGCAGGTCCCGTCCGCGGCCACGGATTGCGTTCCGGGTCGAGAATGTGGCGATCGACTTCAACCCGAACATCGTCGAGACCGATGAGACGACGGGCTCGCTCGACAGCGAGGCGCCGACCATCGGCGGCATGACCGCGTCGATCGGCTGGGATGTCTGGCTCAAGGGCAGCGGCGCGTCCGCCACGCCGCCGGACTGGGGCGAGTTGATGAAGGCGTGCGGCGTTCGCCGAGGTGATCTCCGCCGCGGCCGTGCCGGCGGCGCCGGAGGCGGCCGCGGCCGGCGGGACGGACCACCAGCGTCGTGCTCGGCACATCGGCGGCGTCGACCGACCAGCTCTACCGCGGCATGCCGCTCGACCTGACCGGCGCGGTCGTCGCATCGACCTTCATCTCCGACTATGACGGCGCCACCAAGACCGCCACCGTAACCGACACGCTGTCCGGCGCGCCCGGGATCACGACCAACTATCAGATCCCGGAAAATGTCCTGTACCGGCCGGCGAGCATCAACATCCCGTCGCATACGACCTACATCTACATGGACGGCCTCTTCTACCGCTTCGTCGGCGTTCGCGGATCGATGCGCCAGGCCTGGGCCGCCGGCGGGCCCGTCCGGATGTCGTTCGCCATGACCGCGCTGTTCCTCGGCAAGAGCGACCAGGCCGTCCCCGGTCCAGACAGTCGACGGCACCATTAAGCCGATCTGGCGCGGCGGGAAGATGCTGGTCGATCGGATCCCGTCTGGCCTGGCCGAGTTTTCGCTCGACGCCGGCGTCGGGCTGACCAATCCGCCCAATCCGAATGGCGAGGAGGGTTTCGACCCGGCCGAGGCCATCCGCCGCAACATGACCGGATCCATGGACCCGAACGAAACCCTCGTCGCCACGCGCGACATCATGAGCGATTTCCGCGCGGGAACTCCGAGGATCCTGCACGCCTTCATGACGCCGCCGGGCGGCAGTGTCACCGGCAACCGGGCCGGGCTGACCATCCCCGCGGCGACCTATCGCAACCAGACCCCGGGCAACCGGGAGGGGGTCGCGACGGTCACCGTGCCGTTCTCCGCCTCCGGCCAGGATGCCGGCGCGTTCCTCTGCCTCTACTGAGGAGGACCGCGCATGACGATTGTCCTCGACTCCCGCGCCCGACCGCTTCACGCCCGAGGCCCTCAAGGGCAAGAAAGGGGCGCCGGTCTATCTGATCCGGCCCGCCGACATGCTGGCGAAGGCCGCCTTCCGCCGCGACCTGGCCGCCATGGGCGCGAACTACCCGAGCGCCGTGGTGGTGCTGGAAACCCTGCGCGACGGGGTTCGGCACGGCATCGCCCCCGATCAACGGACCGAGCTCCTGACCTTGATCGATCGCGCCGACGACGTGCAATCGCAACTGACCGAGGCGATGATCGCCGCGTCGGAGCGGGGCGAGGGCGACGACGACAGCATCATTGCCGACCTGCCGGCGCTCACGGTTGCCGAACGTGCGGATCTGGCGGAGCTCGAGCGCGACATGCGGATCCACTTCCGCCCCTATGCGCAGTTGCTCGCGGATCGACGCTACTTCCTCGATGTCGCGCCGATCCTGGCGGCCCAGACGTTCCTCGTCGGATGGGAGAACGTCCCGGAGACGTTCAGCCAGACCCGCGGCGTCGTCGACTCCGCGCTGTTGGAGCGGGCTGTCCCGGAGGCGCATGTCATCGCGATCGGTCACCGCGCCATGGCGCTGATGCGGCCGGACGCCGATGCGGAAAAAAACTTCGCATCGCGGCCTGGATCGCCTGCAGGCCGCGGGACTTCGAAGGCGGGCTCAAAGCGGTCGACGGCTCGGCGTGGGACATCGCGGGGGAAATCCACGAAAAAAACCCGCGCCACCTGATCGACGAGATCTGGATTGAGATCGCTCGGCTCTGGGTCGCCTGTCGCGGCTCGGAATTCTCGGCCGGGCATCTGCCGGCCGCAGGCGGGATGCTGGATCAGCCGGCCTGGTTGATGGCCGCTTTCGCGATCATGGATCAGACGGCGGCGCGGGCTCGGAAACGGCCTGAGTAGGGCCGCGCCGCGGTTGCAGGATCATGGCTCCGATGCCGATCAGCAGGAGCCCGAGCGTGCCGTTCAGCAAGCGAAGCTCGAGCACGGTTTGCTGCACGGCGGATTGCGGGGTGCCGAGCAAAGCACCGCTGTAGCCATACGCCGCCAGCAGCACTCCGACGACAATCAGCAGGGTCGCCACCCAGGGACCGAAGTTTCGCATACGGGAGATATAGCGATTTCACACCACCTATCCAAGAGGTCGGCACGGTGACACTCAAAGTGGCTATCCGGGGAAATCTGACCGCCATGATGCGCGACGAGGTGCGCGCGGTGAACAAGTCCGCGACGATCGCGGTTCGCCGCGCCTCACGGGGCGCCCGCCGCGACATCATCCGGCAGATCAAGCGCTCGGTGAAAGCCGGCCAGGGCCTCACCCGGAAAAGGCCGGAAGACTGGGTCATCGCCAAAACGACGCCGCGGCGAGGTTTCAGCGCCAACCCGACCGGTGTCGTCTCAGGACGGGCTCGGTATCGCCGCAAGGGCGGCGACGTGGATCTCCTTACCATTCTCGACGAAGGCGCGACGATCACGGCGCGGTCCGGCAAATTCCTTGCATACCCAACTGAGAACGCGCCGCTTCGCTCCGGCCGCGGAGGCGCCAGGCGCGCAATGCCGTCGGAGGCTCGGATCCCGGTGGATGTCTTGCCCGCCGGGCGGGACGCCGCCGTTCTGGTGCGGAAGGGAACGCGCCAGGTGCTGTGGATCCTGATTCGTCAGGTCCGCCTTCCCAGGCGCATCAATGCCGCCCGTTCGCACGCCAAGCGAACCGCGAAGATCGTCGACGACTTCATCCGGCAGCTCGCGAAGGAAGATCTCCGCCTCGAGAGGAAATACGCCTGATGGCGACGCGTCGCGTTACCGAACTCGCTTTTCGCTCTCCCGGCCTGGGCGAGCTCGATCGCCGGGTCGAGCGCTTCGGCGAGACCGGAGAGCGGGCATTCCGCCGCATACGACGCGGCAGCGGTCAGGCCTCGGCCGGTCTGAAGGCCATCAACCAGGTCAGCCGGGAGGGGCAGAGCGCGCTGAATGACATGGCCGGGTCGGCGGGCACCGCGGGCCGGGTGCTCGCGCGGCTCGGGCCGGCCGGCCTGGTCGCCGCGGCCGGCATCGGCGTGTCCACACTCGCGCTGACCTCCATGTTGCGCGAGACGAGCCGCTTCGAACGGGAGATGTTCACGGTCGAAGCGGTCTTGCGCGCGACCGGCAACGCGTCGGGGTTCACCGCCGACCAGATCAACCGGCTCTCCCAGGAGATCGGTCTCGCGACACTGGCCACGACCGGCCAGGTCCGCGAGGCCTCGGCGATCCTGCTGACCTTCCGATCGCTCGCCGGGGACACCTTCGAGCGGACCTTGCGGCTGTCCCAGGATGTCGCGGCGCTCGGATTGGGGTCTGTCACCAGCGCCGCCCAGCAGCTCGGCAAGGCGCTCGAGGATCCGCGCCAGGGACTCACGTCGCTGCGACGGATCGGCATCTCGTTCACCGAGTCACAGCGCGATCTCATCAACACGCTGAACGAGACCGGTCGCGCCGCAGAAGCGCAGGCGATCATCCTGGACGTTTTGGAGGGTCAGCTCGGCGGCGCCGGCATTGGTGCCGCGGCCGGCCTGGCCGGTGCCACCGACAGCATGTCCGAGAACTGGACGCGGTTGCTGGAAAACTTCGGCCGGTCGGGGCCAGCCGAAGCGGCGGCGGCCTCCCTGCGGCCGATCGCCAACGTCCTCGCCAACATCAACACTCTGCTCGAAGAGACGCCGATCGACCGGCTGCAGCGCCTGGAAGGCGAAGAGAGCATCCTTTCCGGCGGCGGCACGACCGAAGATCTGCTGAAGCTGAACCTCCGCCAGGCATTCGGGTTCACATCGATCTTCGGCCGGGGCGACGAACTCGGTGAGGCCCGGATCGAAGCCGGCATCCTGTCGGATCTCGAAGGCATGGCTGCGGCGCAGGCCCTGGCCGCGTCGGAGGCGGCGCAACACGAGCTCGAGCTCGAGGGGCTGAACGTCGCCGTCAATCGCCTCGCGGAGCGCGCGGACCCGGCGGCCAAGCGCGCTGAAGAACTGGCGGACGCGCAAGCTGTGCTCGCCGGCGCCGTCGACAAGGGCGCCATCACCGCCGAGCGGGCCGCCGAGATCCAGTCGGGACTCCAGGCGCAACTCGACGGCACCGCTCGCGCCACGGCGCGGCTTGCCGGCGTGCGCGACAATGCGATCGCAGGGCTCCGGTTCGAAGTCGAGCGCACCGCCGCAATGGCGGCCGCGCATCAGCAGGGCGCCGAGGCGATCGCGGCCACCGAGGCCGAAACCCAGGCCTTGACGCTGGCGCGGCGGCTCGGCCTCGAGGAAGGCGATGCCGAGCTCGAGCAGATCCGCGAGCTGACCGGCGAGCGGGCTCGGCTGACCGAAGAGGTCGCGGCCGTGACCGCGGCCGAGGAGGCGCGCCACGAAGCGATGGAGCGCAGCGCCCGGGTGGCGGAAAAGAACTTCCGCGAAATCGTGGATTTCGGCCGCGATCAGTTTACCGGCTGGTTCGACGACATGGCCGGCGAGTGGCAAGGCCTGTGGGGCGACCTGGCCGGGATCGCGCTGCGCACCCTGGCCCAGATCGCCGCCGAGGCCGCGGCCACGTTGATCGCGCCGCAGCTGGGTATCACCGGCATCGGCGCGCCGGCAGGAACGGCCGCCGGTGCCGTTGCCGGGATCTCGCCACTGGGCCTGGTGGGCACCGGCGGCCGGCAGCTGCTCGGTGGCTCGACCCTCGGCGGACTGTTCGGCCAGCAGCTGGGCCCGGGCGTGTTCGGCCCGGCGGCACCCGGCACGCTGACCTCGGCGACCCTGTCGCAGGTGTTGGGTGCCGCCGGGATCGGCGCGCTCGGTGGATCGCTGCTGGCTCAGCTGACCGGCGGCAACCAGGTTGGCGGCGGCGTCGGCGGCGGGCTTGGTGCCGCTGCCGGCTTCGCGATCGGCGGCCCAATCGGCGGCCTGGTCGGCGGCCTGGGCGGATCGGTGCTAGGCGGGTTATTCGGCGGCGGGCGGCCGAGTTCTGAGGAAGCGACGTTCCTGGCCTCGCCCACGACCGGCGGAATCGCGGTCACGTCGTCGGAAGGCGGCCGCAATGCCCAGGCGGCGCGGGACCTGGCCGAGCAATTCCTGACCCAGCTGGTGCCAGCGATTGCCGCGGCGGCGGGCGGCGCAGTGCCGCGCGGCATCGGCGGTTTTGGATTCGGGGTCAGCAACCGGGACGTTAGCGCGTTCGGCGGCGGCGGCGGCGTGCGGCGCTTTGCGGCTGGTGACACCGAAGGCGCGCTGCTCGAAGCCTCGCGCCGCCTGGCCCTGCAGCTCGACGGCGTTTCTGACGAGCTGCGCGGGGTGATCGGCCGCAGTCGCGCCACGACGGCCGGTGGCCTGGTGTCCGATATCGAATTCGCTCGGTTTGTCCTCGGCGAGGATGAGCCGGCGCAGCTGCAGACCGCGCTCGATCAGATCGGCGTCGCCATGGATCAGATGACCGATCGCGCGCTCGACCTCGGCCTGGCCATGGATGACGTGACGCGGGCGACGGAGCGGGCGGCGCAGGCCATGGTCGACGATCTGCTGGGGGGAATAGAGGCCTTCCAGCAAAGCCTGGCGATCGGCGACCTGGCCCCGATCTCGCCGGCGGAGCGTTTCGCAAGGGCCGAGTCCGCATTCGACGCGCTGACCGGCCGTGCCCGGGCCGGCGAGCTGGACGCAATCGCCGCTTTCCCGGCCGCGGCGCAGCAATTCCTGGGCATCGCCCGGGACACATTCGCCTCGGGCAGCGAATTCGCCCGCGTGTTCAGCGACGTCAACCGGACGCTGCAGACGATCCTCGATATCCCTGGATTCGTGCACGGCACCGACTCGGCACCGCCCGGCCTGGCCATGGTCGGCGAGCGCGGTCCCGAACTGGTGCGGTTCCGAGGCGGTGAAAGCGTCATTCCGCTGTCGTCGAGCGGAGCCGCGGCGGTCACCGCCGGTGCGATCGACCGCCAGGGCGCGCAGACCTCGGCCGAGCTGCAGATCCTGATCGACCTGACCGAGCAGACAAACCGGCTGCTGCAGGCGATGCGGTCGGAGCAGGCCAGGATGAATGCCGATCTGACCCGGTTGAGGGCGGCATGATCCCGGGCGAAACGGCATTTGCCGAGGTCGCGGTCGCGACCCTGCCGGCGGAGCTGAATCAAAGCACGGCGGATCCGTTCGAGGCGCTGCTGGCGCAGGTCGATCAGGCCCAGGATCTGATCTACCTGCTGGTCGCGCGGCCATACGACCCGGCGCTGCCCAAGATCCTCTTGGGGCCGCCGGCACCGATCGCCGAACAGGCAATCGCCGACGACCCGGACCTGGCCTATATTGGGGCGGAAACCATGATCTATGCCTCGGATCGGGGATACCGGACCGGGCCCGGCGACGCGCTGCCGGATCAGGATTTTCCGGCCCGACTAGAGGCCCCGCTGAACCGCCAGGCGTCGATTCCGGTGGATCGCGACCGCGCCTCGCAGAGTTTCGGGGCAATCGTGGCGATCAATGACGGGGCCGGCAGCCTCGACCCCTGGCTGTCCTACGACTGGGGCGGGCGCAGCGTCGAGGTCCGGGGCGGCGTCGCCGAATTCGAGTTCGCGGAATTCGGCCTGCTGTTCAACGGCACGGCGCAGGGCCTCGAATGGGACGAGGCCCGGGTGACGGTCCGGCTGCGCGACCGCAGCGAGGCCTTTATCGAGGACGTGCCGACCGTGCGCTATCAGGGCAGCGGCGGTGCCGAGGGCGGCGCGGACCTGGCGGGCGCGGTCAAGCCGGTTTGCCTCGGCACGGTGGCCAACCTGACGCCGGTGCTGGTCGATGCCAATGACCTGGTTTACCAGATCGGATCCGATCTGCGCGCGGTTTCGGCGGTGCGCGACCGCGGCGTGGCCCTGACCGCGGCCGGCGACGTGCCGGACATTTTTACGACCACGGTGGCCGGCGGCAGCTACAAGACCAGCTTGGCGGCCGGGCTGATCCGTTTGGGCGCGACACCCGCCGGCACCGTCACGGTCGACGCGACGGGGCCCGCCGCGGCCGGCGATACCACGGGCACGATCGTGCGCTATGTGGCGACCAGCCTACTGGGTGGCCTGGCGCTCGACGAGACCGAGCTGGACCTTGGCAGCTTCGCGGATCTGGACGCGCTGCAGCCGGCCCCTATCGGAGTCTATGTCGACCGCCTCGTCAGTGCTGCCGCCCTGGTCGACGGCATCATGGCCGGCATTGGCGGCTGGTGGTCTTTCAACCGTGATGGCCAAATGATCGTCGGCCGCCTCGACGAGCCGGGCGACGCCGCCGGCAGCATCGAGGCGCGCGATATCACGGCAATCGCCAGGGCCCCGGCCCCGGCCCCGGCCTGGCGGCACCGGGTCGACTTTGGCCGGGTCTGGACCGTGCAAGGCGACGAGGATCTGGCCGGATCCGTAGGCGCGGCCGATCGCGAGTTGTGGGAGCGGGAATATCGCAGCATCACGGTCAGCGATGGCGAGGTGCGCGGCCGGTCCCGGCTGGCCGGCGATCACGTCGAACAGACGCTGATGATATCGAGCGCCGACGCGGCGATCGAGGCGGACCGGCTGCAGGCCTTGCACGGCCAGACCCGGGACCGCTACCGGGTCAGCCTGGCGCGCGGGCTCTTCCGGTACACGCTCGGCGAAACCCGCACCCTGGCCTATCCGCGTTTCGGCCTCGATGCGGGCCGGAATTTCCGGGTCGTCGGGCTGGTCGAGGACGTCGCCAGCGATTCAGTGCAGCTGGACTTGTGGGGCTGATCCATGGGCAATCCGGTAATCGCGACCCCGGAAATCGGCGACGCCGCGGTGCTGACCGCCTCGTCGGCGCCGGAAGGCCTGCCGGTCGGCAACCTGCAGACCCGGCAGCCGGGCCAGGTGTGGCGCGCGCAGGACCCGGCCGCATCCTGGGTCGAGGCCGATCTGGGCAGCGCCGCAACGCTCAACTTGGTGGCGCTGCTGCATCACAATCTGACCGGGGCCGGCACCTGGCGGATCCGCGCCGCGGCGACGCAAGCCAACCTCACGGCCGCGCCGGGATACGAGAGCGGCGTGGTCACCGCCTGGCCGACAACCGGGCTGGATGATTGGGAAACCGTCAATTCGATCCTGTGGCTCGGCGATGCCGGCGCGCAGACCTTTCGATGGTGGCGAGTCGACCTGGCGGACGCCGCCAATCCGGCCGGGTTCCTTGAGGCCGGGCGGCTGTATCTGGCCAATGCCTGGCAGCCGTCGCGCAACCTGGATTATGGCTGGTCGACGGCCTGGCTGGACCCGACCGAGCTGAACCTGGCGCTCGGTGGCCAGGAATACGACATCGGCCGGCGCAGGCGCAGGGAGATCACCTTTGCGATTCCGATCGTCGCCAACAGCCAGGCCGAGGCCGAGGCCGAGGCTTACGACCAGCCATTCGAGATCCAGCGCCGTCGCGGCCGGTCTGGCGACGTGCTGGCGATCCGGGATCCCGACAACGCCGACCAGCTGCAGCGCCAGACCATCTACGGCCGCATGGCCGAGCTGCGGCCAATCGTGAACACGGCCTTCAAATCCTTCACCACCCGGTTCGCTTTCCGCGAAACGCTGCCATGACCAATCGGAGCCAACTGCTATGACCCTTTACGCAGACCGGGTTTTCGAGACCACCCTGACCAGCGGCACCGGCACCGTGACCCTGGCCGGCGCGGTCGGCGGGCGGCGGGCGTTTTCCGACGCCTTCAACGTCGCTGACCAGGTGGCCTACGCGATATCCCAGGACGGCACCGGCTGGGAAGTCGGGATCGGCACGCTGTCGTCGGTGTCGCCGGATCTGCTGACCCGCGACACGGTGCTGACCAGCAGCAATGCCGGGCTGAAAGTCAATTTCGCGGCCGGCGGCAGCGTGAAGAATGTCTTCAACCCGACCCCGGCCGAGCTCTACCGGAACATGGTGCTGTTCGGTGCCGGGCCGACCGTGCGGTTTGATTTCGACAAGGCGGCCGACCTGGCCAGCGCGGCGACGGTCGATATAGGCGCGGCGACGGGCAACTCGATCGACATAACCGGCAATGTGACGATCACCGGACTTGGAACGATCAAGGCGGGAGTCGAGCGCCTGACCCGAACCACCGGCACGCCGACCTTCACCCATAACGCGGTTTCCCTGATCCTGCCGGGCGGCGTCGATATCGTGGCCGCGGCCGGCGACGTGCAACGCTGGCTTTCGCTGGGCAGCGGCAACTGGGTGCTGACCGGCTATCAGCGGGCCAGCGGCGAGCCCGGCCTGATTCTGCCCGGCACCGCCGGCCAGGTGCTGACCAGCGGCGGGCCCGGGGTGCTGCCGGCCTATGAGGACACACCGGGCCATCTGGAGATTGAAACAGCGCTTGCAACCACATCCGGCACGGCCTGGGATTTCACCGGCATTCCGGCCGGGGCCAGGCATCTGACAATCAACCTTAATTCCGTATCCTTGACCGGCACCAACAGCTTGCAGATCAGGCTCGGCGATGCCGGCGGGTTTGAGTCGTCGGGTTATGTCGGCCAATCATTCAAGTTGGGTGTTTTGGATACAAACTGGCCGGGCGATGCCGCGTTGATAACAGCCGGCCAGGCGGCCGTCGAGCAAGTCAGCGGAATCGTCGAAATGGCTTTGATCGATCCCACGACCAACAACTGGGCCTTTCGAGGTGGGCCACTTTACAAGGGCACGGCGGCCAATGTCTTCTTCTGCTGCGGCCGAAAAGCGCTGTCCGATACGCTTACACAGGTTCGGCTGATGCCGAGCGGTGCCAACACTGGCGACGGCGGATCTGTAGGCCTGCAGGTTCACGCTTGATCCGCGCTGACCCCGGCACCTTTCCTGTCCAACAGCTGTGAGTCTGAAATATGTATCTAGCGATTATGGCCTGGGATCCGGGCGGCCGTGTAACGAAGTATCAGGATTTCGCCGAAGAGGCGGAAGCCGCGGCGCATGTCGAGCGGTGCAAGGCCGATTACCCCGAGGCCCTCGTGACGGCATTTTCCGGCGGCTCGGTGGGCGATCTGCTGGTCGACGCGGTCGCCAAATCGGTTTCGGTGTCGCCGCCGCCGCCGGTCGTGGTCAGCGATGCGGAGCGGATCGACGCGGTATTTCCCGACACCGACAGCGGGCGGGTCATGTTCCAGGCCTTCCTCGAGCTCGTCAACGACGTGCGGCAGCTGCAGGCCCTGCCGACGATGACGGACGCGGAGCTGCACCGCTGGTTCGAATCCAAACTGAACTGACCGCCGCGACGTCCCGACCGAATTTGACAAGGATCCAGGTCGCAAGGAGGGGTGCCAATGCCACATAGACATGGCCGGCGCTGCCGCCGCGTCGTCGCCGCCCTCTGGGCGGCTTTTTTGTGCCTGGTCGATTCGGCCGCGGCGGTCGTCGGCGACGGCGAATGCGGTCATCGCGACACGGTCGTCGCGGAGCTCGAGAAAGAGCGCCGGCAGCTCCCGATGCACGGATCCGTGACCCATGACGGCACGGCGTTCCTGACCCTGGCCGACGAACTCGAAGGTGGTTGGACGATCCTCATCATCGAGGGCCAGGTCGCATGTCAGCTCGAGCACGGGGCCGGGTGGCACGATCTGAGGATCTGGCGGCCGATCGAGATCGATCCGGAGGGGCCGGATGGCGGCGAGTAAGCCGCAGGCGACCGCCCAGGCGGTGCTCGATACGCGCGCCCTCGACGTCGCCCATGAAGCGCTCGCCGGCAACCGCGAGCTCGCCACGGCGCTTGAAATGCACCTCGACCAGTGCAAGGAGCGGGAAGAGCGGTCGGAGAGAAGCCGGGCCGCCATTCACACCAAGATCGACAGTCTGCGGACGACCTTCGATCAGGAGGCCCGCGACCGCCGGCGGAGGGAGTTGGCCACCGCCGGCGCGACCATCCTGACGCTTTTGACCGTCATCGGGACCCTGATCGCCTGGATCGTGGCCGCGGCGCCCTGGGCGCCGTGACCTGTCCGGCCGCTGCGCTCGCCAGCGGCTGTTACCGCGCGGGCGAACGCCGTTCGCGTCAAGAAAAGGGGAAGAGCATGCCGCACCATAAGACCGACACCGAACCCGTGACCTTGCCGCGGTTGGAGGGCGCCTACGACGTCGAGCGGACCGGTCCGGAGGACCTCATCATCTGCGTCGGCGGATCGGCGATCGCCTGGATCTATGGCGGCAATGTCCCGCTGATCGCCGCCCGATACGAGCAGTTGCGCGCGATCGGGCAACAGCGCGCCGACGATTTCATCGCCGGCATCGCCTGCATGGCCACCCATGAGGCGATGGCGGTCTATCAGGGCGGCCGGGGCGCCGGCGTCGCGACGCGGCCCCAGGTCTAACCCGGCCGGGGCGCGGCAGATCTCGGGAGGGATCACCAAGGCACCCCAAACAGACAGGAGATCGGAAGACATGAAGACTCGACAGACGGCCTCACGGGCCGTGCGTTGCCTGGCCGCCCTGGGGGCGGCTTTTTTGATGTCCGCCTGCGCCTACCTGCAGCCGGCGGCCGACGTGATCGCCCGCGGCATCGACGAGGCCTGCGAGCGCGGCATGGATCCGCTGGCCATGGAGGCGAGGCGGGCGACCGTGGCGTCGATCAACTCGGCGACGAGCGTCGGCAATCACACGGCGTCCGACTGTGACAGCGACGGCCAGCCGGACTTTGCCATCGATGCGGCCGGCATGCCCGTCAATGCCCCCTGACGCGCTGGTGATGGTCCACGGCTTCGGGTACGACCCCGAAGCCGTTGGACCGGCCGATCCGCGCCAGTCGCTCTATCCGCGCTGGTGCGTGATGGCTCAACGGCCGGCGACCGGCTTCGCCTGGTATTCGGTGCCGCCAGGGCTGCGCCACCTGGCGCGCGCCTGGATGCGCGGCCACTGGAACCGGTACCACTACGCCTGGTCATTGGCCGAGCAGGCCGGATCGCGGCTGGCGCGGCTGTTGGACCGCGGGCCGCCGGCCGACATCCTGTGCCACTCGCTGGGATCGCGGGTGGTGCTGTGCGCCTTGGAAGAACACGCTCCCGCCCGGCGGGTGCTGATCTTCAACGGTGCGGCGGAAACCGGGCAGGCCCTGGACATCGCGCGGCGACGGCCCGAGATCGAGTTCCTCAATGTCGTGGTGCGATCGGACGACGTTCTGGACAAGGCCGGCGAGTGGTTCACGCCCACGCTCGGCCAGGCCGAGGTGATCGGATCGAAGGGACTGCGCGGCGCCCCAGCGAACTGGACCGACATCCCGCTCGACGATCCGGACTTCCGGGCCAGAGCGCGACGGCTCGGCTACGACCTGCGCGGCGACAACCCGCGCTCGGTCGGGGATCACTGGTATTCGTACGATTGGGAACCGAATTGGGAACTGTGGCGCGGCCTGCTCGACGGCCGCGTGCCCGCCGGGCTAATGATCGGTTGACCGGGCCCTCCAACCTGTAGACGAACGGCGATCGCCCGGGCCGACATGGTCCGAGCGATTGTCTCCAGCCTCAGGCAGCCTGGCCAGTTGCCGTGTCCGCTCGTGGTGCTCTTTTGGGCGTTGAAGTCGAGAGGGGCGGATGACCTGAATTGACCCAGAGCGGCCCTTGCTGGGCCGATCTGATGGCTCATAGGCGGACCCTTTCGGGAACCAGCTCTTTGACCCGAACCTGCCGGGTCGCACGCGCCCTACTCAGGGAGAATATCTGCCGTATCGATGCGGCGGACACCGGTTGGGGCAAGAAGGTTCTCGATCCACGCAACAGGCCGGCCGCGCTCAGCGCATAGAGTGAAGAAGGCCCTCTGCTTCGCGCGTGTGAAGGCCACAAAAAACGAGTTCAGCTCCTCAAGGCGATTGGGCGTAAGGCTCCACCACGTCTGGTTATCCAGCCCGTAGAAAATGATCGTGTGGAACTCGAGGCCTTTGCTCTTGTGGATCGTCATGAGGGCGATCTGACCGAGACCCTCGAACTCGTCTAGAGCGCCTGACCAGGATTCCACATGCTCCAGGGATTCCTGGAGCAACAGCGTGAAGCCGTTCCAGACGCGATCGAAGTCGGGCTGCCTTTGATAAGGGGGAAAGGCCTGACGCAGGACCTCCGTTCCGATGAAATTGAGTGCCGCCTGCGCGGCCTCTGCCGCAGATTCAGGTACAGGGTCAAGGATTCGCAGGGTACGCCGCATCTCACGTACAAATTCCTGAAGCCGAACTTGCAGGAGTTGCTGTCCCGCCTGATCGGCGGGATCAACCGCTTCGAGAAACTGCAAGTCTAGCAGAGCAGCGTTCCAGTTCTCGGGACTCCGGGCGGTCGCGCCAAGGCGCATCAGCCGCAGGAGGATTTGGGTCAGATCCTCGCCAAGCAGGTCCTGAATGGCAATTTCGCCCGCGTTGCGCGCGACATTCCGCAACCTTAGGCCCCGATCTGCGAACGCAGGGGAAAGCTGCCCCTCGACCTCATCGGCGCGCATGCGCACAAGGATGGCAACGTCGTGAGGCTCGAAATTGGCCGCCTGCACCTCGCGCTCGATCCACTGCGCGAGGCAATCGCTTTCCTCATCCTCGGTCTCGAATTCCCATATGGCCGCGACATCGCCGTCGACCAGCCGGTCGACACGCGCTTCCGGCTCCTCGACGTCGGGATCGATCCTGGTCGCGATGACATGCTGAATCCGAACGAGGTCCTCATGCGAGCGCCAGTTGCAGATGAGCGATATGCGTTGCGCGGCGAAGATCTGCTCGAATTGTGCGAAGGCATCCGGCATCGCCCCAGCCCAGACCATGATCCGCTGCTTGTCATCGCCAACCGCAGTAAAGATCGTTCCGCTGCCGTCAAACGCAGTGCGTAGGAGCTGAAACTGCGCGAAGGTGGTGTCCTGAAACTCGTCGAGAAATACGACGGGATATGTGAGATGCAGTGCCTTCAGAATCGATGGGTTCTGCCGGATGAGCAACTCCACAAGCCGGTTGATCATTGGAAACGAGAGCAGCACATCGTCCTGATCGTTGTATTGAGCCTGCCAGTACGTGACGACGGCGCGCTGGAGCTCCGCGCCTTCATTGGCGACCGGCAATCGCGCCCTGGCTATCGCACGTTCGAACTGGTCGGCGTTTACGCCGTGGAATTCATGGGCATCCAGAAAATCGCGGTGATCCTGCCGGCGCGGCATCACGATCCGGTAGTTCGCGGGCGGACGATATGGGTCGGGCACGGCCGCACGGAAGCGATCTACAAGGCTCTTCGCGAATGCATCAAAAGTGTATGAGTTGAAGCGCCGCGCCTGCTCGGGCGGGCAGCGCTTGGCCACCCGCTCCGCGAGATTGCGGGCCGCATCGCGCTTGAAGCTAATGGCAAGTATGCGCTTGGGTGCAATGCAAAGACCGGTCTGGAGAAGATAGGTCGCCTTCTGCGCAAGGAACTCAGTCTTTCCCGCGCCCGCTCCTGCAGTGACCAGGACGCTCCTTTCCGTCTGCCGCAGCGCTTCCCACGCGCGCGGCTCGAGGTCATCAACGCCTTGCGGCCTCCAGTCTTGGGGACGCACCAGGCTCATTCATCGCCGTCCTCGAGGCCGAGCGCCTGTTTCACATCCTCAATGAGCGCTTTGAGTTCGGCGGGCGCGTCTTCGGCAAGGTCGTCCTCCTCGATGCGCGCAAGCGCGGCGATATGGGTCTCGGGCTTGCTTCTGCTCAGGAAGAGGTACGGATACCATCTGAACTCGTCATCATAATCCTCGTCGTATAGGTCGGGATCGCCGCCGGTCTTGAGGGTGACAGCTTTCTTGCCCCGGATCGCATCGGCGCCGCCGCGCGGGCCGCGGCCACCGCGATTCGGGTGCTGGTAAGATTCCGGGAAAGCGCTGAGCATCGCGAAGTCGATGTCCAGCGGGAACGAGAAGAAGATCCCCTCTTCCCTGAGAGCTTTCACCCAGTCGTTTCCCTCGCCTTCTTCCAGCAGATCGCCGTCCGCGACATTGTCCATGTCTTCGGGATCGATCGTGCCGGCCGCAACAAGCGTATTCTCGCTCAGGTCGTTATCGATCTCACCGAGCTTCGCGATGATATCGCCGATAAGGACTGCGCCGCCGTGCGCCCGTCCGAGATCGAGGTCCAGCAGGGTCGCATGGGGAATGCGAAGGTCGTCAAGAAGCCTCCAGAAGTGGCTGACATATCGTCCGCCAAGAGGCACGATCGGCACGAACGAAGGGTCGAGCTGAACGCCCATGGCCTCCGCGATCCGCGGTATCACAAACCGCTCGGAATCCCCCTCGCCGAGGATGACGAAGCGGGCGAAGTAAAGCTCCGGATACGCCCTGATGGCGAGCCGGACATACTGACTCGCCTCGTCATCGTCGCCGGGCATCCTAATGCGTCGGACATAGGCGCGCTGCCGTGTGTGGTTTAGCCGGAAATATCGCACCTCCTGCGGCTCTATGCGGCTGAGGATCGCCGGCGAGTGGCTTGACAGGGCGACCTGCGCGGACGAAAGAGCGCCGATTTCCCGCGCCTGCGCAACGATTCGTGAGAGAAAGAAGGGCGAGAGGCTATTCTCCGGCTCTTCGATTGCAAGAAAGGTAAGGCTCGTCCGCCGCAGCTTTTCCTGATCGAACGTGGCTTCCTCGGCGGCTTGCGCGAACACGTCTTTCTCGACTTCCAGCGTCGCAGCGGTAAGCGCGATGTGGAAGAGCGAGCGCTGGCCGTCGCTCAGGTCTGCGAGGGCTCGCTCCTGCCCTGCCTCGTCGGGAGAGAAAGCGAATTCGGCCTGGCGGACCAGCTTCTCGAACCGGCTTTCAACCAAGCGTAGGACCGGAGTCGTATCCGTGTCAGCTTCATGGACCTGCCGCCAGCGCTTGGTGAGCCGTTCGACGATAAATACTGCGGGCTCCTCGCGCTCGAACTGCTGCTGAATCTCTTGGGCGCTTGCAGCACTGCTGTCGCGGAATTCATCTGACCATCTTGCGGCCTGCCACAGCCGGCCTTTCAGCAACGCGGTCACCTGCGCCGCAGCGTCGCGGGCAGCAGGGACATAGATGAGCTGGATGGAGCCGCGTTCCACGGCCTGCACCCGCTTGCATTCATCCCACTCGAAATCGTCATCGAGCGTGGTGATCCATCGGAGATCCTCATCGATGCTGCCGTCGGGCGTCCCGTCGTCGTTCCAGTTCGCCTGGAGCCTCATCCTTGCCTTGAGCGGAGCGCTTGGCGCGGAAGCAGCCATTTGCAGGAAGAATTCCGGGACCGCTTCCTCCGCCTCATCCTCGTCGAGCCCCTCCAGTTCGGGAAACGAGAACAAAACCTCAATCGACAGGGTTGCCTCCGAATGAAGCTCCTGCTGATCAGCGGGCACATGGAAGTCCCGACGCCGCACCGCGCGATGCGCGGGCGTGACGCCAAAGAGCCGCGATAACGCCTGAAAGGCCGCGGTCTTGCCGGAGCCGTTGGCGCCAACAAAAGCAGTGACGGCGCTTTGGAGCCTGATTTTCGTCCCTTGCGGGCCGAAGCAGCGGAAATTCTTGAGAGTAACCCTCTCGACCTTCATCGGCGCTCTTCAGTGATGACTAACTGGACAAATGATTGTGGTGCGCGTCAGGGTGTATCATGTCCCGATAATACTCTCAGCGACTGTCAAATCGGATGTTTGCCGCATGGAGAAACGAAAACGCTGCCCACGGCTTCACACCCGGTCAATCCATCTATTAATTGTGCATCATCAAAGTGCCATGACCAAGTCGGCAATCGACCAATTATATCAGTTCCATGCAGTCTTCAGAGTCAGCAGCATCAGTATTACCTGGCCCTAGTGAGCTTGTCAGTTCAAGAGACCGCGTGAACGTCGGCTAATGAAATAGCAAGGAAGTTCGGCTCCTGGCTATGAACGCCCGTTCGTACCGGCCCGTCAGTTGGTCAGGAATGCAGCTCGGAGCGGACAGTGTGGGTAGGTGCGTCAGCAGTCGACCATATTGCCGACGGCTCAGAGCAATGGCCTGATGGGCAGGTCGTGACCCAGAGCAGCTATAATCGTTCGCTAGGTATCGGAAGTCGACTTGACGGCAGCCGCTTGATCACCTGCTATCCAAGCCGCCAAGAACTCCTCGCCTCTCGGAGTTAGCGTCAGGCGATATGAGGGAACCTGATACCCCCATTGGTAATCGTACCCTGCTATACCCAAAGTCTTCACTTCAACGAGGTCTCCAGCAACCAGCCCTGCAAAGGTCAGAAGTCCGTCCCCAGATACAACCACTGGCCCAACTTCTCCAAGTGCCGCCAAGACATCGACTGTCTTTCGATCATAAGCCTCGTTAATTGTGAGAAGGAGCATCTTCCACGCACGGACGGACTGCGTTGGAATCTCGCCCTTGTGGTGTAATGCGTGGCAATTTGGGCAAAGGGGCAAGAGGTTGTGAGGATCGTCTGAACCGTCGTCCGCAACTCGCTCCAGGTGATGGATATCGAGCGTCAGAATCGAATGACAAGACGGATTTCCACACTTGTAGCCCGGCTCATGCAGGACGAGTCGTCGCACATCAACAGGTAACGAGCGGCGCTTGGGTGTCAAAATTGGGTAGCCTCGTGTCTGGTTCACGACCCTACGGCATCTGGAAAGGAGAGCCACCCAGATTTCGTCAAGTTATGACGAGCGACTAGTCCAATCAACGACCCGAACAGATTTCAGGTTACTGCCGAGCATCGGACTTCCGGTCCTGGCTATGAACACCCGTTTGGCCCGGGCCGGCGGTTGGTCGGGAATGTGGCTTGGAGCGGACAATGCGGCCCATTTTGGTTGCTATGAGCCCCACAGCAGACCTGTCCGAAGCAGGCCCCGATGGACGGCTCCTGACCCAGAGCCGCTCTTCGGAACTAGACCGCTATTGGAAAGCCAAGCGGGGAGACGGGGTCATAGTGTGTCCAGCAAACCCTTCTATCGCGAGACTCACAACTTGGCGGCAAGGACTAACAAATGCAATTCTCTGGTTTCGATTCTAAAGGGAGCCGATCTTGCGCCTGAGCTGGAACGAAATGCGGGCACGTGCCGCAATGTTTGCCGAAGAATGGGCGAGCGCGCACTACGAAAAGGGCGAGACGCAAAGCTTTTACAACGACTTCTTTGGCATATTTGGCGTGAAGCGACGCTCGGTTGCAGTCTACGAGAGGCGGGTCGCCAAGCTTGACAACTCTTTTGGCTTTATCGATCTTTTCATGCCCAAAGTGCTACTTGTTGAGCAAAAAAGCGCTGGCCGCAATCTTTCTAAGGCACACGTACAAGCCGAAAACTATTTTCTCGCAATTCCTGAAGTCGAACGCCCGCGCTATATTCTCGCATGTGACTTCCAGACATTCGATCTCAAAGACCTCGAAAGCAGCGAAACCTTGTCTTTTGCGCTGGCTGACCTGCCTCGTCATATCGACAAATTCGGATTCATCCTTGGAATTAAGCGCCATGCCTTCAAAGATCAGGACCCGGTAAACATTGAAGCTGCGGAACTAGTCGGGAGACTCCACGATTCGCTTGAGTCGTCAGGCTTTGTGGGGAATGATCTTGAACGTTTCTTGGTGCGGATAGTGTTTTGTCTTTTTGCGGACGACACTGGTGTCTTTGAGCCAAGGAATCTATTTCTCGATTTTCTGGAACAGCGCACAGCCGAAGACGGTAGCGACATCGGGCCAAAGCTTTCACTGCTGTTCCAAACACTCGATACGCCGGAGGACAAGCGCTCAAAGAACCTTGACGAAGACATCACCACTTTTCCTTACATCGATGGCGAACTATTCGACGATGCGACGCGTATTCCTTCCTTCGATACCAAGATGCGCGAAGCGTTGATTGACGCCGGCCGTTTCGACTGGTCGCCGATTTCTCCAGCAATATTTGGCTCACTCTTCCAGTCCGTAATGAATAAGGAACAGCGGCGCAAACAAGGCGCGCATTACACGACGGAAAAGAATATCCTCAAAGTGATTGGCCCGTTGTTTTTGGATGATCTGTGGACCGAATTTGAGCGCGGCAAGGCCCTGAAGCGTGGCCGGCGGCAGGCGCTAGAGGCGCTGCAAAACAGACTCGCTGGACTTACTTTATTTGACCCTGCCTGCGGTTGCGGCAATTTTCTCATCATCGCTTATCGCGAGCTGCGGCGCCTGGAGATCGCTTTGCTCAAGGAAATCATTACGGACGATCAACTCAAGCTAGACGCAGCCGCGCTGTCACGGATTGATGTGGACCAGTTCTACGGCATTGAGATCAGCGAGTTTCCGGCGGAAATTGCACGCGCGGCCATGTGGATGATGGATCACATAATGAACAACGAATTGAGCCTCGCCTTCGGCTACAACTATGCCCGCATTCCGTTGATCGCCGCACCGCATATCGCCTGCGCCGATGCGTTGGAGATCGACTGGAAGGAAGTGATCGAGCCTGACAAGTGTTCCTATATCCTCGGTAACCCACCATTCGCTGGCGCGAAATATCAGAGTAGAGAACAACGAAGACAGGTTCGCGGAATCGCCAATCTTGGTGGATCGGGCGGCACGCTGGATTATGTGACAGCGTGGTTTGTCAGGGCCGGTGAATTCATCAATCATACTAAGAAGCCTATCGGAATTGCATTTGTGGCGACCAATTCAATCACCCAAGGTGAACAGGTGGCTCAGTTCTGGCCCATCCTTTTCGACGGGCACAAGCTGGAAATCGCTTTTGCCCATCGGACATTCGCCTGGGGGTCGGACGCGCGGGGCAAGGCCCACGTGCATGTCGTGATCATTGGTCTCACAAAGCGTGACGACGAGCCTGTGGAGAAGCGGCTGTTCTCTTACCAAGACATCAATGGCGAGCCAGACGAAACGAAGCCCAGTACTCTTTCTCCCTATCTCGTTGATAGTTCAACTTTCCTAGATCCCCACCTCATCGTGGATGACTCACGTGACCCGCTCTCCGTAGTTCCGCGCCTGATGAGTGGCACACAGCCGATTGATGATCACGAGTACATTTTTTCGGACATCGATCGAGAATTGTTCCTCGCTGAAGAACCGGACGCCAAAAAATACTTTCGGCCGTACGTAGGAACCAAGGATTTCCTGAATAGTGGCAATCGTTGGATTCTATTTCTAGCTGACGCGCGTCCGTCCGACCTTAAGGGAATGCCGAGAGTACTGGAAAGGATCAAACGCGTCCGAGCTTTCAGAGAAAATAGTGCCAGAAAGGGTACTCTAGCGATTGCAGAACAGCCAACCCGGTATAATGTGAAGGTAGTTCCTGAAACGGATTTTCTTGTAATTCCTAAGTATGGATCAGAACGCAGAGATTACTATCCTTTAGGCTTCCTCTCCCCCCCAACTGTCCCAAGCGATCTGATTTTTGCCTCTACGGATGCAGAGCGCTTTCATTTCTCAGTTCTGCACTCGGCTATGCATATGGCTTGGCTCAGGCACGTTGGCGGCCGAATGAAGAGTGACCCGCGATATTCAATCAGGATGGTATACAACACATTTCCCTGGCCGGAGCTGACGGATAAGTCTACGAAGACGCTGACCGAAGCGGCTCAGGCGATCCTCGATGCACGCGCAGCGCATCCGGATTCGACACTCGCAGACCTATATGACCCCGACACCATGCCGCCAAACCTGCGCAAGGCACACCGGGATAACGACCGAGCCGTTGATCGCCTCTATCGCAAGAAGCCATTTGACAGCGAACGGGAGCGGGTCGAACACTTGTTCATACTGTATGAGAAAATTAAAGCGCCACTGATCGCAGAAAAGAGAAAGAGAAGGCCGCGCAAATAGAGCTAACCAAGCATCCGCTGCAATGTCAGCTACCTTGGATAGAACGTTTATAGAACCGAATTCCTACCAACATTACCGCTCCTGGCTAATCGGAGAAGCCGGTGGTCTTTCAGGCGATCGTCCGCTGCCTGGATCGGAGTCGACACACTATCTTCAGCATTGCGTAGCGGCTGGTCTTGGTCCTTACGGGACTGCACTGACGATGACGCCCGGGCCGGGATAGTCGGGCTGGACCTCGAGGCGCGTCCAGCCGCAGCCGCGGCAGAGGATATCGTCCGGCATCCACGGCACCGGATAGCGATCGCCGCGCACCGCGGCCATGACTTCGGAATCGAAGACGACCCGCCAGCCGCAGCGCGGGCACCAACTGAACAGCCCGACCCGGTTACGGCGGAGCTGACCGAGCGTCGCCGGCGCCACCATCGCGCGGTCCCCTGTGACTATTGTCCTATGGTGAAAACATGGAGAGGGCGGGTCGGGACGTCAATCGCGAGGCGCCTTGTCGAGAAGCATGGCAGCACCGGACAAGGCATCCTCACCTTTCCCTATGGCCTCGGACAATGCCCGGTAGTGCTCCCTCGGCAGTTTGTCGCTGCAAGCGTCGATCAGCTCCTCGAGCGCCTTCTCGAGCTCGATGCCGGCGGCGGCCTGACGAACGGCCAGGGGAATGTCGCCGGAGCTTTCGTACATCTGAATGCTGCGATCGGTGCGACCAAGCGCGTCGCCAGCCTCGACTTGATTGAAGCCGAGGCGTTTGCGCCAGGCGCGAAAGATCTCGGCCTCGTCTCGGATCTTGGTCATGCTCCATCTCCTGTGCGTAGTGCGGTCGATCAGGCGCATGCCTGGGGATGCTCCCGCGACCCATTGCCAGGAATACCCCGGCCAACAAGGCCGGGGCGGCTTCCGTGCTTCAAGTTTGTGTGGCTCAGCAGCTCAATCAAACCCCGTTGTTCAACACTGCGGCTTGACTAGGGGCCACGGGCCTTTCGGCGGCTACTCACTTGTGACCTGAGCTTTCGCTGTATTCTGTGCTTCAAGCGCCTGGTCCGGCGGAACATCGGACACGCCAATCAAATATGGCGTGAATTCAGTTTCGCTATCAACGAAAAGCAGACGTATCTTCGCCGCAGCCTGAAACGCTTCCTTGACTCCATTCGCATCAAGTTCGAGAAAATCTGGTATGGACAGTGGAATCTTGTCATTGGTAACGCCGAGAACCTCGATGCTTAGGCCTCCGCTAATGTCTTCTGCTTCTGCTGCCAGTCCAATAGGCAACAGACCGGCGAGATTTACATTCCCTGAGGAGCTGTTGATGGTTGCTACAACCCGAAGCCCAACTCCAATCTGACCGAGACCGAGCGAATTACCTTCGTTGTCTTCAAGCGGAATCGACTTGTAGTTCACATAGTCAAATGTGACCCTATAGGTTCCTTGCTCAACGCTACCGCCAGCCAAGAGGTAAGTGAAACTCCCAGACGCTGATTCCTTTTCGATCGTTGAAAAGGTCGTGTAAGCGGTTAATTCCCTCCGTATCGTCTCAGCGTCTAGTGCTCTGACATCAACAGACTTTCTAGTATTCGAAGCGGAGTCATAGATTTCCATCCTTTGAATTTCAATTGGCGTCACAACGGGTGCCATTGCCAATCTTACTAGCTGCGTTGTCTCCTCTGAAACTGTATTGCTTGCCTCGAACACTGATTCGCATGAGCAAAGTATTACTGATACAATTGCCATTATTACTGAATACCTCATGGATTGCCTTCCCATTCATTTATTGAGCCCAGCTTGATTGCAAAGGCTGTCCACAATTTAGACTAGCAATTCGGCTCCCGACAACCCAATCTAAATTGAGTTGGGCGATTGAGCTTGCCAGATCGGTTCGCGAATGAATTCCATTATCAGAACTTCCAATGGGTGCCAGTCGACAAGGGCCCCGCAGCCGCGTTTCGGCTGTCAGGAGTTCGGCCCTACGGGCCCCTCCCGGTTTGCGCAGTAGAGCCGTTCGCCAACAGTAGGAGGCGGTGATCCATTTCGGGCCGGTGGTTCCTCAAAGGTCCCCTGCAGGCGCTCCTTGCCACGCGGAGCGGGCGATCCTGTCAGTCGCGATGGGTAGGACGTCGGGCTCTTGGTATCGCTGACCCTGGCGTCCTCTGAGGTGACGGCCGGGGCTTCTTCCTCCCGACTGACTTCGGCGTATATCGCCGCTGTCCATGAGTGTTATAGTACCCGAAGAAATTTGGGGTTTCAAGGAAAAAACGAAATTATTTCGGGTTTGGAAGAACAGCGGGGGCCGAAGTCCCCGCTGTCCGTCCCTAGCTGCGGTCCTGGCTCACGCGCTTGCGGTAGGGGATGCCGGCGTTAATCCGGTCGTGCATGCCCTCGCGGAACTGCGCGAGGATTTCTCTGCCAGTGCAGGGCCACCAGCAGGTTAGTCCGGTCCGGAATTCGGTATCCGGATGTGCCTTGGCCATCTTGATGCCCTGGACGTAGACGCCCAGAGGGACCTGCTTGCCGTCGAGGGCGTGCAACGTGATGTAGCGCCAGACCTTGCCCGGCTGGATTCCGTTGCTCGTTTCTGTCATAGTCCTGGCTCTCCGTTTTCGTGCATGAGGGCGGGGGAAAAAAGGACGCCGGCCGGGGTGCAAGCCCGGCCGGCGCCTCTAGTTTTAGGTCTTGATGCGACCTAACCGATGAGCTTCATCGGCATATTCCGACAGTGTTTTGTCGGCTTCGAAGTTGGCTTCAATGGCTACTGGATAGCCAAGCGGTCCGCGAACCATCATGAGTTCCCGAAGGTCGACAGAGCCTAACTCCGGGAAACCAAGCCCGAGATCGCAGAGCCCGAACGCTAAGTACGGGTTCTCCGGATCGATCTCAGTCAGCAACCAAACCGCGTTGCCGTCCAGCGTACAGAACTTCATGACCGGCTTCACGTCACCGTCACCGGGTCGTGTGAGTCCGTTCGCGAAGAGCTGAAGGAACTTCTCAGCAAGTTCCCTCATCAAGTCATCATCAGACTTGTCTGCCATATCCGTCACTCCTTTGTGCATGATTTCGGGGAATAATGGGGTTGTACCCGCGTAGCCAATACGGCTCTTTTATTCCCCTTATGCTACGTCCTTTAAGGTGACGGCCGGGACTTCTTCTCTCCGACTGACTTCGGCGTATATCGCCGCTGTCCATGAGTATTATAGTACCCGAAGAAATTTCGGATATCAAGAGAAAAAAGCGAAGAAATTTCGGGTTTTTTATTGACCCTATCCCGCCGATCTGGGATACTGCTAGCGGGGGAAAGCCGGCATTCGCCGGCGCGGCGCTGGCACCAGAATCGGGCCAGACCGAAAGGCCGGTTGCTCACCAATCTTCATCGGGTACGATCAACGGTTGTCTTCAGGGAAACTTGAACCAATCGAGAGGCTGACGTCATGGCCGAAATGCCACCGTCCTGGGCCGAATGGAGCGAGGCTCATCGCGACAGCTATTGGCACTATTTCCTCGTAGTCGAATGGGCCATGGAGTGGGTTGCTTACGCGCTGGGACGGTGGGCGTTCGTTCGTATTCTGGAGTATGCGGGACGGTTTACGATCCTCGTTGTCGTGGTCGCCTGGGTCGCGGAGGGCCCACAGCGTGAACTTGAAAGGGAAAACCGCATCAAGGAAAAGCACTATCGGGCCTGGGAACTCATCTATACGGCCGCTGGCAATTCGGGCGATGGAGGCCGGATCGCTGCACTTCAGGACCTCAACGAAGACGGAGTGTCGCTAGCCGGCGCTCCATTAGCTGGCGCCTATTTGGTAGGATTGAATTTGCCTGAGGCAAACCTGAGGGGCGCCGACTTGACCGCGGCCGTCCTGTACCGTGCCCGCCTCAGCGGGGCTTACCTCAGTGGGGGGCAACTAAACTGGGCTGACATGAGGGGGGCAGACTTGACCGGGGCCGACCTGAGGGGGGCCGACTTCACCGGAGCCCGCCTTCACGGCGCCAGACTAGCCGGGGCCGACCTGAGCGGGGCTAAATTGTTGCATGCAGAGGGCCTTAGATCGGCTCAGGTTTTTGTCGCCTGCGGTGATGCCGATACAGAGCTGTCTGCGCGCCTTACACTCCCAATGTGCCCTTAGGAGAACGATTAACTCGTCCCGATCTGGTGAGAGATAATGCCAGTGGGGAAATACCGGCTTTCGCCGCCGCGGTTCTGGGATCAGAAGATCACGCGGACGGGAGCGGCGAGTTCATGGAACCGACCAAATCCTGCCCCCGCAACCAAATATCAATGGCTTACAAGGCCCCGCAACAGCGGGGCCTTTCTGTGTCCGCATAATGTCCGGAAACAGGGGCGCGTGGAGTTTGGATTGTAGGGCCAGTGGTAATGCATTGGGAGCTCTTCGCTCCAGGGTCACATCGCGGGCAAGGTCCGAACCAGCGGACATGGGGGCGTATTCCCAAGGTCAGCTCATCGGCCGAAACCAGAAATTGCGGCAAGGCAGCCAAACAGTGTGGACCTGACCCTTCGATGCCATTGCCATCGTGCTCGCTCTCGCAGATGTTGTTATCCTTTGGCCGATGGCTCGGTATCGATCTGTTTCAGTCGCTCCGACGATTTGCAATCCCACTAGGACCTGATTTCGGTAGCAGCGCATGAATTACTTCTTAAACCTGTTCACGCCTGAAACGTGGCAAGCGTTCCGAGAGCACGGAGCGACGATTAGCGGTTTTCGTCATCGTCAGCGCAGGGCAGCGCGAGAGCGTGTAGAGCCAGGCGATGTATTTCTCTGCTACCTCGTCAGGCTGTCTCGTTGGTGCGGTATTCTGCAAATCACCTCCGAAGCGTTCATCGATGATGCCCCGATCTTTTCCGATCCGGACCCATTTGTGGTGCGCTTTCAAGTTCGCTCGGAAGTATTGCTGGAACCTGAGCGATCGATTCCTATCACCGACGACCGTCTCTGGAACCATCTCTCGATCACGAAGGGCATGGAAAAGGGGGTAAAGGGATGGGCGGCCGCGCACTTCAGATCTTCACTAAGGGCGATTGAAATAGATGACGGAAACCAGATCGCCTCAGCCCTGCGTGAACAGAACGACCGGCAACTAGTTTATCCGTTCACTGACCGGGACAGGCGACAGCTTGCGCGATCCGCCACCGTGCGGACTCCTGATCGTGAAGTGTCTGTTGAGATTCCCGACGACGAACCAGACGAAGAAGAGGAAGCACAGGAAGTCGTCGACGCTGACCGCGATACTAGAACGTCCCATCAGACCCAGGCGAAAATAGCTCACATCGGCGCAGAGATGGGGTTTCGCATCTGGTTGCCGCGGAATGATAGATCATTAGTGCAAAAGCATGTGCCTGAGGAGTTCCATGCATCTTTTTTGGATCGATTGCCGCTGAATTATGACGACACGACTCTAAGGACCATAGAGCAAATTGACGTGATTTGGCTTAAGGGGCGCGCCATGTCACGAGCGTTCGAAGTGGAGCACACGACAGCAATCTATTCTGGACTGCTAAGGATGGCCGACTTACTTGCACTTCAACCGAACATGGCAATTAGCCTTCATATAGTCGCCCCGGATGAAAAACGGGACAAAGTGATGCGCGAGATCAAGCGGCCGGTCTTTTCGCTCCTAGAACACGGGCCTTTATATGAGAAGTGCACCTACCTTTCCTATAGTGCGATCGACGAGATCGCTCATGCAAAACACTTGGGGCATATGAGTGACACGATCATCGAGGAATACGAAGAAGCTGCTGAAAGCTAAAATTGCGTCGCACCGGGCACAATCTCAGTCAGTCGCGCATGTCGGCTCATGGCTATCAGCACGCCTCCAGCGTCAGACAAGAGTTTGGCTGCTATCGTCTAGCAAGCCGACCGTTGAGCCCAAACGCATTCCGAACCGCGTTGCTAACTCACTGATCTATAATGGGCGGGGAAACGGTTAGAGTTCGGAATTTCCGCGGAATTTTGCCATTCGCGGCTGATTGAAAATCCCCGTGTCGGCAGTTCGATTCTGTCCCTGGGCACCACTCTCTTCTGAATCGGAAATGCGTGCCGAGCTCACGGCGCAGCGGGCGATCGTCTCGGATCTGCGTGGCAACCTGTCATTCGCCTGATCGGCGTTAGTCGCTACGGTGCTGGGTCGCTGATCGCTTGGCCGGCCAGATTCATCGGATAGCGACGAACAGGGCAAATGGAGCAATGGGCTGTAACCGGATGCTCACTGCCCGCGAGGTCGACTAAGCGCCTCGCCGTCGGGCACCCCTGGCGTAGTCATTCCAGCGGGTCGGTGGCTGCGGTCGAGGAAAGATGGTCTCCGCCATCAGCGCCGGAGGCAGTCGTCGGGCGTCTGGGATCCTCCAACCACTCAAGAGTCCGTGCCTGCAGATACTCATAGAATGGGTTGTGCCGCAGGCGCAGCAGCCAATCCGCCGGGAATTGGAGTAGGCCCCGCTCGCCCTGCAGAGCCATCTGCCCAAGAAACAGAACCTCATCGTTCTCCGGCGAACGTTGCCCGTAGAGGGGGTCGTCCGGTGGAAACGGCAGCGCGACATGGGACAACGAAATGACGCCTGTCGGCCACATCAGGTCCAGCGGCACGATCTCCGATACTTCGGTGGAAAACGGCGCCTTGTGCTGTGCGACAACTTCCATGCTTTCTGGGTGGTCGTTGGTGATGAGCGTCAGGTCGAATGGCAATGTCCCGTCCGCCATCAGCCGATCGGTCAGCGGTCCCGGGTCGGAGATCATCAATTGCGATTTCACGGCAGAGTGGTTGATGTCGAAGAGCACGAGTTCGTGTCGGTAGGGCGCCGATTGCCCAAGCAACCGGTCGACCAGGGCGTCGGTGGAGACCGTGGCGTCGACGGTCGATTTGAACACCAGCGTCGGCGGCAGGCCAATCCCGGATCCGGAGCTCGATCGGTCGCGGATGCGTTGGGCCACCGACCGGGTCAGTCGATGGACCTGCGCGCCGGCATTGGTGGCGAACGAGTTGTACTTGTAGGGATCGAACTCGGGCACGATCTGCAGCCAAGCCAGGCCCCCCAGACCGGGTAAGACTGACAGCGAGGTCTTCGGGCCGGCCAACGCCGCGGCCGGATGAATGCCGATGGCCGGCGAGATGAGCACCAGGCTGGCCGGCTCCGGGGAGGCCTCACCGTCCAGCGCGTCCAGGGTGAAATCCAGAGCCAGAGGAGCGCCCGTGGAATAGCCGACGATGTGAATCGGCATTGCCCCGATCTCGGAGGCAAGGTGGTCAACGGCCAGCCGCACCGCGGCCGCCATGTCTTGCCAGCGGACGGTGGCGAGTCCGGACGGGGCCGTGCCGTGTCCTGGCAGGCGTAATCCGAGGACCCAGTAATTCCGCGCGTTCAAGGCATGGGCCAGAGTGCGCAGGGTATAGGGCGAATCGGTCAGGCCGTGCAGCAGCAGAACACCGCCGACGGCATCCTCGGCCGGCAGCACGAAACTGCGGTTCCAGTCGGGGCTGCGGCCACGCGGATCGGCCGCGCTGCCGGCGCTATAGCGGGCAAGCGCGAATTCCGGACCGGTTTCGACCCGGGAGTAGACCTCCTCGTCGAGTTGGCGGAATACCTCGTCTTCCAACCGCAGGTAGTCCTCGAATGTGCGGATCTCGTCCGCCCTGTCGGCCGTGAATTCCGCGGTCAGGTCTTCGGTATGCCAGGGCTCCAGGGGCGTCGTGCCGCACCCCTGAACAAGGACAAGGACGGCTAACGACAGCAATCGGAGCAGGGCCGGTGCATTCCGGCTCCTGCATCCGTCGCAATCAAGCGGATTGGTGATCATCTGATGGCCATTACCGACCGCGGGTCAGAACCCAGTACACGGTGCCCTCGGCCGTCCTGATCTCATAGCGCAGGCGGTTGCGTGGGGTCACTTCGTTGGTAAGGCGCAGATATAGATCATCGAAGAATTCCGGTGTCTCCAGGCTGAAATTGTGGAAATTGCGCGTGCGATTGACCGGCGTGACATCGACCAGCGTGACCAGTTCGCTGTCCGGATCAACCAACTCCGACACTCTGATGGCCTCTTCGAGTTGGTCCGGGCTCAGCGTGCTTTCTCCGCGCCGGCGAGACCGGTTTACGAGGCGGCTCAACACCAATGCCCGATCGTTGGAAGATACATAGACCGTGAGGTTGTTTGCGAGCGCGGTGATTTCCTGCTTGAACCGCGCGTCGAAGTCATCGTGATCGACGTCGGGCGCCGTCAAGACCACGTCCTCGAACTCGGTGTCCACATCGGCCAGGTCTGCCTGGGCATAAAGATGGCTGAAGGCATCTACGACGACCTGGCCACCCAGACTGTTCGCCACCAGCCAAAGCCGGTCGGGTTGAACCTGCCGGATGATCAGTTCCAGTGTTCTTGCAAGTTCCGCTCCGGACGCTTCGGCGATTTGGCGTGCGCGCCCGTAACCTCGCACCGCGCCAGGCTGGTTCCCGGGCCAGTCGAACACCAAAATCGGCGAATTGATATCGATGACATGACCGAAGAACGCCGTCTTGCGGAGTGCCGAAGGGAACCTCTCCCTAAATCCGTGAACAATGACCAACAGCGATCGCAACGGGGACTCCTGGACCCGACCGCGGATGTTCTCGACGAAGGCGGCTTCGTCCAATTGCCGGATGCCCTGTAGCGTTATCTCCTCGTTCTGGAACCACTCGGTCGGGTTTATGAGCATGCCAAGGCCCAAGGTTGGCTCGATCCTCGTGTCGAATGAACCGAACGTCAGCTCATCCTGCCGGTCGGTTCCGAAACGCTCCTCTATCGGGCCCTCGTCGGTCTCATGAACGCGATTGGTCGCATAAAAGAACCGATACGATGCCTGCTCATCGAGCCTCGCAACGGTCATGCGGCGGAACTGAAAAGCCTCGGCGTGGCCTAGCGCAAAATCCGAGGTCGTGTAGATCGTGTAATAAACCCAGCCGCCAGCCGCCAGCAGCACCACGGCAACAAACGCCGTGCAGAGCAACAGTATCCGACGGAAGCGTGTCATGTGGTTTGCCCCATATCCTCACAGACGCTGATGGCGACAATCATCGATCTGCCCTCAGACTCCAAGTCCTTTGAACAGAGCCCAAATTACGGCTCGGCCCATTTATCGTCACGCATTCTTGCAGACTCGAAGACCTGGTACATGCGATCAGTGCCTCATGCGCAGCGGGGATGGATGTTGCAGCCGTCCCGACAAGCGTATTGGAGGGTCAGCAAACCACCTGCGGCCTCTGCGGCGATCATTCCCGTTCAGCCAGCCAAGCCATTGAGCGTTATTGGGCGGGAAATGGAATTGGATTACGGAACACCTCCGGAAGATCGCCAATGGCTGCTGATTGGAGTTCCTCCTGTCGGCGGTTCAATGCTTTCTATATGCACCATACTTGCCAATCCGACCCTACCGATCGTTTTCCGCATCCACGATGGCGGCATGCAGGTCGGCGGTTGCTGGTCGCAGCCGGCAATAGATTGATCGATACCGGCGGTCATAGAAATCTGTCAGGATCCCGTCTGGTCGAATCTCCGTCTCGGGGCATTTCAGCCCTGCGAGAGAAGTCTCCACATCGGGGAATACGCCGGCGGCCAAGCCGCCCAGAATTGCGGCGCCGAGGCCGGTGGATTCCGGCATTTCCAGTACCTTGATCGTTCTATCGAACACCGCCGCCTTGATCGCCATCAGCAACCGATTGCGGCTTACGCCGCCAACCGCGCGGATCTGCTCGATTTGCGCTGCGCCCGCGCTCGTCAGCATGCCGTCGAGCATCTGCCGGGATTCATAGGCAAGCCCTTCCAGCACGGCGCGGTAGAGCGCGCCCCGGCTGGCCTCGGGATACAAGCCTACGAAACTGCCGCGCGCAACTGGATCAGGGTGCGGCGGGTTGCCCATCCGCAAGGTCGGCAGGAAGTGCAAACCGTGGCTGCCGGCCGGGACGGATTCCGCCTCGCCGATCAGGGTCTCGTGCGGGATCTCCGCTCCCACCACCCGGTGCAGCCAATCCACGCTGGCACCGGAGGTGAAGCTGGCTGCAAACACGTAGTAGTACGGCCGGTCGAGCATCATAGCGCCTTGCGCGTAGCCGGCGCGCGTCAGGGCGGTATCGGCAATGGGCTGATCAAGCGCCAGCAGCAGCGCTTCCGCGGTGCCGAGAGAATTGAGCAGCGTGCCCGGACGCCAAGCCCCCGCGGCCAGCGCGCCGACGATGTGGTCATGACCGCCAACTCCGACCGCGCAATGCTGTGGAAGCCCGGTGACCTCGGCCACATCGGGCAACACAGGCCCGAGCGCGACACCGTTAGCCGTCAATGGTGCGAACAACGCCGGATCAACGCCGACCTCGCGCAGCAGGTCATCCGCCCATGCGCCGGATTGGAGGTTTAGAGCAAGGGTCCGTGAGGCCAGGCTGTAATCGGCTGCTGCCACGCCACTGAGCCGCCAAGCCAGATAATCCGCCATGTTCAGCCAGCGCTTGGTTCGGGCATAGGCCTCGGGGGCGTTGGCCTTGAGCCAAAGCAGCTTGCAGAGGCTGAACATCGGATTGGACGCGACGCCCGTCATTTCCGCCCAACGATCCGCACCGATTTTTGCGTTGGCCTGGGCGCATTCCTCTTCAGGACGGGTGTCGAACCAGGCGATGGCCCCATAGGTCGGTCGGCCGTCAACATCGAGCGGAACACCCGCCTCACCGACACTGGCCACTGCGAGGCCGGCGATCCGATCCGGGTCGTCCAACTGGCCTGTCGCTTGTCGAAGCGCCGATACCGTGGTCGACCAGAGGGCTTCCGGGTCGTGTTCGGCCCAGCCCGGCCGCGGATGATCGATCGGCGTCGGGACGCTGCCGGTGGCGACCACCGTGCCGTTCGTCTCGATCACCAGCGCACGGATATGGGTGGTGCCGAAATCGACGCCGACCAGTAGCGGGTCGCTTCTCGCGGTCATGGCGCGCGCCCTAGCCGATTGTCCGTGTTTCGGGATCGACGCCGGTTCTGGTGATCAAATCCACGACTCCGACAGCATATTGCACGTCCCCAAGGTGACGGAAATTGCCGGCGAATGCCGTCGATGCGCCGCTCCGGCCGGCGCTGAAGTCGGTCCCAGTCACCATCCCCTCCCTCGAAGAAACGCACTGTCGGCTTGGCCGGTTCAGGCCCGAACCCTGTGCGACTCTCACTCCGCCGTTGCCTTGCTGGCAAGAAAAACGTTTAAATGTAGTGCCAACAATGAAATCGACCGCGGCATTGCAACGCAGCGGCAAGAGGGAGGATGCAGCATGAAGAGGCTGATGACGGCTGTCGCTATGGCGGCGGCCATGTTTGCCGGCGGGCTGACGGGCCCGGCGCAGGCACAGAAAGACCTGACGATAGCTCTCATTCCAGGTCTGACCACCGACGCCTTCTACATCACCATGAATCGTGGCGCTCAGCACGCTGCCGATGCGCTTGGAGTCGAACTGTTGTTCCAGGGCGCACCGGAATTCAACCCGACCCTGCAGGTGCCGGTTCTGGACGCGGTCATTGCCCGCGGACCGGACGCGATCCTGATCGCGCCGACCGACAAAGTCCAGTTGATCGAGCCGCTGCGTCGCGCCCATGAGGCCGGAATTCCGGTCATCACCGTCGACACCTTCATCGATGACGGCCAGTACCAGGACGGATCCGGTGATGGCGATTTCCCGCTGAGCTACATTGCATCCGACAATGTGCTGGGTGGACAGATTGCTGCGCGCGCCTTGGCAGAGGCCATCGGCGGCCAGGGGACCGTCTATGTCTCGAACGTGAAGCCCGGTATCTCGACCACCGACCAGCGCGAGGAAGGCTTCAAGATGGAGATGGCCAACCATCCGGGCGTCACCGTACTGGAGACCCAGTTCAACGACGATGATGCCAATAAGGCCGCATCGCAGCTTCAGGCTGTTGTTGCCCGCAATCCGGACCTGGCCGGCGTGTTCGGCGCCAATCTGTTTTCCGCCGTCGGTGCCGCGAATGGCGTTCGCGCCGTCGGAAAATCCGGCGAGATCCGGGTCGTCGCGTTCGACGCGCCGCAATCCATCGTCGACAACATCGGCGAGGGTCTGGTGGACATGACGATCGCCCAGCATCCGGCCGAGATCGGCTATTACGGCGTCATGAGCGCCTATGCCCATCTGACCGGGCAGTCGCTGCCGATCGCCATCGGCACCGGATTCACGGTGATCGACGCAAGCAACATGAACGACCCCGACATCACCAAGTTCATCTACTCCGAGTAATGCCTGAGCGAGTCGGGATGGCGGCAATGCCGCCATCCTGACTGCCGGCCGATCCAATACCCGGTTCAGGCGTCGAGCCTGACTGAATTTCCGTTGCGAACATGAGGTGACAGCGAGCGTGAGTGCCGTTGAGACCACGAGCGACCCGGTCGCCGAACAGGCCACGCTGGTGCGCTGGATCGCGGCGGCGTGGTCCTGGTTATTCCTGATCCTGCTGCTGGTGTTCTTCGAGGTCTGGGCGCGTGCCGCTTATGGCATTTCGTTTTTGCTCAATCCCTTCAATGTGCAGAGCATCACATTGTTCGCCGTGGCGCCATTACTGCTGGCGCTGGGCCAGACTCTGGTGATCATCTCCGGCGGCATCGATCTTTCGGTCGGCTTCACGATGGGGCTGGCGGCGGTCATTTGCGCCCGAGCTATGCAGGCCCTGGCCCCGGAGCTGGGGCCCGAGGCCGCGATGGCGCTGGGAATCCTGGCCGCATTCGCCGTGTCGCTGGTTCCCGGACTGACCAATGGATTTCTAATCGCCCGGCTTGGCGTCCCCGCCTTCATCGGTACGCTGGGCATGTACGGTATTGCGCGCGGCACCGGGTTTCTGGCCGCCGGCGGCACGACGGTGCCGGTGCGCAACGAATATCTGTCCTGGCTGGGCAATGGCACTATCCTCGGCATTCCGGCCCCGGTGTTCGTGACCGTGCTGGTGGTCGGCCTGGTTCACTACGTCCTGTCGCAGACCCGGTTCGGCCAATACACCTATGCCATCGGCGGCAATCGCGAGGCCGCGGTCCGCGCGGGCATCAACGTCCGTCGCCACACCATGACGATCTACGTGATCGCAGCGGCCTGCGCGGCTCTCAGCGGTATTCTGTACACAGCACGATTCTCGGCTGGTGCGGCCCAGGCGGGCGAACCGTTGCTGCTCGATGCCATCGCGGCAGTGGTGATCGGTGGTGCCAGCCTGTTCGGCGGGTCCGGCACTATCATAGGCACGGTGATCGGCGCTTTGATCATCGCCGTTATCCAGTACGGTCTGGTGTTCATCAATGTCGAGCCGTTCTGGCAGTTCGTGGCCGTGGGCGTGGTCATCATCATCTCGGTGCTGGTCGACCAGTCGCGCAGCCGTCTCACCGGCGGAGGCAAGGGCGAGGCATGAGCGCTGCGGCCGGACGGGACCCGATCCTCTCGGTTCAGGGAATCTCCAAGCGCTTTGGCGGTGTCCATGCGCTGGACAACGTCTCCTTTGATCTCTTCCCTGGCGAGGTCCTAGCCCTGGCCGGCGACAACGGCGCCGGCAAATCCACGCTGATCAAGGCGATCTCCGGGGTCTACCGGCCGGACGATGGCGAAGTCCTGTACAAGGGCAAGCCCGTAGGGTTCGAGAACCCACGGCAGGCCCGGGACCTTGGGATCGAGACCATCTATCAGGATCTGGCCCTGGCCGACAATCTGGATGTCGGCGCCAATGTGTTCCTGGGCCGCGAACCGATGCGCAAGGCGTTTGGCCTGCTCCCTGTGCTCGATCGGCGCCTTATGCGTCGGCAGGCCCGTGAGGCCATCGAAACGCTGGACATCGAGATCAAGAAACTGAACGTGCCGGTGCGGACCCTGTCCGGCGGTCAGCGTCAGGCGGTAGCGATCGGCCGGGCGATATTCTGGAAGGCTGAAATCCTGATCATGGACGAACCGACCGCGGCGCTTGGCGTGCCTGAGCAGCGCAAGGTTCGGGCACTGGTGGAAAGCCTGAAGACCAGCAACGTCGCGGTGATCTTCATCTCGCACAATCTCGGTGACATCTTTGCGGTCGCCGACCGGATCCTGGTACTGCGACGCGGTATTCTGGCCGGCGAGCGACGCACCGAAGAGACCGATGGGGACGAGATCGTCAAGCTGATGGTCGGGGGCTAATTCGGGCTTAGGTCAGGCTGCCGGCTGGGACTTGCCTGGCGGGTGCTCCGGAGGGTGCAGGATTGCGTCGGTCAGGATCGCATCCGCCATATTGGCACTGACCCGGTCGACGCCGGTCAGATCGGCGCCGGTCAGATCGGCGCATTGCATCGTGCAATACGCCAGCCTTGCATGTCGCAGATTGGCGCCGCGCAGGCTGGTGATGCGCCGCCGGCCCGTCGGGTTGCCCATCGCGTCGTTGATCATGGCGGGCGCGAGTTTGGCCTGGGTTAGATCGGCGCGGACCAGAGACACGGAATCGAGCTTCGCGCCGGACAGGTTGGCGCCGTAGAGGTTTATCTCGTCCAGCACGCCGTCCGACAGGTCGGCCATGATCAGCTTGGCGCCGTTCAGTGCCGCTCCCGAGAGGTCGACGCGGCGCAGCACCGCGCCTGACAGATTGACGCCGCTCAGGTCTATCCCCCTCAAATCGGCGCCGTCGACCTCGGCCCGCGTCCCGGTGCGACCGCCGCTTTCCACCCATTTGCCGTGCTCGAGGATCGCGCGGCGCAGGTTCGCGTCGAGGGATTCGATGGTGCGGGCGAACATGGCGTTGGTCGTATCGGCCAGTGTCAGGTCGCATTGACTCAGATCCGCGCCATAGAGGTCGGCTCCGCGCAGGCTGCACCCCGCGACGGCAGCGCCTTTCAGTATGGCGCCCGACATCCGCGTACTCTCCATCACGGTATTGGTGAGATTGGCGTGAGTGAGGTCGGCGTTTTGCAGATTGCTCGCCGACAGATCGGCGCCGGAAAGGTCCGCATTGCGCAAGAGGGCGCCGGTCAAATCCGTCTTGGTGATCGACCAGCCGGTCATGCGCTTGCCGCTCATATCGGCTCGGGAGAGATCGGCCTTGTCGATGGCCACAGTCTGGTAGCCGGGCGCGCAGGGCTCGATACCGCCGTCTTCGCTCTGGGTCAGCAGCGTGCCGTCCCGAAGATCGGCCCGCCGCAGATTGGCGCTGATGAAATTTGCGCCATGCAGCCTGGCCCCGCGCAGATCGGTGTCGGCCAACACCGCTTCGCTCAGATCGCTATGAGACAGATCGGCGCCGAACAGATCGGCGCCCCTGAGATTGGCGCCGGTCAGGATCGCGCCGGACAACCTTACGCCGGACATCTTGGCGTCGCGAAGATCGACGCCCGACAGGTCGAGACCCTGAAGGTTTCCAAGCGTGAAGTCAGCTCGAACGCCGCCCGGTTGGCCTTTCAGCCATTTGACGTGATCGGCGAGTAGCTTTTCCAGATAGGCTGGCGGCGACATATCCTATCCATGCGAGTCCGGCAATAAGGCGCTTTGGCCGCCCGTCGATCCCGGGAATGATGAAGGGCCAGTGATTATCTGCGGGAAGCAGTTATCGAAGTCTAAACTTATGATTGCATTTCGCGTCGCCGAATCTTTGCATCATTGCCAATCGCATTGCGGCAGCTGGTGGCCCGCGCTTCAGAATCGGTCTTCGGCCAGCGTCATTACGGTCGCATGGCCCTCACGGATCGGGGCTAGCAGGCCCCGCGTCTGCGGAAGAAACTGCTCGGCATAGAACCGCGCAGTGGTCCGCTTGGCGGCCGCCAGTTCGGGATCGCCGATGCCGGCTGTCTGGCATTCGACGGCCTCAAGTGCTGCACGGGCCATCATGAATCCGCCGGCGACCAACCCGAACATGCGAAGGTAGTGCGCCGATCCTGCTGCTACGCCCGTTGGATCGGACTTGGCCGTTGACGCGATCCAGTCGGTCGCATCCCGCAAGGCATCCAGCCCATCCTTGAGTTGGGTGCGGATGGCACGCATGTCATCGCCCTCTGCACCGGCAAGCGCGACGTCCAAAGCCGCGACCTGGGCCAGGAATTCCGCCGCCGATCGTCCGCCGTCGCGTGCCACCTTGCGGAAGACGAGATCGGCCGCCTGGATGCCGTTCGTGCCCTCATAGATCGGTGCGATGCGGGCATCGCGCAGATGCTGCGCTGCGCCTGTCTCCTCCACGAATCCCATGCCGCCATGGATCTGCACGCCGGTCGACGCGACATCGCATCCGACATCCGTGCACCATGCCTTGACCACCGGGGTCAACAGATCGACCAGCGCCTGGGCCGTCTGACGTTCAGCGGCATCGGGATGGCGCTTGGCTGTGTCCAGGGTGGCGGCGGCAAAATAGGTCAGCGCCCGGCCGGCCTCGATCTGCGCCTTCATGCCCAGCAGCATGCGCCGCACGTCCGGATGGTGGATGATGGTCGCCGCGGCCTTGCCATCGCCGAGTGCCCGGCCCTGGACGCGATTGCGGGCGAAATCCACCGCCTGCTGGTAGGCCCGCTCGGCGATCGCCATCGCCCTGCAGGCCGACCGACAGCCGGGCATTGTTCATCATCGTGAACATGTACTCGATGCCGCGGTTCTCCTCGCCGACCAGGTAGCCGATCGCACCGTCATTATCGCCATAGGCCATGACACAGGTCGGGCTGGCGTTGATCCCAAGTTTGCGCTCCAGCGACACGCAGCGAAGATCGTTTCGTCGCGCCGTTCGAACCGTCGGCGCCGATCAGGAATTTCGGCACGACGAACAGGCTGATTCCCTTGATTCCGGGTGGGGCGTCGGGTGTGCGCGCGAGCACCAGGTGAATAATGTTGTCAGCCAGGTCGTGCTCGCCATAGGTGATGAAAATCTTCTGTCCTGAGATGCGGTAGACGTCGCCATCCTTCTCGGCCTTGGTCCTGACGGCGCCGACATCGGACCCGGCCTGCGGCTCGGTCAGATTCATGGTCCCGGTCCACTCGCCGGAGATCAGCTTGGGCAGATAGACCTGCTTCTGCCGATCGGTGCCATGGTCCTGCAGCAGTTCCACGGCACCCTGATTGAGCAGCGGGCACAGTCCGAACGACATGTTGGATGCCTGCCACATCTCCTGCACCGCGAACGCCACCGTCCAGGGCAGCCCCTGTCCACCGTATTCCGGCTCGAACGGCACCGCGTTCCAACCCCCGTCGCGATACTGGTCATAGGCCGCCTTGAAGCCCTTGGGCGTGCGGACGACGCCGTTTTCCAGGACCGAATGTTCACGGTCGCCGGACGCGTTGATCGGGGCCAGCACCTCCGATGCCAACTTCCCCGCCTCCTCCAGCACCGCGTCGACCAGCTCGGATGTGGCGTCCTCATAGCCGGGCAGGGCGGCGATCCTGTCGAGACCGACCAGTCGGTTCAGTACAAACCGCATGTCCTCGATCGGGGCGGAGTACGGGACCATTATCGACCTCATACCGTTCGTTTTCGGGCGGGCAAATCTAGCACGGACGCGGCGGGCGCACCGTCAGCATATGGGGATTTTTCGGAATGTAATGCTCAACGTTTACGTAGGCGTCAATTTCGAGCGACCGGTCACGCGCCTGGACAGACCCGCCGACGATGCCGTCTGATAGTCGAAATCCGTTCCATCGCGGAACACCGAGCCGGCGCCAATGCGCTCAATAGCGAAGAAGGGAGGTATCGAACATGTGTGTTCCAGGATGTTCCGAGGCTGTCTTGCGACGCCTCAATCGGCGTAATTTCTTCAGGGGTTCCGCGCTGGCGGCGGCTGGCGCGACATTGGCGGCGATGACGCCGACGCCGGCACCAGCGCAGACCCAGCGCAGCTTTCAGCCGCGTGGTCGATCTCACACACGTTCTTCGGACCGAATTCCCGACATTCCCAGGAGTCCCGGGCATCGAGTTCGAAGCTCTCGCGAGATTCGAAACTGACGGCTACAACATGTATCGATGGCTGCTGGTCGAACACACCGGGACACATATGGACGCACCGATCCATTTCTCCGGTGACGGCACGCTCCGCCGACGAAATTCCGGCGGAGCAGTTGGTGGTTCCACTGGCCGTGGTGGATATCGCGTCGCGGGCCGAGGACGACCCCGACACCCAGGTGACCCCGGATGATTTGATTGCCTGGGAATCGGCCAATGGGCCAATCCCGCAAGGAGCCTGCGTTGCCATGAACAGCGGATGGGACAGCCGCGTCGGGAGCGACGGTTTCCGCAATGCCGATGGCGACGGCGTCCTGCATTTCCCGGGTTTCCACCAGGATGCGGTGGCCTACTTGCTGGAAAACACGACGGCGGCCGGGATCGCGGTCGACACCCTGTCCCTCGATTACGGGCCGTCGCCGGACTTCGCCACCCACTACAAATGGCTGCCGGCGAACCGCTGGGGGATGGAATGTGTCGCCAATCTCGGCGACGTACCGGCGACCGGCGCCACCATCGTGGTCGGCGGGCCAAAGATCCAGGGCGCCACCGGCGGGCCTAGCCGGGTGCTGGCGTTGGTCTAGAGTTCGGATTCAGGTCGAGCAGACTGCGTAGGAAGACCCGACCGCCGCTCTGAGCCTGAATTCGTCAGGATCTCGTTGCGTTCATCCCGATCTGCCGCAAACGCGTCGCGGTCGGCGCCCGCCGGCAGGTCCGGACCCAGTGGCCTAGCGCTTGACCAGCGTGACGCCGTGGTCCGCAAGTCTGACGGATACGGGACTTCCGGATGCCCTGGCCGGACTCAGGTTGGGGTCGATCACGAAGATCTCGCCCAGATCTGTGTCGACGGTGTATTCGAAATGGCTGCCGAGATAGGTCGCCTTGCTGATGTGCCCCTGCAGAGCGTCGGTCGTTCCGGAATCCTCTAGCCGGATCGCCTCGGGGCGTATTGCGAGGTCGGCCTTGCCCGGTGGCAAGCCACGGTGTGGCAGCTGCAGTTTCGATCCGGCGAGCCGGATGATTGCCTTGTCATTCTCGATATGGTCGATCTCGACTTCCACCAGATTTGCGTCGCCGACGAAGTCTGCCACGAAGCGGTCTACAGGCTGCTCATAGAGCTCCAGAGGGGGGCCTTCCTGGGCGATCTCCGCATTGCGCATGACGATGATCTTGTCCGAGACCGCGAGGGCCTCCTCCTGGTCATGGGTGACATAGACGGATGTAAGGTTCAGGCGCTGCTGCAGTTCGCGGATGTCCTCGCGCACCCGGCGGCGAAGCTTGGCGTCGAGGTTCGATAGCGGCTCGTCGAACAGAAGCACCTGCGGTTTGAGAACCAGCGCCCTGGCGACGGCGACGCGTTGCTGTTGCCCGCCGGACAATTCACTGGGCAGCCGCTGCCCGAATCCCTTCAGGCCGACCTGGGCCAGGCTGTCCTCGGCCTGTTCGTGCGCATCGCGTTTCGCTGCTCCGCTTACGACCAGGCCGTAGGCGACGTTTTGCAGGACCGTCATATGCGGGAACAGCGCATAGGACTGGAATACCATGGTCACGTCGCGATCCGTGGCCGGCAGCGACGAGACATCCTCCTTGCCGATCAGGATGCGCCCGCGTGTCGGCATTTCCAGGCCGGCTATCAGGCGCAACGTGGTCGTCTTGCCGCAACCGCTCGGACCCAGCAGCGTGACCAGTTTCCCGGCCTCGATGTGGAAGGAAACGTCATTGACCGCCGTGACCGAACCAAACGCCTTCGTGACGCTCTCAAAGATTACGGAGGAGGCCGCAGCGACACCACTCATCCTGTCAATCCTCCGATCGCCGGCTGGACCGGCGCGCCAGCTTGCTCGGACCGCCGGTGGATCTGGCGCTGGCCGACGGCGATCTGCACCAGCGCGATGACCGAAAGCATGACGACGATCAGCACGGATGAATAGGCGATGGCCATGCCGTAATCTCCATTCTCGACGCGGCCGATGATGAATGACGTCGCCATGTCGTAATTGGCACTGACGAGGAAGATGACGGCGCTGAGAGCGGTCATCGCGCGAACGAAACTGAACACCAGCGCCGCGATGATCGCCGGCTTGAGCAAGGGAAGGATGACTTTCCGGATCGTCACGAAGCTGTTGGCCCCGAGGGTCAGCGATGCCTCGTCAAGGCTCTTGTCGAGCTGGCTCATCGACGCAATGCCGGCGCGGACGCCGACCGGCATGTTCCTGAAGACGAAGCTGATGATCAGGATTATGCCGGTTCCGGTCAGTTCGATCGGCGGCACGTTGAACGCCAGGATGTAGCTTATGCCAATCACGGTGCCGGGAATGGCGAAGCTCAACATGGTGCCGAACTCGAACACGTTCTTGCCGACGAACCGCTGACGGACCAGTACATAGGCCGTCAGCAAGCCAATGATCGCCGTGAGCGGGGCTGAGGCGATCGCGATCCAGATCGTCGTGAAGAAGGAATTCCAGGCGAGCCCGCTGAACACCAGCCCGAAATCGCCGCGGGTGATGCCGAATGCGTCGATGTAGTGGCGCCATGTCAGTGAATAGTCGCGGCCGAACAACTCAACGAAGCCGCCAAACAGGATGATCACATAGATCACGACGGTCAGAGCCGCCCAGGGAAGGGCCGTTCCATAGACCAGGGCCCTCAGACGCGTCGGAATCCAGATCCTGACGCCGGAATCGCCCTTGCCGGTAACCGTGGCGTAGGATTTTCGCCCAAGCCAAAGGCGTTGTGCGAGGAACGCGGATAATGTGAACACCAGCAGGACGATCGCCAGGACCGCGGCCCGTCCCTGGTCATTCTGCGCCCCGACCACTGCAAAGAATATCTCCGTCGACAGGACGTCGAAATTGCCGCCAAGCACGAGCGGGTTGCCGAAATCGGCGAGGCTCTCGATGAAACCCAGAAGGAAGGCATTGGCAACGCCGGGACGCATCAACGGAAACGATATCGATGTGAAGGTCCGCCAGCCGCTCGCGCGCAGGGTCTGGGCCGCTTCCTCCATCGACGGGGAGACCCCTTCGACGACACCGATGAGGACCAGAAATGCGATCGGCGTGAAGGCGAGGGTCTGCGCGAACCACACGCCCGGAAGGCCGAATACCCATCGGGTTGGTCGAATCTCGAACGCGTCCCAGAGGAATTGAGTAACCAAGCCCGATCGGCCGAACAACAGAATGACTGCGAGGCCGATTACGAAGGGCGGCGTGATAATCGGCAAAACGGTCAGCACACGCAGCGCCCGTTTTGCGCGGAAGCCTGTCCTCGTAGCGATCAGCGCAAATGCGAGCCCGAGCACGCATGAACTGAAACCGGTGAGCACCGCCAGGAGAAGCGAGTTCCAGGCGACACCGCAACGCAGGCCGCTGGTCAGGCAGGACAGCCCCCAGATCTTCGCATCGAAGAGCTTGTCGTGGAAAACGGTATAAGAATAGGCGCCGTCATTGTCCTGCAGTGCGCTGATAAGGATCCGGAATACCGGAAAGAAGATGAAAACTGCGACGACCGCGACGACCAGTCCAATCGACCCGACGACGAAGGAGTCACCGTGGATCGCCCCCCGGGCGGCGATGCCGATTGTCATGAGGAATAGGAACGCGGCGAGAACCAGCAGCGCGCCATACCCCATACCGTCTTGGCGCAGCTCGGTCGGACCGAAGAGCGCCTCGAGGCCCGGGAACTCCCAGCCATCGATGCCGATCGTGAAGCCCTGGCCGATGACGTAGGCGAATCCCACCGCCCCGACAGCGACCAGTACACGCCCGAACAACGGGTCGGACTTCGGCCGCGTTACGACAGAGAGCGGCAGCAGCAGCAGAACCATGACCGGCGCGAGCCAGGGCCGTCCATGAAGCAGCGACAGGAACAGGCCCGAACCGGCCTCGGCCGAGAACGGACCTCCATCGCCGAGCCATTCGAAGGTCCAGAACCCGCCGTCGGCCACATACCATGGCACAAGGGCAAAACCGGCCACCCCCGCTATGATCCAGGGGTAGGCCGATCTGTTCGGTGATGCCCTCACCAGGGTCTGCTAGTTCGGCAATGCGCCTACTTCTTCGTCCCAGCGCTGTAACAGACGGCGCCGCGTTTCCGACGAGCCATACTCTACGAAGTCGTAGTCGATGAGCTTGATCTCATCGAGGTTCGGAGCCTGCGGCGGCGGGGGCGCGTTCCGGTTCGACGGCACCTGATAGGCTGCCGCATTTGCCGCGAGTTCCTGAATGTCCGCCTGCAGTGCGAAGTCGTAGAACATGCGCGCCGCTTCGGGGTTCGGGCCTCCTTTGATGATGCTCATGGAGCCGATTTCAAAGCCGGTGCCTTCGCATGGGGACACGATCTCGATCGGGAAGCCGGCGACGCTCTGTGTAACCATGTCGTGCTGGAATGTAATGCCGATCGCGGTTTCGCCGCGTGCGGCGGCCTTGATCGGGGCCGACCCGGATTTGGTGTATTCGTTGATATTGGCGTGCATGCCCTGCATGAGCTCGAACGCTTCGTCCTCGCCGAAGACCTGCACGAGGGTCGCCAGGGTCGTGTACGATGTCCCGGATGAATTCGGGTTGGCGATCTGGATTTCGCCGACATATTCCGGCTTTGTCAGATCGGTCCAGCACTCGGGCGCCGTCAATCCACCCTGCTCCAGGAGTTCGCTGTTGTAGCCGATGCCAAGTGCGCCGGCATAGATACCGACAGTTCTGTTGCCGCTTGCGGCTGCCTGGTTGAGGGCCCAGTCGTGAAGCTGGTCGGCCATTGGCGACACGTACTCTTCGGTCAGACCTTCCTCCGCCGCCTGCAGGTGCGGATCTCCGGTGCCGCCCCACCACACATCGCCCCTGGGGTTGCGCTCCTCGGCCTTGATCTGGGCAAACGTCTCGCCGGAGCTTTTGCGCGTCATGGCGACTTCGATGCCGGTCGCCTTCTCGAACTCCTCGACCATCAACTGGCACCACTCGATCTGCGGGCTGCAATACAGCACCAGTTCATCATCGGCGAGGGCGGGGTGCGATCCGGCCGACAGTGCAACCGTCGCGGTTGCCGCACTGGCCAGTGCCAAAAAGCCTTTTCTTTTCATAATCTTCCTCCCGAAAGCTTGTTGTTATTGTCGACCAATATGTAACACAATTGAAATAAATCGGTAACATTTTTGCAGAATGAGACCGATTGGTCTTTGGTTGTGAAATGCGAACTGAATACTCGGCGATATGGCGTAACTGCTCTGATAGTTCTGCCGGCGATGTGCGTTTGCTTCAGACGACCTTGCCGGGGTTCATGATTTCCTGCGGGTCGACGGCCTGCTTGATCCGGCGCATTAAATCCATCTCGACGTCCGATTTACGCTCGGCCATCTCCGCCCGCTTCAAGCGACCGATGCCGTGCTCGGCACTGATCGAGCCGCCCATCTCGACAACGATGCCATGCACGATCTCGTTGAATTCCCCCCAGCGCGCAAGATACGCCTCGCGGTCGGCGCCCTCGGGCTGGCCGAGGTTGAAATGGATGTTGCCGTCGCCGAGATGGCCGAAGGCCACGGTGCGGATGCCGGGCAGGCGTTTCTCCACCGCAGCGGTGGCTCTGGCTATCATCTCCGCGGTCCGCGCCACCGGCACGGAGACGTCGTGTTTGATCGATCCCCCCTCGAACCGCTGTCCTTCGACGACGGCCTCGCGAATGTGCCAGATTCTCTGACTCTGTACCTCACTTGCGGCAATCGTGGCATCCAGCACCAGACCGTCCTCAAACCCCTGTGCCAGAATGGCTTCGATCCAGTCACGCAGCGGCGCGTCCGCGACCGGCGAGGTGAACTCCAGCAGCAGGTACCAATCATAAGCGGCTGTCAGGGGATCGATCGTCCCGGTCACGTGGCGCAGGGCAAAATCCAGCCCGATGCGCGGGATCAACTCGCAGGCGGTCACGGCGTCGCCCGCGCCCTCGCGGGCCCGGTTCAGCAGGTCGATGCCGGCGGCGGGATCGCGGATCGCCGCAAATGCCGTCGTGGTCTGGCGCGGTCGCGGGAAGAGCTTGAGGACGGCAGCGGTGATGATGCCCAGCGTGCCCTCGGCCCCGATGAAGAGCTGTTTCAGGTCGTAGCCGGTGTTGTCCTTCCTGAGATCGCGCAAGCCATCCCAGATCCGGCCATCAGGCAATACGACTTCCAATCCCAGCACCAGGTCGCGGGCGTTGCCATAGCGCAGCACGCCGGTGCCGCCCGCATTCGTCGAGAGATTCCCGCCGATCCGGCATGACCCTTCCGCCGCCAGGCTGAGCGGGAACAGTCGATCGACGCCGGCTGCGGTTTCCTGAACCGTTTGCAGGATCACGCCGGCTTCCGACGTCAGCGTGCCGTTCACCGGATCGACAGATCGGATGCGGTTCAGGCGATCGGTCGAGAGGATGATGTCGCGGCCGTGCTCGTACGGACAGGCCCCGCCGACCAATCCCGTGTTGCCGCTTTGAGGAACAATGCCGATGCCGGCTTCAGCACAAATCGTGACGACGGCGGATACCTCATTCGTGGAGGCCGGACGCGCGACCAGCTCCGACGCACCCTGGAATTTGCCCCGCCATTCCTTGAGATAGGCGGCCATGTCGTTCTCGGACTCCACGACGCCCTTTGGCCCGACAATGCTCTTGATGCGCGCCAGCGCCTGGGATCTGTCCGTTTTCGGCTCTACTGTCATGGCCGCAGGTTAGCCCGCTGGCGCGACGTCGTCATCCGTAGCGGCTGCGCGGCGCAGCCGGTCGTTGATGGCAACGCCAAGGCCTTCCTCCGGAATCGGCGCCACGGCGATGCCCGACACGCCCGACTGGTCCAGCCTGCGGAGCATGGCGAACAGGTTGGCAGCGGCCTCATGAAGATCGCCGGTTTCGCTCAGGTTCGGGCTGGCCGCGGTTCCGAGAGTCGGTCCGAACGCCAGAAAGGCCTCACCGGGTCGCGCCATGTCGGCATCCAGTCGAACCGGGATCGACGGTGCATAGTGCCGGGTCAACTGGCCGGGCGATCGGCGTGCCTCCTTGCCAGCCGGCTCACGATCCGGGACCGCAACAGGCCCGATCAGGGCCTCCAGGTGATTCCTTGTGACGGCTCCCGGGCGCAGCAGTGTCGGGGTCGGAACCGACAGGTCGAGCACGGTTGACTCGATCCCTACCTCACAGCGTCCTCCCGCCAGGACCAGGTCAACCTGGCCGTCGAGACCGGCGACCACATGCTGGGCTGAGGTCGGGCTGATGCGCCCGGAGGGATTGGCGCTTGGTGCAACGACCGGGCAGCCTGCGGATGCCAGCAGGTCGCGCGCCTTGTCATGCCCCGGGACGCGAATGGCGAGACTGTCGAGACCGGCGCTCGCCAGCAGCGACACCGGGCACCCGGCGGTTCGCGGAAGGACAAGGGTCAAGGGGCCGGGCCACAAGGTATCCGCCAGTATTTGCGACCGCTGGTCGAAGTCGACCAGTTCCTCGGCCGCGGCCGCGGATGCGACATGCACGATCAGCGGATTGAACGACGGCCGGCCCTTGGCGGCGAACACGGCCGCAACGGCGCGGTCGTTCGTGGCATCCGCCCCCAGCCCATAAACAGTCTCGGTCGGGAACGCGACCAGCTTACCGGCGCGCAGGGCGGCAGCGGCGCGAGCAATACCGGTGCGTCCGGTATCGACGATGACCGGAGCGGTTGTCTGGGCAGATTTGATCACGCCGGGCTTTTACGCGGTGCCGCCATCGGCGTCGAGCGGCATGTCGGGCCGGGCCTCAGTGCGGCAAGGCGGCGGATGATGGCCGCAACTCGGCCATGAACGACATCGGGCGCCAAGGCCGCGGGCCGTCCAGGGTTGCGCCGCTCTCGATTTCGAGGTTGTTGTGGATGATGGAGCCGATGACCGTGGCGGATTTGGCGATTTTCACCGCGATGGCTTCAATCCGGCCGGTGACCGTGCCGGCGATATGCACGGCATCGGCGGAGATCACGCCGTCGACCCTGGCGCCTTCACCGATGATCAGCATGGTCGAGTCGACGTCACCATCCAGCATGCCCCGGATCTCCACGCAATCGACGCTTTCCAGCCGTCCGATCACGCGTACGCGTGGCCCCAGTATCGATCGTTCTATTCCGTTGCCGCCGCTGACCGCGTGGGCAAGCTGCTCCTGCAGATCCGGTTTGCCACCCGACTTGGAGAACGGCGATTTCACCGACGACTCCCAGGCTCTCGGCGCGCTGTGAGCGAACAAGGCTGACCATCGTCCTGCCACGTCCGGTCAAACCGGAACCTACTGCGGCGGGTTTCGATTTCAGATGTCATGAGCGGTTGCCGGCCGAGCGCCGCCGAACCCGGGACTCGCCGCCAACGATCTGCGCGGCGGTCCGCGGGACGGCATGCGGTTCCTAGGACGCTGTGGCGGCCTTGCCGTTCTTTGCGCCTCCGGCGGCAGCCGCCGGTTCCGGTGTCGCCGCCTTGGCCGTCGTATCGGCCGCCGACTGCACAGGCTTCAGGTTGGAGACGTTCTTTGCCTCCTTGCGGCCGGATTCCACACGGTGGCAATTCCCGTCAAACGCGGCGCCTTCATCGATCGCCAGCGTCTTGTAGGTCACGTCGCCGGTCATATCGCCCGTCTTGGTGATCGAGACCCGGTCGGCAGTGACTTCACCATCGACGGTGCCTGCGATATTGACGCTGTCGGCGGTGATCGAGCCCTTGACCTTGGCGCCCGCGCTGACGGTCAGGGAACGGCTCGAGATGTCGCCTTCCACGACGCCCCGGACCTCGACATCCTCATCGCTTTCGAGATTGCCGATGACGCGCAGTCCAGCGCTGATCACCGAATGCTCTCCGGTCCCGGTGCGCGCCGACGGCCGCGTGGTTTCTGCCGGTGTTGCACTGCCGTAGCCGCTGGCCGAGCCCGCGGTCTCTGGCGCCTTTTCGTCCTTTCTGAACATCAACGATTCTCCCTTGGGGAAACACAAAGGTACGTGCGTCCGACCATGTTTGATTTCATAACATGTTGTTCTGATGGCAGATGGCGGCAGACGTCGGGACGGTAAGCCTAACAGGCCTGCGGTCCCGACGCGCCAGCCCGCACCGGCCATCGTCGTCGCATCCAAAGGCATAATGGCGTGGGGGGAAGGCGCTGGCTACTGTTTTGATCGTGTCGGCGGTGCATCGAAGACCGCGAGCCACGCGTTCGGAACAATTCGCAATATCAGCCGATTTTGGTTGCGCTGCAGCATGCATCGGCGCGACGTTGCACGCTGGTAGTTGGTTCAATTGACAGCCTTGGGGAATGCTATGGCGGGGGTGGTTCTTACGGTCGCTCAACAGAAGGGCGGTGCGGGCAAGACGACGATCGTTGCCCACCTCGCGGTCGCGATGCGCCGGTCCGGGCGTTCTGTGGCGACGGTCGATACCGATCCGCAAGGCAGCCTGACCGGCTGGATGGATCGGCGCACCGAATGGCTCGGCGACCCCGGCATCACCCATCGGCAGATTTCGGGATGGCGCACCGCAAATGAAGTCGACCGGCTGTCCGGCGAACATGACGTGGTGCTGATCGACAGTGCTCCCCATGCCGAGACCGAGGCCCGGATCGCGGTTCGGGCGGCCAATCTGGTCGTGCTGCCGGTCCAGCCAAGTCCGATGGATTTCTGGGCCACGGCGCCAACGCTGGATCTTGCCAGGCAGGAACGCACCCCTGCGGTGCTCGTCCTCAACCGGGTGCCGAGGCGCACGAGGCTCGCGGCTTCGGTGATAGCCGCCATGGGCGAACTCGAAGCCGAGGTCTCGCCGGCTTGGATCGGCAATCGGATCGCGTTCGCGGCGGCCCTGATGGATGGCCGGGGCGTCACTGAGATTGCACGGCCCGGCGCGGCCGGCGAGGAAATCCTGGCGCTTGCACAAGATCTCGAGAGCCGGATCCGTGTGCCGGCTTAGACCGGGGCCGCCCAATCGGGGGCAGGGCTAGCGTCGGCCGAAGGCGACAAATCCCGGATTGTCGAGCCCTGGTTTGCCATAGAGGAGGGGAGCGCCATCCAGCGTTTCCACCGACCCACCAGCCGCGCACAGGACCGCATCGCCGGCGGCCGTATCCCATTCCATCGTTCGTCCGAACCGCGGATAGAGGTCGGCACCACCTTCGGCCAGGACGCAGAACTTGAGCGAACTGCCGACCTGCCGCTCGGCGGCGATCGTTCGGTCCCCGAGATAGTCCGCCAATGCCTGCCGGTCGCCATGAGATCGGCTGGCCACGACCATGAGGCCGTCTTGCGGTGCTGATCGTGCTGAGATCGGCGTCTCGACGCCTGTGTCGGCCGCTCGCCACGCGGCCTCACCGACCACGCCCAGATAGAGGGTTGACAGGACCGGCGCATACACGGCGCCCAGAGCCGGCCTGCGATCCTCGATGAGGGCGATGTTCACGGTGAACTCACCGTTCCGGTTGAGGAACTCGCGGGTACCGTCGAGTGGATCGACGAGCCAGAACCGCCCTCTCGTGATGTCCGGCACGAACCCGGCCGCGGCGCGCTCCTCCGAGACGATCGGAATCGATGGCGCCAATTTGGCCAACCCGTCCAGGATCACGGCCTCAGCGGCATCGTCGGCGGCGGTGACCGGACTTCCGTCCGCCTTCGTCACGGCGGCCGTGTCGGCACTGGCGTAGTGACGCATGATCTCCGCGCCGGCTTTCAGGCATATCGCCTGAAGGCCAGTCAGCAGATCCGCATGATCGGACTCCGCCAATCTCATCGCTAGATCGCCGCCGCCGTCGGAGATCGGAAACCGGTCACTCGGCTGCGGCGCGTGTCGAGTCGGCCTGGATCAGCCGCCAGATCTTCTCCGGCGTCGCCGGCATGTCGACATGGGTCACGCCGAACTCGGCCAACGCATCCACCACGGCATTGATCACCGCCGGCGGAGCGCCGATGCAGCCGGCCTCGCCCGCGCCCTTTATGCCCAGCGGATTGGTCGTGCAGGGGACGACGTTGTAGCGGAAGTCGATATGCGGCATATCGTCGGCCCGCGGCATCGTGTAGTCCATGAAAGACCCCGAGAGCAGCTGGCCGCTTTCCAGATCAAATACCGTGTGTTCCAGAAGCGCCTGCCCGATCCCCTGTGCAATGCCGCCATGGACTTGGCCGGCGACCATCAGCGGGTTCAGGATGGTCCCGAAATCATCGACGACGATGTAGTTCACCACAGTCAACTGGCCGGTATCCTGCTCGATTTCCACTTCGCAAATGTGGGTGCCGTTCGGATAGGTATTGGTGGGCGGCTTGAACGCCGCTGACTCGTCGAAGGCCGTATCGGTTTCGCTGGCCCGGGCGATCTCGGCCAGGGTGATCGAACGGTCGGTGCCGGCGATAGTGAACCGGCCGTGCTCGACTTCGATATCGGCGGCTGCAGCTTCCAGCAGATCCGCAGCTCGAAGTTTCGCCTTATCCAGGATAAGTTCGGACGCATTGACCACCGCCACGCCACCGACCGGAATTGAGCGCGAGCCGCCGGTGCCGTTGCCCGTCGGTATGCGGTCGCTGTCCCCTTGGACCATGGTGATCTCGCCCGGCTCGATGCCCAGATAGTCGGCGATGAGCTGCTTGTAGGCGGTTTCATGCCCCTGCCCGTTCGACTGATTGCCGATATAGAGCGTGACGGCGCCGGTGCGGCCGATCTCGATGCGGGCGCTTTCGTCCGGACCGCCGCCGCAAGCCTCGATATAGGATGCCATACCGATTCCGCGCAGCTTGCCGTGCGCCCGGGCCTGGCTGCGTCGCGCTTCGATTCCGTCCCAATCGGCCAGGTCGATTGCCTGGTCCATGTTCTGGGCGAAGTCGCCGCTGTCGTAAGTCAGGCCCAGCGCAGTGTCATAGGGCATGGAGTCCGGCGGGATGAAATTGCGCCGACGGAGTTCCGCGCCGGTCATGCCGAGCTGTCGTGCCGCGGCATCGACGGCGCGTTCGACCACATAGGCCGCTTCCGGCCGTCCGGCGCCGCGATAGGCATCGACCGGCTGGGTGTTGGTGAAGACGCCCTTGACGTTCACGTAGGCAGCCGGGAAGTCGTAGCACCCGGTCAGCATGACGCATCCGCACAGGGTCGCCACGAAGGGCGCGAAATTGGACAGGTAGGCGCCCATATTCGCGATCGTATCTATCTTGATGGCGAGGAACTTGCCGTCGGCGTCGATGGCCAACTGGGCACGGGTCAGGTTGTCGCGACCGTGGTCGTCGCTGATGAATCCTTCCGATCGCTCGGCGGTCCATTTGACCGGACGTTGGAACTTGCGGGCGGCGTACAGCGCCGCGACATATTCCGGATACATGAAGATCTTCATGCCGAAGCCGCCGCCGACATCGGTGGTCAACACGTGGAACCGGTCTTCGGGGAGGTGGAATATGTCCTCGGCCAGCTGCGACTTCATGCCGTGAACGCCCTGGCTGGAGACGTATAGCGAGAAGCGCTCGCTGGGCCCGTCATAGCCGGCCAGGCAGGCGCGCCCTTCCATCGAATTGGCGATCACGCGGTTGTTCACCAGATCGACCGTGACGATCTGGGCAGCCTTCGCAAATGCGTTATCGGTCGCCTGCTTGTCCCCATCCTCCCAATCGAAAGCGAGATTGCCGCGGTCCAGGTCCCATACCTTGGGCGCATCGGAATCCAGCGACCGTCCGGGGTCGGCGATGGATCGGTAGCGGGTCGTAATCCACTTCGATCAACTCGGCCGCGTCCTTCGCCTGGGCCAGGGTCTCGGCGACGACCAGCGCCACGGGATCGCCGACATGGCGGACCCTGCCGACGGCGAGCGCCGGCCTGGGCGGCTCCGGCATCTTCCAGCCGCCGCGGTTCTTCGGTGCGAACTTGACGGCGATCGGGCCGATGCCGTCGGCTTCCAGATCCTGGCCCGTTACGATCCCGATGACACCCGGCGATTGGCCGGCTCCCGCCAGATCGATGGCGCGGATTTCGGCATGCGCATAGGGCGACCGCAGAACGTATCCAACGGCCTGGCCGGGCAATGACACGTCATCGGTATACTGACCGCCGCCCGTCAGCAGCCGGGGGTCCTCGGCGCGGGGTACCGCCTGTCCAATGCCGAACTTCGCCATGAAGTGCCTCTCGGGATGTTGGGATGAACCTCGATCTGCCGCAATGCCGGTCGCGTGCGGGATCGTGACATAGGATCGGCGACCTGCGCCGGTCTCGTCAACGCTAACCTGTCTTCCGGTATTCGGCATTGTCCGGCACCGAGGCGATTAAGCGCCGGTCAACGCTCTCCAGATAAGGTCGGTAGCGCCTGGAAACCGCCCTACCGGCCCATGATGTGCAATCTGATCCGTTCCTTGGCGCTTCTTGCGGTCCTGATCGCCACGACTCTGACGTCTGCGTCATACGCGCAGCTTGTGTACTCGCCGGCCCAGCCGTTGGACGGGATCGCGGTCGTGGTCGAAGGCGACCGCCTGAACGTCAACGGGCTGCCTGTCCGACTCTATGGCATCGATGCGCCGGAAATCGGCCAAACCTGTCTGTCGCGGCGGGGCGAATCCTATGATTGCGGCGCAGTCGCTCGGGAAGTGCTGGATCGCCTGATCGGAACGAGTCCGGTCCAATGCTCGATCTATTCGGTACTGGCAAGCGATGAGCAGGTCGGTTCCTGCACCGTCAACGGCAGAGACCTTGCCGCGACCATGGTGCTGTCGGGATGGGCGTTCCCGCAGCGCACGCTATCGAGTCGCTACGAGATTCTCGAAGGCCGGGCGCAATCGGCGCGCGCCGGGTTCTGGGCCGGCCGGGCCGAACGGCCGTGGATCTGGCGACGCCGCCAGGAAACCGGCGGCGAGCGCTGAGTCAGTCGACTCGATCGCTGTCCCGATCTTCCGACCGGGTGCCGGACTCCAATTCCGTCGTTGCTGTCGGTGCTGAAGCTGCAAGTGCTGGCACGGACGCCGGCTCGCTGTCCGCCTTCATCTCGGCCGCCTTCTGTTCAAGCATTCTGAACCGATGCATGCTGAATGGGATGCTCGCCAGATAGGCAAGGCCGAGCATCGTCAGGGTAAGCCACGTTTGGCTGACCAGCGACGCCGCCACCAGACCCACGCCGACGAACACGACGACGATGTACCGGTTCGGGATCCGCACCCCTTTGAGCGAGAAGGTCTTCAATCGACTGACCATCAGCACGGCGATGAAGAGCGCCCAGAGCGCGACCGGGATCGGGGACCGGACCAGATCGTCCGCCTGGAAGCTGATCGTCATGGGGACCATGGCCAGTCCCGCGGCGGCCGGCATTGGTACGCCGGTGAAGTAGTTGTATGCCCAAGGCGGCAGGTCGGGCCCAACGATCTGGGTGTTGAAGCGAGCCAGTCGCAATGCGGAGCAGACGCTGAAGGCGAGCACCGCGATCCAACCGAAGCGATCGGCGTCGCGCATCACCCATAGGTACAGGACGGTCGCCGGCGCCACGCCGAAGCTCACGAAATCCGACAGGCTATCCAGTTGCGCGCCGAATTTGCTCTGTGCTTTCAGAAGCCGCGCCACCGTGCCATCCATGCCGTCGAGCACCGCGGCGATCAGTATCGCTATCACCGCCGCCTCCCAGCGCCCCTGGATAGCGAAGCGGATTGCCGAGAGACCGGCGCACAGCGCCAGGATCGTCAGGATATTCGGCAGCAGGCGATTGAGCGATTGGCCACGAAACCGGGCCGGTCGCCGAGGGCGGCGCATCTTCATATCAGCGGACGGCTCCTTCGCGCCGGGCCTCCTTGGCCTCCAGATCGGCGATGATGGTCTCACCGCCGATTGCCCTCTGGCCGACGACGACCATCGGTTCGGTTCCCTCGGGCAGGTAGATATCGGTGCGGCTGCCAAAGCGGATCAGCCCATAGCGCTCACCTGCGGTCACGGCCTGACCCGATTTGGCGTCGCAGATGATGCGTCTGGCCACCAGCCCGGCAATCTGCACGAACACAAGGTCGCGGCCGTCCGCCAGGCGCAGGAGCACGGATGCCCGTTCATTCTCTTCGCTCGCCTTGTCCAGGCTCGCATTGACGAAAGTTCCCTCGTGATAATCGACTTCTTCGATCGTGCCGTCGGCCGGAACACGGTTAACGTGTACGTCGAATACGTTAAGAAAAATGCTGACCCGCGTGCGGTTGACGTCGCCCAGCCCCAACTCGGCCGGCGGCACGGCCTCGGTGATCATCTGCACCCGGCCATCGGCGGGGCTGACCACCAAACCTGGCCGTGTCGGCGTTACGCGATCCGGATCGCGAAAGAAATAGGCGCACCAGCCGGTGGCGATCAGTCCAATCCAGCCCAATGGCTGGTACAGCATGCCCAGGACAGCGGTGCAGACGGCAAAGATGGCGATGAACGGCCAGCCCGCCCGATGTATCGGAACCATGACCGACGTGATCACGTTGATCGGTGACGCCTCGGTATTGGCCATTTCAGTCCTATTCCTGACGGGTGCCTGGGGGCAATCGATGCGATTTCGTCGCCGGTCTTGTCTCGACTGGGCAGGCAACCCCGCGCATCGCCATCGAACGGCGCCGACGAGCGGAGACCGATTACGTCCGGGGCAACTCGGTTTCCGGCGAAATCTGGTGGGCGCGGCTGGGATTGAACCAGCGACCCCCGCCGTGTGAAGACGGTGCTCTCCCGCTGAGCTACGCGCCCGCTCGTCGTGTCGCGCATATCTACGGCCCGGCCGGCAGGGTGTCAAGAAACCGCCGACTTGTTGCTCTATGTTAGTAATCGTGGAATACAGTTGCCGAAATTCTAGGTCTATTGACGTGGCTGCCCGATCCTCTGCGAGGCGCCACCATCGGAGTAGGGGTTCATGTTTCGATATCTGGGACCTGTCCGCGCGACGGGGCTGGTGCTTTTTTCGGCTGGAGTCCTGCTCGCGAGTGGTGCGTTGCAGCGTGCCGATGCGGATACCAGCCCGATTGCCGTGGATTACGACGTGTTTGCCGGCGGCATGCATGTGCTGTCCAGCGTCCTGGAAATCAACCTTGAAGACCGCAGCTACAACGCCCGACTGGGAGCCGAACTGGCTGGCATGCCCGGCTGGTTCGCCGAATGGGCGGCGGTGGTGCAATCCGATGGCGCGATCCAGAGAGGTGAATTGAATCCGGCGCAATACTCGGCGGAACGGGTGCGCCGCGGGGAGAGCCAAAAGACCGTGCTCGACTTTGTCGGCGAGGGCGAAGTCGGCGTCACTTTCGTACCCGAGCGGAACGACAGCGACGCCCCGGTTCCGGCGGAACTACTGACTGAGACTTTGGATCCGCTGAGCGGCCTGATTTCCGTGATCAACACTGTCACCGAGGGCGGCGGGTGTGCCGCGACGGTTCCCGTCTTCGATGGACGTCGTCGCTATGATGTCGTTTTCACCGATAGGGGGATTGATGAACTGCGACCCTCCAGCAAATCCAGCTTTGCCGGTGTAGCAAGGCGCTGCCGAATGCAATTGGAGCCGGTTGCCGGCGCCTTCAAGGATGACGATGACGACGACAGCTTCTGGAACACCCGGCCTGAGAACAGGCGCCGTCGTCAGCTCGATATCTGGCTTGCAAGGCCGATTGCCGACGGTCCGATCATACCGGTTCGGATGGTCGGGAGATCGTCCATCGGAGCCTTTATCATCCATATGCGGAACGTTCAGGTGCCGGTCAGCACCGCGGATGCCGAGGCACCCGAAGGTTGCACCGTCGTTGTGGAATGCTGACCGAGTTCAGCTTGAAGCGGCCAGTGCCATCACATGGGCTGAATAGGTAACGACGCTGCGGTCGTGTAGCCGCGCCTGCCAGGGGAAATCCTCGATCTCGCCAAGGATCTTAAGACCGGATACGGATTGCGGATGCGCGCCCTCGGTGACGAGCGCCCGCAGGAATGGCTCGCTGGCGCCGCGATCGGGCCCCCGCTGCGAGTGACCGCCGATCCAGGTCTCGATCGGCGTCGCCCCGGTCGACCAATCATAGGGCGTTGACAGCACCGCCTTCCCCCCCGGACGCAGGATCTGTCGGACCCGGTCCAGGAAGTCGCGTGGGGCATTGACGCAATCCAGCACGTTGAGGGCCATTGCATGGCCGAATCCAGCGTCTTTGAAGGGCAGGGCCATGGCGTCGCAGGCCCAGAAATCGACACGCTCCGACTCGCCGAATGCCACCTCAAAGTCGCGGCGGTCATAGACGATGCCGACCCGCCGACGCGGGTACCGGACGATCCCCGTTTCCAGCACCTGCCGCGCCATGCGAAGCATCGGCATATGGGTATCGATCCCCAGGACCAGGCCATCGCTGCGCCGCGCCAATTCAAAGCTGGTGCGTCCCACCGAACAGCCGATATCGATCACCGGCGATCGCGGCGCGCTTCCGGTCAGCTCAAGCCCGGCTTCGAGGCAGCGCAGAACGGCGCCGGGCCGCACTTCGCCGGGAGAGGAATTGGCGCTCTCTTCCGGATCGAGGTCGCCATAACTGTCCCAGGCATAGGTGCTGATGTGCTGGCGCGGCGTCTCGAACGCCGATCCCGGTCCTGAGCAATCACACAGGATGCTCTCGATGGTCTCCGACAAGTCCATGCGCGCCATCAACTGGTACACATTGTCGCGCAGGTAGCCGGCAACGTCGGGGACCAGGACCGGAATGCCGTCGATGATCGGGAATTCCATGAAGCAGGCTGTATTGCTGCAGTGCAGGACACCTTCCTGGATGTGGCCGGCGGCCTCTTTAAATACGGCGGACAGCAGCAGTGCATGATCGCCGGCGCCACCGATGCGGCAGCGCGGGCAGACCGGGGCCAGCGATTCGAAATGGCTCAGGCGCAAGGGTCGCTCAGCCGCCGATCATCACGGTTACGCAGCCTGGCGGTATCACGTTTCCTGTTGGTGACGGAATCGGAGCGACGCAGGCGGGATGCGACGTCATATCGCCGACCCGGGCCGCCGGCAGGTTGCCGATAAGAACGGTCGCCGACCCCTTGGTGATGATGCCCGGTCCACCGGGCACACAGGGGATCAACATGCACGGCCGGGTCATGTCGGTTATCCGGGCGGCCGGCGGGCCGCCGATCAACACGGTGAACTCGCCCTTGATGATGTTTAGGGGCAAAGCGGGATGCGGCACCGGAGTTGGGACCGGCGCCGGCGGATGAATTGGTGCATGACAGTGCGGCGCTGTCTGCAACACCATGTCGCCGAGTCGGGCAGCGGGCGGGCTCATCTTTTTCTCCCCAGGGCGGTGTCGTGCCGACCGCAACGGTCGAACCGCAATGCAGCCCACATGTTAGCAAGCTTTCCGATATTGCGGGTGTGTTCGCCGACACACCTGTTCCTGCGATGGAAAACCGCTTGGTTGCAACAGACTACGATACCAAGCGGTACTCGTCAGGGCCAAGTGTGGGATCGAAGCTGATCACGATGTTACGGCCGACCACTGGTATCAGGATGGTGATCACCTTTTCGTCTTCCGCCTCCTCTGGCGTCGCAATAGCCCCGCCTTGCTTGAATGACTGCGTGCGCACCTTCCCGCTGCTGTAGACCTCAAGCCAGAGATCGAAGCCGAGGAACGCCACTCTGGGAGGCGATTGGCTGGCTTTGATCGCATCCCCAAGTTCCTTCATCGCCATGTCGTGCTCGTGTCTCCTGGAGTCCGGGAGTGGGTTTCAGAGTGTCCGGTATGGTCGCCTGTAGGAATCGGCAACAAAAGTTTATTTTCACGTCGAATGCCATTGTGGCACCAACGGGCCGCCATGCATCCGGCAAATTTCCCATCCAGCCTAGTAGGCTGGAACACCATCCGAAGGGATCACTCGGTGCAGCGCAGGGCCCCGACGGCAGTGGCGCCTTCCGCGCCGACAGGACCGTATCCGTATGTCTAGACACGAACTGGCCTGCCTGATCCTTGCCGCGGGCAAGGGCACGCGTCTGAAGTCGCAGACGCCCAAGGTGCTGCATCCGGTCGCTGGTCGGCCGATGATACGGCACGTCGCCGACGCCGTGAACGCGCTGTCGCCCGAGCGTGTGGCGGTTGTCGTCGGTCCGGATATGGACGCGGTGGCATCCATCGTCGCGCCCTGGGACGTGGCCGTTCAGGAACGACAGCGCGGCACCGCCGACGCCGTCCTGGCTGCGGCCGAAACGCTGTCCGACTTCACCGGCGACGTGCTGGTGGTGTTCGGCGACACCCCGCTGATCACCACCGAGACGCTTGAGCGGATGGTGGCGCGTCGGCGCCAGGCGGACGATCCGGCCGTCGTCGTGCTCGGCATGCGCCCGGACGATCCGGCGCAATACGGCAGGCTGGTGCTCGATGGCGAAGGAAATCTCGATTTGATTGTCGAGTTCGCCGACGCGACGCCAGAGCAGAAAGCGATCGATCTGTGCAATGGCGGCTTGATGGCGTTCGACGGTGCACGGCTGGCCAAACTCCTGGATGGCATCGAGGACGGCAACGCGCAGTCCGAGTTCTACCTGACCGATGCCGTAGCCGTGGCCCGGCGAAACGGCCATCGCTGCGCCTTCGTCGAAGGCAGCGCTTTGGAGGTGCACGGCATCAACTCCCGCGCCGAACTCGCCATGGCCGAAGCCTATATGCAGGACCGGCTGCGTGCCGACGCCATGTCCGGCGGTGTCACTCTGGTCGATCCGGATTCGGTCTTCCTCGCTGCCGATACGGTGCTTGGGCGCGACATCACGATCGGACCGTCGGTTGTCTTCGGGCCCGGTGTCACCGTCGAGGACGATGTCGAGATTCGCGCCTTTTCCCATATCGAGGGCGCGGTCGTGCGCAGCGGCGCTATCGTCGGTCCCTTCGCGCGGCTGCGGCCCGGAACCGAGCTTGGCCCCGGCGCGCGGGTCGGAAATTTCGTAGAGATCAAGAACGCGACGCTGGGCGCCGGCGCCAAGGCCAACCACCTGACTTATCTCGGCGATGCCGGGATCGGCGCCGGCGCGAACATCGGCGCCGGCACAATCACCTGCAATTATGACGGCTACCTGAAGCATCGCACGGAGATCGGCGAGGGTGCATTTATCGGGTCGAACACCGCCCTGGCGGCGCCGGTGCGGATCGGCGACCGGGCCAATGTCGGGGCCGGCAGCGTGATCGTGCGCGATGTCGCGGACGATGCCCTGGCCGTCGCCCGCGGCGAGCAGATCGAAAAGCCCGGAGCGGCCAAACGCTATCGCAGCCGAAAGGCGGCCGAGAAGGCCAAGCGGTCCAAGTAGCGAGAGCGGATCAAGGAGTCACCTATGTGCGGTATCGTCGGTATCGTCGGTAAGGACGCAGTCGCGCCGCGCCTGATCGACGCGCTCAAGCGCCTGGAATACCGCGGCTATGATTCCGCCGGTGTGGCGACGCTGGTCAATGGCCATATCGACCGCCGCCGCGCCGAGGGCAAGCTGACCAATCTCGATCGGCGCGTCACGGAAGAACCGCTGGCGGGCACCGTCGGCATCGGCCATACGCGCTGGGCCACCCATGGCCGCCCGAACGAGACCAACGCCCATCCGCACGCCACCGACCGTGTCGCCATCGTGCACAACGGCATCATCGAGAATTTCCAGGAACTGCGCGCCGAACTGTCGGATCTCGGCCACACCTTCGATTCTGATACCGATTCCGAGATCATCGCGCACTTGGTCACCCGGTATCTGGACGAACAGCTTTCGCCGCGCGATGCTGCCGCCAAGGCCCTGAAGCATCTAGACGGCGCCTTCGCGGTCGCCATCATCTTCAGCGGCGAGCACGAGCTAATGATCGGCGCCAGGCGGGGTTCGCCCCTGGCGGTCGGATATGGCGACGGTGAGATGTATCTCGGCTCAGACGCTATGGCGCTGGCCCCTTGGACCGACCGCATCTGCTATCTCGACGAAGGCGACTGGGTCGAGATCGACCGCACCAGCGCCACCGTCCACAATGCCGACGACGCGGTCGTCGAGCGTGCGGTGACCCGGACCGAGCTGTCCGGCGCGCTGATCGGCAAGGGTCGCTATCGCCATTACATGCTGAAGGAGATCTACGAGCAGCCGGCGGTGATCGGGGATACCCTGCGCTCATTTATCGACCCACAAAGCCAGATTATCGGTCTTCCGATGATGCCATTCGACCTGGCCAAGGTTCCACGCATTACTGCCGTTGCCTGCGGCACCGCGTCACTGGCCGGAATGGTCGCCAAATACTGGCTTGAGACCCTTGCCAGGCTTCCCGTCGAGCTCGACGTGGCGTCGGAGTTCCGCTACCGCGAGGCGCCGATGCCCAAGGGCGGCGTGGCGCTGTTCGTCTCGCAGTCGGGCGAGACCGCCGACACACTGGCGGCCCTGCGCTATGCCAAGGCGCAGAAGCAGCATATCGTCTCCATCGTCAACGCGCCGGAAAGCACCATTGCGCGGGAAAGCGATGTGGTGCTGCCGACCCATGCCGGGCCGGAGATCGGCGTCGCCTCGACCAAGGCCTTCACCACCCAGCTGGCGGTGCTGGCCTGTTTCGCCATCGCCGCCGCCAAGGCCCGCGGCGCCATCGACCATGCCCGCGAGGCGGAACTGGTCACTGCATTGACCGAGGTGCCGGCGCGGGCGGCGGAGGTGCTGAACCACGACGACCTGATCCGCGGCCTTGCTCATGAGGTCGCCGAAGCCCGCGACGTGCTCTATCTCGGCCGCGGCACCAGCTTCCCGATCGCCCTGGAAGGTGCGTTGAAGCTGAAGGAAATCAGCTACATCCATGCCGAGGGCTATGCCGCCGGCGAGATGAAACACGGCCCCATCGCCCTGATCGACGAGACCGTCCCGGTCATCGTCCTCGCCCCGCGCGACGCGGTGTTCGACAAGACGCTGTCCAACGTCCAGGAGGTCATCGCCCGAGGCGGAAAGGTGATGGCGTTCTCGGACGTGGCCGGCGTCGCCAGGATCGGCGACGGCGCCGCCGCCGTCATCCCGCTCCCCGACGTCGACCCCTTCGTCGCCCCGATCCTCTACGCCATCCCGGTGCAGTTGCTGGCCTATCACACCGCCGTCCTCAAAGGCACAGACGTCGACCAGCCGCGCAACCTGGCGAAGAGCGTGACGGTGGAGTAAGGGCGGGTCAGGCCATCGATCTGTCGACGAACCGGGTGGTCCGAGCCGTCGTCAATAACTCGCGTACTTGTTGCCGACAGCGGCCACGGTGCGGCGGATCGCTCTACCTGCCTATCCGTTTGACGCGTGCGCCTCGATCTGCTCGGCGATCCTGCGCCGCCCCGACTCGTCGTCCCCGCCGGCGAGGCGGCGCCAGCCATTTGCAACCCGTACCGCGGTCCAGCGGTCGTACATCTCGGCGATATCCTGCTTGCTGACGTCGGGCAGGTCGAGGATCGACTCCCGGTGATTGGCTGGCTGGTCGAGATAATTCTCCGGCAGGTAGCCGTGCTGCCGGCAATGGTGGAAGAGCGGCGTTCCCGGATAGGGGTAGAAGACGAAATAGCCGAACTCGTCAGGATCGATGGCGTGATGCAGGTCGATCGTCTGCTGCATCTCCTCTCGGGTTTCGCCGGGGAGCCCCAGCATGTAGTTGGCGGTGGTCATGATCCCGGCCTCCCGCGTCCAGCGGAAGACGTCGATGAGGCGCTGATTGCTCGTCGAGCGCTTCATGATTTCGCGCCGCACCCGCGGGCTGCCGCTTTCGACACCGTAATTGATGAGATGGCAGCCGGCGCCGGCCAGCTGGTGCAGCATCTTCTCGTTCACGGTCTCGACCCGTGCGTGCAGCGAGAACGGCACCGCCAGCTCGGCGCCGTAGATGTCGCAGAACGCCGACACCCATGGATGATGGATGGTGAAGGTGTCGTCGAGGAAGATCACGTAGTTCAGTGGCCCGGCCTCGCGGATGGCCCGCAGCTCGCCGATTACGTTGTTGTGCGACCGCCGACGGCCGAATTCGCCGATGCCGTCATAGAGCTGGTTGTACATCCGCGCGCCGCAATAGGTGCACGGGAAGGGGCAGCCGCGCTGCGTGGTCATGTGAACGACGCCGCGGTGCTCGTCGAGCAGGTCGCGCGCCATGAACGGCAGGTCGTCGATCGGCTCGTAGGGCGGCCGCATGGCGGGCCGCCGGCCGCCGCTGACCCAGATGTTCTCGATCTCGTCGTGGCGCGGCGCCGCCCCACGGGCCAGCGCCGTCACCAGATCGAGCAGCGGCGTCTCACCTTCGCCGAGACAGACATAGTCGATGCCGGGATGATCCAGTACCGCTTCCGGCGCGAATGTCGGCTGCAGGCCGCCGGCGACGATCGGCACATCGACTGCCGCGCGCAGTGAGGTCACCATCGAGCGGGCCCGCAGCCATTGGCGCGTGATCAGGGACAGGCCGATCAGCTCCGGCTGCTCGCGCCGGACGTGGTCGATCAGATCCTCGTTCGACATCTCGATGGTGACGCGACAGAACGCCACCTCATGCCCGTGTTGCCGGAGATAGGCGGCCAGGAACGCCGGCCCGAGGGAGGCGACGATCCAATTGGTCTCGGTATCGATCTCCAGGAACAGGAGTTTCATCGGGTGCTCCGGCCGATCGGTCGCCCGATCATCGCACCGGGCAGGGGGGAAGTAAATTGACGGCCACCACCGGCTTCGTAATCGCTCAGCCGCGATGGGCGTAGGGCGTGCCGCCGGTTACGATCTCGATGCGGCCGCTGTCGTGCAGTGGCATGAACCGGTTGTCGCCATCCCAGGGGGAGGGTGTTCCGGATGCCGCGAAATGGCCAATCAGGGCGCGGCGAAGACCGGTTGTCCGACGGTGCGTCGCAGAGCGGTGCAGCAGATGGCCGTCGAACAGGATGCCGGTCCCGGCATCGACCTCCAGCGGAACCGCCAGATCCTCGCAGAACGGGTGTCCGGTGGCGCTCAGGCCGCCGTCGCCGTCGGTGGCGTGGGGATATAGCGTCGCCGCGCTATGCGATGCCGGCAGGACCCAGAGGCAGCCATTGTCGATCCGTGCGTCGTCGAGCGCGATCCAGGCCCCGATCAGACGGCTCGCGCCGGTGTCCAGATAGTGCCGGTCCTGATGCCAGGCCAGACCCGCCGTTCGAAACAGGACGATCGACTGCATCAACTTGGGTACCGGTCCGAGCGCCTGTCGCAGCACGGCGACAAGCCTCGGAGCGAGGAGGGCGTCCAGAAACCGCTGCGATGCAAGATGCGGAAACTGAAGGCAGGAGGTACCGGCGACCGCCGCTTCGCCGCCCGCCCCAGTCGTCAGCGATGTTGTTTCGCCGGTCTGGTTCAGACAGGCGTCGGTCAGTTCCCGGAAAACCGCGCGCAGAATCCGTCGGTCCAGCAATCCCGGCAGCACCGCATATCCGTCCCTGTCGAAGCAACGCGCCAAGTCCTGCTTGCCGCCGACCGGGCCCGAGATGGCGGCGGCCGCGCCGTCGTTCATCCGGATGCCGCCAGTGAATTGGCGTCGGCGATGACTGCGGTCTGGTTGGCCGCGGCATGGGGTTCGCCGTAGCGCCGCAGACTGTCGGCGACGCGGATATCCGTCCAACGGTCGTAGAACTCGGAGATATCGGACTGGGTGATGCCCGGCAGTGCCAGGATGGTCTCGCGATGATTGGCCGGGCGGTCGAGGTAGTCGTCGGGCAGGTACCCTTCGTCCCGGCACGTCGCGAACAACGCTGTTCCCGGATAGGGGTAGAAGACGAAATAGCCGAAATCGTCGGGCTGCAGTTGGTGGTGCAGGTCGATGGTCTCCTGCATTTCCTCACGGGTCTCGCCGGGGACGCCCAGGATGTAGTTGGCGGTGACCATGATCCCGGCATCGCGGGTCCAGCCGAACACGTCGATGAATCGCTGATTGGTGGCCGAGCGGTGCATGATCTCGCGGCGCACCCTCGGGCTGCCGCTCTCCACCCCATAGACGATGTGCCGGCAACCGGCCTTGGCCAAGGCGTGCACCATCTTCTCGTTGACCGTCTCGACCCGGGCGTGGAGGGAGAAGGGAATCGCCAGTTCCTCACCGTAGATCCGGCAGAAATCGGCGACCCAGTGATGGTTGATTGTGAAAGTGTCGTCCAGGAAGATGACGTAGTTCAACTCGCCATTATCCCGAATCTGGCGCAACTCCGTCATCACGCTCTCGATCGAGCGCCGACGGCCATAGGTGCCGTTGCCCTCGTAGAGCTGGTTGAACATGCGCGCTCCGCAATAGGTGCAGGGGAACGGACAGCCGCGCTGGGTCGCCATATGAACGACGCCGTAATGCTCGTCCAGCAGGTCGCGGGCCAAGAAGGGCAGGGCGTCGATCGGCTCCAAAGGTGGCCTCATTTGCGGCCGTTGGCCGCCGGTGACCCAGATATTGTCGATCTCCCGGTCGACAGGCGGCTGGCCGGTCGCCAGGGCCTCGATCAGGTCGAGCAACGGCGCCTCGCCCTCACCGAGACAGGCATAGTCGATGCCGGGATGGGAGAGCACCTCCTCGGGCGAGAAGGTCGGATGCAGCCCGCCGGCCACAACGGGAATTCCCAATGCGTGCCGCAACTCGGCGAGAATCTCCCGCGCGCGCTGCCATTGCCGTGTCGTCAGGGAGACACCGATGAGCTGCGGTTCGGCGCGGCCGACGCGCGTGACGACGTCCTCGGCCGGCATGTCTACGGTGGCCCGCAGAAAATTCGCCTCATGGCCATGGCCGCGCACATAGGCGGCGAGGAAGGCGGGGCCGATCGAGGCGACCGCCCAGTCGCTTTCGGTGTCGATCTCCAGGAACAGAATTTTCATCGGGCCCTCCGGCGGATGATCGGATCCCAAACCCGATCATCGCACCAAAGCGGCCCGGCGAAAACTGACGGCCGTCACAGCCGTTCGATTGCGGCGAATTTGACTACCGCTGCTGGTGGCGCCTTGCCGCTACCTGGGCGCTGGCGACCTCGGGGATGCGACTGCGGTCGATGCCGAGATCCCGTAAGGTATGGTCGTTCAGTCGATGCAGTTCGCGAATGGCGTCGCGCTCCTGCTGCCGATCCTCAAAGGTCCGGACCAGCCGGAGGATGAACCGCTCGATGGCCTGAATTGAGCGGATCGGCGCCCAGCTCTCCACCAGCGGTGGGATGCGGGCCTGCGGCGATCCGTGAGCATCGTGATACATGAATCCCTCCTCAGGACGGGTTAACAAAAACTTACCCAATTGGCGGGCGGCATTTTCGAGCCTGATTGTCTATTTGCGTTGACCAATGGGGACACACAAGCGAGAATTCATCGTCGTTCGTTAAAGAAAATCTAATCTGAATAATGCGCCGACTCCCGCCGCTCAACGCACTCAGGGCCTTCGAGGCAGCCGGCCGCCATCTCAGTTTCAGCAAGGCCGCGGCCGAGCTGCATGTCACGCCGGCGGCGATCAGCCAGCAGGTCCGCACGCTCGAGGACCATCTCGGCGTTATGTTGTTCCGGCGGCTCAATCGGGCGCTGTTGCTGACCGATGCCGGGCAATTCAGCCTGCCGGCGCTCACCCAAGGGTTCGATCGGCTGGCGGACGGCATCGCCGGCATCGAGCGGCGCACCGACGAGACCGAGTTGGCAGTCAGCGTTTCGCCCTCTGTTGCCGCGAAATGGCTGATGCCGCGCATGGATCGCTTCTACCGCGCGCATCCGGGCATCGAACTCAGGATCGAGGCGACCGAGGCCGTTACCGATTTCGAGGCCGATGGGATCGATGTCGCGATCCGCTACGGCGCCGGTGACTATCCGGGAAGCCGCATAGACGTGCTGATGGAAGAGGAGGTCTTTCCGGTCTGCAGCCCGCTGTTGCTCCAGGGCGCCGCACCGCTGCGCGATGTAGCCGATTTGAGCCGCTTTACCCTGCTCCATCTATCCTGGGTGTCGCAGGACGAATCCTGGCCTGACTGGCGCATGTGGCTCGCGGCGGCCGGCCATCCGGATGTCGACAGCACGCACGGCCCGCGGTTCGGGCAATTTGGCCTGGCTGTGGAGGCGGCGATCAAGGGGCTTGGCGTCGCCCTCGGCAGCACCGCCGTAGTGGCGGACGATCTGGCATCGGGCCGTCTCGTCAAACCGTTCGACCTCACGCTGGCGCCGCCGTTCAGATACTATCTCGTCTGTCCGGAGCGCACGGCCGACAGACCCAAGATCGCCGCGTTTCGGGATTGGATCTTGCGCGAGACGGGAGCTCTGATCGAGACGCCGGACGAAACCGAACGGCATGGGCAGGGGAGACCATCGCAATGAACCCGATCATCCAGGCACTTGGCCGGCGTTTGCGCCTTGCCGTCATCGGCGGCGGGCCGGGCTCGTTCATCGGCACGGTGCATCGCACCGCCTCGCGTATCGACGACCGCTTCGAGGTGGTCGCAAGCGTGTTGTCGTCCAACGCCGAGCGGTCGATAGCCGCGGGTCAGGCCATGGGCATCGCCGCGGACCGCGCCTACGCCGATTGGCGAGGGTTGCTGGCCGGCGAAACCGGGCGGGAAGACGGCGCCGACGTGATTGCGATCATGACTCCGAACGGCAGCCATTTCGAGATTGCCGATGCTTCGCTGAATGCCGGCCTGGATGTGATCTGCGACAAGCCGGTCACCACGCGCCTGGACGATGCGCTCAAGCTGGTTGCCAAGGTGCGCGACACCGGCTTGGTGTTCTGCCTGACCCACAACTACAGCGCCTATCCCATGGTGCGCCAGGCGCGGACCATGGTCGCGGCCGGTGAGATCGGCGCCATCCGCCAGGTCCAGCTGGAATACATCCAAGGGCATCTGGCGGCCCAGGTCGAAGACCGGCCGGGCGGCCCCGGCTGGCGTTTCGATCCGGACGATGGCGGGGTCTCGCTTGTGCTCGGCGACATCGGCACCCACGCCCATCATCTCGGCGCCTATGTCACCGGCCTCGATCTGGAGCGGGTGATGGCGGATGTCGGCACCAACATGCCGGGCCGCACGGTCGACGACTATGCCGGCCTGCTGCTGCGCTACGAGAATGGCGCCCGTGGCTCGATGTGGGTGACCAATTCCGCCGCCGGGGCCGAGCATGGGCTGGCCTTCCGCATCTTCGGTGAGACCGGCGGCCTGGAATGGCATCAGGAACACCCCAACCAAATTCTGCACCGCCGCCATGGCGATTTTCCGCGGCTGATGACCAGACGCCTGGACGGCCTGCTGTCGCCGGAGGCGGAACGGGCCAGCCGGGTCGGCATCGGCCATCCGGAAGGCTATCAGGAGGCCTTCGCCAACCTCTATGCCAACGCCGCCGAAGCCATCCTCGCGCGCCGCTCCGGCCGCCCCTGCGACCCCTTGGCAATGGATTTCCCGACCGTGTTGGACGGCGCAAAGGGGCTGAAGTTCATCGACGCTGCCATCGAAAGCAACCGCACCGGCGGCTGGGTGGATTGCCGGCTGGAGTCATAGTCGAGCGACGAAATACTGCTGGGCATGACGGGTATTTCCGTTGGAACAGAACACGCCCTGCGGGTAGGCTGAGCGCGATTGTTGCGAGGAGGTCCATATTCGCGATGCGGAGTCCTGGGGGGGCGATCTTGACGAGATGCCAGTGGTTGCGAAGCCTTGCCACGGCGGCAATTGGATTGTTGCCGGCATGCACGACCGTTGCGCCGGTCGACTGCGCGCAGTTTCCGTCATTTGGACCGGATGCGGTCGTCGAAGGTCAGGCTCTGGCCGACCGCCGGGAACTCCTGGCAGAGGCACGGTCTTACCCGTCTCCGGACAGGGTGTCCCTTGCAGCCGGCTACGCTGCGCTGGCGGATTATGATTCGGCGTTTGCGATGGCCTCCTTGCCTGGAGGATCAGGGAGCCGGGAGGAGGCACACCTCGCGATTGTCTTCGCGGCGGCCGACAATGGAGATCTCGAATCGGCGTTACAGGCTGCTGAACCAATCAGCTACAGCCGAAATGTCGCTCGCTCGAACCTCGCCATTGCCGTCGCCCAGGGCAAGGCCGGATTGGACGATGCCGCGCGTTCTTCGGTCGATGCAGCGCGGGACGTAAACAGCAACATGGTTCGGCAATATGCCTACCATGCGCTGTTGTCGTGGGAACTGGCTAAGGCGGGCGAGTTCGATCGGGCCGAAGAGCAGGCCAATCTGATCAGCGACTCTTATTGGGGTTATCGGGTATTCGCCCTGGTTCGGATCGCATGGGCGAAATACGAGGCGGCGAATGTGACCGGGGCCATAGGAACGTTGGATAGGGCATCAGCCATCGTCCGCCGTGTTCCGGGTCCGACGCCGCGCCGCTGGTCTGTCAGAGATTTCAATTTCCTTCTCGCGGAGCTCTATTTGCATGTCGGCGATCACGGGCCATCTGATCCGCAGTTGAGATCTGCATCACATGCCTTCCTGGGCGAACTTTACAATGCCGGGGATTTCGACCGCGTATCGGCCATTCTGCTGTGGGACGAACTCGCGGAGGCGGAGGGCTCTCAACTGGCGAATGGACTCGATGATGACCTGACAGAGCAGGCCGTGCAGAATCTGTTCATGGACAACAGAACGATCGGAATTCACTCGGTCCTCCACGACTCTTCAAAGGCCGAATTGGTCCGACTCATGATGGAGCGAGGACGATCCGATTGGGTATACGAGACATACGATAGTCTCGATGGCGATGTGAGGTCATCGATGGGCGAGGCCATCGCACACTCCGAGGCAAGCCGGGGAAATCTGGAGCGCGCGCTATCGGTGACCGCGCAAATTGACGATCTACGTGACCAATGCATTGCCTATATCTGGATTTTCGTCGAGATGGCGGCCCAGGACCGTGGCGCCGACGCATCGCGGATCGTCGGGACGATGGACGAAGGGAACTGCTTCCGGCTTGCGCCCGAACTGCCGGACGACCTTTATGCGGATCTTGCCGCCGATGTCGCAGAACTGGGAGATGGCATTGCTTCCTGCCAAGCGTTGCAGGCAGTTGAGCGCGGCGAACCCTGGCGGGCAGCCGTGGCGGGTATTGCCGATGCCCGTGTATCCAAGGGCGATTATTCGGGCGCTCGCTCGATTGTCCGATGGGCGAATTCGTCCGGCAATCTCGACGGTGCCGAGGCCTCGGAAATATTGGCGGAAACCGCAGCCGTCGATCCTAGCGCAAGGGAATGGTCGGACATCTATCCGCCGGTTCTCGGCGCAACGGAGACCTTCGCCGATATCCAGCGCAGGTTGCGACGGGACTCCGTTTGGATCGAGGACGGAATTTGGGATCAGTAGCACGGCATCGGTGAGTTTGCCGTCTCCTCGGCGGGGCCCGCTTTGACTGCTTAGGGCCCGAAGACCGCAAGCGTGCTCTTGTGCTCCATAGCTTCAATCTGCAGGCGCGATATCCGGCTGATCAGCGTCACGAAGACGGCGCACAGGGCGACATTGAGCCCGCCGCTGGCGATGCTGACGGTTGCCGCCATCTTGTATTCGGCGATCGTCGATGCATTGTCCAACAGCCGGAACGAGGCTTGGTCGGCGACATTTGAGATCAGCCAAAGCGCCCACCAGGCCGGCATCAGGCCCGGGGTTTCCTGGCGGCCCCAATCCAGCGGATCGGTGCTTGCCTGCCAAATCTCCTTCATCGCCTGGTAGGGCTTCCAGAGATTTGCGATCGGGATGAAGTACCAACCGACGGCCCAACCCGGCCGGATTGTCAGCCCGACGGCGCCGAATGCACGCAGGTTCTTGCTGGAGAAATAGATCGAGCGTCCGACGAATATCAAACAGACGACCAGAACGGCCAGATAGGCGAAGCCGACGATCATCTGCCTTACATCGTTGGCTTCGGCGGCCGCCATCATCTCATTGTCCGTCGCGAAGGCGCCGGTCTCGAGCCTATCGAAGAACAGCAGTTCCAGAGCATCGGAACAGGCGCCTGCCAATGCCATGACCAGTGAGAGAATGACGAGAATGCGGGCCGGTCGCAGCAGCTGCCCGGGGTCCCTAACCAGGGAGGCCGTTTCGTCGGTGCGAGAATTCGCCTTGGCGGTCAGGGCGCCGGACTGCTGTTGAGCCGGTGCGTTGCCCTTCGGAGCTTCATCCGTATCCTGATCCTGCATCCGGGCCCGCTATTCCCGGTTCGCACATTCGACCACACTCCGCAGTTCGCAGGGTGCGCTGGATCACCGGTGCCATATTCTCATAGGCACCGGCGCAGTATTCCAAGGCCGCCGGCAGGTGCAACGCCGCGACGATGGGCAAAGTGCGGCCCACGCGCCTCGATAATGGCCGCGATGATGCCGACAGGCGCCCCTCATCATCGGCGCGGTTGATGTAGATCCTGGCCTTCTCGTTGTTGTTCGCCAGGTTCGCCAGGACGGTCGGCGCCGGCCTCGGAAAGCCCTGGAAATCGCTTGCAGCGTTCACGTTGTCTGCCCCTGAGCCGGTGATCGCCATCCGGCCGCGTCGGCGCTTCCGCCGCAGCCACGCACCCCCTATACTCGCCCGCCCGAATTTCTCCCTTCAGGATGGACCTAGGTCATGCAGCTCTCAGACCCGAAGCTTTTCCGTCAGCAGGCCTATATTGCCGGCACATGGTGCGACGCCGATGGAGGCGGCACCGTCGAGGTCACGAATCCGGCTGATGGATCGGCGCTGGGCACGGTGCCGAAATGCGGCGGCGCGGAGACGGCACGGGCGATCGATGCGGCCGACAAGGCCTGGCCCGCCTGGCGCGCGAAGACCGCCAAGGAGCGCGCCGTCATCTTGCGCCGATGGCACGATCTGATGCACGAAAACCTGGATGACCTGGCGGCGCTGATGACCGCCGAGCAGGGCAAGCCCTTGGCCGAGGCGCGCGGCGAGGTCGGCTATGCGGCCAGCTTCCTGGAGTGGTTCGCCGAGGAGGGCAAACGGCTCTACGGCGACACCATCCCGACCTATATGAATGACCGGCGGATCGTGGTCACCAAGCAGCCGGTCGGCGTCTGCGCCGCGATCACGCCGTGGAACTTCCCAGCGGCGATGATCACCCGCAAGGCCGGCCCGGCGCTGGCGGCGGGCTGCCCGATGGTGGTCAAACCGGCCAGCGCCACGCCCTACTCAGCGCTTGCCATGGCGGAATTGGCGGAGCGCGCCGGCGTTCCGACCGGGATCTTCAGCGTGGTGACCGGCTCGGCGCGGGAGATCGGGGGCGAGATGACCGGCAATCCGACCGTTCGCAAGCTGACCTTCACCGGCTCGACGGAGATCGGTAAGACGCTGATGGAGCAATGCGCCGGAACGGTGAAGAAGGTTTCCATGGAACTGGGTGGCAACGCGCCCTTCATTGTCTTCGACGACGCCGATCTGGATGCCGCGGTGACCGGCGCGATGGGGTCCAAATACCGCAATACAGGGCAGACATGCGTCTGCGCCAACCGGTTGTTGGTGCAGGAGGGCGTCTACGAGGCATTCGTCGGCAAGCTGGCGGACGCGGCGCATGGGCTGAAAGTGTCCAACGGCATGGAAGAGGGCGCCCAGCAGGGCCCGCTGATCGATATGGCGGCGGTCGAGAAGGTCGAGGAGCACATCGCCGACGCCGTCGCCAAGGGCGCGAAAGTTGCGGTCGGCGGCGGGCGCCATGCGCTGGGTGGCACGTTCTTTGAGCCGACGGTGCTGACCGACGTCACAACGGACATGAAGGTCACCCGTGAGGAGACCTTCGGCCCGCTGGCCCCAGTGTTCCGCTTCAAGACCGAGGAAGACGCGATCCGCATGGCCAACGACACCGAGTTCGGCCTTGCCAGCTATTTCTACAGCCGTGATATCGGCCGCGTCTGGCGCGTCGCCGAGGCCCTCGAATACGGGCTGGTCGGGGTCAATGAGGGCATCATCTCCACCGAATTGGCGCCGTTCGGCGGCATGAAGGAGAGCGGCGTCGGTCGGGAGGGTTCGAAATACGGCATCGAGGATTATCTCGAGGTCAAATACATCTGCATGGGCGGGCTTGGCAGCTAGCGGGCGCGAACATTGCATCAGCCAAATGCGGCGCCGACAGTGGGCGCCCCGGGCGTCGAAGCAGATCCGATCATCGACGTACGCGATCTCGTCTTCGACTACGCGACCGCACGGGCGCTGTTCGGCGTTTCGCTGGCCATCGAGCCGGGCACCATCACCGGGCTGGTCGGGCCGAACGGGGCCGGCAAGACCACCTTGCTGCGCTGCGTGGCGGCTCTGGAATCGCCGTTCTCGGGATCGGTCCGGGTCGACGGTCTGGACACGACCGACCATCCCCGCGACGTCCATCGCCGGATCGGCTATCTGCAGGATTTCTTCGGACTGTATGACGATCTGACCGTTCGGCAGTGCCTGCGACATCACGCCATGGCCCATGGCGTGCCGCCCGAACTGCGGGAGGATCGCATCGTCGACACCGCCCAGCGCCTCGACCTTGCCGCGCGATTGGATCAGGATGCCGGCAAGCTGTCGCGGGGCTTGCGCCAAAGGCTGGCCGTGGCCCAGGCGATCATCCACCGACCGAGAGTTCTGCTGCTGGACGAGCCCGCCTCCGGGCTCGATCCGGAGGCGCGAAGCGGCCTTTCCAATCTCATGCTGGCGCTATCCGACGAGGGCATCACCATCGTCGTCTCCTCGCACATACTCGCCGAGTTGGAGGACTATTCCACCCATATGCTGATCCTGCGCCAGGGCCGCATCACGCAGCATTGTCCGATCGGCGAGGCGGACCGGCAATCGGCCGAACGCCTGCGGATCGGCCTCAGCAGCCCGGACGGGCGGCTTGCGACCATCCTCGATGAAATGCCGGGTGTCGGTTCCGTGGAAGCGCAGCCGGACAGCGCCCGCTTCGAATACGACGGCGACCGGGCGATGCGACACGACCTGTTGCGACGGCTGCTCGATGCAGGTCTGCCGGTCTGTAGCTTCCACCCCGAATACCGGTCGATGCAGGATGTCTATCTGGAGCGGCTCGAAGATCGGACGGAGGACGGGGCTTGATCGGAAACCCGGAATTCCGCCGCAACGTGATCCTGGAGCTGACACCGCACCGGCTGGTCGCGGTGCCACTCATCCTCGGCCTGATCTTCGCCACGGCCTGGGCGATCGACGGACCGCGCGCCACGGCCGGGGCGGGCCGAATGCTGATGACGATCCTGCTCGCATTATGGGGTGCCCGAGCAGCCGCCGACGCCGTTTTCGGCGAGGTTGCCGATCGTACCTGGGATGCCCAGCGAATGTCGTCGATTGGCCCGTGGACGATGAGTTGGGGCAAGCTGTTCGGCGCCACTTCGTTCTCCTGGTACGGGGCCCTGTGTTGCGCGCCGGCGGTCCTGGTCGCGCAATACGGCCCGGTGAACGCCCTGATCGAGATCGTGCTATTCGGCCTGTTCGCCCACACGCTGGCACTGCTGATAAGCCTGCTGCTGCTGCGCATCCGACCGAAGCGCACCCGTTTCCAGGTCAACATCGCCCATGCCGGGGGCATCCTGCTGGCGCTTGCCGCCGGCGGCGTCGGCACCTACCAGACCGGCCCGGCACAGGAGTTGGTGAGCGAGACGTTCCTACAGCTGTCCTGGTACGGCACCCCGATGGGGCTGTCCGATTTCTCGTTCTTCACGCGGATCATCTTCCTGGCCTGGGCGGTGATCGGCGTCCACCGGCTGATGCGCCTGGAGCTGCAGTTCAAGCCTCAGCCGCTGGTCTGGCTGTCTTTCGTCCTTTTCGTATCGGCCTATGTCGGCGGGATTACATTTGAGTTCGAGCGGCAAGTGGCGTTGCCGGAACAACTCGAGACGGCAGCGCGGTTGGGCGCCGGACTCGTCTTCGTGGTCTTCCTGACCTATTGCGCTGCGTTCCTGGCGCCGTCTGGCGGAGTGCAGATGCGCCGCTTCGCCTGGGATCTGCGCAATGGGCGCTACTATGCAGCGTTCGAAGCTGCGCCGCCCTGGCTGGTCGCCGCGCTGGTGGCGGTCATCCAGACCGCGGCGATCTGCATTCTGGTCGCTTCCGTGCCAGGCGATCTTGGCAAGACACTTGGCGTCACGCCGCGCCTGGCGCAGGCAGGCGCATCGCAGGTCGTCATCGCCCTGCTGGCTTGGATGCTGTTTCTGGTCCGCGATCTGGGATTGATCCAGTTCGTCATCTTGTCGCCCACGGCGCGGCGCGGGCATCTGGCGGCGGTGATGTATCTCGGCGTCCTCTATGCCGGGCTGCCTGCGCTGCTGGCGAATACCGGCGGCTTCGCTGCGCTGCCGGCCTTTGTGCCGTTCATGGTCGACTCGCCCGGCTTGCTCCTGCCGATCCTGTTGCAACTTGCACTGCTTGCGGTCGCCTTGGCCTGGCGCTGGCGGCAGATCAGCGCGGCCGAAAACAGGGAACTGGCCCTGGCCTGAGGGCACCGCCTAGATCCGGTTCGGATTGTCTTGCGGGAACACCTGCGGCAACGCTCCAGGTCGGGTGCCGCCATCACGCCACCACCGATCGACTGAGCGCGCGCATCGCTCCGCGGCTTCCTATATAACGGCCCGGTGTTGCTAGGCTTGGATCCGGGAGGCCGCTGATGGCGGATTACGACTACGACTACTTCGTCATGGGCGCCGGGTCTGGCGGCGTGCGCTCCGCCAGGATCGCCGCCGGTCACGGCGCCCGTGTCGCGATTGCCGAGGACCGCTATCTCGGCGGCACCTGCGTCAATGTCGGCTGCGTTCCGAAGAAGCTGTTGGCCTATGCGGCACATTTCTCGCACGATTTCGAGGATGCGGGCGGCTTTGGCTGGACCGTCGGCAAAAGCAGCCATGACTGGGCCCGGCTGATCGCCAACAAGGACGAGGAGATTGCTCGGCTGAACGGCGTCTACCGACACCTGCTCGATGGCGCGGGCGTGACGCTGATCGAGGGCCGCGCCAGCCTCGTCGACGCGCATACCGTCGCGGTTGGCGACGACCGTTTCACCGCCGAGACGGTTCTCGTGGCAACCGGCGGCTGGCCGGTTATGCCGGACGACCCTGGCGTCAGGGAGTACGGCATCACTTCCAACGAGGCGTTCTTTCTGGACCGTCTGCCGAAGCACGTGATCATCGCCGGCGGCGGCTATATCGCGGTGGAGTTCGCGGGCATCTTCAACGGCCTCGGCAGCAAGGTCTGCCAGCTTTATCGTGGGCCGATGTTCCTGCGCGGCTTCGACGACGATGTCCGCGAAGTGCTGGCCGAGGAAGTTGTGAAATCCGGCGTCGATCTGCGATTCAACACCATCATTTCGCGGCTCGAGAAGACCCGGGACTGCGTGCTGGCGCATCTCAGCGACGGCTCGATGATCGAGGCGGATGTGGTGATGTTCGCCACCGGCCGGCGGCCGAACACCGACGGGATCGGACTGGAGAACGCCGGCGTCGTTCTCGATAAGCGCGGCGCCATCGTTGTCGATGGCGACTATCGCACCAGCGTGCCGAACATCTATGCGGTTGGCGACGTCACGGATCGGATCAACCTGACCCCGGTCGCCATTGCCGAAGGGCACGCGCTGGCCGACACTCTGTTTAGCGGCAATCCCCGCGACGTCGGGTACGACAATGTAGCCTCGGCGGTGTTTTCAACGCCACCGGTCGGCACCGTCGGCCTGACCGAGGGCGAAGCCCGCGCGAAGTTCGGAGAGGTCGACATCTACCGCTCATCCTTCCGGCCGATGAAGCATACGCTTGGCGGCCGTGACGAGCGGACCATGATGAAACTGGTTGTCGAGCGCGCGACCGACCGTGTGGTCGGCTGCCACATGGTCGGCCTCGACGCTCCGGAGATCACCCAGGGCGTGGCGATCGCGCTCAACTGCGGCGCCACCAAGGCCCATTTCGACCGCACCATCGGCATCCACCCAACGGCCGCGGAGGAGTTGGTCACCATGCGCACCAGGGCCCCGGATCCGGCGGATGTGGACGCCTTGGCGGAAGATTAAAGGCCGCGGCCGTCGTCGTCGTTCGGCCCGCGAGTGGTGGGCGTTCCTCTGACTCGCGTCACAACATGCTACTGAAATCGTAGTACAGCAGCATCGTGACGATGCCGGCCGCGCCCATGATAAGGAACGACAGCAGCAGTTGCTTGAAGAGGCCTCTGTGACCGAGGGCGTACACCAGGAACAGTTTCATGAAGGTGTTGGACAGCGCGCCCAGCACGACATTGAAGCTGGCCCAGTCGAGCGAGATCAGGCCCGACCTTTCGGCGTCGCTGACCGAGAAGGCGATGGCGTCGGCGTCCGTCAATCCGCTGACAATCGCGACCACCGGTAGCCAAGCCTCACCGAGATAAGTGATCGCAAGCCGCGTCACCATCAGAATGGCGGCGAATACCAGGCCGAACGTGATGGCGGATTTCAGGCTGAACGGGTTGTCGAAACTCACCGATCCGGACTCGCTGGTCGCAGCCTCCGTCTTCTTGGAACGCAGGAAGAATATGATGGCCAGGACCATTCCGGTCGCTCCGGTGACCAGGATCGGCACCGACATGTTCCGCATCAGTTCCTGGTTGAACACGCCGATCTGTATCAGCAGTCTCGGGAACATGACCGATGACGCCAACAGGACCGCGACCGCGAAGAGCTGGTTCCACGCCGGCAGTTCCTTGCTGCGTTTGGCGAAGCTCAATGTGGTGACGGTACTCGAGGCTAGTCCACCGATCAGCCCCGTGAGACCGACGCCCGCGCCTTGGCCCAGCGCCTTGACAAGGATATAGCCGACGAAGCTGATGAACGAGACCAGCACCACGATCAACCACACCTTGAACGGCTTGAGCGCGGCCAGCATGTGCATGATCGGCATCGGCGCGAAGGGGGCATAAAGGGCGGCCCCGTCGGCGATCTGGACCGGCATGGTGCCTCTAAGGCTAAAGCGGCCGGCGACCGCGACGTCGCTGACGCTTTCGATCTGCAGGACGCCGAGATACATGCTGTCGCTGTAAAGGTTCAGGTCCTCTCCGACTTCGAAATCCTGGTCTCCGTCCGGAATGAAGGCGATCTCGCCGAGCAATCGGCTTTGCATGTCTGCCGGACCGAGCGAATAGGTGAGGGCGGTATCCAGCGACTGCTGCGGCAGGATAGGCAGGACGATAAATGTGATGATCAGAAACTTGAGCGCCGCCTCCAGCTCGAAAAACTTGATATCCGAGCTGAACCGGTCGATGGCTCTTTTCTGCGACAGGATGGCGAGCAGTGTGATCGCCAATGCGATTGCCAATGCGTGCATTCCGATCATGGCCAGAACGCCCAGGAAGAACGTCACAATCGCCGCCAATTCGGTGGTGATGCCGGTGTCTTCCGCGTCCTTCGCCTGATTTGCCCAATAGGCGAGCAGCAACAGGGCCAGGAATCCGAGGAACCCGGCGCCGATCAGCCAGGAGTTCTCGAACTGTGTTGCGACATAGGCGCTGATGGCCCCGATCAGAGCGAAGATGACGTAGTCGCGCAGGCCCGCATGGGGGTTCTCCTGGGTGCGGATCTCCCGTTCAAGGCCGATCAGGAAGCCGAGCGCACCAGCCAGCCCGAACCGAATAAAGAGGTCGAGCAGTTCATCCTGAGCCATGACCGCTCTCCCCAAGCAGCAAGACGTCGCCCGTTCGCCCCCGCGAGCGCCGGGCCTGGCCGAACACCAGGATCTTTCGACCCCGAACAACCGGAGCCTGCCGCCCCGGCACAGTGGCACTGGCGACGTGGATTCATTGGCCGACCGCCAAGACCAAAACAATAGCAGAGCCGAACGCGGGCGTTCCTGATATCCGTATCATGCAAGATGGGTGAGTCGCGGCGACGGGTGCTAATTGGAATTCAGCCGTTCCTCCGCCGATGAAAAAATGGATCGATCATGAGATTCCTGGTCACCGGCAGCGCCGGACATCTCGGCGAGGCCCTGGTCCGAACCCTGCGGGAGGCCGGGCACGACGTCGTCGGCCTCGACATCATCGAGACACCGTTCACCACGGATCTGGGGTCGATCGTCGACCGGTCTGTCGTCAGGCGATGCATGAAGGGCGTGCAGGCCGTGATCCATGCCGCCACCCTGCACAAGCCCCATGTGGTCACCCACAGCCGGCAGGATTTCATCGACACCAATATCACCGGCACTCTCAACCTACTCGAGGAGGCGACGGTCGCCGGAGTCGCATCTTTCGTTCTCACCAGCACGACGAGCGTGTTCGGAAATGCGCTGGTGCGGCCGCCGGGCGCCCCGGCGGCATGGATCACCGAGGATACGGTGCCCATTCCAAAGAACATCTATGGGGTGACGAAGGCGGCGGCGGAAGACCTGTGCCAGATGTTTCGCGGCAAGCATGGGCTCGCCTGTATCATCCTGAGGACCTCGCGCTTCTTCCCCGAAGAGGACGACGACAAAGCGGCGCGGCAGGATTACTCGGACGACAACATCAAGGCCAACGAATTCCTGTTTCGGCGCGTGGATGTTGCTGATGCCGTGAGCGCCCATCTGCTGGCCGTCGAACGGGCGCCGACGATCGGATTTGGCCGCTATCTGATCAGCGCTACGACGCCGTTCCTGCCCGATGATCTTCCCACCCTGGGAATTGATGCACCGGCGGTCGTGCGCAAACACGTCCCGGACTTCGAGGCCGAATACCGACGCCGCGAATGGTCCATGTTCCCGACCATCGACCGGGTCTACGTCAACAGCCTTGCCCGGGATGAACTCGGTTGGCGGCCGCGATGCGACTTCCGACATGTGATCGACCGGCTACGGTCGGACCAGGATCCACGCAGTCCTCTTGCACAGCTGGTCGGATCGAAAGGGTATCATTCGGAGGAATTCGAGGAAGGACCCTACCCGGTCGACGTAGAACACCATTCGGGACCCTAGACTGAGCCCGGTTTCCTAATCCTGCCCGTGCCACAGCTCGAGCAGGTATTGCTGCATGGGATCGAGCGCCATCAGCGATTCCAGAGCGAAATGAGGCGGCAAACCCGCCGGGGCGAGGTCCTGATCGTCCTCCATGATCAGCATGGAGCGAAGCCGGTCCGGCTGATCCTGGGTCAGGTAGGTGTGGAGAAATCGAGGACTGACTTCGACCGTGAACACATGTGCAATATCGGACGCCGATGTGTACATGCCCCGGACTTCACCCATGTAGTCGGGGTCCCGGCCTGCTCTGGCCCGTGCACTCTGCGATACCCAAGGATGAAGCAAGTCGATGAACTCGTCATCGCTAAGGTCTGCGCTTGTCGCCAGGAGATCGGCCGCAAAGGCTGCCACGCGGCCGGACGGTCTGCTCCGGCCCGCAGGTTGCCAGCCGAAGTCGGACGAATGCAGGATGCCGCCGAAATGGACAGTTACCGCGTTGGTGCCGCCGTCAATCTGAACGGCATGATCCAGAGTGTCCGGCGGTGAACCGATAAGTCGTGCCGGAGTCCGATGTGGACCTGCCAAAGCCAGGAGGAATTCTACAACCTCGAATACGGGGTCGCGCGGCCTGGTGGCAATCCGGGGTTTCCCGTCGTGGAGCCTCGTCGCGATGAAGACGGCTGAACTTCGCCGGATGGATTCCTTAAACTCGATCCGGATTACATAGTAGTCCCGGTAGCGCCAAGCGTGTTGGAACGAAACCGATTTGAACGTGTCTGGGATGCCATAATAGGGCTCGCGGTTCGAGCCGCACCCGCAAGGCTGGCCGTCATGCCCGCCTACCTGGTCCGGTTCGTGCAGCGCGGCCAGTCCGGTGGTGTCACCGCTGATGACCATGTCCACGTATTGAAGGATCGCTTCTTCGGCGCTGCCGGGCGGCGTGCTGTGGTCAACCAGATAGTCTCCGTGCAGTCGGGGTGAGGTAAGTGGTTGATAGATCTTCAAGGAGAGTTCAACCGCCATCGCGAGACCGCCGCGACCGTCGTCGATGCCGACGATTGTGCGGGGAATCTCGTCCTGGCCGGCTGCCGGCGACGCGATCAACCAAGCCGCCGTGACCGCCGACAGTGTTTGCAATGCGACCCTGACCACCTCGACCTCCATGACCGTCATAGAGTAGGGACTATGCAGCCCGCCTATTCGTGCAGCGAGTGCGCCGGACACATTGGCCAAACTCGCCGGGCCGGCCCCTCAAGAATACCCGATCGCCTGAGCGAAGCTTTCCATGTTGTAGACGTAGATGGCGATCATGATCATGGTCGCCTGGCGGCCGATGCCGCCGACGGCGCTCAGATCCATGGACAGCACCAGTTCGCCGTCGACGCCGGTATAGGCGGTTGTGAAGCGGGTCCCCTGATTGAAGCGGTTAACCGTGGTCAGGCTGGTCGGGCGGGCCGGCTGATAGCTGCTCACCAGGCTCATCTCGTCACAGCGGCCGTCGCCGTCGCAGCCAAAGAACTGCACCTCAAAGCCGTCGATCACCGGTGCAGTCGGCTCGGCCGCGACGGTGCCGCGCACGGCGATCTCAGGCTGGCCGAATTCTCCTTCCCCGACCGTGTAGCGAAGACCCAGCGTCTCCAGAAGTTCACCGATCAACTCCGCTGAGAAGCGGTCGATCCGTTCATTGGCCTCCTGAGGGGCCAGGTCCGGCGCGAATTCCGGCGACAGGTCACCGGTCTGCGCCGTCGCGCCGCCCGACATGGCGATCATCAGTCCGATTGCGACGACAAAGATGGTTCTCATCTCAGCATTCCAATCCGCACCGCTGCATCGACAGATCCCGCGCTAGACGACGTCGAGCGTCGCCGCGAAGCGATCCAGCGCGGCGAAATAGGCGCTGACCTGCCGTGTCAAGGAGTCTGGGCCCAAACCACCGCCGCTGTTGATGTCCATTTGCAGCACCGGCCCGTAGTCGGGATCGATGAAGGCACGCAGGAACCGGTTGTCCCGGTTCCAGCGGTTGATCATCTCCAGATGGATCGGTTGGCGATCGAGGTCCCAACTGACTAGGGTGATGTCCTCGCAGACGTTCTCCGGATTGCACCCGTTGAACAGGACGAAGACTTCCTGGGTGGCATCCGGCGACGGGGGCAGGATGCCGATCAGCGGCGCGCCGTAATTGTCGTAACCGATCCGATATTGATGGCCGAGCAGGTCCAGGACGCCGGTAACGGCCGCCGGATCGATGCCTTCGAGAAGGTCGGCCGTCTCCGCCTGCATCGGCGGGGGCGTCGGCGGCGCGGCCACGGGCCGAAAGGCTTTCGGCTCTGCGCCGCAAGCGGCAAGACTGGCCGATAAGAGGCACAGCGCACCGGCAAGGACCAGTTTCAAGGCAGCTCTCCCCAGGATGACCCCATCTTTGGGTACACTGTGCCGTGACGACCCTTAACCTCGCGTAAACCGAATGCAACCGATCCGATCTCGGACTTGCCGCTGGAAAACCACGCGGAGTCGGCGTATAGCCTACAGTCCTTTGTGAACCGGCCCCGAAAAACGGTGGCCGGGCAAAGAAAATTATGTTGGTCAGGAGGATCGAAAAATGGCGGATCGTTGGACGCCGGAAAGCTGGCAGTCGATGCCGGCGATGCAGATGCCGGACTATCAGGACGCGGCGGGATTGGCCGAAGCCGAGGCACGGCTGGCGACTTATCCACCGCTGGTATTTGCAGGCGAGGCCCGGTCTCTGAAGGCCGATCTTGCGAAAGTGGCCCGCGGCGATGCGTTCCTGCTCCAGGGCGGCGATTGCGCCGAGAGTTTCGCCGAATTCCACCCTGACAAGATCCGCGACACCTTCCGGGTGATGCTGCAGATGGCGGTCGCACTCACCTTCGGCAGCAGCACGCCGGTGGTCAAGGTCGGCCGCGTCGCCGGCCAGTTCGCCAAGCCGCGCTCCTCGGCAACGGAAACCGTCGATGGCGTCGAGCTGCCATCCTATCGTGGCGATATCATCAACGCTTTCGACTTCGACGAGGGCTCACGCCGTCCCGACCCGGAGCGCATGGTGCAGGCCTATAACCAGGCCGCTGCGACCCTGAACCTGCTGCGCGCCTTCGCCCAGGGCGGTTATGCCGACCTGCACAAGGTGCACCAGTGGAATCTCGGCTTCGTCGGCCGCAGTGCCCAGGGCGAGCGCTACGAGGACATGGCCAACCGTATCGACGAGGCGCTGCAGTTCATGGCCGCCTGCGGTGTGACCTCGGATTCCGCCCGACCGATCCGCGAGACCGAGTTCTACACCTCCCATGAGGCGCTCCTGCTGCCCTATGAGCAGGCCCTGACCCGCGTCGACAGCACCAGCGGCGATTGGTACGACGTTTCCGCCCATTTCCTGTGGATCGGCGACCGCACCCGCCAGCCCGACGGCGCCCATGTGGAGTTCCTGCGCGGCGTGAAGAACCCGATCGGCCTGAAATGCGGTCCGAGCCTCGATCCCGATGAGCTGATCCGCTTGATCGATCTGCTGAATCCGGACGACGAGCCTGGCCGGCTGACCCTGATCGCCCGCATGGGCTCGGACAAGGTGCATGACGGCCTGCCGCCGCTGCTGCGCCGGGTCAGGGAGGAAGGTCGCAATGTCATCTGGGCCTGCGACCCGATGCACGGCAACACCGTCAAATCGTCCTCAGGCTACAAGACCCGGCCGTTCGACCGCATCCTGGCCGAGGTTCGCGGGTTCTTCGACGTGCATCACGCGGAGGGCACACAGCCCGGCGGCGTGCATTTCGAGATGACCGGCGAGGAGGTGACGGAATGCACCGGCGGCGCCCAGGCGATCACCGATGACGGATTGTCGCTGCGCTACCACACCGCCTGCGATCCTCGGCTGAACGCTACCCAGGCCCTGGAACTGGCCTTCCTGATCGCCGAGAAGCTGAAGGAAGACCGCGCCGACCGCGATCGCGCCCGTCGCAATGCGGCTGCCGAATAGGTCGGTGCATCGAAGTCCCGCAGCCGGGGGCGATCGGAAATGACGTCGATGAAGCCAACGGCGAACGACCTGCCGGACTGGACGGACAAGTACTTCACCCGGACCCGCGAGACCGTCGGCCGGTTCGGCGACTGCACCGCCACCTACGCCATCTTCATGCGGCGCCCGGTGGTCTGCGCGCCGCGGCTGGCGATCGACTGGCTTAAGCAGGTGGCGGCCGAGCGCGGCGTCACCCTCGACATCGATCTGCGCTATCGGGAAGGCAAATGGGTCGGCGCCGGCGAGCCGCTGATGTATGTCACCGGCCCGCTATATCACCTGATCGACACCGAAACGATCCTGCTGCAGAAGATCGGGCCCTGCTGCGTTGCGGCCTACAACGCCTACGTAATGTGCATCGAGCTGCCCGACGTCGGTTTCCTGGCGATGGATGCGCGGCATTGCGCCGGCATGGAGATGGCCGAGATGATGGCCTACGCCGCCAGCGTCGGGTCCGCTCGGGCGCGGCTGAAGGTCGGCGCCAAGGGCTTCATCGGCAACGCGACCGACGCCACGGCGCATTTCTTTGGTGAGGAGAAGGGGTTCGGCACCATGCCGCACGCCCTGATCGGCTATGCCGGTTCGACGGTGCGGGCGGCGGAGATGTTCAAAGAGGCGCAGCCCGACACGCCGCTGACCGTGCTGGTCGACTATTTCGGCATGGAGGTGACGGACAGCCTGGCGGTCTGCCGCCGGTTTCCGGAACTTGCGGCGGCGGGCGAGCTGGCGGTGCGGATCGACACCCCCGGCGGCCGCTATATGGAGGGGTTGGACCCGCCAACCTCCTATGCGGCGTTGGAACGCCACGTGCCGTCGGCGGTCCGCGGCTATCGCGACGAGGCCGAGCTGCGGTACCTGATCGGCACCGGCGTGTCGGCGGCGGCCGTGCATTATCTGCGCGATCAACTGGACGAGGCCGGCTTCGACAAGGTCCGGATCGTCGCCTCCAGCGGCTTCAATCCGGCCAAATGCCGTGTCATGGCCTTCGCCCAGGCCCCGATCGACGTGGTCGGCACAGGCAGCTACCTGCCGGAACGCTGGAGCGAGACCTACGCCACCGCCGACATCGTCGAATATGACGGCAAACCGATGGTCAAGGTCGGCCGCGAGTTCCTGCTGCGGCGGTAAGCTGCGTAAGCAGACCGGCAGGGCCTATTGCGATTTGTGATTTTTTTCTCGCAGATATCGCGGCCGATCTGCCTGTCGCCGGTTCCCTCTCAAGTGCGGTCGAAAGGTGTGCCATCGCCCTGCAGACACGCGCTGTCGCACATGACCTCGATAGTCCTTCGGATTGAGTGGAAAAGCCCTGCGGTGACGGCGTCGATTGCAGAAGGTGCAGGCCGCGACCAGATTTACTCGCTGATCAGAACCACCGTCACTTTTTGCATGCAAATGCTCAACCGTGCATCGCATCTGTTTCGATTGGCGTTTTGTCAGCCTATGACGCTGGGCAAACTCGGTCGGGCTTTCAGTCTTGGGCTCCCACATCGGATATTCGCAGTAATGGCAGAGCCAATCCTGCTCATTGGCAATCAATGTGCGCAGATATGAAATGAGGGAAGAATTGTTTTTCGGCATTTGAGCTTCTCCGGTCCAGTGAACAATGACCTGCACAAACTCCTGTTTGTGCCGTCGTCTGCTGCACCGGCTGCTCAATAACTTACGAAATGCCCGTCTATACCGACATCTCCAGCAGCAAGCCATCCACTCATATTGAACGTTGCATGCCCTCGCAGTCTCGCACGTATCTCGATTAGAGCCAATGATCAATTCGCTTTGAAGTTTGGTATGTGGGAAGGCGACTGTCTCATTGAGTGTCTGCTCCTGCACGCAAAGCTATCCTGCCCTCAACAGCGGTTACTCGGAATGGGTCGCTGTGACGGCGCCCAGCGAAAGGTCTACCAGATCGGTCAGCGTCGTCTGACGCTCGCCGGCATCGATCTGCTTTTCGGTGATCAGGCAGTCGGTCATGGCGCAGATGGACAGCGCCTTGGCGCCATATCGGGCGGCGAGCGTGTAGAGAGCGCTGGTCTCCATTTCGACGCCGAGGACGCCATGGTTTCGAAGCCGGTCGTAGAACGCCAGGCCGCCATCGGCATAGAAGACATCGGTCGAGACGATCGCGCCCACATGGTGGCGTTTGCTAAGGCCTTCCGCCGTCTCGACGGCACGGCGCAACAGGTCGAAATCCGCGGGCGGCGCAAAATCGAATGGGCCGAAATAGGACCGGTTCATGCTGCTGTCCGTGCAGGCGGTCATGGCGATGATCGTATCGCGGATTTCGACGCGCTTGTTGAGGCCGCCGCAAGTCCCCACCCGAACCAATGACTTCACGCCGTATTTGGTAAGCAGTTCGGTCACGTAGATTGCCAGCGAAGGCTGACCCATGCCGGTCGCCTGAACGCTGACCTTCGTGCCTTTGTAAAAGCCGGTGAAGCCCAGACAGTTTCGCACCTGATTGACGCAGCGCGCGTCGTCGAAGAACGTCTCGGCGATCCACTTGGCGCGCAACGGGTCCCCTGGCAGCAGGACGATCTCCGCGTAGTCGTCCGATGCGGCTTCAAGATGGGGTGTCATGGGATAAGCCCTCGCCAAGCGGTTTTGCTAAGAGTGGTCGCTGTTTGCGGCAGTATACTGAAGTCTCGATCGGTCCGGTAATCCGCCCTGACCACTGCCCCTGCAACCTAGGGAGAGCAACATGGCCGTACAGCGCATTGTCACGGATATTGCCGCCGACCGCCTGTCGGATGCCCAGGCGTTCTATGGCGACCTCCTCGGCTTGGAACTCGTCATGGATCTCGGCTGGATCATGACCTTTGCGTCCGACGGCGCGGTCCGCCCGCAGATCAGCATCGCCAGCGAAGGCGGCTCGGGAACCCCCGTGCCGGATATGTCGATCGAGGTCGACGACGTCGATGAAGCCTATCGCCGGGCTAAAGCCGGTGGCTTCGAGATCCCCTATGAACTTACCGACGAGCCCTGGGGAGTGCGCCGCTTCTACGTGCGCGACCCATTCGGCAAGCTGGTCAACATCCTCTCTCACTCGGGCTAGTCGCAGGTTAAGCCTCGCCGCGTCGGGTCGAGTGTGGAATCATTCCGCATCAATCATGAACATCTGCAAGGGGAGGCCAGGATGGGTCTTATGAAATATTTGGGAATGACGCTGGCGTCGCTGTGGGCCGCCGCGTTGCTGTATGCCGCGGCGACCGCGCCGGCATGGGCCGAGGATCCGGCTGGGATCGTCGTCTACCAGTCCGATTTCGGTCTGAAGGACGGCGCGGTCTCGGCCATGCGTGGCGTCGCGTTGACGGTCGACCCGGACCTGCGGCTGGAGAACCTGACCCATGAGATCCCGCCGTTCAACATCTGGGAAGGCGCTTATCGGCTGAACACCACCGCGCCGTATTGGCCGGCCGGCACGGTGTTCGTATCGGTGGTCGATCCGGGCGTGGGGACGGACCGCAAATCCGTGGTGCTGAAGACCGAGTCTGGCCATTACTTCGTGTCGCCGGACAACGGCACCCTGACCCTGGTCGCGGATACGCTCGGCATCGCCGAAGTGCGGGAGATCGACGAGGCGCGCAACCGCTTGGAAGGGTCGGAGCAGTCCTACACCTTCCATGGCCGCGACGTGTACTCCTATACCGGAGCGCGCCTTGCCTCCGGTGTCGCCACCTTCGAGGAGGTCGGCCCTGTGCTGCCGCCGGCGGTCACCCGGCTGGAGTATCAGCAGGCAGCGGTCGAAGGCTCCACGGTCACCGGCACGATCCCGATCCTGGACGTCCAATACGGCAATGTCTGGACCAACATCGATCGCGAGACCTTCGCCCAGCTCGGCGTCGAAAAAGGCACCGAGCTCGGGGTGAAGATCTACAACGGCGACGACATGGTCTATGACGCGAAGATCCCCTACGTGTCGACCTTCGGCGACGTGCCGCAGGACGACCCGCTGATTTACCTCAACAGCGTCAACAACGTGTCATTCGCCATCAACTGGGGCAATTTCGCCTATGCCAATGGCGTCAGCTCCGGGCCCGAATGGCGGGTCGAGGTGACCAAGTTCTAGAATTCCGCATCGGATGCGGGCCGCAAATTCGGCGGCCCGCATGCGTCGCCGACCGGTCTGCATTCGAGGGGGCTGGTAGCTCGTCCGAATTCCTGACGGGCCCCAAAGATTTTCCGTCAGGTTGCAGGTAAGCGACTGTATCCGCCGAACGCTGTCGGCGCGTTGTCAGAGGCGTTTCGGGACGACGAGACTGTGGAGTTCGCAGGACGCGGGGCCGATCTCCGACCAATGCCGGTCCTGCCAGACCAGCGTCGCGAGCGCCCCGGCCGGAAAACGCTTCCTGATCTCTTTGCAGCCTTTCGCGTCGCCGCCACTGACCAGTCTCAGGGCGAGCGCATGGATGCCAGGATTGTGTCCCACCACCATGACCGAAGCCAGGCTGTCCGGCAGCCGCCGGAGCCGGTTGAGAAGGCCACGCTCGCCGAACCTGCGGATCCTGGAGTCGAACGTCGTCGACACGTCCTCGCCAATGGCGGGAAGGATACCCGTCAGCGTCTGGCGCGCCCGGGCTGCGGATGAACACAAGACGAGGTCCGGCTTCAATTCCATGAATTCGAGATAGCGTCGCATCTTCTCCAGTGCGTGCTCGCCACGCGGCGACAATGGACGCTCGAAATCCCGAAGGTTCGGGTCGGCCCGGCGCGCCTTGGCGTGCCGAAGAAGATAGATCATCCGCCCCGGCCGGTTCGCGGCGGCGGCTCGGTGATCAGATGGTTTGGCGCTCCCCGGTTCGGCGGCCCGGGCCGCTTCGATCGCATCGGGCAAACGGCGAACGATCTCCTTCAGCTTCTTCTCGTTGACGCGCTTCGACGCTTCGCAGAGCGTCATCCATTCCCGCTGCCGGATCTGCATTTCGGGCCAGGCATCCTTCTCTACGCGCACTTCCATGGGGAACACTTCGACTTTGCAAGTCCCGCCCCATTTCCTATAGCGGTAGGTGCCAAGGCTTTCAGCCCCGACCTGGCCGTCGACACCGGCTTCCTCCCGGGCCTCCTTGGCCGCCGATTGCGGCGCCGTCATGCCGGGCTCCACGATCCCCTTGGGAAGCACCCAGCGGGAGCGCTTGCGCGAGGTCACTAGCAAGACCTCGAGGCCATCGGGCCCCTGCCGATAGGGCAGCACGGCGGACTGGCGATATATCCAATCCGGAAGATGCGCCGGTTCCGAAGTCATTGGTCCGCCCCTTCGACGAATGAATCCCCTTGTGCCATCTCTCCCGTTGGCCGCGAAGCGGGGTCTGGCCGGCTTCGCCGCTCCGACCGCTCAACCTCCGGGCGTCGACTGTCGAGCGGCAGTGCCGTCAAGCAAGCCAAACGATCCATGAAGGTCGGAAGCGCGCGCACCACGGTTTGCCTACATCGGGAACCCCGGAAAACGGCTAGAGAGGATCCTTCGGTGCGCTCAGCAGCGGCTCTGACCGCGCTCCACGAGGGTCGCCAACACCTCGTCGGGATCGCGCTTCCACCAATTCTCGGCCGAAAAGATCTCAACCTCGCAAAGTCCGGCAAACCCTGCAGCTTCCACCATGGCGCGGATTCCCGGGATGTCTATGACGCCGTCCCCCATCATGCCGCGATCCGTCAGTAGATCCCGCGTCGGGACCAACCAGTCGCAGATGTGGAAGGCGAGCAGCCGATCCGGTCCGGCGCGCGTGATCTGACGGGCGAGTTCAGGATCCCACCAGACGTGATAGACGTCGAGCGCGACACCGATGCCATCGCCGAGGGCGTCGCAGATATCGAGGGCTTGGCCGATCGTGTTCACGCATGCGCGGTCGGCCGCATACATCGGGTGAAGCGGTTCAATCGCAATCGGCATGCCGGCCGTGCGCGCATAGTCGAGGGTTCGGGCAAGCCCGTCCGCCACCATAGCCCGCGCGCCCTCAAGGTCGCGCGACCCCGGCAACAGGCCGCCAACCACCATGACGAGGCAATCCGCTCCGATTGCCACCGCTTCGTCGACCGCCCGCCGGTTGTCATCCAGGACGGCCGGAGTCAGGGAACCGTCGGCCGTGTACCAGCCACCGCGGCACAAGCCGGACACCGTCAGCCCGGCATCGCCGATCATTGCCGCTGCCTCGCGGACTCCCGCCTCGTGCAACTTGTCACGCCAGGGCGCGATGCCGCCGATTCCATGCCGGACGCACCCTTCTACGCATTGTTGCAGGGTCCACTGCTCACGAACCGTTGCCGTATTGAGCGATAGCCTCGCCGCCTCGACCATGGCCTAGACCCCCACGCCACGAGCCGCGAAGACCGGCCTCGCGCGCGCCGCCACTGCCTCGGGGTCGACGAACAGGCCCGCCCGGTCGGCAAGTCGGACGATCTCGGCGAGATGCACGGTGGATCGCGCGCTTTCCTGGCCGCCGACCATGGTGAAATGGTCCTGATGGCCGTTCAGATAGGCGAGAAACACCACGCCGGTCTTATAGAACCGGGTCGGCGCCCTGAAGATGTGACGCGACAGCCCCACCGTCGGTTCGATCGCGGCCCGATATCCGTCGCGATTTCCACCCGCCAATGCCGAAAGCGCGCGGGCCGCCGCCCCCGCGATAGGATCGAAGATCCCCAACAGCGCGTGTGAGAATCCCTGATCGTCGCCCTCGATCAGATCCGGGTAGTTGAAGTCGTCACCGGTATACATGCGCACACCGTCCGGCAGCCGGCGGCGCATCGCGATCTCCTTCTCCGCCGACAGCAACGAGATCTTGATCCCGTCGATCCTCGCGGCGTTGTCACGGATGATATCCAGGCAGGTGTCCGTGGCGGTGCCGTGGTCGGGCGACCCCCAATAGCCGTGCAGGGATGGATCGAACATCTCGCCCAGCCAATGAAGCAGGGCTGGTTGCAACAGCCCGCCGAGCACGCGGTCATAGACCCGGTGGTAGTCCTCCGGCCCCTCGGCCGCCGCCGCCAGGGCCCGCGACGCCATGAGGATGACGCGCCCACCAGCGGCCTCGACCGCCTCGCACTGCATCTCGTAGGCCGCAATCACCTCGTCGATCGTCGTGGCCGGACCGGGCACGAGGTGATCGGTGCCGGCGCCGCAGGCGACCAGATGGTTGCCGGCGTCCGCCATCGCGACACTCTTCTTGATCAGTTCGAGCGATGTCGGCCAATCCAGTCCCATGCCGCGTTGGGCGGTGTCCATGGCTTCGGCGACACCAAAACCCAGCCCCCAGAGATGCTCCCGAAAGGCGAGGGTGCTGTCCCAATCGATCGCCGCGTCGATCCAGGGATCATTGTCGGCAAGCGGGTCGGCAACGACATGGGCCGCCGCGTAGGCGGTTCGGTTCCACGCGCCGCCTGCCGGCTCGGGGCGCGGACCCGCTGTCAGAGAGAACGCCTTGAGCTCTCCGGTCGCGGTCGGGAGTGTGATGGTCGCCGCCATGGCCTAGACCTCGAGCTCGGGAATGTCGACCCAGCGGCGTTCGCGCCAGCTCTGATGGCCCAACTCGGCGAGCTGTACACCCTTGGCGCCCTCCAGCAGCGAATATCGCCACGGACCGTCCTCGGCGACATGGCGCAGGAACTGCTCCCATTGGACCTTGAAGCCGTTGTCGAACTCCATGTTGTCCGGGACCTCTTCCCAGTCTTCGAAGAAATTCATCGTCTGTGGCTGATCCGGATTCCAGACGGGCTTTGGCGTGTTCACGCGGTGCTGGCTGAAGCATTTGTGCAGGCCGGCGACAGCCGAACCATGCGTGCCATCGATCTGGAAAGTGACCAGATCGTCCCGCCGCACGCGAACGCACCAGCTCGAGTTGAGCTGGGCAATGATGCCTCCGTCGAGTTCAAAGGTCGCATAGGCCGCGTCGTCGGCGTCGGCGGCATAGTCCTGCCCGGCCTCGTCCCGGCGTCCGGGGATGTGTGTCGCGCCGAGGCAACTGACTGCTTTGACGGGTGCGACGACATTGTCGAGCACATAGCGCCAATGGCACAGCATGTCGGCGATGATGCCGCCGCCATCCGCCGCCCGATAGTTCCAGCTCGGGCGCTGCGCCGGCATCCAGTCGCCCTCGAACACCCAATAGCCGAACTCGCCACGAACCGAGAGGATCCGGCCGAAGAAGCCGCTGTCGCGAAGCCGCTTCAGCTTGATGAGGCCGGGCAGATCGAGCTTGTCGTGCACAATGCCGTTCTTCACGCCCTTGTCGCGGGCATAGCGGGCGATCTCAAGCGCGTCGGCGAGCCGCTCGGAGACCGGCTTCTCGCAGTAGACGTGCTTGCCGGCGTCGATCGCCCGCTTCAGCAGGGTCGGACGCAGCCTCGTCGAGGCGGCGTCGAAGAAGACCGTATCGTCGGGGTTGGCGAGAGCCGCGTCGAGATCGGTGGTCCAGCGCTCGACGTCGTGCGTGCGGGCGAGTCCCTCGACCTTGTCCGGATTGCGCCCCACGAGGATGGGGTCGGGGACTAGCCGGGAGCCGTCGCCGAGCCCTAAGCCGCCTTGGTCGCGGATCGCGAGGACGGACCGAATGAGATGCTGGTTCATCCCCATCCGCCCGGTGACGCCGTGCATGATGATCCCGATGCGGTGCTGTCTCATCGCGTGAATACCCCATGACCTGCGAAAAGCGTGTTGGTGGAAGAACGCCCGCCCGGGCCCGTTGTCGGGACCCGTGCAGCGTTAGCGCATTGCCCGGGGAGGCTCTCGCGCTCCTCGGCAAGCAACCCGTGGCAAAGCGAAGGCCTCAGCATGCCCTCAAGCACCGTTCGGCTCCGGGTGCAGGAACCGGATCACCATCTCGCCCGCATCCTCGGCACGCCGAGCCAACCACGCATCGTCGACGGGGCAGTTGAATACAGCCCGCAGCGTGTGCGCATTGGAGACCGGGAAATAGCATAGCGATGCGATGGCGATGTACAGATCGACGGGATCGATATCCGGGCGAAAGACCCCGGCCTTGGCGCCGCGATCGAGGGTCCTGCGCAATTCCTCGATCAGCGGCGACTGGATTTCGCTCGCATCGGTGATGCGCCGCACGGCTTCGCCGCCGCGCAGATTCTCGGTGTTCAGCATGGAGATGAACCATGGGTTCGCCCGAAAATGCTGCAGGGTGAAGGAGACAAGGGTGCGAATGGCCGTTTCAGGATCAAGGTTGCGGAGTTCCAACTCTCTCTCGGCAGCGCGAATCTGCACATAGGCCTCGCGCAACGCGGCTGCGTAAAGGTCGTCCTTGTCCCCGAAGTAGCTGTAGATCAGTGGCTTGCTGACCCCGGCCCGCTCGGCAATGTTATCGATGCGGGCGCCGGCATGTCCGAGCTTCGAGAACTCGACCAGTGCCGCGTCCAGGATGGCGCGTTTCGAACGCTCCGCATCCCGTTTCGCCGGCCGATCGCGCATCTCAACCTGCGCCGACGCCGGATCCAACTCCGCGGCTGTCTCCTTGCGAAGGCGGCGAGGGTCGCCAACATTTCGAGCCGTTCCCGTCCGTCCTGCCCGGGTCATGGCTGACCCCGTGTCGGGTTGGACGGAGCGGGGGCCCTCGAAAACGGATTGAGGCGACTGGCAGCACGGCGCACAGCCGGGATGGTCAGGGCTACGGAGACCGCGATGACAATGACGAAGGCGGCGGAAATCGGACGCGTGAAGAACGGGCTGAGATCACCGTCGCTCAGCGTAAGACCGCGGCGCAGGCTCTTGTCCAGCAGGTCGCCGAGAATGATCCCGAGCACCAGGGGCGCCATCGGATAGTTCATCTGCCGCAGCACGAACCCGACCAGGCCGAAGACCACCATGACCCAGATGTCGAAGATGCGCTGGGTCAGCGCATAGGGCCCGATCACGCAGAGCGTCAAGACGATCGGCATCAGGATTTCGCGCGGCACTCTGAGGATGAGGACGAACAGCCTGGTCAGGGACAGTCCGAAGACTGCGATGGCAAGGGTCGCGAAAACCAGCATCGCGGCCACCGAATAGATGAATTCCGGCTGCTCGATCATGATCATCGGGCCCGGTCGGATGCCATGGATGAACAGCGCCGCGATCAGCACAGCGGCCGGGGCCGAACCTGGAACGCCGAGGGTCAGCGCCGGTATGAGAGCGCCCGGCACTACGGCGCTGTTTCCGGTTTCCGCGGCTGTCAGCCCTTCGGTCGAGCCCTTGCCGAACTCGGCCCGTTCGGGGCTCGTGCGGCGCGCAGCGGCATAGGAGGCCCATGCGCCGATATCCTCGCCGACCCCGGGAATGATGCCGATCAGTGTGCCGATGACCCCGGATCGTCCGATGGTCCGTTTGTATTTCCAGAGGTCTGACAGCCGCGGCAGGATGCGATCGTCTTCGTGGCGCGAATCCTCGAGATTCGCCTTGCGGCGCCACATTGCGGTAAGCACCTCGGCAAAGCCGAAGGCGCCAACCATTGCCGGAATCAGGCCGATCCCGCCATTGAGATCGGGGATCCCGAGATTGAAGCGGATATGGGCATGAATGCCATCGCTTCCGATCATCGCGACCATCAGTCCGAGTAGCCCGGCGATGTAACCCTTCAGCGGGAACCGTCCGCCTGTCAGCTTGCCGGATATGACGATCCCGAAGACCGCGAGCCAGAAAAACTCGAACGAGCCGAACCGGAGCGCGGCCTCGGCCAGCGGCGGGGCCAGAAGGACCAGGAAAACGATGCCGACGAGGGTGCCCATCGTCGATCCCGCGGTCGCGAGTGCCATCGCATATCCGGCCCTACCCTGTTGGGCGAGGGGAAACCCGTCGAGCGATGTCGCGGCGCTGGCCGGCGTGCCGGGAATGTTCAGCAGAATGGCGCTTCGCGAACCACCGTAGATCGCGCCCACATACATGCAGATCAGCACCAGGATTGCGGTGTCGCGCTCCAGCGAATAGGTCAGAGTCGTCATGAGCGCGACACCCATCGTCGCCGTCAGGCCTGGCAGACTGCCGACGAAGATCCCGAGCAGCGTCGCCCAGGCGACATGGAACAACATGTCGACCGAGGCGAATTGGGCCAGCGCGGCGCCGAGGGCTTCCAGGCCGCCGATCATGGCAACCGCACCAGGAATCCATAGCGGAACAGCAGAGATATCGACGCCGACGCGACGACTCCGGACATCACGGCCAAGGCCGCCACCTTCAGCTTCTGCTTGCCGCCCGCCCCGCGCGGCCAGGAGAAATAGGCGATGAACACCGTGATGTAGAGCGCGGACGAAACGGCGAATGGCAAGCGCCCGACCAGCAGGAGAGCGAAGACGGTGCTGAGCACTGCCGTCGCGAGCAAATTGGACCAGGACACGCCGCCGTCGCCGGCCGAAGCCTCGGGCGCGGCGGCGCGTACACGACGTTCGGCACTGGTGAAGAGCAAGGCCGCGCACAGCATGAGAGAGCCGCCAAGGACCATCGGAACCAGGCCCGGTATACTCGCCGGGTGAATTTGCCGGATCTCGAGGCGGTCCATCGTATAGCCGCCGATCAGCATGGCCGTGCCCACGGCGAACAGCACCACCGACGTCAGACGATCTGCAGCGGCCGAATCGAAGCGCATGGTTTGGTGGCCCCAAATCCCTCGGGCTTGTTGGGTCAGCGGCCCTCCGCCCGCTCTTGGCCTGCGGGTCGCTGCCGCCCTCCGATCAATGGCGACCGGCGAAGGGAGCCGTGTGAACCGATATCCCGGTCACGCGGCTCCCTGGCTCGCCGTTATTCCGAGGGGCACTCGATGCCGATCTCCGACGGATCGAGAACCGCCTCGCCTCGGGTCACGCGCGCGCAGGCCTCGGCGATCACCACCGGCATCGCCAGCTCACGCGCCCGCTCCCCGTAGCTCGGAGCGAAGACCGCGCCGCGTGCGGTGGCGTAGGCCCTAAGCTCGTCCGAGTTCATGATCCGGTCCTTCCAGATCTGGTCGACGGTGTCGTAAACCTCCTGCGGCGCACCGGCAGGAATGAACACGCCGAAATAGTCGGCGGATATCGGCATTTCCGGCAACCAGTTGGTGATCGGCGGGATCGGGTCGATGCCCTCGACGACCAGCGGCTGATCGGCGAGCACGGCAAGGCCCCGCAGGCGTCCGGCCCGGATCATCTCGGTCTGTTCGACGGCGAGCTGTGTGGTGGCGACGACCTCGCCACCGGCTGCCGCGATGACCGCCGGGTTTCCGCCATCATAGGCGATCATGCGGGCATTGAAGTTTCCTCCCGCGGCTTCCCGGATCGCGGCCAGCGCCATGCCGCCGGACGAATTGACGCCGGCGGTCCCGACGGTTACGTCGCCTCCCTTCATCGCATCGAGAAGCGCTCCGAAATCCTGATACGGCGCGTCGGCATTCACGCTCACGACCGGCACGTTGGCGACGTGTAGATAGACCGCATAGTCATCGATCGAGGTGTCGTCGATCAGGCCGACCACGGAATAGGTCGCGTTGTTGGCGATCGCGTTCGCGGTCCATGTATAGCCGTCGCGCGGCGCATCGAGCGCAGCCTTGGTGCCGATCGAGCCGGACGCGCCGGGCTGGTTCACGACAACGATCTCTGTGCCCAACGCTTCCTCGAGAAGCGGCGCGACCACACGGGTCACCTGATCGGTCGACCCACCCGCCGACCACGGAACGATGATGTTGATGGGACGGTCCGGTTCCCATTGGGCCAGGGCCGACGCACCGGGCGCCAGCAAGGCAACCGTCGAAATCGCTGCAACAGCGAGCTTGGCGAGCTTCATGTCGTTTCCTCCCTTGTTATTACTGACCAGTAGGTAACATAGCGTTTTTTGTCAAGGCGGTTAATCCGGGGTTCTGGTGTCTCGTCTGTGAAGAGCGCCGCTCTGGGCGAACTCGCTGTGCGGAAAAGCAATTCGGAGCGGACAGAGTGGCGGAGTTTAGCAGCAATGGCCGATAGAGCTGACCTGTCAGGGGCATTGATCAATGGCCCAGTCGTGACCCATCTGCGACATTGGCGTTTGGCACCTAGCTGTCCGAGTTTAGCCACTACCGGACGTTCGCGCTTCACCAGCTCACGCCGTGATTTGGCACATCACGATGTCGATGCCGTAAGACCGATGAACGTGTTGGCTCGGTTGCAATTGATCAAGCGCAAGGATCGCAACCCTCATCGTCGGCACCGCTAGTCCCGGTCATCCTCGGGCGCGGCGGCCTCGATAGCTACCGCAGCGCCAAGCAACCAAGCGCCTACCTGGCGCTTGGTGATCGGCAGTCAGGACTGCGGTGGCTTGTAGGAACTGCTCACTTCATGGGCCTTGTGCATCGCGGTGACAGCTTCATCCATCGTGAGCAACGCAGTCGACTTCATGTCGTCGACGGCTCCGGTGGCTCCGACGATCATCGAGAGAGCTGCCGCGGACACACTGTCGGGAAACTCTGCGATGAGGACGATGTCGTCCTCACCGAGAGCGAAGAAGTAGTGGTGGAGCTTTCCCCCGGTAGCTGCAATGACGGCCGCAGCTGCCTCGGTACGACTTTGCGGGTTCTTCATAATTGCCTCGACAGCGGCCTTCGACATCCGGCCTCGTAACAAGTAGTAGGGCATGATCGCTCCTTCCCTGAACTATGTGGTTCTGGCGTTCGCTTTCTCCGCGTGAGACTCTTTTGTTCCTTATTGGGGCAATCATACTCCCGCAGTTGCTCGGCGCTACCTGCCGCGAATTCCAGACGCCTGATTGAATGCAGAGGGAAGGACGAACATGGCCAAATTCAGAGTGCAGCTTAGACGGACCATCGCCGAGAGCGTCTTCTTCGAAATCGATGCTGGCAGTGATCAGAAAGTCAGGGATCTACTCCGAAATCAGGTCATGATCGAAGACCTGCCAAGGCGGCGAGCGCCCGACCGGACAGACTTGATCGAGAGGTGACTTAGGAGACGGGGTTGCTGAAATTGCGGCTGATGTAGGTCGGCACGATCTCTTCCACGGAAACCGGGCTGACGCCGAGGTCTTCCATCGTCAACGCCTTCTCTTTGACCAAGTTGTCCAGTTTCATCAGCTTCACTTGATCGCGGGTCAGCGGTGGATTCGGAAGGACTGATATTAGCGTCGATAGTGTGTCCCACAATACGAAGGGCACCGGGACAAGAACCCCCCTTTTTCCGACCTGCCTGAGCACAAGCTCTACTAGCGCCCTGTAGGTATACACCTGTGGGCCGCCCAGCTCGTAGACATTGCCCACGGTCGAGGGATCAGCCAAGGCCATCACGGAGGCTTCGGCGACATTTCCCACGAAAACGGGTTGGAGTTTCGTGCGGCCCATGCCGAACAGGGGCAGGATCGGAGACCGCCGTGCCAGCCCGGCAAGCCTGTTCAGAAATGAGTCATCCGGACCGAAGATCACAGAGGGTCGGAGGATTGTAACTCCATCGAACGCTTCTTTGACCAGGTCCTCACCGACGCCCCGGGCGCGTACATAAGGAGAGTCAGAGGCGGGATCGGCGCCCAGACCTGAGATATGGATCAGCCGCTCGGCCCCTGCGTTTTTCGCTTGCCGGGCGACATGCAGAGCACCCTGTCCGTGGATCGCGTCGAAAGTCGCGCCGCTCTTCTCGACATAGTGTCCAACGGTGTTGATTACCCAATCCGACTGCTCTACCGCCCGAGCTACCGTTGGTTCCTTCCATACGTCGGCCTGCACGAGTTCGATCTGTCCGTGCCGGCCCAGGCTGTCGAGGAAGGTAGCGCGCTCGGGGTGGCGCACCGCTACGCGGACGTCGATCCCTTCGGCGGCCAGGTGCTTCACGATCTGGCGGCCGAGAAATCCTGATCCTCCGAATAGGGTTACAAGTTTGGATGCCATCGATTCCCGCATCGTGATCTCAAAGCAAAGTTCCGAGCGCGCCTTTCTGTTTGTCGGTTTTGATATGCCAGGAACACTAGGGGGTGAGTGGCATTTGGTGGGTGGCTCAACCGGGTGAGCAGTTTCGGACGTCGGCATTGGCCTTCCCGGAGGAAGCAAGGCCGTAGACTATGAATGATGCAAAGGGGCAATCCCGGATCCTACGATGGTTTTCGAGTATCCGAACGACCTCATTTCAAACGATGAGCTAAGGCACTCCAAAGATCAATATTCCGCGCCGCTGGCGGCACCATGCGGTGGGTTGGAGGTGCCAATATTGACCGATCGCCATCATCGCCAAACGCCCAACAAGCGTTAGAGCACACATGTTGGTGTGCCGTGCATCGTCCTAAGAGACTGGGTCATCTCGCGACCGGTCGATTTGTTGCCAGCCAAGACCGCTCTTCACAACACAGGTCATTCCGACCGGGTAGGTTACGAGCATCGTCCATGTTCCGGAGGGCGCAGCGAATACCTCGATGAGATGGCCTTCGGAGCTTAGTCCAATGGCCGTCTGAGACTCGTCGTACTTCTCATTGAGCATCTCGATAATGCCGGAACGCTCACCACAGAAGGCGGATTGGCCGTTGGCGACTGATGGGCCGAGCGCAAAGCCCATGACAACCAGGGCCGCAATGAGACCAGCCTTAACGATTGAGGACTTTCGGCGCATCTGTGCCTTTCAGGCTGTCTAGCCGATCCACCGCCAGTACAAAGAACTATCACGAATGTCGAGGCCCCGTAGAACATAGCAAGGTCCGTTTACCAACATATATAGGAACAGATAGGGAACAATCAATAGGCAATCGTGGAATTTCACTGTGAAAATTGTGCTTAGAATTGTCGGTCCGGCTCATCACTCGTCGTGAAGTCGTAACATTATTTCATAAAATTTCAGATTCGGACATACGTGCACCAAACGTTCGATGTAACATTGAATCTTTTCGGGCAAATACTTTTATCTCCGGACGAACCGTGGACACCAGTGGGAAGTGCTCCGAGCGTCACGGCAGTCGACTGAGAGCTACCGGCCCAAGCCACAATAGAATTGCCCCGCCTTAGCAGTGTCGGCTGCCCGGCTGATGGCGGTCAGGGTGAGCTGAGTTGCTCGCCGATGATCGGATCGCAGACCAGCTGAACGGGGATCGGACACGGGTGCTCATGGCCAACCGGTTGCATTGCGGCGTGCTGAATTTTCTTTCCTCATTGCGGGTTCCCGTTATCCTGGCCCGCGGAACAGCGCCATAGCCCTGAGGAAGGCCTGGGATGGTGCGTATTTCAAGAATTGGCGCCGCCGCGCTTCTGGCGGCCTGTGTTTCAACAGCATCGGCCCCGGGCATTGGGCAGGACCGAGATGGTGCGCCCGCTGGCCGAGAACGCATGGACAGCATTCCGGATCATCAAACCCCCGGCACAGTCGAGAAGCCAGCGGTGGTTCATGACGATGACGTAACGGTATTCGTCGCCGACTCCACTAGGGACAACCTGAGCGGAGCTGATCTTGTCGGCGCAGACTTGGGCGCGGAAGACCTGGCGGGCGCCGACCTGAGGGCGGTGAACCTGTCCAAGGCCATCCTGATCCGAGCCAATCTGAGCGCGGCTGACCTGCGTGGGGCCGACCTGAGCGGGGCACTCATGGATGCGGCCGACTTGAGCGCGGCCGATCTGAGTGATGCCGACCTGAGGGGCGCGCAGTTGACATCAGCCACACTAACAGGCGCCAGCCTCGCCCGAGCCGACCTCAGCGGGGCCGGTCTCATGGGTGCAACGCTCAACAGGGCCGATCTAAGCGACGTCAGACTGGTCCGGGCAATTTTGCTTTGGGCCGACTTAAGTGACGCGCAATTGAATGGCGCCGATTTCAGTGCGGCAAATCTTCGTGAGGCTAACTTGCGTGGGGCCGACCTGAGTGGGGCCAATCTACGTTCGGCCGACTTGACTGATGCAAGATACTGCAACACCACGATGCCCAACCTCACGACCAGGAACACAGACTGCGAGTGATTGTCTGGCGGATTGGCTGAGATCCAGACGTTTCCAGATTTCCGCTCACTCTGATTGCGGCCATGCGTGGCGCCCTCGCCGCAGGTTGGGGGGCATCGGACAGACGGGCCATCGACCCGAAATGGACAAGCCTAGCGTGGGGGTGGATTCGGGCCTGGCAGGCCCAGCCCTTCGAACAGCGTTCTCGACCGTGAAAAATGCAAGTCGGCCTCTTCGGCGGATCCCTCTTCCAGCAGGCGAGCGAGCGCCAAATGGACCCGCGCTGCGAGCGGCGCCATCCCCAGTTCCTCGGCGCGGGCAATCGCGTTCTCGTAGCACTGCCGTGCATCGCCGTTGTCACCGGCATCAGCCGCGGCGGCGATCCTGCCGAGCACGAAGGATCCGTATGCCTCGAAGCCCCGTTCGCCGCGCTGTCCGGCGACCTCGAGCGATTTCTCGAGCTGGCGGGAGGCGTCATCGATCCGCCCGGCCCTCAGATAGGCGCTCGCCAGCCCCATTCCGACCAGAGATCTGAAAAGCCCGAGGCCCATTCGGGCGTAACGATTGTTTGCCTCCTCAAGGAGGGCAAGCCCACGATCCTGGTCGCCGGACTCGACGCATGCATGTCCGAGAAAGCCCATCGTAAATGGAGATAGGTAGATCAGACCCCATTTATCGATCAGTTCCATCGAATGCTCCAGCGCCTCGATGGCCCCCTCGAGATTGGATCGAACGATCTCAAGATACCCGACATCGTAGTAGATATGCGCGCGATTGAACGGATTGCCGATCTCCTCGGCGAGTTCGATCGCGCGGTCTGCGTGCTCTTGCGCCAATGCGAATTCGCCGCGCTCGCCATAGGACCAGACCAGCCAGGACCGCGAAATGATGGCCGGCGCGAAAGGAAGCCCACACTTCTCCTTGGCCAGGTCACCGGGCAATGCCGCGACGACCCGCTCGAAATAGGTTTCCGCAGTACGGCACTCGCCTGTCGTGACATAGGCACAGCCGAGATAGAAATTGGCTGCCATCTCCAAGTAGAGGTCTTCTGCGCCCACCCCGATCTCACGACCGCGCTCCGCCGCCGCCTTGGCCTCATCCGATTGTCCGATCTGCCAGAGGCTGGCGCCCCGATAGACCGAGACCCAACCGAGGCGAACCTCGTCCCCCAGCAGGGCGGACAGGCGCTCCGCCTCATGAAGGTGAGTGAGGATCTCCTCAAATCGCCCCTGGGCCCAGAGCGCATTGCGCAATTCGAACAGGAGATCGATCACCCGAGCCGATTGCTCCGGTGAGTCCGGAAGGTTCGTTGAGGCAACCAGGGCATGCCTGAACTGTCCGACGGCCTCGTGCAGGGCGGAACGGACAATCGCACCGTCGCCGGCGTCCTTGTAGGCCTCGAATGCCCGCTGCCAGTTCTCGGCCTGCAGGGCGTGATGGGCGATCAGGTCGATGTGCTCATGCTTGTCGTCGGACGACCGTGACTCCAGCGCCTCGACGACCCGGCCGTGCAACGCCTTGCGGCTGCTCATCAGGAGAGTCGCATAGGCAGCGTCCTGGATCAGCGCGTGTTTGAAGACATAGACCGCATCGGGCGAAGCGCCGCGGCGGATGACCAGTCCGGAGTCCACCAGCTTCTCGAGCGATCCTTCCAGCGCGACGCCGGCCAACCGGGCCAGGGAGACGAGCAGATTGTGGTCGAATTCACGACCGATCACCGAGCCGATCTGCGCCACGGCCTTGGCCTCGCCGAGCCGGTCCAGCCGCGCGACCAGGGAGTTCTGCAGCGTTGTCGGTACCAGATCGACATCCTCGCCGGCGGCCTCCTCCGCCTCGACCACTGCCCGGGTCAACTCTTCGACGTAGAGCGGCACGCCCTCGGCCCGCCGCACGATAGCCTCAAGTGTCTCATCGCGGAGACTGGAGCCGATCGAACGAGCCATTTCACTTGCCTGACGGCGTCCGATCCGTCCCAGCATGATCGAGCTCAGGTGCGAGCGATCGGGCCAGTGGCCCTCGCTCTCCGTGCGAAAGGTGATGACGACCAGCACGGGCAGACTCTCGATGGCGTTGATCAGCTCGCTGACGTAGTCGAGCATCGATGGGTCGGCCCAATGGGCATCCTCGACGACGACGAGGACCGGCTGCCGGCTGCTAAGCAGCACAATCTGCTCCACCAGACTTTCGATGGTTCGCTGTCGCAGTTGCTGAGCCGGCATGTCGAGCATCGGATAGGCAGAGCCTGTCTGCACCCTCAGCAGAGAGGCCACGATCGGCACGGCCCGTTCCAGGTTGTCGGACGCCAGGCCCACCAGGTTTTCGATCTTCTCGATCTTGGCCTCGGCCGTATCGTCGTCGGCGATGCCGGACGCCCGTCGGATCTGCTCGACGACCGGATGGAACGCGTTGTTGGTCTGGTATTGTGAACACTGGTAGCGGAGGCCGAAACGCGGATCTTCGCCTATGTTCTTCCGAAACTCCCGCACCAGCCGTGACTTCCCGATCCCGGCTTCGCCGAGCAGCACCACCACCTGACCTTCGCCATCTTTGGCCAGTTGCCACCGCTCCTCCAGCAAGCCGAGTTCGTGGGCGCGCCCGATCAGCCGGACCAGCCGCCTTCCACGGGCCGCCTCGAAGCGGGACTCGGCCTGGACTTCTTTCGCGACACGCCAAACCTCGACCGGCTCGTCGAATCCCTTGAGCTCATGGCCACCCAGCGACTCGAGTTCGAATGCATTGCCGAGCAGTTGGCGCGTTGTCGGTCCGATCACCACCTCGAACGGATTGGCGACCCGCTGCAGGCGATCGGCCAACCCCGGTGCTGCGCCCACGACGGCTTCCTCGTCCGTCGTGATATCGCCAACAATCGATCCCACCACCACTTCCCCGGTGGCGATGCCGACGCGGGCCCGCAGATGCTCGCCCGCCTTCGTGGCGATGGCCCTGACCGCCGACAGAGCGTCGCGGGCAGCCCGCACCGCCCGCTCCGCCTCGTCTTCATGGGCGCGCGGCCAACCGAAATAGGCAAGCACCCCATCGCCCAGGAACTTCGCGACGTATCCGTCATAGCGCACCACCGCTGCTGTGACCGCAACCTGATAGTTGCGCATCAAGGCGCGCAGGTCTTCCGGGTCGAGCATCTGCGATAGCGGCGTGGAATCGACGACATCGATGAACATGACCGTCAGCAACCGGCGTTCGGCCGCACCCTGGCCACCAAGATCCTGGTCGAGGCCCGACAGTCCACTGTCGCCTTCATGATCATCAAGAGCGGAAAGCGCGGCCATTAGCTTGCGGCGGTGGCCGAGCGACAGGCCAATTTCCTTCAGGTCGTCGTCATCGAGATAGCCGAGCGTCTCGAAATCCACGTCATTCGCCCCGAAGGCTTCGGAATATGCCTCGAGTCCCAATTTCTCGAGCAGGCGCGCAACCCTGCTGTCCACGACTGTCTTCCCCGTTCGAAATTGCGGTTGCCCGGATTCGGAGGTAACCGGTTATTTCCGCATTCTTGATTGAATGATAGCCGGAATGATGAATGCAAGAAACCGCAGGTTACTATTCAGCGAGATTTGCACAATCCGTACTCAGAAGATTTGCGTTAGCGATCGAATCGCGTATGAATATTATGCACTGCACCAAGTTTTTCTACTGATGATCTCGCGAAATCCAAGTAGTCTAGGTTGTCTAAAATCCCATGTAATTCAATTAATTGATCCCGGTATGCCGTCGAAGTACTGGTCTCAAGGTGCTTTCATGGCTGTCGCGGCTACTCTGCACTGCCATCACATGCAATTCGGTTGGGACATCCGCTGCTGCCGGCATCCGGCTGTCGTTGCGGGCGGTTCGATGCCCGTGCTAGTTTGACGGCTTATGATTGCATGACAGCCCAGACCATCGCGCCCTTTGGCCTTCAGGGTCCGGCATCGGATCGACCCGATGGCCCGGGCAGCGATTCCGTCCGGATAGGCTCCGGACCACCCGACAGGATCAATCGATCGGATACGCGTCCGCTGTTCGGACGGCCAAGACGCTCCACGGGGCTGCCATGACACTGGAAGAACTGGGGTGGACCCCCGAATTTCACGAACACTTCGAATCCCTTGAGATGCCGGACCTTGTGCCCGGGCGGATCGTTCGCCAGGACCCGTACAGCTATTCGGTGATGACCGCTGAGACGACGGTGATGGCGGAGCTGACCGGACCTCTGCGGACCAGCGCGGCGGATGGGGAGGACCGACCGGCGGTCGGCGACTGGGTCGCATTGCTGCCGCATGACGACGAGATCGCATTCATCCAGGCGCTGTTGCCCCGGCGCGGCGGATTCTCGCGGCAGAAGGCGGGGACGGTGACCGGGGCGCAAGTGGTCGCCGCGAACATCGATACGATTTTCATCGTCATGGGCCTTGACGGCGACTTCAACCTGCGCCGGCTGGAGCGCTATCTGGCCTTGTGCTGGAACAGCGGCGCGGCACCGGTGGTGCTGCTGAACAAGACCGACCTCAGCGAGGACCTCGATGGCCAGGTCGCCGCGGTCGAGGCAGTCGGAGTGGGCGCCGATATCCACGCCTTGAGCGCCAAACAGGGCTTCGGCTTCGATGCGGTCGAGCGATATCTCGCGATCGGACGGACGGTCGCCTTTATCGGCTCGTCGGGAGCCGGCAAATCCACCATGGTCAATCGCCTGTTGGGGGTCGACAAAATGGCCGTCGGCGCGGTTCGAGGGGACGATGATCGGGGCCGCCACACGACCAGCCATCGCGAGCTGTTCGTCCTGCGCGGACGCGGCATCGTCGTCGATACGCCCGGCATGCGCGAACTGCAGATGTGGGGGGACGAGGATGCGCTGCGCGGCGCCTTCCCCGACATCGAGGATCTGACCCGAACCTGCAAGTTCCGCGACTGCGCCCATGAGGCCGAGCCCGGCTGTTCGGTGCGTGAGGCGGTGGAGGGAGGTGGGCTGGACGCGGCCCGGTATCAGAGCTATCTCAAACTCAAGCGTGAACTGGCGAGCGCGGCGTTGCGGCAATCCGAAGCCTCGAAGCGGGATGTCCGGTTGCTCGCCAAGAAGCAGGGCAAGCTCTATAAGGCCGTGGCCAAGCACAGCCGCCGGCGCAAGGAGACCGGACAGCAGGATTGAGCCGGTCGGAACGATTGCGGTTTGCCTGCGGGGCGGCCGTCGTTAGCATCGGCCCGAATTGGCAATCGAGCCCAGATCCATTCGGAGAGTCCCAACCGTGACCGATCACATCGCCATCGCCTTGGCGCAGATCAATCCGGTCGTCGGCGACATCGACGGCAATCTGGCCATGCTGCGCGATGCCAGAAGCCAGGCCGCCGACCAGGGGGCGGATCTGGTGGTGTTCTCCGAGCTGGTGGTGAGCGGCTATCCACCGGAGGATCTGGTGCTGAAGCCGTTCTTCCTCGATGTGGTGGAAGCCGCGGTGGCGAAGCTTGCCAAGGACACCGCCGATGGCGGGCCCGGCATGATCGTGGGCGCCCCGTGGCGGGAGAAGGGCAAAGCCTACAACGCGGCTCTGCTGCTGGACGGCGGGGATGTGGCGGGCGTGCGCTTCAAGCACGATCTGCCCAATTACGGCGTGTTCGACGAGAAGCGCGTCTTCGCCGCCGGGGCCGCTTCCCGGGCCGGTCAATTTCCGCGGCGTGCGCCTCGGGCTGATGGTCTGCGAGGATATGTGGGCGCCCGATGTGGCTGAATGTCTGGAGGAGTCCGGCGCGGAGATCCTGGTGGTGCCGAATGGCAGCCCCTATGAGCGCGACAAGCTTGACGAGCGCATGTCCCTGGCGGTCGCCCGGGTCACCGAGAGTGGGTTGTCGCTGATCTATGTGAACCAGGTCGGCGGCCAGGATGAACTGGTCTTCGACGGCGCCTCCTTCGTCCTGGGCGCCGACCGGGAGTTGAAGGCCCAGGCGCCGGCCTTCGAAAACCATATCGCGCTGACCCGCTGGACCCGCGACGCGGACTCCGATGGCTGGGTCTGCGCGGTTGCCGATCGCGCGCCGCCGCCTGACGGGTTGGAGGCCATCTACCGCGCTATGGTCCTGGGATTGCGCGACTATGTGGGCAAGAATGGCTTTCCGGGCGTTCTGTTGGGCCTGTCAGGCGGCATCGACAGCGCGCTCAGCGCCGTCGTCGCGGCCGATGCACTTGGCGCCGACAAGGTGCATTGGCGTGATGATGCCGTCGCCCTACACTTCGACCGAGAGCCTGGAGGACGCGGCGGAGCTTGCCGCTTTGGTCGGCGCCCGGCTGGACGAAGTATCGATTGAGCCCGCAATGGGGGCGTTCGGGTCAATGTTGGCGCCGCTGTTCAACGGCACCGACACCGGCACCACCGAGGAGAACATCCAGGCGCGGTCCCGGGGCATCACTTTGATGGCGCTCAGCAACAAGCACGGCGCCATGGTGCTGTCGACCGGCAACAAGTCGGAGATGTCGGTCGGTTACGCCACCCTCTACGGCGACATGTGCGGCGGCTATTCGGTCCTGAAGGACGTCTACAAGACCACCGTCTTCGAACTCTGTCGCTGGCGCAACCAGGTGCACCCGGCGGGCGCCAAGGGTCCGGCAGGCCGGGTGGTTCCCGAGCGGGTGATCACCAAGCCGCCGTCGGCGGAACTGAAGCCCGACCAGACCGACCAGGACACATTGCCGCCATACGACGCCCTGGACGACATCCTGCAATGCCTGATCGAGCATGAGATGGGGATTGCCGAGATCGTCGCTCGCGGCCATGACCAGCAGACCGTCAATCGGGTCTGGCGCATGCTCGACCGGGCCGAATACAAACGCCGCCAGGCACCGCCCGGCGTGAAGCTGACCCGCCGCTCGTTCGGCCGCGAGCGTCGCTACCCGATCACCAACGCCTTCATCGATCTGATCGGGTAAGTGGGTGGAGATGCGTCGCCGATCTCTCTTGATTCTTGCCATGGCCGTGACCCTCGGGTCGGTGCTGGCCCTGCCGACAGGCGTGGATGCGTTGATGACGACGCGATCGTCGATCTCGCCATCAATGATTTGCCGCTGTTCGCGCCCGAGGAGACAGAGCAAGCGCTGTCGTCCGCCACCGTTGTCCATTCCGCGGGAACGATTTGGTACAAGTTCGCCAACGCGGATGGCAGCCAAACCCTGACCCTGACCGCGCATCCGGGAGACGAACGTTTCAGCGTCGCCGTCGTGTCCGTCGAATTTGCCGGGGAGCAGTCCTCATTGCCGGTATTGGCCGGGGGAACCGGATGCCTTCGTGACCCGCAAGGGCATCCGGCTCGGGATGGCCAGGGCCGATCTCGAAGCGCTGATCGGCGAACCGGCCCATCTAATCGGCGAGACTTCTATCTATGAATTGTCCGGCGATACCGCGCTTCTCAGGCGTTACAACATGCCGATCTACCGCGCGACCTATGCCTTCGAAGACTGCCTGCTAATCGGCTTCCAGTTCGGGTTTCCCTACCCCTGAGCAGGCCCCATCGATAGGGATCAGGCCGCGCCCTCGGGCTTGGGTCTGACCAGACGCACGCCGCCCAACACACAGAGCGCCAGAAATCCCGGCAGGACCCAGAACCAGGACTCAGCGGCGGCAAGTCCGGCCGTCGCGGCCCACAGGATCGAGGACATGGCCTCCGCCAATGTAGCGACCCGGGACGAGGTCTGCCGGCGGCGGAAATTGCTGCGCTTGGCCTGAGCACGGAACCAGATCTGGATCACCGTCGCCGATAGCGATGCTGCGGCGACCCCGAGCACTGCGATGCCGCCGGTCTTGGGAGCCGCAATCAGCAACGCGATCAGCAGCGGCCCGACGACGACGGCCATCGCGCCCATCACAGCCTCGACCTTCGCCTGCAGGATCATGCGAGCCGAGATCGGCGCCGTCGCCACCAGATCCGGCGCGTCTTCGCCGGACACCGCCAGCCAGGCGAGCCCGCCGGCAAGCTGGCCGGATGCCATGGCGAGCACCGGCACCATGATCACCAGCGCCGTGATATCGTCGCCGTAGTTGCGCCACAGCAGCAGGGCCGGCGGCAGCAGGTACAGGATCTGCATCAGCGTCTGGGACACCAGCCACGGATCGCGGCGCAGCAACGCCCATTCCTTGCGGCGAAGGGCGCGCTTGGTCGATGCCTGGCGGAACTGGTCGACGCGGCGCAGATTGGCTTTCGCGCCGAAGCCGATGCTTGACGCCGCAATCACATGGTCGCCGAAGCGGGCGGAGAAGATCGCGATGGCGATCGCAAGCAGGCCCAGGCTCGCTCCGAGCACGACCGTCAGCAGCAGCAGGTCGCCCATCGCCGCCCGCGCCGGCCACCACAGAAGGCTGGCGGTGTCGGGTGTCATCGCGATGAACGAGTCCGACTGAAAGATGGTCAGCCGCGACACCTTGCCGTAGGTCAGGATCGCCGCCGCCTGCACGCCGATCGCGAATGCCGCTCCGACAACCGCTGCCATGATTTGTGCAATCAGCCGGGTGCGGCGCGGCCCCAGGGTGCGGAACATCGTCACCGTCGCCGCGACCGCCAGCGTGGCGGACACTGCGCCCATCGCGCATAGCACGCCATAGGCCGCAAGCCAGCGGGACCCGTCGAACACCGCCAGGACGTTGACGAAAGGGCCGGCCAACAGCATCGACAGCAGCATGGTGGTGAGCGCAATGGCGCCCAGCCGGATCGCGAACAACCGCCGGGCGGAGGCGGGCGATGACAGAATGAGATCGAGATCGTCGCGGGCATAGAAGGCGCGGGTCACCGATTCCATGGACTGCGACAGCATCAGCGACCAGGACAGGAGCGCGCCGCCGGTCACCAGCGTCAATGTCGCCTTGTCTGGCGTGATGCCGGCGCGCACGGCAGGCGCGACCACGACATAGGCCAGCAGATGCATCAGCCCGGCAAAGATCACCAGTGCCACCGCCACCAGCGGCTCGCGCCCGCGCTTGCCCGCCGTCATCATCGACAGCCAGTCGCGCCATGCGAGGCTCAACTCGTGGCGCGCGAACCAGCCGAGTCCCGCCGGCTGCATCATGCCGCGGTGCTCTGCTCCGCGACCAGGTCGAGGAAAATGTCCTCGAGGCTGCCGCCGGTGCGCGATTGCCGCCGTAGCTCCTCCAAGGTGCCCTCGGCGATCAACCGGCCTTCGGCGATCACGCCAATGCGCTCGGCCATGCGTTCCGCGACCTCCAGGATATGCGTCGTCATGATGACCGTGGCGCCATCGCGGACGCGTTCTGCCAGCACGTCCTTGACCTGCCGCGCCGAGCCGGCGTCGAGACCGGTCAGCGGCTCGTCGAGGATGATCAGTTGGGGCTCGTGGACCAGCGCCCCGGCCAACGCCACTTTCTGCCGCATGCCTTTGGAAAAGCTCTGGCAGCGTTCATGGGCGTGCGGGCCCAGGCCGAGCCAGTCGATCAGGTGACGCGCTCGTGCCTCGGCGGTCGCCGCGTCTATGCTCCAGAGCCCGGCGACGAACTCCAGGTATTCGAACGGCGTCAGCTTGTCGTAGATCATGGGCTCGTCCGACACCCAGGCGATCACCCGTTTTGCCGCGATCGGGTCCTCCAGCGCGTCGATACCGAAAACCGAGATCGCGCCGGCATCGGGACGCAGCAGCCCGGCGACCATCCGCAGCGTGGTGGTCTTTCCAGCGCCATTCGGGCCCAGCAGTGCGTAGAACTCGCCGACACGGATGGCGAGATCCAGACTGTCGACCGCGGGCCGGTCGAAGCGCTTGCTGAGGCCGGTGATTTCCAGGGCGGCCGGTTGTCTGTTCATCGCGGGTCCAGGTTACTGGCGTCGTGTTCGTGGCGACATCGATCCTGGATTGCATACAGGGATATGGTTTCCGAGTTTTAAAGCCGGGCTCCACGGTTTGGACCCGGACATCTCCGCCGACCGGGTCAAACGCCTTGACAGGTGCGTTGGCCGCGCGGGATAGGTCGGCCGCCGTGGCGTCGGCCAGAACGCCGAAAGGGATATGTCGCCGATGACCGTCAAGACCCGTTTCGCGCCGAGCCCGACCGGGCTCCTGCATGTCGGAAACGCCCGCACGGCGCTGGTAGCCTGGCTGTTTGCCCGCCATGAGCAGGGGCACTTCCTGCTGCGGCTCGACGACACCGACGAAGAACGGGGTCGACCGGAATTCGCCGATGCGATCGAGCGGGATTTGGCCTGGCTCGGCCTGGATTGGGACGATCGGGCACGGCAGTCGGAGGGCACCGCGCGATACGACGACGCGATCGCCACGCTGAAGGCCGATGCCCGGCTCTACCCCTGTTTCGAGACGCCGGAAGAGCTGTCCCTGAAGCGCAAGAGCCTGCTGTCGCGCGGCCTGCCGCCGATCTACGATCGGGCGGCTCTTGCGTTGAGCGATGCGGAGCGGGGGGGGCTGGAAGGCGAAGGGCGACGGCCGCACTGGCGTTTCAAGCTGGATCACAGCGCCATCGAGTGGATTGATCTGGTGCGCGGGCCGGTGCATTTCGAGGGAAGGGATATTTCGGATCCGGTGCTGATCCGCGCCGATGGCCGGCCGCTCTACCACATCGGCTCGGTGGTCGACGATATCGACCATGCCATAACCCATGTCGTGCGCGGCGAGGATCATGTCGCCAACACGGCGATGCACATCCAGCTCTTTCGCGCGCTTGGCGCCGAGCCGCCGGAATTCGCGCATCTGCCGCTGCTGGCCGACGCCGCCGGCAAGAGTCTGTCAAAGCGCCTGGGCAGCCTGAGCCTGGAGGCACTTCGGGAAGAGGAGGGTTTGGAGCCGATGGCGGTCGTCAGCCTGCTCGGCCGGCTGGGCACCTCCGATCCGGTGGAACCGCTACACGACGTCGACATCCTCGTCTCGGGATTCGACTTTGGCAAATTCGCCCGCGGCACGCCGAAGTTCGACCCGGAGGAGCTGAAACGCCTCAATTCCCGCCTTCTGCACGATACGTCGTTTGACGCCGTTGACGGGCGTCTGAAGGAACTGGGGCTGGCCGGAGTCGATGCGGAATTCTGGACGGCAGTCCGGCCGAATCTCTCGAGGCTGGCGGATGTGGGCGAATGGTGGCAGGTGGCCAAAGGACCGATCGAGCCGGTTATGGAGGATCCGTCATTCCTCGCCGTGGCGGCCGATCTGCTTCCTCCGGAGCCGTGGGATGGAGAGACGTTCGGCGCGTGGTCTTCATCCTTGAAGGACGCCACCGGCCGCAAGGGCAAGGCGCTGTTTCGCCCGTTGCGTTTGGCCCTGACCGGCCGCGATCATGGACCCGAGATGAAGGCCCTGTTGCCGCTCATTGGACGCAAGCAAGCCGGCGCCCGACTCTGCGGCACTGGTCGGTGACCCGGTCACCGTACTCGACGGCGTGGCACCGAGGACGAGAAGGAAGGGGCTTGGTCACCCCTTCCTCCTGGTCATTAGGCTATGTGATCCATAGTGAAAAGTGAGATCACGTGGGGTCTGTTACTGTGGCGACTCGTCTTCTTCGCCTGTAGGCACCACTGCCGGCGCCGCTGGTTCCGGGGCGGCCTCGAATTCATCACGATCATTATAGCAAGCGGTACTGCTTGCGCTGTCGCGAATGCACTCATCGGCCGAACCCACGCGGCCGGGGTTGTCTTCCCCTAGGCCCTCATTCCAGATCTGTTTCACCGTATCGGCTTGGGCGACTCCGGAGAGCAGCACAAGCACGGCCGCCAAGGCGGTCATGGACTTGGTCATGGCTGATACCTTTTTTGAGGATTTGCATCATTTGTCCATGCCATCCGGCCCGATAATCCGGGCTTCTATGATTACGTTGTTTGTCCATGCCAACCGGCCCGATATCCCGGGCTTCTCTGGTTACGTCCGTGTCCATGCCATCCGGCCCGATGAATCAGGCTTCTATAGTTAATATCTAAAATGTATCATAAATCCCCGATTTGCAATGATCCAGATCACTCTTCAGCCCGGCGAGGCGAAGTTCGGCGTATTTCGCGACGTTGTGCCGTGATTGCCGGCTGGTCCATATCCGCGCTCCGCAGGGCCCAGCTCGGTTAACCTAGTCTTAGGCGGAATTGACTAGGAGTGACCGACGGCATCTCAATCCGAAAGAGGATTCGAAACATGTCCCGGTACAGTTGCGTCGCTGGGCGGCGCCCGAATTCGGTCATTCTCGTCATGGCCGCCGCCGCGATCCTTTCGGCTTGCAGCAACACCCAGCAGATCGCCCGACAGCAGATGATGGCGCCTGACAATATGGAAGTCGCCATGCGCGGTGACGTCGCCGTCGTCGAGTTCACCGGCGAGGGCGGCCAGGCGGTCGCCGACCAGCTGTCGGCCAGTCTTGAGCGGGTGCGGATCGAGGGCCGGCCGGTCTTTGACGTGCACGGGCCGGTTCGGCTGCATTCCGGACGCACCGTGTCGATCGGCAATGTCGATCCGGCTGAGGCGCTGGACTATGCCCGCTCTGTCGATGCCGGCGCCGTCCTGATGGGCCAGACCAGCTACGATTCCACGACCGAGTTGCTGCCGCCCCAAACCAGTGAGACCTGCGAGGTCTTCGACGCCGCCGGCCATTGCGTCGAAGTCTGGGTCGAGGTGCAGCAATGTGCGGAAATCACCGTGATGATGGATTTCGCCGCCCAGGCCATGGACGCCGATACCGGCGACATGATCTACGAGGCCCGGCCGGCCCGCACCGCGCGCTCGACGACCGAATGCGTGTCGACCGCCGACGATCCGGGTGTGCTGATTACGCGGCTGCTGAACAACGATTTCGGGCGCTCGGTCGATGGCTTGCGAGCCCAGCTGGCGCAGAATGCCGCTGACCGCATTCATCGAGACATCGCGCCCTATCCCGAGACTTTCCGCGTTTCGTTCTTGAACGAAGGCGACCGGCTGACCGGCGGTCATGAGGCGCTGTTCGAAGAGGCCTCCGACCTGGTCGGAAACGGCCAGCCCGGAGCTGCCTGCAGCCTCTGGGAGCGCATGGCCAGATCCGGCATCAGGGACCGGGCTGTCGCGTACAATATGGCGGCCTGCGCGGAAGAGGCCGGAAACTTCCGCGCTGCCTCGGAAGCCTATGAGTCGGTCTACCGCATGGTGTTCCACACGCCATTGCAGAGCGCAGGCCAGGAGTCTGCCGCTGAGGGTAACTACGAGCTGAACGACTGGGCCGAACTGCTGTCGCAATCCCGGGAGCGGGTTCGCCGCCGGCAAGAGGCAGAAGAAGAGCTGTTGGTCCTGACCGGCCCCCCGACCACGTAGGGCGAACGACGGTCAGCTCTTGCGGCCGTCGACCCGCTTGGCGAAGTCCTTCGCGGTCAACCAGTGGTAGCTGAGTAACGCGCCGTCCAGCACGACGTTGAAGACGCCGTAGGCGGATGGCGCTGACCGGCGTATGACGGCAGCGTCCGTCAGTTCGACCGTCCGGCATTCCAAATCGCGCGCGGCGGCGCAGTCCACCAGCACCTTCGTGGCGTCCTCGATATAGGGGCACTGGTCGCTGCGCACGATGGTCAGACCCGCGCCGAACCGGGCCGCCTTCTCCTCCCAGCCTCCGCTGAACCGAGGCGGCGCGGCATCGCCGAAGCGTTTCACCAGCAGTGTGAAGGCCGGCGGTGCGCTATCGACTGCCTCGAACCCTTGGGCGCGCAGGAAATCGGAGCCCACGAGCCAGGTCTTTTCGCTGGCAACCATGGCGACGCCGGCCATGCCGGCCTGCCCGGCGTCGGAGATGCAGGCCTCGAGCAACTGCCGTCCGCCGCCATTGCCCTTGCAGCGGCCGACCACCCAGATGCAGTGAATCACCATGTACCCGGCCGCCTCGACCGCCCGCCAGGCATATTCGCCAGGCAGGTATTCGATGAAACCCCGGCCGCCACCGCCGAGCATCTTCAGCCGCATGCCCTCGTCGAACCGCGCCGTCAGCCAACGCTGCTTGCGCAGGTAGCCCTCCGCCTTGCGGCGACTCTGCAGGCAGAAGAACCCGCTCTTCGCCACTGAGTCGGCAGTGACATCCACGATGGGAAATCCGTCGACCGATCCACCCTTCATGCCAACATCCTCTTCCCGAAGTCCACAGGAGTTCGGGTGCTCTACGCGCAAGAGTGCACCGATGCCTTGCGACAGATCACGCATGGACCATTGACCGCACGATTTGCTAGGTTGCGCGCCCCTCGGCCGGCTCGCTTGGCCCGGACCGGGCAGCGGCAGGCGGAGGCGGGGCGATGGCCCTCAAGATTTACAACACCCTGACCCGGTCGAAGGAGGACTTCGTACCGCTCGATCCGCAGCATATCCGCATGTATGTCTGCGGACCGACCGTCTACGACTTCGCCCATGTCGGGAATGCCCGCCCGGTGGTCGTCTTCGATGTCCTGTACCGCTTGCTACGCCGGCTCAATCCGGATGCCAAGGTCACCTATGTCCGCAACATCACCGATGTCGAGGACAAGATCATTCAGGCGTCGCAGGACACCGGAGAGCCGATCGCCGAGCTGACCAGGCGAACCGGTCGGATCTACCAGGACGACATGCTGGCGCTGGGTGCCCTGGAGCCGGACTTGGAGCCCCGGGCCACCGACCACATCGCCGAAATGCTCGAGATGATCGAGCGCCTGATCGCCAAGGGGCATGCCTATGACTCCGATGGCGAAGTGCTGTTCCATGTGCCGTCCATGGCGGAGTACGGCCGGCTGTCCCGGCACGGCCGCGATGAGCTGATCGCCGGCGCCCGCGTCGATGTCGCGGCGAATAAGCGCGATCCGGCCGATTTCGTGCTGTGGAAGCCTTCGACGCCAGACCAGCCCGGCTGGGACAGCCCGTGGGGCCGTGGCCGTCCGGGCTGGCACATCGAGTGCTCAGCCATGGCCAAGCGCTATCTGGGTGAGGTGTTCGACATCCATGGCGGCGGCCAGGATCTGATCTTCCCGCATCATGAGAACGAGATCGCCCAGAGCCGCTGCGCCCATGACACTGAGCTTATGGCCCGGTACTGGATGCATAACGGCTATCTGACCGTCGAGGGCGAGAAGATGTCAAAGTCGCTGGGCAACTACTACACGGTGCACGACCTGCTGAAGGAGGTGCCGGGCGAGGCGATCCGCCTGTCTCTGCTGGCCGGCCATTACCGCCAGCCGCTCGATTTCAGCAAGGATGCGCTGGGACAGGCCAGGGCGCAGCTTGACCGGCTCTATGGCGCTCTGCGGTCGGTCGCGGCCATCGCGCCTGAAACGTCCGGCGACGTGCCCCTGGACGTGTTGGCGGCGCTGCAGGACGATCTGAACACGCCGATGGCGCTGTCGCACCTGCATGAGCTGGCGTCACGGCTGTACAAGTCGACGGATCCGGCCGAGCAGGCCCGGCTGAAGGGCCAGATGCTGGCCGGCGGCGAGGTGCTGGGGCTGGTTCAAGGGGATCCGGAAGACTGGTTCCAGGCTGCGCCGGCATCCGATGAGGGTCTGTCGCCGGCCCAGATCGAGGATCTGATCGCGCGTCGCAGATCCGCCCGCGTGGAACGTGATTTCGCCGAGGCCGATCGAATCCGCGCTGAACTTGCCGACCGCGGCGTTGTGCTTGAGGATGGTCCGGACGGTACCACCTGGCGCCGCGAAGCATAGAGTGACAAAGAGGCCAGTGAGGCCCCCGGGACCAAGGCGATGACCGAAAGCAACCGCATCTACCTGTTCGACACCACTCTGCGCGACGGTGCGCAGACCCAAGGCGTGGATTTCACCATCGTCGAGAAGCGGGCGATCGCGCGGGAGCTGGACCGGATCGGCATCGACTATATCGAAGGCGGCTGGCCCGGCGCCAACCCGACCGATGACGGCTTTTTTGGCGATCCGCCGAAGCTCGAGACCTCCAAGTTCACCGCCTTTGGCATGACCCGCCGGGCCGGGCGCAGCGTCGCCAACGATCCCGGGCTGAGCGCGGTGCTCAACGCCGAGACGGACGCGGTCTGCCTGGTCGGCAAGACCTGGGACTTCCATGTCGACGTGGCGCTGGGCGTGCCGCGCGACGAGAACCTGAAATCGATCGGCGACAGCGTCGCCGCTGTGGTGAAGCGTGGCCGCGAGGCGCTGTTCGACTGCGAGCATTTCTTCGACGGCTACAAGGCCAACCCCGACTATGCCCTGGCCTGTGCGAAGGCGGCCCACGAGGCCGGTGCCCGGTGGGTGGTGTTGTGCGACACCAACGGCGGCACACTGCCGGACGAAGTCGAACGCGTCATGGCTGAGGTGGCCGAGCACGTTCCCGGCGACCATTTGGGCATCCACGCCCATAACGACACCGAGAACGCCGTCGCCAACACGCTGGCCGGGATCCGCGCCGGGGCGCGGCAGGTTCAGGGCACGCTAAACGGGCTCGGCGAGCGTTGCGGCAACGCCAATCTGGTATCTGTCATCCCGACCCTGATGCTCAAGATGGGTTTCGAGACCGGAATCTCGTCGGATGGACTGGCCCAACTCACCCATCTCAGCCGCTGGTTCGACGAGCATCTCAACCGGGCGCCGAGTCGCCACGCCGCCTATGTCGGCGAGAGCGCCTTCGCCCACAAGGGCGGGCTGCATGCATCCGCCGTCCAGAAGGACCCGACAACCTATGAGCACATCGATCCGGAACTGGTCGGAAACCGCCGCCAGATCGTCGTGTCGGACCAGTCCGGGCGCGCCAACATCCTGGCGCGGCTGACCGAGCTTGGCATGGAGTTCGATCCCGGCGATCCGCAGGTCGGCAAGCTGGTCGGGCTGGTCAAGCAGCGCGACTACGAGGGCTATGCTTACGACGCGGCAGGTGCCAGCTTCGAACTGTTGGCCCGGCGCATGCTGGGCCAGGTTCCGGACTATTTCGAACTGCTGCGGTTCTCGGTCACCGATGAACGGCGCCACAACGCGCGCGGTAAGCTGGTCACGGAGTCGGAAGCCTCGGTGAAGGTCCGCGTCGGCAACGATGTCCGACACACCGTCGCGGAGGGCAACGGCCCGGTGAACGCGATCGACATCGCGCTCAGGAAGGCGCTGGAGCCGTCATACCCGGTGCTCAAGGACATGCAGCTGGTCGACTTCCGGGTCCGCATCCTGCATGCCAGCGACGCGTCCGGCGCCATGCCGCGGGTGCTGATCGAGAGCGCCAACGGCGATGGCGAGCGCTGGTCGACGGTCGGTGTCTCGACGAATATCATCGACGCCTCGTTCAACGCGCTCGGCGACAGCATGACCTACAAGCTGTATCACAGCGGCGTACAGCAGGCCTGACCGGCGTCCGTGCGGGCACGAGATCTCTTAATTGAATTCCGGTAGCATCGGGTTGACTTGCCGGCCCAGCTTGGTTGTTGTGGCGCCTGACCAATGACTCGTACCTGTCCAGATCCCCACAGACGCAGCCGGCCGTCCTGGCGCCGGCGCATGACGGCATTGGTCGGCGTTATCGGGTTGCTGTTCGGCACGGTGATGCCGTTGGCGCAGGCTGTCGCGGCCTCATCCGAGACCGACACCCTGCTCGCGGCGATCTGCTCGCCGAACGGCGTGCGCTTCGTCGAAATCGAGTTTGGCGACGCCGAGCCGGATGATCCCCGGCCACCGCTCTTCGGCGGCCTCGACCATTGCCCCGGCTGCCTTGGCGCTGGTGCACCGGCATTGCTGCCGGCCGCTATTACCATCGCGACGCCAACCGTTGACCTGTCCAGCGTGCCGGCATTCGCCGCTCTCGACTTCGCACAGCGGACCGAAACCTGCTTCCACTCCCGCGCGCCGCCGTCCGCCAGTTAGAGAGACTCACAGCCTGCCGCGTCGGCGAGACGCGGTAGCCGGCAAGACTTCTTCTGACTGGAGTTGATCGAAATGCACAGCATTCTCGTTGCCACAGCGGTATTTGCCGTTGCCGTGTCTTCGGCCGCTGCACCCGGCCAAACGCCCCGAATCACCGTCGCTGATGGCGGTCAGCAAAGCCATGGCATGTTGGCTCAGCACACGATGTCCGCGGATGCGAGCTATCAGGTCGGCGATCTGATGATCGAGAGCCCGTGGTCCCGGGCGACGGCCGGACGCGCGGGCGGCGCGTTCATGATGATCCACAATTCGGGAGGCCGGAGCGATCGCCTGATCGCGGCGGAGACCGATGTCGCGGGAATGGTCCAACTGCATACCACCCTGGTCGAAGACGGCGTCATGAAGATGCGGCAGGTCGAGGGCGGCATCGAGGTGCCGGCCGATGGCATGGCCGAGCTCAAGCCGGGCGGCTTCCACGTCATGATGATGGGGTTGACCGGACCGCTGGATGAAGGTGCCAGCTTTCCGGTGACGCTGACCTTCGAGCAGGCCGGGACCGTCACGGTGAATGTGATGGTGCAGGCCGCCGGCGCCATGGATGCCGGCATGCACCACAGCAACTGACCCCGACCAAGCCGTCCCGCCTTCATTCGCCGGCCGGTTCATGCCATATACCGACACGGAGTGGCATCGAGGCGAAGGCGGGAATGGCCGGCACCGACCGAACGAAGCGGGGGACCGACGGCGCTGCGAACGGACCGGCGATCGTTCTGGTCGCGCCGCAGCTGGCCGAGAATATCGGCACCGTCGCCCGGGCGATGCTGAACTGCGGCCTGACCGATCTGCGTCTGGTCCGGCCCCGCCAGGGATGGCCGGACCCGGCCGCGGTGCCGGCGGCATCCGGCGCCGATGCGGTGCTCGACGGTGCGCGTGTCTTCGATCGCACCGAGGACGCAATCGTCGATCTGGCGAGGGTCTTCGCCACCACTGCGCGCCTGCGGGACATGGTGAAACCGGTCGCCACGCCGCGACAGGCCGCCGGCACCATGCGCGCCGCCAACCGGGCCGGCGAGAGCGTCGGCGTGCTGTTCGGCGGCGAGCGGTCGGGCCTCGACAATGACGATGTGGTGCTCGCGGATACGGTCATCACCGTCCCCTTGAATCCGTCCTTCTCGTCCCTCAACCTGGCCCAGGCGGTCCTGCTGGTCGGCCATGAATGGTTTCAGGCGGGCCCCGTTGAACCGCCCGCCGGGATGGATCGCGGCGGCGAGCCCCTGGCGACCAAGGCGGATCTGCTGAACTTCTTCGAACATCTGGAACAGGAACTCGACCGGGCCGAGTTCTTCCAGGTGGCGGAGAAGCGCCCGGCCATGGTCCGTGCGCTGCGCAACCTGTTCCAGCGGACAAATCCGACCGACCAGGAGATCCGCTCTCTGCACGGCGTTGTGACGGCGCTGTCCGGCCGGCGCAAGGGCGGCCGGCCGCGCAATAGGGAGTGACGCCGAGCATGAGAGACCCGAAGCCGGATCCAGAGATCGTCGAATCGCTCCGCCGCGCCGGTCTGGTGCCGAGCGGCTGCGACATAGTGTTTCACGCGCTCGACGGTGGTGTCTCATCCGACATCTGGCGCGTCGACGCCGGATCCCGTCAGTTCTGCGTAAAGCGCGCTCTGCCGAAGCTTCGGGTCGCCGCCGATTGGCGTGCCCCGGTGGAGCGTAACGTCTATGAAGCGCGCTGGATGCAGTGGGCGGCGCGGGCGGCCCCTGGCGCCGCGCCGGAACTCCTGTTCCAGGACGAAGCCGCCGGCCTGCTGGCGATGGCCTTTCTTCCGGCGTCGGATTATCCGTTGTGGAAATCCGAACTCAGGGCGGGGCGGGCCGAACCGGATTTCGCCATGGAGGTCGGCCGCGTCTTGGCTCGGATCCACGCCGGTACTGCGAACCGCCCGGATGTGGCGGAGGCGTTCCCGACCGATGCGATCTTTCACGATATCCGGCTGGAGCCCTATCTGCTGGCCACCGCGCGGACCAACCCGGACCATGCCGACGTGCTGACCGCGCTTGTGGAGCGGACGGCGGCAACCAGGACCGCGCTGGTGCATGGCGACGTCAGCCCGAAGAACATCCTGTGCGGCGCTGACGGGCCCGTGTTCCTGGACGCGGAATGCGCCTGGTATGGCGACCCGGCCTTCGACATCGCATTCTGCCTGAACCATCTGCTGCTCAAATGCCTCTGGGTGCCCGATGCGTCCGGGCGCTTCCTGGCCTGTTTCGACCGTTTGGCGCGCGCCTATCTGGCCGGTGTTTCCTGGGAGCTTCCGGCGAGGATCGAATATCGCGCGGCCACCCTGCTGCCCGGGCTGTTCCTGGCGCGGGTCGATGGCAAGTCGCCGGTCGAATATCTGACCGACGAGCGCGAAAAGGACCGGGTGAGGCGGGTGGCTGGAGCGTTGTTGCGCAATCCGGTGCAACGGCTGGCGGAGATTCGCCAGGCCTGGACTGAGGAGGTGCTGCCATGACGATGATCGACGCCGTTCTTGGACGACGGGTTTGGGATTCCCGCGGCCGGCCGACGGTCGAGGCCGAGATCCGCCTGACCGGCGGTGCAACGGGCCGGGCGATCGCGCCGGCCGGCGCGTCGACCGGCTCCGGCGAGGCGGTCGATTTGCGGGATGACGGCGGCGCGCAAGGTGGCTACGACGTGCGGCAAGCGGTCGAGAACGTCTCGGGGCCCTTGGCGGCGGCGCTGGTCGCCTGCGACGGGACCGACCAGGCGGAGATCGATCGGCGGATCATCGAGGCTGACGGCACCGCGAACAAATCCGCGCTGGGCGGGAATGCTTGTATTGCCGTGTCGATGGCTGCGGCTCATGCGGCGGCGGCGGCGCAGGGTCAGCCGCTGTACCGTCATCTTGCTGGCGATGCCCGGGTCTCATTGCCGTTGCCGGAGATCCAGATCTTCGGCGGCGGAGCCCATGCCGGGCGTCGCATCGACATCCAGGATCTGATGGTGGTCTGCTCCGCGGCCGACTCCGTCGCCCAGGCGCTGGACTGGACGGCGGACATCTATCGTGCGGCCGGCGATCTCATGGACGAGACCCATCGCCGCCTCGGCGTCGCCGACGAAGGCGGCCACTGGCCGGATTTCGCCAGCAATGAGGAAGCCTTGGAGACGCTGGTCCGCGCCATCGAGCGGGCCGGCCTGACGCCAGGCGACGGGGTCGTCATCGCCCTGGACATCGCGGCGTCGGAATTTGGGCGGGACGGGCGCTACCGGCTCGCCCTCGATGACCGCGAACTCGACAGTGACGGCATGATCGAGATGTTGCTCGGCTGGGCCGACCGCTACCCGATCCGCTCGCTGGAAGACCCGCTGGCGGAGGACGATGCCGATGGCTTCAGGAAGCTGATGGCCGCTGCCGGCGACCGGCTGCAGATCGTCGGCGATGATCTGCTGGTCACCGACGCCAGCCGGGTCGCCGCCGCCGCTGAGCATGCCACCGCGAACGCCGTCCTGCTGAAGCCGAACCAGCGCGGTACGCTGACCGAGACGCTTGCCGCATGGCGGGCGGCGCAGGAAGCCGAAATGGACGGCATCGTCTCGGCGCGCTCCGGCGAGACCGAGGACACGACCATCGTCGATCTGGCGGTCGGTTGGGGGGCGGACCAGCTCAAGGTCGGTTCCATCGCCCGCAGTGAACGCACGGCCAAATGGAATGCCCTGCTGCGCATAGAAGAGCTGGAACAGGCGCCGCTCGCGGAGCCAGCTCACCTTTGACCATCGGCTGTGTCTCGGTTTGGCGCCCGTACGGCCATTGCCCCGAATCTCGGCTCATGCGGCGGATCACGATAGCTGTCTGCCCAATTGCAGACGCCGGGGATTGTCATCAGTTTTTCTGCTCGTGACCCGCAATTGCCGTGACGGTCTCAAGCGCTAGCGGTAGAAACGTTCGGTCAGCTAGGCCCAAGAAAACTCGACAGCCCTTCGGCGCTGAAACATTTTCTTACAAATTGGCCCGATCGTGACAAAAACCTGTGACAACTCTCGCCTACAATTCTTCGGATTAAACATGGTCGTGCTAGCTGGGAATCAGCGACGACCGAAGCGGAGGACAAAGCCCATGGGCGGAGTTATACGGATTCTCAACTCCCCTTATACTTTTTGGGCACTGCTGGCTCTGCCATCGATTGGCATGATGTCCAGCTTCTTCGGCGGTAGCGCCTCGCCCCATGGGCTTTTGCATCCGACGGGTGAATTCGCCGCGCGCTTCATGATTCTCGCGATGATGATCACGCCGCTGCGGATGGTGTTCCCAAGGCATCGCTGGCCACTGTGGTTGCTGCGACGTCGTCGGTACCTCGGCGTGGCTGCGTTCGGCTATGCGGTACTCCACGTTGTATTTTACGTTGTCGATTTGGGCTCGATGTCGAAGGTCATATTGGACGCACTCGAGCTCTCGATCTGGACGGGATGGATTGCCTTTTTGATCTTCGTTCCGCTCGCGCTGACCAGCAACGACTGGGCCGTGCGCAAGCTGAAACGGGCGTGGAAGCCAATGCAGCGGTGGGTCTACGTTGCAGCTGTCTTCACCTTGGCCCACTGGATCTTCTTGGAGTACGAGCTGGGAGCCGCACTCGTCCACTTCTTGCCGCTTGCATTTCTGGAAGGATACCGTGTGGTTCGAAATGGCCAGCAATCCAAGGCGCTTGCCGATACCTGACCTGCATGGCGATGCCAAACGACCTGATCTTGATCGCCTCCACACGCAGTCTATCTTTCGATGAGATACCTGAAGGGCGATGATGCTGTCTTTTTCTCGTTGCGCCATCCTGCTCGCAGCCGGAATCCTTGCCGGCTGCATAGCAGCCCCCACACAAGCAAGTCTCGCATGCGTCCCTACTGAGGCTGATGCCTTGGGGCCATTCTATATAGCGGATACGCCGGTCGTTGATGATCTGAACCGACACGGCAAGGCCGGTGACCCTCTGTTGCTTGCCGGCCGCATCCTGTCGGCGGCTGATGGTCGGCCGCCCATCGCAGGTGCCCGGATCGAGATCTGGCAGACCGACGGCAATGGCGACTACCACCCGGCCGACAATGGCAACTATGCCGACTATGCCGACCAAGCCATCGACCTGCGTGGCACGGTCATCAGCGATGAAGATGGCAAATACGCGGTCACGACTTTGGTGCCCGGCGGATATTTCCCACGCCCACGCCATTTCCACTATCGCATCACCGCGCCTGACCACGTCGCTTTGGTCACGCAGCTCTACATCACTGGTGATGGCTTGGTGCGTCAGCCAGGCGGCGACTGTCGGCACGCAGCCTTGGACATCACAGCCGGTGGGGTGCTGTATCGAGCACCCGACATCTTTCTTGTGAGTAAATGACGTCGGAATTCGCCTCTTAGCGCCGTAAGGCCGCCGAGTCCGCTCTTGGCTGAGGCTGCTGAACAAGTCGGATCTGAGCCAGTTTTAATGTCCGCTGTTAATAGGAGCGGACTTTTTTGCTTCCGCTTGCATCGGACTCATGTTGCGGATTGCTCCGCCTCAACGGCGCGCGACGCAGCCGCTCCAACGGCGTCCATTTTTTCAGATGGTGTCGCAGCTTCGTTTACTCTGACGGTGACCTCGCGGCTGGCAAAGCGGATGCCTGCTTCTTCGAACGCTGCGCGGATACGGTGAAGCAATTCACGTCTGATCGTGAACTGCTTGCCTGGAACCGCTTTGAACTTGACGCGCAGGATCATCGCGGAGTCTTCCATTTGAATGACGCCCTGCGATTTTGGCGGCTCAAGGAGGCCGTCTCCGACCAACTCGTCTTCCATGAGTTCGGCCCCAATCCGCTTCACGATCTTCTTCACTAGTTGTGGGTCGGTGTCGAAGGTGAGACGAAGGGGCAATTTCATGATGACCCAGTCGCGAGAGAAATTCGTGAGCGCGGCAATATCGCCAAATGGGATCGTGTGGACTGCGCCCAGGTGATGGCGCAGTTGCAGACTGCGGACTGAAATGCGTTCGACAGTGCCTTTGACGGTCCCAAGGTCGATGTATTCCCCGCGCCGAAACGCATCGTCGATGAGGAAGAACACGCCGGAGACCACGTCTTTTACAAGCGTTTGTGCACCAAACCCGATAGCCAGACCGATGACACCGGCACCCGCGACAAGAGGGGCGACATTGACGCCCAGACTGGACAAAGCCGTGAAAAGACAGGTCATGCCAATCACCGCCAGAGCCGTTGAACGAAGGAGCGGCAGCAGAGTTGCGGTGCGGCTCGCGCCTAGCCCTCCTTCGCCATCAGCGCCTTCATCTGCGCCGCCCGCTGGTTGTTCCGCGGCGGTTCTGACGTCGATAATTGTGCGTATGAAATCCCATATGGCCCAGCCGATAAATGCGATCAGTGCCACGTTGATCACCGTCTGGATCCCGCGCCCTGCCGTGCCGCCTGCAGCAAGCGTCGCCGGGTCAAGGTCCCATGTTGCCAAAACGATAAGCAGGCCCCCTGCCAGCAGGAAGGCCCTCGCCGAACGCGCAACGGCGGCCTTGATAGCCTCATTCATATCCTGAGCGCGCAAGAAGTGGATCAGGATGCGATAGATCATCCAGAATCCAATGAAGACCAGCGTGTTGAAAAAGAGGTTCGCGGCGATAACATCGACATTGCCGCTCACGAGGGAGCCTCCGGTGAAGATCATCCATGTGAATACCTGAACGATACTCAAAATCGGCGCCCAATGGCGGGCAAGGGTGTTTGCCAGTCCTGTTTCTCCCTTTGGGGGCAGAAGATCAGACGTGGCGCGATTGATCAGGTAGATGCCAATGAGTGCCGTTGAAATCCACACGAGGCTGATGACCATGCTGAAAAGGTCTGGCGTCCCTTCTGGCGCGCCAAACCGCGCCATGACATCGGATGTAATCGTTTCGATCATCCATACCCCGGCCAATCCGAGCACCACCCAGTGAACCAGTCGCGTCGCGTCATCGCTGAGCGCGACAAGTCGGTAGATTGGCCAGTTGCGCGGGAAGATGAAGTCGGCAAATGATTGGACGATCAGAACAACAGTCACCACAGCGACATAGCTCGATACAAAATACCTGAGGTCAGGGTTTTGGAAGAGCAGATATAGAGCTGCCATCGCCGTCAGTGCGAAGGCAATAGAGCTGGACAACTCGATCACCAGAAAAAACGCAGCATCTACGATTGTCGAAACCGAACCGTAAGGTCCCTTTCCGACGTTGCGTTCGGCAAGCGCGATTTGACGCTGCGCCGCGCGTCGTCGCCAGAAGTGGCGTACCACAAAGCCTGCCGCGAGGCAGACGATCAGGGCGAAAATCGCAAGTCCAACGCCGCCTGCATCGGATAGGCGCGAGCCAACGGCTTTGAATGCACCGCCGAACTCGGGCCATTTCGCAAACAGCGCGCCGGCATTCGTTGAAAGCGCTTCACCTATGTCCCGTGTTCCTGTCAGCAAGCCCTCGTTAGGGGCGGACTCCTCCACGCGTCGTGCCGCAAATTCAGAAATCAGGATGTCACGCACCTGCTCGTCGCTCAACCGGCCCAGCATGGCCTGGAACTCGGCCTCGCTGAGATCGGTGCCCAAGTCGATCGTGTCGGCTTGCGCGCGCACTTCAGCAGTGAAGCTCAACAAAAAAAGAAACACAAGGCTACATGCAAGAAACAAGGCACAAGGTCGTTTCTCTAACGCGAGTTTCATGCTGTTCATTTGGTGGATTTCGTTTTCTTCTTGCTCTGATCCGGCATCGTCCAGCGAACGAGCCATTTCCCTGCGATACAACCAATAACCGATCAGCGTGATCACTATCATCGCTGATCCTATCAGAGTCCGTTCGAGAATTGCATCAATGGCTGATCTGGCGCAGCAGAAGGCTTCCCAAAGCGGACAGTGCGGCTCATTTTGGCTGCTACGAGCTACACAGCAGACCTGTCCGAAGCAGGCCCCGATAGACGGGTCCTGACCCGGAACGGACTATTGCGGGCGTCTGTGTTGCCGATGTGGAATGACGGATGAGATGGGTTTAGAGAACTTCCTGCAATGTTCCGATCTCAATCCGGACAAGAGCTCAAACGACACTAACGTTCGCCGTCCAATGAGTTCGCTAAATCACGAACGCACGTTTCGCAGATTTGGGCATTCTTTCCCTCGACCATTCGCTCGACCTTCCGGAAGGACTTGCCGCAGAACGAGCAAAGAGGTTGGAGGCATTGTTGGTCGATTGCGGCCTCATCATTGTGGTGAAAGAGCTGCCAACGGGGCATGATCCCACGATACTCCTTCTCTGCGCGGCGTTCAGCGGCCTCAACAGAGGGGTGACCGGAGCATCCCAGCACATTCCAGTCATCGTCACAAAAAAACAAAAGGCACTCGCTCTCATCCGGGTATCTGCAAATTGCCAGATTCACCACGGGGCCGAGGGGTTTGCCATCGACGTAAAGCAGATCGTCGCGGACGCGGACAACCGAATTATCAACGGTGGCGAATGCCAAAACTTTGGCGCTGTCTAAAATAGGTGGCGGGCTTTCCATCAGTTCCGTTTCTGGATCGCATAGAGAAGGTCTCAAGATGGTAGCAGTCCATCGCTAGCAATAAGTTATCAAACTTGTTGACGAGCAGCTTAATTCTCCTTTTGGCTACTATCGGCGATCCTGACCATCCTAGAGCCACGGCCGGGTTAGAGCGGAAAGCCTACATCCTCGTCCAACCTGGCCATCGGCGCATCAACGTCCTGTCCGTCACCCGACCGGCCGCTCGGCGTGTTTGACTTTGCCGCAGCGATCCGTATAGTCCCGGCGCTTATTCCCGAGAACGTGGAGGCGGTCCGGTCCATCAGAGGCCGCGTCATCGCCATCCCGTCCGAGCCTGCTTCGGCGGCCGGGCCTATCGGGACACACATGGCGAAAAGGACCCTTCGATGGGCAAGCGCGCAAGTTCCAAGTACAAGATCAATCGGCGTCTCGGCGTCAATCTCTGGGGCCGGCCCAAGAGCCCGGTCAACAGGCGGGAATACGGCCCGGGACAGCATGGCCAGCGGCGCCGCAAGCCGACCGATTTCGGCACCCAGCTGAGCGCCAAGCAGAAGCTGAAGGGCTATTACGGCAATATCGGCGAGAAGCAGTTCCACCGCTACTACGTCGAGGCCGTGCGCCGCCGCGGAGACACCGGCGAGAACCTGATCGGCCTGTTGGAGCGCCGGCTGGACGCGGTCATCTACCGCATGAAGTTCGTTCCGACCGTCTTCGCCGCGCGGCAGTTCGTCAGCCACGGCCATGTGATGGTCAACGGCAAGCGGGTCACGATCCCGTCCTACCGGGTCAGCGATGGCGACGAGATCACGGTGAAGGAGAAGTCCCGCGAGCTGCCGATGGTGCTCGAGGCGATCAGCTCGGGAGAGCGCGACATACCGGAATATGTCGAGGCCAACCACAACAAGATGACCGGCCGCTATATCCGCGCGCCCGGCCTGGCCGACGTGCCCTATCCGGTGCAGATGGAACCCAACCTGGTGATCGAGTTCTATTCGCGGTAATCCGCAATCGTCGGTTGGCACAGATCAGGGCCGCCCTTCCGGGCGGCCCGTCGCGTTTCAGCAGACCCGGCCACCGGGATTTGCCTTAGAAACTCAGACTGACGCTCATCCCGGCGCCAAATCCTGGGCTGGCCTCGGCGTCGTGGCCTGGCTCCAGCTGCATCGTTAGCCAGTACTTGGACTTTGCAGCTGGATCGTCCTAATAGTTTTGTTTTTCAGTGCAGTATCCGTCCTCACAGTAGCGGCCCGTCGGCTATCTCTTACGTTCCCGCCGCGCCATCGCGAGCAGAAGTCCGGCAGCGATGAAGGCTGCTCCGACCAGATGGAACGGCAACACCGGCTCTCCCAGGATCAAAAAGCCCAGCGCCCCGACGATGACCGGGATCAGGTGGGTCGAGAGGCCGGTCGCGGTCGATCCGATCAAGACGATACCGCGGCCCCAACACAGGAAGGATGCGATGCTGGCGAAGATCGCCACATAGGCCACCGAGGCGATCGTTTGCGGGGTCAGTGGCATGATCACTCCGCGCGCCATCTCCCAGAGCCAGAAGGGAGCCAGAACCAGAAGCCCGGCGAATATCGAGGCCACCAGGAACACCAGCATGTCGATGCCGGGCGGTCGGTAGCGCAGAATGACGGTGTAGATCGCCCAGTTCACGATCGAGGCCAGCACCCATAGATCGCCGGCGCTGACCGACAGCTCGATCAGCACAGCCGGACTGCCGCGCCCGATGATCCACACCACGCCGAACATCGACAGCAGGATGCCGGCTACCTGGCGGCCGGTGGGTCGCTCGCCGGCGATGATGAAGGCGAAGAACGGAATCAGCACCGGGATCGCCGAGTTGACGACCGACATGTTGATGGCCGGCACGCTTTGCAGGGCCACATAGGCGAGGGCGTTGTACCCGGCGATCCCGAATGTGCCGCAGGCGAGCACCAGGCGCCAATGGCGCAAGAGGCGGGGAAACTGGTCCCGGCCCGACCGGATGGCGAAGGGCAGCAGGATCAGCAGCGCCAGCAACCATCGCCAGAAGGAGAGCCCGACCGGCGGCAGCACATCGTTCAATCCGCGCGCCAACAGGATATTGCCCGACCACAGCAGCGGCGGAACCAGGAAGACCAGCGCCGGTGTCGCCCATAGGCGCCTGGCCAGCGTTTTGGGCGCGCCAGTCTCCGCGTCGTTGCCGACGCTCACCGCCCTGCCGCCGCCGCGTCGCGCTCGCGCCGGTAGCGGGCCATGGCGTCCCAGCTGTAGATCGTCAGGCCGGTCCAGATGAACAGGAAGGTTATCAGGTGGGTCAGGGAGAACGACTCGCCATAGACCAGCAGGGCCAGCAGGAAATGAATGCTGGGCGCCAGGTACTGCATCAGGCCGATGGTCGACAATGTCAGCCGCTGGGCGCCGTACATGACCAGCACCAGCGGCGTGCCGGTCACAAGGCCGGAGCAGACCAGCAATACACTCATCGCCCAGTCATGCAGCCCGAAGGCGCCGGTCCCGGTGGACGACAGCCAGATCAGGTAAAGGGCGGCCGCCGGCAGCATCAGAAGGGTTTCCACCAGCAGCCCGACCAGCGGATCGACATCGGCCTTCTTTCGCACCAGAGCGTAGAAACCGAATGTCAGCGCCAGGCTGAGCGCGACCCAGGGCAGGGTGCCGATTCCAACCATCATCGCACCAACGCCGATCACCGCCAACAGGACGGCGACACCTTGCCAACGGTTCAGCCGCTCTGACAGGAACGCCACGCCCAACACCACATTCACCAGCGGGTTGATGTAGTAGCCCAGGCTCGCCTCCAGCAAACGGTCCTGCTGGATCGCCCAGATGAAGATCAGCCAGTTGCTGGACACCAGCATCGTCGTGACCAGCAGGATGCCAAGCCGCCGGCGGCTGGTCAGCGAGACCACGACTTCGCGCAGGCGGCCGAGAGCGGCCACGAGCGCCGTCAGGATGACCAACGTCCAGACCACCCGGTGGGCCAGGATCTCCAGGGCCGGGATGTGCCCGATCGCCTTGAAATAGACCGGCACGAAGCCCCAGATCAGGAACGCACCCAGCCCCGCCGCGACGCCGATTGCGGTTCTGCGTCTGGCAAGAGTGGTCTGGGCAGGCGCGCCCGGTGTGCTGGCGTCCATCACTTAAGCCGGTATTTCGGAATTCGATGGTCCAATCTAGGCGGCGCGGCGCGGCGATGACAAGCATGCCGGCGACGCCGTGCCTTCAGGTCTGTGACAAGTCGGAGATCGTCAGGCCCCATTCTGGCCCCAGCCCGGCTACACTGTGATGCGAGAGACCGGGCAAGCGGGGAGTCTGCGGGGATGTTTGTGGAAGAGGCGATCGCCAACCTGCTCCGTACAGACCCAGTTTCCGGGATCGATTTCGACCTGAACGGCCTGCACATCACGGGAGAGGGTTACGACCGCGTGGCCGGACTCATCGCCCAGGGGCACATCCACGTCCGCATCGACCGCGACCTGTGTGCCGGCGCTCAATACGATCCGAGCTATGACAATCCGAATACCCTCACGCTGCGCAGTGCAATCATCAGCGACGGATATGTCCAGGCCTATGCCGTGCACGAGGCGACCCATGCGCTTTGCGACCTGATCCGCGCCCGCGGCTATGTCTATGTCGAGGAATCCGCCGCGTTCCTGGCCGAGGTGATCTTTGCGCGGCGGGTTCGCCCGCCACTCAATCTGCGACGTTGGCCGAGACGTCGGCGGCGGCCGCAGCATTGCACCCGAGACCAAGAGATGGTGCGCGATGAGATCAACCGCATGCGACGGGAAGCCGGACGCCGCCAGATTCCGAGGACCCGGCGCTTCAACCATGGTGCCCAGCGGCGCATTCATGTCGCCGCCAATGCCCTCGTCGACCGCCATAGGCTGGACGAGCCAGGGGAAGGACGGTCACGCCTGAGCTGGGGCGAGTTCGCAGCCTTGCGGAATGCCGTTGCCAGCACCGAATCCTATGAATACATCCACCGTCCGAGGACATTGGGCGGACCACCCTATCGGTACACCAACGACGGCATCCGGCGCGACCCGGATGCTGCGCCGGCTAACCTATACGAGGCACTTTGAGTCTGAGTGGTCGGCGGCGGGTCAGCCCTGCGGTGCGAGGTCGACGCCGCGTGTGTTCAGCAGTTCCAGCAGCTCGCCGGTCTGGTACATCTCGCGGACGATGTCGCAGCCGCCGACGAACTCGCCCTTGACGTAAAGCTGCGGCACGGTCGGCCAGTTGCTGAAATCCTTGACGCCCTGACGAAGGCTGGGATCGGCCAGCACGTCGATGCCCTTGAACTTCACGCCCATGTGGCTGAGCACCTGTACCACGGCGGCGGAGAAGCCGCATTGCGGAAAGACCGGGCTGCCCTTCATGTAGAGCACCACATCGGTGCTATCGACCTCTTTGCGGATCTGCTCGTGTACGGGGTTTTCCATGGTCGTCATCGCGGATGTCCTGGGTTCGGGTTGAGGCGCCTGTAATTCGATAGACCGGGAGGGTCTATGTACTCGTCGGGGCAGTGGTCTGCAATGCGAGAGCATGCAGTTCGGTGCCCATGCGTCCCTGCAGCGCCTGATAGACCATCTGGTGCTGCTGGACGCGCGTCTTGCCTTCGAAGGCCGGACTGACGACATAGGCGGCATAGTGGTCGCCGTCGCCGCGCAGATCCTCGATGCGGACTTCCGCGTCGGGAACGCCTTCCTTGATCATCCGGACGATCTCCGCCGGGTCCATCGCCATCTTCGGGTCTCCCGTGCCTGTGGACGGTCAGCCGCTTGTCTCGACCTCAGCCATATAGTGGGGCAACCACCCCTCATTGGCCATCTGCATATCAGCCACCGATATGGAGTTTTGGCCCTGGAGAGTCAACGTATCGCCGCCGGTTCGGCCAATTGCCTGGATCGCGATACCGGCCTCGCCGGCGCGCGCGAGTACCGCCTCCGGATCGGCTGTCGCAACCACGTAGCGCGACTGATCCTCGCCGAACAGCCAGCCCGCCAGCTCTCGAGGCGTCGGCGGGTCGAGATCGGCGCCCAGCCGTCCGGCCATTGCCATCTCGGCGATCGCCACGTAGAGGCCGCCATCTGAGACATCGTGGCATGTGCTGATCAGGCTATCTGCAATCAGGGTCCGTACGAAATCGCCGTTGCGGCGTTCCGCCACAAGATCGACTGGCGGCGGCGCGCCGTCCTCCCGTCCGTGGATCTCCCGCAGGTACAGCGTCGCACCAAGATGGCCGGCCGTCTCGCCGATCAGCAGGATGGTCTCGCCGGCCCCCTTGAAGGCCAGATCAGTCCGCACGGAGACGTCGTCCAGCAATCCCACCGCGCCGATGGTCGGGGTCGGCAGGATTGCCTCGCCGTCGGTCTCGTTGTAGAGCGAGACGTTGCCGGACACGACCGGGAAGTCCAGCGCGCGGCAGGCCGAACCCATGCCCTCGATACAGCCGACCAGCTGGCCCATGATCGGCGGACGTTCCGGATTGCCGAAATTCAGGTTGTCGGTGACCGCCAGGGGCCGCGCGCCGACCGCCGTCAGGTTGCGCCAGGCCTCGGCCACCGCCTGCTTGCCGCCGGTCACCGGGTCGGCAAGGCAATAGCGCGGCGTACAGTCGGTACTGATCGCCAGCGCCTTGTCGGTGCCGTGGACCCGAACGATGGCGGCATCGCCGCCCGATGCGGCCACCGTGTCGGCCATCACCGTGCTGTCGTACTGCTCCCAGATCCAGCGCTTGCTGGCCAGATCGGGGCAGGCCAGAAGGCGGAGCAGCACCGCCTCCGGCGCTTCCGGCAACGGCGCGTCCTCGACGGTAATCCCGGCGCGGGCCGGGGTCGGCCGCCAGGGCCGGTCGTATTCCGGCGCCTCGCCGACCAGCGGGCCGACCGGGATATCGGCGGCGGTCTCGCCATCCATGGTCAGCACCAGCCGGCCGGTTTCGGTGACCCGGCCGATCACCGCGAAATCCAGTTCCCATTTCTCGAAGATGGCGCGGGCCCGGTCCTCGGCCTCGGGCTTCAGCACCATCAGCATGCGCTCTTGGCTTTCCGACAGCATCAGCTCATAGGGCGTCATGCCGTCCTCGCGGCGCGGCACGTGGTCCAGGTCGAGTTGGATGCCGCAGCCGCCCTTGTCCGCCATCTCCACCGACGAGGAGGTCAGGCCGGCCGCGCCCATATCCTGGATGGCGATGATCGCGTCGGTCGCCATCAGTTCCAGGCAGGCCTCCAGCAGCAGCTTTTCGGTGAACGGGTCGCCGACCTGCACGGTCGGGCGCTTCTCTTCGGACCCCTCGGAGAACTCTGCCGAGGCCATGGTGGCGCCGTGGATGCCGTCGCGCCCGGTCTTCGAGCCGACATAGACGACGGGGCTGCCGACGCCGCTGGCGGCCGAGTAGAAGATGCGGTCGGCATCGGCCAGTCCGACGGTCATGGCATTGACCAGGATGTTGCCGTTATAGGCCGGGTGAAACTCGGTCTCGCCGCCCACAGTCGGCACGCCGATGCAATTGCCGTAGCCGCCAATGCCGGCCACCACGCCGGAGACCAGATGCCGGGTCTTGGCATGGTCCGGGCTGCCGAAGCGCAGCGCGTTCATGTTGGCGATGGGCCGGGCGCCCATGGTGAACACGTCGCGCAGGATGCCGCCGACCCCGGTCGCCGCCCCCTGATAGGGCTCGATGAAGGAGGGGTGGTTGTGGCTCTCCATCTTGAAGATCACCGCCTGGCCGTCGCCGATATCGACCACGCCGGCATTCTCGCCAGGGCCGCAGATCACCTGGGGACCCTCGGTCGGCAGGGTCTTCAGCCAGCGCTTGGAGCTCTTGTAGGAGCAATGCTCGGACCACATGACCGAGAAGATGCCAAGCTCGGTGATGCTCGGCGTCCGCCCCATGATCTTGAGCACATGGGCGTATTCCTCGGCCGTCAGCCCGTGCTCGGCGGCCAGCGCCTCGGTGACGGCCGGCTCCGCGGTGCTCATGCCAGCGCCTCCACCAATCCGTCGAACATGGGCAGACCGTCGGTGCTGCCAAGGGCCGAATCGGCGGCACGCTCCGGATGCGGCATCAGCCCCAGAACAGTTCGGCCCGGATTGAAGATGCCGGCGATATCGTTGATCGAGCCGTTCGGATTGTCCGGTGCGCCTGCACCAGCGGCCGGGGCATAACGGAAGGCGACCAGCGCCTCGCCCTCCAGCCGCTCCAGGGTCGCCGGTTCGGCGAAGTAGTTGCCGTCATGATGGGCCACCGGGAAGGACACGATCTCGCCCCGCCGATACCGGTGGGTGAAGGCGCTGTCCGGGTTCTCCACGCGCAGCGCCGCCGGCCGGCTGACGAATTTCAGATTGGCGTTGCGCATCAGGGCGCCGGGCAGCATGCCGGTCTCGGTCAGGATCTGGAATCCGTTGCAGATTCCCAGTACCGCCACGCCGCGGTCGGCCCGAGCCTTGACCGCCGGAATGATCGGCGATTGCGCCCCGATCGCCCCGCATCTGAGATAATCGCCGTAGGAAAACCCGCCCGGCACCACGATCAGATCGAGGCCCGGCAGTTCGGTTTCGCGATGCCAGATCATGGCGGGCGCGACCCCGGTCACACGCTGGAGCGCCATCGCCGCGTCGCGATCGCAATTCGAGCCGGGAAAGACGATGACGGCGGCTTTCATGGGCGCGGGTTTAGACGTGGGTGGCGTGGTTGGCAAGCGCCTCGTCAGGCAGCGGACCCGAACGCCTCTGCGAAGGCCTTTTCGCCCTCTGGGCTGAAGGTGACGACGCGACTGTCGGGCTCACGTCTTGCCCAGCCGAGCGCATAGATTCGCGCCAGCAGGGCCGCACCCAGGGCGCCGGCGAGGTGGTTGCGGCGGTTGCTCCAGTCGAGGCAGGCCTTGCAGAGCGGACGGCGTTTGCCGCCGATCGCCGCCAGGTCGATACCGAACTCGGCAGCGAAGGCACGGCCGGCCTCGGTGATCTCAACGGTCTCGCCGTCTACCGCGACGTGGCCACGGGACTGCAGCAAGTCGAAGAGCCGCACCCCGAAATCCCCGGCCAGATGGTCATAACAGACCCGGGCGCGGCGTAGGGCCGGATCCTTGGGACCGGTGCGGGTCCGTAGATGGCCGACGCGCGCCGCCAGCCCCATCAACCCCTCCAGCACTTCCGCTATGTCGTCACCGGTCAACTGGTAGTAGCGGTGGCGGCCCTGTTTGCGCTGCACGACCAGCCTGCCCTGCTGCAGCTTGGCGAGATGTGCGCTCGCCGTCTGCGGCGTGACGCCGGCCTCCGAGGCCAATTCGCTGGCGGTCAGTGCCCGGCCGCTCATCAGCGCGGTCAACATGTTGGCCCGCGCCGGGTCGCCGAGCAGCGAAGCGACAAGGGCGATGTCCGGTCCTGCTTTCATACTTCGATGCTAATCGAAGTATTCTCGTCGTGCAATGGGGTAGCCTTCTTCTCGGCGAACACATCGACCGCAAGGAGCCTATGGCCATGAGCAATCTTCAAGACATGGAACACGAAAACGCAGTCAGTTCGTTTGGTGGAGCCGGCCATACGATCGCGCTCACGGTGGCGGTCCTGGAGGCCCTATGCGCCTGGCGGGAGCGCTCTCGACAGCGTCGCCATCTTCGGGAACTCGACGAGCGGCTGTTGCGAGATATCGGACTCTCCCGAGATGATGTGCGTCGCGAAGCCGCCAAGCCCGGCTGGCGCGGTTGAGATTGCCTGGAGAGGCGGTCCAGCGAAGCGCTCTGGCGACGACAATATGGTATGGTCGTCTGGCCGAAACGGTGACCTGAAAGCGCCTGGAGTGCCGTCATGCCCCTTTCCATCGGTCGCCGAAGCTTCAATGCCGGCGTAGTCGCAAGCACGGCGGGGCTCGGCCTCGCCGCTCAAGGCCGGCCGGCCATGGCCCAGGCCGATTATCGCGGCCCCAACGTCATCCTGGTGCGGTTCGGGGGCGGCGTGCGGCGGCGCGAGACGATCGACACCGAGCACACCTACGCGCCGTTCCTGGCCCACACCCTGGCGGCGCGCGGAACGTTGTTCCGCGATATGCGGATCGAATCGTTGGACGGGATCGAGACCGGCCATGGGCACGGCACGCTGTATACGCTGACCGGACGCTACGACCGCTACGAGGATATCGCCGGGGCGGCTTTCAAAGAGCGCTATGAACCCCGGGCACCGACCCTGTTCGAATATCTGCGCCGCGCCTGGAACGTGCCGGCGCACCAGACCCTGCTGGTCAATGGCGAGGACCGGACCGACGAGGAGTTCTTCACCTTCAGCAATCATCACCTCTATGGCATCGCCTATCGCTCGCAGGTGCTGAGCCTGTATCGATTCAAGACCCATCTGCTGCGCCGGCAGGTGGCCAATACACAGCCGGACGATCCGAATTACGCAGATCTGAGCGAGGAACTGGCCAAGCTAGAATCCCTTGATTACCGGCAAACGGCGGGCCAGCCGCAATCGCCGGAGATCGAGGCGTTCTGGGACCGCTGGCGGCGCTTCTACGGGGAGTCCGGCTTCGTCAATCCGCGCGGCGACACGCTGCTGACCGAACTCGCCGTCAGGGCGATCGGCGAGCTTCGCCCGAAGCTGCTGATGATCAACTACCAGGATCCCGACTACGTGCATTGGGGCGTGGCCAGCCACTACACCCGCGGCATCTCGATCATCGATCAGGGCCTGCAGCGTCTGGTGGCGACTGTGGAGGCCGATCCGGAATACCGCGACAACACGGTGTTCGTGGTCGTTCCCGATTGCGGCCGCGACGACAACCAACTGATGGCGGTGCCCTACCAGCACCATTTCAACAGCCGCTCGGCGCATGAGATCTGGGCGCTTGTCTTCGGGCCGGGGATCGCCCGCGGCGAAATCGTCGACCGGCCGGTCGACCAGATCGGCATCGCCCCCACCATCGGCCGGGTGATGGGATTCGATACGGAGATTGCCGAGGGATCGGTGCTGGCCGAGGCCTTCGCATGACGGCGATATACGGCCGGCGTCGGGGCCGTTGGCCTTGGCGCGCGTTGATGTTCGTCTTGAAATACGTGATCGGCGTATTGCTCTGCCTGACGCCGCTGACGGCGATCCTGGCCGTCGGCTGGTCGTATCGGCTGATGCAGCGCTCGACGCTGAAGCGCTGGCATCGCCTGAGCGGATTTGGCGCCGATGGGACCGGTTTCACCGATTTCGCGCTGGGCGACAGCGGGACGGCGGATCATGTCGGCTGGCCCAACTGGATCCTCGGCTCGCCGGATGCCGAATGGCGCATCGATGCCGGTCCCGGCCGTGTGACGGTCCTGATGAGGCGCATTGCCGGATCGCTCTGGGCTAATTTGAGGATCGGGTTCCAGGCGACGGTCAACACGGCGCTGCTCGTCCTGCCCTGTGGAGCGCTGTGGCTGTTGTCCTGGTGGGGCGGATGGCAGAACTCGTTCCACAAGGGCTACGAGCAGGCCTGGGTCGGCCCGGTGGTCGGAATTCTCGGGATCGCCCTGTTCATTCTGGTGATGACCTATGTGCCGATGGCCCAGGCGCGTCAGGCGGCGGCCGGCACCTGGAGGGCCTTCTGGGATGTCCCGTTGATCCGCCGGCTGTTGCGCCGGCGACGGTTGGCCGGTCTGGGCATTGCCGCGCTGTACGTGATCCTGGCGGCCCCGATCATGGCCATAAGGGCGGCGCCGCTGTTCATCGGGAGCCAGATCGAAGGGCTGCCGCCGGCCGAGCTCAATGCGATCGCCGACCAGTATTTCCTGTTCGCGACCGCCGCCCTTTTTCCGCTGCACATCCTGGCCCGCCTCGCCGCGGCAAGGGTCTATGCCCGCGCCATGTTCGACAGCGTGCAGGCCGGCGATGTGCATGTGGATGAATTGACACCCTACGAGCGAAGGGCGCTGGCCCGGCTGCGCGTGGCGCCGTCGGGGGCGCAATCTCGTGGCGGTGCGGTCGGCCGCGTGGCCGCTTCGTTGCCGCGAGCAGTGGTCGTCGCGCTGACCTGGGCGATCTGGTTCGCGGTCGTCGCACAGCTCTACATCTCACAGTTCCTGAACTATGCCTGGTTCGGCTGGCTGAACCACCCGCTGATCCTGCTGCCATGGGTCCGCTACGTGCCGGTTTGACGCAAATATACCGGTCCAAGTGTGCCGCTCTCACGACGCGGTAGCGGTTCGGCCGCAGCGCGTCGATCCGGAGTTCAGCCGCCGCGCAGACGGTTCAGATCGTCGATCGCCCGTTTGACCTGCGGATCCTCGCGCAGGCCCGGGTTCGCCGCGATGAACCGGTCCGCCATATGGCCAGCCGCATCATAGCGGCCGATCTGGGTGTTGCACTGAATGCCGGTCAGCACGAGGTTCTTGTCTGAGATCAACGCTGGACGATCCGCCATGGCGCGATCGACGGCCTCGGCGGCTTGCCCGCAATCGCCCTGGGCTTGCAGCATCAGGGCCAGCAACTGGTTGATGACCCAGTTGTCGTACTGGGCCCGGGTACGCTGCAGATGGGTAATCGCATCCGGCAATCGGTTCTGCCGATAGAGCGCGACGGCATACTCCCGGTGCGCCGAGAAATTCGACGGCGCCTCGTCGATCGCCTTGGCGTAGCTTTGCTCCGCCAGCCCCCAATTGCCGGCGCAGGCATAGCCCTGGCCTCTGATGAGATAAAGATCGTCGAGAAGTATGGGGTTGGCAGCGAGACCGGCCTCGGCGGTCGAGATGGCGTCGTCGCATTGCCCGAGGCCGATATAGGCCTTGGCCAGGATCTCCTCGTAGAGCCCAGTGCCCTTGCAGCGCTCTTCATGCGCCGCGATCTCCGAGATGCTCATCGCCAGTTCCTGCGGCGACCAGAGTAGGGGAGGCAGGTCGTTCCGGCACGAGTTGCGCCGCAGCATCTCATTGGCCTCAGCCGCGGTTGCGGCCACGATAGCCGTGGCGAGAAGGAGCAAGGCAATGCGCATTGAAAGCCTCCGAGAATGCGACTGATCGCCGGGAGTAGAGCGAATCCATTAAGAACCGACAAACGGATCAGGTGCGATGGGCGGCACGCTCCGTCAGACGGAGGGGCATTTCGCGGCGGCGATCTCCGCTTCGATCCGGGCGATGACGGCCGGAATGTCGCGGCGGGAGCGAGTCAGAACGAAGCCGCTCTGCAGATCCAGCCCGTCCTTCTGCCATTCCAATACGATGATCCTCGGTACTCCGGCCCATCGGCCGGCATGCCATGCCTTCAGCGAGACTCGGCTCACCGCGTTCAACGGGATGACGATTGGTTTGCGGATAAGGAAGCGGCGGAAATGGAGTTCGCCATCCTGGCACCAGAACCGCCCCAGACCGCGTGCTAGGAACCCGTCGTTGCGATAGCGCCGATACCAGATCCCGTCGCGGACGGTGCCGAGATAGTGGCCAATCGGCGGCTTCGAGTCGGCGCGAAGATCGGACATTTCCGCGGTCAGCGTCTGGTCCTGGATGGGGAGGGCAAGATGGCACGAGCGGCAGCCTGTCAGGAAGGGAACCTTACTTTCCCCGGAACTCAATTGGCTTGGTCATTTGGCTTTCTGTCAAGGGCAGCGTAAACAATGCCCTCTAAGATCAGAATGCCGCCAACAATATAACCAAACGTATTTGTCGTGAAAAAAAGTGTGACTGCGAGTAGGAAATTCAGAGTAAGAAAAGCGTAGGCACCTTTCACCCGCCCCTCCTTAATGTAATCAATTATTCGATCTGAGATCTGACCGCGTGATTTGGACGCACATTCGCGAGGTGGGGCAGGCGGGGTGTCGCTATCCCTGAATGTCGATCGCGTAGGTCTCGATCACCGGGTTGGCAAGCAGGGTCCGGCACATCTTGTCGACATGCTCCCTGGCCTTGTCGGGGTCGGTTTCCGCCAGATCCAGCTCGATCAGCTTGCCCTGGCGCACGTCGCCGACGCCGTCGAATCCGAGGCTGCCCAGAGCGTGCTCGATGGCCTTGCCCTGGGGGTCCAGGACGCCCTGCTTCAGGGTGATCTCGACCCGCGCCTTCATGCCTTGGCCTCGCCGCCGGCGGCCTTTATGTCCTTGACGTCGCCCTCGGGCAGAATGCCCAGTCGGCGCGCCACCTCGCGATAGGCCTCTTCGACATTGCCGAGGTCCTGGCGGAACCGGTCCTTGTCCATCTTCTCGTTGGTCTGGGCGTCCCACAGGCGGCAATTGTCCGGGCTGATCTCGTCGGCCAGCACGATCCGCACCTCGCCGTTTTCGTTGTACAGGCGGCCGAACTCCAGCTTGAAGTCGACCAGCCTCAGGCCCACTCCCAGGAACAGTCCGGTCAGGTAGTCGTTGACCCTGAGCGCCAGGGCCATCATGTCGTCCAGATCCTGCGGCGTCGCCCAGCCGAAGGCGGTGATGTGCTCTTCCGACACCATCGGGTCATTCAGTTCGTCGGATTTGTAATAGTACTCGACGATCGACCGCGGCAGCGGCGTGCCGTCCTCGACGTTGAATCGCTTGGCAAAAGAGCCGGCCGCGATGTTGCGTACCACGACCTCGACCGGGACGATCTCCAACTCGTAAACCAGTTGCTCGCGCATGTTCAGGCGCTTCACGAAATGGGTCGGGATGCCCATTTCGGCCAGGCGGGTCATCAGGTATTCGGAGATTCGGTTGTTCAGCACCCCTTTGCCCGAGATCACGCCCTTCTTCTGATTGTTGAAGGCGGTGGCGTCGTCCTTGAAATACTGGACGAGCGTTCCCGGCTCGGGGCCTTCGAAGAGCACCTTCGCCTTGCCCTCGTAAATCCGCCTGCGACGGCTCATTGTCTTATGCCTCTGATGGAAAAGCTTTACGCGGCCTGTACCTAGTGGTCTGATTTAGACCACTAGCGTTGCCTGTAACGCTCATATAGCAGTCCTGGGGCGCGTTCTCAATTGGCGCAGGTCACGCCAGATCGATTGGAAGGTATGGCGTTTCATCAGGACGGCCGGCGGCAAATCGCCAGACCGGCCCGGTGTTGGCAAGGCGCGACGCCGGCAGCGCGATCAGGCTCGACGAGAGGGTGCCGAAACCGGCATCGGTGACCACGCACATATCGCCGAGCGGTCCTGACGGCGCGCCCCGGGCCGCCATCAGTTCCTGCCAGGCGTTCCAGCCGCCGGCCTGCGGTTCGGGCGTTTCTGCGGTGCGGAACTGCGAAAGATAGGTGGCGATGCGCGGACTCGAAGGGTCGTTTCGGTCGCCGGCAGTCAGCATCGACAGGCCGGGCGGCAACGGCTTGACCTCGAGGTAACCGCGACCGTCCTCGCGATTGGCCAGCCAATAGGCGTCGCGATTGTCGGCGACCACCATGTTGAAGCCGCGATAGGCATTGGCGTTCAGATCGGCCAGGGCAATCGCCGCCTCGTCGGCATCGGCATGCTCCAGGGCCTCCAGCACCAGCTCGCCGCGGCTGCGCTTGTCCGACGCCGGACCCAGCGTGCCGCGCCGGTTCATGATGGCGGCAACGACGCCGTGATCGTTGAGCGCCAGCCAGGTCCCGTCGGCCAACTCGTCATACCCGCCGATCACATTCGGCCGGTCTTCCCAATGCCGCGCCGGCGGCCGCCAGGGCCGGTCCTGATTCTCGTCGCGGTTGGCGGCAATCAGCACCGGCCAGTCGCTTTCCGGCCGCCGAAGGATGACTAGAGTGCACATGGCGTCACGGCTGGTCTCCTCGACCGCAAAAAGAAATGCCGGTTTCATTGGCCGGCACGATCGGTATCGCTATATTCCGTAGACGAGATGATCAGCAGGCGCTAGGCAGGCAGATGAAACCCTCCGAGCCGCCAGAGTTTGGGAGACTGTGTCGACCATGACAACTTTCAACGATCGCGAGAAGGCGTTCGAGAACAAATTCAAGCACGACCAGGACACCCTATTCCGCATCCAGATGCGACGGAACAAGCTGCTGGGTATATGGGCCGCGGACCTCATGGGCATGGCCGCCGATCAGGTCGACATGTATGCCAAAGAGGTCGTGATGTCCGATATGGAGAAACCGGGCGACGACGACGTGCACGACAAGGTCTATGCCGATCTGCATGCCAAGAATGTCGACCTGTCGGACCACCGGCTGCGCAAGAAGATGGACGAACTTCTGCAGGTCGCACACGACCAGGTGATCGACGAGAAGTAGCGATCCGGTCAGCCGGATTCGGCGAACACCCGCGCGAACACCTCGTCCACATGCTTGGTGTGATAGGCGAGGTCGAACAAGGCCGTCAGCTGTTCGTCGCTCAGGTGTTTTCCGATCTCAGAATCCGCCTGCAGCAGTGCCAGGAACTGGCCTTTGCCGTCCCAGACCGGCATCGCGTTGCGCTGCACGGCGGCGTAGGCGTCCTCGCGGCTCATGCCGGCCTGGGTGAGGGCGAGCAACACCCGCTGCGAGAAGACCAGCCCGCCCAGCTTGTCCAGATTGGCCTGCATCGCCTCGGGATAGACCGTTAGACGGTCCATCATCCCGGTCAGGCGCACTAGCGCGAAGTCGAGCGCGATCGTGGCGTCCGGCCCGAATACGCGCTCGACCGAGGAATGCGCGATATCGCGCTCGTGCCATAGCGTCACGTTCTCCAGCGCAGGCACCACCGCCGCGCGGACGATTCGCGCCAGACCGGTCAGGTTCTCCGACAGGATCGGGTTGCGCTTATGCGGCATCGCCGACGATCCCTTCTGGCCGGCGGCGAAGAACTCCTCGGCTTCACGGACCTCGGTGCGCTGCAGGTGCCGGATTTCCGTCGCCAGATTCTCCACCGAACTGGCGATCACCGCCAGCACCGCAAAGAAGGCTGCGTGCCGATCGCGTGGAATGACCTGGGTGGATACCGGCTCCGGTCTCAAGCCGAGCTTTGCCGCCACATGCGCCTCGACGCTCGGGTCGATATTGGCGAAGGTGCCGACGGCGCCGGATATGGCGCAGGTGGCCACGTCCTCGCGGGCGGCGGCCAGACGGTCGCGATTTCGGGCGAAGGCGGCATAGTGCCCGGCCAGCTTCAGTCCGAAGGTCGTGGGTTCGGCGTGGATGCCGTGGCTGCGACCGATGCACACCACATCCTTGTTCGAGACCGCCCGCTGTTTCAGCACCGCCAGCAAATCATCCAGATCGGCCAGCAACAGGTCCGCCGCCTGGGTCAACTGGACCGCAAGGCATGTGTCCAGCACGTCGGACGAGGTCATGCCCTGGTGGACGAACCGCGCATCCGGACCGATATGCTCGGCGAGGTTGGTCAGGAAGGCGATGACGTCGTGCCGGGTCTCGCGCTCGATCTCGTCGATCCGGTCGATCTCGAAGCGGCCGCGCTTCCAGACCGCCTTGGCGGCGGAATTCGGAATCACACCCAACTCGGCCTGGGCATCGCAGGCATGCGCCTCGATTTCGAGCCAGATCTTGAACCTGTTCTCGGGTTCCCAGATCCGGGCCATTTCCGGACGGCTGTAGCGTGGAATCATTGCAGGATTGCCGCGTTGGACGTTGGGGGCCGCGACCATATCAGCGGATAACGGTCGAGGAAATCGTGATCCGGGTGGATTCGCCGACAATCGGGATTTGGCTGTCACTCCTGCGTAATGGGGATGTGGCCGGGCTCGGCGGCGACACGGTCCAGCCAGGCCCGGATGGCTGGATAGCCCTGCAGTTCGATGCCGCCTTCCTCGGCCACATGTGTGTACGCGTACAGCGCGATGTCGGCGATGGTGTACTGCTCGGCGACAAGAAACCTGCGATCCGCCAAGTGTCGTTCCATGACGGTCAGCGCGGCATGGCCCTGTTTTCGCTTCTCTGCCAGCGTTGCCTGCCGCGACTCCGACAGGCCGTCCGGCGGAGGGTGCAGCAGCATGAACCGCGCGACCGCGACATTGGGTTCATGGCTGTACTGTTCGAAAAACATCCATTGCAGGGTGCGTGCACGCTCAAGCCGGTCGTCCGGCAGGAACGCGGTGCCTTCGGCCAGGTAGAACAGGATGGCGTTGGACTCCGCCAGAACCGTTCCGTCCTCCAACTCCAGGGCAGGGATCTTTCCATTCGGATTTCTTGCCAGGAATTCTGGTGTCCGCGTTTCGCCGGCCAGGATGTCGAGATCGATCCTCCGAAACCGCAATCCCAGTTGCGTCAGCAACAGCCGCACCTTGTAGCCGTTGCCGGAGGACAGATAGTCGTAAAGTCTTAACATGAGGGGGCTTCCAGCATGACGATTGCGGGATTGTACGAAGATGGCTGGCACAGGGGCGGCCCGGAGTGCTTTGATACGCCGACAAGAGGACCCGGGAGGCTGGATCATGCATGACGAGACCGATGCCATCAACATTGCCGAGGCGCGAGCCGATCTGGCGGCGGCGCTGCGCCTGGCGGCGCGGTTCGACCTGCATGAGGGCATCGACAACCATTTCAGCCTGGCCGTGTCGCCGAAGGGCGACCGCTTCCTGGTCAACCCCTACGGCCCCCATTGGGCGGAAGTGACCGCCTCCGACCTGTTGCTGGTCGATCAGGACGGCACCGTCGTGGAGGGCGGTTTACCGCTCGATCCGACCGCGTACAACATCCACTCCCGCTTGCATTTGCAGGTGCCGCAGGCGCGCTGTGTGCTGCACACGCATATGCCCTATGCGACGGCGCTGACATCGGTCGAAGGTGGGCGAATCGAGCCGATCAACCAGAATGCGCTGCGATTCTGGAACACCGTCGCCTATGACGACGACTACAACGGTCTGGTTCTGGACCATGACGAGGGCGACCGGTTGTGCCGGGCGATGGGCAACAAGTCGGTCCTGTTCCTGGCCAATCACGGGGTCATCGTCGCCGGCGCGACCGTCGCCGAGGCATTCGATACGCTCTATTTCCTGGAACGGACCTGCCAGAACCAGATCCTGGCGATGTCGACCGGCCTGCCGCTGAAGAGAATTTCCGAGGCTGTCGCCGAACGCACCGCGTCGCGGATATCGGAGGCGTCCGACTCCGCCGCGACACACTTCGCGGCACTCAGGCGAATGTTGGATCGCGAAGAAGGCGAATACGCGCACTAAAGCCGGCGCGGGCGCAAATGAAAAGGGCGGTCCGAAGACCGCCCTTCCCAAGGAGTACAATGCTTATTGACCGTATTCGACCGGGGTCCGGACCCACCCCTTAACCGGTTCGTAGTGTTTTCTAGCCAGGACCACGAACCGGCTGCTTATTCTTTGACATAGCTGTAGATGGGGATGCCATTACAGGCAATCAAGGGGCAGACACGATTTCCTCGACATTGGTCGCCGAAAGGCCGGATTCCGGGCATTCTGAGGCGCATTCCAGGCGCGTCACCCGAACCTCGCAACCGATGGACAATCAACGATGAACGCAGAGATCGACAGCGGCCTGGTGTGCGGCCCGGATGGCGTCAATCGATGCTGGTGGTGCGGCGGCGACGACGGTTATCTGGCCTATCATGACCGCGAATGGGGTCGCCCGGTGATCGAGGACCGACGCCTATTCGAAAAAATCTGCCTGGAAGGTTTTCAGGCCGGGTTGAGTTGGCTGACGATTCTCAGAAAACGCGACGATTTCCGGCAGGCCTTCGCCGGATTCGACTTTCGAGCGGTGGCGGAGTTCGGGCCGTCCGATATCGAGCGCCTGATGCAGGATGCCGGCATCGTGCGCCATCGTGGCAAGATCGAGTCGACCATCAACAATGCCCGCCGCGCATTGGAATTGACCGCTGAATTCGGCTCGCTGGCCGGCTATTTCTGGCGTCACGAGCCCGGCCCGGCGTCTCGGCCTACGACCCTCAACCGGCAAACCCTGGGCGCGCTTGGCAAGACGCCGGAATCGACCGCGCTCAGCAAGGATCTTAAGCGGCGTGGCTGGTCCTTTGTCGGTCCGACCACCGCCTACGCCTTCATGCAAGCAATGGGGCTTGTGAACGACCATCTGGAGGGCTGCGCCATGCGGGGCGAGGTGGAGGCGGCGCGACAAGGGCTCGTCCGCCCGACGTGAATGTCCCGACGGTGCCGTGTCGGCGCTTCATTGGGTCTAATGTCGCTGTTTCCGATCTCCGCGGCCGAACGCGCTCCATACCAGCATCAGCAGGAACGGGATCGACGGCCACTGGAACCAGATCGTGCCGAGGCCGGAAAACAGGTTGATCAAGAAGAAGAACCCGATCATCGATAACGCGAATTGGGCACGGCGCGGCAGGGACCGGAATTTGCCGATCGCCTTATCCGATATCGGGCCTGGCAACCGCATCGGCGCGCACGGACCCGATCGCCGCATGGGGCCGCAGGACGGCCGGTGCCCGGACGATGTGGGCTCTTTGGCCGGGTTCGGCTTGGCGGTCGGATTGCCGTCCAACACCAAGCGGTAGCTCGGTATTGGTTCTTCGATATTCTTGACCGCCTGCTCTCCAACGAATTCGAAGCCGATACCCAGCTTCTTGCGCACCAGATCGTGGACGGTGCCGGATATGACGATGCCGCCGGGATCGGCCAGGGCCTGCAGGCGGGCGGCAATGTTGACGCCCTCGCCATACAGATCGTCACCTTCGACCATCACATCGCCAAGGTTGACGCCGATGCGAAAGCGCATGCAGCGGTCCTCCGCAACGCCGTTGTTGCGCGATGCCAATTCGCGCTGCACTTCCACGGCGGCCTGCACCGCCTCGACCGGGCTGGCGAATTCCGCGATGACGGCGTCGCCCCAGGTGTTCACCACACGGCCGTCATGGCGCTCGATCAGTCCGCGCATGGCCAGCCGGTATTGCCTCAGCCGGTCCAGTGTGTCGGCCTCGTCGACGTCCATCAGCCGGCTGTAGCCGGCGACGTCGGCGCAGAAAATCGTACACAGACGGCGCCGAACCCGAGCAGTGGTGTCATCGGTCTTGGTCATTTGCGGCGCAGTCTACGCCCGGACCGCGCAACCTGCCAGCGCACAGGTCATCGCGGCCGGCCTAAAGCAGCCCCCGGCTGCGCAGGCTCTCATTGCCGTTCCTGGCGATGATCACATGGTCGAACAGCTCGATGTCGACGGTCGCCAGGGCCTGCTTGACCTCGCGGGTCATGGCGATGTCGGCCTCCGACGGGGTCGGGTCGCCGGACGGGTGGTTGTGCACCAGGATGACGGCGCTGGCGCCCAGGTCCAGGGCGCGCTTGACGACCTCACGGGGATAGACCGGGGCCTGGTCGATGGTGCCGTGCTGCTGCACCTCATCGGCGATCAGCTTGTTCTTGCGGTCCAGGTACAGCAGGCGGAACTGCTCGGCCCGTTCGAACTTCATGGCTGCGCCCAGATAGTCCAGCAGGCGGTGCCAGGAGCCGATCACCGGCGCCTCCGAGGCTTCCTCGCGCAGCAGGCGATGGGCCGAGGCCGCGGACGCCTTCAGCGCAGCGATGGCGTTCGTCCTCAGCCCGCCGCGCAGCTCCAGCGCCTTGGGCTCCGCCGCGAGCACGGCGCCCAGGCTGCCGAATTCGGCCAGCAATTTCTTGGCGAGGGGTTTGACATCGCGGCGCGGGATGCCGCCGAACAGCAGCACCTCCAATAGCTCGTAATCGGCCAGGCTGTCCGGGCCGGCCGAAATCAGTCGTTGTCGCAGTCGGTCGCGATGCCCGGCATGATGAGGTTCGGTCGCCTTGCCGGTGGCCGCATCATCATCCGCCGGCGCCGCGCCGCGGGGGCTCACGACAGGTCGTAGGGCGGCTTGGTATGCCCAGCCGGCGAGAGCGTGAAGATCTCCGCGCCGTCTTCGGTCACCGCAATGGAGTGCTCGAACTGGGCCGACAGACTCTTGTCGCGGGTCACGGCGGTCCAGCCATCGGGCAGGATCTTCACGTCGAAGCGGCCGGCATTCACCATCGGCTCGATGGTGAAGAACATGCCCGGATGCAGAACCGGGCCTTCTCCAGGCCGGCCGAAATGCACCACGCTGGGCGGCGCGTGGAAGGTCTGCCCCAGTCCGTGGCCGCAGAAGTCTCGCACGACGGAAAACCGGTTCTTCTCGACGTATTTCTGGATCGCATGGCCGATGTCGCCGACGGTCGCACCCGGCGTGACGGCAGCGATGCCCAGCATCAACGCCTCATAGGTCACGTCGCACAGCTTGCGCGCCTTCACGCTGATCTTGTCGCCGACGTAGAACATGCGGCTGGTGTCGCCATACCAGCCATCCAGGATGACGGTGATGTCGATGTTGAGAATGTCGCCGGTCTGCAGGCGCTTGGGCCCCGGAATGCCGTGGCAAACCACATGGTTCAGAGAGATGCAGGTCGCCTTGGGATAGCCGCGGTAGCCCAGCGGAGCCGGAACCGCGCCATTGTCGCGGGTATAGGCCTCGCAGAGATCGTTGAGCTGTCCGGTCGACACTCCCGGCTCGACATGCGGCGTGATGAAATCGAGCACCTCGGCCGCCAGCCGGCCGGCCCGGCGCATGCCTTCGAACTCGTGCGCCTCATGGATGCGGATCCGCCCCGCCTCCAGCATGTCTTCGGCCGCGTCACTCACTTGGCTCAACCTCGCATCGTTTGTCATCGCGGCATGGCCGTCCGCGTCAACAATTGCCGGCCCCGGCTATAGCACCACCGGCAACGGTTTTTCCACTTCGATGGCCTCGGTGGTGATCCGGCAGGCGAGGCATATCGTCTCCACCCCCGCCGCGACCGCCCGGTTCAGCCCGTCGCGATAGGCCGGGTCGATATCCCCGGCTATGCGGAAATGGTCACAGTCGCTTCGTTGCACAAGATACACCATCACAGCGCGTGCGCCTTGCGCAACCATCTCCGACAGCTCCACCAGGTGCTTCGCCCCTCGCGCCGTCACCGAGTCCGGGAATTCCGCCGCGCTCGGATACGACCTCTCCGGCCGCCTCAGATGCACATTCTTCACCTCGACGTAGCAGGCCGGACGCCCGTCCCCTTCCAGCAGGATATCCACCCGGCTGTTGACGCCGTATTTCACCTCGCGCCGCAGGTCCGGATACCCTGTCAGCTCAGGTACTGCCCCGGCCGATATCGCCTCCGCGACGATGCCATTGGGATGGCTGGTGTTGATCCCCACCAGCCCGCCATCCACCCGCAGCAGTTCCAGCGAGTATTTCAGCTTCCGCTTGGGATTGTCGCTGATCGACAGAAACGCCGTCAGCCCGGGCATATTCAGCCCGGTCATGGCCCCGGGATTGGCGCAATGGGCGGTCACCACCGACCCGTCCGCCAGCTCGACATCGGCCAGGAAGCGTTTGTACCGGCGGACAAGCCGTCCTTCGATCAGGGGCGAGGGGAGTTGCATGCGCGGAAACTAGGCAAGGGGAGGGTCACGATCAAGCGGTGCTCGGCCGCCGTGGGCCACTGACCCTCGCTGCCGGTTTGCCGATCGCCCCAATCGCCGTACTGCCGGCAAGGCATCCGTGCGCGGGCGTTTGGTGCTAATCTCCGTCGGGGCCCACCACCAACTGGGGAACAGACGTGAAGAGCGTTTTGCGGATAACGCTGGTCATTCTCGGTGTCGCCGTCGGCGCTCAAGCCGCGGCGCAGGAGGCGCTTGTCGGCGAGGACCACTTCACCGCGCTCTACACTCAGGCCTTGCGGGCGCGCGCGCCGGAGCTTGAGATTCAGATCTCCGGGCCGCTGGAACTGAAGATCGGCCCTGATGGGCAGGAGATCACCGCTCATCTGGATAACGCCTATGCAGTCTATCGAATCGCGCCGGATCGCTTGAACGAGGTCATCAACGACTTTGTGCTGTCGACGGTGGAATCCCTGAATATCGGTTGGGCCGGCGTCGACGTCGCGCGGATCGTGCCGGTGATCAAGGATGCGAACTTCCTGAACGATATGCGGCAGGGGTCACTCGGTGACCGGGCGGCCGCGGCCGCCCATGAGCGATACAATGACCAACTGATCATCCTCTATGCCGAGGATATGCAGCACAGCATCCGCTATCTCAGCAACGAGGACCTGGACCAGCTTGGTGTCGACCGTGCCGGGCTGCGCGAGATGGCGGTGGAGAATCTGGGCCGCCTGTTGCCCCGGATGGAGGCGCGCGGCCGCGACGGGGCCTACATGCTGATCGCCGACGGCACTCACGAGGCGAGCCTGCTGTTGTTCGACGACATCTGGACCGGCGAAATCTGGCGCACCGGCAGCCTGCCGGTGACCGGCGAGCTGGTGATCGCCGTGCCGGCGCGCAGCATGCTGCTGGTGACCGGCAGCCAGGATGCGGCGGGACTCGCCATGACGCGGGAGGTCGCCGACGACGTCGCCGCCAACGATCCCTATGCCGTCACCAATCAGCTGTTCGTCTACCGCGACGGCCGGTTCCAACCCTTCGACGATTAGGGCAGCCGGGGCACCAGCGCCAGAAACCTGCGCAATTGGCGGGTCCAGAGCTGGACGAAGTTGCCGCCTCGACCTCCCACCCGCTACGCTGAGCGCCCATTCGCTTCCGTAACCATTTCTACGTGCATTGCATGCGATCCTTGGGCCGCGTTCCAACACGGATCTGGTTCAGCCATGAAGATCGCTTTGCGCACGGCCCTGTTCCTTGTCGTTCTTGCCGTCGGAGGCCATGCCGCCGCACAGCAGGCACTGGTCAGCGAGGACAGGTTCACTCTGCTGTATGCCGAGGCCCTGCGAGTGCAGTCGCCGGATTTCGAGGTCGAGGTCACGGGGCCGCTGCAAGTCACGATCACCCATGACGACGAGGAGCAGACGGCCTATCTGGACAATGCCTATACCCGCTATCGCGCCGCGCCCGACATGCTGGACGATGTGATTGCCGACTATGTCCTGGCGGCCGCCGAGACCGCCCGTACCCAGTACGCCGGAGTCGACGTGACCCGGATCGTGCCGGTGATGAAGGAGGCCAACTACCTGGCCGACCTACAGCAAGGCGTCGCCGGCGAACGGGCGGCGGAAATCGCCCATGAGCGCTACAACGACCACCTGATCATCCTCTATGCAGAGGACACGCCGCACAACATCCGCTACCTCAGCGAGGCGCAGCTGGACGATCTTGGCATCGACCGGGCCGGCTTGCGCGCCATGGCAGTCGCCAATTTGGACGGCCTTCTACCGGACGTGCAGGCGCAGGGCAATGACGGCACCTACATGCTGATCGCCGGCGGCAACTACGAAGCCAGCCTGCTGCTGATCGACGAAATCTGGACCGGCGACGTCTGGCGCGACGGCACTCTGCCGGTGTCCGGCGACCTGGTCGTAGCCGTGCCCTCCCGCGACGTGCTGCTGGTCACCGGTAGCGATGATGCCAAGGGCCTCGCGCTGGTGCGCGAAATCGCCGACGACATCGTCGCTACCGAGCCCTACTACCTGACCAACCAACTCTTCATCTACCGCGACGGCCGGTTCCAGCCATACGACGGGTAGTGGTGTCGATCGGTCTGTCCATACTCTGATCCTTGCCAGAAGGACATCTCTGGCCAAGATGGCGAGCTACTTCCGGATCGGCGGGCGGGGAGCGTCCATACGCCAACGCAGACCCTGACATTCGGAATTCCGATAATGCTCTCGAAGGAACCGGTAAAGCCGCGACGACTCGGCATCCGAGATCACGTCCACGTTCCAACCGGATTGATGATCGTCGCCGCCTTTTTCCAGCAACCTGAGCCACCGGACTTCGTCGCTGAACACCTCCTCTGGAACGCCGGTGCGGAGCAGTTCCTCGCGATGCTCCGAAACCCATTGCTTCCAATCGCGCCGGTGCTGCTTGTCCTGTCGGAATCCCATCCGCCTGCTCCCCCTTAAGCCACTCGATCCTCCAGCGCCAGGAATCCGCCGGACTGGCGGGCCCAGAGTTGGGCGTAGAGACCGCCCAACTGGAGCAAGGTCTCATGGCTGCCCTCCTCGACGATGGCGCCCTTGTCCATGATAACCAGCCGGTCCATGGCGGCGATGGTCGACAGTCTGTGGGCGATGGCAATCACCGTCTTGCCGGCCATCAGGTTGTACAGCTGCTCCTGGATCGCCGCCTCGACCTCGCTGTCCAGCGCCGACGTCGCCTCGTCGAGGATCAGGATCGGCGCGTCCTTCAGCAGCACCCGGGCGATGGCGATGCGCTGGCGCTGTCCGCCGGACAGCTTGACGCCGCGCTCGCCTACATGGGCGCGATAACCGGTGCGGCCGCGCAGATCCTCCAGGCCGCCGATGAACTCCTCGGCATGGGCCCGGCGCGCCGCGGTGACGGCGGAGTCGGCGTCGACGTCCGGGCGGCCATAGATGATGTTGTCCATCACCGAGCGGTGCAGCAGCGAGGTGTCCTGGGTCACCATGCCGATATTGGCGCGCAGGCTGTCCTGGGTGACGTGCGCGGTGTCCTGGCCGTCGATCAGGATGCGCCCGCCCTCCAGATCGTGGAACCGCAGCAGCAGGTTGACCAGGGTCGACTTGCCGGCGCCGGAACGGCCGACCAGCCCGACCTTCTCGCCCGGCGCTATGGTCAATGACAGATCATCGATCACGCCGGACTCCTTCCCATAATGGAAACGGATCGACTCGTAGCGGATCTCGCCGCGCGGCACTTCGAGCGGACGGGCGCCGGGGCGGTCCAGCACCGAATGCGCCCGCGAGATGGTCTCCATGCCCTCCTGCACCTGGCCGATCTGCTCGAAGATGTCGGTCACGGTCCACATCATCCAACCGGACATGTTGTTGATGCGGATCACCAGGCCCGAGGCCAGCGCGATGGCGCCGATGGTGATGCTTCCCTGGCTCCACAGCCACAACGCCAGTGCGCCGGTGCCGACCATCATGGCGCCGTTCATGCTGTGCTGGAAAGCCACCATGCCGGTGATCATGCGCTCCTGGTCGAAGAACTTCGCGGTGTGCTCCTCCAGGGCCTTGCGGGCATAGGCGTCCTCGCGGTCGGCATGGGCGAACAGCTTGACCGTCAGGATGTTGGTGTAGCTGTCGACGATGCGTCCGGTCAGCATCGAGCGCGCATTGGACATCGCGACCGATCGGTCCTTGATGCGCGGCACGAAGTACAGCAGGCAGCCGATGAACGCCGCCAGCCACAGCACCAGCGGCACCATCAGTCGCCAATCGGCCTGGGAGAACAGCACCAGGGCGCTGACCACGTAGATGATCACAAACCACACCGCGTCGGCGGACTTCACCGCCGAGCCGCGCAGCGCCCCGCCGGTCTGCATGATCTTCGCCGCGATGCGGCCGGCGAAATCGTTCTGGAAGAACGCCAGGCTCTGGCGCAGCACATAACGGTGGGTCTGCCAGCGGACCAAGTTGGTCAGAGGCGCGTTGATCGCCTGGTGCACGATCGCGCTGTGCAGGGTGAAGAAGACCGGCCGCGCGAACAGCGCCACTGCTGCCATCAGCATCAGCACGCTGCCATGTTCCTCGAAGAACCCCGCCGGGCTTTCCGCCTCGCGCACCATGTCGACGATGCGACCGACGAAGGCGAACAGCGACACCTCGATCAGGGCTGCAATCAGCCCAATCGTCATCAGCACCGCGAAGGCCGGCCAGACCTGCAGCAGGTAGTGGGCATAGAAGGCGGTCAGCCGGTTCGGGGGCTGGCCGCCGGTGGCGTCTCGGAATGGGTCGATACGGGACTCGAACCATCGTAACATCGCTTCGCTCCTGCTTCACGCGGGGTTGGCCGGCTCCCGAGAGCGGGAGGCGGCGTGACGCGCGGGCGGCGAAGCGGGTTACATCCCGCTGTTCTGGTAGAAGGCTACGGCGCGCGCGTCAGCGGCTATGGACGCATTGTCTGGTCAAGGTGACAGACCTATCTCTTACTTTGAATTCGGAGCGCAAAAACATGGAAGCCGATCCCGCTCCGAGGCGATAACCTAACGGGAGTGGCGGGGCGACTCAACCGCCGCATTGCCGCACCGTGCAACTGCCAGCCGCGCCGCGCCTTTCCCCCGCAACAGGATCGACCCAATGGCAGATCTGACCGCCCCGGCCGACGAGAAGCGATTCGTCACCGCCGCGCTGCTGATCATCGGCAACGAGATCCTCTCCGGCCGCACCAAGGATGCCAATCTGCCCTATCTGGCCGAACACCTGAGCGCCCTGGGAGTTCGGTTGGCCGAGGCGCGGGTGGTGTCGGATGTGGAGTCCGAGATCGTCGCCTCGGTGAATACCCTGCGCGGACGCTACGACTACGTCTTCACGACCGGCGGCATCGGGCCGACCCATGACGACATCACCGCCGCCTCGGTCGCCAAGGCCTTCGGCGTCGCGCACGAACTCAACGCCGAGGCGGTGGCGCTGCTGGAAGGCCATTACGAGCCGGGACAACTCAATGAGGCGCGGCTGCGCATGGCGACGATCCCGGTCGGCGCGACCCTGGTCCAGAACCCGGTCAGCAAGGCGCCGGGGTTTCGGATCGGCAACGTGTTTGTCATGGCTGGGGTGCCAAAGATCATGCAGGCGATGTTCGACGGCATCGCGCCGACCCTGATCGGCGGCCCGCCGATGCGCTCCCGCACCCTGACTTGCGGCTTGCCGGAAGGCACACTGGCCAAGTCGCTGGGCGCGATCCAGGATCGCCATCCCGATATCGATATCGGCAGCTACCCGTATTTCAGGGCAGGAGAATTCGGTGTCTCCGTGGTGCTGCGGGGGATCGATAAGTCGCATCTCGACACTGCCGCGGGAGAGGTGGCGGCGGCTATCCGCGAATTGGGGGCGGAACCGGAAGCGGAGGGCGACGGCGGTTCGCCATCGTCCGGCCGACCTTGAGAATTCGAGTCAGAACGGCCCGAAGATCTGGAATATCAGCGCGAGGATCAGAACGACTCCAAGCCAGATCGCGATGTATTGCGGCACGCGTCGATCGGTGCGCACGACGCGGAACGCCCATGGCGCGCAGATCGCCAGCGCGCTCAGCATCATGAGGATCCTGAACCAGTCGGTGCCGTCGCCCATCGGCAAGGCATAGTCGATGTGCCGCACGGCGGCAATGGCCAGCCACCCGATCCTCCGGGCCTTGCCGCCACAGCCTGCCTCCCGTACCGTTCGCGCCCGGGAACGGCGGCCCCCTTGGCGGAATTGGTAGACGCAGCAGACTTAAAATCTGCTTCCGCTCAGCGGAGTTCCGGTTCGAGTCCGGAAGGGGGCACCAACCATGGATATGGAGTTACCCCGGCCGCCGCATTCGTGCTAGCGGCCGAGCAGATGGTCGAGCCGGCCGTTGCCCAATGCGAGATCTATGGCGGGAATGGTCTTCAACCTACCAGCAAATAGGCCGGCCACACCAGCGACCGGGCGAAATTCTCCATCGCCAGGGAGGTGCAGTAGCTGAACTGGTAGCATCGATCGAATGCATCCGGCGCTGACTGCAAGAACGTGACGAACAAGCCGAACATGTACGCCGCTGCAATCGGAATCCATGGAAGACTTCTCATTGCTCTGGCCCCCTGATCCTATGCCGAGACCGTATGACACCGGTCTTCGCCCCTAGCTTTTCCCGCTCTCTGACAATCGTTAAAATACTCAAGCGCATCATTGGAATGCTGAATTCCGATTAGTTAACAATACAAAGAACATCGAATGCCATGTTGTGAAATAACTGTGACATACGGCGACTATTTGAGTTAAGCGTCGTGCCGGTTTAGTTAATTCTTCGATGTTTGATTTGCTAATTAGTTGTTTACGTTTATGAAAAGGCCTTTGGCATTCCGTTCCGACGACTGGGTGGTTTCAAACTGTCGGAGGATGCTTAGTCGGATGACGACTGAGCCCCGATGGAACGCCCTCAACCGAAACACCTTAGAGTCATCATGCCGCCAATGGATGATATCAGATCGCTTGTGGCCAGCCTCGCTTGATGCCGGCAGCGTCAGTAACTCGGCCGCGGCGGCATCGGCTGCCTGCTATTTGACCTGTCCCAATCTGGGAACACGGAACGCTGGCAAGTTGCCCGACAACCGTCCGACCATGTCCCCGAATTCCACTCCGCCGAGTTCCGGCACGCGTTCGGAAGAGGCGCCGAAGTCTGGAATGGGATCAGGACTTGAAAGCTGGAATCAAAAACGGCCGGGTGGAAAGCCCGGCCGCCGATGCTGTGTGCAGCCAATGCCGCCCTGCCGCGGTCAGTCGCGCTTTTTCGGCGGGACTTCTTCCTCGCAGCGGTAGCACATGCCTTTCTCGGTGGCGAGGAAGGCGTCGTCAAGGTGTGACGCGCGCACCTCGTGCATCGCCTGGCTGACCCGCCGAGCGATGGTCTGCGACCGGGATAGGATCGCCGTCGTCAGGCTTGAATTCCCGGTATCCGTCTTTCTCATCTGTGCCCGCATGGCTGCGAAGCCTCCAAAATAACCCTTGCCCCAAACCGTTTCCGGCCCTGGAACGTTCCTCCGGCACCTTGTCGACACCGGTTGAGATCCGTTCCTCGACGGGTATTAAGCCACGGGAATTTTAATGATCGGTTAAGCCGTCGTATTGCCTTTGAACTAAAACAGGCATGGTTGATCTCCCATTAACCAATTAACTAACAGGTCAATATTCGTTAATTTATTACGATGTCGTTCAAATGGTGCTATCAGTGGTGCACTTGTTTCTTGGATGAACTCTGAGGATGGCGGCGCGTTCTTGTCGGGCCGCAGTCGTTTTTTCCGGTAGCAATAATAAAACTCAGTATTTTAAAGAAACATATTGTTGAGTGTGATGATTATTGAATGTTTCGAAATACAACAATTATCTCTACAGTTTTCGATAATTCGTAATTTCATTTAACTTTACAGTGTTGTTAATGAACTCTATATTGGTTTCCGAGAATTTCATCATAAGAGGGGCGGGACGAAATGCACGGTTTGCCATGGGGATCCCTCTCGATCGTCTATATCTCCGGTTTGTTCGTGACGTTCATGTCGGCGGCGCCTGATGCCTTCGACCGCTGCTATCACATGAGTTATTGCACGTCGCTGGTGATGGAGAACGTCGCCTGGTCACTGGTCTGGCCGGCATACTGGCTGATGTCATGATCTGACGCCGGCGGCCCCGGCCAAGGGGGGCCGCCATACCCGCCGCAGGCGGGGCGCCCGCCCGGTCCGCCAATTCATCGGGCGGGCGCGGCCGCGCCCGATTGGTCGGCATCGGCCAATTTTGGCGCGGACAACGCTTTCTCGATCCGCTAATAACCCTCTCCGTTTGCAGTTCGTCGACAGGAGCAGGGATGAGTCACATTGTCGTGGTCGACCATGATGGTCGGGAACACCGGATCGCAGGCCGTCCGGGCTGGAAAGTCATGGAGATGATCCGCGACGCCGATTTACCGATCCGGGCCGAGTGCGGCGGGTGTTGTGCGTGCGCCACCTGCCATGTCTACGTGCATCCGGATTGGGTGGCTCGACTGCCCGCACGCGATGTGGACGAAGAGGACACTCTCGACCTCGCGGCCACGGTCGAGAGCAATTCCCGCCTTTCCTGCCAGATCGAGTATACTGACGCCCTATCCGGCCTCACGGTCACGCTGTCCGAAGACACCGCCTAAGGCCATGGCCGGAAGACGCCTTGAGCGTGGCGATGGTGACTCAAGGCCCTTCGGACGGCAGGGGAGAGTACTCATGCCTGGATTGCCAGACCGCTCGAAGCGCGTTCTCGGGCCAATTGCTCTTGCCGCCGCGCTGTTGATGGCGACGCCCGGTTCGGGGGTTGAGTTGATGACCGTGGGCAGCGACGAACCGTCAGCACCCAGCCGTCTGCATCAGGATCTCGAGCAACTGATCGAACGCGAGCTGGAACGTCTGCGCAACCGCCTGGAAGGCGCGCTGGAGGATTTGCCGCGCTATGCGCTGCCGGAGATGAATGAGGACGGCGACATCATCATACGCCGCCTGCCGCGTCGGCCGGAGCGATGGCACCACCAGCCGGAAGAGCCGGGCAGCACACTGGAACTGTAGCGGCGACAGAATTCGATCCGCAGGATCAGTCGACCCGTTGCACCGTCAGATAGCTGCCCTCATTGCCGAGCACGTATACCGTCCGGCCTTCCGGGATGTCTTGGTCGCTGCAGACCTGCCAGGGTTGATCCCCGATCATCACCATGCCGAATCCGCCCCTGATCGCCCTGCTCACCGTTGCGGTGCTGCCCACATGCGGTCCTGAGGAGGTCTGCACGGTGACCTCTTCGGTTTCCTGCGCGCGGCGGCCCCCACCCGATACAGCAGCACGATATCTCAGCCGGATCTGATTGGCGGCGGCGATGAGGAGCAGAAGTGCACCCAGATAGGGCCATGAGGCATGCGGGACGACAAAGGCCGCGGCGGCGAAAAGCACAATGGCTCCGCCGGTCCATGGGAGCGAGCCGCCCGGAAGGCCTTGCCCCGCCAGTACAAGCAAAAGCGCCAGGATCCAGGCGCTCTGAAGAATCATATCGGTCTCCGCGGCTGCCGTGCGACGACCCGGCAACCGGCCGGCCACGCAATCGACGGGGCGCAGAGTGTAGAATTCTTGCCTAATATTCGATTAAGGCGCCTTCTCGACCTGCAGCACGATGCCGTCCACGCCAACGACTTTGACCTTGGCGCCGGCCGGCAGATCCTCGCCTTCCACCGACCATGCGCTGTCGCCGATCTTGGCGCGACCCCGACCGTCCTCGATCGGATCGCTCAGTGTAAGCACCCGGCCGATATATTGCTCACCTCGGCGGTTCAGCGCCGGTTGATCCGATTCGACCGGGCGCTTCTTGATGTAGGCCCGGGCAAACAGCACCGCGGCGACCGACAGAACTGCGAAGATCGTAATCTGATAGGGCCAGGTCATGCTCGGCACGATCAGGGCGATGATTCCGACGATACCGGCGGCGATCCCGAGCCAAAGGAAGAAGATGCCGGGGATCAGGATCTCCAGCGCCATGAAGACCGCCGCAGCGACCCACCAGTACCAGAACTCGATGACGAAATTCTCGATCATGACTGCCACGGGCCGCCTTGCGGATTGGTCTCCGGCGCCGGCCTGGGGTTGCCGGGCCGGCCGGGCGCCGCCATTGGGGCCGGCCGGCCCTGGACCGAAGGTATCGCGGGCGATCTCGGCAATGCCGCCCAGAGCGCCGATCACGCTTGTCGCCTCAAGCGGCAGGAACAGCACCTTCTGGTTCGGGGCCGAGCCGATGCCCTGCAGCGCCTCGACATATTTCTGCGCCACGAAATAGTTGATCGCCTTGGCGTCGCCGCCGGCGATGGCGGCCGACACGTCCTTGGTCGCCTTGGCCTCGGCCTCCGCCTCGCGCTCGCGTGCCTCGGCATCCCGGTAGGCCGCCTCGCGCCGGCCTTCGGCCTGCAGGATCGCAGCCTGCTTCAGGCCCTCGGCGCGCAGGATCTCCGCCTGCCGGTCGCCCTCGGCCTCCAGGATGGTGGCGCGGCGCTCGCGCTCGGCCTTCATCTGGCGGGCCATGGAGTCGACCAGGTCGCGCGGCGGCGTGATGTCGCGGATCTCGATACGAGTGACCTTCACGCCCCAGGCATTGGTCGCCTCGTCGACCACCAGCAGGAGTTTGTGGTTGATCGACTCGCGGTTCGACAGCAATTCGTCCAGGTCCATCGAGCCCATGACGCTGCGGATGTTGGTCATCGTCAGGTTCAGAGTCGCCCGCTCAAGCTGGTTCACCTCATAGGCGGCCTTGGCGGCGTCGAGGACCTGGAAGAAGACGATACCGTCGACGGTCACCATGGCGTTGTCCTTGGTGATCACCTCCTGGCTCGGCACATCCAGAACCGACTCCATCATGTTCATCTTGGCGCCGATGCGGTCGAAGACCGGATTGATGAACCGCAGGCCCGGCTTCAAGGTGCGGACATAGCGGCCGAAGCGCTCCACAGTCCATTCGCGGCCCTGCGGGATGGTCTTGACGGTTCTCAGCGCCAGGATCATCGCCAGGACAAAAAACGCGACGACGGCGATCTCGAAGGGTCCGAACGGCATGGCTGGGCCTCCTTATTGCCAATAGCTGGCGGATCGCCGCAACAAGCCACTCCGTTCTGTTGGGGTCAAGCCTGCTGTCCAACGTACCGAGTGGCCTTCATCCCCGCATGGCCAGACCGTCAGGATGATTCGCCGGCGGAGTCATTCGTCCGGGGGCGTCGCGCGGCCGAACCGGCGGGTCAGGCCGAACAGCAGCGGCGCGAAGACCACCACCAGGACGATCCGTACGATGTGATGGGTCGACACGAAGGCGGCGTCGCCGCCCAGCGCCAGGGCCACAAGACTCATCTCCGCGAGGCCGCCGGGCGAATAGGCGAGGATCAGATCGCGGAGGCCGATCCCGGTGATCGCGTTGAGCGTCAGGGCAAAGAAGACTGTCATTGTAAGCAACAACGCCGTCAGGCCGACCGCCATCAATCCGGCTCGGGCGATCTCGCGGATCCCGACGCCTGAGAAACGGCTGCCGACTGACGAACCGACGATCACCTGGGCTGCGGCGACCAGCACGAAGGGCGGCTTGGCGTCGGTCGCTCCAATCAGATGCAGGGCGGCGCTGAGCACCATGGGACCCAGCAGCATCGCCGCCGGGAGCTTCAGCAGGCGGGCGATGGGCGCACCGATGATGCAGCCGGTCAGAAGTGCCCAATCGCGCAGGTCCATGTCGATTTCGGTGGCGTCGAGTGCGGCACGGGCCGCCGGGTCCAGCCCGCCGAATGCCTGGAACAGCAATGGGATGGTGAACACCACCAGCATGACCCGGGCACTGTGGCTCATGGCGATGGTGCGATCGTCGGCGCCCATGGCGCCGCCGATCAGGACCATCTCGTTGAAGCCGCCGGGCGTCGCGGTGAAGAAAGCTGTGATCGGGTCGTAGCGGGCAATCAGCCGCAGGTACACAATGCCCAGTGCGATGCACACCAGGATATAGACCGCCAGGCCGGCAAGGCTGACGGCCCAGCGGCCGATATTGGACAGGATGCTCGGGTCGAATGCGCTGCCCAGCATGACGCCCAGGATCACCACCATGGTATTGCGCAGACCCATGGGCACGGCGATGCTGGCACCGGCGATGGCCGCCGAACTGGTGAACAGCATCGCGCCGAGCATCCAGGGAAGCGGAAGGTTCAGAGCATTGAAAATCGCGCCGCCGATGGTGCCGAGCACGAGCGCCTGGGCCAGCGCCCGATAGTCGGTGTCGCGGATCGACGCCAGCAGATTCGTGGGCGAGCGATCGCCGTCCCGCGGCATGCCAGCTGCCGTCAGTCGACCAGACGCCCGAGACGGACCGCGGTCTGACCCATTCGCAGGCGCCGCGACGGCATGATCAGCACGCAATTGTCATAGGGGGTGAGGATCGGCGTCTCGCCGTCGTTGGCGATCTGCGTCCCGGCCTTTGGCAGCACCTCCAGGCCACGGTAGTCTTCCGCGAATGCAAAACTGTCCGTGGCGATGGTGACCGCCTCGGTCACTTCGACCACCTTCTGCGGCGGAAGATCTGCGGTGATGTGCGGTTCCGCGAGGGCACGGTCGATCATGCCGAAATGCAGCAGGAACCGCATCGTGCTCTCCATCGCCACATCGGCCGATCGTTTCTCCCAATGCTGGCCGCATTCGATCAACAGGGCGTTGCGAGGATCGGCTTCATTGCCGAAGCCGCCATAGTCGCGAAGGCGTCGTCCGGCGGCATGGCCGGAATCGCAGACCACGTATTCCGGATGGCCGATCGCCATTGCCAGGGCCCGGCCCTTCTGCAGCGGGCCCGCCAGCATCAGCGGCTCGGTCTTATGCTGCATGGAGTGGATGTCGAACAGCAAGTCGACCGAGTCGATCAGCGAGCGGATCCTCCGCGCCCGCGTTAGTTCCACCGACTGCCGCGTACCCAACAACGTCGCCTCGTCCCACACCCGATTCAGATCCTCGTCGACAAAGCGCGACTGGGTCGGATCGGCGGGATCGAAGGCCCGATAGGCGGCGATATTGGCGAAGCCCAGTGTCAGCGTCCCGCACAACGGCCGGACATCGTTGCGGAACAGATAGTCGAGCGCAATCGCGCCGCAGAGCTCGTTGCCGTGGGTGATCGCGTTGATCAGGACATGCGGACCGTCCTTGTCCGAGCGGAATGAGGTGTAATAGTCGATCCCGGTATTGCCGCTGCGATAGGGTTCGATGTCCGGCGCGGTCAACTCGATCGGATAGGCGGGCGGCTTGTCGCTGGTCTTCTCGTTCACGGTGCTGACACTCTCTCAATCAAGCGGCGCAGAAAGGCCTCGCACCGGACGATCTGCTCGACGCTCACATACTCGTCGGGCTTGTGCGCCTGGTCGATCGCGCCGGGGCCGCATACCACGGCCGGAATGCCGGCCGCCTGGAACCGGCCGGCCTCGGTGCCAAAGCTGACCTTGCCGGTATCATTGGCGCCGGACAGGGATTTGACCAGCTCGGTTGCCGGGTCGGTCTCGGCGATCAGCAGGCCGGGGAACGACGTGATCTGCTCGAATTCGATGCCCGCTTCCGGGCTGATCTCGCGCATGGCCGGCAACAGCGTAAAGTTGGCATACCTGGTGACCTCGGCCATCAGCGCGGCCGGGTCGTCGGTGGGCAGGTTGCGGAACTCGAACTCGAAACTGCAATCCCTGGGCACGATGTTGAGTGCCGTGCCGCCTTGCACGGTTCCGGTATGGATGGTCGTGAAGGGCGGGTCGAAGGCCTCGTCAAACGGGCCGTTGCGCCGCCGCGACTGGGCCAGGGCACGCAGGAAGACGATCAGTTCAGCGGCATATTCGACCGCATTGACGCCGGCCGGTGCCAGCGAGGAATGGCATTCCAGCCCGCGCACGTGACAGCGCATCGCCAGTTTTCCCTTGTGCCCGATCACCGGCTTCATCCCGGTGGGCTCCCCGACGATGCACAGCTTCGGCCGGACCGGCAGATCGTCGAGCGCCCGGATCAGACGGCGCACACCGATGCAGCCGACTTCCTCGTCATAGGACAGGGCGAGGTGAACCGGCGTTTCCAGCCGCCGTGCCAGGAATTCCGGCACCAACGCCAGAACCGCCGCCAGAAAGCCCTTCATGTCGCAGGTTCCACGCCCGTACAGCCGGCCGTCCTTGCGCTTCACCTGGAATGGATCGCTGTGCCAGTCCTGGCCGTCGGTCGGCACCACGTCGGTGTGACCTGACAGGCAGATGCCCGGCCGGTCCCGCGGCCCCAATGTCGCGTAGAGGTTTGCCTTGCGGCGATCGTCGTCGAAGGTCAGCTGGCACTCGATGCCATGTCCGGACAGGTAATCGGCGACAAAATCGATGAGTGCCAGATTGCTGTCGCGGCTGACCGTCGGGAAAGCGACGAGCCGGCGGATCATGTCGAGGCTGGTGGGTGCGGGGTGCCCCAAGGAGTTGTCCTGGATGGTTGGGGACGCCAACGGTGGCCCGGCATTATGGCGCAAGCGGTAGCATCTGTTCCAGGGGCGGCTGCCGCGCGTGCCGTGTTTGGCAGCAAAGTCGTTCCGTGATGGCATCGCTCGTGATTAAATGCCGTAACTCCGGATCGGCGCTGATTTCGTGGTTTCAACCGAACCTGCCGGCCCGGCCAATGAACAGGGAGACATGTACAAATGGGCAAACCCATTCTCAAGACGACCCTCAAGGCAACGGCGGTCGCCGCGACCCTCGCATTCGCGGCGACCCCGGCCAGTGCCGAGGATCTGACGATCGCGCTGGCCTCCGAGGCCACGTCGATCGATCCGCATTTCCACAACCTGGGCCCGAACCATCAGGTCAGTCGACACATGTTCGACCGGCTCATCAACCAGGGCCCGAAACAGGAGCTGTCGCCGGGTCTGGCGGAGTCATGGGCCGTCACCGACGACCCGACGGTGTGGGAGTTCAAGCTGCGCCAGGGCGTCGCCTTCCATGACGGCTCGCCGTTCACAGCCGATGACGTGGCGTTCTCGATCGAGCGGGCGCCGAACGTGCCGAACAGCCCGTCCAGCATGGGCACGTATACCAAGCAGATCACTGAAGTCACCGTGGTCGACGACTACACGATCCAGTTCCGCACAGCAGCGCCCTATCCGCTGATGCCGAACGATCTCAGCACCATCGCCATCATCAGCCGCGAGGCCGGCGAGGGCGCGGCGACCGAGGACTACAATGCGGGGACGGCGGCCATCGGCACTGGACCCTACAAGTTCGTCAGCTACACCCCGGGCGACCGCATCGAACTGACGCGCAACGACGATTACTGGGGCGACAAGCCGCATTGGGAAAACGTCTCCTTGCAGGCGATCAGCAGCGGTCCTGCCCGGGTCGCGGCCTTGCTGGCCGGCGATGTCGACATGATCGAGGGCGTTCCGACCACCGACATTCCCGGTCTGCAGAACAACGACGACGTCAGCCTGTCGCAGGGTATTTCCAATCGGGTGATCTACCTGCACATCGACAGCGACCGTGAGGTCACGCCGATGGTCACGGCCAAGGACGGCAGCGAGATCGCCAACCCGTTCCGCGATCTGCGGGTGCGGCAGGCGGTTTCCATGGCGATCAACCGCCCGGCGATCGTCGACCGGGTGATGGACGGCGTCGCCATCCCGGCCGGACAGCTCCTGCCGGAAGGTTTCTTCGGCGTTAGCGACAAGCTCGACGTGGTCGATTTCGACGCTGACGGCGCACGGGCATTGCTGGCCGAGGCCGGATACGGCGACGGCTTCAAGCTCACCATCCACGGGCCGAACGATCGTTACATCAACGACGCCCAGATCGCCCAGGCGATAGCGCAGATGTTGAGCCGCGTCGGCATAGAGACCGAAGTCGACACCATGCCGCGCTCGACCTATTTCGGCCGTGCCTCCGCACTGGAGTTCAGCCTGATGCTGGTCGGCTGGGGTTCGGGCACCGGCGAGGCCTCGTCGCCGCTGAAGTCGCTGCTGGTCACCAACGACAAGGACCGCGGCTTCGGCGCATCGAACCGCGGCCGCTACTCCAATCCGGAGGTTGACGCCATGGTGATCGAGGCGCTTGCGACGGTGGACGATGCCCGGCGCCAGGAGCTTCTGGCAGGGGCGACCGAGCTTGCGATGGCTGATGTCGGGCTGATCCCGCTGCACTTCCAGGTCAACACCTGGGGCACGCGGCCGGGCATCCGCTACGACGCCCGGACCGACGAATACACCATGGCCATGGGCGTGGTGCCGGTCGAGTAACACTGAGTCGATGGCGGGCCGGGACAGGAGTATCCCGGCCCGCCAACTGTTTCCGGGGGTCTGATGACCGTCTTCCTGGTGCGGCGGCTCATGCAGAGCATCGTGGTGCTGTGCGTGATGTCGATCATCGTTTTTGCCGGCGTCTACGCCATCGGCAATCCGGTCGACATCCTGATCTCGCCAGACGCCGATCAGTTCGAGCGTGACCGCGCCATCGCCGCGCTTGGCCTCGACAAGCCCATGTGGGCCCAGTACGTGACATTTCTCGGCAACGTGCTGCAAGGTGATCTTGGGCGATCCTTCGTGTTCAACGAGCCGGCGATCCGGCTGATATTCGAGCGCTTGCCGGCGACGTTGGAGCTTGCCCTGACGGCGACCCTGCTTTCCGTCATCTTCGGAGTCCCGCTGGGCATGTGGGCCGGCCTGAAGCCCAATTCCCTGAGCGGCCGCAGCATTATGGCCGGTTCTATATTCGGGTTCAGCCTGCCGAACTTCTGGCAGGGCCTGATGCTGATCATGGTGTTCGCGGTGATGCTGCACTGGCTCCCATCCGGGCGTCGCGGCGACGAGGCGACCGTGCTCGGCATAACCTCAAGTGTCTGGACCCTGGACGGGCTGTCACATCTGATCCTGCCGGCCATCAACCTGTCGCTGACCAACATGTCGCTGATCATCCGCCTGACCCGGGCTGGAATGCGCGAGGCGCTGGTTCAGGACTATGTGAAATTCGCCCGCGCCAAGGGGCTGACCCAACGCCGGGTTGTCTTCGTCCATGTCTTCAAGAACATCCTGATCCCGCTGGTGACCGTCGTCGGGCTGGAGATCGGCACGCTGATCGCCTTCGCCGTGGTGACCGAGACGGTGTTCGCCTGGCCTGGCGTGGGCAAGCTGATCATCGACTCGATCTTCGTGCTCGACCGGCCGGTGATCGTCGCCTACCTGATCGTGATCGTGCTGATGTTCATCGTCATCAATCTTGTGGTGGACATCATCTACTCACTGGTCGATCCGCGGGTGCGGCTTTCGGACGCCCGGTCATGACCGAGCTTGCCGATCCCGCGGACATCGTCGCGCCCGCCACGATCTCCGCCAGGGCGGAATCCCCGTTCCGTCGCGTCGCCTCGGATTTCGTCGAGAGCAAGCTGGCTGTGGCCGGGCTGGTCGTCCTGCTATCGATCGTCGTGCTGGCGGTGTTCGCGCCCTTGATCGCGCCGCAGGATCCCTACGACCTGACCCAGATCGACATCCTCGACAGCAAGCTGGCTCCGGGTGCGGAGCATTGGTCCGGCGAGATGACCTATTGGCTGGGCACCGACGGCCAGGGTCGAGACATGCTGAGCGCGATCATGTACGGCCTGCGCACCAGCCTCAGCGTCGGGATCATGAGCGGCTTCTTCGCGCTGGTGATCGGCACGTCGGCCGGCCTGATCGCCGCCTATGTGGGCGGCCGGGCCGAGACCCTGATCATGCGGCTTGTCGATCTGCAACTCAGCTTTCCGGCGATCCTGGTGGCGCTGATCCTGCTGGCGGTTCTGGGGCGCGGGGTCGACAAGGTGATCCTGGCGCTGATCATCGTGCAATGGGCGTACTACGCCCGTACCGCGCGGGCCGCGGCCCTGGTCGAACGCCGCAAGGAATATATCGAGGCGGCGCAATGCCTGGCGCTGTCGACGCCGCGCATCATCTTCCGCCATCTGCTGCCCAACTGCCTGCCGCCGGTCATCGTGGTCGGGACGGTGCAGGTGGCCAGCGCCATCGCGCTGGAGGCGACGCTGAGTTTCCTGGGCATCGGCCTGCCGGTGACCAAGCCGTCGCTCGGCCTGCTGATCTCCAACGGTTTCGATTTCCTCCTGTCCGGCCGCTATTGGATCAGCTTCTTCCCCGGGGTTGCATTGCTGATCACCATCATCGCCATCAATCTGGTCGGCGACCAACTGCGCGACATCCTCAATCCGAGGCTTAGGCGATGAGCGACGAGGTGATCCGCGTCGCCGGCTTGCACACCCATTTCTTCACCAAGGCCGGGGTGGTGAAATCGGTCGACGACGTTTCGTTCCAGGTCGATCGCGGCCAGATCCTGGGCATCGTCGGCGAATCCGGGTCGGGCAAGTCCGTCACCGGCTTTTCGATCATGGGGCTGGTCGACCCGCCGGGCCGGGTCGTGTCCGGATCGATCGATTTTGGCGGCCGCGATCTGGTCGGTCTGCCGGAAGCCGAGATGCGCGCGTTGCGGGGCCGGCGCATCGCCATGATCTTCCAGGACCCGATGATGACCCTGAACCCGGTTCTCAGGATTGACACCCAGATGGTCGAGGCGATCACCGCCCATGAGAGCGTCGGCGACGATGCCGCCCGGCAACGGGCCCGCGACGCGCTCGGCATGGTCGGAATACCGTCGCCGGATGAGCGCCTGAAAGCCTATCCGCACCAGTTTTCCGGCGGCATGCGGCAGCGGGTCGCGATCGCCATCGCCCTGCTGCACCATCCGGATCTGATCATCGCCGACGAACCGACCACGGCGCTCGACGTCACCATCCAGGCGCAGATCCTCTACGAGATCCAGCGACTGGTGCGTGAGCAGGACACGGCGATGATCTGGATAACCCATGATCTCAGCGTAATCGCCGGGCTCGCCGACCGGGTCTGCGTCATGTACGCCGGCCGGGTGGTGGAGAGCGGCAGTGTCGCCGACGTCATCGATCGGCCGGTCCACCCCTACACCCACGGTCTGATCGGCTCGGTCCCGTCGCGCAATCCGCGTGGCCGGCCACTGGCGCAGATCCGGGGCATGGCGCCGACGCCAAGTGAGATGCCGGCCGGCTGCGCGTTCCGTCCACGCTGTGACCGGGCCGGCGATGCGTGCGCTGCCGAGCCGCCGATCTCCGAACCGGCCCCCGGCCGCTCCTTGCGCTGCTATCACCCCGTCGCCCTGGAGCCGGCATCGTGACCGTGCCGATCATCGAATTGCAGGGTGTCAGCAAGCGCTTCGTGAAGCATCTCGACGCCGCCGCCAAGGTGGCCAACGTGATCGGCGCCCGCCTCCGGGAAGAAGTCGTCCACGCGGTGGATTCCGTCGATCTGACCGTTGCCAAGGGCGAGGTGGTGGGGCTGGTCGGCGAAAGCGGCTGCGGCAAGTCGACACTTGGCCGGGTCGTCGCCGGCATTCACGGCGCCACCGAGGGGCGGGTGCTGTTCCATGGCCAGGACGTCGCCGGGCTGGCCGGGGTTGAGCGGCGCCGCGCCATGCTGGCGATCCAGATGATCTTTCAGGATCCGATGTCGTCATTGAACCCGCGTCTGAGGGTCGCCGAGATCATCGGCGAGGCGCCGCAGGTCCATGGGCTGGTCACGCGCGCCGGGCTGGCGGAGTTTCTCGACCGGCTGATGCGCCAGGTCGGGCTCGACCCGGCCTACAAGCGCCGCTATCCGCATCAATTCTCCGGCGGCCAGCGGCAGCGTCTGGGCATCGCCAGGGCGCTGGCGGTGGAACCGGAATTCCTGGTCTGCGACGAGGCGGTGGCTGCGCTGGACGTATCGATCCAGGCCCAGGTGCTGAACCTGTTCATGGCGCTGCGCGAAGAACTCGGCCTGACCTATTTGTTCATCAGCCACGATCTGGGCGTCGTCGAGCACCTCAGCGACCGGGTGGTTATCATGTATCTCGGCCGGGTGGTTGAGCAGGCCCCGACCGACGAGCTCTTCGCCGAGCCCAATCATCCCTATACCCAGGCCCTGTTGGCCGAAATACCCCGGCTGGACACCACTCGCCGTCATTTCCTGCCGATCAAGGGCGAGATCCCGTCGCCCCTGGCGCCACCGCCGGGCTGTCACTTCCACCCGCGCTGCCCGCACGCCATGCCGCGCTGTGCCGAAGAGGCGCCGGCGCTGAAGGAGATCGCGCCGGGCCGGTTCTCTGCCTGCCATCTGAACGAGCAATGACGACTGGTATCCTGGCTTTGGCCGGCGTGCACCGGACGCTGTTCGCAGCAGAACCGCTGCCGCTGGTGTTCGACTCGCCGCATAGTGGCAGCGCGCTCCCCGATGGTTTTGGGACGGTGCTGCCGCTTGAGATTCTCCGTCAGGCCGAGGACTCTTACGTCGATGAGTTGTTCGCGGGTGTCGCGGAGCGGGGAGCGACGCTGATCGCGGCCGATTTCCCCCGCGCCTTCATAGATGTGAACCGGGCGGCGGACGACATCGACCCCGACATGCTGGACGGGCCCTGGCCGGTGGCACTGAATCCAAGTGCACGCAGTGAGCGCGGCATCGGCCTGATTCGCCGGCTGGTCGGTCCCGGCGAGGCGGTCTACGACCGCCTGCTGGCGGTCGACGAGATCCGGTCCCGGCTCGACGATCGATATTGGCCCTATCACGCGCATCTGAAACAGACGCTCGCCGCGATGAAGCGCCGGTTCGGAGCCGTCTTTCACGTCAATTGCCACTCGATGAAGTCGGTCGGCAACGCCACGACGCCGGATGGGCCGGCGCAGCGCCCCGACATCGTGATCGGCGACCTGCACGGTATCAGTTGCCGACCCGAATTCACCCGACTGGTCGTCACGGCCTTTGCGGAATGTGGCTACTCGGTCGCGGTCAACGATCCTTACGCCGGCGCCCATATCCTGTGCTGCTATGGCGACCCGGCTGCCGGCATTCACAGCCTTCAGGTCGAGATCAACCGGGCACTCTACATGGACGAGTCGACCCGACGGCGCCATGACGGTTTTGAGAAGCTGCGCGCCGATCTCAACACGATCGCCGAGGACATAGCGGCCTATGTGGGATCCGCGGTTTAGGTCTCGAACTGCTCCTTGAGCACCCGTTCTTCCAGGTTGTGTTCCGGATCGAACAGGAGGTGCAGTTCGACGTCGCGGTCCTCGCAGACCTCCACCCGGGCGACGTCGCGGACTTCCGTATAGTCGGCGACAGCGCTGACCGGGCGCTTCTTGGGTTCGCGCACGTCGAAGCGGAACTTCGCCTTGTGCGGCAGCAGGGCGCCGCGCCAGCGTCGCGGCCTGAAGGCGCTGATCGGCGTCAGTGCGAGCACGCCGGCGCCCAGCGGAATGATCGGCCCATGGGCGGAGAGGTTGTAGGCCGTGCTGCCGGCCGGCGTGGACACCAGGATGCCGTCGCAGATCAGTTCGGCGAGGCGCTTCACCCCGTCGATGCTGATCGCAAGCTTGGCCGCCTGCCGGGTCTCGCGCAGCAGCGCCACTTCGTTGATCGCCAGTGCCTGGTGCTTTTCCTTGTTCACGGTGACCGCGGTCATGCGCAAGGGGTGCAGGATGACCCGCTGTGCGGCGGCAATCCGGCTGACCAATTCGTCCTCGCGATACTCGTTCAGCAGGAATCCGACCGAGCCGCAATTCATGCCGAAGATCGGAATCCGGCGCTCGAGCGACCGGTGCAGGGTCTCCAGCATCAGACCGTCGCCGCCGAGCGCAACCAGCACGTCGGCGCGGTCCATTGGTATCTGGCCATAGCGCGCGACCAGCCGGTCGCGGACTTCGCGGGCTTCGTCGGTGTCCGCGGCGACGAATCCGATCGCCTGGGCGTCCGGCTTGGCGCCGCTCTGGCGCGCCGGGTCGGGGGTGTCGGTCTTCATGGCGGTGCGACTGTATCAGGCCGGCCGACGCGGTTCACCTGCCATGACAATGCGCGATGTCGACTTCGGCCTAATGGACGTCGACAGTAGTGAATAAGCTGAACGCGCCCAATCCTTGCACCGCCTCGGCGGCTCGGCCAGTGTTGCGCGCAGTCAATCAATGAGGAACCCGAAATGCGCCTTTCGGTACTGATGCTTCTGGCCACGCTGAGCGCCGGCGTCCTGCCCCTATCGTCGGCCGCCGCCGCCGATCGGCATGAGGGCTATTACTATCCGGTCGTGACCAGCCGCGAGACCTATACGGCGCGCTCGGCGACCCTGCCGGACAGCGACCGCGCCCGCCGAATCGGATTCATCGTCGGTCTGACCCGGCAACAGATGGGGCAGGATTACCCGCCGGAACTCGCGATCTTCACCAAGGGGGCCGAGGCCGAGAAGATGATCATCGTGGCGCTGAACCGCGACGCGATTTCGAGCCTCTATCAGGCGCGCGGCATGCTGGCGCAGATGACCGCCGTGGCCCGGTCGACCGAGGTCTTCATCCAGAACCGGGTCGAGGACACCTACACATTCCTCGACCTGCTCAAGCTGCTCGGCTACCGGCAGCTCACGGTCAGCGACGGCCACAGCTATGCGCATCAGATCACGATCGAGTAGGCGGAGTTCATACCTGGTGGATCTGCGGCGGATACCAGTTCAGCAATCGCACCAGGAACTGGTCCCAACCTTATAAGTAAACCGCGATAGCGGAACAAAAAAAGCGCTGGCACCGGACCTAAAGGCGTAATGGTCTGGGTGCGACACATGAGTGAATTGTCGTCCGGCAATAAAAGGAGGACAATGCTGTTGGTGGTGCGGTTTCGAATCGCTCCTCCGGCGATTGCCGGGAGCAGGCTCAATGCCTAGAATCGTCGAGATTGCAGAAGCGGCCAGAGGGCGTGTCTTGCGCGCAAGGTCGGATTTCGACGCCCTTGATCCGATCTATGGTGACCTGTTCGATTTCCTGGCCTCAAAGGCACCGGCCAGACAATTGCCGGGCCGGCAGCATTTCGATCCCCTGGATGTGCCGCAGTATCTTGGATACCTGAATCTCGTCGAAGTGCACCGAAACGAGAGGCTGAGATTCCGATTCAGGCTGCATGGCACCATGCAGACCGAGGCCGCCGGCCGGGACGTCACGGGACTCTTTGTCGAAGACGCGGTCATTCCGGGCTTCGTCGACCGGATCAACAGCAACATGACCATGGTGGTGGAGACCGGGCGGCCGGTTTACGACCGCTTCCAGATGCCCCATCCGAACAGGGGCTTCATTGACAGCGAGCGCGTCTATTACCCTCTCGCGACGGATGGCTCAACCGTCGATATGATCCTGATTCTGAACGCGTATTATTAGTCGGTAACGCCTCCGGCCTCGGCAAGACAGTGCCCTTTGTTTCAACCTGTAGAGCTGGCGCCAATCCACTCGGTCGGTTGCAGCTACTGCGCGATTGAAGCCTCCTGGTCCACAGCACTCTGTCGCCAGCGCGCGCTCTGCTGCTAAGCTCCGCCTCCGGGCACGCCGGGCCTTTCCAGCGAAGTCGGCGCCAAGACCATGACCATCCTCTCCCTCGCCGCCGTAATCCTCGTCATGCTGGTCCAACTCTTTGCCGGGCGGATGCATTTCCTGGAGCGCGAGCCCTGGCGAAGCATGGCCCCCGGCGTCGCCATGTCATACGTCTTCCTGGACATCCTTCCCCATCTCTCGAAGAAGCAGCAGGACCTTGAGATTGGCGAGGGTGCGGGCCTCACGCTCTTTCTGCAGAACCACGCCTACCTGCTGGCTCTGATCGGCTTTACCCTTTTCCTAGGTCTGGCGAAGATCAACAGCGCATCCGACGAGCAGGAGGCCATGAGCGACGAGGAGCGCCAGGGCCGCTCGCTACTCTATCTTCGGATACTGCCGCTCGCCGTTTATGGCGCGCTGATCGGCTTTCTCATCGGCGAGCAGCCTGACCACCGCTACGAACCGGTCATCGTCTTCGCCTGTGCCATGGCGATCCACATGGCTGGGGTCGGCCACACGCTGCGGCACAGGATGGCGCGGCTCTACGACAGCTCCCTGCGTTACCTGTTCGCTGGCGCGACGCTGGCGGGATGGCTTTTGGGCGGGGTCACCAGCATCTCGGATTTCGTCTTCGCGCTGACCTTTTCCTTTGTCGCCGGCGCAATTCTGATCGTCGCCTTTGTCTACGAGCTGCCGGCCGTTGCCGGCGGCAGAAGTTACTTTCACTTTTCCGCCGGGGTGGCGGGTTTCTCGGTATTGCTGCTGCTCTACGAGGCTCTGTCCGGGATTTCGCTGACCGCGTGAGGATTCGGTTTGCTGGGCGCCCACGCGCCGCTCTGTGTGGCAAGTACAGATATCATTGCGGGACCGTTAGCCGTAAGCCGCTCTTGGCTAATCCACGACGTGCGCCGCCGCTGCCTGATCGTCCGGAACACCCGTCAGAGCGGAAATGTAAGGCGCCGCTGCACAAAACCCGTTGGTGAGTGGAGGGATTATCCCCCGGTCACGCTCATATGCCGCGCGACCGCCGGTCCCGTGTTCCTGCGGTCGATGATGAAGTCGTGGCCCTTGGGTTTGCGGCCGATGGCCTCGGCGATGGTGTCGTCGAGCAGATCGTCGGCCTCGCTGGCGCGCAGCGGTGCCCGCAGGTCGGCGTCGTCGTCCTGGCCCAGGCACATGTAGAGCTGGCCGGTGCAGGTGATCCGGACCCGGTTGCAGCTCTCACAGAAATTATGGGTCAGCGGGGTGATGAAGCCGAGCTTGCGGCCGGTCTCCTCGACCCGGACATAGCGCGCCGGGCCGCCGGAGGAATAGTCCAACTCCGTCAGCGTCCAGTGTTTCGCCAGACGTGCGCGCACCAGCGATAGCGGCAGATACTGCTCGACCCGGTCTTCGCCGCCGATATCGCCCATCGGCATGACCTCGATGATGGTCAAGTCGTGGCCCTCGGCGCCGCACCAGGCGACCATGTCTGACAGCTCGTCGTCGTTGACGCCCTTCAGCGCCACCGCGTTGATCTTGACCTGCAGCCCGGCCCTCTTTGCCGCCTCCAGCCCGTTCATCACGCGGTCGAACCGGCCCCAGCGGGTGATCTCCAGGAACTTGTCCGGATCCAGCGTGTCCATCGACACGTTCACCCGGCGCACGCCGCAGGCGTAGAGCTGGTCGGCGTATTTGGAGAGCTGGCTGCCATTGGTGGTCAGGGTCAGCTCATCCAGCGCACCGGTGTCGAGATGGCGCGACAGGCTTTCAATCAGCCCCATGATGCCGCGCCGCACCAGAGGCTCGCCACCGGTCAGGCGGAGCTTGCGCACGCCCTGTCGGATGAAGGCGCTGCAAAGCCGATCGAGTTCTTCCAGCGTCAGCAACTCCTTCTTGGGGAGGAAGGTCATCTCCTCAGCCATGCAGTAGACGCAGCGGAAATCGCAGCGATCCGTCACGGAGACGCGCAGATAGGTGATCGCCCGGCCGAACGGGTCGACCAGCGGTGCCGCCGGCACGGTGGTTGAGGCGCAAACCATGGATGGCGTCCCTGACGTAACTTCAGTATCGAAGTCTTCCCGGGCGCCATTATAGAGGCGTGTGGCGCACAAGCACCAAAACAATGCGTGAGGCCGGCGCGCCAAGAGCACGATGAGATGAGGTCACGTGACCTCATCTCTGAATCGTCCTCTAGAACGTTGGGATAGATCGGAATTCAGATCTGAAGTCGAGTCGACTTCAGATCATCCCGATCTAGCCCACGGCGCGCCGGTCCCGTGACCCGGATGTCTCCGGGCCAAGCTGGATCAGGTCTCTTCTTCCCCGGTCGGTTCCGCACCCGTCCGGATGTAGTTCCATTGCGGCTTGGCACTGTTGAGATAGGCGTAGATCGGCCGCTCATTGCGGACCATGTCGATATAGAAGCCGCTCTCGGCAAACGGCACGAAGATCGCACCGACTCGATTTGCCGGAATGAATGTCGGCTCGGGCACCGGGCTGTCTTCGGTCAGGAAGTATATGATGAACCGGTGGTTGTCCCCGTGGCAGACAATGTACCCGCGGGCCTGAATGGTCACACCGCCCCAGGTTGCGCTCAGTGCATGGCCAAGCGCCTCCTTGTAGTAATCGACAACAAACGTCTTTGTAGCCATCGGTCGTCTCCTTTGTTCATGGCGGACATTCGCTCTCGCGGCGATACGAGAGGATTCGGCCAGCGATCGATCCGATCGGTTGGCCGGCCATGGAAGATGTTTCAGCGGCAAATACGAGGGAGTGTCTATGCTACGCGTAGTTGCAGAGAATTTCTATCAAAAATTCCATAAATACGACAAAAATTTCATTAGAATTGTAAGTTTATTGCAGTGGGCGACTTTGAAGGGCGGTGTATCGGACAGATGCCGGCACTCTTTGGGCCAGCTTGCGTATGGCATACACTGACGATGCCATGAAGGAATTCGAGATACGCCCCGATCCGGAGGATCCGCGGCTGACCGAGCGGGTCCAGGGGGTCGACCAGGACGGCCGCGCGGTCGAGGCCGCGGTCACCGTGGAACGGCCACTGACCCTGTTCCTGAACGGGCGCGAGATCGTCACCATGATGACCATCGCCGATTACCCCGAATACCTGGCGGTCGGCTATCTGCTGAACCAGAACATGCTGAGGCCGGACGACCGGGTGATCGCGGTCGATTACGACGACGACATCGAGACCGTCGTCGTCCGCACCGAGCATGAGACCGATTTCGAGGAGAAGCTGAAGAAGAAGACCCTGACCTCGGGATGCGCCCAGGGCACGGTGTTCGGCGATGTGATGGAAAGCTTCGAGCAAGCCCGATTGCCGTCCGAAGCCCGGCTACGCACCTCCTGGCTCTACACGCTAGCCAAGAAGATCAACACCGCGCCCAGCCTGTACCTCACCGCCGGGGCGATCCATGGCTGCGTGCTGTGCAAGGAGGACCGGCCGTTGGTCTACCTGGAAGACGTCGGCCGCCACAACGCCGTCGACAAGATCGCCGGCTACATGTACCGGCATGAGATTCCGTCGGGCGACAAGATCTTCTACACCACCGGCCGGCTGACCAGCGAGATGGTCATCAAGACTGTGCAGATGGGCATCCCGATCCTGGTCTCGCGCTCCGGCTTCACCGCCTGGGGCGTCCAGCTTGCCCGCCAGGCAGGCCTGACCCTGGTCGGCCGTGCCAAGGGCAAACGGTTCCTGGCCCTGGCCGGCGAGGAGCGAATCGTCTTCGACGCCGACCCCAAGGCGGTGCCGGAGGAGGGCCGCCACCTGCAACGCAAGGGAAGCCGGGCCGATGATGCGGCATAGCACACGGCGGCCGCCCAGGTTCCCCAAACTCCGGTCGTCCGAGAAGCGGGAGCCGACGGTCGTGCGCTCGGGCGAAGAGCCGTCCTGGGCGGAGGAGATGCCGGAAAAGGCCGGCGATCCGCGCGAGCCCCTAAGTCACAAACTGGCGGTCAGACTGCATGGACAACTGTCAGCCAGCCTGGAGGACGAGGCATTTCTCATCTCGATGCGCAATCGCCTACGCATGCTGGAGCGCGAGCGTTCGGCGCCGGCCTTCTGGCGACGGATCAAGGGCTTGCTCTTCGGGTCGCCGGAGAAGAATGAGGTCACCGGTTTTGAATTGAAGCGCCTGAAGCGTTTGGCAGGCGAAATGCCGCCTGACTCGTTGCCGGACTATGGATACGTCGATCTCCCCTACGAGGAGTTGCGCCGGCTCGTGGCGGCGGGCGAGGTGGGTCCGGCGGAGCCGCAAGATCAGACGGTCTGACGTGCAGGAGGCTGGTACGATCCCCGACGCGTCAACAATCGCCGGCGTGATCCTCGCCGGCGGATTGTCCCGGCGCATGGGCGGCGGCGACAAAGGCCTGCGCCTGCTGGCCGGGCGGCCGATCCTCGACCATGTGATCGACCGGGCTCGGCCGCAGGTCGGACCGATGGTGCTCAACGCCAATGGCGATGCCGGGCGGTTCGCGACCTATCACCTACCGGTGGTGGCTGACGGCGTGGACGGGTTTGCCGGTCCCCTGGCCGGGGTCCTGGCCGGTCTCGACTGGGCGGCCGACCATGCGCCGGACTGCACCCATCTCGCCAGTTTCGCCTGCGACGCGCCCTTTCTGCCGGAGGATCTAGTCGGCCGCCTGGCCACCGCCCTGAACGATCATGACGCCGAACTTGCCTGCGCATTGTCGGCCGGACGGGCGCATCCGGTCTTCGGACTCTGGCCGGTTGCGTTGCGCGGGGACTTGCGCCGGGCAATGGTCGAGGAGGGCATCCGCAAGGTCGATGTCTGGACCGCCCGATATCGCCTCGTTCAGGTCGAGTTTTCCGTCGTGCCGATCGATCCCTTCTTCAACGCCAACCGGCCAGAGGATCTTGAGGCCGCCGAGCGGCATTGCCGTGCCTTGGCCGCCGCTTGCGGTCCACCGTGAACGAGCCGGCTACGACGGAATCCGAGCGTCGCGCCGACCGGACCAGCACGGTGATGGTGGTGGCCATCGCCCTTGTCAGCGGCGGGCTGTGCTACGGGCTGAAAGGGCCCGAGGTGTTCTTCGCCACATTTGCAGCCGATGCCCGGATGCTGCTCGACCTGCTGCCCCGCATGGCGGTGGCGATGTTGCTGGCGGGCGGGCTGTTCGTCCTGCTGCCGCGCAGGCAGGTGGCACGATGGCTCGGGGCCGGGTCCGGGTTTCGCGGGCTTACCCTGGCCGGGATCGCAGGCATGCTGACGCCGGGCGGGCCGATGACATCGTTCCCCATGGCGGCGGTGATGATCGGCGCGGGTGCCGATATCGGAGCCGCCGTCACCTATGTGACCGCCTGGATGTTCCTTGGCATGACCCGCATGCTGGTCTGGGAAATTCCGTTCATGGGTGCCGATTTCGCCATGCTGCGCTTTGCGGTCAGCCTCGCGCTGCCGATCCTGGCCGGTCTGATCGCACGGCGCTTGCCGGTCAGGGCGCGTATTCCGGCGGCGGGGGACTGAGAGCATGTCGATGTCGACAGCGGTGATTGGCATCATCGCGCTGGCCTTTCTGGTGGCCGCCTATCGCCGCGACGGACATGGGCACCGCGAAGCGATCGACTATGCGCTGAAGCAGGGTGTGCGCAACCTGCCGCGCATTCTGCTGGCGGTGATGAGCGCCGGCTTCATCGGCGCCTTGCTGCCGCAAGACATGGTCGGCGCCGTTCTGGGTCCGGATACCGGACTCTGGGGCATTCTGCTGGGGTCCGTTCTCGGATGCCTGATACCGGGCGGCCCGATGCTCGCCTTCCCGATCGCTGTCGCACTGCTGACCGCCGGATCGGGCGTGCCGCAGGTGGTGGCCCTACTGTCCGGCTGGTCGATCTTCACGATCAACCGGTTCGTGACCTGGGAACTGCCGGTTATGGGCGGCGGCTACGCGGCCCGGCGCATGCTGGCTTCGGTGGCGTTGCCACCGTTGGCGGGCCTGTTGGTCGCCGGGCTGGAGCGCATCGGAGCGATCTGAGGCCGGCCGGCGACTGCGAGGCCCGGGCACCTGCGCCTATGGGCTTTCCTGCGCGTCCGCGGGTACGCCGTCGATAATCGTGCTGGACTGCAGCAGAATCGCGTCAAGCAGGCGCACGACCTCGCCATGGTCCCGCCGCTCCGCCGCCAGCCTCGCGGTCATGCCGCTATCGGCCGTCGCATAGATGTTGGCGCCTGACGCGAGCAGCAGGTCGACCATCGGGACGTCGCCGCGCTCGGCTGCGAGGATCAGTGCCGTCGAGCCGTCGCGTTCCGCAGTGGCATCGATGTTCGCCCCGGTCAGCAACAGAAGCTGGGCGATCTCGATATGCCCATCGGCCGTCGCCAGCAGCAGGGGTGTCTCGCCATGGACCGCGCGCACATTCGGGTCGGCACCCGACCGCAGCAGCAATCGAACTTCCTCGATGAGGCCGTCGCCGACCGCGACCCCCAGCGGCGTCTGGCCGTCCGTGTCGGCGCGCCGGTTCGGGTCCGCCTGTTCGGAGAGCAACAGGCCTGTCACGGCCAGATTGCCGGCGCCGATCGACGCCATCAGCGGGGTGATCGCCGGATCCCGGCCGCCATTCGGCTCGGCGCCGCGGACCAGGAGTTCGGCCACGGCCTGCAAGGCTTCGTCATCGCGGCTGCCGGCCGCCAGCACGATGGCCGGCGCTTCGTGGGCCAGGTCACGGGCTTCGATGTCGGCCCCGCCATTCAGCAGTGCCGCAATAGCGTCGGTTTCGGCCAGCAGCGAGGCGATCAGCAGCGGTGTGAATCCGTAGCGGTCCTCTCTCAGTTCAGTGTCGGCATCCGCGTCCAACAGCAGGTAGATCGCGTCGATCTCGCCCTGCGACACCGCATGAACCAGCGCAGTCCAGTTGTCCTCGGATCGCGCATCGACATCCGCGCCAGCGTCCAATAGCACTGCCATGACGGCCAGGTCGCCACGCTCGGCCGCGAGCATGAGCGAGGTTCGCGCGCGTTCGGGTTCCCGGACGTTGACATCCGCACCCTGCTCCAGGGCAAATCGCACGACATCCACACGGCCCTGCTCGGTGGCGGCGATCAACGCCCGCTCGGCTATATCGGCCTCGGCCGCGACCCGGTGCGTTCCCGATGCGGCGCAGCCGGCCAGAATGAGTACGGTCAGCGCGGCGGCGAGATGGGCGAAGCGGCCGGTCATGCCTGCACCACGCCGGTCGCGCGCGCCGCGCAGAATTTGAACTCCGGAATCTTGCCGAACGGGTCGAGCTGCGGATTGGTCAGCAGATTGGCCGCCGCCTCGGTGAAGCAGAATGGAATGAAGATTACGCCCGTCGGCACATCCCGATCACTACGCGCCATGAGCTCGATCGTGCCGCGTCGGGTTTCGACCCGGATCGTCGCACCTGGATCGATGCTCATGCGGTCCAGATCCCCGGGCGACAGATAGGCAATCGCCTCGGGTTCCAGCGCGTCCAGCAGGGTGGCGCGACGGGTCATGGCGCCGGTATGCCAATGCTCCAGCAGGCGCCCGGTGGTGAGGATCATCGGATAGTCGTCATCCGGCTGCTCCGCCGGCGGCACCAGTTCGGCCGGAACGAACTTGCCGCGGCCGCTCGGTGTCGGGAAGCCGTCGCCAAACATGACCTCGGTTCCGGGCTGGTCCTCCGCCTCGACCGGATAGGTGACGGCGTCCTCGCGCTCCAGCCTCTCCCAGCTGATGCCGGTGATTGACGGCATCGCCTGGCGCAGCTCGGCGAACACGTCGCGCGGGTGGTCGTATTGCCAGTCGAGCCCCATTCGGCGCGCGATCTCCTGAATGATCCACCAGTCCTGCCGTGCGTCGCCGGGGCAATCGAGCGCCTTGCGGCCAAGCTGAACCCGCCGGTCGGTATTGGTGAAGGTGCCGTCCTTCTCCGGGAATGCGGAGGCGGGCAGGACCACATCGGCATGGAAGGCGGTTTCGGTGAGGAAAATGTCCTGCACCACGAGATGTTCAAGGCGCGCCATGCCGGTCCGCGCATGCTGCAGATCCGGGTCCGACATCGCCGGGTTCTCCCCCATGATGTACATGCCCTTGATACGGCCCTCAACGGCGGCATTCATGATCTCGACAACCGTGAGGCCGCGATGCGGATCGAGGCTGGTCCCCCACATATCCTCGAACCGCGCCCGGACGGCATCCGTCTCAACCGGCTGGTAATCCGGTAATACCATCGGAATGAGGCCGGAATCGGACGCGCCCTGCACGTTGTTCTGACCGCGCAGCGGATGCAGGCCGGTGCCTGGCCGCCCGACCTGGCCTGTCATCAGTGCCAGAGATATCAGGCAGCGGGCGTTGTCGGTGCCGTGAACATGCTGGCTGATCCCCATGCCCCAGAAGATCATCGCCGTCCGGGCGTTTGCAAAGACCCGCGCCACGGTGCGAATTGTCGCAGCGTCGATGCCGCAGATCTCCGCCATCTCCTCCGGCGAGAAGTCGGCGACGGTCTCCTTCAGCTCCTCGAAATTCTCGGTGAATCCGGCGATGTACTGCCGGTCGACAAGATCCTCGGCCACGATGACATGCATGATCGCGTTCAACAGCGCCACATCGGTGCCGGGGCGGAACTGAAGCATGTGGTCGGCATGCCGGCTCAGCGTCTGGCCGCGGGGGTCGGCGACGATCAGGGTGGCGCCGCGCTTGGCCGCGTTCTTGATGAAAGTGGCGGCGACCGGATGGTTGGAGGTCGGGTTGGCGCCGATGACCAGGATGACCTCCGCATTGCGGCATTCGGCGACGGGCGCGGTCACCGCGCCCGACCCGATGGTCTCCATCAGCGCCGCCACCGAGGAGGCGTGGCAGAGCCGGGTACAGTGGTCGACATTGTTGGTGCCGAAACCGGTGCGCACCAGCTTCTGGAACAGATAGGCCTCTTCGTTGGAGCCCTTGGCCGAGCCGAAGCCGGCCAGGGCGCCCGGACCCTCGGCGTCGCGGATGCGGGTCAGCCCGCCCGCCGCCAGATCCAGAGCCTCTTCCCAACTCGCCTCGCGGAAATGGGTCCAGGGATCGGCCGGGTCGACCGTGTCGTCGAGCGCCTTGGGCGCGTCGTCGCGGCGGATCAGCGGTTTGGTCAGCCGGTGCGGATGGGTGACATAGTCGAAGCCGAAGCGGCCCTTGACGCAGAGTCGGTTGTTGTTCGCCGGGCCGTCGCGGCCCTCGACGTAGAGAATCTGATTATCCTTGACCTGGAACCGCACCTGGCAGCCGACCCCGCAATAGGGGCACAGGCTGTCGACGCTGCGGTCGGGCGTGTGCACCTTCTCACCAGCCTCGTTCAGCAGCGATGCCGGCATCAGCGCGCCGGTCGGGCAGGCCTGGACGCACTCGCCGCAGGCCACGCAGGTCGACTGCCCCATCGGGTCGGCGAAATCGAACACGACACTGGCATCATGGCCGCGCGCCGCCATGCCGATCACGTCGTTGACCTGGACCTCGCGGCAGGCGCGGACGCAAAGGTTGCAGTGGATGCAGGCATCCAAATTGACCGCCATCGCCGGATGGCTGCCGTCCGGCGCCGGGATGCCGTCGCTGGCGGGCAGCCGCGATTGGCCGATACCGATCTTGTCGGCCCAATTCCAGAACGCGCTGTCCGGATCGTGGCTGGTGGTGCGCGCCGGCTGGTCGGCCAGCAACAGCTCGAACACCATCTCCCGCGCCTTGAAAGCACGCTCCGAACCGGCATGCACCACCATGCCGTCACGCGGATTGCGCATACACGACGCGGCGAGGACCCGCTCGCCCTCGATCTCGACCATGCAGGCGCGGCAATTGCCATCCGGGCGATAGCCGGGCTCGGGCCGATGGCAAAGATGCGGAATCTCGGTGCCCAAACGCGTGGCGACCTGCCAGATGGTTTCATCGGGCGCGGCCTCGACTTCGCGGCCATCCAAGGTAAACCGGACTGGCTCCGTCATACTTCCCAACCCACTGTATCGCCGGCATCAGCCGTCGCCTCTATCGGGTCGGTCGGGGGCCGGTCAATAGCACTTGTTATTTTGCGACAGATTACACGGCAATTTATGGAACGCCAAATGACGTGTGAGCGAGCGGCAGTATTGCCGCACGGACCGACTGTCGCTCCAATGCTGAGACATACGATCATTCCGTCTCTAGCCGCGAGTAACAGTGACCAGAGCATCTAGATTGTGCTGTTCGAGCGTCTTTTTGATGAACGCAGACACGCCACCAATGTGGCGCTTCGCGGTGACGAATAGCTGAATCCTGTCTGTCGCGGAATCAATCTCATCAATTGAGATCTTCGCGTGCCCGCTCATTGAGAACTCGCGATACAAATCCTCACCAAAGTTACGGAACCGATGGATCATATCGCTGCCAGGCGCCTGAGATTGGGCGTTGGCGATGAAGGCGATAGTAATCCGATTGCGCATCGTTGATGTCCCTCGATTTGGTCAACTTCTGACGACTGCGAGGCCTCCAGTATGTCCGGAATTGAGGGGACAGAAACGGGGGCGTTGTGCCCATTTCAACCCGCCGTCCGCGAAGTCATGCCCAATCCGCCCCAGTCAGGGTCGATTGGGAAGAGTCGGCGAATTCACGACCGGCACTCCATTGACAAGCTGGTTTCCAGCTCGATTGCAGGGTCTGAAAACGCGCCTTTGTCTGTACTGCGCCTAACCCGCGAAATCGGTGATCACGGCAGTTCCCGGCGGGGTCGGGCCGTTCATGGCCCTGAGCTCGGCGCTCGCCCCGGACAGGGCGATCTCCCTCGCCACCAATGGACTGAGGTCCACCGCGCCACGTTCCAGGAGACCCAGTATCGAGGGGTATTTCCACGACGGCATTCCGCGCGTTCCGTACAGGGCGAGATTGTTCATGTAGACGGCATTCATGTTGATCTGCATGCGTGCTGTCTTGCCGATTGGCATGCCGACCTGCACATGCCGTCCGAGCGGGGCAAGGCACTCGATGGAGGCGTTGGTCGTCGCTTCGATGCCGAGCGCCTCGATGGAGACCTGGGCGCCGCCGCCGGTGATCTCGCGGATCGCCTCGGCCGCATGCACCTCGCTCGCGTTCACCGCCGCATCGGCGCCGAGCTCTCGGGCGTTCTCAAGCTTTTCGGCCACGATGTCGACGACCACCACCTGCGCCCCGAGCGCCTTTGCCAGGAGCGCGGCGGCGAGCCCGATCCCGCCCGTGCCGTGGATCGCCACCCATTCCCCGGCCTTCACCGCTGCGCGGTCGGTCAGCGCGTGCCAGGACGTCGTGACCCTGCAGCCGAGTCCGGCCGCCAGAGTGGGCGACAGGCTCTCGGGCAGATGCACGAGATTGTGGTCGAAGGGAACCGCCACGTATTGCGCATAGGCCCCTGGCGCTGAAAAGCCCGGGGCGATCTGGTCCGGGCAGGTGTTGGAGACGCCCGAGCGGCAGGCCGGGCAGTCGCCGCAGGCGAGGATGAACGGCGCGATCAGCCGATCTCCGACGTCGTATTTCGCCCGGCTGCCGGCCTCGACGACCGTTCCGCAATACTCATGACCGAGGATCGATCCATTCCTGACCCGCGGATGTTCGCCCGACCAGCCGTGATGGTCGGACCGGCACACGCCACAGGCGGCGACCTCCAGCACCACGCCATTGTCGGGGCAAGGTGGATCGGCAACCTCCTCGATGGACAGGTCTTCATTGAAGTTTCGAACAACGGCCGCGCGCATCATCAATCATCCGTAAGTCTCGTCACGATCACCGTGCCGGTCCAACGGGGCGCCTATCAAGCTGTTTTGCCACATCAGCGGGCAACGGCGGCTCAATAGGGACCAGGCACAATGGCACTGCCGTCGAAGAATCGGCCCGGGCGGAAGCGGGTGAGATCGTGCCCAACGGGCCGGTCGGTCAGCAGGTCGGCCATGATGCGGCCGATGGCGGGGCCGATGCCGAAGCCGTGGCCACTGAGGCCTGTGGCCATGTAGAGGCCCTTCAGGCGGTCGTCCTCGCCCAGCGTCGGGACGGCGTCTGGGGTGACGTCGATCATGCCGGCCCAGGCCTCGGCGATGCCGACGCCCTTCAGGCCCGGAAAGCGGCCCGGCAGGCGGTCGGCGATCCGGCGGACATTGCCGGCATGCGGGGCCGGGTTCAGCACCCGCATACGCTCGAACGGGCTTTCCCGATCGGCGCTCCAGCGGCGCGGGATGCCCCAGGAGCCCGGGTAGCCTTTCGGCGCAGCCGGGCGCAGCCGGACGTCCTTGGCCGAGGCCGTCAGCAGCTTCGAGAACTTGCCGACATAGCGGAACGACGCTGGAGAGAGATAGTGCTCTGCCAAATCGCCGGTGGAGACCGTATAGCCGCCATCCGCCCGTCGGCGCAGGGAAAGGGTCGGGGTGGAGATGTTCGGGCCGTAATCCGTGCGGGCGGGCTCGGTCCGCGCCACCGTCGCGCGGACCGTCAATTGCGGCAGGTCTATTCCGGCATTGGCGGCGAAGTGGTTTGACCAGGCGCCCCCGGCTAGAACCACCCGGTTGCATCGCACCCGTCCTTTCTCCGTTACCACGCCGGCGGCCCGGCCGGCCTCGATATCGAGGGTTCGCACCGCGCAGTCTTCGATCACGATTGCGCCCGACGCTTGCGCCGCCCTGGCCAGCGCCGGCACCGCGACAAACGGTTCCGCCCTGCCGTCGGTCTCGGTCAGCATGCCACCGGTCCAGGCGCCGGAGACGCCGGGGAATGCGGAGTGGATTTCGGCCGCCGACAGCATCCTGGTATCCAGCTGATGCTGCTTCGCCAAATCGTACCAGGCTTCATGCCGATCCACAGTCGCGCGGCTTTCGCCGAGATACAGGCAGCCCGATTGGGTGAAGGTCAGATCGGCCTCGCCGGTCTTCTCCGCCAGGCCGCGCCAGATCCGGTTCGACTCCATCATGATCGGAAGTTCGGCCCAGTCGCGGCCCTGCTGGCGCACCCAGCCCCAGTTGCGGCTCGACTGCTCGCCGGCCACGCGGCCCTTCTCGCACAGCAGGACACTGACGCCGCGCTCGGCAAGGAAATAGGCCGTCGCGGTCCCGGCGATACCGGCGCCGATGACGACGACATCGACGCGATCGGGCAGCGGCGCGGAGAAGGCGATCGGCGATCTATCGGTGATTATCGGCATGGGCTGGCGTGGCGCCTTTCCAGGTCGGACTCTGTGTGGCGTCGCATCGGGCGACGATGGACTGTGACCCTCGAGGCGGCCGTCGATCAAGCCCTACTGTCACGGGTATCGGCCCCCGCCATGGACTGAGCGATCAATGCGGCGGCGGCTGTCTTGGCGATCTGGGCGGCGCGCCCACCGGTCTGCGAAACCTGGGCCGTGACGATCGAGCCCTCCAGCAGCAGCGCCAGCTCATCGGCCAGGGCAGCCGGGTCGGGGGCGGGCAGGGCGGCGCAAAGGTCCTCGATATAGCGGCGCATCAGCGCCTTGAATTCCTTGCACACCAGGCGGATCGGTGACTCGGGGTCGGAAAACTCGCCGACCGCGTTGATATACATGCAGCCATAGAAATCGTTCTGCCCGAACCATGCCGCCGCGACGTCGAACACGGCGAGAAGCCGGTCGCGCGGCGTTTCCGCCAGCTCCTCGACCTGACGCATGAAATTGTTGCGGAACCGCCCGTCGTATTTCTTCAAGGCCGCCAGGATCAGCTCGTCCTTGGAGCGGAAGTGTCGGTAGAGGGTCTTCTTCGACACCCCTGACGTCTCCAGGATCGTGTCGATCCCGGTAGCGTGATAGCCACGCTCCGCGAACAGGTCGATGGCCGTATCGATCAGATGCTCGCGCCTTGCCGACCCAACCATTTCGCCATCCATGAGAGATACAGATTGGTATCCAAAATAGGGCGTGCCTGGCCGTCTGGCAAGGGATGGCCATTGCCCGTCATGGGCGTAGGCCGGAACGCTCACGGTTTGTTGATTGGGTCATTGAGCCTGGCTGCTTGAAAGGAGAAACAGATCTGTCTACTTATCGAAACGAAGGAAACAGATCTGTCTCCTCGATTGACCATTCATCCACGGACCAAGGAGCCTCCCATGCCTCGCATCGAACCTGTTGATCCCGCATCGGCAACCGGCCACGCCAAGACCCTGCTGGACGGTGTGCGCGCCGGTATCGGCGTCGTGCCGAACATCTTCGCCACCATGGCCCAGGCGCCCAAGGCGCTGGAGGGCTTCCTTGCCCTGAACTCAGCGCTCGGAAAGGGCCTTCTGCCGGCCAGCCTTCGCGAGCAGATCGCCCTGGCGGTGGCCGGAGAAAACAGCTGTGACTACTGCGCATCCGCGCATACGGCGGTTGGCAGGGGCACCGGCCTCGACGCCGAGGAGTTGGCCCGGAACCTCCAGGGCAGATCGGAAGATGCCCGCGTCGAAGCCGCGCTGGTATTCGCCAGCAAGGTCGTCGCCGAGCGCGGCTGGGTCTCGGAGTCCGACGTTCAGGCGTTGCGCGACGCGGGCTACGGCGATGGCGAAGTCGTGGAGATCGTGACCCATGTCGGCGTCAACCTGCTCACCAACTACTTCAACCACATCGCCGGGACCGAAATCGACTTCCCGGTGGTGCGGGCAACCACCGAAGCGCGGGCGGCCTGACCGGTCGCAACGGAAACGGCGGAGCGTCCCTCCGCCGGCTTCCCCAATCGCCGTATCGCAGGAAGGAATCAATGAGATGCAGATCATCGTGAAACTGGCGACCTGGTTTCTCGCCGTGCTCATCGTTGCGGCAGGAACGGCATACGGCCAGATGGCAGACCACAGTTTTGCCGATGGCGTGGTGTCGCCCGACGGTTCGATTCGCGTGCCGCAGGCCTTCCGGACCGACTACGTCATGCTCGGGGCCTGGTCGGTGGCCGGCGACGTCGACACCGGCGGCGCCGTCGGGCTGCACGTTGTGTACGCCCCGAGCGATGCGGTCGAGGCCTATCGCGAAACCGGCGCCTTTCCGGACGGCACGGTCCTGGTCAAGGAACTGTTCAACGGAAATACCGAATTCCTGACGACCGGCGAGGCGACCAGCGCCGCATCGACTGCCGGCTATTTCGTCATGGTGAAGGATTCGGAAGGGCGCTTCCCCGGCAACCCGCTCTGGGGCGATGGTTGGGGTTGGGCGTTCTTCGGCGCCGGCGACATGGTCAACACCACATCCACCGACTATCGGGCTGAATGCCTGGCTTGCCACGAGCCTGCCCGGTCAAGCGACCTGGTCTACGACTATGCCTATCCGGTGCTGAGGCCGTAGGCCACTCCGGCCCCATGGATGTCGCGGGTCTGCCCCCGGCCCGCGGCATCCCCATCGCATGCCTGGATCTCGTCTCCCTGGAATGCGACGCTATCCGGCACCCAGATCTTCGGGGAAATGCCTGATCACCGATTGCAGCGGGTTCGGCGCCGCCTGGCCCAGGCCGCAGATGGATGCGTCGCGCATCACCTGGCTCAACTCGCCCAGCAGTCCGATGTCCCACTCAGGTCGCTCCATCAGAGCCACCGCCTTTTCGGTGCCGACCCGGCAAGGCGTGCACTGGCCGCAGCTCTCGTATTCGAAGAACCGCATCAGGTTGAGCGCGACATCGCGGGCGTTGTCCTGATCCGATAATACGATCACCGCGCCCGACCCGACGAAGCAGCCATGTTCCTCCAATGTGCCGAAATCGAGCGGGATGTCGGCCATGCTGGCCGGCAGGATGCCGCCCGACGCGCCGCCGGGCAGGTAGCCCTTGAAGGTGTGCCCCTCGGCCATGCCGCCGCAGAACTCGTCGATCAACTCCCGGGCGGTGATGCCGGCCGGGGCGATCTTCACGCCCGGCTCGCGCACCCGTCCCGAGACCGAAAAGCCGCGCAGCCCGCTATGGCCGTTCCGGCCGTGACCGGAGAACCACTTCGGCCCCCGTTTCAGGATCGCCGTCACAGCGTACAGCGTCTCGACATTGTGGATCAGGGTCGGCCGGCCGAACAGCCCGACCTCGGCCGGGAAGGGCGGCTTGTGCCGCGGCAGGCCGCGCTTGCCTTCGATCGATTCGAGCATCGCCGATTCCTCGCCGCAGATATAGGCCCCGGCGCCGCGGCGCAGATGGATCGTGCGGCCGGCGGTCAGGCCCTTCTGCTCCAGCTTTGCGATCTCGGTCGTCAGGATCTGATTGGCGCCGGGATACTCGTCGCGCAGATAGATGTAAATCTCATCGGCATCGACAGCCCAGGCGGCGATCAGCATGCCTTCCAGGAACTGGTGCGGATTGGTCTCGATGATCCAGCGGTCCTTGAAGGTGCCCGGCTCGCCCTCATCGGCGTTGACCGCCATCAGTCGCGGTCCCGGCTGGGCGCCGACCAGCTGCCATTTCCGGCCGCCCGGGAACCCGGCGCCGCCCATGCCGCGCAGCCCGGACCGCTCGATGGCCTGGATCGTTTCCTCGCGATGGTTGCTGGCATAGCAGTCCTGTAGCACCGCATACCCGCCGTCGGCTTCGTAGGCCTCCAGCGGCTGATAATCGGCAATCTCCGGTGTAGTGTCGCCGGCCTCGACCGCCGCCGCGACAGCCGCCGCGGTCGCGTGGTCGACATGCCGGTGCCCGATCTCGACCGTCGGGGCACACTGGCATCGGCCCATGCACGGTGCCGACACAACCCGGGCCGCATCGCCCAGCGTCGCCTCCAACTCTGTCTTCAGCGGCCGCGAGCCCATCATCTCGCAAGTCAGGCTGTCGCATACCCGTATGGTCAGGCGTCCGGCGGCAGGTTCGTCGGGCAGAATGTCGAAATGGGCATAGAAAGTGGCGACTTCGAACACCTCGGCCTGAGACAGCCGCATCTCGCTCGCCAGCGCCGCCAGATGGGCGTGAGAGATGCCGCCATGGGCATCCTGGATGCGATGCAAGTGCTCAATCAGCAGATCGCGCCGCCGCGGCGCGTCGGCCAGCAATGCGCGGACTGATTCGAGGGCCGTGGGGTCGACCTGCCGCCCCTTGGGGAATGGACGGGCGCTACGCTGCTTTCGCCGCATCGGCGTGGCGCCATTCGAGCCCTGCATGGATCTTCCTCGCATTCCTGATTTTACTTGTATTTCCGTGTTCTAGCCTGCTTCGCCGTCGTCGACGATCTCAAGTGCGACGACATCGCCATTGACCACGACCTTGCCGCAATGCTCGAAATTGACGGTGATCCGGCGGTTGATCACTGTCTGCACCTGACCGTCGCCCCAGTCGGGGCAGTCGGGATGCCGGACGATGAAGCCGGGCAGGATCATATCGGTCATGCGGTGATGCTGCCTCCCCGGCATGCGTCGCGGCGATGGTCCGGAACCAGCGTCAGAGCCGGCATCCCGGTCGTTGGATGCCCATGCTATAGGCAAGAATAGGGGCGGCGGAAGCGCAATGACCGATTCACGTCAACCAAACGGGGCTAGCAGATGAGCGGCGAATTGACCTTCGAAGTCATGGACTTGCTGTGCTCGCGCCTGTGCCATGACCTGATCAGCCCGGTCGGTGCGATCAACAACGGCGTCGAACTGATCGAGGATCTCGGCGAGGACATGGTCGGCGAGGCCATGGGGCTGATCGCCCAGAGCGGCCGACGCGCGGCGGGGCGGCTGCGCTGCTACCGACTCTGCTATGGCTCAGCGGGTGCGCAATCGACGATCGGGCTGGACGAGGCGCGCGACATCGCCGCCGGCTACCTGGAAGGCGGCAAGGCGATGCTCGATTGGCAGGTCAGCACCGATTGGGGCCCGGACGGGCCTCCGGCCGGGACCGTGAAGGTGCTGCTGAACGTCCTGCTGCTGGCCGATGAGGCGTTGAGCCAGGGTGGGCGGATCTCGGTTCGGTATAGGGATGCCGACGGATCGCGCGGCTTCGCAGTCGTCGCTGAAGGCGTCAATGCGGGGCTGCGCGAAAACCAAGACGCGGCGTTGGAGGGCAGTCTGGCGGGAGATGAGCTCAACGCGCGGCTGGTCCAGGCCTATATTGCCGGTCTTTTTGCCCGCCGATTTGGCATGTCAGTAAATCATGAGCAGGTTGATGAAAACGCGCTTAGATTGCAACTAATACTCCCTTAGTTCTGTTAGATTGTGAAGTGTTGGCGTTTTACAGCTTCTTAATCTGTTTCTGACAGCGTTCCCGTCCTTGCCGATGGCTATGTAACCGGCGGTAGCCGGGCGATTGCGGCAATTCCGTAAGGCCTTGGGAACGTGATCATGAACGACCATTCCGGTGCGAATTTCGCCACGGTTCCCGGCTGTCCCGCCCGTCTTGAAGTGACGCCCGGCGTCGATCGGTGGGTGCGATGAAGACCTGTCTCGTGGTCGACGATTCCCGTGTCGTCCGGAAGGTCGCCCGAAAGATCCTCGAGGAATTGGAGTTCGACTGCGACGAGGCCGAGGATGGGCGCCTGGCCATGGACCGGTGCGCCGCCAAGATGCCGGACGCGATTCTGCTCGATTGGAACATGCCGGTGATGAACGGCATCGAGTTTCTCCGCGAGCTGCGCCACATGGACGGTGGTGCGGTGCCGAAAGTGGTGATGTGCACGACCGAAAACGATGTCGAGCGCATCAAGGAAGCGCTGGGCGCCGGGGCCAACGAGTACATCATGAAGCCCTTCGACAGCGACATCATCCAGAGCAAGTTCACATTGGTTGGCCTGCTGTGAGGACAGTAACCGCCCGCCCCGATCCGAGGACGGCCGATGCAAGCCGATAGCTTCGACGTATTGCAGACGCTGCTCAAGCAGCGCTCCGGTCTCATTGTCACGCCGGAGAAATCCTACTTGCTTGAATCACGCCTGATGCCCGTGACGCGGAAATGGCGTGTGAAGGGTCTCGACGACCTGGTGGCGCTCGTGCGCTCGAAGTCCGACGAGCGGCTGCTGACCGATATCACCGAGGCGATGACGACAAATGAGTCGTCGTTCTTTCGCGACGGCCTGCCCTTCGAACAGTTCAAGTCGATCGTACTTCCGGCGCTGATACAGCGGCGGTCGGCCGACAGGCGTCTGAGGATCTGGTGCGCCGGCGCCTCCACCGGACAGGAACCCTATTCGCTGGCGATGACGCTCAGGGAAGAACGGGCCCGGCTTCAGGACTGGACCGTCGAGATCCTGTCGACCGATCTGTCGACCGAAGTGCTCGGAAAGGCCGAGACCGGCCTCTACACCCAGTTCGAGGTGCAGCGCGGCCTGCCGATCACCTACCTCGTCAAATACTTCACCCAGGTCGGCGACAAATGGGAACTGGCCAGTGATATTCGTCAGATGGTGGCCCACCAGCCCTTCAACCTGCTGAACGATCCGTCCCCCCTCGGCCGATTCGACGTCGTCTTCTGCCGCAATGTGCTGCCCTATTTCGACCGGCCGGGTCGGGCCGCCGTTCTGGAGAAGATCGCGGCGCAGCTCCCTGCGGACGGCGTCCTGTTCCTGGGCGATAACGAGGCGGTCCTGGGCATCTCCGATCGGTTCAAACCCGCCGCCGGGTATCGCGGTATCTTCCAGCCACAGTCCGCCTCCCACGGAGCCGCCCAAACAGCCGCGGCTGCCGGTTAGACCGGAGTGATCGCGACCGTTGGCGCCGGTCGGACGAAACCTCAGTCATCGGTGCGACAGCAACATGAAAACGGCGGCGCCCGATTGGACGCCGCCGTCTCAACGGCCGGCCGCGTAGGTTATGAACGATTAGCCAGCGGCGGCACGCTTGGCGGGTTCTTCCGCAACATCGGAAGTTGGATCCCGCAGCACATAGCCGCGGCCCCAGACCGTCTCGATGTAATTCTCACCGCCCGTCGCGGCAGTCAGCTTCTTGCGCAGCTTGCACACGAAGACGTCGATGATCTTCAGTTCCGGCTCGTCCATTCCGCCGTAGAGATGGTTCAGGAACATCTCCTTGGTCAGCGTCGTTCCCTTCCGCAGGGACAACAGCTCAAGGATTCCATATTCCTTGCCGGTCAGGTGCAACGGCGCGCCATCCACCTCGACCGTCCGCGTATCCAGATTGACCGTCAGTCGGCCGGTCTTGATCACGCTGTCGGAATGGCCTTTCGACCGGCGCACGATGGCGTGTATCCGCGCCACCAACTCACGCTTGTCGAAGGGCTTGGTCAGATAATCGTCGGCGCCGAAGCCGAGGCCCTTGATCTTGTGGTCCAACTCGGAGAGGCCCGAGAGGATCAGGATCGGCGTATCGACGCGTGCGGCGCGTAGCCGGCGCAGCACTTCGTAACCGTCGATATCCGGTAGAAGAAGATCGAGGATGATGATGTCGTAATCATACAGTTTGCCGATCTCAAGGCCGTCCTCGCCGAGATCGGTCGTGTCGACGACGAATCCGTCAGACTGAAGCATCAGCTCGATGCTCTTCGCAGTCGCGCTATCGTCTTCAACGAGCAGCACGCGCATGGTCGTGTCTCCGCTGCAATCAGAATTACCTACTCTATTAATAAAGGTTAATAGTCAAAAGTTAACAAGTCGTGAATTGATTAACACTTTCCCGGGCCGTTTTACCGAGATTTAACCCGAAAAATGCATGATGGATGAAACGGGGACGTGGCACTGCGTCCCGATAATTTCCAGGACTGGACACCTGACTTGCCCGCCAATCTTGCCGCATTGATAGACGAATTCGACGCCGTCCGCGAGTACCGGCTGTTCGGTCGCGTGACGGCGGTCCTCGGCCTGCTGGTCGAAGTCAGCGGCATCGAGCGCCGGCTTTCCATTGGCGACCGCTGTGTCCTACTGGCGCGCAAGCGACGCCGGGTGGCGTGCGAGGTCATCGGGTTCCGCAATGGACGCGCCCTGCTGATGCCTTTCGGTTCGCTGGAAGGCGTCGGCATTGGCTGCGTGGCCGAGGTTGCCGAGGCGCAGCCCGTCATTCACCCCTGTCGGGGCTGGCTCGGGCGAGTCATCAACGCCCTTGGCGAACCGATCGATGGCAAGGGGCCTCTGCCCCTCGGCGGACGGCCGGTGCCGCTTCGCAACCAGCCGCCGCCAGCGCATACGCGAGCCAGGGTCGGCGACAAGATCGATGTCGGGGTCCGCGCGCTGAATGGTTTTGTCAATTGCTGCCGCGGCCAGCGCATGGGCATCTTTTCCGGGTCCGGCGTCGGCAAATCGGTGCTGATGTCGATGCTGGCCCGCTATACCGAATCCGACGTGAATGTGATCGGCCTGGTTGGCGAGCGTGGTCGTGAGGTGCAGGAATTCATCGCCGACGACCTCGGCGAGGAAGGGCTCGCCCGCAGCGTCGTGGTGGTCGCGACCTCGGACGAATCGCCGCTCATGCGCCGTCAGGCCGCTTACACGATGATGTCGGTGGCCGAAGGTTTCCGGGACGTCGGCAAGCATGTCTTTTGCCTGATGGACAGCGTCACGCGCTTTGCCATGGCTCAGCGTGAGATCGGCCTGTCCGCCGGCGAGCCGCCGACCTCCAAGGGCTATCCGCCGACCGCCTTCAGCGAGCTGCCGAAGCTGCTGGAACGGGCCGGGCCGGGGGCCGGGCCGGGGGCAATCACCGGCCTCTTCACGGTGCTGGTGGAAGGCGACGATCACAATGAGCCGATCGCTGACGCGGTCCGCGGAATCGTCGATGGGCATATCGTGCTGGACCGGCGGATCGCCGAGCGCGGCCGGTATCCCGCGATAAACGTACTGCGATCGATCTCCCGCACCATGCCCGACTGCAATTCAGCCGAGGAGAACGCGTTGATCGCCGAGGCCCGCCGGCACTTGGCGAACTATGAGGATATGGCGGAGATGATCCGTCTTGGCGCCTATCGCAAAGGCGCCGACCCGGCAGTGGACGAGGCGATCCGGCTCTACCCGGCGCTGGAGACGTTTCTCGCCCAGGAGAAGAACGAGCGCACCGACCTGGCGGATTGCTATGGCCGGCTGGCGTCGATAACCGGAAAGACGGCCCCTGAAACCGTCGACACAGAGGTATCGCAAGAAGGAAATGCCGCATGAACTCCTTGCACAGCGTTATCAGGGTCCACCGATGGCAACTCGACGAAAAACGTCGGGCGCTGGCCGACCTGGAATCCCTCGCCGAACGGCTCAGCCTCGAACTGAGGCGACTCGATGAAGAGGTCGAGCGCGAGCGCGCAGCGGTCGGGCAGGGCAGCGGGTCGACCGCTGATTTCGCCAATTATCTGAGGGCGGTACAATTGCGCCGCGAGCATCTGATCGAGTCCCGGGAGCAGGTCGAGCGGCAGATCGCCGCCGCCAGCAAGGACATTGCCGAGTCATACCGCGATCTCAAGAAGTATGAGATCGCGCAGTCCGACCGGGAGCGCAATGCTCAGCTGCGACGCCGCCGGCGCGAGACCGTCATGTTCGACGAGATCGCGGTGACCGCGCACAATCGCCGGGGCGCGGCCGAATCCGAAGGGTAGGCACCAGGACAGCCAGCCGCCCCGGGTACATGACATCTATTGCGCGCCGCGTGCCGTCGCCACGGTGACCCAATCATGACTGCCGGCCTGGAAGGTCAGGCCGCCATGCAGTCCCACCGCCTCGCTGGCGTCTCGGAACAGGGTGCGTATGTCCTGCCGCATCGAGTCGGGAAACGCAGCCTTGCTGCGGATCACCAGGTCAAAGCGCCTGTCGCGGATCAGCCCGTCGAATTGCAGCGGGCCCATCCGGCTGAGATCGACATCAATCAGAAACCGACGGCCGTCGGCGTCGCCTTCGCCATCGGCGCCGCCGTCTTCGCCGGACCGACGCACATGCACTGCCATGCCGCCGACTTCGCCATCCTGATAAAGCGGGATCGGCTGCGAGCGCCATTCTCCGGCGATGCTGTCGGGTGTGGTCCGGGCCGGGGCCGACAACTCCGCAGCCAGTTTCGGCATCAGGTCGGCGCGGCCAGAGTCTTCGAGCGCCGTTGCGACTCGGCCCCCCATCCATCCGCGGACATCGCCGCCGCGTGTCGCCGCCAAGAAGAACAGCAGGGTCGACGCAAGCTGCGTGTTCGCCTGTGGCAGGACCGAGCGGACGAACTGGGTCGACAATGCCGGGTCGGCGGCGCTGAGTGCCGCAACCGCCTCGCGAAGCACCGGAACACGACGTACTGAATCGAACGGAATCGTGTCGCGGAGAGATTCGCGGCCACTGGCGGGTGGTGACGCCAGGTTCTGTCCTGTCGTCCCGGCGATGCGCGCGCCACTGATGACAGCCTCGGTGGCGGGCGCCGGTCCAGGGCCCGCGGCGCCCGCAGCTGGCTGCTGTGTTGCGCCGGTCACCAGTTGCGGCGTGGCGCCCTGGACCTGGGATGCCTGTGGTACGGGGCCTTGGGAAGGTGGCGGTGCGGCGCCGGCCGCGGTCTGGCCGCCGGACTGCGTCAATAGCTGTGTCGCCATCGCCAATCGTCCGAGAGGCGGCGGCGTGGCTGGTGTCGGGCGTCCACCGCTCTCGGCGGTCGGCGTCGTCGGGGCGCTGACTGCGGCGGATGGTGATCGACCTGCCACCGACTCCGTGACCGGGGCCGAAGACGGGGTCGGCGCGGCGCGGGCTGAGTTGCCCGATGGCGGCGAAGCGCCAGGCGGTGCCGGTGGTGGACCAGCCGTTGGAGTCGGTCGCGTTGCTGCGGGCGGGGGTGCGCCACTCGCACCCTGGCCGGAAGGTGATGGGGCCGTCGGCGGAGTCGGAACCGGCGAAGGTCCGGCAGTCGGGGGCGGCGATACCGGGACGTTCGACGCGGCAGGACCGCCGGCCGGCGATACCGGGACGCTTGACGAGGCAGGACCACCGGCCGGCGATACGGGCGCATTTGCCACGGTTGCCGTCCCGGACGGCGTTGCCGCAGCGGTAGCCGGTGCCGGTACCGAGGCCGTGGGGGCGGAAGATGCCGGCGTGGCAGGCCGTGGGAGCAGAAGGCTCGCGGGAATCGGCTGGCGGCTCAACTGGGCCGGCGTCAACTTCGCGGCTTGGCCGGTGAGGGGAGGGATTTGCAGGCTGATCTGTCGGTCGGCCGGCACCGACACACCGGTCCGAACCGCGATCTCGCCGAATTGGCTGCGAACCTGCAGCGCGCCGTCCGTGCCCTGGCCGGTCACGGTGCCCGACAGGATCACGGTTCGCAGCCCCTGCAGCAGCCGCGCCGCCAACTCCTGCGGAAGTCGCACGATCTCACTCGGTGCCGACACCAGGCCGGCCACGGAGGTCGCCGCCGCCGCCGCGCCCCCTGGCGGAGTGACCTGCTGTGCGCTCATCGCTTTTCCGACAGCCTCTGTGCGATGCCTTCGACATCGGCGGCAGCCTCGGTGTTCGGCGAGCGCACCAGCAGCGAGGTTTGCGCCCGAACGGCGTTCGGCACCTGCCGGTCGCGCCGGATGATGCCCGCCAGAGGCGGGCTGTGCCGAAGGAAGCTCTGGCTCGCCTTGGCCAGCGTCTCGTAAGTCCGTTCGCCATCCTGGGGTGAGGAGGCGGCGTTGACCACGATGCGGATATCAGCATCCGGGCGCTCGCCGCGCATGACCTTCAGGAAGGCATAGGCGTCGGTCAGCGCGGTCGGCTCCTCGTTGGTCAGCACCAGGATCATCCCGGCCCGGCCGGCCAGCAGTCGGATCGTGCGCTCGATACCGGCGCCGAGATCGACCACCACGTGATCGTAATCGACCGCCAGCTTTTCCAGTTCGATGACCAGTTCGGCCAGCCTCTGCGCCGACAGGTTGGCGAGGCTGCCTGTTCCGGACCGGCCGGCCAGGATGTCGAAGCCGCCATCCTCGTACGTCAACAATGCGCCCTTCAGCGCGATCTCGCCATCCAGGACGGAGCCAAGGTCGCGCTTGGGCATGAGGCCCAGCTGGATATCGACATTGGCGAGACCCAGATCGCCGTCGAACAGCAGGATCTTGCGGCCCTGATTGGCCAGCGCGTGGGCCAGGGTGACGGCGAACCAGGTCTTGCCGACGCCGCCTTTTCCGCTGGCAACGGCAATCAGCTTGTTGCGGGACGGGCTGGCGTCGGATGGGTGGGACGACGACATCGGTCAGACTCCCGTCTTGTCGGTCTGGTCGGCGGCACCGCTGTGCCAGACTATGCCCGCCAGACCCGCCGGGTCGGCCGGAATCAGACCATCCTTGATCTGCGCGGTATTGCTGAAGGCGGCGAAGGCCAGCTCTGCGGCATGGGCGGCCGACAGAGCGCTGCCCATCCGCCGGGTCATGTCGTGTCGCGTCGAAACCATGCGGCCGACACCCAACTCGCCGAATATCCGCGCCATGTCACCGGCCTCCATCGGGTCTATTCCGGCCGGCAGCACCAGCACCGCCTCGATGTCGCCGCACAAGAGATAGCGGCTCAAGGCGTCCAATTCGGCCAGATCCAGATGGTTGGTGCCGGCACTGTCGATCAATACCAGATCGTAGCCATCGACGCCGATCAGCCCGGCAGCCAGCGTCTCGGGGTCGTCCACCAACATCAGCGACAGTCCCATTGCCCGCGCCAGGCCGGCCAGCCGGGCGTCGCCCCCCGTACGTTCGGAATCGGTCGTGAACAAGGCCACCCGATGTCCGGCGGTCAGAGATTGGGCGGCCAGCTTGGCGATGGTCTGGGTCTTTCCGGCGCCGGGCGGGCCGACCAGCATCCTGGCCTGGCGTCGGCTGGTCGCCTCAAACTGGCGGAACCTGAAGCAGTGCCGGAGGGCCCCGGCCAGGGCACCCGCTGGGTCGGTCGCCTGGGTGCCGTCGACCTGTGCCATGAGGATGTCGATGAGGCCGGCCGGCACAGCATTGCGGCGCAAGGCGTCATAGACAGCGTTCTGGACGCCGGGTACGGCGATCGCCGTTGCGCCGTCGGCATCCAGCGCCGCGGTCACCCGCACCTGGCCGGCATCCTCGCGGGTCGCGACGATGATGGCCTCGTCGCCCAGCGCGGCGCGAATCTGTGCCATGGCCTGGGTCGCCGTCTGGGCGGTGAAGGTCTTCAGCCGCATTGCTCAGCCTCTTCCCGATGCGCTCATACCTGCCCCAGAGTCTTGATCCGCGCCTTGGCGTGGACTTCGTTCTGGGACATCACCGGCGTGGTCGGCCGGAACCGTTCGACGATCGACCGCACATAGGGCCGGATGCCCGGGCTGGTCATCAGCACAGGGCTCTCGCCCAGCATGGCGTGTCGCTCGAATGTCTGGCGGACAGTATTGATGAATTCCTGCAACCGGCTCGGCGCCATCGCAAGCTGGCGCTCGTCGCCCTCGCCGACGATCGCCTCGGCAAATGCCTGCTCCCAGTCCGGCGATAGCGTGATCAGGGGAATGAATCCGGTCTCGTTGGTATTCTCGGCGCTGATTTGCCGGGCCAGCCGCGCCCGGACATGTTCGGTAATGGCGGTCATGTTGCGGGTATAGCCGCAGGCCTCCGCGACGCCTTCCAGGATCGCCGGCAGATCGCGGATCGAGATCCGTTCCGACAGCAGGTTCTGCAACACCCGTTGCAGCCCGCCGACGGTGATCTGGTTCGGGATCACATCGGCGATCAGCTTCTGCTGGTCCTCCTCCTGCTCGTCCAACAGCTTCTGCGTCTCGGCAAAAGACAGCAGGTCGGGCATCTGGTCCTTGATCACTTCAGTCAAATGGGTGGTCAATACGGTCTGCGCGTCGACCACCGTATAGCCCTTGAACATGGCTTCGTCGCGATTGGCCGGATCGATCCACATCGCCGGCAGGCCGAAGGTCGGTTCGGTCGTCGCCTCGCCGGGCAGGGTGATCGGCTCGCCGCGCGGATCCATGATCAGCAGCAGCCCCGGCCGCACGTCGCCGGTGCCCGATTCGATCTCCTTGACCCGGATCACGTAGCCATTGGCCGGCAGCTGCAGATTGTCCTGGATGCGCACCGACGGCATGACGAAGCCCATATCGGCGGCGAGTTGGCGACGCAGACCCTTGATCTGGTCGGTCAGCCGCTGTCCGGATTCGTTGTTGATCAGGGACAGCAGGCCGTAGCCCAGTTCCAGCCGGATCTGGTCGATCTGCAGGGCATTGGAGATCGGCTCTTCGGCGGCAGGAACGGCCGCCGCCTCTTCCGCTTCGCGGGTCACCACCGCCGCCGCGGCGCGCGCCCGCGAACTGCTCAGATGCCAGGCCATGCCGCCGGTGGCCCCGGCCAGCGCCAGGAATGGGATCATCGGGATGCCCGGCAGCAACGACAGGCACACCATCAACACGGACGCCAGCGCCAGCGCCTTGGGATAACCGCCCAGCTGCCCGAAGACCGCCTTGTCCGCCGACATGGTGACGCCGGCCTTGGAGACCAGCATGCCCGCGCCGACAGAGACCACCAGCGCCGGAATCTGGGTCACCAGCCCGTCGCCGACCGTCAGCATCGTGTAGGTCTCTGCCGCCTCCCCGATACCAAGGTCCTGCTGGGTCGTGCCGATGATGATGCCGCCGATCACATTGATGAACGTAATCATCAAACCGGCGATCGCGTCGCCGCGGACGAATTTCGCGGCGCCATCCATGGCGCCGTAGAAATTGCTTTCGTCCTCCAGATCCTTGCGCCGGGTCCGAGCCTCGGTCTCCTCGATCAGACCGGCCGAGAGGTCGGCATCGATCGCCATCTGCTTGCCTGGCATGGCGTCCAGGCTGAACCGCGCGGAGACCTCGGCGATCCGGCCCGAGCCCTTGGTGATGACGACGAAATTCACGATCACCAGGATGCCGAAGACGATGATTCCTATGACGAAATTGCCGCTCATGACGAAATTGCCGAACGCTTCGATGACACGGCCGGCGGCATCCTGGCCTTCGTGGCCATGGGCCAGGATCAGGCGCGTCGAGGCCAGGTTCAGCGAAAGCCGGAGAATTGTCGCGATCAGCAGCACCGTCGGGAAGGAGCTGAACTCGAGGGGCCGCGAGATGAACAGCACGACCATCAGGATCAGCACCGACAGCGTGATCGAGAAGGCCAGGCTGATATCCAGCAGCCATTTCGGCATCGGCAGAATCAGCACCACCAGGATTGCGACGATACCGAGCGCCAGGGCGATGTCGCCGCGGCGCAGAACATCGAACATCCGCTGCAGCGTGTCGCCGCCGCTGGGCGCCGTATCGGACGCTATGCTTGATTCATCTGCCATGGTGCGGGGCGGGCGGGGCGGCTATGCGGATTGCGCGGCCGGGTGCTCGGCATCACCGGGCATCGGCACGGCGACGCCCTCTTCGTTGTACGCTTTCAGCTTGTTGCGCAGGGTGCGGATCGAGATGCCGAGGATATTGGCAGCATGGGTGCGGTTGCCGAGGGTGTGCTGCAGCGTCTGTAAAATCAGGTCGCGCTCGACCTCCGCCACCGTCCTGCCGACCAGTCCTGCCGTGGTTCTGCCATGCGCAACCGGCGCGGTCGGCGCGGCCCGGTCGGCGTCGTCCGGGGCGAAGTCGTCACCGGACAGCAGGACCACGTCGCCGGCGATCTCCTCACCGGTCGACAGCAGGACGGCCCGGTGCATGCTGTTCTCCAGCTCTCGGACATTGCCGCGCCAATGGTGGCCGCATAGCTGCTCCAGCACATCGGCGGACAGGCGCCGGCTGCCGAGATCGTTGGCCCCGGCGTATTTGTCGACGAAATGGGTCGCAAGCGGCTCGATGTCCGCGGGGCGCTCGCGCAGCGCCGGCAGGCGGATGTTGACCACGTTCAGCCGGAAGAACAGATCCTCGCGGAATCGCCCGGATTTGACCTCGTCCTCGAGATTGCGGTTCGAGGTCGCGAGTAGCCGGATATCGACCGACACCGGCTTGCTGCCGCCGACCCGGTCGATCTCCCTTTCCTGGACCGCGCGCAGCAGTTTGGCCTGCAGCCGGGGATGCATCTCGCTGATCTCGTCCAGCAGCAAAGTCCCGCCATTGGCCTCCTCGAACTTGCCGACCCGCCGGGCCACGGCGCCGGTGAAGGCCCCCCTTCTCGTGACCGAACAGTTCCGATTCCAGAAGGTTGTCGGGAATCGCGGCGCAATTGACCGAGATGAAGGCGGCATTGGCGCGCCGGCTCTTCTTGTGGATATGCCGAGCCATGAGCTCCTTGCCGGTGCCGCTCTCGCCGGTAATCAGCACCGACGCGTCGGACGGCGCCACCTGGTCGGCAAGCGCCAGCACCTTGGTCATCGCCGGATCGCGGGATACGATCGCATCGGCCTCGGCCACGACCGCTTGCAGAATTGCGGCGATCAACTCGGCATTCGGCGGCAGCGGCACATACTCCTTCGCGCCGGCCTTGATCGCGCGGACCGCCGCCGGCGTGTCCGTGCCAATTCCACAGGCCACGACCGGCACGTGGATGCGCTCGGATTTCAGGCTGGCGCATAGCCGTTCGACGTCCAGAGTGACATCGACCATGACCAGATCCGCGCCCTGCCCGCTGCGAAGCGCCGACAAGGCCGCCTCGACGTCATGGGCCGACGTGACCTTGGCGCCACGGTCCATGGCGATCTTGCCGGCCGTGGTGATGTGGCCATCCAGCGTGCCGACGATCATTAAGCGCATCTATCGAGCCTTTCTGCGGTCCACCGGTCTTGCGACCCGGTGACGTCCTAGTTCCGGTCGGACTTGATGATTTCCGTCATGGTGATGCCCAGCCGATCGTCGACGACGACGACCTCGCCGCGCGCCACCAACCGATTGTTGACGTAGACGTCGATCGCCTCGCCGACCTTTCGGTCCAGTTCGACGACCGCGCCCCGGCCAAGCTTCAGCAACTGGTTGACCTGCATGTTGGCTTTGCCGAGCACGGCTGAGATCTGAACTGGAATGTCGTAGATCGCTTCCAGATCCTTGTTGACCACCGAAGGCTGGTCGTCGGTACCGGCGGGCAGGGCGGGCTCCGGATCGGCGGCGTCGAGGTCGTCGAGATCAAGGTTTTCGGTGTCGCTCATGGCGGCGCTCCTAGTTGGCGGTCATTGGGTCTTGTGGCGGATCGGGATCTGGCACGGCGGCCGGATCGGCCAGCGCGTCGTCGGGGTCGGCCGGCGCGCCAGCAGCATTTGTGACCGGTGTTGCTGGCGGATCGGCGGTCAGGTCGGTCTCCGGCGTCGTTCCGCCCTCGGCATGGCCGTTGTTGGCCATGGCGCCGTCCTGAGGCGCATCGAGGGAGTCAGGAAGGGGTGCCGGCTCGGACTCGGACTCAGGTTCGAATTCGGTCTGTTCGGATGCGGCCGGAGTTTCTTCGGGTGCAGCCTCTGGCGGCTCGGAATCGAGCTCATCGCCGGGACTCTTGAAGATCCGTTGGGTAGCCTCTTCGAACTCCCGCCACATGTGCTCGACAACGCGCTCGGCGCCGCCCTCCGCCCATTCGACCCTGCAGTCGGAGGGCCCCAGCGTGTCGTCGGCGAGCACGACCGTGCTACCCTCATGGCCGGCCTTGGCCGCCAGAGCGTCGATCCGCTCCTGCAGCGGTTCGACCTGGGTCTCGGCGGCCCGCACGAGGACTCTCGGCTCCACCTTGGCCTCTTGAAGACAATCTGCGAGCAGGGCCTCGATCTCTTCCAGACCGCCGCGCACCGCCAGGGTCGGGAACAACTTGTGAATTGCCTTCAGCGCCAGTTCGACACTGCGTTCCGTGACGCTGTCCTGAAAGCGCGCATGATCAGCCGTCAATGCGCCCATTTGCTCGACCAGTCGGCCGAGGCCGTTCAGGAGCTGTTTCTCGATGGAGTCGACAGCGTCCTGGCGTCCGGCCGCCTCGCCTTCGGCATAGGCGGAGGCGCGCGCCTGGTCCAAGTCAGCGTCACTCAACACCGGTTCTGCGGCTTCGTCCTGCGACCCGGCGATGCCCATTTGATCCGTGTCGAAGGAGGTCTCGAACAGGAATCGCTCGGAGCTTGCCGTGGCATCGACCGGCTTTTCGGATTTGCTAGTAGACAAGTTCGTCGTCCGCCTTGCCGTCGGAAATGATGATTTCGCCCCGCGCGGAAAGATCCTTGGCGATCTGGACCATGTGCATCTGCGACTCGTCCACATCCTTCAGTCGCACCGGTCCCATTGCCTGCATGTCCTCGCGTAGCAGTTTTGCCGCACGCTCCGACATGTTGCTGAAGAACAGGTCTCGCAGGCTCTCCGAAGCACCCTTCAGCCCGATTGCCAGCTTTTCCTTCTCCACCGTGCGCAGCAGCGTCTGGATGCCCTGCGGGTCCAGCTTGCCCAGGTCCTCGAAGGTGAACATCAGCGCCTTGATCTTCTCGGCGCTGTCGCCGTTGCGCTCTTCCAGCGCGGCGATGAACTTGCTCTCTGTCTGGCGATCCAGATTGTTGAAGATGTCGGCCATCAACTCGTGCGCGTCGCGCCGGTTGGTGCGCGCAAGGTTCGACATGAATTCGTTGCGCAGCGTTCGTTCGACGTCGTCCAGAACCTCTTTCTGCACGGATTCCATACGCAGCATGCGTGTCACCACTTCCATGGCGAAGCTGTCCGGCAGGAGGCCCAGCACCCGTGCCGCATGGTCCGGCTTGATCTTCGACAACACGACGGCGACGGTCTGCGGGTATTCGTTCTTCAGGTAGTTGGCGAGGACGGCCTCGCTGACATTGGCCATCTTCTCCCACATGGTTCGGCCGGCCGGTCCGCGGATCTCTTCCATGATGCCTTCGACACGGTCGCGGTCCATCACCTTCATCAGCAGCCGTTCGGTGCTGTCGAAGGTGCCGACCAGGGCGCCGGTGGAGGAGATCTGCTCGACGAACTCGACGCACAGGCGCTCGACCAGGGTGGCGCTCACCGTGCCCAGTGTCGCCATGGTCTGCGACAACTCCTTGATCTCGTCTTCATCCATGAAGACGAACAGCCGCGAGGCATGCTCCTCGCCGATGGCCAGCAGCAATATGGCGGCCTTTTCCGGGCCGGTCAGACCGCGATAGTCTTCGCGAACGCGCAGCGATGACATGGCTGTGCCCTAAGCCTCGGCCATCATGCGGGTAGGATGCTGCAAGGGCATTGGCATCATGTTTCCTGGTAGATCCAGTTGCGGATGATCGAGATCGACTCCTCCGGGTGCTTGTCGACGATCTCGCCGATCTTCTTGACCGACGATTCCCGAACCCGGCCATCGACCCTGTCGATGTTGATCCCGGATCCACGGATCTCGTCCTGGTCTGCCGTGGCCGGCAGAGTGCCGCCGCTCTCCAGCATCTCCAGTTCGGCCGCGCCCGGCAGGGCCTGGCCCTCCGGACCGGCGAGCGCTCGCGGCAGGCTGCTGCTGTCCGGCAGCAGCGCGTCATAGCCGTCGCCGGTTGCCGCGCCGCCGTCGCCGATATCCATGATCCGGTTGAGCAGCGGTCGCACCACCAGCAGGATCACCAGTACGGCGACAACCGCCATTACGAACAGTTCCGCGATCCGCAGGATGTCGTGGCGGTCGAGGCCCATGAATACGCCGTCTTCCTGGCCGGCGATTGGTTCGTCGGCTGTGACGAACTGCATATTGATGATCTCGACCGTATCGCCGCGCTCTGCATTGAAGCCGATGGCCGAGCGGACCAGGGCATCGATCTGGGCCATCTCGGCCTCGCTGCGCGGCTGGTAGACGGCTTGGCCCTCACCTTCGCCTTCGGCCGATCCCTCATAGGTTCCATCGATCAGTACCGCGACCGAAAGCCGGCGGACGTTGCCGGAATCGCGCACCGTGTTCAGCACTGTCCGGCTGATCTCGTAATTGACTGTCTCCTGAAGGGTTTCGGTCCGATTGCTGGCCGTCGCGCCGCCCAGGGGCGCCAACGTGTCGGCCTCCGGCAGATTGTTGGCGACGGATATCGGGTCGACGCCATCATCCTCGTTCGACTCGCTGGTCTCCTCGACCAGCTGCGATGAGCGTGCGACCTGGCTGTTCGGGTCGAACAGCTCCTCGGTGGTGGTGACTCTGTCGAAATCCATGTCGGCGCTGATCTGGGCCCGGACCTTGCCGACGCCGACGGTGCGGGCCAGCAACTCCTCCAGGGATTGCGACAACCGCATTTCGTAGTTGCGGCGCATCTCTTCAGCCGTGGACAATCCCATGGCACCGGATTGGCCATCGGTGCCGCGCGCCAGCAGATTGCCGCGGTCATCGACGATCGAGACGTTTTGGGCTGTAGCGCCGGCACCGCGGCGGCCACCAGATGCTGGACCGCGACGATCTGCTGTCCGCTCAGCCCGCCGCGCATCCTGATGAAGACCGATGCGCTGGGCTCTTGCCGGTCGCGGCTGAAAACGGCGCGCTCGGGCAATACCAGATGCACCCGCGCCTGGCGGACATTGGCAATGGTCCCGATGGTTCGCGCCAACTCACCCTCCAGGGCGCGCAGGCGATTGATGTTCTGAATGAAATTGGAACTGCCGAAGCCGTCTGTGCGGTCGAAGATCTCGTATCCGAGTGAGCCGCCCTTGGGCAGGCCGTCCTGCGCGATCAGCAGCCGGGCGCGGTCGACCTCGTCGCCGGGGACCATAATTGCGCCCCCATTGCCGCGTATCTGGTAGGGGATATCGAGCTCGTCCAGCCGGGTCGCGATCTCGCCGCTGTCGGTCACGTCCAGGTCGCCATAAAGCAACGTCATGTCGGCGGTCGACAGGCGCGTGGTGACAAAAGCAAAGAAGGCGATCAGACCGATGGCAACCGCGCCGATCGCGGCAAGCCGTGCCGGGCCGAGGCTCCGCAGGGTCTGGCTTAAAGCATCCAATGGTTGTTCGTCCCGGTTGAACTCGTCTTATCCGGGAGAGTAATTTGTATGTGCTGAATGTATGGTTAAAAGTATCGGCAACTATTGCCTATGAGTCGTGTTCATCTTTGTTTTACAACCTGGATTAGATGTCGGCCGGTATCGAATAATCGAATTTCGATCTGGGGCCGTGTCGCCTGAATCTGGACAAAAAAAGACGCCGTTCATATTGAACGGCGTCCCAATCAGGTCGGTATCCCCATACCCGGTCAGTCAAGCACCCCGGCCGATTCACGGCCCGACTGACGGTAGTCCTGCAGTCGCGTCGCCCGGAGGCCGGGGACGCCATGACTCTCGATCAGGCGCTGCCACGACAGGAACTCTTCAATCGAGATGTTGTACCGAGCACACGCCGCCTCCAGGCTCAGCAACCCGCTGCGCACTGCCGTGACGACTTCTGCTTTGCGACGGCTGACCCAACGCTTGGTGTTCGGCGACGGCAAATCCTCGATTGAGAGGGGTTTGCCGGCCGGTCCGATCACCGCCCGCTGGCGCGCATCCTGCGACTGCCTCATCCAAAGCTCCTACGCTCGGTCTTGAACGTTAGATGCATGATTGAAGGGTATGTTTCTCGTTTTAAGAAAGGGCTAAGGAACGAGGTTAATTGAACGCTAATCGTTCAAAGCCCGGCCGGACGCTATTTCTGCGACCGGCCGGTAATTACCTCGGCTGTATAGAACTGACATCATCAACGCTTGATCCGAACCAGTTCGTCGAGCATCTCATCGGCCGTCGTGATGATCTTCGCGCTCGCTGAATAGGCCCGCTGGGTGATGATCATGTCGGTGAACTCCGTTGCCAGATCGACCGTGGACGCCTCCAGCGCACCGGACTCGATCTGCCCGGCTCCGCCGGTGGTCGGCGCTCGCAGGAAGAACTGACCGGACTGGGTCGTTTCAAGAAAGACATTCTCGGTCAGCGCCAGCAGGCCGTTCGGATTGGCGAATGTCGCCAGCGGGATCTGGAAGATCGGCAACGTTCGGCCATTGTCGAACAGCGCGGTGACAATTCCGGACTCGTCGATCTGGACACTGGTGAACGAACCGAACTGAACGCCGTCCTGCTCGATCTGTGACACGATGTACTCTCCGGAGAACTGGGTAAGCCCTTCCAGCGTGCCGGCGAGTCCGACATTCATGTCAATCGTGTTGGTCGTGCTATCGACCCAGGTCGCGCCGTTGCTCAGAATGAAGCTCGACATGTCGACATCGAGCGACAATGGCGTTCCAGGCGCCGGCGCCGGTTGTGTCGTGGTGGCGATCAAACGGCCGGTGTCGTCGAAGGTCAGGTTGCCGACCGGAGCGTTCCAGGTCGCCGGGTCGTCCGGGTTGGATGGCGCGCCGGGAATTTGGCTGCCATCGCTCACGCGGGTCAGGTCCTGGATGTACATATCCCAGGTCGAGGTGACCGGTGCCGTTGAGGTAATCCCGGTCTTCACGAAGCGGAAGGTGGCGTCGTAGGCCACGCCCAGGCTGTCGTAGATTTGCACCGTCATCGGATGGCTCGCCGACAGCGGCGAAAAGGGCAGGCTGGCTGAGCCGTCCGCCACAGCCGAAAGCGTGAGGCCGCTCGTCAGAGATGTGGTTCCGACCATGTCCATGGTCGTCGCGCCGCCGGCATTGAAGCTGGGTCCGGTGGTCAGCGTGTTGTAATCGATCCCGAAGCTTGCAGCCGAGGTCAGGGCGCCGGTGTCGAAATCAAATGTCACGGCTACCGGCCCGTGTGCTGCGGTCAGCGCGTTGGCACCGGTCGAATCGGTCATTGCCGTGACCTGCACATTCCAGCCGACGTCGGGCCCGCCGGAGGCGCCGACCGCGGTCTGATCGTAGGTTAGCGTGACCGAGAACGGTTCGCCGATATCATCAAAGACCGTGAACGTCTGGGTCGTGGCGTTGGGCAGTGTCGCCGATCGGCTGACATTGCCGGTCAGGTCGACCGTCGTTGTGGCCACTGGAGCAACAATCTGTGATGAAGCCGGGAGATTTGCCGCGACCGTGATCTCTTCGGTTGATTTCACAGTGCCGGTCAGATTGTTGACATTGATGGTCTCAAGGCTCGAAAGCACGTTGGGGTTCACGCCCGGCGCCAGGCTGCCATTCGGGTCCAGCCGCCAGCCCTGCAGGAAGAAGCCGGACGAGTTTCGCAGAAAACCCGCGGCGTCCGGCGCGTATGTTCCGACTCTCGTATAGCTGTAGGAGCTGCCGGCTGCCGGCGTGGCAGTCTCTGCCACGACGAAGAATCCATCGCCACTGACAGCGATATCCATTGGCGAGCTCGAAGATTGCAGTAGCCCTTGCTTCTCGATCATCGCCAGCGGCGAAGATCGGACGCCGCCGGGCGAATAGCTGTTGGCTGTGGGGCTGCCGGTCACCAGGGTCGAGAAGCGGGCCTTGGTGGCCTTGTAGCCGACGGTGTTCACGTTGGAGATGTTGTCCGAGATCATGCCCAGTGCCTGGCTTTGTGCCGCCAGGCCCGAAACGCCGGAGAACATCGCGCCATAAATACTCATATCAATTGCTCCTTCCCACTCATGTCTTGTCCTGCGCCGGCGAAGCCGGCGATGAGGTTGGCCGTCATGCGTCGCCGTTGGCGTCTCGGATGGCCAGGATGTCTGTCAGTTGGAAAATCCCGTCCGCGGTCTCGACCAGGATCGAATTGCCGCTCAGATCGACGCCGGTGACCCGGCGCACGACGCTGGTATCCGCGACAATGGCGCCGCCGTCGGCATCTTGGCCTGCGACCTGGATACTGTAGGTGCCCGGCATCGCGGCCGATCCGTCCTGGTTCAGGCCGTCCCATGAGAACGAATGCTTGCCGGCTGTGATCTCAGCGCCCGCCGTGAAGACGACGCTGCCGCGCTCGTTCAGGATGCTGATCGTCGCACTTTCCGCCCCGACCGGCATCTGGTAGCCGAAGTCCAGCGGGGTCGTGCCGTCGAACGCGGTCTCCGAACCGCGGATCTCGGCCGACTTGCCGGTCAGTGACGCCGCGAAGCTGATCTGGTTGAAACTGCCCTGGTTGAGCAGCGCGTCCAGCTTGTCGTTCGATGAAATCTGCTGCTCGACCTGACTGAATTGCACCAATTGATTGGTGAATTCGTCGGTGTTCAGCGGGTCGATCGGGTCCTGGTACTGAAGCTGCGTGGTCAGCAGCGTCAGGAACGTGTCGAACGTATCGCTGATCGAGGCCCTGGCAGTGCTGCCGGACGTGCTCGACCCGGTGACGTTCGTCAAGGCTCCAATGTCCATCTTCGTATCTCCTAGACCTTGATGTCGACCCGGCCGTCGCCGAGCGTCACTGTGATCGGAATGAGCGCCTCGTCGGCATCGCCGGCATCGCCGGACGGCGCGTCTGTCGCGCCGTCGGACTGCATCCCACCGGAATGCTGCCGGACTGGTCGCCGGATTGTCCGCGCAGGTTGAAGCTGAGGCTGCCGCTGTCGGCCTGCAGCCCGGCATCGTTGAAGGCCGTGGTGAGGGCCCGCGCATCACGCTGCAGCAGTTGGAGCGTCTCTGCCCGCTCGGCCGAGATGACGGCCTGGACCCGGCCGTCGAAGCCGACCTCCATCTGAATGTCGACGCGGCCGAGGGTGGCCGGCTTCATCTGTACCGACAGCCGGTCGATACCCTCGGTCACCGCGCGCCGCAAATGCAGCACCACCTGCTCGGCGGGCGGCGGGGGAATCTGGCCGGCGGCGGCCTGTGCCGTCGGAACGGCATTGGCGGTCAGCTGTATTGCCGGGCCTGGCCCGGTGGCTGCCGCCGCCCCCGATTGAGACGTCGACGGGATCGATTTCGGGGATCGCCGGATCGGCTGTTGCCACCGGTGTCGCGGCGACCGTCTGCGGCTGCGCCATTGTCGATGGCGCCCGTGCCCCTACCGAAAGTGTCGGTGTGGCGGACAACGCTGAACTGGTTTGCGGCATCGTCACGGAGGATTTCGGTTTCGGCGTCTCCGGCGCCATCGCGACCTCCGGCAATGGCGCAGGGTCGGCTGCGGCCGGCGCGGGCCGACGAGTCATGATCGCCCGTTCCGGCACCGGCGTGACCGCGACGATTGCCGCATCGGTGGCGGCAGGCGGTGCCTTTGCCGTAGTGCCGGGCGTTGGCGGCGCGGCGGCCGGCGCCGGAGTATCCTTGGCCGGTGGAGCAACCGTCATTGCGCTCTTCGGCTCCGCAGTCGCATCGGTGACAGGTGCGGTCGCCACGGCCACCGGCTGGCTAGCCGGCTGGCTCGCAATCGGCCCTGAAACCTGTGGTGCGACGGCCGTAGGCAGAGGCGCCTTGGCATCGCTCGGCGCCGCCGCGACCATCGGCTTGGAGGTGGTCGCCGGCGTCGCCGGCACGGCGATCCGGATCCCGGTGGCATCGCCGCCGCCAGCCGGTCCGTTTGCCGAAGGGGCGGCGGTTTTCGTCTCAGATACCGGTGTCGCGGGCAAGGGGCCAGGTGCCGGCTGCTTCGGCGTTGCCGGGGACGGCATGACGACGGGCACTTTTGGGGCCGTGACTGCGGTGACTGTAGTGGTGGCGGTGACTGCGGTGGCGGCGGGCTGGTCGTCCGGCCACCGGCTGCGTCCTGGTGATCGCCTCGGGTAGGTTCGGGATTGGTTGCACCGGTGTTCCAGAGACCACGACTGCATCCGGGGCCATCAGGCCGGGCACGGAGATGTCGGTACCTTCGACTACGACATTGGGCGCGGACTGGTCTTGTGTGGGCTCCGTTACATCCGGCTTTGGATCGGCCGACGCATTGTCCGGCTCGGGCCCGGTCTCGGCAGGCTGGCGCAGCAGGTCGGAGAACCGGCCGTCTGGCTCGGTTTCCGTGGGGCCCGCCTTCTGCGGGGCTGGCGCGCGGGCCAGGGCGTCGATGGGCGAACTGTGCATGACCGGTTATCTCGCAAACTGTCTCGGCCCTTTTGGAAGCAACTCGCGGGCCAACTGGCGAATTACGAATAACCATTTGAAATAGATAGATGATTCATCCGAACGGCGCTGCGTGGCGCGAAAATGAATGGCGGGTTCGACCGGGTCGATCCTGCTCGGTGGCGGCGAATATTGCCGGGTCGCCCATTCGCAGGTCGGATCTTTGCGATTCTCTATAGGGGGCGATCAATCCTGGACGAAGGCGTACGGTCCCGGATCGGCCTCGAGACGGCCCGGCAAGAACGCACCGCTGCAAGGAAGAATTGCCCGCCATCAGCGGCAAGCTTTGCCGACGCTCTCTGCCGGGCGGCGAGAACATCCCATAACTAATTGAATTTAAACATGAAAATCAACCACTGTCCTGGCATGCCCTTTGCGTTGCCGAGCAGCACCAGCTCACCCTCGGTGCGCCACACGGCGGCCGACGGAATGGAGGAAGTACACCATGCCAACAGTCACTACGAACGTCGGCGCCAATACGGCCCTTCGGTTCCTGAATATCAACGACCAGATGACCCGCGATTCGATCGGCAAGCTGTCGAGCGGCTCGCGGATCGTGAAGGCATCCGACGATGCCGCTTCGCTGGCCATCTCGACCAATTTGAACGCCGACGTCGTCACGCTCCGGCAGGCGGCGATCAACGCCGCCAACGGCAATGCCGTGCTTCAGGTCGCAGATGGCGGCCTGGCGCGCATTTCCGATATCCTGGCGCGCATGAAGGCGCTGGCGGTCCAGGCCCTTTCGGGCTCGGTGGATGCCACCAGCCGTGGCTACATCAATGAGGAGTTCACCCAGCTCCGCACGGAAATCACCTCGATCGCAGAGCAGACCGAGTTCAACGGAACCGAGTTGCTCAGCGTGTCGGCGTCGATCGATTTCATGGTCGGCCGTTCGGCGACCGAGACGATCACCGTCAACACGGTCATCGCCACCGCGACCGGCATTGGCGTCAACGCCGCGACAGTCGACACCATCACCAATGCGACAGCGGCGATCTCACTGGTCGCGACCGCGATCGATAGCTCGAACGGGTTCCGCGCGTCCTATGGATCGTTCATGGCGCGGTTCGACTTCCGGGCCCGCAACGTCGACACCCAGGTCGAGAACATCGAGGCCGCGAAGTCGGCGCTGCTGGACACGGACGTGGCCGCCGAGATGACCAGGTTCACCTCAGCCCAGGTCCTGATGCAGGCCAATGTGGCGATGCTTGGCCCAGGCCAATCAGCTGCCGCAGAACCTGCTCCGCCTGCTGCAGTAATCGCCGATGTCGAACGCCTTGCACATCCTGGATTCGGTCCGGCGGTCGGCGTGCCGGTGGGCAAACTTCGCCCCAGGCGGCAGATTTTGCCCATCGCCACCCGGCAGGAATTGCCCACCCGGCAGGATCGGCAGCGCCGACCAGCTGGGCCGAAATTCGGGAATACCCAAGGCATTCGGCGCGGTTCAATGACTGGCATGGCATTTGCGAGACCAGTCGGTGCGACAGGCCCGTCGTCGGTATGGCGGCAGGTCACAAGGGACGACAGGAAGTCATCCCGTCGCACCGACCCAGGAAGGGTCGGGACACTTCATGTAGAAGGAACGACCAATGCCCACAGTCACAACGAATACAGGTGCGAATACAGCCCTGCGTTTCCTGAACATCAACGACATGAACACCCGTTCGTCGATCGGCAAGCTGTCGAGCGGCTCGCGGATCGTGAAGGCGTCCGACGATGCCGCGTCGTTGGCGATTTCGACCAACCTGAAGGCCGACATCGTCGTGCTGCGTCAGTCGGCGACCAACGCCGCCAATGGCACGGCCGTCGTTCAGGTGGCCGATGGCGGCCTGGCCCGCATCTCCGACATCCTGGCACGGATGAAGGCGCTGGCCACTCAGGCCCTGTCGGGCTCGGTGGATGCCACAAGCCGTGGCTACATCAACTCCGAGTTCACCCAGCTCCGCGACGAAATCACCTCGATCGCCGAGCAGACGGAATTCAACGGCACCGAGCTGCTGAGCGTCTCGGCGACGATCAACTTCATGGTCGGCCGTGCCGCCGCGGAGTCGATTGCCGTCAATACGGTGATCAATACGGCGACCGGCCTCGTCGGTCAGCGCCAACACCGTGACCACCGTGACGACAGCGACGTCCTCGCTGGCCGCCATCACTACGGCGATCAACACGGTCAACAGCAACCGTGCGACGTTCGGCTCGTACATGTCGCGCTTCGACTTCCGGGCGCAGAACATCGACACCCAGATCGAGAACATCGATGCAGCCAAGTCGGCCCTTCTGGACACCGACGTGGCGGGCGAGATGACCAAGTTCACCTCCGCCCAGGTGTTGATGCAGGCGAACGTGGCGATGTTGGCCCAGGCCAACCAGCTGCCGCAGAACCTGCTGCGGCTCCTCAACTAAGCGCAGGAGCCATAGTGCCTCGGGGAGGGCGCATCTTGCGCCCTCCCGTCTGGCCCCGCCGCCCTCGCCGACCAACTAGGCGTAGACGGCATAGATGAGGGCTCTGACGAGAGGAGGGGTGACGATGACCGATATATCGCAAATTGGACCGGCCGCCCGCGTTGTCGCGACGCAGAGCCCCGGTACCCGAAAGGCACCGGCGCCGACACCGGCCGCCGCGCCGCGGGACCAGGCGCCCCAGGTGCCGAGCAAGGCAAGGGCGGAGGTCGAGGCAACCGAAACCGTCGACGCGTCGGACGCATCCGGCGATACCGTGTTCCACCAAGTCGAGTGCCGTGGAGCCATTGAGCCCAACTGGACCGACCCGCGTGACGGCCTATTCCGACGCATCATCCGGACGCTATGTGATCCAGGTGCGGGAGGCCGAGAGCAACGACGTGATCAACCAGTATCCGCCCAAGGAGCTGCTGCGGTTCTACGCCGCCGCGCGCGAGGCGCTGGAGCAGGCGGTCGAACGAGCCGCCAAGGCCAAGGATGTGAGCGCCTGACAGGCGCCGCCTTTTGCCGAACGGGACCAGTCGCCGCTGGCCGGTCGAAATGCGTGACCAGGAGAACCGGTGATGGATGAAATCAACGGCGTCGGCTCACTGAGCTTCGTCAACGGATCGCCGACCTTCTTCGGCGGGCAGTCCGGGTTTGACACCGAGGCGCTGATCCAGGCGCTGGTTCAGGTCCGTGAGCTGCCGGCGATCAACGTCGAATCCCGCATCACCCAGAACCAGGCCAAGATCGCCGCCTTCAACGATATGAAGTCGGGCCTGTCGGCAATGTCGTCGGCGCTGAACGGCCTGCGCAATCCGCCCGGCTTCTTCGGTGACCAGGAGAACGTATTCCAGGCCAAGAGTGTATTCCTGAGTGGCGGCAGCGCCGATCCCACATCCGTCGTTGCGGTGACGGTCGACGGCACAGCCGCGGTCGGCAATTTCGACCTGACCGTGAACCGCCTGGCGAAAGCCGAGAAGTTCATCGCCACGACCTCCACGGACACCAACGCCCTGGGCTACTCGGGAACGATCTCGGTCGGACTGGATTCCGCCGACTACACCGCGACCGATGTCGCGATCGATGCCGGCGATACGATCTACGACATCCGCGACAAGTTCAACGCGGTAGCCACGGACACCGGCGTCAACGCTTCGGTGATCCAGACCAGTTCGGATCCGCTGAACCCGTCCTACGAGCTGGTCCTGTCCGGCGCCGAGACCGGGATCGACATCAATTATACCGACACTGTCGGGACTCTGATCTCCGGCGGTTCCATGGCGAAGTCGCCGCTGCAGGGCGCCGAGACCGCGCAGATCGTCATCGACGGTGTGACCGTCGAACGGACCGGCAACGAGATCGACGACGTGCTGGACGGCGTCACCTTCACCTTGCTGCGCGAACAGCCCGGAGATCCGATCGGGGTGGAAGTCGGCACCAACCTGAACAACGTCAAGGACAAGATCGTCGAATTCGTCAACGCCTATAACGAGTTCCGCGGTTTCGTCGAAAGCCAGCAGGTGGTCAGCGAGGATGGCGCGGTAGGAGACTCCGCGGCGCTGTTCGGCAACGGCACCCTGCGCTCGGCGATGGGCGATGTCGCCCTGGAGCTGTCTCGTGCTGTCGGCGGCGTCGGAGGGCTGAGCACCCTGGCCGATATCGGCATCACCTTCGACAGCAGCAACCGCCTGTCGATCGACGACACGATCCTGGACGACGCTCTGCTGACCAAGCTCGACGAGGTGCGGGACATCTTCGAATTCCGCCTCACCTCGAGTTCAAGCGAGCTGCAGGTACTGTCCCATGAGAGCGACCTCGACGTCGCCTCCTTCGACATCCAGTTCAACAACATGGACGCAGACGGGTCCGGCATCACCGTGTCGAACCTGCTCGACTCAAGCGGTGCGCCGATTTCGGGCAACGCCAATCCGTTTACCGTCGAGGGCAACACCCTGGTCGGCAAGGCCGGCACCGCCTTCCAGGGCCTCAAACTGGTCTATACCGGGGTGGCGGCTGGTGAGACGGTGACGGTTAGCGGCGTCTCCCAGGGCATCGCCGACCGGCTGTACAACCGGGTCGAGGAGTTGGTCGACCTGGACGGCCCGATCAATCAGGAGGTCGTCAGCCTGGACACGCGCAATGTGGAGCTGGAGGAGGAAGTCATCCGAATCCAGCAACGCGCCGAGGATTATCGGCTGTTCCTGATAGAGAGGTTCGCCGTGCTGGAACAGGCGCTGGCGGTGACCAGCAATTTGAGCGACCAGATCACCGCAATAGCCGACTCCCTGAACGGGGATAACTAGGATATGCGCAGGAAGGACATCATATGAACGCCAATCGCAGTGCTCTGCAGAGCTATGGGCAAGCGGCGCAGATGGTGCCCGCCGGGACCCAGGTGGTCATGCTGTATGACGGCATCCTCAAATGCCTCGGCGAGGCGCGGGCGGCGATCGAGGAGAACCGGATCGCCGACCGGTTCAATGCCCTCAAGAAGGCGTCCGACATCGTCAACGGGCTGAATTCAAGCCTCGACTTCGAGAACGGCGGCGAGATCGCGCCGATGCTGGACCAATTCTACCACTACGCATTCTTCCGGCTGCAGCGGGCCTGCATGGAATCCTCGGTCGAGATCGTCGACGAGTTGACCTCCAACATCACCCAGATGCGGAACGCCTGGGCCGCTGTCGCCGAGCAGCCCGAGGCGGCGCGTCCGGCGCCCCAAACCACCCAGGGCGAGATCGTCGACCCGGCGCCGTCCGGCGGCGTTGTCGTTTCGGCCTGATCGGGACATCGAGGGATGGCGCGGGCAGGCGGAAAGGCAAAGCAGCGGGCGCGGAAGCGCAAACTGGCGCCCGCTGTCTGCCTGCCCGACGCCGCCGCGATCGAACGGAAACTGCAGCAAGGGCTTGGGAAGGCGGAAGCCGGCGATCTGGCCGGCGCGGCGCGGTGCCTGACCGGCCTGGCGAAACAGGCGCCACACCATGGCGAGGTGCGGCACGCGCTGGGCTATGTGCTCCATCTCCAAGGCCGCAATGACGCGGCGGCTGAAGCGCTGACCCGCGCGGTCGATCTCGACAGGGCAAACGTTTCGTTTCGCAACAGCCTAGCCATTGTGCTGCTGCAGGCCGGACGCGTCGAAGACGCCATAGGCCAGCTCCGGATCGCCGTCGAACGCGAGCCTGGCAATCCTGTCTTTCGGTTCAATCTCGGCAACGCGCTTAAGGAAGATGGCGACTTCGCCGATGCGGTCGAGTGCTATCGCGTAGCGCTGTCGGCCCATCCGGGTGACCCCGAAATCCTGAACAATCTCGGTGTCGCCTTGACACATTGCGGTGGTGCGGAGGAAGCAATCACGCTGTTCCGCAAGGCCGCCGTCCTGCGGCCTGAAGACCCGCAGATTCAGTATAATCTGGGGCTCGCCCACCAGGAACAGGACGATCCCGCCGCGGCATTCGCGTATTTCAACGACAGCCTCGATCTGGATGAGGATTATCATCGCGCCGTTGCCGCCACGGCTCAGCTGCACGCCAATCAGGGCGCAATCGCAAAGGCGATCGCCACCTTCCGCCGCTATCTGGACATGCAGCCCGAAGACCATATGGCGATGCGCGCGCTCGCCGAGTTGCTCAGGTCATCCAGCAATTTCGCGGAGGCCCGACGATGGATCACCCGGATCGGAGAATTGGCGCCGGACGATCCGGCGGTGGCCCGCATGATCGGCGGAATCCTTGCCGAGGAGAACGAAACCGAACGCGCGATCGCGGTCTACCGTCGGATCTTGGATCGGCACCCGGACCAGTTCGAGGTCTGGCTTGATCTTGGCCATCTGTATGTCCTCATGGAGCGCTTCGATGAGGCGCGCGCGTGTATCGACAGTGTCGCCGCCATCGAACCGGACTCGGCGCGGCTGTTCCACCTGCACAGCCTCATGGCCGAGGCCAGGGGCGACTTGGTTGCCGCTGGCAGGCATCAGGACGAATGCCTCAGCCGCGACCCCGACAACCGGTTCATGCGGGCCCATCGCGGTCGTCTGCATATGGCGGTTGGCGAGCTCGAGGCCGGCTATCCGCTGAACGATGCCCGCTTCGACGAGGATGGCGCCGCGATCGACGATCTGCCGGCGCCGCTGTGGCGCGGCGAGCCGCTGGCCGGCAAGCGGCTCCTGATCGCCGCCGAGCAGGGCGTCGGCGACGAGGTGATCTTCGGCAGTTGCATCCCGGATGCCATACGCGCCGCCGAGATGCTGCATCATCGAATGCGATCCACGACTGGTGCCGTTGTTCTCCCGCACCTTCCCCGAGGCGCAGGTCCATCCGTCGCAGAAAAGTGTCGACAACCGGTGCAACGTCCGCTGGTACGGCTGGTTGTCCGACGAGCAAAAGCCGGACTACGCAATTCCGATTGGCAGCCTGCCGCGGTGGTTTCGGGCCGATTTGCAGGCATTTCCGCCGCCCGGCGGCTATCTGACGGCCGATCCCGATCGGGTGGCCTATTGGCGTGACCGCCTCGACGCCTTGGGGCCGGGACTCAAGGTCGGTCTGTGCTGGCGCAGCAGCGTGTCCGGTTTGGAGCGCAATCGGTACTATACGAGCGTCGACGATTGGGCGCCTCTGTTCACGGCGCCCGGCGTGGTGCCGGTCAATCTGCAATATGACGACTGCCGTGCCGAGTTGGACCATGTCCGAGCCACCTTCGGCACCGAAATCCACGCCATGCCCGACCTCGACCTCTACAATGATTTCGACAATATGGCCGCGATGATGCGGGCGTTGGACGTTGTGGTCTCGGTCAGCACGATCATGCCTTACCTGGCCGCCGCAACCGGTCAGCAGGCGCTGTGCGTGTCGATCGGCCGGGATTGGAGCCTGCTCGGCACCGACCGTTATCCCTGGCTGCCCGATCTGACGCCATTGATCCGCGAGCCGGGCGAGGATTGGTCGGTGGTGATCGGCGACATCGTGCGCCGTGTGGCTGCGATGGCGGCGGAGTCCGGAGCCGTCCGCGCTGCCTGACGATCCGGGTCGCATTGTCCTGAATTTACGTGAAATTAACCAAACTGGCCTTCAGTCGGTGGTGTTGCCAGACGGTTTTTCACGTCCGTCTCTTCCTCCGAAGGAATGCCTCTTTGATCCAGGCGTCACTCGAGCAGTTCCGCGAACACGGCTTTGCCGACCTAGGTCGGGTCGTCGATCCGACGGCCTGTGCGTCGCTGCTGTCCGAGATCCGACGGCGTCGCTGTTTCGACGCCGACATGTTCCTGACCGAGCGAGCCTTCCTGGCCAATCCGCAGATGAAGAGCACGAACCCTCGGCCCGGTCGTAACCTGCTGGAGGGACTACAGGATCATCTGGACTGCGTCGAAGGACATCAGAGCCTGGATCGTCTGCTGGCCGCCCTTCTTGGGGACGGCTATGCGATCCTCGACAAGAAGTTGGTCTGCGGCGTGCCTGAACGGTGGATTCCGGACTGGTTGGTGCGGCGCATCAAAGGCAATCCGGTCAACAATCTGGGCGCTTATGTGCGGCCGGAATTTCGCGATGTCACCTACTTCTATGGCATCGATTTCCATCAGGACATCATCGACTGGACCGGCCGCGAGGCGGACTTCGTCACGCTCTATGTCTACTTGCATGGGGTCGGACCCACCGACGCGCCGCTGCAACTCCTGTCGGACAGCCACCAGATGGGCGCCACGCGCTTTCCGCATCGGCTCGAGCAATCTTCCAACGGCGCCACCTGGTGGCGCTATGGCAGCGACGCCGCCGAGGCGATGGACTGCCGCCAGATCATGCTGGTCGGCGGTGCCGGATACGCCGCCCTGTGGCATCCCTTCACCCTGCACGGCACGCAGCCCCATGGCGGCGACAGCGAACGGGTCTCGCTACGCTATCTGATCGCCAAGACCGACGCAGCCCGGGATGCGTACATCGATACGGTGAACGCGGCGATCGCTGGCGCGTCCTCGATCTCGAAGACCCGAGACGACCTTGCCGCGGACGGCTCGCCGATTCTTCGACGCAACGCCATCAATGCCGGCGCGGCCGAAACCAGCGGCGGCCCAGCATGACCATCACCCGCCTGGAACGCCATGGCGACGACGAACGCGCAGTACGGGCCGCCCTGGCCGCGCTGCTGCAGGGCTCGCCGATCCCGCCGGCCGAACTGATCGAGAATCTCGGTCTTTATGCGCCAAGGCAGGCCCTGTCACGGCTGCTGTTCTTCCACGAGCTCTATCGCCGCATCATCGATGTGCATGGCGTGATCCTCGATTTCGGCACCCGCTACGGCCAGACCCTGAACCTCTGGCAGGCGTTTCGCGGCATATACGAGCCGGTCAACTACAGCCGTCGCATTTACGGCTTCGACACATTCGACGGTATCGCCGGCTCCGGCGTGCGCGACGGCGCTGCCGCGGAGGCGAGCGACGGCTCCTATGGCGTGCCGCCGGATTACGACGCCCACCTGTCGGAAGTCATCGACTGCCAGCGCCGGCTAAACCCGCTGCCCGATGTCCAGATCTGCGAGATCTACAAGGGAGACGCCCGTCAGACCCTCGCCGATCATCTGACCGCGCATCCGGAAACCCTCGTGTCGCTGGCCTATTTCGACATGGACGCCTATGCGCCGACCAGGGACTGCCTCGAGATGATCCTCGACCGGTTGCCGGCCGGCGCGGTGCTCGGCTTTGACGAGTTGTGCGATCCGGTTTTCCCCGGCGAGACGGCGGCGTTCCTCGACATGCTCGGCGAGCGGCGCTTGAAGCTCCGACGTGTTCCCTATGTTCCCGGACCAGCCTTTGTGGTGATCGAATAGTCATGCAGACAATCGCGAACAAGATCTCAGCACCGGCGGGACTGGCCGGCCTGGAAATGCCCGTCGAGGAGATGACGACGGAGCGTCTGAGGACCACCTTCAAGACCGAGGGGGCGCTGATCGTCCGCGGTCTGCTGGGCGATGCCCGGCTTGGCGATCTGCGCGAGGCGCTGCGCGGGATCATCGCGGCCCAGTACCGCCACGCGACCGGCCACGACCCGGACGCCGATGCCGATATCGACACTCTGTTCAACGCCTTGTGCGCCATCGACCGACGGCTTGGCGCGCTGGTCTACGAGGCGGCGCGCGAAGTGCCGGCCTTCTATGCCTTGTTGTTGCATCCGTGGGTTCAGGATGTGGTCAAGTCCTTGCTGGATACCGAGGTTCTGCAGATCCCTTACGACAAGGCGATGTTCCGCATCGATCGCCCGCATGAGCCGTGGTTCGAGTTCCACTGGCATCAGGACTACACCTACAATCTGATGTCCGAGCCGACGGTCACGGTCTGGACGCCGCTGACTTCGGTGACCGAAGACATGGGGCCGCTGCACATCATCCCGCGCAGCCATGACCGGCTGCGTCCGGTGCGGCTGGAGCCCAAGCGCGATGCCCATGGCCGGCCGAAGGCGACCAAATCGGCGGTGCTGGCCGATCTCGATCCGGCGGAGCTGGATGCAAGCGCAGTGACCGTGTGCCTGGAACCGGGCGACGTGCTGTTCTTTCACCAGCTGCTGCTGCATCGAAGCGGCCGCAACCAGTCCAACCGGGCCCGCTGGAGCATGGTGCCGCGCTACGGCCGGATGCTGGATCCAAAGATGGTGGCGCGCGGCTGGGCGATCGAGCGCTCTCCCGACTTCTCGGTGCTCAAGGAGTTGCACCCCAACGCGGTCCTGGCGGAGGACTAGGGAGATGGGTGTCCCGGCGCGAAAGCCGTCGCCGCCGGTCGCCGCCGGCATCGACGATCGCTATGCCGCGCTTGCTGCGGCGCCATGCCGGCGACCCGGACATCATCCACCAGCTCGGCGTCTTCGCCCGGCGCATGTACATGTCCAAGACGCTGGGCCACTTCGAGATCTACAAGCAGGTCGCGCATCTGCCCGGTGACGTCGTGGAATGCGGCGTCTACAAGGGCGAGTCGCTGCTCAACTTCGCCCGCTACATGGAAATGCTGAACCCCGGCGACCGCAGCAAGGCGGTGATCGGCTTCGACCATTTCAAGGGCCTGCAGGATACGACGGAGCGCGACGGTGCCGCCGCCCATGTCGGCAATACCGAGGGCGGCTGGAACCCGGACGGCTTCGACAATACGCTGATGGAGCTGATCGATTTGTTCCATCAGGACAGCTTCGTTCCGCAGAAGCCGCGCATTCAAATCGTCGACGGCGACATCCGAGAGACCACGGCGCGCTTCGTCGAGGACAATCCCGGCCTGCGCATCAGCCTGCTGCATCTCGACTGCGACCTCTACGAGCCGACCCTGGCGGCGCTGCAGGCCTTCTATCCGCGCATCGTCACCGGCGGCATCGTGCTGTTGGACGAATACGGCATGCGCGAATGGCCCGGAGAATCCCAGGCGCTGGACGAGTATTTCGAGGGCAACCCGCCGGAGATCCGCAAATTCGGCTGGTTGACTGCGCCCGGCGGCTGGTTCGTCAAGGGCTGACGATGGGCCTAAGCTACGCCAACAGCGTCAGGAATCCGGTGCTGTCGGCTCTCGTGATGATTGTCTTCGGCATTGGCCTGATGGTTGGCGGACACATCTACCGCCGCCAATTCGAGAGTTCCGTTGCCGACCCCCAGGCGCGAGAACTCTTGGAAAGCCTGTCGATCGTGTTCACGCTGCTGCCCGGCATCTTCATCGCCATCGGACTCATCGTTGCGGTGCTGGCGATCAGTCGTGCGAAGAAGGGACGTCGGCAACCCGACGGCATCATACGCCGCGACGATTAGGCCCGCCGGTCGTCCACGGGCGCTCTCGGCATGGACTGCTCCCCCGGCCCGTCACAAGGGTTTGTGCTCGGTGCCCTCACCATGGGTGATGAAGACGAGCACGCCCGGATCGATGACCCGGATCCGATGCCAGGTCCCCCGCGGCACGATGCAGGCCATGCCGGGCGACAGGGCGACGGTGTCCTCCCTGTCTGCGCGCTGAAAGATGGCCTCCAACGTCGCGCCGACCGACACCAGCAATTCCTCTCCGGCCGGGTGCATCTCCCAATGCCCCATGTCTCCGGTGACGTGGTGGGCGGTCATCAACCGTCCGTCGTAGCGCCGTTCGCCCGAGGCCAGCTCACGCCAGAATTCCGGCGTGCAGTTGACCGGCGTCGCGGCGCCGCCATCGGGCAGATGGACATATGTGGTGGTCACGTCGAGTGCGGTTGCCCCGGTCACGGTCATGAAGTTCTCCTCTCGAAATCGGAACAGGCGAGGCGCGGACGGCGCTCGAGCCGGTTGCACCTTCGGTAAGGCTGGAAGGGTTCCGGACCACGGGCTATCACTGTCGCCATGAGCCGCTCTCCGTCAAGCCAGACCGCGCCCGAACTCCGCACGGAGCGGCTGGTGTTGCGTGGCTGGCGGGACAACGACCTGGATCCCTTCGCGGCGCTCAACGCCGACCCCGAGGTCATGGAGTTCATGCCCCGGCTTCTCAGCCGGTCGGAATGCGAGGCCATCATCGGCCGGATCCGCGACTATTTCGACCGGAACGGCTTCGGCTGGTGGGCGGTCGAGGTGCCGGGCAAGGCGCCGCTGGTCGGGTTCGTCGGCATTTCCGTGCCGAGTTTCGAGGCGCATTTCACGCCCTGCGTCGAAATCGGCTGGCGGCTGGCCCGGGCCCATTGGGGGCAGGGCTACGCCACCGAGGCGGCGAGGGCCGCCATCGCCTTCGGCTTCGAGCAGGCCGGCCTGGACGAGATCGTCTCGTTCACGGCGGTCATCAACCGGCGCTCCCAATCGGTGATGCAGCGCCTGGGCATGACCCGCGACCCGGCGGAGGATTTCGACCACCCGACGCTCTCGATGGAGCATCCGCTATGCCGGCACGTGCTGTATCGGGCTCGAAGGCGTAAATGGAAATCCAGCGAGGTAACGGGTCGCTAGCCAACAATTGGAAATGAGGCGATCTCATGGACGTTTGATTAGGCAATCGCCTGGTGCTTGCGCACTTTACCCTGTCCGCCGGGGCAGCACCGGCGCGCCAGTTCAAGCCGGCGAACCACGGCGCAGACAAGTCAGTGTCAGGATTCATTTCGGTCCTTCGGTGTATCGGCCTGGCACCCTGGTTATGGCCGGATGCGATAGACCGAAGGGCTGATTTGGCATATTGTTTTGCTGATGGCACAGATCTGCCGAACAGGTGTCACGCATCGTAGCGGTCGCAGATCGATCGAGGACCGTCGTCGTCGCTGGGAATCAATTTGCAGCTCTTGTGGAACGTCTGCGGGATGACGGATGGCATCCAGGGCGGTAACGGACGATAGGCCGAGGGAGAAAAGAGGATGCCAAAGCCGAAGAACTTCAGCCCCGCAAATGCCGAGCAGGGTAACTTCAAGCTCGCCGCCAATGATCACGTCTACGTCTATCGGTATGGCAATTGGGACGAATCCAATAACTGGTCATCGCGGCGTAGATCGAAAAATAATGGCAATGGGTTCCCCAAGCCGAGTGATGGTGATCTAAATGACTGGGCGCTCAAACAATCGTCCTATGGGAGTGAGTCTGAGGGTATTGAGAATAATCCATTCATTTCCGTGGCTACAAGTTTCGACGTTCTAAAAAATAAAGGCGATGTCTGGGTCCAGAAGATCGTGGAAACTGCACCTCATATCGGTGAATTCAAGGTGCCGTACTCTTCGTTATTTAGGCCAAGCCCGACAAAATTGATCTCAAAAGAGGAGACCGAGTGGTTATATTTTGATGGTGAAAAGAAAATCAAAGAAAACGAATGCCAGAAGCGCAGTAACCCATATCTAAAGAAATAGACCAAAGTCAATTAGCGGCGCACTGAAAGACGTAGCAACGTCATCCAGTAGTCAGCCGCGATGTCGATGGCCATGGAAGCGCGCTGCTGATTTCACGGCACTCGCAAAGGCGCGGCTGTCAGATTGATGAAACGACCTCGGCCGGTGCTGCCAAGATCAAACCTCTCGCCGCCAGCCGCTCCTCGATCCCCGGCTTCACCGCAAGCCAATCCTCGCGCAGCATCGCCAGGACGATAACGTCGTGCCAGTTATCGCCCTTGCGGATGTGGCGCCGCAGGCGGCCTTCCTCTTGGAATCCGAAGCGTTTGTGCATGTCCACGACTGGCACGTTGATGTCGAGTACCTCGCAGCAGAGCTTCTCCAGCCCCAGCGTGTCGAAGACGTGGGACAGCACGCTGTGTTCGACGACGCTGCCTACGCCGCGACCGCGCAGATCCGAACTGGCGATGTAGAAGGCCCAGGAACAGCGGGAGTGGGTGCGGTCGATGCCGGTGACGCACGCTAGGCCCACATCTGCGCCGTCGCAGGTGATGATCCAGTAGGTGCAAGACGCATCGTCCAGCACCCGGTCGAACCAGGCCGCGTGCTCGTCGGCCGGGATCTCCCGGTCGGTGTACATGTAGGCCGAAACGTTCGGCAGGTTGCGCCAGGCATGCACCTGGTCGCGGTCGCCCGGTTGCATGGGCCGCAGCGCGATCATCGCCGGGCCCGGGCCTCGAACAGCAGTGCCTCGATCTTCTGGCAGACCCGCACCACGCCCATGCCGTCGATCAGCTGGCGACCGTGGCTGGCGTAGCGCTGGCGCAGTTCGGCATCGGCCATCAGCTTGGCGATCTGTCCGGCGAGCGGCGCGCTGGATTTGTCCGTCAGCAGGTCCAGCGCCACGCCGCAGCCCTGAGCCGCATAGGCCTCGGCGGCCGGTCGCTGACCCTCGGCGACAATCAGTGCGATTGTCGGCACGCCCATATAGGCGAGCTCCCACAGGGTCGAACCGGCGGCGCTGACCGCGATGTCCGCCGACGCCATCGCCGCCGACATGTCGGCGACCGAGCCGCGAACCGCGACCCTGTGCGGCGAAGCCTCCGCAGCTTTGTTGATCGCGTCGAGATGCGGATTGCCGCTGCCGACGATCACGCCAAGCTGGAAGTTGCCGGCCGGGACCTGGTTGAAGGCCTCGATGACGATCGCGGTCGCCCCCAGCGGGTCGGTGCCGCCCAGGGTAACCAGCACCCGTTCCGCCGCCTCGCGAACTGGACTCTGGCTCTGTGTCCGGGTGCGGAACTCACGCCGCAGCATGACGAAGCGCGGTCCGCACATCGCCTCCACATGGCGCGGATAGAGCGTCTTGGCGGCGTGGATGTTCTGGTTCACGATCACTTTCGCCCGGTAGGGGGCGAGATCGGCGTTGTCGTCCAGCATGACCAGCGGGAAGCCGGCCCGCGCCAGCCCGTCCTGATAGGGCCCGGCAAAGCCTGGCCCGTCCAGCACGATCAACCCGGCATTGTGCCGGCGCGCCACGCCTGCGGTCTCAGTCACATCCTCGCGGCCCCCAGGGTCGACGGCGATCGGTTCATGTCGGAAGGCATCCGCGCCCAGCAGTTCGGCGGTGCCCGGCAGGGCCTGCGCGGTGGCGAAAGTGACCTTGCCGCCGCGGTCGACGAAACCCTGCGCCAGCGAGCGGCAGCGGGCCATATGCCCGGCGCCGATCGCCGGGCTGCTGTCGACGCGGATCAGGATCGAGCCGGCCATCGATCGCCCCTAGGGGTTGGCCTTGTCGGCGCTCGCGTGCACCGCTTGGGCTAGGGTCGCGAGGACGCCGGACCAGGGTGTCTCGCCCTGGCGTGTGAACAGGCGCATGGATCGGAACCACGGCACGCGTCCCGTGCCAAGATGGGTCCAGTCGTCGGCCTGGCAGGGCACATAGACGGGCACGTCGAGCCCGCCCGCCAGGTTCGCCACCAGGCCCGGCGGCACCACCAGCAGGTCCAGATTGGCGATCAGCGCCGCCGCCTCGTCGGCGTCGTCGGCCGGATCGATGCCCTCCACCACGCTGATGCGATCCTTCCAGGGGCCGTCTACGCCTTGAGGGAACAGTCGCGGCACGTCGGCGCCCAGCAGCACGAATTCGACATCGGGGCGGTCGAGGGCGGTCATGATATCGCTGGCCGCCAGCGCCTGTCCGGGCGCGAGCGGGGCGCTTCCGCTCCACCACAGGCCGATCTTCTGTTTGCCGGCCAGGTCACCCAAGCGGTGCTGCCACAGCTCAAGAAGGTCAGGATCGGGATTCAGGAAGCCGGCGCCCTCGGGGAAGGCATCGATGGTGGACCGAAGGAACCGCGGAAGGCTGCCCAGCGCGCCGTAGACATCGATCGTTCCCAGCGGCTTCAGCCAGTCGTAGCGGTGGGCTGGCGACTGCTTTTCGGTCGCGAGCGGCGTCGCGTGAATCTCGACATCGGGAAAGGAACGGGCGAACAGCGCCATCAACGCCGGCTGACATTCTGCGATGCATCGTTTGGTCGTTGCCGCGAACTCCGTCAGGCAAGATGCGAACATGACCTCGTCCGCGATGGTCGACTCGCCGCATAGAAAAGCCGTCTGGCCATCCAGTGCCTGTCCGTTCCATTGCGGTTGCAGGTGCGCCCTGGCCGGGTCCGCCTTGTGCCGCCATTCCAGCTGACGCCAGCCATCGGCAAGTTCGCCCTGACCGAGCAGCACCGTCGCCCGTCCGAGATGGATGCGCCAGTTGGAGGGCCACAGCTCCCGCGCCCGGTCGAAATAGGTCAGGGCTTCGTCCAACTGGCCTAGCCCCTTATGGGCGACCGCGATGCGGGCATGGGTTTCCGCGGCGGTCGGGTCGGCTCGCTCGGCGCGCCGGAAGGTTTCGATGGCGTCGGCGCAACGGCCGATTGAGACCTGTAGATCGCCATACGCCCATAGCAGCGCGACCGAGCGCGGATGGGCCGCGACGGCCGTCTCGAACAGGGCGATGGCCGCGTCGACCTCGCCGACCCGGCCGAACAGATCGGCCAGACCGACGGTTGCCGACAGATTGCCCGGATCCTGCGCCAGCACCCCCTGATACAGGGTCACGGCGTCGGTGATGGCGCCTTGCCGGCGGGCGACGTCGGCAAGCCCGGTCTGCGCGTCCCAGGTCTGCGGGTCCTGTTCCAGCACTTTGCCGAAGGCGGCAACGGCCTCGTCCAGGCGGCCCAGCGCCGTTAGCATTTCGCCGATTCGACAGCTGATGGTCCGGTCGTCGGGATCGATCTGCGCCGCCTGCTCGAAACGATCGAGAGCGCGGTCGAATTGCTTTCGACTGATCAACTCATGGGCTTGGGCGATCAGCGGTGCGGCGGCAGCGGCTGGATCCTGGGAGGCGTCGGGCGCGGTGGTCACGATGCATCCGGCCTTTCTTGGCGGGCGTTAACCATATGTGCCATTCAAACCGCGAAGGATTGACGCCCGGTTAACCCGAGGAAATCGAGGTTCAGCGAGGGTTGCGCCGGATCGCCTGACATGCGCGCAAAACTGGTCGGCGATACAACCGAATTTCGATTTTGTTAACCATACTGCCGTTCATTGGGCCGGCAAGGTCCCATGAGACTGTCGTCAGGACACGCCCCGAAGATGAACACCCTCCAGCCGATGGCCCCGGTAGACGCGGTCGAGAAACGCTCGAAGTCGTGCTTCAACCTGGACGGCAAGTCGGTGCTGGTGACCGGCGCCACGGGTTCTTTCGGCCAGATGTTCTGCCGGCTGGTGCTGGATCGCTATCGGCCGCGCCGGCTGATCGTCTTCTCGCGCGACGAGCTCAAGCAGTTCGACATGCAGCAGACGCTGTCACCCAGGGAACACGGCAATCTGCGATACTTCATAGGCGACGTGCGCGACAACGACCGTCTGGAAATGGCCATGCGCGACGTTGACGTCGTGGTGCATGCCGCAGCGATCAAGCAGATCCCGGCAGCCGAATACAACCCCTTCGAATGCATCCGCACCAATGTCATGGGGGCGGAGAACGTGGTGCGCGCGGCGATCCGCAACGACGTATCCCGGGTCATCGCCCTGTCGACCGACAAGGCCGCCAGCCCGATCAATCTTTATGGCGCGTCGAAGCTGGCCTCGGACAAGATCTTCGTCGCCGCGAACAATCTCGCCGGCGAGAGCGGGCCGAAGCTGAGCGTGGTGCGATACGGCAACGTGGTCGGCTCGCGCGGCAGCGTCATCCCGCTATTCGAGAAGATGATCGCCGGCGGCGAGGCCAGCCTGCCGATCACCGATGCCCGCATGACCCGGTTTTGGATCACCCTGCGCCAGGGGGCCGAGTTCGTGCTGTCGTCGCTCAAGCAGATGCATGGTGGCGAGATCTTCGTGCCCAAGCTGCCCAGCATGCGGCTGGTCGATCTGGCCCGCTCCATGGCGCCGGACCTGCCGCAGACCATCGTCGGCATCCGCCCCGGTGAGAAGCTGCATGAGGTGATGATCACCGAGGACGACGCCCGATCGACGATGGAGATGGACGACCGCTACGTCATCCAGCCGCAATTCGACTATTGGCGCGACACCGAGCAGGCCTCCGGCCAGCGCGGCGAGCCGGTCCCGGAGGGCTTCCGCTATTCCAGCGAGACCAACGACTCCTGGCTGGACGAGCCGAGCCTTGCCAAGCTGCTCCAGGAACCGCGCTGCTGAGCAGTCCGCCTCGCGGCGATATCACCTTTCCAGAAGCGACCAATCCAACGGCGTCCCCCGTGGGATATCTGCATGCGCCAAGCGCCCGAGCAGCGTTGGCAGGTGCTTCGGCGCCAGACCGTGGCCTGGCCGGATGGAGCGTATATTGGTTTCGGTTAGGGGTTCGCCGGCCTTGATGTCGGCGACGGCGTAGAGGGAGCGGCGGACGGAGACGTTGCCGCGTTCGCTGCCCTTCAGCGTGTAGTCGACCTGGCCGATCGCCGCGTGGGCGGTGCGGATGCCGTCGACCATGGCTTTCAGTTCATCGGGCTCCAGGGAGAAGGCGGCGTCGGGGCCGCCGTCGGCGCGCGACAGGGTGACGTGCTTTTCGATCAGGGAGGCGCCCAGTGCTATGGCCGCAACCGGCACGGCGATGCCCAGCGTGTGGTCCGACAGCCCGGCGGTAACGCTGAACGTCTCGGCGAGATGCGGGATGGTCGCGAGGTTGCAGTCTTGCGGCGGGGCAGGGTAGCCGCTGACGCAATGCAGCAGTGCCAGCTGTTCGCAGCCGGCTTCGCGGGCGGCGGCGACGGCCTCGGCGATCTCGTCCAGGTTGGCCATGCCGGTCGACATGATCATGGGTTTGCCGGTCGCCGCCACGAGACGGATCAGCGGCAGGTCGACGATCTCGAAACTGGCGATCTTGAATGCCGGCGCATCGAGCGATCGCAGCAACTCTACGGCGGTCGGATCGAACGGTGTGCTGAACACCGCCAGGCCCAATTCGGCGCCCATGGCGAACAGGTCGGGATGGAACGCCCAGGGGGTGTGAGCCTCCTGGTAGAGGTCGTGCAGGGTGCGCCCCGCCCATGGCCCATCGGAAAGTCGGAACTCCGGCCGGTCGCACGCGATGGTCAGGGTGTCGGCGGTGTAGGTCTGCAGCTTCACGGCGTCGGCGCCGGCCTGTTTGGCGGCGGTCATGATGGCCCGGGCGCGGTCCAGATCGCCTCCGTGATTGGCCGACAATTCGGCGATCACATAGGGGGCATGACCCGGTCCGATCGGTCTTCCGGCAATCTCGAATTGCGTGTCAGCAGGCATTGCGGGGGCGTTCACTTTCCATAGCGACGAGGTTGAGAGAGCATATGATAAATCATCAAAAACAAGATCGTTTCTGTCTCTTTTAATGTCATTTAATCAATATGTTATTCTGGGTTCCAAAGGCATTTTGCCAAAAATTCTGGGTACCAGAACTGCCGATTTTCACGTCGTTCGGAGATCCCGAGCCACGCGACCCTGGCCTTGTCGGACGTGCCGTCGTTCCTCCGCCCGGGATTTTTTCAGGCCGGCCCAGCGGTCGTGGCCGGCATTGATTTCGGCCAATTCCGGATGGGCTTCGCTGACCCGCAGAGCCTCCCGCCAGGACCAGCCCTTCGGGCCGGTCGGCAGCCGCGAAAAGATCTCCGACAGGAAGGCGAGATCGTCCGGCGTGTCGAGGGTCCAGCGATGCCAGGCCAGGTCCGAATCCGGACATGGCAGGTTGGCGCAACTGCTGCTGCGATGGGTGCGGACGAACTGCGTCACGTGCTCACGGTGCGACGGCAGCGTCGCCAACCGGGCCGACCGGTGCAGCCAGTCGGCACCCATCACTTCGCAATCCAGACCATGCGGCCAACTCGGCGGATCGGTGTTGCAGGCGTAGTCGGCGCGGCTCTCATGATAGAGCGTCAGCACCTGGCCGCAGACCTCCGGATCGATCAGCGGGCAGTCGCTGGTCACCCGCATGACGATGTCCGCCGCCAGTTCGTCGGCGGCCCGGTGATAGCGGTCCAGCACGTCGTGTTCGGAGCCGCGGACGGCGACTGCGCCGGCGCGCTTCGCTTCCGCCACCAGCACGTCGCAGGCCGGATCGTCGGGCACCGCGCAGCATACCGCGTCGATGCCGGGGATCGCCGCGCAGCGGGTCAGCACGTGATGCAGCACACTCTCGCCGGCCAACCGGCACAGCACCTTGTCCGGCAGCCTGGTCGATGACCGGCGGGCCTGGACGATGACGGCGGTGGTGCTCATCGGGTCAGGCCGAGACCCTCGGCCAGGGCTTCGACCACCCGTCCGACATCACCGTCGCTCATCGTCGGGAACAGCGGCAGGGACAGGCACGACTGGTAGTAGGTCCAGGCGCCGGGAAGATCGGCGTCGCCATATCGTTCGCGATAATAGGGCTGCAGATGTACCGGCAGATAATGCACCTGGGTGCCGACGCCCCGCTCGGCAAGCCGCGCCATCAGTTCGCCGCGGTCTAGGGGTGCCGAGTCGAAGTCGATCAGCACCGCGTATAGATGCCATGCCGTTCGGCCGCCCGACACCCGGCCGACTGGGCGAACCATCGGCGCGAGGTCGGCCAGCAGCGTGTCGTATTGCTCGACAAGCGCCCGACGCCGGCCGACGAAGCGTCCCAGCTTGCCAAGCTGGCTTAGGCCGAGAGCGCTGTGGATATCGCTCAGCCGATAGTTCAGCCCTGGCTCCGGCATCTCGTAGTACCAGGGATTGGCGGTGCCATCTTCGGCACGGGCAAGCTCGGTAGAGGCGAACCGTTCGGGATCGCGGGTCATGCCGTGATTGCGCAGCCCGGCGATCCGCTCCGCGACCTTGGCGTCGTTTGTCGTCACCGCGCCGCCTTCGCCGCAGGCGATCGCCTTGACCGGATGGAACGAGAACGTGGTCAGATCGCCGAACCGGCAGGCACCGACAGCCGACAGGCCGCCTTCGCCGTCATCCATCCAGCCGCCCAGGGCATGGCTGCCGTCCTCGAGCACCGCCAGATCGTGCTTGCGTGCCAGCGCGGCGATGTCCGCCATGGCGCAGCACTGGCCGTTCAGGTGGACCGGGAACACGGCCTTGAGATTACGGCCCTCGGCGCCGGCGATGGCGGCGTCCAAATCCTCCGGGCGCATCAGCCCGGTCTGAGGGTCGACATCGGCGAAGACGATCTCCGCGCCGGCGATGCGCGGCGCGCTAGCGGTCGCCAGGAATGTCAGGGTCGGGACCACGACCGCGTCGCCCGGACCTATGCCCAGGGACAACGCTGCCAGATGAAGCGCCGCCGTACCATTGGCGCAGACGATCGCATGCTCCGCGCCGGCCCGCTCGGCCAGCGCCGTCTCGAAATCCTCGACCACCGGGCCGGTGGTCAGGCGGTCGCTCTTCAACACCGCGACGACACGGTCGATGTCGTCCTGGTCGAGGGAGTGCCGCCCGTAGGGGAGGGCCGGTCGTCCAGCGGATATGGCGGCGTTGTCGGGCATGGGTCTTTGCCCCGATTATTGGAACCCTTGCGGGCTGCCGATCAGTTCAGTTTCTGCCGCATCGGATATTTCTCGTCCGACATGACATGCTGATAAGCAAGGCATTGTTCGGTATCGACCAGCACCGGCGCCCGCACATTGGCCGTCAGTTCGACGGCGTCGCCGGATTTACGTGCGGTGACGATCAGCAGAATCGCCAGATCCTCCAGCGCGAACTCGTACTGGCTGACGGCGCGCTCGATGTCTTCGGGATCGAACCCGCTATTCTCCAGACCGACCGGGATGACGTAGAAGCCGATGCCCGGATTGTCGACGCTCTGAAGCAGCTTGAAGCGCTCGGTGCCTTCATGAGGCAGATTCAGGATGGCATACTCCAGAAGTTCGCCAAAGCCGATGAGGCCCTTGGGGAATGAGACGACCTTGCCCCGTTCGACCTCATAGGTGCCGTACCGGGTTTCGATCATGATTACCTTGGGGTCAGCCATCGATGCTGTCCCCTCGATCGGGTCGGGATTCGCCATAGGGCGCTCGCTAACCGCCTCTGTGTTGCCGTCAAGCATTTATAGGTCCTCCACCTTTCAACAGGGTTAACGCAGCCCTACTTGGCGCGACGGGTGATCCGCTACCTGAGGAAGTCGACCAACGAGATCGAATCCAGGCGCGACAGCGACAGGTAAGACGCCTGCAACAGCGTCTGGTCTGCCGAGAGTTGAGTGATGGCCACCGTCAGATCGGTATCTTCCAGGCCCGAGATTGCCTCGGTGGCGTAGTTCTTGAACTGCTCGTGCCGCAGACGCGTCGCGTCGAGCACGCTGGATTTGGCACCGATTCCGCTGCGGATGCGGCCGAGATCGCCGATCGCCTCGCGGGTCAGGTCCAAGGCCGCGGCCAGCGCCGTACCCCGATCGGGATCGGTCGGATTCTGGCCGGCCCATCGCGTGTAGGCCAGGGCCCGCATGAACTTCTCGAAGCCGGGCTCGTCGGCGGACACGCCGTAATCCAGCTCGAGGTTGTCGTCGGCGCGGGCCGTCGCCATGACGCCGTCGCCCTGGTAGTAGCTCGTGTCGACCGCCCCGGGTGCGGCCGGCGGCCAGGCGGCGGTCGGGTCGTAGACGGTCAGGTCGACCGGCGCCAGATTACCGCGGCTGCCGGCGAACAGCGACCGGCCCTCAAAGCGCACATTGAGGACCTCGGCGGCATCGGTCAGGAACGAATCGCCCAGATCATCCAGCGCGATGTTGTCGGCGTTGTCGGCATTGATCGCATTGGCCAACTGGCCCAGCACATAGGTGGCGCGGTCGACCAGGGTGGTGACCGAGGATTCCATGATGTTCAGACGTGCACTCGCGCGATCGATGTTCTTCACGAATTGCTCGGCCTGGGCGTTGCTGTCCTCCAGGCTCAACAGCCGGTGCGAGTCGACGCCCAACTCGGCATAGGTCTGCGCCACCTTGCCGCTGGCGATCGCGGTGTTGCCGGTGTTCACCCGGGACTGGATCGACTGGATATAGGACTGGGTCAGCAGGTGCTGGGCGTAGGTTCCGACGCGGTTCATCACGACCTCCCTCTACTGACCGAGGTTGACGAGGATGGCGAACAGCTCGTCGGCCGCCTGCACCAGGCGCGCGGAGGCCTGATAGGCGTTCTGGTAGAGCACCATGTTCGCCATCTCCTCATCGATGTTCACGCCGCTGAACGACAGCGACTTGTCCAGCAAGTCGCGGTGCAGCGAGTCCTGGAAGGCGAATTCGGCATCCGCGTTCGCCGCATTGCTGGCGTTGAACGACGCGATGGTGATGCCGTAGCCGGCCAGGGTGTCGTCGGTCGCCGGCAGCCCGCCCAGCGGGCCGAAGCTGATCGGCTGATTGAATGCGGCCGCCAGGGCGCGTGCGGTCGCATCGTCGGACGATCCGATATGAAAATTGCCGCTGCCGGCCGGCTCCTCGCGCAGCTTGCCGCGCGCCAGCAGATCCGGGCTCTGCCGCAACTCGTCGCGGATTGTGATATCGCGGGCCGCGTTGGCGATGCCCGGCCGCACGTCCAATGTCTGCATCAGGGTGCCGCTGTCGCGCAGAATCAGGTTTTCGCCGCGCGGCCCTCTGATCGACAATCGGACGCCGCCGGTCACCTGCTCGACCGTGGCCGTGATGCCCTGGCCGGCCAGGGCTGCGTCAATCGATGCTGCTACTTCATCAAGCCGCATGCCGTTCGTGTAGTTGGCCGCAAATGTCCCGGCGGCGGTCTCGAAGGTGAGCGTGCCAGGTGCGGTGGCAATGGTGCCGGCGCCCACGACCCGCCCTGAATAGCTGTTTAGATCGGGTTCGGAGACGAAGAAGTTGTTGAGCCCGAAGAAATGCGAGAAGCCTCGGGTGGTCCCGGCGATTTCGATGGCGCTGGGCGCCAGTGCGGAAGGCGGTTCCGGATCGGCGATCACCAGCCGGTCGCCGGTCACCGAAGTCAGCGCCAGTCGGCCGCTAGTATCGATGCTGGCGGCGATGTTGAGGCCGGCGGTGCCATTGATCGCGGTGACGATATCGGCAGCGGTCGCAATTGTGCCGAGGTCGAGGTCGAGGCGCGGGACATTCATGGTGCCGGAGGCGTCGACCGTGCCGATGCGGATGAAGCCCGTGGCGGCGATCGGGGTCGCTCCTCCGGCGGGCAGGGCGAGGCTGCCGGTGATCTGGGTCGGGCCGGGGAAGGCGACGCCGCTGTTATGGATCGCATTGACCTGATCGCGCAGCTGGGCGGCCATCTCGTCGAACTGCGCGGCGATATCCGGCAGGGTCGTGTCGCGCATCTCGATCAGCGCCGACAGCTTGCCGCCGGTCAATTGACCGGAGATGTCGCGCGCCGAGTCCGCAATCGGATCCGCCGGGCTGCTCGGGTTGACGATAATGCCGGGGATCAGACCGGGATAGCCGGGCTCGCCGGGCGCTACATAGGCATGATCGGCCGTAACCACGGCGGCCGGATTGTATCCGAGCACCGCGGCGCGGGATTCAACGAGTTGCTGGCCGGTCTGCGTCAGGATCACCATCTGGCCGGCGCTGCGCTCGAAATACTGGATGGGCAGGTATTCCGACAGGGTGTCGACGGCGACGGCGCGTTGGTCTTCCAGTTCGCCGGTTTCGCGGCCGGTCTGCTTCAGATTGGCGATCTCGACGTTCAGCTCTGCGATAACCTCGAGCTGCTGATTGATGTCGTCGACAGCGGCTGAGATCTCGCGATTGGCCTCGCCGCGCAGCGCCTGGATGCGGGCGGCCAGATCGTTCAGCTCACGCGCCGCCGCAGCACCGGTATTGACCGCGTCTAGCCGGTGCGCCGCGACCTCGGGGTTGGAGGCCACGGTCTCGATCGCGGTCGCGAACCGGGTGATCGAGGCGCCGATGGAACTGTTGTCTCCTAGGGTGCCGAACAGGGACTGGAGCCGGGAATAGAATTCGCGGCGCACGTCCTTCTCGCCGAGACCGGCGGTCTCGCGCCGCACCTCGCGTACCAGGAACTCATCCACCGCCCGGTTCACGCCGGAAATCTGGACGCCGGCGCCGATACCGTCCAGCAGGCGCGACTCCAGGTCGACGGTCTTGCGCGTATAGCCCACGGTGTTGGCGTTGGCGACGTTGTTCGACGTCACCTGCAGGGCGGACTGGTTGACGGCCAGTCCGCTCAGCGCATTCGACAGGGTGATTGCGAGAGACATCGGCCGGCCTTGCGCTAGAGCTGTTCGTCGATGCGGACGGAGACCGGGGCCGTCTTGCCTTCGTCGGCGACCGCGCCGTCGATGGTGTAGACAGGTGTGTCCGCCTGCTGTCTGCGGACCTCGTCAACGATCGTGCGCATCAGCCTTTCATTGGCCGTCATCACCGCACGTAGCGCTGTCTCGTTGCGCCGGCAGGAATGGCTCAGCCGCGCCATCGCCTCGCACATCTTCTTTCGCTCCTCGGGATCCAGCGAGCTCAGGCACGCCTCGTCGGCGCGCAACTGCGCGGCCATGCGCTCATAGCTGTCGATCAGCATGGATTTGGTCGGCTGGAAGTGGCCGATATCCGTTGCCTTCATCGCGCTCAGAAGATCGACCTCGCTGTCCAGCACGTCGATCAGGCGCTCCACCGTATCCAGCAGGCTGGTGGTATCGATGCTTGCGACCGTCATTCCTGGATCTCCTGGATCTTGAGAATCTCCGACATCACCCGATCGGCGATGCCGAATCCGCCGGAGCCCGTGGCGAGGCGGCCGTATTCGTTCATCAACATCGAGCGGTAGACTTTCTCGGCCTGGCCGCCCGAGAACGGGCCGTCGGTCGAGATGCCCTCGAACATGTGCGCCATCATCTGCGACAGGAAAACGGCCTCGAATTCCTCCGCGGCGGCCCGGGCGGCCGCCTGGTCGGCAGTCGGCCGCGGCGTGGCGGCAGTCGCGGCAGATGTTCCCGCAAGGGGATTGCTGGCAAAGACGGCGTCGGCAGGGCTGGGAAAATCGCTCATGGTCCGGGCTCCGTCACATGACCTCGATGTCGGCCTGCAGCGCACCGGCGGCCTTGATCGACTGCAGGATGGCGATCATGTCGCGCGGGCCGATGCCCAGCGCATTCAGGCTCTGCACCAACTCCTGCAGGGTCACGCCGGTCGACAGCACGCCGAGTTGGCGGTCGCTGTCGTCATCGACGGAAATCTCGGTGCGTGGCACGGTTTCGGTATTCCCGGTCTCGGAGAACGGGGTCGGCTGCGAGACGATGGGCGTTTCGGTGATGCGGATCGTCAGGTTGCCTTGTGCGATCGCGACCGTGCTGATGCGCACGTTTTCGCCCATGACGATGATGCCGGTGCTCTCGTCGATCACCACCCGCGCGACCTGGTCGGGCTCGACCTGAAGCTGCTCGATCCGGGTGATCAGCCCGACCACATCGATGCCGGCGCGGGCCGGCACCCGCAGCCGCACGGTCGCCGGGTCGGGCGCCGTGGCGATACCCGGCCCTATGGCCGCGTTGATGGTTTCCATGACCCGGCGGGCGGTGGTGAAATCCGGATTGCGCAACGACAGATGAATGGTCGTCAGCCCGGCCAGATCGAAAGGCACCTCGCGCTCGACAATGGCGCCGGAGGCGATCCGGCCGGCGGTCGGAACACCCTGCGTCACGGTTTCCGCAGCACCGCCGGCGGTAAATCCGCCGACCGACAGCGCACCCTGCGCGACTGCATAGACCTCGCCATCGGCGCCCAGCAACGGGGTCACCAGAAGCTGGCCGCCGAGCAGGCTCTCGGAATCGCCCAGCGAAGACACGCTGACATCGATGCGGCTGCCCTGACGGGCGAAAGGCGGCAGTGTCGCGGTCACCATGACGGCGGCGACATTGTCGGTGCTCAGCCCGTCATCTCGGACGTTGACGCCAAGCCGCTCGAGCATGCCGATCAGGCTCTGCTCGGTGAAGGGCGAGCTGTTCAGGCTGTCGCCGGTGCCGTCGAGGCCGACCACGAGGCCGTATCCGACCAGCAGATTGTCCCGCACGCCCTCGACATCGACGATGTCCTTGATCCGCGACGCCGCGAAGGCCGGATTGACTGCCAGAAGCGCCGCCATGCCGGCCAGGACCGTCAGAGCGGCCAGGCCGGCATGGCGCAACCGTCGCCAGGAGAGGTGGTCGACGGAGGGATCGAGGGGCACGAATCGCATCATGGGTATTCGCTGCTTCTGGTCGGTTTGTGACTGCCATTCGGGCTTGCGAATGCCGTGCCATTTGCTGAACCGGCCCGGGGCCCTTGAATTCCCTGGCGCATTCAGAGTGCCGGTGGGCGCCATGACCGCCACCGGCGGCAAGGACTGCCCGCTCGGTGGGAAAGTTCTGCCGGGCACGGCCGGAACATTTACAGCGCGTTAATCGGAACGTTGGACGATGGCCGCGCAAGCGTCTTGTGCGCGACGCACCCATCACTAGGTCAGGTCCATGAAGATCGAAGGCACAAATCCGCTGCGAAGCCGTGCCGTCAGCCGGGCAAAGGCCGGTAAGCCGGCCGAAGGCGACGGGTTTGCCGATGCCATGGACGACACCGAGGCTGCCGCCGGGGCGTCCGCCGGCGTCACCGGCACCAGCCCGATTGGCTCGGTCGACTCGCTGCTCGCATTGCAGGGATCCGACGATGTCGGCGAACGCCACGGTCGGGCACGTGCCCGCGGCGAGGCGCTGCTCGATCGTCTCGACATGCTGCGGACCGATATCCTGCTGGGCAGGGTCCCGAGAGGTCGGCTGGATGAACTCAGCGCGCTGGTCCGATCCAGCCGCGCCGAAGTCGACGATCCCAGGCTCGTGGAGGTGCTCGACGAGATCGAACTCAGGGCCGAAGTGGAGCTGGCAAAACTGGCCGCCGATCGCTGAGCGGCAGCCAGTTTCGCAAATTATTCAATATTACAAGGGGTTGCGGTCAGCCAAAAGGTTGTGAAAGTGGGATTGTCGGCGGCGTCGCCGATCCATATACTCCCGGCCTCTTCGGAGCAGGCCCTTGAAACATGCGGTTAGAAGGATGGATATAGGGACATCGACGACAGTGGTGCCGCCGGACTACCAACCGGAGGACGGCGACAATTTCATGAACCCCGTCATGAAGGAGTATTTCCGCGAGAAGCTTTTGCGGTGGCGTGCCGACCTGCTCTTGGAATCCTCCGAGACGCTGCAGCACTTGCAGGAAGGCGGAATGACCGAGCCGGACATCGCCGATAGGGCGTCCCGCGAAACCGACAGGTCGCTCGAACTGCGCACCCGCGACCGGGAGCGCAAGCTGATTGCCAAGATCGACGAGGCGCTGCAGCGCATTGACGACAACAGCTACGGGTTCTGCGAGGAGACCGGCGAGCCGATCTCCGTGCGTCGGCTGGAGGCCCGGCCAACGGCGACCCTGAGCCTGGAGGCCCAGGAACGGCACGAACGGTTGGAGCGCACGCAGCGCGACGACTGAGCCATCGGCCGGAGTAGAATTGGAGAAGGGCCGGATCGGCGACGATGCGGCCCTTTTCCGTGAGGGAGCTGTGGTTAGCCGGCGAGCAGCGGCGCTACGGCGGCCCGCAGTTCCTCGAGGTCCAGATGGGTTTTCGCCGCGCCGCGCCGGTGCACGAAATGGCGGGCCATCCGCCCGGAGCCTTCGAACACGAACAGCGTCGGGATCCGGTCGACCCCGTCGAAGGCCTCGGCAACCGTATCATCGCCGCGCAGGATCGGGAAAGCCGGCTGCATCTGCTCGAGGAACCGATCGAGGGCGTCGTCGCCCGAGCGTCCGCCGAAATCCTCGAACAGGTTTATGCCGATGACGCGCAGCCGGTCCGCGTCGCTTTCCGCAACCAGCCGGTTCAAATGCGCCATTTCCGGACGACAGGGCGGACACCAACTGGCGAAGAAATTGACCACCACGACGCGTTCGCTCAGGTCGTCCGGCCGGACGGGTTCACCGCGCAGCAGCGGCAATTCGGCAAGGGCGCTCCGCAGCGGCGCATCCAGAGTCACGGTATCGGCGCCGGCCGGCCACGCAAGACCCGCCAGCGCAAGCGTCAGCCCCGACATCAGCAGGCGGCGGCGCGGCAAACCGGCCGGGCGGTTTCGCCTTTGATGCGCCGCGATCGATTGGTCGTGCCACATGCCGGAACCATAGAGATGGCAGCGACGCCGGACCAGACGATCATCGAAATCGTGCGCGATTGTGAACGCCCCCGTGGGGCATCACGGGTCCCTGGATACGCCGCTGGACAGCGCTGCGCAGACCGTGACCATGGTGAGACATGCGGCTTAGGATGATCCTCGGATTCTGGGAGCACCGGCATGGCTGAAGACAAGGAGGCCGATCTGGCGACGGCCACCGCGCATCAGGCGTGGGACGAGCGCTGGCGCGACGCGGCGGGGCGAGAGGAGTGGCTGGCGCCTGAGAACGAAGTTGCGGCGCTGGTTCCGGTGCTGCGGCGTCGCGGCGCGAAACGGACCCTGGATCTGGGCTGCGGGGTCGGCCGTCACGTCCGACTGTTCGCAAGCGAGGGGTTCGAAAGCCATGGGCTCGACGCCAGTGAGGGCGGCATCGCCTTCACCCGCGAGGCTGCCCGGCGGGAGGGGCTGGCCGTGATTCTCAAGGTCGGCGAAATGACGGCGCTGCCCTATGTGGACGGGGCTTTCGACTATGTGCTGTCGTTCAATGTGATCTATCACGGCGACCGATCGGTGGTCGCCAGGGCGATCTCGGAAATCCGTCGGGTGCTGAAGCCGGGCGGCTTGTTCCAGGGCACCATGCTGTCGAAACGAAATGGCCACTACGGCAAGGGGGCCGAGGTGGCGCCCGACACCTTTGTGGACGACAGTGGAGTCGACGACAAAGACCATCCGCATTTCTACTGCAATGCGGCGGAGCTGGTGGTGCTGTTCGAGGGGTTCGAGCTGCTATCGCTCAACGATCTGGCGCAGAAACGGCCCGATCATTGGCACTGGCACCTGCTGGCCGAGCATCGCGCCATCGCATGACGCGCGGGGCCGCGGCGATTGCTCTCAGTGGAGTTGGCGCCCGGATGTGAGCCACTCGGTCCAGTTCCAGCTGATCTCCAGCAGGAACTTGTTGAGCATGGCTCGGGCGAACGCTTCGTAGTCGGCGACGGTGACGAAGAAGCCGACATTGGTCGGGCCGATCACTTCGCTGTCATAGTGCTCGATGGTCGTCGGATCCTCTCCGACCACCAGACCGTTGATCACGATGCCGCGGTCGAGGGCGGCATTGCGTGCCTGCATCGGGCTCGGACCGATATTGGTGTAGCCGTCGCCGGCGATATTCAGCAGTTGCCGGTCGGCGAACCAGGGGCAGCCCTGCAACAGCTCAGTCCCGGCCTGCAGTGCCACCAGGAGGCTGGTGCTACGGACCATGTGCTTGACCTCGCGGGTCTGCAGGACCTCGGCGATGGCCTGGGCATCCTTCTGCGAGGTCACGCCGATCCACGGCACGATAACCTCGACGCTGTCATGGCTGTCGGCCCAGGTATAGACGCTGACCGCGATCATACCGTGGCGTCCGGTTTCGACCGCGCGGATGAAGCGCTGGTCGATCAGGGCCGCGGCCAGGCCGTCATACTGCAGCCGCAGTTCCTCGTTGTGGATCGATCCGGAGACGTCGAGTCCCACGGCCATGCAGGCATCGGCGCGATCGGCGCCCCAGACCTTGACCGGGATCAGGATCGCCAGAAGGCACAGAGCAACATAGACGCAGCCGAAGACGAGTCGGCCATCGGTTTCGGCGCGCGGACGGCGCCGCTCGCTGGCAACGACAGGGGCGGCGGGGGCGGTGACCGGGTGCTCCGCCATCATCGGGTCACCCCAAGGGCGGCGAGAGTCGCGGTAAAGTTGATCAGGAATCGATGCATGGACCAGGGCTCGGCGCGGATAATTCGGTATCCCCGCAGCCTGCGGTCTCATGGTTAATAATTGGTTACACAACCAGAAATTCGGACTGGCGGAAATCTGGCCGATGGGCGCACGATTCCAGCCGGCGCGCCACTGCGACCGCCGATGGCGATTCAGCCGATCATTCGGTGCGGTCCAAACGGACCGTCCTTTGGAACTGCAAGCCAGCCTGTGAAGTTCAGGCTATCCCTGCCGCCAGGAGGCGGTCGCCTTGCATCGCTTGCAGACACGTTCTCCCGCCCACTCGCTTTCGAATTCCTGACGGCACATCAGGCAAGGGCGTGGCTTCGTACCCGGCTTGGGCTCGATCGTCGGCTCTGGTTTTTCTGTTCTAATGTAAGTCATCGCCATGAGTATAGTTTCCGCACCAGATTATTCAACCCGAACTTCTAATTTCCGATCTGAATGTATCGGGTCAATATGTTGAAAATACGTAGTTTCAATGGTTATCAGAGAGTTAACAGGCGTCTTTGCGGTGGCATTTGATGCAGCGCAAAAAAACGCCCCGCCGAAGCGGGGCGCCTTGATCGCGCATGGTGCATGTACGGGCGGTGGAAGCCGCCGCGACTGCCTGGGCGAAGGTCGCCTAGACCAAGATGACGTGAGGTCGACTCGACCGCACGTCTGAATCTTGGTCTATCTTGTCGAATGAGAGTGGGATTCAGACATGAAGTCGAGTCGACTTCATGTCGCTCTAGAACGGGAAGATGATGTCGTAGAACTGCTGGCCGTATCGGGGTTGCTGCACGTCGCTGATATGACCCCGGCCACCATATGAAATGCGCGCTTCGGCGATCTTGTCGTAGCTGATGGTGTTGGTCGAGGTGATGTCTTCCGGGCGGACCACGCCGGCGATCTCCAGATCGCGGACCTCGTGGTTCACCCGCACCTCCTGGCGGCCGTATATGGCGAAATTGCCATTCGGCAGAACCTGCATGACGATGGCCGCGATCTTCAACTCGATGTTCTCGCCACGGCTGATCGAGCCGCTGCCGGTGTTCGAGGTCGTGCTGCCGAAGCCGATCAGGTTTTCATTGTCGATTGCCGTCGGCAGCAGTGCGCTGAATGCCTCTTCGTATCCCAGGAACGCGTCGACCCCGGCATCCTCGGAGCTGGCGCGGCTGCGCTGGGTCTGGTTGTCGATCGAGGCGCTGTCGTCGATGGCGATCTCGACCGTCAGGATGTCACCGACGACGCCGGCGCGCTGGTCGCGGAAGAACGCCCGGGCGCCCGGCTGCCACAAGGAGTTTGCGTTGCCTTCGGAGATCTGCGGAGCCGGCATCGGCATGCGCACCGGCGTGTAGTCCGGATCGGTGGCCGGATTCTCGATCGGCGTCAACTCCGGCGCGGAGCCGATCGAGGCGATGCGCTCGGCTGCGTTGCAGGCGGCCAGCGGCACCCCGAGGGTGAGAACTGCCGCCAGGCGGCCGAGGCGGGCAGGGATTGTCCGGAGCATGGTCGGTGTCTCCTTCCGATTGGGTGTCGGCGCGTTGGGTGACGGCATGGGCATCAATTGACCGCGGCCATGGCCGCGAATCCGCGCACCACGACTGTGCCGGGCCCGACGATTTCAGCCTCGATGGTACGGTTGCTGTCGATATTGACGACCCGGACCAGTGTGTTGCGGGCGCCATCTTCCAGCGCCTTGCCGCGGGCGCTGATGGTCAGTGCGCCATTGCTCAGCAGCATGGTCACCGCCTCGCCGCGGTGGACCACGATCGGCGCCCTGAGATCGCTCAGCCGGACCGGGACGTTGGCGGTCAGTGAGCGTCGCGGACTCAGGCCGACCATGTCGGCGACGTCCAGCGCGATGTCGGCGGCGACCCGCTGGGCCGGCATGTCGACAAGGCCGATATCGGCCTCGGAGATAACGTCGCCGGGACGCAGCCGGTTCAGCAGCACCGGGACCTCCAGAATTCGGGTCGCCCGCCCGGCGATGGCCAGCCGAACCTCCGGCGTGCCGGTCGCCGGCGCAACCAGCATGCCGGCGAAACGGCCGCTGACCGGATCGACGGTCAGGCCCTCGACGGCCATGGTCGGTTCAGCGTCGATCGGCAAATGCGCCTCGAGACGGCGGTTGTCGAAGGCCAACTCGAATCGGTCGCCGGCCATCCGGTCGGCCAGCGCGTCGCGCACCATCGCGGTGATCAACACGCTGTCCAGGCGATGGCTCGGTCGGCTGACGGTCGTGCGCAGTGGCGGGACGCTCATATCCCAGGCGATTCCGTGGGCCCTGGCCAGCCGGGACAGCCAGCGCGCGTCCAACGTCACCGACCGGCCCAGTGCCGGGGCGCGGGCGATGGCGGTTGCGGCCTGGTCGGGCGGCAACCCATCGAACAGATCGCCCAATGTCACCTGGCCACCGTCGATGACGGCCTCGGGGCGCAGTGTCGCGGCCTCCGCCGCCACCGCGACGATGAACACGACCACGGCGAACAGCATGGCGAAGATCTGTTTCATCGCTCGGGCCTCCTAGCGCAGGTTGGTGACGGACTGCATCATCTGGTCCGTCGTCGTGATGACCTTCGAGTTCATCTCGTAGGCCCGCTGGGCGGTGATGAGCTGGGTGATCTCGGCCACGATGTTGACGTTCGAGCTCTCCAGCATGCCCTGGTTGATGCGGCCGAAGCCGGCGCCGCCAGGCACGCCGACCGTCGCCGCTCCGGAAGCCGGCGTCTCCTTGAAGAGATTGTCGCCGATCGCCTCCAGCCCGGCCTCGTTGGCGAAGCTTGCAAGCTGGATCTGGCCGACATTGCTCGGCGAGACCTGGCCGTCGATCGACACGATCAACTCGCCATCCTGGTTGATCTCGATGTTCACGGTATCCGGCGGCACCGTGCCGGGACCGACGACGGTGAAGCCGTCCGGGGTCACCAGCTGGCCCTGCGGATTGAGCTGGAACGAGCCGGCGCGGCTATAGGCGGTCTCGCCCGAGGGCAGGTCGATCTGGAAGAAGCCGTCGCCGTTGATCGCCACGTCCAGCGGATTGTCGGTGACCTGCATGTTGCCCTGCTCGTGGATCCGGTAGACCGCGGCGGATTCCACGCCGGTGCCGATCTGCACGCCGGCAGGCACGATGGTGCCGGTGCTGGACGAAGTCGAGCCGACCCGGACAAGGCTCTGGTACAACAGATCCTGGAACTCGGCCCGCTGGCGTTTGAAGCCGGTGGTGGTCATGTTGGCGATGTTGTTCGAGATCACCTCGACATTGAGCTGCTGGGCCAGCATGCCCGTCGATCCGATGCTGAGCGAATTCATAGGGCTTCTCCTTAGCGTTGCGAGGTGCCGGCCAGGCGGCTGATCAAGTCGCGCTGGCGGTTGTGTTCGTCCTGCAGCAGGCGCTGGGTCGACTGGTATTGCCGGGAGATCTCGATCAGCCGGGTCATCTCCAGGATCGGCTGGACATTGGATCCCTCAAGCTTGCCCTGGGCGACACGCACGCCCACGGCGTCCTGCGGTGCCTCGTTGCTGGCCAGCAGTCCGCCGCCAAGCGACTTCAACTCATGCTCGCGCTCGAAGCTGACGAGCTTGAGCCGGCCGATCGGTCCCCGGTCATCGGCGATGCTGCCATCGGGGTTGATGACCAGCGTGCTGGCGCCGTTCGGCACCTCGATCGGCTGGTCGCCCTCGTCGAGCACCGGCAACTGGTTGCCGTCGACCAGCCGGCCATCCGCATCGATCGCCAGGCGGCCGGTGCGGGTGTAGAGCGGACCGGACTCGGTTTCGACCACCAGATAGCCGGCCCCCAGGACCGCCAGATCCAGCGGATTGCCGGTGTGTTCGGTCTGGCCGGGGCGGGTGTCGCGCAGCACCGAGCGGTCGATCACCATGGACATCTCCGGGCCACTGCCCGGCCCTTCGCCTCCGGCGGCGGCCATGTGCTGGGCGAACTGCATGCGCTGGGCCTTGTATCCCGGCGTATCCGTGTTCGCGATGTTGTTGGCGATCACCGAGAGCTGCCGCTGCAGGACGACCTGGCGCGACAGCCCGACATAAAGTGCGTTTTCCATTCCCCGTCCGGCGTTCGTTTCGGTTCGGCCGCATGGACCGTGCCGGGTCGGGGTGCATGCGCCGTGCCAGGACGGAGTGCCGCGGTATCGCTGGCGTCAGACGAGGATGACGGGATCGGGCCGGGGCACCCTTGCCGTGTCCCGGAGTCTATTGCCGGGCACATCTTGCCGACATGCCGGACCATTCAGTGGAGGCGCTGGAGCCCGCGGGAATGTCGGAGCTGGCCGACGCTGTGGCGGATTGGCGGCGCTGCCTGGACCATCTGTGCACGGCCTCGGCCGATGTGTATCGCGGCGTCATGAAGAAGCCTGTGGGGTATTACATCGCCGCGGCGGCCGGGCGGGCCGACCCGGATTCTGCGCCGGCCGACCAGATGGACGACCGCGAAGCGCAGCGGGCCCTGGGCACGCTGGGCCTGCGCGATCCACGACGACGAGGGCTGGTGGCTGGCGGTGGCGAACGCCCATCAGGGGCTGCAGGCGATCTATCGCGACACCCATTGGACCGGCATGTCCGGCACCAACGGTGTCTGGGTCCAGGCCATGAACCGAGTGCCGGGGCGCAAGCCGGCGAAGTCGAACCTGTGGTTCGCGACCGTGCCGACGCGGTGCTGGCTGGTGCCGTTGGGTGAGGTTCTGGGTGGGGACGGCGAATAGGCGTCGCGGGGCTAAACGAGTTGACCAGCGTGCAGATTAGGTCACGAGACTTACCAAACCGCACGTCCGCATGCAGGCCCAAAGCGGATTGCCATGACGAGTGGGGCGGACGACGGGACCTGACCCTAAGCGGCACTCAGAACTCAGGGCAGCGCCAAAGACGCTTGCCGAACAAGCGAACGGCAACCGTTCGACACGGCTATCCGCACATAATGGTCTCGGCCAGATCTATCCAATCCCATAGCTATGATGGCATTGAACGAGCGAGCTGAGAATCCTGCTAAGAGACCGGTCTCCCCTACAATCTGGCGGGCAGGGCCTAGTCGTCATCATCCCCGTCATGCTGTCGGCGGGCGGTTCCTACGATTACTCCGCCGATCGCCGCCGTCCCGGGCATGATCTCCGATGGACTCGGACAATCCGCTAGGTCGAAATTGTCGGGCAAGGCATCGAACCCGGTTCCGATGAACAGAATTTCGTCGGCGTTCTTGCCGGTCAGGACAATCTCGAAGATCTCCAGTGACTTTCGTGGGAATAGCGGGAGTATGTCCGGCGGCCTGACGGTGTTGTCTCCGCAGAAGACGACCACCCCGCGACCATCTGCTCTCACATCGGCGCGGCCCACAAGCACCCCATCGACAATCCCAAAGCTTCCTATGTTGAAGGTCCGAGTGTGCTGCAGTGACACGCCATTCACGACGGTGAGTTGTCCGACACCGCTGATTGGAAGCCGATTTCCGAACGGGTCCAACGAGGTTCCGCTCAGCGAGAAGCCATAGTCGCCGGTGAGGTCCTCGTTGCTGAATGCGTCCGCATTCGCTCCTTTAGCAGAAAAAATAAAGCAGGCAACTGTGATCGCGAGGAAAAGACGAGAGACTGACAGATATTTGGGAATATTCATGGTTGCCTCCACTTTGACCGCCATTCATGAGAATGCTGGCTATCAATGCCCATTTTGGTCGGGACCGCGGGCTCGTCAGGTATGGTACTCCGGGCGGACGGTGCTGATCAATTTGGCTCCCCTAAGCCTCAAAATCGGAATCGTATGAAGCATGCCCCGTTGGGCAACTGTTGACCCGAGGCGGACTGACGATCGGCCTTGGCGCGGCAAACTGAGGCCCGACGCGGCTCGGATATTCAGAGCGCTAGCGATGGTCCCCGTACAGCAGTTCCCTCAAGAGCACCGTCTCGAACCCCTTAGCGTGAAGTTGCTCCAGTAGTCTGGGAAGCATCTCAACAGTTGGTCTTGGACGATCGGACTCTGGGTCCTGGTCATCACCATCGTGCAGGATAATGATGGCTCCGGGCCGAGCGCCAGCCAGTGCGGTTGCCAATTGAGAACCAGCGTCGGCATTCACGTCCGGAGCCGGCAGCGTTCCATATACGACTTCCAGATTGTGTTCTCTGATCTGCCGCCAGAGGCCCCGTCCCATTTGTCCGGCGGGAGAGCGGAAATACCGGGGAGCGAAGCCGGTGATCCTGTGGACAATCTGCTGGGCGCGCGCAATTTCGCCGTCGGGGACACGACGGTAAAGCAAATGCAGGCCCCTCTTGGCCCGCAATGAATAGGCGTGATTGCCAATTTCGTGCCCCTCATCCCTCATCCTCCTGGCGATTTCGGGATTTCTCTCGACTTGGGATCCGATTACGAAGAATGTCGCAGGGACGCTGTGCGCCTTGAGGATGTCCAGAACCTTTTCGGTGTACCGCGATGGACCGTCGTCGAACGTCAGGGTGACATGGTTCGCCGAGACTTGACCCCGCCAATGGGTGTTGCCCTTGAACTGATACGGCCACAGCCATTCGAACGGAGCGGAGATCAGCTCGAGTGCGAGAACCGCGCCGACCAGTACGCCCAGGAGAATTGCTGCCAGTTCGAGCATTTGATGCCCTGATAGAAACGTCTAATGCCAACGGCGTCCTTTGGGTCTGGCGCAAAGCAGTGAACTTCACTATCGCCGACGTTCGCGCCGGCTCCCCCAATCAGTTCGCAAGTTGTCACTACACTGATTCAGTCGGCTTGTGGCTATCAGCACGCCTCGACGACCGCATGAGAGTCCGGCCGCTTACCGGCCGCAAGCCGACTTTCGAGCCCAAACGTCAGCTTTCTTGGCCTGGAGGTCCGGTCTACCTCTGGCTGGCGACGCCGCTAGGCGGGGCCCACCAAGACCGCTCCTGACCCGACTCGGACTCTCGGGGTCGTTTGGTCGCACCATGTTCTCACAGTCGCGAGATTAATATCCAATCTGGCTGCGGGTTTTCATCGGTGTATGTCGCCTGCCCATCTGATACTCGTTTAGACGTCGTCACTAAGTTGCGATAACATCGCTTCTACGTGTTCCGCGCAGGGAGGAGTCTCGCATGGAACCGCAGGACGGGCAGCGCAGGCTCACGGTAATCCTCGCCGCCGATATGGTCGGCTACAGCCGGCTGATGGAGGTCGACGAGCGGGGGACGGTTGCGCAGATCAAAGCGCACCGCAAAGAATTCATCGATCCCAAAATCGCCCAGTATCGCGGTCATGTCTTGAAGCGCACCGGCGACGGCGCTCTGGTCGAATTCGGCAGTGTCGTCGACGCGGTGCTGTGCGCGGTGGAGATCCAGCGCGGTATGGCCCGCCGCTGCGAGGGCGTTCCCGCCGATCTACGCATTGAATTCCGGGTCGGCATCGACTTCGGCGATGTCGTCTTCGAGGATGACGACTTCCACGGCACCGGCGTGATCAAGGCGGCGCGCCTCGAGGGCCTTGCCGAGGCTGGCGGCATTTATGTCAGCCGCTCCGTGTACGACCGCGCCAAGGCCAGCGTCGATGTCGGCTTTGAGGCCCTGGGCGAGCGCCGGCTCAAGAACCTCGAAGAACCAGTCGAGGTCTTTCGAGTCTTGACCGACGGGCAGACCGGCACTGCAGCGGCGCCATGGCGTGGCGAACACGGAAAGGCGCTTTGGAGGCCATGGCGCTGGCCATTGGCGGCGGCCCTCGCCTTGCTTATCGCCTTTGCTGGCGGCCTCTCAGTATGGAACGGCTGGATGAGCGCCCCACCCGTCGAGACTGACCATGCTGACATTGCCGCCGCCCAACGAGCGGCACTCCAGCTACCCGACAAGCCGTCGATCGCTGTGCTTCCTTTCGTCAATCTCAGCGACGACGCTGGGCAGGAGTACTTCGTCGATGGCCTGACCGAGGATCTGATCACGGATCTGGCCAAGGTCTCGGGCTTGTTCGTGATCTCGCGCAACTCGGTTTTCACATACAAGGGACAAGCCGTCAGCGCGCCGCAGGTCGCGCAGGAACTGGGCGTGCGCTTTGTCCTGGAGGGCAGCGTGCGCCGCTCCGATGACACGATCCGCGTTACCGCTCAGTTGGTCGACGCGCAAAGCGACGGACATCTCTGGGCCGAGCGCTACGATCGTGTGCTGGACGAAGTCTTCGCCGTCCAGGACGAAATCAAGCAGCGGATCGTGACAGCGCTGGCGGTCGAGTTGACCGGGGGCGAGTTGGCAAAGCTGTCAATCAAGCCGACCGAGAATATCGAGGCGTATGAGTACTACCTGCGCGGCCGCCAGGCGATGCACAATTTGGAAATGAACAGCATAGGCTTGGCCTACTGGGCACTTGAAAAGGCCATAGAGCTCGATCCAGACTTTGCCGAGGCTCTTGCCGCTCTCGGCATGACCTACGCCATCGACTATCGGGGAACTGGCTCGCGCAGCATCTGGTGGCGTCCCCCAGCAAGGGCACGCGCACGAGCGATCCAGCTGGCCGGCCAGGCCTCGGAACTGGACCCGGACTTGGCATTACCGGATCTGGTCCTGGCGCATATCAGCCTAACCGACCGTGAATTCGATCAGGCATTAGTCCATGTGGATCGAGCGATCGTGCGAGAACCTGGGAATTCGGTAGTCCAGGAAACCCAGGGGCTGATACTGACCGCCGCCGGACAACATGAAGACGCGTTGTTGGCCATGGACAAAGCCCTGCGTCTGGATCCAAGACCGCGGCCACTTTATTACAACACGCTTGGGAGAATTCAGTTCGCGTTGCATGATTACGTCAATGCAGTCGAGAACCTAGAAAAATCCGCGGAGCAATTAGATACAACCGAGAACTGGTGGTACAATATTTACCTGTACGCAAGTTATGCTTATTTGGGGGATACTGAAAGATTTGCGCTGGTCCTTGAACGTGATATTTCGATAATATCGCAAATCAGTCTCTCCGAGGTTCGCATGACTGGCTTCTACCGGCGCAACGAGGATATGAATCACTTCTTGGAGGGTCTGCGAAGAGCCGGTTCGACGGAATACCCTTATGGATTCCAGCCAGAGCAGCATTTGGATCAAAAAATCAGCGGCGATCGAGTGCGTGATCTGCTCTTTGGGCACACATTCCAGGCGCTCCACGAGGGTCGCCCGTCACTGCCGACGCAGTTTAGTTTTTCCGCAGATGGTCTGGCGACCTGGCAGATGAGGCATGACATCAGCGATACTGGGCGCGCCCGGATTGAAGGCGACGGCGTGTGCATTCGGTTTCCAGTCATCACGCGCGGCCGGGAGGTCTGTTATCAAGTTTTCGCCAATCAAAATGAGGATCAACATGTCGCAGAGTTCGACTATGTTCTAGTTGGCCCGAGACTTTATTACTTTTCCTCGTCAATTCAATAGTCTCAGGATCGTCTCTGGCCACGCGCATCTGGCGAGCCAATGAGTTGACGACAAAGAGGACGATATGAGTGACTTGAGAGACGCCAAAGGTTTCTTTGGCCCGGTATTTCTCAGCGCCCTGCTGATTGCATCCGGAGTCGCAGCAGCAGAAGGCACCTGGACAATTAAGACTGAGTTGCCGGCACCTAGGACCGGCATACACGCGAGCACGGTCGATGATAAGATCTATGTGATCGGTGGGAGCGTCGGCGGCGCGGCTGAACTTTCTGGGCCTCGCAGAGCCGTGGGCCTTGTCGAAGTCTATGACACCACGACGGACAGGTGGGCGCGCCTGGCCGACATGCCGACACCGAGGGGGTTCTTCGGAACCGCGGTCGTTGACGGTAAGATTTACTGCATCGGCGGCTCTCCGAACATGCACTACAATGACCCCGCAATCTCCGTGGTGGAGGTGTACGACCCTGCAACGGATCGCTGGGCGCGCGTGGCCGATATGCCGACGCCCCGGGCGGACCTTACCGCCAGCGCGGTGAACGGGAAAATCTACGCCATCGGTGGATCTCGTCATGTCGGCGTGGATGCGCTGCCGATCGTGGAACAATACGACCCGGCGACGGATACATGGACGCGCATGGCCGATATGCTCACCCCGCGCCTGCATCTGACCAGCGCTGTAGTCGACGGCAAGATCTACGCCGTTGGCGGCGCGTCGCCGGAGTTTCCGGTGCCGGTGGCGGCGACGGAGGCTTACAATCCGGCGACCGATAGTTGGACTAGAAAAGCTGACATGCCCACGGCACGATCGGTGATGTGGGGAGTTGCGCTCAACGGCAAGATCTACGTAATGGGCGGACGCGGCTGGGAAGCTGCGCCATTGTCCACGGTCGAGGAATACGATCCGGCCGTCGATGGATGGGCCACCATGGCCGATATGCCGACTCCGCGATTGCTGCTTGCCGTTGAGGCGGCGGCCGGCAATATCTACGCAATCGGCGGTATTTCGACCAACGGCACAAGAGTCTCAACGGTGGAAGAGTTTACGCCGCCGATTCCGACGCATTGACAGCACAGTCGCGCCGTCGGACCGTAGCGACCTAGATCATCGTGAGTTCCAACAACGACTTGATGCGCGATGTCCGGCTAGTGGCGGTGGCGTAGCAACGGTAGGCGGAATCGAATTATCCTAAGCCAATACCCCCGGTGACAGCGGCAGCAACCTATCCACGATGGAAGGTCTGCTGTTGGCTAATCTCAGACCCAACGCGCTCTGCGCGGGATCGTCCGTTCTGAAGGTGATACCCGACGCGGTGATCTTCGGCCGCCCTTCGCGGCCATTTAGGTATGGACAATCTAACTGTAACCCCGCGCCCACACCGCCCGCATCATGATCGGCGCGTAATGTTCGGCCCCGGGCGCCGACGGCCAGCGCGACGCTGCGCGGAATCTCCGCCCTGTCGTCGTAGCGTTATACCAAGGGACATAGATAGTGACCGGTTTCACCGCTCTCCTGTGTCCGCCCGTCAGGCGCAGTTCGCGCGGTGGTGCAGCGCACCACAAGCGGGCCGCAACGCAGCGGGCGGACACAGGAGAGCGGCCTGCGGTGGAGCCCATTGGCCCTTCCGGGAGCGTTGCAACGCTTGCCCGATGCGCTGCATCGCGCCGCGCGCCGCGCCTGCCCGCAAGAGCCAATGGGCTCCATGAAACCGGTCACTATCTATGACCCTTGGTACTAGATCTGCGGCAGCGAACGGCCGAGGGCCTCGCCGGCCTGGGTCTGGCTGAAGCCGTGGCGCTTGCGCCAGGCGCGGAGTCGGGCGGCGGCCTTTGGCTTCGGCACGGTCCTTGTCCCGCCGCTCGGCCAGCCGGTGATCCTTCCCCTAGGCCCGGGCGTGCTGCCACCGGATGCCATGCGTTCCAGAGATTGCCGCTCAGCACAAATACAAATTGAAACAGCTTATTAACCATCGCGCGGCAACATCTGTCGGTTACGCAGATACACGTTCAACGGGCCCCTGGATGAGCGACGAGACGGCCGACGAGGCTGCCGAAGAGGCTGCCGGCGAAGAGCCGCCGAAGAAATCCGGCGCGATGAAGCTGGTTCTCCTGATCGTGTTGCCCCTGCTGGTGCTGGGCGGCGCGGGCGGGGGGCTGTTCGCCTCGGGCATGCTCGATTCCCTCCTGGGGGTAGAGCCGGAGATCGAGGAGGAGCACGTAGAGGTTGTAGAGGAGGTCGGGCCGGCCCCGGGATTCTACTATGAACTGCCGGACATGGTGGTGAACCTCAACAGCGGCCGGCGGCGGCAGAACTTCCTCAAGCTCAGCGTCAGCCTGGAACTCGGCAGCGAACGGGATGTCTCCACCGTCGAGCAGGTGCTGCCGCGCATCATCGACAATTTCCAGGTCTATCTGCGCGAGCTGCGGATCGAGGATCTGCGCGGCTCCGCCGGGCTCTACCGGCTGCGCGAGGAACTGCAGCGCAGGGTAAGCGCCGCTGCCGCCCCGGCGGAAGTCCGGGATGTCCTGTTCCGCGAGATGCTGGTCCAGTAGCCGGGTTTCGGCGCGGTCCCTTTTTCAGAGAGCGATGATGTCCGACGATACCGCAGATCCCAAGGCCCAGGACGGCGCTGGCGAGGCCGAAGAACTGGCCAAGGAATGGGAGCATTCCGGCCGCAAGCGCGATGCCGACGGTGACAGCGAGCGGGTGCTGGACCAGGACGAGATCGACAGCCTGCTCGGCACCGATGGCGGTGAGGAGGATGGCGACGACAAGACCGGCGTGCTGGCGCTCATCAACAGCGCCATGGTCAACTATGAACGCCTGCCGATGCTGGAGGTGGTGTTCGACCGCATGGTGCGGTTGATGTCGACCTCGCTGAGGAATTTCACCTCCGACAATGTCGAGATCAATCTCGACCAGATCAGCTCGATACGCTTCGGCGACTATCTCAATTCGATCCCGTTGCCGGCCATGCTGGCGGTGTTCAAGGCCGAGGAGTGGGACAATTACGGCCTGCTGGTGGTCGACAGCGCGTTGATCTACTCGATCGTCGACGTGCTTCTGGGCGGCCGGCGGGGCACAGCGGCCATGCGCATCGAGGGACGTCCGTACACGACCATCGAACGCCGGCTGGTCGAGCGCCTGGTGAAGGTCGTTCTGGCCGATATGAGCGCGGCGTTCGACCCTCTCTCCACTGTGGCGTTCCGCTTCGACCGGCTGGAGACCAATCCGAAATTCGCCACCATCGTGAGGCCGAGCAACGCCGCCCTTCTGGCGCGGCTGCGCGTCGACATGGAAGACCGCGGCGGCCGGATCGAATTGATGGTGCCCTATGCGACGCTGGAGCCGGTCCGCGAGATGCTGCTGCAGATGTTCATGGGCGAGAAGTTCGGCCGCGACTCGATCTGGGAGAATCACTTGGCCTCCCAGCTCTGGCAGACGGATTTGTCGATCGGCGCGGTGCTGGACGAGGTCACCCTGTCTCTGCGCGACGTGCTGGAGTGGAAGGTCGGCTCGCGGCTGATGCTGGATTGCCAGCCCGATGGCGAGATCGAGCTGCGCTGTGGCGACTTCGCCATGTTCAAGGGCCGCATGGGCCGTTCGAAGGGCAACATCGCGGTCCAGATCAGCGGTGACGTGAAACCGCCGTTAGATGGGGGCGGGCAGTGATCGCCGATTACGGACTAATCCTCGACGGCCTGATCGTGGTGCTGTTATGCGCCACGGTGGTGTACGCCGCGACCCTGAACCGTCGCATCGCCCGGCTGCGCGACAACCGCGTCGAGCTGGATCAGGCGGCACGGGCGATGTCCGAAGCGGCCGTCAAGGCCGATGCCGGGATCAAGGGGCTGAAGCTGACCGCCGGGAGTGTCGGCGCCACGATCCAGTCGGACATCGACAAGGCCCGCGCGTTGCGCGACGAGCTCGTCTTCCTGGTCGAGGCGGGCGAGGCCCTGGCCGGTCGCCTGGAGGCCGCGGCCAGCGGCACGGGTCGTGCCGCCGAGGACAAACGAGCCCGGGACAGCGGTTCAGCGCCGCCCAAACCTGCCGAACAAGCCAAGCCGAAGACCCGATCGAAGGCCGCCGGCAATCGGTCGGCCGACGGCGCGCGCACCAAGCGCGACCTGATGAAGGCGATCGAGAAACTGCGCTAGACAATGAGAGATAACGCCCCCCTGTCCCCGTCCCGCGACGCCGGCACAGGCCCGATGACAGGCCTGCCTGCACTGCGCCTGCCGCTGCCTCGGGGCCGTGGACAGCGTCGCCGCCGGCCGTTTCGCGTGCGCTTGCTGCCGGCCCTGATCTTCGTATCCGTGCTGATGGTCGGGGTGCGGATCGGTGATCTCTGGGAGGGCCTGACCGGCACCGGGCCGGCAGCCCTGCGGGTTCCGCTGGCGGCGGAAGCGAATGCCGAGGAATCGACTCCGACACAAATCGCCGAAGCACCGGGCGAGCCCTTGGCGATTTTGCCCGCGACGCCTGAGCCGATGCCGGCGATCGATCGTCCGATGGGCGCCGAGATGTTCGATCCGGAGGATCTGAGCGCCGGCGAATGGGACGTGTTGCAGCAGCTCTCGGCGCGCCGCGACGCTCTTGACCGCCGCGAGCGTGACCTCGACCAGCGAGAGGCCCTTTTGACTGTCGCGGAGCAAAGGGTCGACGAGAAGGTGGCGGAGCTGGAGTCGGTGCGCAGCCAGATCGAAACCCTGCTCGGCCACGTCGACGAAGAGGGCGAGGCCCAATTGCTAGGGCTTGTCAGCATTTACGAATCCATGCGGCCGGCAGATGCGGCGACGATCTTTAACGGTCTCGATCTGGAGGTACTGATCAGCGTGATGGAGCGCATGCGCGGCCAGAAATCCGCTGCCATCCTGGCCGGCATGAACCCCGAGCGAGCCCGTCTGGTGACGACCGAACTGGCGCGCCGTCGGGACCTCCCGGATTTACCCGACTGATCGCGCCGAAATGGGTGAAGGGCCGCACAGGCGAATGCAGCGGATCTATCACGGCATACCCGGTCCGCTTACCGCCGCGATGGTTTTGGCGGCGATGCTCCTTTGGCCGGTGGCCGCCGGCGCGGCCGAGGTGCGGGGCCGCGATGTCGGCACCAACGGGCAGCTCGAGTTCGAATGGGACGAGCCCTCCGGATATCGGATGCGGCAGAACGGCAACCGCATCCTCGTGGTCTTCGACCAGCAGGTCGGTGAGGGCGCCGCCCAGGCATTCCGACGCGTCGGAAGCTATCTTGAAGAGGGGCGGATCATCGGCGACGGCACGACCGTCCTGATGGTTCTGGAACCGTCCGTCTCGCTGGTCGATCGGCAGGTCGGCAATGCGGTCGTGTTCGAGTTGCACCCGGACCCGTCGGGGGCCGAGCCGGGTGCCGAGGCCAGTGCCGCGACCGCTCCAACACCGCCGCCCGAGGCGCCGCCTCCGATGCCGGACCTCGATCTCTCCGCCAAGCCGGACCCGGCGCCGGAGCCACCGACGCCGCCGGTCGAGCGGCCGACGATCCGGGTGCGTGGGGGTGAGCATGCCGACTACAGCCGCATCGTCTTCGACTGGTCGTCCTCGGTCGGCTATGACGTCGAGCAGGATGGCGGTCGCATCCGTATCGCGTTCGACCTGCCGGCCAATGCCGATTTCACCCGTGCCGCGCCGGCCAATCTCAGCCGCATCGATGCGCTGCGACAGACCGACGAGGCCCAGGGCATGGTGGTTACGGTGGCGGTCCCGTCGGACAGCCGGCTACGCCACTTCCGATCCGGCCCCAAGGTGGTGCTGGATATCCTGGAGGGCGACGGCACGCCCGCGCCGACCTTGGCAGAGCGGCCGCAGCCCGCGCCGCGGCCACCGCCCCGTCCCGAGCCGCCGGTGGAGACTGCGGACCCTGTGGTGATCGCCACCCGCGACCCGGCAACGCGAACACCGCACGCCAGCTCTAGGGAAACCTCCGCCGAACAAGCCGGCGAGACTACGAGCGCGCCCGTTGTCGAGGCCGCGCCGGTATCGACCCCCGAGCCGTCACCGGAAGGCGAACTGGCGGACGCCTCCGAATCGGCACCGGCCCGCGAGGCCGATCAACCGATGTCACTGCTTCCTCAGCGCCCGATCCGGCGCACTCCGGTGACCGTGGAGGTGCTTCCGGCCCGGCCGGCAGCGCCGGTCGCCAGTTTCGATCCTGGCGCGCCTTCAGCCCTGGCAGTCTTCGAGCGCGGTCCTTCGCTGTGGGTGGTGTTCGCATCGGGAAGCAGCCTCGATGCCAATGTCCTCGCGGCCCAAGGCAGGCCGGCGCTCGGCGCTGTCGATGTGGTTCGCGCCGAAGGGGGCATCGCGCTGCGTTTTCAGCCGTCACAGCGTGGCGAAATCGTCGTCTCCCAACGCGGCACGACTTGGAACGTCGCAGTCGAGCCGGCGGCGATCCGATCGGCGGTAAATCTGGAGATCGTGCCTCAGCCCGATTATCCGCTCGGACCGCGCCTCCTGGCCGAAGGCGGGACCGGGCAGGGGCTGGTACGGCTGACCGACCCGCTGGTCGGCGATGTGCTGATCGTCGCCCCGGTGCGCGAGCCGGCGGCCGGTCTCGCCGAGCCAGCCAGTTTCGCCCAGGTCCGGTTGCTGGAATCGGTGCAGGGACTGGTCGCCCGGCCGATGTCCGACAGCCTGGCCATGCGTGTCGCCCGCGACGGCATCGAGATCACCGATGTCGATGGATTGCTGCTGTCGCCTTCGGCGGATACCGCGCGCGAGGTGATGGCGATCGCGCCGCCGATCGATACCAGCGACCGGCTGCTGGAGATCGATGTGTGGCGAGGCATCGAAGGCGATGGCTTCATCGCCCAACGTCAGGCACTTCAGAGGACCCTTGCAACGGCCGATGAGGTCGACCGCGATCGGGCCCGGCTCGATTTCGCCCGCTTCAACTTCGCCCATGGCTTCGCCGAAGAGGCAATCGGACTGCTGGAGCTGGTGGAGGAGAGTCAGCCATCCATCGGCGACCGGGAACATTTCCTGGTTCTTCGCGGCGCAGCGCGGGTTCTCGCCGATGATCTCGCGGAAGCAGCCGGCGATCTGGGCCACCCCGGGCTGGCGGAGTCGCGCGACGCGGCACTGTGGCGCGCGGTATCGGCCGCCAAATCCGCAGACTGGCCGCGCGCCGCGAACGAGTTCGAGATGGCGGGCCGGCTCATCGAGACCTATCCGCGGCCCTTCGCCGACATGCTGACGCGACTGGCAGCGCGAACGGCGATCGAGGTGAACGACCCGCAGGCCGCGGAGGCCCAGCTGACGCGACTATCGGCGCTGACCAATGGCGAATCCGACAGATGGGCGTCGACCAACTATCTGCGAGCCGTCATGGCCCAGCGCGCCGGCGACCTGACGGCGGCGACCGCCGCGTTCGAGGCGGCAGCGATGTCGGACGATCGCTATCATCGGACCCTGTCTGAGTTGGCCCTGATCGAGATCGATCTGGCGGAGGGCGGCTTCGATTGGGAGGAGGCGGTCGCCGGCTTCGAATCGCTTCGCTTCGCTTGGCGCGGCGACGAGATCGAATCCCAGCTGATCGATCGCATCGAAGGCCTGTATTGGCAGGCCGGCCGCTATCGCAAGGCGCTCGAGACGCTGCAGCAGGCGGCGCGCTCCTTCCCCGAGACACCGGTCGGCGAGGCCTATGGGGCGCGTCTGCAAGCGCGGTTCGTCGAGCTGTTCGGATCTGGCCGGATCGACTCGATGCCGCCGCTGGCGGCGATCTCGCTCTACCACGACTACGATACCTTGATGCCGAACGACGAGGATGGCGACCGGGTCCTGCGTGGCCTGGCGGAGCGGCTGGTCGAGATCGACCTTCTCGATCAGGCCGGCGACATCCTGGCCGAGCTGATCGATACGCGTCTGGAAGGGCCCGAGCGCGTGCGCACCGGCACGCGGCTGGCGGGGATCCGCCTGCTGTCCGGTCAGCCCGAGGCTGCCATCGCGGCGCTCGACGCAAGCGAAATGGATGTGAACGCGTTGCCTTCTCTTGCCCCCGAGCGACGTCTACTGCGGGCGCATGCGCTGGCTGAACTGGGCGATCCGACCGGTGCGTTGGACCTGTTGGCCGGAGTCAGCACGCCGATCGCATCGGCGGCCCGGGCGGATATCGCCTGGCACATCCGCGATTGGCGGACCGCGGCCGCGGCGCTCACGCAACTTGTCAAGCCGCCTCCGGCCGACGGCGGCATGATCGCCGACAGCGAAGCGGATCTGGTGCTCAATCTGGGGATCGCGCTGGCCCTGGCGAACGATGCCGATGGGCTCGCCCGGTTGGCGCGCGACTACGGCGCCGCCATGTCGCGATCACCCAGCGCCAACACCTTCGCGATCCTGACCCGGTCGCCCGGCGGTACGCCGCAGATCGCCGATCTTGCGGCAATCCGACAACAGGTGTCGGAGGTCGACCTGTTCCAGCAGTTCCTGTCGGGCTATCGCACCGCTGGAGAGCCGCAAGGGTAGGGCGTCATTCGGACGGTCGCCGCAGAGGCCCTCTTGATCAGGGTTCGCGCTTCTCACCGGTCCGGTGCGAAGCGATCCGGCTTTAGGTCCCGTAACTGCGGACCAGGCTGCCGGCGATCAGGAACCAGCCGTCGACAAGCACGAAGAAGATCAGCTTGAAGGGGAGGGAGATCATGATCGGCGGCAGCATCATCATGCCCATCGACATCAGGATCGAGGCCACGACCATGTCGATGATCAGAAAGGGCAGGAACAGCAGGAAGCCGATTTCGAAGGCGCGGCGCAACTCGCTGATCATGAAGGCCGGCACCAGCGTCTGAAGTGAGATGTCCTCCGGTGAGGCGACTTCAGTCTCGCCGGAGATCTCCATGAACAGGCCGAGATCCTGCTCACGCACATGCGCCAGCATGAAGCCACGGAACGGCGTCATGGTTCGCTCGAAGGCGTCGGCCTCGTCGATTTGCTCGGACAGCAGCGGCTGAATGCCTTCTTGATAGGCGGTTTCGAACACCGGCGTCATGATGAAGAAGGTCAGGAACAGGGCGAGGCTAATCAGCACTGAGTTCGGCGGCGTCTGCTGAATGCCAAGCGCACTGCGCAGGAACGACAGGACGACGACGATCCGGGTGAACGATGTCACCATCACCAGGATCGACGGGGCCAGGGACAGGATCGTGATCAGCGCAATGATCTGAATGATCACGCTTGTCGTCTCGCCCTCGCCACCGCCGCCAAGGTCCAGGGAGAGCGTTTGCGCTGCCGTTGGTTCGCTGGAGAATGCGAGCGCCAGGGCCGTCGCGAGCAGCGGCACTACCCGCAGGAGTCTTTTGCCGGTCATTGCGCCTCGCCGGTTGGATCGGTCGTAGACGATGCGGGCTTGTCCGGCGGCATCGGCGGCGGCGCGATGTCGGTCTCGATCAGGCTGTCGCCGCCGGCCCCCAGCATGACAAGGTGTTCGACTGCATCCCGGCGCACCAAGATCAGTCTGTGGCGGGCGTCGATGGGCAACGATTCAACAATGGAGAGCCGGCGCGCCGAGCGCGGCCGGCTGAAAGCGCCAGGCACGCCGAATCGCTTCGCCAGCCAGGCCAGCAGGGCGATCAGCGCCAGGACGAAAACGAGGGCGATCAGGAAACGAAGATAGTCTTCGAAGGCCATGATGTATTTACGGACCGGCTGTCAGTCCTGCGGCTTGCGATAGGCGGCTGCCGCTGAACGATGGCTCTGAGACCCTTTCAGGGCCGTCGCCACCTGCCCATGCTGGGACTTCAAATCGTCCGACAGCCGGCTGAGATCGTCGATCAGGCTGAGCAGCGGCGGGCGCAGGCATTGGGCGTCGTTACGATCCTGGTCCAGAATTTGGGCGCACAGTTCGTCGACTCGGCGCTCGAGGCCCGACAGGTCGACCAGTTGTCCCTCACCGACCTTACGCCGGGCGAGCAGGACCGCACCGACCACCTCTTCAAGTCCGCGGCGGATATGGGCAACGTCGCTCACTCGATGGCTCCTTCACGTTCCTGCAGGATCCGCAGCTTGCCGTTCGCCTCGAAGACGTAGCGCAATACCTCGGCCACCGCGACAAAGGCCTCCGCCGGAATATCCTCTCCCAGATCCATCGCACCCAGCACCTCGGCCAGATCGGCATCCTTGCGGACCTTCACACCGGCCGCAAACGCCGCAGCCAGGATGCTCTCGGCCATTTCGCCGCGACCCGAGGCCACGACCTTGGGAACACCGTCCGGGTCGAGATCATAGCGCAGTGCGATCGCGACGGTGTGCGCGGAACTGTCCGCGCCGGCTGAGGCGTCGGATTGTCCCTTACCGCTGATGTGGTCGCGATCGTTCAAGGAAACCGCCCACTTGCCTATCGAGTCCGGGGAAGGAAGCGTGGCGAATCGTGGTTAAGGAAGGCTTAAATCCGGCAACGGCCGGTTGTCCAACCGGGCGGACACACACTTTCAGTAGAGTGGCAACGCCGCGATTGTCACCGAGGCGCGAGCAACGGCGCGTCCGATCAGTCGCCGGTCTCGTTCTTCGTCGCCGTCAGGCCCTTGAAAACCTCGCCGGCAGACTCAGCGGCGGCGCGGTTTTCTGCCTGAATGCGTTCGTACAGCTCCTCCCGCAGGACCGACACATCGGACGGGAAAGTGAAGCCCAGCTTGATGGATTTGCCGCGAATCTCGACGACAGTTACCCGGATATCGTCGTTGATCACGATTGTCTCACCGATTTTGCGGGTCAGATAGAGCACGCCTTTGACCTGAGCCTCGCTTGAATTGGCGGACGATCGCCCCCCGAATACCCGACCCGGACAACGATCCGGGGCGGCCCCCTAATGGCTGGAAGTGAAACATTTTTAGAGAATGTTAACAAGCCGGTGCGAGCATCGACTTTCGCAACAGTCGCAAGCGCGAGGGGTCCTCGTACCCCTGGACGCAACGCCCCAACTCACTGGCGCCTCATGGATTTTGGCAATCTCGGCATCTTCAAACTCATCACGCGCCGAATCGATTGGTTGAGTGAACGACAAGAAGTTCTCGCCAGAAATATCGCGAACGCGGATACGCCGGGTTACAGACCCGTTGATTTGAGCCCGTTTGCCGAGCATCTGGCCCGCACCGGCGGACCGTCACTGGCAACGTCGAAGACCCATGCAGCGCATATCCAGCCGGCGAACGCGCGGGCTGCGCAGAGCAGCCAATCCGATGACATAGACGATGTCTACGAAGCGTCGCCGACCGGCAATGAGGTGATCCTGGAACAGCAGATGATCCGTGTGTCCGAGACTGCGATGCACCACCAGTTGGCGCTCGGTCTCTACCGAAAGCACGTCGGAATGATTCGCACCGCGCTCGGGCGCGGCAACGCCTAATCAACAGCGGTAGGGCAAGCCCATGGACCTGTCAAAGAGCCTGGAGATATCCGCCGCGGCCATGCGTGCCCAGGGCACTCGGCTTCGCATCATCTCGGAAAACCTGGCGAATGCCGATACGACCGGCGAGACGGCGGACGACCTGCCCTATCGGCGGCAGATCGTGAGCTTCCGCAATGTCTTCGACCGCGCCCTTGGAGGCGAGACGATCGAGGTCGCGAATGTCGTCGAGGATCCCAGCCAGTTCGATCGTCGCTATGAGCCAGGGCACCCCAGCGCCGACGATGACGGCTATGTGCTGTACCCGAACGTCAACACGCTGGTCGAAATGATGGACATGCGGGAGGCACAGCGCAGCTACGAGGCCAATTTGAACGCCATCGAGGTTGCCCGATCGATGCTCAGCAAGACCATCGATCTACTGCGCTAACGCGCTCGTACCGACGGAACGGAGGAACGCCCGTGGTTGCCAGAATATCCGACGCGGCAGCGGCCTATTCGAACGCCGCCGGCAAATCCGGCGGTCCCGGAATGGAGGCCCGCGATGCGGGGCCGGGCGAGACCTTCGGCGGCATGGTCCGCGATCTGATTTCCGACGCATCGGAAGCCGGCATCCGCAGCGAACAGGTGACCGCCGATGCAATGGTCGGGCAAGCCGATCTGACCGAGGTCGTGATGGCGGTGAACAATGCCGAACTCACATTGCAGACCGTGGTCGCCATCCGCGACAAGGTCATCGAAGCCTATCAACAGATCATCCAGATGCCGATCTGACCCTGTTCGGGTTCGCCTTCGGGAACTGAGCTAAGGAAGGTTCACCGGTGAATACCGCTGAGGCCCTCGAGATCGGCCGCGAAACCCTGTTAACCATGTTGAAGATCGGCTCGCCGGTCATGCTGATCGCATTGATCGTCGGCCTGTCCATTTCGCTGATCCAGGCTCTGACCCAAATCCAGGAGATCACTCTGACCTTCGTGCCGAAGATCCTGGTGATCGTTGTCTCGATGATCTTTCTGCTGCCTTTCATGCTCGCGGCCCTGATCGCCTATACCCAGAGCCTCGCCGACCGCATCGTCGGTCTCGGCGCCTAGCCGGCCCGACGATGCTGGGACAGTTGATTGCGGCGGAGCTGTTCGCGCCGCTGCTGATCTTCGCCCGGGTCGGCTCGGCGTTGATGCTGCTGCCGGCGATCGGCGATTCCGTGGTGCCGGCGCGTTACCGGCTGATGCTCGCCTTGCTGATCAGCCTATTGATATCGCCGGTGTTGTCGCCGGGCCTGCCGATGCTGCCCGACAATCCGGTCGGATTGACGCTGCTGCTTGTGGGCGAGATCCTGATCGGCGTGTTCCTTGGTCTGATGGCGCGGCTGGTCCTGACTGCGGTCGATGTCGCCGGCATGATCATCTCCTTCAATCTCAGCCTGGCCAACGCCTTCGTCTTCAACCCCGCGATGACCGCTCAGAGTTCCCTGATCGGCACCTTCCTCACCACTGTCGCGGTGCTGCTGATCCTGGTCTCCGACCTGCATCACCTGATGCTGATGGGCGTCATCGACAGCTATATGATGTTCACCCCCGGAACCGGGCTACCGACCGGCGACATGGCCGATACCGTGGCACGGCAGGTGTCGGGCGCGTTCGTCATCGGAGTGCGCATGGCGGCGCCGTTCCTTGTGATCGGGCTGATCTTCTATCTCGGGCTGGGGCTCATGGCGCGGCTGATGCCGCAGGCCCAGGTCTTCTTCATCGCCATACCGATGCAGGTGATGATCGGCATCCTGGTGTTGGCGCTGACACTGTCCGGGGCGACGCTGTATTGGCTGCGCACCTTCGAAGACGCGCTGATCACCTTTCCGCAGTCGCTTTAGGGAACTGCCGGCGCCATGGCGGAAGACCAGGACGACAGCCAAAAAACCGAGGAACCCACCCAACGAAAGTTGGATGAGGCGCGCAAGAAGGGCCAGGTCGCCACCTCCCAGGAGGTCAAGCACGGCTTCGTCCTGTTGGGCGGCCTGATCGCGGTTGCGGCGTTGGCGCCCATGGCAAGTCGCGAGATGGCCGATCGCATGGGTGGCTTCCTGAGCCGTCTGGAAACCGTTCCGACCGACGATCGCGCCCTGATCGACCTGGTCAGCGACGCCGCTGGCGAGATGGCTCTGATCCTGCTCGGGCCTTTCGTGATCTTCGTCGCGATGGCGATCGCAGGCAGCCTCGTTCAACACGGCCCGTTGCTATCGGCGGAGTCGCTCAAGCCGAAGCTGGAGAAGATCAGCCCACTGAAGGGGCTGAAGCGCCAGTTCTCGATCAAGGCCGTCGCCGAGTTCGCAAAAGGAATCCTCAAGATCGCGATCGTCGGCACCATCGCAACGCTGGTGCTCTGGCCGGAACTCGCCCGCATCGAACTGTTCGCCGGCATGCCGATGTCCGACGTGATGCATCGGGTCTGGCTGATGGCGGTCAAGATGATGACCGCGGTGCTGGCGGTCGTGGCGGTGATCGCCGGCCTCGACTACCTGCTGCAACGCTTCCAGTTTTTTCGCCAGCAACGCATGACCAAGCAGGAGGTCAAGGACGAGTTCAAGCAGACCGAAGGCGATCCGACGGTCAAGGCGCGCCTGAGGCAGATCCGCATGGACCGGGCAAGGCGGCGGATCATGGCGGCGGTGCCCGAGGCCGATGTGGTGATCACAAACCCGACCCATTTCGCCGTTGCGATGGCTTACAAACCAGAGTCCATGGATGCGCCCAAGGTGGTCGCCAAGGGTGCCGACCAGATCGCCCTCAAGATCCGGGAGGTGGCCGGGGCCCACGATGTGGCGCTGGTCGAGAATCCGCCTCTGGCCCGGGCACTCTACCAGGCGGTCGAGATCGACCAGGCGATCCCTCCGGAGCACTACAAGGCGGTGGCCGAGGTGATCTCCTACGTGTTCCGCCTTCAGGGCCGCGCGGCGCCAAAGCAATAAAAGATGGGCCATTTTCAATGCGCCCTGAAATCAATGCATCGTGTCGAGAAGCTGACAAAATTCTCGTCGATGCTTAAACGCTGTACACTGCGCTTCTGCAAATCGACTGAGCGCCGCACACCTATGGCCCTTGGCACAAGAGTCCGACATGACCGTCTCACCCGATAGCGAGGCCTCGACAGCGCCCCAGGGGGTTCCGGTTGCTGCGTCGTCGACAGCGGCACGGCTGCACCGCATTGAATCGAATTGGAATGCCGCGGAGGCCGGCGAGGCGCAATCCGGCGTTCTGACCGGGTGGATCCTGATCGCGGCGGCCGGGGCCGCGGTGCTGCTGGGGTCAGCGGTCCTGGTCGTCGGGATCCGTGTCCCGGCGTTGGCCCTGCCATTGGGGGTTGCGGCTGCCATCGCCGGTGCCGCCGCGCTTGCCTCGACCCTGCTCGATCGGCGCCGATCGGGCCGCCTGCTCGATATGGCCGCCATGATCACCGATACGTATGACGGCACGGTCGCGGCGCATATGATCACCATGCCGGATGGCCGAATTGCCTATTCCAACGCGGTGGCCAAGCGACTGCTCGATACCAGGCTCGAGAATCTCTCCGAGATGGAAGGCGCGCTCGCCGCCGATCAGCAATCGGTCAATCGATTTCGCCGGCTACGTCGGTCCGCTGAGACCGGCTCGCCTTTCTCGGTTGAACTGCGCCGTCCCAAGGCGGATGGCGGCAGCGCCTGGTGGCATGTATCGGCGCGTCCGCTGGAGATCTGGTCGGGCCATATCCATTGGCGCGTGGAAGACATCACGACACGTCGGGAGATGGAAGCGATACTGCGTGAGGAGCAGGTCAAGCTGGTCGATTTCATGGACCATGCGCCGGTCGGCTTCTACTCCGTCGACCAGGACGGCCGCTTCGTGTTCGCCAACGCGACGCTGGCGGACTGGCTGGGGGTCGAGGCTCGGGACCTGGTGCGCGGAGCCCACCGGCTTCACGATTTCCTGGCGTCGCCGCCAAGTGACGCGCCGCCTTACGCGTTGACGGTCGGCCGGTCGGATCTACCGCAGGTCGAACTGGGCATGCACGGCCCCGACGGCCACGGCTTCCAGGCCGCCATTGCCCAGACAGTGGTGCATGGCGAGGACGGCGAGTCGATCTGGACCCGCTCGGTGGTGCGCGATCTGACGCCGGAATCGCAGATGCGTGCCGCCCTGCAGGCCTCCGAGGTCCGCTTCCAGCGCTTCTTCGAGGACGCACCGATCGGCGTCTGCCTGCTGGACGAGGAAGCGAAGCTGACCGAGTGGAACGTAGCCTTCGAAGAGCTGATCGGCAGCGACGGTGAGAGTCTGAACGACAAATCCTTCGGCGCGCTGTTGGACGACGCCAACCGCGACGAGGTGACCCAGCGTCTGTCGGAGGTGGTCAAGGGCGGCGAGCCGCGCGCGACCTTCGATGTGAATATCATCGGCGCCCGCGAATTGGCCGTTACCCTCTATGTACGACGCCTGGAAGCCGGCGACGCACCGGCCGGGCTGATCCTGCAATTCATCGATCAGACCGACCAGCGCGAACTGGAGATGAAATTCGCCCAGAGCCAGAAGATGCAGGCGGTCGGCCAGCTTGCCGGCGGCGTGGCGCATGATTTCAACAATCTGCTGACCGCGATGATCGGCTTCTGCGATCTGCTGCTGCTGCGGCACAAGCCGGGCGACGCGTCGTTCGGCGACATCATGCAAATCAAGCAGAACGCCAACCGTGCCGCCAACCTGGTGCGTCAGCTTCTCGCGTTCTCGCGACAGCAGACGCTGCAGTCGCGGGTGCTGAACATCACCGATGTGCTGGCGGAACTGTCGAACCTGCTGCGCCGGCTGATCGGTGAGAATATCGAACTGAAGATGACCCATGGCCGAGAGCTCGGGCTGGTGAAAGTCGATCAGGGTCAGTTGGAGCAGGTGATCATCAATCTTGCGGTCAACGCGCGCGACGCCATGGCCGAAGGCGGCCTGCTGACCATCAAGACTGCCAACCACAAGAGCACCCGACGGATGCGTCGCGGCACCGACGAGATGCCGCCCGGCGACTATGTCGCGATCGAGGTGAGCGACAACGGCGTCGGCATTCCCAAGGAGAATCTCGACCGGATCTTCGAGCCGTTCTTCTCGACCAAGGAGATCGGGTCCGGGACCGGCCTCGGCCTGTCCACGGTCTATGGCATCGTGCGCCAGACCGGCGGCTATGTCTTCGTCGACAGCAAGCCGGGAAAGGGCACCGGATTCACCATCTATCTGCCACGCCACCTCTCAGACGGCACCGAAGAAGTGGCGCCCGCCGAAAACGCCGAGGAAACCGGCACGCGTGACCTCACGGGAGCGGGCTGCATCCTGCTTGTCGAGGACGAAGATCCGGTGCGCGTGTTTAGTGCCCGGGCACTGCGCAACAAGGGGTATGAGGTCTTGGAGGCCCGCAGCGGGGAGGATGCGTTATCGGTCCTGAAAGACGAGGCCGATCGCGTCGATCTGCTGATTACCGATGTCGTGATGCCGCAGATGGACGGCCCAACGCTGATCGGCAAGGTCCGCGAGAGCCAGCCGGACATGAAGGTCATCTGCATCTCCGGCTATACCGAAGACCGATTCCGACAGCGAATTGACGGCGGCGCCGAAATCCACTTCCTGCCGAAGCCCTTCAGCCTGAAACAGCTCGCCAGCAAGGTGAAGGACGTCATCCACAGCGGCCGTTAGGAACCAAAGCGGGAACTCCCTTCGACAATTCCCGGCGTCTCCTCACAATATTGTTCGCACTCTCCATTGTTAGGCTGTTCTACTATGGGCCTTGATATTTGGAGGGAATCGCCGCTATGCGAACCCAGGTCGCCATCATCGGATCGGGGCCGTCCGGGCTCCTTCTCGGCCAGCGTTTGCATGCTCACGGCATCGACGCCGTTATCCTGGAGCGGCGCAGCAAGGACTACGTGCTTGGCCGCATCCGCGCCGGCGTCCTCGAGCAAGGCGCCGTCGATCTTATCGACGAGGTCGGATGCGGTGCGCGCATGCATCGGGAAGGCTTGGTTCATGACGGGATCGAATTCTGCTTCGACGGTGCGCGTCACCGCATCGACCTCAAAGGTCTGACCGGCGGCAAGTCGGTGATGATCTACGGCCAGACCGAGGTCACCGCCGATCTGATGGAAGCCCGGGAGGCGGCGGGGGCCGTCACAGTCTACGAGGCCTCGGAGGTGAGCCTGCACGGTCTCGAGGGCGAGCGGCCGACGGTCCGCTATCGCAAGGACGGCATCGCCCACGAGTTGGCGTGCGACTTCATCTGCGGCTGCGACGGCTTTCACGGTGTCAGCCGCAAGAGCGTTCCCGAGGCCGCGATCGAGACCTTCGAGCGGGTCTATCCGTTCGGCTGGCTCGGCGTCCTGGCCGACGTGCCGCCGGTTTCCGACGAGCTGATCTATGCCAATCACGGCCGCGGATTTGCGCTTTGCTCCATGCGCTCGCAGACCCGCAGCCGCTATTACATCCAGTGCGCCGCCGATGAGGATCTCAACGCTTGGCCGGATGACAGATTCTGGGATGAGATCCGGCGCAGGGTCGATGCCGAGGCGGCGCAGACGATGATCACCGGCCCTTCCATCGAGAAGAGCGTCGCGCCGTTGCGCAGTTTCGTCGCGGAACCGATGCGCTTCGGCCGGCTTTTCCTGGCCGGCGATGCGGCTCATATCGTGCCGCCGACCGGCGCCAAGGGCTTGAACCTTGCGGCAAGCGACGTGCGCTATCTGGGCGACGCGCTAGTCGAGCACTACGAAGAACGCTCGGATGCCGGACTTGGCGGCTATTCGGAAAGGGCGCTGGCACGCATCTGGCAGGCCGAGCGTTTTTCCTGGTGGATGACGTCGATCCTGCACCGGTTCCCCGACACCGGTCCGTTCGGCCAGAAGATCCAGCTTGCCGAACTGGACTATCTGGTCGGATCCCGCGCCGCCTCGGCGGCATTGGCGGAAAACTATGTCGGGCTGCCATACTGACGACAATCGGTCGCAACCGGCATCGTCCTGGTCTATCCACAACGGTCTGTGGCAAGGCGCTGGCGGCCGAGGTGACGGAGAATTGCCGTGTGGACGTCCAATCACTTGAAGTGAAGCTCAGATGGCCAAGAATATCCTGTTCATCATGTGCGACCAGCTCCGCTTCGACTATCTGAGCTGCTACGGGCATCCGCATCTGGAGACGCCCAATATCGATGCCCTGGCGGCGCGTGGGGTGCGGTTCACTCGGGCCTATGTGCAGTCGCCGGTCTGCGGTTCCTCGCGCATGAGCTTCTACACCGGTCGCTACGTCAGTTCCCACGGCGCCTCTTGGAACGGCATTCCGCTGAAAGTCGGCGAGATGACCATGGGCGACTATCTGCGGCCCCTGGGCGTGCAGACGGCACTGGTCGGCAAGACCCATATGCGGCCGGACCACGAAGGCATGGAGCGCCTTGGCATCGACCCCGACTCGATCATCGGGGTGCGGGCGTCGGAATGCGGCTTCGACCCCTATGAGCGCGATGACGGTTTGCATGGAGTCGGCCCGGATGGCCGCTATGACCCGCAACCGCCACGCTATAACCGTTATCTCAACGAGAACGGCTATCCGGGCGACAACCCCTGGCACGACTGGGCGAATTCCGGGGAGGACGAGGACGGCAATATCGTCTCCGGCTGGGCCATGCATCACGCCCGCCTGCCGGCTCGGGTCAACGCGGAGCACTCCGAGACTCCCTACATGACCGGGCGGGCCATGGAGTTCATCCGCGAGGCCGGCGAGGCGCCCTGGTGCCTGCATCTCAGCTACATCAAGCCGCATTGGCCCTATATCGCGCCGGCGCCCTATCACGACATGTACGGCGCGCAGTTCGTGGTCCCGGTGGTGCGGTCCGAGGCCGAGCGGGCCGATCCGCATCCGGTCTATCGAGAATTCATGGACCACAAGATGAGCCGGGTCCTTGCGCGGGACGAAGCGCGCCTGACGGTGATTCCGGCCTATATGGGGCTGGTCCGGCAGATCGACGATCAGCTCGGCGTGCTGTTCGAATTCCTCGAGGAGCGGGGCCTGTTCGACAACACCATGATCGTCTTCACATCCGACCATGGCGACTATCTCGGCGACCATTGGCTGGGCGAAAAGGATCTGTTCCACGAGCCGTCGGTGAAAATCCCACTGATTATCTACGACCCCTCCAAGCAGGCCGACAAGACCCGGGGCTCGACATGCGACGCGCTGGCCGAGTCGATCGACCTGGCTCCGACATTTATCGACGCCGTCGGCGGCGACTCCGGCGAGCAATCGCATCGCCTGGAAGGTCGTTCGCTTTTGCCCGTGCTGCATGGCGAGCAGCCGGCCGATTGGCGCCGCTTCGTCGTCAGCGAATACGATTATGCGATCCAGCCGGCGGCGACGCGCCTGGGCCTCGAGCCGCGCGACGCGCGCTTGTTCATGGTGGCGGACCAGCGCTGGAAGTATGTCCACGCGCCGGGTTTCCGTCCGATGCTGTTCGACCTTCAGGAGGATCCAAGCGAGTTCAACGATCTCGGGGCCGATCCGGATCATGAGCGAGAGCGCGGAATCCTCGCCGACGCCCTCGCCGAATGGGCATTGCGGCTGTCCCAGCGCACCACCCGCTCGGAACGACAGATCCGGGACATGCGCGGCAAGTCGCGGCGTCGCGGCATTCTATTGGGCGTTTGGCAGGAGGACGAGGTGCCCGACGAGTTGTGGAGCGGGTACTTCAAGGACTAGGTGCCTGCCCGCCTCACGCCCGGCGGCGCAGTGCGGTGACCTCGAGTTCGACTTTCATCGGGTCTTCGGCGAGTTGGCACACGATCGTCGTATTGGTCGGCCGGTGCTTGTCGAAGGTTTCCTTCAGGATGCCGCTCACCGGCACGATATGGGCGCGATCTGAGACATAGACACGGATTCGCACGATGTCCTCCAGGCTGCTATCGGCCTCGGCCAGCGCCTCGCGAATGGTCTTCAGGGACTGGCGCGTCTGCGCCGTGACATCGTCCGAGATCACCCCGGTCTTCTGGTCGTGGCCCGACGTTCCGGAGACGAAAATGTGGTCCCCGTCGACCACCGCACGGGCGTATCCGGCCAATTCCTCGAACCGCGAGTCGGAGTAGATTCGCTGTCGTTCCATGTGCTCTCTCCTGTTGTCCGATCGCTCGCTAACCGTTCCCGGATTGCCTCGGTTCGCCGTCGCCCATGCGCGCGGTATGCGAGATGATCTGGCGCTCGCGCAGGATGCCGGCCGGCCGGTACAGCAGCATCAGCACCAGGACCAGTCCGATCAAGACGATCCGCACCGCCGCCCCCTGGGTCTGGTAATCAGGTGGCAGCACCGCCGCGATCAGGCCGCCGCTTCCCGACCAAAGCGCCCACACCAGCACGCCGCCGAGGATCGCACCGAGATTGTTGCCGCTGCCTCCGACGATCAGCATCACATAGATCTGGAACGTGAAGATCGGCACGAAATCCTGCGGGCTGATGAACCCGATGAAGTTCGCGTACAGGCCGCCGGCGAGGCCCATCACCGCGCAACCCAGCACAAAGGCCTGCAGGCGATAGGCGAAGACGTTCTTGCCCAGTGCGGCGGCGGCGGTCTCGTCCTCCCGGATGGTCCGCAATACGCGGCCCCAGGGTGACCGGACGATGCGCTCGAACGCCCAATAGACCAAGCCGATGCAGGCGACGCAGATCGACAGATACAGGACATTGTCGACCAGATTGGACGAGGACAGCCCGGCCAGCGGTTTGGGCAGCGAGTACAGTCCATTGGGGCCGCGTGTGACCGAATGCAGGTTCAGCGCCAGCAGTTGAATCGTCACGGCGATGCCGAAGGTCGAAATGGCGAGAAAATCCTCCCGCAATCTCAGGGTTACGAAGCCGACGACGAATGCTGCGAGGGCCGACGTCAGGATGGCCGCCAGGTAACCGACGGGAACCGGCAGGCCGAAACCGCCGAAAAGAGTGTCCGGATAGGCCGGGCCGGTCACGATCGCGGAGGTGTACGCGCCGATGGCAAAGAAGCCGACGACGCCCACATTGAACAGTCCGGTGAAACCCCACTGCATGTTGAGGCCGAGGCAGGTCAGCGAGAAAAACGACGCGAACGTCAGGAAGAACACTGCGAAGGATAGAATCGACAGGAAATCCATCAGTCGCGCTCGCCCAGCAGGCCCTGCGGCCGGACCAGCAGGATTGCCAGCATCAGCATGAAGGACACCGCCTCGCGGTAGGCGGACAGCCCGACAGCAACAGCCAGTGCCTGCGTAACGCCGATGAATATCGCGCCCAGAACGGTGCCGTAGATGTTGCCGACACCGCCCAGGATCAGCGCCGCGAACATCGGCAGCAGAAGGCTGAATCCCATTTCCGGCCGCAATTCAACGATGTGGCCCTGCAGGGTGCCGGCAATGGCCGCCATGGAGGCGCCGAGGATCCATGTCCAGCGGATGACCGCCCTGGTGTCGATCCCATTGACCTGCGCCAGAGTGGGATTCTCGGCGGTGGCACGCATCCACCGGCCCATGGTGGTGCGGCTGAGAAAGAGGTGCAGTGCGAGAATGGATCCGGCGGCGATCGCCACGATCGCCAGATCGTCGGGCACCAGACGCAGCCCGGGCAGGTATTCGACCGAGCGGGGGATGTAGAAGGTGTAGTTGATGGGGTCGCCGCCGGCCGCCAGGGTGATGAGGTTGCGCCCCATCAGGGAGAGGCCGAAGGCGGCCATGATCATGGTGATCCGCGAGGCATTCTTGTCGCGCATCTGGCGGAACAGCAGCCAGTCGACAACCAGCACCACGAGGCTTGTCGCGGCCATGGCGAAGCCCATGGAGAGCAGCAGCGGCCAGCCGAATGCCAAGGGCCCGATCGCGCCGACACCGGCGCCCATCAGCACGACGAGCGCGAGCGAGAAATACGCCCCGACAGCGATGATCTCACCCTGCGCGAAATTCGCGAAGCGCAGGATATTGTAAATCATGCTGAGCCCGACGGCGCCCAGGGAGATGATTGCGGCGAAGACGATGCCGTCGGCGACGAACTGGATCATTGCCGCGCCAGCCGTGATTGCGTTCCGAGGTACAGCGCGCCGATTTCCGGACTATCCAGCAAGTCCGCGGCGCTGCCCTGCATGTGTTCCCGGCCTTCCGCCAGGACGTAGCCGCGATCGGAGATCTTCAGTGCCGCGCGGGCGTTCTGCTCGACGATCAGTATGGTGACCCCGGTATCGCGGATCTTACGTAACTGGCTGAACACCGTCTCGGCGAATTTCGGCGACAGGCCGGCCGACGGCTCGTCGAGCATGAGCAGTTTCGGCGCCGACATCAGCGCCCGGCCGACCGCCACCATCTGCCGCTGCCCGCCCGACAGCTTGCCGGCGGCGAGGTGGCCGAGCCGCGCCAGATCGGGAAACAGACGCAGCACGCTCTCGTGACGTTCGGCGTGGGCGCCGCGATCGAAGACCGCGCCCAGCGCCAGATTTTCCTCGACCGACAGCCTGGCGAAGACATTCTGCGTCTGCGGAACATAGGCAAGCCCCTGGCGTACCAGGTCATGGGTGCGGATGCCGAGGATGCTGCGTTCGCAAAAAAGGGTCTCGCCGGCGCTGACCGGGACCAACCCGACGACCGCCTTGATCAAGGTCGATTTGCCGGCGCCGTTCGGGCCCAGGACGGTGACGATTTCGCCGGCGCCGACCGTGAGGGAGACGCCGCGCAATATCGGCAGTGTCGGCGCATAGCCCGCGACGATGTCGCGCACTTCCAGAACCACTGTCACCGTCAGGCCGACGTGCCGCCGAGGAAGGCGTCGAGCACCGCCGGGTCCTGCTGAACCTGATCGGCGGTTCCCTGTGTCAGCAGGCCGCCATCGGCCATGACCAGTATGGGGTCGCAGAGGGTCATGACGAGGTCCATGTTGTGCTCGATGATGAGGAAGGTTATCCCGCGCCTGTTGAGCGCGGCAATGCGCTCGACGATCTCACCCAGCAGCGTCGGATTGATGCCGGCGCCCGGCTCGTCCAGCAGGATCATCTTCGGCTCTGACATCAGCGCCCGGCCGAGTTCCAGCAGTTTGAGCTGTCCGCCGGAGAGTTCGCCGGCCGGCGTCTCTCCGAGATGGGCGAGGCTCAGGAATTCCAGGATGTCTATGGCCTGATCGCGCAGCAATCGTTCCTGGGCGCGGACCGAGCCGACCCGCACCCAGTTATTCCAGAAATGCTCTCCGATCTGGTGCTGCGGGACCGCCATCAGGTTTTCCAGCACCGTCATGTCGGGGAACGGGCGCGGGATCTGAAAGGTGCGCACGAGTCCGCGCCGGAAGGTCTGAAAATCCGCAAGGTCGGTGATATCGTGGCCGTCGAAGTCGATGCGGCCGCCGGTTGGCGGGAACGTGCCTGCAAGCAGGTTGAAGGTCGTCGTCTTGCCGGCGCCGTTGGGTCCGATCAATCCCGTGATCGTGCCCGACCCGACCTCGAACGAGACTCCGTCGACGGCGCGAAGCCCGCCGAAATCCTTGGTCAGGTCGGCAACTTTGAGTATTGCTGACACGATTTTTGACAATCAAGATTACTTGGTGACTCGTCTATGAGCGCCTGAGTATTATGAGAGGAAATGTCGGGTGTTTCAAATATCCGACACAAATAACGGGAGGGAGCACGTCAATGACCATAACGAGAAGATTGGTGTCCGTCGCCCTGGCCGGCGGCGCGATGCTGTCATGGGCCCTGCAGACGGGGCCGGCGCAGGCGCAGGACTGCACATACAAGGTCGGCTCGGTGCTGTCGCTGACCGGATCGTATGGAGCCTACGGCGTGCCGATCTCCAAGGCGGCCCAGCTTGGAGTCGAACAGGTCGAGGCGGCGCGCGGCGACATCGGTTGCGCGCTGGTCTACGACGTCCGGGATTCCCAGACCCAGGCGTCGGTCGCGGTCGACTCGGCGCGCAAGCTGATTGACCTGGAGGGCGTGACCGCCCTGGTCGGGCCGATCTCATCGGGCATCACCGCGCCGCTGCTGACCTCGGTCACGGTCGAGGAGAACGTGCTGCTGATCGCCACCGCGTCGACCTCGTCGACCTTCACCAACATGGCCCGCAACGGCGAGACCAACGGCCTGTTCTTCCGCACCCTGCCGGCCGATTCGCTGCAGGCGGTGGCGACGGCGAAGATGGCTTGGGACGCCGGTTTCCGCAACCCGGCGATCATCTATCTCAACAATGATTGGGGTGTGAACAACCAGGCCGAATTCACCGCCGCGTTCGAGGCGTTGGGTGGTACGGTCGCGAATTCCGTCGCCTACCTCGCCGATCAGGCCTCCTACCGCTCCGAGGTCAACAAGGCGCTGGAGGGCGGGCCGGACTCCGTCTATTTGATATCGACTCCGCAGGACGGGCTGAAGCTGGTCCGCGAATGGGTGCGATTTGAAGGTGCGGACGGCATGATCCTGGCGCAAGGGATGAACGATTCCGCGTTCACCGATAATCTGCCGGAGGAGCTTCTGGCCAACGCCTGGTTCATCACTCCAGGGACACCGGAACCGTCTTCAGTCGACCGGCTGGAACGCGATATGCAGGCGCGTTGGGAGATCAGCGCCGACGGACCCGGGCGCTCTTCCGGCTATGACGCCGGCGCTCTGATCGCTCTGGCGCATGTCGCCGCGGCGATCAATGACGACGCCCATGACGGTCCGACCCTCGCCAGATATGTGCGCGAGATCACCGGGCCCGACGGCGAACCGTTCTTCGCCGATGTCGAAGGCTATGGCCAAGCGATCGCGGCGCTGCAGGAAGGTCGCCAAATCCGCTATATCGGCCCGACCGGACCGGTCCAGTTCGACGAGTTCGGCGATGTCGCCGTACCGTTCGTCGGAAAGCAGTTCCGCAATGGCGGTTACGAGGATGCCATGCAGATCTCGCTCGACACCGTCCGCGAGATCAAGGCGCAGGTGACGACAGACAACTGAGTACCGAGGGCTTTTGCGGGACGGGCCGGCCGAAAGGCCGGCCCGTCCTTATTTGGGCGCAGGCGGGCGTTGCAGCCGTCACGGCCACCTCCCCAAATCCATTCCCACGTCCCGATTATGTCTTCGCGAGGTCGCGCGAGGTGTCCCGGATCGCCTGCATCAGCATGAGCGTCGGCAACGAGGGCGGCGTGTCGGCCCGGGTCGTCAGCCCGACCGGCCCCTGCGTGTCGCTGGTGTCGACCGGCAGTTCGGCCAGGATGCCTTCGTCGATGTCGTCCTCGACCACGCCATGGGAAATGATCCAGATGGCGTCGGAATTGCGCGTGTAGCGTCGGCCGAATGGCATCGAAACGGTGTCGATCTGGTCCGGCAGGGACGGAAGGCCGTGGGTGATCAGCAGACGTTCGACCATCGGGCGTATGATCGCGCCTTCGGTCGGCATCAGGACTGTGTAGCCGTGAATGCGACTGAGATCGAACGGCGTCTCTGCCAAGAGCGGATGGTCGGGCCGCACGACGAAGGAAATGCGTTCGGAATAGAGATGCTCGAAGGCAAAGCCGGTCATCCGGTCCGGATCGGCCAGCCGTCCGACCACGAGGTCCAACTCGCCGATCCGAAGCTGCGACAGCAGCACCGCGTTCTCGCCCGTCACAACGCGCACGATGGTTCCGGTCGCCTCCGACTTGAACAGCATCACCGCGGCCGGCATCACCCGTGTCGAAACCGTCGGAAGCGCACCGACCGTGATCGTGAAACCGCCCTTGGCGCGGGCCTGGCTTATCGAGTCGACGCCCTGGCGCAAGGCCGTCACACTGGCGCCAGCATAGCGCAGGAATACCTCGCCAAAGCCGGTCAGCATGACGCTACGGCCGCTGCGCTGGAACAGAGGCACCTCCAAGGCATCCTCCAATTCGCGGATCGTCTTGGAGACCGCCGGCTGGGTGACGGACAGGGTAGCGGCAGCCTTGCCAATGCCACGCAGCCGCGCGACCTCCAAAAAGCACTGGAGATGCCGGAACTTGATACGATGGTCGAGCACGGTCAGAGGTCAAGCCACGCACTATAATGGTTTGGTTATGTTACTGGAAAGAATCATCATTTCACATAACTAATCGGACAAGGCATCATAAGAGTGCAACGGGCCGGCCTTGCCCGCCGGCCAATGCGAGGGAGCCGCGAGACAATGTCTTTCGCCGAGATCAATGGGATTGTTCTGCACTATGAGGAATCCGGGTCGGCCCGGTTGCCGGCGATCGCGTTCTCGAATTCGCTGGGCACCGATTTCCGGATCTGGGACGGCGTGGCCCGCATTCTCAGGCCCGAATTCCGGCTGGTCCGCTACGACAAGCGCGGTCACGGCCTGTCCGAAGCGCCGCCGGCGCCCTATGCGATGGACGATCATGTCGAAGACCTGGCCGGGCTTCTGGAGCATCTCGGCGTCGAGGATGCATTGGTCGTCGGTCTGTCGGTCGGCGGCATAATCGCCCAGGCGCTGGCCGCCGGACATCCGGATCTGGTTCATGCCATCGTGCTGTGTGACACGGCGCACAAGATCGGTACGGCCGATTTGTGGAACGGCCGTATTGCCGCTGTCCAATCGGAGGGCATTGCCACGATCGCCGACGGGATTCTGGAACGCTGGTTCTCCGCCGGGTTCCGTGCCGAGCATCCGGTCGAACTGGCCGGCTACCGCAATATGCTGACGCGGATCCCGGCGGATGGATATGCCGGCACCTGTGCTGCCATTCGCGACACCGACCTGACGGAGACCTCCCGACAGCTTGCTTTGCCCTCCCTATGCATTGTCGGTGACGAGGATGGCGCGACGCCACCGGACCTCGTGCGGTCCCTCGCTGATCTCCTGCCGGACAGCCGCTACGAGGTCATGACCGGATCCGGCCATCTGCCCTGCATAGATCAGCCCCATCGGCTCGCCGGGCTGATCCGTGGCTTCGCACAGGAGATTGGTCTTGTCTGAAGACCAGGCGCAAGGCGGCCGGTTCGCTGCCGGCATGGCAACGCGCCGCTCGGTGCTGGGCGACGCCCATGTCAACCGGGCCGAGGCGCAGAAGACCCGGTTCGACGCCGATTTCCAGACCTTCATCACCGAGGGCGCCTGGGGATCGGTGTGGTCCCGCCCGGGCCTGAGCAAGCGTGAGCGCTCGATGATCACGATCGCCCTGCTGGCCGCCCTGGGCCATGACGAAGAAGTCGCCATGCATGTGCGCGCCACGGCCAATACCGGCGCCACCCTGGAGGACGTCAAGGAGGCGCTGCTGCACGTCGCGGTCTATGCCGGCGTGCCGGCGGCCAACCGCGCCTTCAAGGTCGCCAAACAAGCCTACAGGGAGATCGGCGTCCTGGCCGATGGGGAGGAAATACATGACTGAGACCGGCGCCTTCATTCGGCGCGACCGCAGCTGGCATCCGCCGGCCTTCGCGCCCGGCTACAAATCCTCGGTGCTGCGTTCGCCCAGACGCGCCTTGTTGTCCGTCGAGCCATCGAGCGGCGACATGAGCGGGCCGGTCTTCGGTCAGGAGATGATCGATCCACTCGACCACGATCTGATCCGCAACTGCGCTGCGGACGGCGAGGCGATCGGCGAGCGCATCGTCGTCCATGGCCGGGTCCTCGACGAGTGCACGCGGCCGGTGCCCAACACCCTGGTCGAAATCTGGCAGGCCAATGCCGGCGGGCGCTACCGCCACGTCAATGACGGCTACCTGGCCGCCCTGGACCCGAATTTCGGCGGCTGCGGCCGGGTCCTGACCGATGCCGAAGGTCGTTATGCCTTCCGCACAATCCGGCCAGGACCCTATCCCTGGCGCAACAATGGCAGCGACTGGCGGCCGGCCCACATTCACCTGTCGATTTTCGGCGAGGCCTTCGCGCAACGGCTGATCACCCAGCTCTATTTCGAAGGCGATCCGCTGATCCCGCTGTGCCCGATCCTCAATACGATCGCAGATCCGGCTGCGGTCGGTCAGCTGATCGCCAAGCTCGACATGGGAGAGATGGAGCCCTTCGACAGCCTGGCCTACAGGTTCGATATCGTGGTGCGCGGCCGCCGCTCGACGTATTTCGAGAACCGCCCGGAGGGCAACTGACATGCCGGTGGAATATCTGAAGGAAACCCCTTCGCAAACGGCCGGGCCCTACGTTCACATCGGCACGGTCCCGTCCGCCGCCGGTTTGCCGGTGCGCACCCAGGAGAAGGCAAACGTGCTGGCCGCGGCGGATGCGGACGGTGAGCGGATCCGTATCGAGGGCATCATCCTGGACGGCGCCGGCGACGTGGTCCGCGACGCGATGATCGAACTGTGGCAGGCCGATCCGCAGGGCCGCTACGCAGCCGGGTCGTTCATCGGCTGGGGCCGTGCGGTCGCCGATTTCAAGACCGGGGAATGGGTCTTCGAGACCGTCAAGCCCGGCCCGACGAAGTATGCCGATGGCCGCATGCAGGCACCCCATCTGAATTTGCTGCTGTTCGCGCGGGGCATCAACATTCACCTGCACACCCGCTTGTATTTCGCCGATGAGGATGCCGCCAATGCCGACGATCCTGTCCTGGCGGCGGTCGGTTCCCCGGCACTGCGCCAGACCCTGATCGCCGAGGCCGAACAGCGTGGCGGCGAGACCGTCTATCGTTTCGAGATCCGCCTGCAGGGCGAGGGCGAAACCGTGTTCTTCGATATCTGACGGGCGTAGGTCGGCTGAACCATGGCGCAGTTTCTCTCCCTGAAGGAGGCCATCGCGCAGACGCTGCGCGACGGCGACCGGGTCGCCTTCGAGGGCTTCACCCACCTTATGCCCTTTGCCGCCGCCCATGAGGCGATCCGCCAGGGGCGCAAGGATCTGACCCTGATCCGCATGACCCCGGACGTCATCTACGACCAGATGATCGGCATGGGCTGCGCCCGGAAGCTGGTCTTTTCCTTCGCAGGAAATCCCGGTGTCGGCCTGCTGCGACGCTTGCGCGACGCGGTCGAGAAGGGCTGGCCGGCGCCGCTGGAACTCGAGGAGCACTCCCACGCCGCCATGGCCAATGCTTATGAGGCTGGCGCGGCCGGTCTGCCCTGCGCGGTCTTTCGCGGCTATGTGGGCGCCGGGCTGAAGGCGGTGAACCCGAATATCAAGAGTGTCGTCTGCCCGTTCACCGGTGAGGAGCTGGCGGCGGTGCCGGCGCTCAACCCCGATGTGGGCATCATCCACGCGCAGAAGGCGAGCCGGCGCGGCGACGTGCTGATCGAGGGCATCACCGCCGCCCAGAAGGAGGTGGTGCTGGCTTCGGAACGCTCGGTGGTGACGGTCGAGGAGATCGTCGACGATTTCGACGATGTCCACAAGAACGCCTGCATCCTGCCGCACTGGACCGTCACCGCGATCGCCCATGTGCCCGGCGGCGCGCATCCGTCCTACGCCCATGGATACTACGCCCGAGACAACGCCGCCTATCTGGACTGGGACCCGATCGCCGCCGACCGGGACCGCTTCCTCGCCTGGATGGAGGAAAACGTCCTGAACGCCGGACCGGATGTGTTCGCCGAGCGGGCCGCGAGGGCTCCGCGATGAGCGATTTCACACCAACCGAGATGATGACGGTGGCCGCCGCACGGGCGCTGAAGAACGATGATGTGGTCTTCGTCGGTATTGGCGCGCCCTCGGCGGCCTGCAATCTGGCGCGGTTGACCCATGCGCCGGGCATCACCCTGATCTATGAATCCGGCACCATCGGCACCAGGCCGGACGTGCTGCCGCTGTCGATCGGCGATGGCGAGCTGTGCGACACCGCCCTGACAACCGTGTCGGTCGCCGAGATGTTCCGCTACTGGCTGCAGGGCGGGCGGATCAGCGTCGGCTTCCTGGGCGCGGCCCAAATCGACAAGTTCGGCAATATCAACACGACCGTGGTCGGCGAGTACGCCCATCCCAAGGTGCGCCTGCCTGGCGGCGGCGGGGCTCCGGAGATCGCGGTCTCCTGTGGCGAGATCTTCATCACCATGAAGCAGTCGACGCGCGGTTTCGTGGAGACCATCGATTTCGTGACCTCGCTTGGGCACGGCACCGGCAGTGACAGCCGCGCCCGGCTAGGCGTCCGTACCAAGGGTCCGACCCGCATGATGACCGACCTCGCATGCTGGGAGCCGGACCCGGAAACCAGGGAATTCACCGTCGTCTCCCTGCATCCCGGCGTAACGCGGCAACAGGCCGAGGAGACGGTCGGCTGGCCGGTGCGCTTCGCCCGATCGGTCCCCGAGACGCCGCCGCCGACCGAAGAGGAGCTATCGGTCCTGCGCGATCTGAAGGCCCGCACCGACGCGGCCCATCGTGGCACGGGCGGAGGGGCATAGCATGGCCGAAGCCTTCATCTGCGACTATGTCCGCACGCCGATCGGGCGGTTCGGCGGCGCGCTGTCGTCGGTCCGCGCCGACGACCTCGGCGCGGTTCCACTCAAGGCGCTAATCGCCCGTCATGTCGGCGTCGATTGGGAGGCGGTCGACGATGTCGTGTTTGGATGTGCCAACCAGGCCGGCGAGGACAATCGCAACGTCGCGCGAATGTCGCTGCTGCTGGCCGGGCTGCCAGTCTCGGTGACAGGATCGACGATCAACCGCCTCTGCGGCTCTGGCATGGATGCGGTGATCACCGCCGCCCGCGCGATCAAGGCCGGCGAGGCGGAGTTGATGGTGGCCGGCGGCGTGGAATCCATGTCCCGCGCGCCACTGGTGATGCCCAAGGCCGAGACAGCGTTCTCGCGCCGGGCCGAGATCTTCGACAGCACGATCGGATGGCGCTTCGTCAACCCGGCGATGAAGGCGCAATACGGCGTCGATTCCATGCCCGAAACCGGTGAGAACGTGGCCGAGGAGTTCGGCATCTCCCGCGCCGATCAGGACGCCTTCGCCTTGCGGTCCCAGCACCGAGCTGCGGCGGCGATCGAGGCCGGGATCCTGGCCGAGGAGATCACGCCGGTCACCGTGCCCCAGCGCAAGGGCGATGCCAGGATCGTCGACCGCGACGAGCACCCGCGCGCCGATACCGGTCTGGAGGCGCTGGCACGGTTGCCGACGCCGTTCCGCGAGGGCGGCACGGTCACCGCCGGCAATGCATCCGGCGTCAACGATGGCGCGGCCGCCCTGATCGTGGCGTCGGAAGCGGCCGCCGCCAAATACGGTCTGACCCCGATCGTCCGGGTGGTCGGCGGCGCCACGGCCGGCGTACCGCCGCGCATCATGGGCATCGGCCCGGCGCCGGCGAGCAAAGCGCTTTGTGCCCGCCTGAATCTGACCCCGGCCGAATTCGATGTGATCGAGTTGAACGAGGCCTTCGCCAGCCAGGCCCTCGCCACTCTCCGCGACCTCGGCATTGCCGACGATGCCGTCCATGTGAACCCCAATGGCGGCGCCATCGCGCTCGGCCATCCGCTTGGCATGTCCGGCGCTCGTATCACCGGCACGGCGGCGCTGGAGCTGAAGCGCCGCGGCGGCAGCTGGGCGCTGGCGACAATGTGCATCGGCGTGGGGCAGGGGATCGCCGTGGCCCTGGAAGCCGTGTGACCGCCATGCGGAGAGCGGGCTCTAATCGGCGCGAGGTCATCTGGCCGTGACCATTTCGGCGTTCGATCATCCGCTGTTTGGTCAGTTGCTGGGCGACGACGCGGTCGCAGACGTCTTCGCGGTGGAGTCGGAGATCCGCGCCATGCTGGATTTCGAAGCGGCGCTTGCCCGCGCCGAGGCCGCAGAGGGCGTGATCCCGGCCGTGGCGGCGCCGGTCATTGCCGCCGCCTGCGAGTCGTTCGAACCGGACATGGCGGCTCTGGCCGCTGGCACGCGGCGCGACGGGATGACCGTGCCGAACCTGATCGCGCAATTGCGTGCAGCGGTGGGCGAGCCCCATGCGGCGCATGTGCATCACGGCTCAACCAGCCAGGATGTCATCGACAGTGGGCTGATGCTCCGGCTCAAGCCGCTCCTTGAAGACTTCGATCGTCGGCTCAATGGGCTTTCGGCGGCGCTCGCCGGTATGGCGGATGCGGAGGGCGCGCGCGAGATCATGGGGCGGACCCGCATGCAACGGGCGCTGCCGATCCTCCTGTCGGATCGCATCGCCACTTGGAGAACGCCGCTCGATGCGCATCGCGCGCGGTTGGCCGATCTGCAGCCGCGACTGCTGGCGCTGCAATTCGGCGGTCCCGTCGGCACCCGTGCCGCGCTCGGCAAGAAGGGCGACGCGGTGGCTGCCCGCCTCGCCGCCGATCTCGGCCTGTCGTCGCCGGACCCGGTCTGGCACGCAACCCGAGATCGGATCGCGGAATTCGCCGGCTGGCTGTCACTGGTGACCGGCAGCCTCGGCAAGATCGGCCAGGACATCGTGCTCATGGCGCAATCGGAGGTCGGCGAGGTGCGCTTGAAGTCCGGCGGCGGCTCGTCCGCCATGGCGCACAAGGTCAATCCGGTCGCGGCGGAGGTGCTGATCGCCCTTGCCCGCTTCAACGCCACCCAGATTGGTGGCGCTCATCACGCCCTGATCCACGAGTCCGAGCGCTCCGGGGCGGCGTGGACGCTGGAATGGCTGACCCTGCCGCAGATGGTCGCGGCGACGGCTGGTGCCCTGCGCCTGACGGCGGAGATGCTGGGCGATCTGGAGTTCGCTAGCGACCCTTGATCGCCCGGGCGATCTCCGCTTCGGCGGCGTCGAGCGACGCTTGAAGGCGGTCCGGGTCGTGCCGGGCCTCGAGCACCTGTCGGAGCGCCCGGATCAGCCGCTCGTTCCCGTCGCGCAGGCGCTGTACCTCCGACTGCAGCTGGCCGACGGCGTCATGGGCACTGCCGACGAATCCGGACATGATGCTTCTCCCAACTGGTGACCCGAACTTTCATTGGTCCGAGGACGGCGCCTATCCCGGCGCGCCGACGGCGGCGGCGGGTCAGAAATTGAACGGCTGCGAGATCATGAACTGGGTGCCGATGCCCTCTTCGGAATAGGCGGTGTCGACCCGAACGACGAAGCCCTTCGCGCGGGCACGGAGGCCCAGACCGATGTCCCACTGCATGTCGCTGTGCAACTCATCGACGTCCCACGAGGGCGCCACGCGGCCGATCTCGGCGAACGGCACGACCTGAATCCAATCGACACCGACAATCTCCTGCAGGCCAGGAAAATAGTCGAAGGGATTCCATTCCGGGGTCAGCCGATACTCCGCCGCGTAGTGGATCGCCGCCTTGTCGGAAAAGCGTTCGGACGGAAAGGCGCGCAGGCGAAACAGGCCGCCGAGTGTCGGGCCGGTATAGGCGGGTGGGCGATTGGAAATGCTGCCGTCATTCTCGACCGACCAGGACGGCGAATAGGCCGCCCAGGCGCTGAACGCCAACACCCTCTGGCGAAATGTGTCGGTCGCCCCGAGTGAAAAATACTGGTCGTATTCACCGGTCAGCGATGTCCAGGAATTGTCGCTGTCGAGCGCGCCGAAATCCCGCGAGACCTCCAGCAGCAGTCCGTTGCCGGTCGACGGATTGGCCGGAAGATCGCGATTGTCCCAGAACAGCGACAGGTCGACGCCGTTGGTTTGCAGATCGCTGTCGATATCGCCTTCGATCTCCTGCGAGCGGTAGAAGGTCCGCAACTGGAGAAACGTTCGGCCGCTTTCCAACGGGTTGAACGAGTCACCGCCCGTGGCGCCGGAAACCAGCAGGCCGCGGTCGAACTGGTAGTCGGGAACGATGTCGTCACGGCCGTTGCCGATCGGCAGCAGGTACTTGAACCGCATGCGAACGAAATTGTCGAAACCATCGCCGCTGACGAAGTTGTTCTCGTCGGAATCATTCGACCCGGCCCGTTCGCCGGCGAAATTCGGGTTCCCGTCGGTATAGCTGTCGACGTCGCTGAAATAGCCAAGCGATACGACCGGATCGATGAACAGCCGGTCGAATTTCGGCAGCCGGAGGTCGCGACCGATGAGAAACCCCATGGCCGACCCTTGACTGCCCGCCATGACCGAGGCGATCAGTGCCGATTGCCGTTCCGGATAGCCAACAACCCCGTACGCAAAGCCGCCGCCGACGCCGAAACTCTCATTGTAGAATGGGAATGGCACGCTCAGGACATTGAGCGGTTTGTCGTCCTCCTCCGCCTCGTCCTGGGTCTGGCCGGACTGTGGAAGGGCCGACATGGCCACCAGGACGGCGCACAATCCAATGAACCCCGATCTGGAAAACCGGCGGATCATCGGGACCAGGTTACCCATCATCAGTCCTTTGTCTGCATCAATCCGGATCGGCGATCGTCTTCGCGATTCGACGACAGATGGCCCACATTGCAGTTTGCCGCGACCTTTTGGCAAGGACGTGCCGATGGCGATCGCGGCAGCATTCTGCCGCGGCCGAGCGGTCTTGACGGGGCCACGGAGCCCAATTGTATTTGTCCCAGGCTGTTCTCTTTACAGCCGAAACGCGCGGCGCGACTATGGCGCCGATGCTGCAAGTAAGACGCAGATCGGGTGTCGGCATCGTCGATCCCGATCGAACTAGAAGCTGCTAGCGGGCGAACCGCGAAGCCGGCGGTTCGCCGAATGAACGGCATTCCCACCGATTCGCAGGCGCCTTTCAGCAAATACGGGGTCGTCATCGACCCTGAGAGGGGAGCGATCGCGATGGCGTCTCAATTCAACGGCTCGACCGGTATTCCGAACCGTGACCAGTTGTTCACCCTGGAAGGCGGCGATGGACGGCTGACGTCGCATCTGGCGATCAAGGCGCCCGACGACGCCGCGAACACGCCACCGGTCCTGTCATTCAAGCGCAAGCGCGAGGTCGAGATCCCCTGGGCACAGATATTCAAGGGGATTACTGACAACAGCCCGGTATCGGTATCGGCGCTCCGTGCCTATTTCGAGGATTCCTGGGGTCTTGACGATCTGAAGAAGGCTCTGAGCGAAGATCCGGAATTGCTGTTCGAGGAGGAGCAACAATTCGTCCAGCAGATCGATCGGCCCGACGCCGATCCCATTGCGGTGTTCCGGACGGATTTCAGTGACGACGGTAAGGTGACCGGCCAGCCGGTCACCAGCGGGTTCCTGCTGAAGCATGGCGGCAGCGGTCGCCTATACCACATCGTCGAAGCCGCGACGGGCCTGGCGATTGAGGACTTCAAGGATTGGACCAGATACGACCAGACCCTCTGGACAGACCATGTTCAGGGCGTCGAACTCGTGTTTGCGACGCCCGAAGAAGCGGCGGAGACGTTCACCGATTTCGAGGAGGTGGATCTTCGTCCGGCGGTGATCGAGCGCAAATTCGGCGAGCTGGATCTGGCGTTGGTCTTTGCGACCCAGGTCAAGGGCAAAGTCAGCGAAATCACGGATAAGCTCATCGAGAAGATTGTCGGATCCACGCTCGATGCCGACGAAATCGAAAGCCTTCAGCGGCGGGTGTTGCGGCTCCAGATCGGTGAACAGGATGCACAGCGGGCAATCGATCGCCTTGTCTCACAGGCAGCCAGTCTGGGGTTCGTGCTTCTCCCCAAGGACGGAACCCTGCCGGCTCCGAAGAACGACGACCCGAATGCGACGAAGAAAGTCCCGGCTGGGCTGTATTCGGAGTACACGCGCACGGCACGCTGGACCACCAGCCATTCGCGCACAGAGACCTACCGGTCCGGCTGGTGGATCTTCGGCAAGAACAAGAAACGCAAGGTCCCTTACAAGAAAAGGCACGAACGCAAGGTGCTGGACTACCGGGCCGTCGACACCAGCAAGGACCTGCTGTCGGACAAGCGTCAGGATCTTGCGGCCGAGGGCATGCAGGTGTTCGTCTTCGACCGGTCGCCCGACGGCTTCGTCACGCTGGATGGCACGCCGTTGCGGCAGGTCATGGCGCGCTGCGACTTTGACGAAGAGTTCCGGCGCCATTGCGCCGTGGTTCTGCCAGTCTACGAAGATTCGCTGCTGGGCGATCGCATCGTCGCCAAATACAGCGTCTTCAAGCGGCCCTTGCCCGGCATTCTCCCGACCATGCTGCCGCGGTTGGCGCTGGAGGAATCACTGTCCTACCGCATCGCCTGGCAGGAGATGCAGCTGGGCGAGATGGTCAACAGCATCAATCTTGCGCCCGGTGAAGACCGCAAGGTCACGATGACCAAGACCTTCACCCAAAAGACCACGGTTTCGCGGTCAACCACCTCGGTCTTCGACATCTCGCAGTCGGAAACCAGCGATCTGGCGACCGAGATGGAAAACCAGACCCGCCAAGAGAGCCAGCAATCAGACAATCTCCAGTTCAGCGCCAAGGCCACGGGCAGCTACGGGTTTCTGAGCGCCGAGGCAACCGCCAGCGGCGGAACCACCCATTCGCTTGGCGAGGTCAGCCAGGCGATCAGCAAGGTCGCCCGCAAGGCGGCGCGGTCGGTTAGCCAGCAGAACCGTGAGGAAGTGAGCTCGACTTCGACGGCGCAAACGGAGATCTCCAACACCGACGAGACAACGGCCACGCTGAGCAACATCAACCAGGGCCGATCCCTGAACCTGATGTTCTATCGGCTCTACAACAAGTTCTCCGGCGGCCTGTTTCTAGACGATCTCGGCTTCAGCGTCATTCCGGGGGTCGAGTTGATCGCCGGCAGCGGTGTGCACGATTCCCATGGCTACAGCCTCCGCGAACTGACCCGTCTAATGCACGAGTTCGACGAGGAGCAGCTGCCGTTCGACCTCAAGGCCAATCAGCGCAAGGAATACAGCCAGCGGGTCCTGGACAGTATCCAGGAGTTGCTCCGCCGGGAATACATACCCGAGCCCGAGTCCGAACAGCAGATGGTGTCCGGACCTGCGATCGAGTCCAAGACCCGGACTCCCGGGCGGAAACGAACGGCGGCATCCGAGCCCGGAGCCGACCAGGTCGAGGGCGCCGCCTCCGCGCCACGCTCGACGATTTCGGTCGGGCTGCTGCGTATGCCGGCATCCGGGGCACGGGTTGTGGCCACGGGCGATAGGTCGGCCGCCCGCGCGACAAGCGATGGCGCCGTTGGCGGCCTTGCGGGTCTCAGCGAATTCGCCGAAGAGCTGCTTGGCGCCACCATCCAGAGCGACGAGCCGATGGTGCCGCAGGATCTGCTGGTCGCAGCACCCGGCCTCTATCTCGACGCTGTCGTCGGCTCCCAGCCCGGCACCGAGCCCTATTCGGAGGAGATGCGGGCGCAGGAGGTGCGGATGCGCGCCGCCGACGTGTTCGCCCGCGAATCCGAGGCCCTGTATCAGCGCGCCCAGGCGATGCATCTGGCGCAGATGGTCGACAACGGGACCGAGAGTGGTCGCTGGATTACCGGGATCATGCCGATGCGGGGCTACAAGACGCTGCGGCTGGCGTTGAGCGAGCCGCTGCCCGAGGGCAACTGGCATATCCGTTTCGACGGGATGTCGAAGGCAAAGCTCGACCGGTCGAAATCCGTCCACAAGAATCCGATACAAGGAGTCTGGCCGGAAGAACAAGACTGGCTGAGGACCCGCGACCTGATTTCGCGGATCGACCTGTTCGACGAAGAGTCGGGCACCAAGATCGACTATCCGGCCTAAGGCACCGACGGAAGAACGTCGATGTCTAACGGTGACACAGGCGCCGCCGCAGTGAATGCCGAAACGACGTCAGCGACGAGTCACGCCAGTTGGCACAGCAACGAATCCGAGACCGATTACGCCGACAATCCCGCCATCGCGACCGCGGATGACGCTTCGACGACGTCCCCCAAATCAGATTGGAAGATCACGGATGAAGCACTCTCGCCATTGATCGAGAAATGGACTGATGAGAAACCGGTCGTCGTCGTCATCGACGAAGATACAGGATATCCAAAATCAAGTAAGAAACTCATCGACGACGCTCAAGTGGCAATGCTGAATCATGCAATTCTCAGGAAATGGCCAGTTCTCTTTGTTGAGTTCTGCCGTGGATTCGATGGTTCAAAAATGCGCGCGGCGCCTGAAGAGGTTAAGGAGGCGAGTCGCCAGAAGCAGGGGCGAACAACGAGAGAGCTACCCGGGAGCGACAGATGTTCTTACTTGTTCAAACCGGACGCTTCGCCGTTTTCCCATGGATTGGCGATCGGAAGGGTAGGGGATACGACTCCGCCGGAGTTGGGTAGTTCGGACCCGAGCGCATTCGAATTGTGGCTAGAGTCTTGCGAGAAGAAGATGACCTTCGAACAGTGGCTCGAAGATAATCTCGGAACGGGCAAACATAAACATGTCATCCTTCTTGGGACGAGCACGGGTGCATGTGTACTAGAGACAGCGGTCGGTGGTTTTGTGACTGTGAATGGCAAGATGGCGACGGATGGTGGCCTGATCGGGCGCGGTTATCACGTCTGGACTTGTCCTGGGCTCGTCCACGACAACGGCACTGTACAGCAGGCAAGAGAGGTGGTTTCCGATTGGACGCTGAAATACGTCCACGACAAGGGGAGTGTTTGGAAGGCAGAGGACAAGGACAAAGAGGCCAAGTCTGAATTCCTTCATTTCTACAATCGGTTTACCTAAGGCAGCGACGAACCGATTGAGGCGAGGAGAAGGAAGCCCTGTCTGAACGCTCGCGGACTCCGCATTTGCTGGCGATACGCTCGCTACCAGATAGTCGCCACCCTCAGCCGCTAATTCCCCTCACCAACGCCGCCTCTGCCTTGCGGCGGGTCGGGTAGCTGTCGCCGAAATCTTCCAGCTCTGCGATCACAACCGGCCAGTCTTGCCGGGTCGCGGCCTTCCAGAAGTTCGGGGTGCGCCGCGCAAGATCGGTGCCGTACTGGAACGCCACCGAGGCGATGGCGGTCTGGGCGCCGGCCGGCAACGCCGCGAAGCCGAGCGCGGCACCTGCCGCCGCGGCGGCGGCATCGTAGGCGGCGGTCAGCCGGGCGACGATCGGGCCCTTGACCGCTTTGTCCAGGGCCTCTGCCTCGGCGTCGGTCACGATCAGCGGATGCTGCTGCAGTGCGGCGACCGCGTTGTTCTTGGTCTTGCCCGCATAAGGTTTCAGCCTGGACTTCAGCGCCGGTGGGATATCGAGCGCGTCGATCTCGCTTTCGCTGCGCTGGCCAAGATCGACTCCGGTCCCGATGGTCACGCCGCTCTTACTGGTGTCGACGGCCGGAACGTATCCTTTCAGCGCCCGGCCACCCTCGCGCTCGCTGATGAATTTCCAGTCGATACCCATGTGCGCCACCTTGGCGGGTTTTGAGGTCGTCGCTGACTATCGGCTTCGGGGCCAAGGCGTCGGACACGCTCTGATTGCATAACGATATGGGCGACGGAGGTGAGTGTCGACTGTGGATCGGCCTTTCCAGTCAATGCGCGATGACGAGCGTGGCGGAATGAAATGCCACAAGCCCGTCTTCGGCAATATGGTGCGGTCGGGAAAGGTCGATCGGAACTCCGCGGCCACGGTTGCAGAACCCGCTTTTGGAACGAGGCGGCAATGCCTAAACTTGGTCATGGCGGATGATGCCCCGGGGGCATCGACGTCGCGGTCCATGGCAGTTGAATTGGGTAGGCGATGATGGAGCAGAACCGCGAAACCGAGCAGGACTCTGCGAACCAGGGCACCGCGACATCCGAACGGAGACCAGGCTGGCCCGGCAGACTGCTCCGCTGGACCGCCATCGCCGTCGGCGGGACGTTGTCGGCGATCGTCCTCGGCGTTGTGATCTTTCTCGCCATCGGCGTCTCGGTCGATCTCTCCTGGTTGCGCGGCCAGATCGAGGGCGTTGCTTCGGACGCCCTGGGACGCAGCGTCGCCATCGAGGGACCGATTGTGCTGGTGCCGGCGACGTCGCCGACGGTGCAGGTCGAGGGCATCCGCGTCGGAAACCCGGAAGGCTGGCCGGACGCCGACTTTGTCAGGCTCAACCTGGCCCGCGCACAGCTCGGTGTGTTGCCGCTCCTGCGCGGCGGCCTGCAGATCGACGAAATCACCGTCGACGGCCTGGCGGTCAGCCTCGAAACCAACGCCGCGGGCGAGCCCAACTGGATCTTGGCCGCCCCTGGTGAGGCAACGCTGTCGTCGGAAGACCAGCCGTCGCCGGAAGACAAGACACAGACGGCGCTGCGATTTGTAGAGCTTCGCGAACTGTCGTTGACGGACATCGCGGTGAATGTCCGGGACGCCGCCACTGATCGGACCCACGCGCTCAGGATCGACGAGATCACCGGCAGCGCCGAAGACGAACAGCCGATGGACCTGGCCGCCAAGGGTTCGATCGAGGAGATCCCGTTCGCGGTGACGTTGACCGCCGGCAGCCTTGCGACGCTTCTGACAGGTGAAGCCGCATGGCCGTTGGACCTTTCCGCATCCGCATTCGACACAGAACTCAGTTTGAGCGGCGAGATCGCTGAGCCGCTCCTGGGGAAGGGCCTGGCGCTCGACTTTTCGGTTCAGGGTCCGGACAAGCAGGAGCTTGAGAAGATTCTCGGCACGGAGCTGCCGCCGATCGGGTCGTTCGACCTCCGTGGTCGTATCGGCGAGGCGGAGGGCGCATATCGCGTCACGGACCTTCAGGGCGAGCTCGGGGCCATGACGTTGTCCGGGGAGTTGGAAGTCGATCTATCGGGCACCCGCCCGCGGCTGCAGGGCGCGATCGACATTCCCCGTATCGACGCCGGCGCCCTGCTGGCGGCTATCGATGCGCAGGGTCAGAGCGGGTCCGGAGCGGAGCCGTCGCCGGAAACCGGCGACCAGCCCAATCAAACCGATACGGCCGAGCCCGCCGATCAGCCCTCCACATTCGACGTCGATCAGCCACTGATGGTGCTGACGTCGCTCGAGGCTTTCGATGTCGATGCAACCTTGGCCATCCACGAGGTGGTCAATGGCCCGGTGGCGATCAGTGAAGCGGAGTTCAAACTGAGCGTCGCGGACGGGAAACTGGTGGGGCCCGTCAACGTGACCGTCGCGCAGGTCCCGTTGACCGGCGAGGTCCGACTTGAGCCGCAGGACGGGAAGCCGGCGGCGAGCGTGTCTCTGTCCGCCGAAGAAAGCGATATCGGCGAACTGCTGGAACTCGTTCTCGGCGCGGAGGGGGTCCGAGGCTCGTTCGACAGCGTCGAACTCGGGTTCTCTGCGCTCGGCGAGACGGTCCGTGCGATTGTCGGGACCGCGGAACTCAGGTTCGCCCTTGCTGGCGCGGCCCTGTCATATGGCCACGATACCGGCGGACAGCCCGTCGAATTCACTCTCGACAATTTCGATATGCGGGTGCCGGCCGCCGACGAGTCGCGCATCACGGCCGAGGGAACGCTGCTGAGCGAAGCGTTTGCGCTGGAACTCAGCGGCGGCACGTTCATTGAAAACTACATCCAGGGAGAATGGCCGTTCGCGCTGACTGCGACGGGGGGTGGTGCGCAGATCCAACTCAGCGGAACCGCGGCGAGCGATCCGGACCAGGAGTCGCCCAGCGAGCTAGAGTTCTCGGTTTCTGGCGAGCGGGTGGGCGACTTGTCGCGATGGATCGGCATTCCGCCGGATGCGGAGCTGCCCTATGCGCTGAATGGTCAGGTAACGCTCACGAACTACTCCGTTCTGGCCCGAATCGACGAGGCTCGGATGGGCAACACCGCCTTCGATGGCAAGGTGGGGCTCACCAAGGAGGACGGTCCGCCGGTGACCCTCCTGGAGCTCGGTTTCGATGTCATCGACGTCACCGAACTGGCCGACAACCTGACCGTTGAGGTGACGGAGGAGGCGGCGGAGCCGGCGGACAAGGCCTTTACGGTCGATGTCCCGATTCTGCCCAACGACATCGAGCTGATGGATTCCGACATCAGGTTGGCAATCGAACAGATAAAGACCACGAGGAGCGACATCACCGAGGCTTCGTTCTCAGCGCAAGTCAGGAACGGGTATCTGGAGACGGCGCCGGTGCGGGCGACCATCGCGGGTGCCACCTTCGAGGGGACCGTGTCCGCCGATTTGCGGGGAGATATCCCGATGTTCGACCTCGACCTCAACTCGACGGATGTCGATGTCGGCGACCTCCTGGCGCGGCTTGGCGTGGGCCAGGGTCTGGATGTCACCGCCGGCAATTTCGATCTGAGCCTCGGCCTTCGCGGAGCGAGCGTCCGCACGATCCTGGAGCGATCGGAATTCTCCGCCAGCATCAGCGAAGGCCATCTGCGCCTGCGGGATCCCAACACGGAGGGCAGCCTCGATATCGGCATTCCCCAAGGGACGATCGCTGCCGGCGTCGGGACGCCGATCGCCCTGGACCTCGATGGTCGCATCGACGCGATTCCGGTCAGGATTGGCATCCAGACCGATAGCCTTGCAAGCTTTGCCGCGCCCAAGGACAGCCTGCGCGCGACCCTGGACGTCGCGCTGCTGAACGCGGAACTCAATCTCACCGGCACCACGCCGCTGCCGATCGCGCCGGATAATCTGCGGTTTGAACTGGGCATTTCAGGTGACCGCATCAGCGACTTCGACGAGTTGCTTGACGTCTCACTTCCGCCATGGGGGCCTTACCAGCTCGGCGGAAAGTTCGGCAGCCGCAGTTCCGGCTACTTCATTGACGACTTTCAGCTCGGCGTCGGCGGCAGCACCCTGACGGGAACGCTGGAACTCGATACTACCCAGACACCGCCACGGCTGGACGTCGATCTGGTCGCGCCGACCGTCCAACTCGACGATTTCGAAACCGGCGATTGGCAGGCGGCCGAAGGCGGCGAGACCACGGAGGCCGCGCAGGCCGAGGCTCCCTCCGACGACAGCAACATCCGGGGTCTCCTGTCGCCGCAGGTCATGCGCAGCCTAGACGGCACCGTGACGATCACCGTCGAGGAAGTCGTGTCCGGGCAGGACCGTCTGGGCAGCGGCACACTTGTGGCCAATCTGAGCGGCGGACGGCTCGTTGCCGAACCGATCGCCGTCGACGTACCGGGTGGCAGCGTTGAAGTCGGATTGGCCCTGGAGCCGACCGAGACCGATATTGGCCTGGAAGCCCGGGCAAAGATCGAGCAGTTGGACTACGGGCTCCTGGCGCGGCGGATCGACCCGGAATCGACGACCGGCGGATTGATCAATGTTGACGTCGACATTGCAACTCGGGGCTCGGAACTCTCGAATGTAATGGCCGAGTCGAACGGACATATCGATTTCGCCGTCTGGCCGGCTGACCTCGATGCAGGGCTCTTCGACCTGTGGGCGGTGAACCTGTTCACGTCGATTCTGCCGTCACTGGATTCGGAGGCATCCAAGGTCAATTGCGTGGTCGCCCGATTCTCGCTCACAGACGGGATCATGCGCCCAACGGCGCTGCTGCTCGATACGTCGCGCATTCAGGCCTCCGGCGACGGTACGATCGATTTCACGACCAATACGATCGACTTCGTGGCTGCGCCGAACTCGAAGAGTCCGCAGATGTTCAGCGCCCAGACGCCGATCCAGGTGCGGGGCAGTTTCTCCGATTTCGATTTCGGGGTGAAGCCGGGGGGGCTGGCCGGAACGGCTATTCGCATGATCACCAGCCCACTGGTTGTGCCCTTCCAATGGACGTTCTCGGAGAACGTGGCGGCGGACGGTGAGGTGGCCTGCCGGGAGGCCTGGACCCGGCCGCCGGAGGGCTGACGCAGCCCGCGCGCACCCTGAGTCTTTGGTATAGGCCCGAGCCCCGGGCGACCCAGATCCGAACAACTCAGGAACATGAACTGGATCCGCTATTTCAATCAATGCATTAAAAGTTCTTGGCGAGATGGAACAAAACAGGTACATTGGCAATAGATACACGCCACCATGGCGTCGAAGCCCGCCATCCGCTATTGCAAGAGGGGATTAGTGATGTCGTCCGCGCAACTTCGCCTGGTTGAAAGGTCGTCCATGGATAAAGACAAGGCGCTCGACGCCGCCCTCGTGCAGATCGAACGGGCGTTCGGCAAGGGCTCGGTGATGAAGCTCGGTGCCCGTCAGCAGGTCGAGGCCGAAGTCATCTCGACGGGCTCGCTGGGCCTCGATATCGCGCTGGGCATTGGCGGCCTGCCCAAGGGCCGGATCATGGAAGTCTATGGGCCGGAGAGCTCGGGCAAGACGACGTTGGCCCTGCACGCGGTGGCAGAGGCGCAGAAGACCGGCGGCACCGCCGCGTTCATCGACGCCGAGCATGCACTGGACCCGACCTATGCCCGCAAGCTGGGCGTCGATGTGGATGAGTTGCTGATCTCGCAGCCCGATGCCGGCGAGCAGGCGCTGGAGATCGCCGATACGTTGGTGCGCTCCGGCGCAATCGATGTGCTGGTGATCGATTCCGTTGCTGCCCTGGTGCCGCGGGCCGAACTGGAAGGTGAGATGGGCGACAGCCATGTCGGCCTGCAGGCGCGCCTGATGAGCCAGGCGCTACGCAAGCTGACCTCGTCGATCTCCCGCTCCAACTGTCTGGTCATCTTCATCAACCAGATCCGCCTGAAGATCGGTGTGATGTTCGGCAGCCCCGAGACGACCTCAGGCGGCAATGCGCTGAAATTCTATGCGACCGTCCGTCTGGACATCCGCCGCATCGGCGCGATCAAGGACCGTGATACCGTCGTCGGCAACCAGACCCGGGTCAAGGTGGTGAAGAACAAGATGGCGCCGCCGTTCCGCACCGTCGAGTTCGACATCATGTATGGCGAAGGCATATCGAAGACCGGTGAACTGCTCGATCTCGGCGTTCAGGCCGGGGTGGTGGAGAAGGCCGGCGCCTGGTTTTCCTATGACGGCCAGCGGGTTGGGCAGGGGCGCGAGAACGCCAAGGCCTTTCTGCGTGACAATCCTGAGATGGCTGACATCATCGAGTACAAGATCCGCGAGAACGCCGGCCTTGTGTCGGAACGCATGATGCTGGGCGACGAGGCCGGAGCCGGGGCTGGGACCGAGACCGCGTCGGAACCCGAAGAGGCGTAGGTCGGACCCGCTGCCGGCCCGACTCCCCAGCCAGGGGCGGGCCGCCGGTGCGCTGGCCCTCGACGTCAGGGGCGGCGTATGGACTCGTCCCGTCGGTCCACGGTACAAGGCGGGCCGCGCCCGGCCATCTTGGCCGGCAGGGCGGCCCGCGGCCATGGGCCCGGGCCCGCCGCGCGATGCTGATTGGGGCGCGGATTGGAGCCATGAAGACCAGCGAGATACGGACGACGTTCCTGGAGTATTTCGGCCGGCACGGCCATGAGGTGGTGGCTTCCGGCCCGCTGGTGCCGCGCAACGATCCGACGCTGCTGTTCACCAGTGCCGGCATGGTGCCGTTCAAGAACCTGTTTGTCGGCGCTGAAACCCGCGATTACAACCGCGCGGTGACGTCGCAGAAGTGCCTGCGCGCCGGCGGCAAGCACAATGATCTGGAGAATGTCGGGTATACCGCCCGGCATCACACCTTCTTCGAGATGCTGGGCAATTTCTCGTTCGGCGACTATTTCAAGGACGTCGCGATCGAGCGGGCCTGGGATTTGTTGACGAATGGCTACGGTCTGCCAAGTGATCGGCTGTTGGTGACCGTCTATGCCGATGACGACGAGGCTGCGGATCTCTGGAAGAAGATCGCCGGCCTTCCCGACAAGAGGGTCCTTCGCATCGCCAGCTCCGACAATTTCTGGGCGATGGGCGATACCGGCCCGTGCGGACCCTGCTCGGAAATCTTCTACGACCACGGAGAGGGCGTGCCAGGTGGGCCGCCCGGTAGCCCGGACGAAGATGGCGACCGGTTCATCGAGGTCTGGAACCTGGTGTTCATGCAGTTCGAGCAGGTCACGCCGGATGAGCGGATCGACCTGCCGAAGCCGTCGATCGATACCGGCATGGGTCTCGAGCGTCTGGCCGCCGTACTGCAAGGCAGGCACGACAACTACGATATCGACCTGATGCGCTCGCTGATCGAGGCCTCTGCCGAGGCGACCGGCGTGTCGCCGGACGGCGAACATGCAGTGTCGCACCGGGTCATGGCGGACCATCTGCGCGCCGCCAGCTTCCTGATCGCGGAGAACATCACCCCCTCGAATGAGGGCCGCGGCTATGTGCTGCGTCGGATCATGCGACGGGCCATGCGCCATGCCCATCTGATGGGGGCGAAAGACCCGGTGATGTGGCGTCTGGTTCCGGCCCTGGTGGGTGAGATGGGCCCCGCCTATCCCGAGCTGACGCGGGCTGAGGCGCTGATCTCCGAGACCTTGAAGCTTGAAGAGACGCTGTTCAAGAGTACGCTCGACCGCGGCATGAAATTGCTCGGCGAGGCGTCCGGCAAGGTGTCCGAGGGCGGTGCGCTTCCCGGCGAGATCGCCTTCAAGCTCTACGACACCTACGGATTCCCCCTCGACCTGACGCAGGATGTCATGCGCGGCCAGGGCAAGTCTGTGGAGACAGAGGGCTTCGACGCGGCGATGGAAAAGCAACGGGCGCAGGCCCGCAAGAGCTGGGCCGGCTCCGGCGAGGCCGCCACCGAGCAGATCTGGTTCGACATCAAGGAGGATTGCGGCGCCAGCGATTTCCTGGGCTACGAGACGGTGAGGGCCGAAGGGCAGGTGTTGGCGCTGGTCGTGGACGGCAAGCCCGCCAAGAGCGCCAAGGCCGGACAAACGGTCGCCGTGATCGCGAACCAGACGCCGTTCTACGGCGAATCCGGTGGCCAGGTCGGCGATGCCGGCGGGCTTTTCACCGCGAATGGCGGCGAGGTGCGCATCACCGACACGCAGAAGAAGCTGGGCGACCTGTTCGTGCATCTCGGCAGTGTCACCAAGGGCGCGATCAAGGTCGGCGACGCGGCGGAGATGTCGGTCGACAGCGAGCGGCGCGACGCCATTCGCGCCAACCATTCCGCAACCCACCTGCTGCATGAGGCGCTACGCCGGCGGCTTGGCACCCATGTCACCCAGAAGGGCTCGCTGGTGGCGCCGGAACGCCTGCGCTTCGACATCAGCAACCCGCGCGGGCTCAGCCGCGATGATCTGCTCGCGGTCGAGGCCGAGGTCAACGGCCGGGTGCGAGAGAACGCGGAGGTCACGACCCGTCTGATGACGCCGGACGAGGCCCAGGCAGAAGGCGCAATGGCGCTGTTCGGCGAGAAATACGGCGAGGTGGTCCGGGTCGTCAGCATGGGCCGTGACGGCAATCGGTTCTATTCGTTGGAACTCTGCGGCGGCACCCATGTCGCACGCACCGGCGATGTCGGCGGATTCAAGATCGTCGGCGAGGGGGCGGTGGCTGCGGGGGTGCGGCGGATCGAGGCCCTGACCGGTGCGGGCGCCGTCGACCAGGCGGCCAGTACCGAGGCGCTGCTTGCCGAGGCGGCGGCGGCATTGAAGGCGACGCCGGCCGAACTGCCGGGACGCATTGCCGCTCTGGTCGAGGAGCGGCGCAAGCTGAGCCGGGAGATCGAGGATCTGAGGCGCAAGCTGGCCAGCGGCGGCGGCGAAGGTGGCGGCACAGCGGTCAAGGAGATCGGCGACGTGAAATTCGCCGGACGGGTGCTGGACGGAGTGTCGCCCAAAGACCTGAAGCCGATGGCCGATGATTTGAAGCGCCAGATGGGCACCGGCGTGGCGGCGCTGGTGGCGGTCAACGAGGGCCGGGCGTCGATCGTGGTCGGTGTGACCGAGGATTTGACCGGCCGCTTCAATGCCGTCGAGTTGGTGCGGGCCGGTTCCACGGCGTTGGGTGGCAAGGGCGGCGGCGGCCGTCCCGATATGGCCCAGGCCGGCGGCCCGGACGGCGCCAAGGCGCCGGACGCACTGGCTGCGATCGAGGCGGTGATTGAGTAGACCGGCAACAGAGGTGTCGCTTCATGGGATGGGCGGCTACCTGGAAGTCATGCTACATCTGACCAAACACCAGGACGCGGCGCGGCAGCTCTTTCCGTGTCTCGGCTACACGCTGACCGGCGACGAACCCGGCGATCAGGGTCGCGACCACGTTTTCGGAAAGGCCCTGCGCCGACCGGTATGATGGTCGCCGAACCCCAGAAACTCAGCGCAAAGGCCGATTTATCAACAGGAAAATGCAGGATCGCCTGGGATCCGCCTAGTCAATCGCCGCTTCATGTAGTACGGTCGCCCTCGGTGGCCACCATATTTCGCGTTTGCCGCTACCTGTAGACAGTGGCCCATGTGCGGGCACGAGGGAGAGCGTTTGATGAGTTGGACCGAAGAAAAGGTCGCGGTGCTGCGTCAGTACTGGGGCTCGGGCAAGAGCGCCAGCGAGATCGCTGAGATTATCGGCGATATGTCACGCAACGCGGTGATCGGAAAGGCCCATCGCCTTGGGCTGGCCGGCCGGCCGTCGCCGATCAAGGAGAAGACCGCGAAACCGAAGCCAAAGCCGACAATCCTGCCGGTGGCGACTCCGAACCGCGCCCAGGCTCCCCAGGCCAAGGCGTCCGCGGGCAATGTGGTGGAGTTGCAGCCAGGCGGCGGTGCCACCATCCTGTCACTGACCGAGCGCATGTGCCGATGGCCCCATGGCGATCCCAAGAAGCCGGGCTTCCGGTTCTGCGGCAAGTCGGTCTCCGACGGCTCATCCTATTGCGTGGAACATCTCAAGCAGGCGTATCAGCCGCCGGCGCCCAAGCGCCGCGATACCGAGCGGCGACTGGTTCACGCCTGATCTATCCTGCATCGAATTGAAGACGGGGCGGCGCCGGTCACTTGCGCCGCCCCTTGTTTATGTGTGGCCGTGCGATGTCGTAATGGTCAGTCTTTCGCCATCGCCGCCTTCAGGCCCTCGTCCAGCTTGTCGAGGAACTGGTTGGTGGTCAGCCAGGGCTGTTCCGGGCCGATCAGGATTGCCAGGTCCTTGGTCATGTGGCCGGATTCCACGGTGTCCACGCAGACCCGCTCCAGTGTCTCTGCAAAGGCCGCGACATCCGGCGTGTCGTCGAATTTGGCCCGATAGGACAGGCCCCGGGACCAGGCGAAGATCGAGGCGATCGGGTTGGTCGAGGTCTCCTGGCCCTTCTGGTGCTGTCGGTAGTGCCGGGTGACCGTCCCGTGCGCCGCCTCCGCCTCGACCACGTCGCCGGACGGCGTCATGAGCACCGACGTCATCAGCCCCAGCGAGCCGAAGCCCTGGGCCACCGTGTCCGACTGTACGTCGCCATCGTAGTTTTTTGCGGCCCAGACAAAGCCGCCATCCCATTTCAGCGCCGCCGCGACCATGTCGTCGATCAACCGGTGCTCGTAGGTCAACCCGGCCGAGGCGAACCGGTCGGCGAAATCGGCATCGAAGACCTCCTGGAACAGGTCCTTGAAGCGCCCGTCATAGGCTTTCAGGATGGTGTTCTTGGTCGACAGATAGACCGGGAAATTACGCTGCAGGCCGTAATTGAAGCAGGCCCGGGCGAACCCTCGGATCGAGTCGTCGACATTGTACATGGCCATTGCCACGCCGCTGCCGCTGAACTCGAAAACCTGGTGGCGGATGTTCTCGCCGCCGTCGCGCGGGGTGAAGGTGATGCTCAGCAGACCGGCGCCGGGGATGCGGAAGTCGGTCGCCTTGTACTGGTCGCCATAGGCGTGGCGGCCGATGATGATCGGCCTGTTCCAGCCAGGAACCAGCCGCGGCACGTTGCGGCAGATGATCGGCTCGCGGAACACGGTGCCGTCCAGGATGTTGCGGATGGTGCCGTTCGGCGACCGCCACATCTCCTTCAGGTCGAACTCCTCGACCCGATCCTCGTCCGGCGTGATCGTCGCGCATTTGACGCCGACGCCGTGCTGCTTGATGGCGTTGGCCGCATCGACCGTGATGCGGTCCTCGGTTGCATCGCGGGATTCGATCCCGAGATCGTAGTACTTCAGGTCTACATCTAGATAAGGCAGGATCAGCTTGGTCTTGATGAAGTCCCAGATGATCCGGGTCATTTCGTCGCCGTCCAACTCGACGATCGGGTTGGCGACCTTGATCTTGTTCATTCCCGCCGTTCTCCTCGTACTGCGAAGCGTGCCCGCCACCGGGCGAGCCGCCTTATAGCATCGCCATGCGGCCGGGCAAACCGGCCTTCGCGAGGACGAATCGGGCGAACCGTAGATTCTTGGAGCACCGGCCGCTCAAGCCGGATCCGAAGCCGCCTGCGCTTATGTCGCGCAATCGCGCCGAGGGGACGGCGGCCTAGCCGAGCAGGGCCGTCAGGTACCAGAGGCCATCGACGCGGTTGAAGATCGCGATGACCTGGTGGCCGTCATCGACGCCGACGATGGCTCTGGCCTCGATCCCGTCCACGACCGTCTGCGGCACGGCGCGACGGCTCGGGAACAGCATTGCCGGCTCAAAGGCGTCGATATCCAACTCGAACGGTTCCGAAATGTCGGCCCCCGGCTCGGTTCGGAAACCGGCCAGGGGAAACCGGATGCGGGAGGCCAGCGTAGAGCCGGCCGGCGACGGTTCGGTTTCGCGCAAGACCGTGTCGCCCATGCAGTAGAAGGCGCGGTAGAAGGCGTTGAAATCCTCGTAGCCGTGCGGCGTGCGCCCGGGAAAGGCCCGGCGGGGGTCGAAGCCGCGGCACAACAGGTCTGCCGGCTTGCACGATGCATCCTCGCAGGATCCGGATTCGGTCAGCATCCAGCGACCCTCGACCGGACGGAAGACCAGCAGCCGGTCGCCCCAATACAAGGCCTCGCTGCCCTGGCCGGTAAACGCGTCTCCCAGCGGCACGGGCGCGGCGCCGGTGCGCCGCAGCGTATTGGCGTCGTAGATCATGTGGGCGCTGAACCGGCTGGTGGATACCCTCGAGCCGGCCTCGTCCGAACGCCGATAGTCGATCAGCCGAAGTGGAAACAGGATGTGGTCCAGATAATCGTTCCGGCGATCCTCGGAGACTGCATCCAGGAATGCGCCGCGGAACCGGTTGAAGCTGCCGACGCCGTCGGTCATGACGGTGGCGCCGGCCACTTGCAGCGGTGCTGCTTGGCGCCCGGAGGACGGCGTCTTGTCCTGGGCGTCCAGATCGACCAGCGATTGGGAGAACCGCTCCAGCGACACCGCGCCGCGCAGCTCTGTCGCCGTGATGCCGAACCCGGCCGGGCCCTGCGGCGACGAATTCCGGCCGGTGATGCATGCGGTCAGGACGAGGGTCAGGGAGAATAGGCAGGCCGCGCACTGGAGATGGCGCACGGCGCGACGCTGGAGTCGGGACATGATGCTACTCATCGGATGACAGGCGGCTCCGGCGAACCATCGCTCGAAAATGGTTTATGCGCGATTAACGAATTCCGTCTCGGGCCGTCCGATCGGGGATTACATCCATTTCGCCTGGGGCTCGATGATCGGCTCCGGCTCAAGCGCCAGGGCGTCGAACACAGCGTCGACATCGTCGACCACGCGGAACAGGTTGAGATGCTCTGTCCGCGCGAAGCCGGAGGCGATCATGTGGTCCAGCATGTCGATCATCGGGCGCCAATAACCGTCGGCGTCGACGATCACCACCGGCTTGTCGTGCAGGCCAAGCTGCTTCCAGGTGATGATCTCGAAGGTCTCGTCCAAGGTTCCCAACCCGCCGGGCAGCACCACGAAGGCGTCTGAGCGGTCGAACATCATGCGCTTGCGGGTGTGCATGCTGTCGACCACGTGCAGTTCGGTCAGGCCGGTATGCTCGACCTCCAACTCCTGGATATGTCCGGGAATGATGCCGATCACCTCGCCGCCGGCGGTCAGGGTCGCGTCGGCGGTGATGCCCATCAGGCCGACCCGGCCTCCGCCATAGACAAGCTGCAGGCCCCGCTCACCGATCAGCCGGCCGAATCGGCTGGCCGAATCCTTGTAGCTCTGGTCGACACGGCTCGACGAACCGCAATAAACGCATATTGCCCGCACTTCGGTCATTGCTTTTCCTGGTGGATTTGACTTGGTGGTCGGAGGGACCGTACATACTCTTAATGATGTTAGCGCAGAATGGTTTAAAAGCCGCTACCTGCAACGCCTATCACACGATTGTGGGCGCTTGGCGGCAATTGATGCGCGAACCGTTGCGCGGCGCTGATGTCAGTTCCGCCCAGCGGTAAGGATGGAACCTTGGACAAGCAGAACAAGCGTGTCATAGGCGCCGCAGCCGTCGTGGCGGTCATCATCGCGATTGCCGTAGTGTGGAAGGGCTGGTTCATGGTCGACGGCGGCGATGAGGCCGCCCCGGTCGATGTATCGACGCCGGCGGCACCGGCTACCGGCACGGATAGCGGTCGGCCGCCACAGGCCGCCGAGACCTCCACGGCATCGCCGACCACCCCCGACACCACCCAGCAACCATCACAGCAGCAGACCGGCGCGGCGCAGAGCGGGCCGCCGGTTGCGACTGACGCCGGCGCAGCCGATGCGGCGCTGGGCGGTGGGCAGACGGCCGCCGGTTCCGCAGCGACAGCACCGGGAGCGACGACAGTACCGCAAGCGGCGGCTGCGCCTGGGGCGGCGCCCGAGTCCGCCGCGGCCACGGGTCAGCCCGACGGCTCGGTCGGCGGCACGACCATCCTGACCGAAGATCAGGTCGCGGCGCTGCCGGCGATCCGAGCGCCGAGCTTCGATGTGGTGCGGGTCAATGAACTTGGCGACGCTGTGATCGCGGGACGCGCCGAGCCGCGGTCGGTGGTGATTCTCTATGACGGCGATCGCGAGATCGGTCGGGTCGTTGCCGACAGCCGCGGCGAATGGGTCTACGTGTCGGACCGGCCGCTCAGTCCCGGCCAGCATGAGATCGGACTGCTGGCGCAGTCGGGGCCGCAATCCAGGCTCTCCGACCAGGTGGTGGTTTTGATCGCACCGGAGCCGCGCCAGGACATTGCCGGGCGGCCGTCCGAGGGTGACGCCGAACGGGAGAAGCCGCTGGCGCTTCTGGTGCCGCGCGACGAAATCGGTGCTACCACGGTCCTGCAATCGCCACCGGCAGCGGATGCCGGTCAAGGTGCCGAGCGACCAGCATCCGGATCCGGTCGGGCAGACATCGCCTCATCGGGCATTGCGCCGACGGCCGAGGGCGCCGACTCTGGCAGCGCTTCGGGTACTGGCGCGCCGGTCAGCATCGATGTGGTTGACTATGACGAGTCCGGACGGCTGATCGTTAGCGGCCGGTCGGCGCCGGAAACCGATGTCAGGCTCTATCTCGACAACGAATATGTCGGAACCGCGCGCACCGGCGTCGACGGATCCTTCCAGGTCCAGCCGGCCGATCCGGTAGAACCCGGTGTCTATGCCCTCAGGGTCGACGAGGTCAGCGAGGCCGGGGCCGTGACCGCGCGGGCTGAGACTCCGTTTCAGCGGGCCGACGAGGTCACGGCGCTTCCCGGCTATCGGAGGGTCGTCGTACAGCCCGGCAACAGCCTCTGGCGACTGGCCCGGCGGGTTTATGGCCAGGGCATCCAATATACGGTGATCTACCAGGCCAATACGGGTCAGATCCGCAATCCGGACCTGATTTATCCCGGCCAGATCTTCAACGTGCCCGAGACGCCGCAGGACGTGCCCGCCGGCGATCCCAGCTAGCGAGATGCTGGATCCGTTGATGCGCCGGCTGGTTGATCCGCCGCTGGCCGTAATTGGGAGCCAGCTGGCCCAGGCGGGTGTCAGCGCCAATGCGGTGACCTGGACAGGGTTTGTGATCGGCGTCGGGGCGATCGTGGCGCTGGCGTTTCAGCAGTACTGGCTGGCGCTGGCGTTGATTGCCGCGAACCGGGCCGCCGACGGCCTTGACGGCGCCGTGGCCCGTCATGTCGGGGTTACCGATCTCGGCGGCTATCTCGATATCGTCCTGGATTTCCTGATCTATTCCGGCATCGTTTTCGGGTTCGCAGTTGGCCGGCCGGACCAGGCATTGCCGGCGGCGTTCCTGATATTCTCCTTCGTCGGCACCGGATCGGCCTTTCTGGCCTATGCGATCATGGCCGCCAAGCGCCACATCACGACCGAACTGCGCGGCCGCAAATCGCTCTTCTATATCGGCGGTCTGACCGAAGGCACCGAAACCATCGCTCTGTTCGTGGCGATCTGCCTGCTGCCGCAATGGTTCGCCTGGCTGGCTTACGGGTTCGGCGCACTGTGCTGGCTGACCACCGCCGCCCGCATCGTCGCGGCGACCGCACGCGTTCAGGGACAGAGTGTAAGCACCCTCAGTTCCGCCGGCGCCAGTGCGGGCGTTACTCAGCGGCGTCCGCCAGTTCGGCCCGCCCGCAACCGCGGGGCGTTTCTTGCCGGCTCGGCTCCTGGCCGCCTTGCTGCGGAGGCTGCACGCATTTCGGCGGCGTTCTTGCCGGCTTTCCCGCCATGCCTGCCACATTCGCACGCACCATCAGGGCCGACGGGCGTAACGACCAGGGTCAGTACGGTGGCGAAGGACAGCCCGAAGGCGATCGCGGTCGACAGGCTGACCCACCATTGGGTGGAGGGCGCGCCGACCGACGACCTGGCGGGTGGCGAAGTCGATATTGGTTCGCATGCACCATCGGCATCAGGCCCGAGGATGGTGGTCACGGTCGTCAGCAGCACCGGCCGCAAACGCTGGGCGCCGGTGCGCAGGATCGCTTCGCGGGCGTCGGTGGCTGGTTTCTCGTTCAGGCGGTCGAATGTGTCGATCAGCACGATATTGTTGTTCACCACGATGCCGGCCAGCGCGATGACGCCAATACCGGTCATGACGATGCCGAACGGCTGACCGGTCACCAAGAGGCCGATCATTACGCCGGTGGTCGACATGATCACCGCCGATAGGATCAGCGTGGCGCTATAGAAGCTATTGAACTGGGTGACCAGGATGATCGCCATGATGAACAGTGCGACGCCGAAGGCCTTGCCGAGGAATGCCTGGGCGGCCTTCTGCTCCTCGTCCTCGCCCTTGAAGTCCCAGTCGATACGCGGGTCGAGCCCGGCGGTCGGCAGCCAATCCCGCAGTTCGCTGACGATCGTGTCGGGCAGCACGCCTTCCGCCACATCGGCCTTCACCGCCATCACCCGGCGGCCGTCGACCCGGTTCAAGGTGCCGACCTTGGGCTGGGCGGTGCGCTCGACGAAGTTGCTGATCGGGATCGAATTGTTGCCGGTGGACACCCGCACATTGTCGAGCTGTTGCAGGTTCCGCCAGGACTCGGGATAGCGGACGATGATGTCGATCTCTTCGTCGCTGTCATCCGGCCGGTATTCGCCGATGGTCAGGCCATTGGTGACCAGCTTGATGGAATCGCCGACGCCGGTGATATCAACCCCGTGTTTTGCCGCCTGAGAGCGATCGACCGCTATCTGCCATTCGATTGCCGGTACCGGCCGGCCGTCCTCGATGTCGACCAGGCCCGGTATCTGCTCCATATGCGCGCGCACGATCTCCACAGCGTCGTCCAGCAGGTCCGGATAGCGCGAGCTCAGTTCGATCTGCACCGGCTTGCCGACCGGGGGCCCGGCTTCGGGCTCGCGGGTCTCGACGTGAATTCCGGCCAGACCCTCGGTCAGAACGCGGATCTCCGTCAGGATTTCGTCGGCCGGGCGGCGCTGGTCCCAGTCATTGAGCTCGACGGTGATCTGGCCGATCACGTCTTCGGCGACGTCGTCGCCGCCGCCGCCGCCGCCGCCCGTGCGGGTATAGACCGACAGGAATTCGTCGGACAGCGTCAGGACCTGTTGCTCGACCTCCCGCATCAGATCGTCTTTTTCGTAGACCGAGAGGTTGCCGCGGGCGTGCACCATCACGATGGCCTGCTCGGGCTCGACTTCCGGGAAGAACTCGACGCCCTTGCCGTGCGTGGCGAAATAATACCAGGTGCCGACCATCGCCACGGCCGCCAACAGCAGCACCTTGGCCGGATGCCTCAGCGCCACCGACAGCACCTTCAGATAGCCGCCGGTGAAGCCGTGGACCTTGCCCAGCGTCGGAACTTGTCGCCGCCGGCCAGGGCACGCGCATCTGGGCGCTGTCCGCGGCGCCGCCATACTTGCCGAAATAGGCGCTCCGAGTGTCGGTACGAAGATCAGCGCCATCATCAGCGACGCCGACAAGGTGGCGACCAGCGTGATCGGCAGGTATTTCATGAACTCGCCGACGACACCGGGCCAGAACAGCAGCGGCATGAAGGCGGCGAGGGTGGTCGCGGTCGAGGCGATGATCGGCCAGGACATGCGCTTGGCGGCCATGGCATAGGCGATCTTGCGGTCCAGCCCTCGGCCATTTTCCGGTCGGCGTATTCGGTCACCACGATGGCGCCGTCCACCAGCATGCCGACCGCCAGGATCAGGGAGAACAGCACCACGATGTTGACCGTCAGGCCGAGGAGCGAGAGCACCAGGATGCCGGTCAGGAACGATCCGGGAATGGCGATGCCGACCAGCCCCGCGGTGCGCAGGCCCAGGGCGCCGACGACGACGATCATCACCAGCAGCACGGCGCTGATGACGTTGTTCTGCAGGTCCTTCAGCATCGTCCGGATGTCTTCGGACCGATCCTGGCTGAAGGTCACCTGCACGGATGTCCGGCCAGAAGGCGCGCTCCTCCTCGACCACGGCGCGGACCGCCTCGATGGTGTCGATGATGTTCTCGCCGGTGCGCTTGGAGACTTCCAGAGCCACCGCCGGATAGCCGTCGACCCGGGCGAAAGCCCTCGGGTCCTCGAAAGTCCGCCGCACCGTGGCGATGTCGCGGAATTCCACCACCGCGTCGCCCTGGACCTTGACCGGCAGGCTGAGGATGTCCTCCAGCTGCTCGAACAGGCCGGGCACCTTGATGGCGAACCGGCCGCTGCCGGTGTCCAGGGTGCCGGCGGCCACCAGCCGGTTCGAGCGGCTGACCACCCGGGCGATCTCGTCGCCGTTCAGCCCATAGCTCTCCACCAAGCAGCGGGTCGACGATGATCTCCACGACCTCCTTCCCGGTCGCCGGCGATGTTGACCTCCAGCACCGTCGGCACGCTTTCGATCTCGTCGCGCAGGTCGCGGGCCAGCCGGACCAGGGTGCGCTCCGGCACGGTTCGCCGGACAGGGTCACGACCAGCACCGGGAACAGGCTCAGATTGACCTCGTTGACGGTCGGCTCGTCGGCCTCCTCCGGCAGGTCGGGCTTGACCCGGTCGACCGCCTCGCGGACATCCTGCAGCGCGGTGTCGACATCGAAGCCGGCATCGAACTCCAGGAGGACGTTGCCGCCGCTCTCATAGGAGGAGGCGCTCATCTCCTTCACGCCCTCGATGCTGCGCATCTCCTCTTCCATCGGCCGCACCATCAGCCGCTCGGAATCCTCCGGCGAGATCCCGTCCAGGCTGCAGCGAGACGTAGATGATCGGGATATTGATGTCCGGGTCGGATTCCTTGGGAATCCGACATAGGCCGCGGTGCCGCTGATCAGCAGCAGCAGCAAGCGTCGCGATGACCGTGCGCGACCGGTTGATGGCGGCGTCGATCAGCGCGTTCACGTGACGGTACCGCCCCCGACTGCGATGTCGTCGACGGAAACCGGCTCGACCTGTTTGGCCGGCCTGGACGAATTCCTGGCCGACCACGATCATGGTCCAGCGAATCCGGCAGGCCGCCGACCCAGATGCTGTCTTCGGTCCCGCCCAGGATCTCGACCGGGTGGAACACCACCATGGCGTTCTCGTCGACCGCCTTGATGCCGATAGCGCCGTCGTCGGACAGGCTCAGCACGGCCGGCGAGACGCGATGGCCGGAGACCTGCTCGATCGGCAGCGTCAACTCCGCGGTCAATCCCTCGATCATGCTGACCGTCGGGATTGTCGATCTCGATTTCGACCGTGAAGGTCCGGGTGACCTCGTCGGCGACCGTGCCGACATAGCTGACGGCGCCCTCGACCTCGCTGCCATCGACCAGCCGGGCCATGCCGACCCGGCCCAGCTCGATCTGGCCCGAGATAGCGCTCGGAGACCTGGCCGACGATCCGCAGCGGATCGAGATCGACTAACATCGCGATCGGATCGCCGTAGTCGACATAGTCGCCGATCTCCACATAGCGGTGTTCGACCGTGCCGTCGAACGGCGCTCGGATGGTCAGGTTCTCGACGGCCAGCTCGGCGATCTCGACCAGGGCCCGCGCCGCATCCAGTGCCGCCTGCGCCTGCGCAAGTGCCGTATCGGCACGAAAACCGCGCTCGTGGAGCTGCTTGGCGGCGTCGAATTCGATTTGACGATGCGCCAGCAGCGCGTTGGCCTCGTCAAGCCTGGCCAGACGGTCGTCGATATCGATGCGGACCAGCGCCAGGCCGGACTCCACCCGGGTGCCGCGCGATACCAGAACGGCTTCGATCAGCCCGGTGGCCTCGGCGCGGATTTCGACTTTGCGATCGGCCAAGGTGCGGCCCTGCAGGATCAGCGAATTGACCATGGGCTCGGCAACCACCTGGTCGACCCGAACCTTGGCCAGGGTACGCTCCGGTTCCGTTGCCGCCGCTTGGATCTGCGCTCCCGCGCTATCGGGCCCCGGCAATTGGCCGGATAACACCCAACCTGCCGCGACGATCGCGATAATGGCAGCGATCACCCATGACGATCGCATAGTGTCCCCCGTGTGTCCTGCAACGGCAGCGGTCCGGTCGACCGGGCGCGCGCGGTGGCGGCTATTCCGCCACGTCTCGCTGCAAAAGCTGCCCGATCAACTCGTGGCCGTGCTCTTCGACATAAGCCAGTGCGGCACGGTGCATTGCCACACCGAACCTGCACACGAATTGTTCTCCGGGCGTTCCGGTATCCTGGCGCGATTCCAGCCGATCCAGCCGCTCCCGGTGATAAGCCGTTCGCTCGACGATGCGTCGGTCGAGATCGGCCGGCGACATCAGATCGGCGAAAAACATCATGAACATGAAGTCGGACCGGAACTTGTCCATGGCCGGAGCCCGGTTAACCGCCTCGAACAGCGCATGGCGACCCTTCTGTGTGATCGCATAAACTTTCTTGTCGGGCCGCGAATCCTGAGCCTGCTGCTCGCACGTCACCTGGCTATCTTCGGTCAGCTTCTTCAACGCCGGATAGATCGAGCCGAAGCCGGCCTCCTGAAAATGGGAGAACAGCCCTTCCTCAAACTGCTTGCGAATTTCATAGCCGGAACAAGCCCCCCGGCTGAGCACGCCCAGGCACAAAGTCTTTACGTCCATCGATCACACTCCTGTGATCGCCAACGTATCACGAAATTATATATTTGCAAGACATATAGCGAATCGATATAGTTAATTCACCTTCAGGCCTCCAAGGGCCGCGTCGGGTGCCCCGGTGACAAAAGTCACAGCCGACGTGGTTCGTCTCAGGCATGCTGGACCGGCTCGATCGTCCTCCCTCGATACGAGCACCTCCCTGAAACACTCAGCCCCCGTCCATGACGGGGGCTTTTCTTTCTTACCGACGCCGCGATCATCCGGCATCGGCGGGCCGCGGCGAACCCGCCGAATCCTGATCGATCAGTTGTCCGTCGGCTCGGCCGGTTCCGGCTTGGAAGTCGCCGACGGCAGTTCGCCGAGCTGCTGATCAGCCTGCGGCGCGGTCGTGTCGTTCTGTTGCGCCGTGTTCTGGTCGTCGCATGCGGCCAGTGCGAACACCGCCGTTGCGGCAAAACAGATCGCGGGCAACCGATACTTGAGATCCGAAAGGGTCATGATACCTCTCCTTTGGATTGACGCCGCTGCTCGGCGTCGAAGGGGGACCCGGCCTTATGACGGACCGGGTCCCATGTTTCCCGCACGGCCGGATGTCTGCGCACCGGTCCCTGATTCCGCGCCGGCGACTCTGACCGAGGTATCGGGGCGAACACCCTCGATTGGAGATCGATGCCGTAGGAGCCCAGGCGGCCATTCTGAGGCAGGTCCGTCCGTTTGGCGGGCTGGAAGTGATGCTAGTCCGGCCGGCAGTGACCATAGCGTGACAAATCTTGGACGGAGACAACTGCAGGTCGCCCGTTGCCCTTGCGTCGGCCGGCCGGCTTCGGGCCGCCGATTCGGCAATACCGGGCCTTGCATGCGCGATCGATCGGGACAGACGCCGGCAAGGCGGCGCAACCGAACATCCCGGGCCGGAGGCAAACCCTTGGAAAACCGGGCTGTTTTGCGGATGGCGGCCGGATCGGCGCGTGCCATTTTGCCGCCTTTATTGACTGCGAGCTTCCGCTAAATTCAAGATAGCTTTCAACCCCGGCCGAACTCCATCGATTCGGCCGCGAGAATGGGCGGAGCACGGCACCGGATTGACGCGCCGTGTCGGATCGGGGATACGGACGAAGACCCGGGTCGGCGATGGCCATTCTCTGTCGCATCGGAATCGTCCGGGGCCAAAAGGCGGGACGAAAGGATAATCGTGGCAGCGCCCAGCAACGCGCCAGTCGTAGATATGCCCCAAACGGTCAAGTTGCGTGGCGGCACCTTCACCCTCCTGGTGATTCAGGTGGTGGATTTGCGCGATCCCAACTTTTTCAGCCAACTGGAGGAGAAGATCGCGCAGGCGCCGACATTCTTCCAGCATGCGCCGGTGGTGCTCGACCTGCAGGGTCTCTCGGGGGAGGGGCCGTTCCATTTCGGCGAGTTGGTCCGCGGACTGAGGCAGCAGCAACTGACTCCGGTCGGCGTGCAGAACGGCACCGAGCCACAGAACCAGGCTGCCGTGGAGGCCGGGTTGAGCGTGTTTCCGGTCTGGCGGTCGGCGCCGTCGGACGGCGATCGCGACGCGGTGCCGCAGCCGGCGGAGAAAGCCGATGCCAGCGCCCGCTCCATGGTGGTCACCCGTCCGATCCGGTCGGGCAAGGAGGTCTATGCCCGTGGCGGCGATCTGGTGGTCATGACAACTGTCAGCACCGGTGCGGAGTTGCTGGCCGACGGGCATGTCCATGTCTATGGCCGCCTGCGGGGCCGCGCCCATGCCGGAGTGACCGGGGACCAGACCGCCCGGATATTCTGCCAAAGCCTCGATGCCGAGCTGGTGTCGATCGCCGGGCACTGGCAGGTGCGCGAGGACATACCGGAAAAGCTGATAGGCAGGGCCGTCCAAATCTTCCTGGAAGGAGAGCGGCTGGTGATCGAGCCGCTGACATGAATGCCGATGGTTGCAACACTTAACTGGCGGAGAAGCTAGTGCCGAAGATTATCGTAATGACCTCTGGCAAGGGCGGGGTGGGCAAGACGACGTCCAGCGCCGCCTTCGCAACGGGGCTCGCGCTCAAGGGCCACAAGACGGTGGTGATCGACTTCGACGTCGGCCTGCGCAACCTTGATCTGCTGATGGGGTGCGAGCGCCGGGTGGTGTTCGATTTCATCAACGTGATCCAGGGCGATGCCAAGCTGAAGCAGGCGCTGATCAAGGACAAGCGGGTAGACAACCTGTCAATCCTTCCGACCTCCCAGACTCGCGACAAGGACGCGCTGACCAAGGAAGGCGTGGCCCGGGTGCTGGACGAGCTTCGGCAGGAGTACGACTACATCGTCTGCGACAGCCCCGCCGGAATCGAGAAGGGCGCCTTGCTGGCTTTGTACTTCGCCGACGAGGCGATCGTCGTGTCCAACCCCGAGATATCCTCGGTGCGCGACAGCGACCGCATCCTCGGGGTGCTGGCCAGCCGGTCGCGCCGCGCCGAACTGGGATTGGAGCCGGTGCGTGAGCATCTATTGCTGACCCGCTACGACACCCAAAGGGTGGCGCGGGGCGAAATGCTGACCGTGGAGGACGTGCTGGACATCCTGGCCATCCCTCTGCTTGGCGTGATCCCCGAGAATGAGGCGGTGCTGCGGGCGTCCAATCTTGGCACCCCGGTTATCCTCGATCGTGAGGCGCCGGCCGGGCAGGCCTATACCGATTCGGTCGGCCGGTTCCTGGGTGAGACCCTGGAACACCGGTTCATCAAGGAAGAAAAGCGCGGCATATTCCAGCGCCTGTTGCGGAGAACGGCATGAGACTGCTGGACATATTTCTGAGGTCGTCGCGACAGTCGTCGGCCCCGGCGGCGAAGGAACGCCTGCAGATCCTGATGGCGCACGAGCGGGCCGGCCGCAAGGGACCGGATTTCCTGCCGAAACTGCAGCGGGATCTGCTTCGGGTGATCGCCAAATACATCCGTGTCGATGAGGACAAGGTGTCCGTCCAGGTCGAGGATGCCGGCGGCGTCTCCATGCTGGAGGTCAATATCGAGTTGCCGGAGGAGCCGCCGGCCGCGGGGCGCTAGGGTGCCGATATCGAAGTCCTACTGGTGCCGGCTCGCCCGATCCGGCGGCATCCGGTGGCTCGGACACGGCCGCTCCGGGAATCTGCGGGCGGCGGCCGATGCGGGCCAGTCGGCGCTGCGATTGAACTTGCGCGTCTTGCCAGGCGAAGCGCCGGGAGGTCGGCTTGTCAGGCAGGGCGGCGGCGGCCGCTCAGGCGCATGTGCGCGAAGCCGATCGCGTCCATGCGCTCCGCCTGTGTCTTGGACAGGTTGATAAAGCTGCCCGAGATCAGGCCGGCCGCCATCTCGCGTTGCTCGATCTCTCGCCATCATCTCGAACGACTGCGGGCCGTCGCCGGTGGGTATGATGATCCGGACACTGGTCTTCGCACCGGCCCGCAAATATCCCTTTGTAGCCGCCGCACCGGAACCCGGACATGCTCCAACTGTGCAGTGGAAGCACCTGTCCGTCGATCGATATCGTGGCAACCCTCGAAAGGTCTCCGGAGATCGCCTTCGTCTCGCGTGCGACCGGCCACCGGACCCGGGCTTCAGCCCCATCGGACGACCTCCAGGGCATCTTGTTGGCAGCCTCCGGCGCTGACGAATGCGGTGTTGAGCCGCGGTCCATGTCGCCAAAGCAGCGGCCTGCGGATATGATCCTCACATCGCGAATCTATCGCGCAGGCCCTTCGGCGTCGATGGATAACGTTGCAAATCCGGACCAAGACAACGGCTTAGTGTGCAATTGAACACCGATACGCGGTCACCAATGGATGAATAAACAGGGCCATCACTGAATGCATATAGTGGTTGTTGTCAGGGCAAGGGCGATTCCCGAAATTGAAGTTGCGGCTTGCCGGAATCTCTTCTAGGGTGCCAGGGATTCGATATAGCTGACCAGATCGTCGATATCGCGGCGGCTCAACGGCATGCTCGGCATGGCCGTATGGGGCGTCGCCAACCAGGCCTGGATATGGCCGCGGCTCTTGTCCGGATCGGCTGCGATCGCCGGTGAAGGGCGGCGCGACATCGCTTCCAGGACCCGGACCTCCGATCAGATGGCAGCCGGAACACCATCGCTCTGCGAGCACGCGCCCGTTGGCGGCGTCTCCGGCGAGAGCCGGTTGCGCCGCAAACGAACCGACGACGGCAAGCAGCGCTGCAGCGCCGGCCAGTCGGTTGATCATGCTTTGGATTCCGATGGTTCTGCCCTCTGCCATGGTCGATCCGTCGCGCCGGGATTTTTTCGTGCCGCAGGGCAGGACGATGCGGCGCGCCGGGCCGGCCGGCATTGATGTGGCTCAAGCAGGGTCGTCGGTCACCGCCGGGACAATTCGGTCTCGCCCGGTCGGGCCGCCGGCCGATCCGACTACGACCGAAGGTCGGTCGGATGCGGGCCGTCGAGGGGATGTTCGTCGTCTTCTGACATTGTCAGCCTCCAGGCATCGCTTGCTACGGACGCCGCAAACGCGCGACGGCCGGTTCGGCTTTGCTATGTGGCGATCCAATATCCCGTCTGCCGTGACAATTGCGAGACATCGCTAGACACCTTTCGCCACAATCGTCGAACACAGTGTTCCACCCAGACTATTAACAAGCCGTGACGGCTCCGTGATTGCGAGATCTTGCGTCGGCCGCGGCGCGAATCGGCCCGGTTGTCAGGCCGTGGCGCACGTCTGAAGCAAAATCCTAGACTTCGGCCACTTTCAGTACGGCTTCGGCGGAGAGCCGATGCGCCAAATCCCGTAGGCGCAATGACATCTCTTCCAGTTCCGCCTGGTCCGGTCGATTGTCGACCTCGCATTTGTCGATCAATTCGGCCGCCTGCCGAAGATCGTGAATGGCACCTTTTCTCATCCCGGTGATCCCCATTTGGTTTCCCCTGGGAAAAGGCTCTCGCATCGCTGCTAAAAGGTCGTTAACGCCAGAAGCCAACGCCATTGCGGTCGGCCCGTCGGTCTCGCTTCGCTCGACTTGCACAGACTTCCGCCATACTATCCCCGGTCCATCAAACAGGCCCAAAGCCACAAAAAAACGGTCGCTATGTCTTCTCGGATTTTGATCTGCCTGGCGGCATTCTGCGCCGCAATGGCACCCGCATTGCCCGCATCGGCGCAGTTTCGCATGGATACGTCGGCCGGGCAGGCGGCCAGTGCCATGGGAATGCCGACTCTCGGCGACATGCAAGTCGGCGATAGCGGCTATGTCGCATCGTTCACCCCATGCATCGAACGCCAGGGTCTGTTCCTGCCGACCTTGGCGACGGTGACGGTTGAGCCGCTGGCCTTTGCCCAGAATCTGCGGGTCGAGGTCGATGCGGACGGCAATGTCGTTGCCGAGCTGTTCGTCGGCGATGATGTACCCGACCAGCGGCAGGGCTTGCGACAATTGGCGTTGACGATCGCTAACGCGTCCAGCTGTGCCGCGGAGAACTACTATTTTCCGAACGACTACAGCGACCTTCGCGCGATCGCGTCGATCAACGGATACACCTCGCTCGCGGCCTGATCGACTCGCTGGTGCGCTAGCCGGCCGGCGGAAAACGGCCCGACCTGTCGCGAGCCGGCGATTCCGGTCTGCGCCTTTCGACAAACCGGACCTCCGGTCGGCCCTCCGGCACTTGTGGCCTTCACGGAATTGTTGATAAGGCGGAGTATTTTCGTAGCCGAAAGTTGTATTCTGCATTTGCTCGGCAGCAGAATATCGCTATGATGTTGCGTCTGGAGAGTAACTTTATTTCCTGACCTCCCTGTAGCCTGTTGATGGCACTCCAAGACTGACCGCCGCTCCTCAACGCGGCGGTCTTTTTTTCAGGTCCGCGCTCCGGCCGAGCCGGTTCAAGCCGCATAGTTGCGCGTTGGTCGGGCTCTAGGGATGGACATTCACGCTCGGCGACGACACTCTCCGGAAGCCGCACCGAGCCCCGAATCACCAATTCGATGCCTTCCGATCCTTCTTCAGCAGCGGACCCGCCGGCCGGCCTCGACCCCTCCCGACTGGATATCGAAACGCGCCAGTTGACGCTGGACGAACTGGTTCTGAACCGCGTCCGCGAAGGCGAACTGGATATCGGCGCGGCGGGTGGCACCGGCCGAGCCCTGGACGGACGTAGAGAATAGCCGGCTGATCGAGAGCATCCTGATCAGGGTGCCGTTGCCGGCCTTCTATATCGATGCCGTTGACGAAGGCCGATGGACGGTCATCGACGGCACCGCCGCCTGACCGCGGTCTGTACATTCGTGCTGGACAAGTCTTTCGCGCTCAGCGGTCTGGAGTATCTGACTGAGCTGGAAGGGCAGGGCCATGACGATCTGGCGCGGGCGCTGAAACGTCGCCTGGGCGAGACCCAGGCGACCGTGGAACTGATCAAACCCGGGACGCCGACCGCGATCCGCTACAACATGTTCCGCGGATCAATCCGTGTCGGGACCGCGCAGGAGGTGCGCGAAGCGGTCATCCGGGGCCCGGTCACGACCTTGATTGACTCCTTGGCGGATGGTCCGTCGTGCCGTGCTGCGGTCGGGACGGAAGCCGTGTGGCCGGCTCTGCGGGAGGCCGTCCTGAGGTTCCTGGCGTTCTTTGCGATCGCCCATCCGCCGTCGTTCGAGCCGCCGCTGGAGGCTTTTCTCAATCGGGCGATGGAGGCCCTGAACGAACGACTCGCTCGACGGCATGATGCTTCGCCACCTGCGCGGCCAACGGTTTGACGCCGCTTTGAATGCGCCGCGGCGGGTCTGTTCGACGCGGCGGCGTTCCGCGTTCCGAAAGCGCCGGAGGCGGGAGCGGGAGCCGCTTCAATCCGGCGCTGTTCGAGACCTGGTCGGTCGTGCTGGCCCGGCTGGATGCCGGCCGAAACCGATCGCCTGCTCGCCAGGCGCGAAGAGGTTATCAAAGCGTTCACCGAATTGCTTCACGATCAGGGCTTCGCCGCCGCGACCGCGCCCGGGACTGACGATCCCGACAGCGTCCTTGCGCGGTTCTCGGCGATCCATGATCTGGTGGGGCAATTCGTGAACGCATGATCCGCACCCTTCGATTCCACAATTTCAAGTGCTTCGAGGACCAGAGCCTGGACCTGGCGCCGGTCACCCTGTTGACCGGCCTCAACGGCATGGGCAAGTCCTCGACCATCCAGGCGCTGCTGTGCCTGCAGCAATCCAGCGGCGACCGGCTGTCGCTCAATGGCGAGCTGGTGCAGATCGGCACCGCCTCCGACGCGCTGTACGAGCACGCCGCCGATGACGAGATCGGCATCGCCGTCGACGATCGCGAGTACCGGTTCGTCTACGATCAGGCGACCGCCAACGAACTGGTGGCGGCTGACGGTGCGCCGGCCCTGGACCATCCCGCTGGACGCGGATGGCTGGCAGTACCTGAACTGCGAGCGGTATGGCCCGCGCAGCGCCTGGCGATGAACGACACGGTGGTGCGCGACCGCCGGCAGCTCGGCATTCGCGGCGAGTTCGCCGCCCATTTCCTGGCCGTGCATCAAAAGCTCACCGTGCCCAAGCATCTGCGCCATCCCGATGCCGCCGGCAACATGCTGCCGGCCCAGGTCGATGCCTGGATGGGCGAGGTGTCGCCGGGCACCAGGCTGGACGCCATGCCGCTGCCCGAGGTCGACCTGGTCCGCCTGTCGATCAATTTCGCCGACCGCCAGGGCAAGACCCGGGGCTATCGGCCGACCAATGTCGGCTTCGGCATCAGCTACATCCTGCCGGTCATCATCGCCGGACTGGCGGCCGCGCCGGGCTCGCTGCTGATGGTCGAGAACCCCGAGGCGCATCTGCATCCGCGCGGCCAGGCCCGCATGGGCGAGTTCCTGGCCCTGGTCTCCCAGGGCGGCGTGCAGGTCCTGCTGGAGACCCACAGCGACCATCTGCTGAACGGCATCCGGCTGGCGGTGCATGGCGGCCGTGTGCCGCCGGACGATGTGGCGATCCACTATTTCGTCAAGGAAGCCGACAAGGGCCGCTCGGTCCACAAGGTGGTCTCACCTAGAATCGACCGCAATGGCCGCATCGACAGTTGGCCGGACGGTTTCTTCGACGAGTGGGACAACGCCCTCAACCACCTCATCCTGCCGGCGGCGGAATAGGAGCGGGCCATGGAGATGATCTTCAACGAGCTCAGCCTCGACCCGCCGTTCGACGATTCCTATCTGGCCCGCGACAAGATCGCGACCTTCGTGCGCACCATGGCGGTGGCGCGGATCCGCGGTGTGCTCGGCCCGCTGAGGACCCCCAGCAATTTCTGCGCCTTGGAACTGGCACCCGGCTATTCGATCGGGGCGTGGTTCGTCGATGACACGGTCGAGCGCGAGTTGAAGGGCCGGCTGCGCAGCGAGGCGACCAAGGCGCCCTATCTGGAAGAGCTGTTCGAGGCCTTCGAGATGGCCAATGACGCCCTCGCCGAGGTGCAGTTCGACGGCTTGGCCGGACTGGGCCTCGGATTGGCGGCGTTCTGCGAGCTGCCGTTGCTGAGCTTCGCGGCGGAACGCTGGCAGGAGGTCGAACTGACCGTCGAAACCCACCTCCTGACCGAGCAGGAGGAGGCGGTCGAGACCCAGGCGGTGGTCAACTGGCACGACCCGAAATCGATCGGTGGCTTCGAGACCTGGATCGATGATCGGCAGCGCTCGGAGATCCGCGACGGCCCGGAATTGCTCGCCCAGTCCGAAGATGTCCTGCCGCGGCTCGACTTCGTGCCCGCCTGTCGCGACCAATCGCCGCCCTGACCGGCAACGAACGCCCGTTCCGGGAGGTCGTCCGCCACCTGATGGCGCTGAACCGCCGAGCCGCGACCTGGTTCGACGGGCCGTTCGAGGCCGGTTGCGAGGTGCCGTGCTCGGACGAGAGCGAGACCGTGCTCAACAACGCACGCTTCCGCCAGGCCCGCAGCTTCGTCTGCGACGACGGCGAGACGCGGGTGTTCTCCTGGCACACCAAGATCAATGCGCAGGCGTGGCGCATCCATTTCATCGCCGACGCCGCGACGCCGGCGCGTGTTGGTCGGCTATGTCGGCCGCCACTTGCCGACGGCGCAAGACCGGACCTGAACCGCAAATGGAAACGGACCCGCCACGGGGCGGGTCCGCCATACAGAGTCGGCTATTGGCGCCTGCTCAGTTGGCCTTGCAGGGATTGCAGGGATTGGCGGCGCAGGGATTGGCGGCGGCGCAGGGGTTCGCCGCGGCGCACGGATTGGCCGCCGCGCACGGATTGCAGGGATTGGCCGCGGCGCAGGGGTTGGGACAACAGGGATTGTTCTTGGCCGCGCACGGATTGGCGCAGGCGGAACAGGGATTGGACTGGGCGACCTGCAATTCCAGGCCGGCGGCCGGAACCGCCGGTGGGCAGCGCAAACGCGCCGGCGGCCGTCGCCATCCCGATCGCAGCGATCGTCTTCTTGCCGAACATCGATGTCTCCTTGCTCAACTCGCATCATAGGGACGCCGGCCGGGAGGCGGTGCCGAAGTTGGGCTGCCGGGGCACGGCGTTGACATCGACGATCTATCGATTCCTGCCGCGAAGGGCGAATCGCGTCGTTTCAATTGCTTGTGATGCGGGCGGAGGTGAGCGTGTGCCGCCGCCGGTGAATCAGCCGGAACGTCGCCATTGATCGCGTTTCGGCAATGGGCGATCGTTCACGGCTGCCGCTTTCCGCTTCATCAGGGGCGACACATTCCCGGCGGAATCGACGGTGAAGTCGATCGGTTTGACCGGCTCATCCATGGTCTGGGTCATAGTCGGAGCGGGACTCGATGTCGTTGTCTGGCCGCTGCATTTGAACCTCTCCTGGGGGTGGCGGGATGTGACCCGCCCGGTTGGCCGGCGCGCTGCGACACGCTCGCACGGACGCACCACAATCCGATAACGGACAGAGCCGTCGGGTACATTCCCTGCGGGAGAGACTTTTTTGCGAATGAGTGCGCGTGGGTTACCGCGAGCCGGACTGGCCGCAACAACCTCAGATCCGCCCTCGACCACGCCAGCCGTAGCGCGGTCTCCGGTGACATCGATGCGGCGACTATGGGATTGGAGGCGGATTGGCTGGGGGACGTGGATTCGAACCACGGTTCTCGGAGTCAGAGTCCGATGTCCTACCGCTAGACGATCCCCCAGCGTTGGGGTGCGGTCTCTAGCATACCGTTCGGTGCTTGTTAAGCCCGGCGAGCACTCGGTCTGGCTTATTCGGCGCGGTGGCCGTCTTTGCTTGGCGGTGCGGTTGATCGCGCGTTAACATCGCCGTTAAGGAATCGGACCGCGCAGGTCGAAAGCAGGCCGGCGCATCAACAGGGAACAAGGGTCTGGATTGTGGCTCATGTCACCATCGACGGACCCGACGGCGATACCGCGATCCCCGGCATGCCGCCGAGGATCACATGCGCGGCGGTGGATCTGGGGACCAACAATTGCCGCCTCTTGGTGGCGCGGCCGACGCCGCGGGGTTCCAGGTGATCGACGCGTTCAGCCGGATCGTCCGGTTGGGTGAAGGTCTCGACAGCAGCGGACGGCTGGCGCCGGACGCCATGGGGCGGACTCTGTCGGCGCTGAGGATCTGCGCCGGCAAGATGCGCCGCCGCGGGGTCGATGCCAGCCGCGCCGTGGCGACCGAGGCCTGCCGGCGAGCCGACAATTTCGACGCCTTCCGCCGCCGGGTGCGCGACGAGGTCGGGCCTTGCGCTGGAAGTGATCAGCAGTGACGAGGAGGCCCGCCTGGCGCTCTATGGATGCGCGCCCCTGCTCGATCCGGAGATACCCTATGCGCTGGTCTTCGATATCGGCGGCGGCAGCACCGAACTGACCTGGCTGTCGATTGGCGGGCCGGAGGGCGCGCGGTTGGAGGACTGTGTCAGCCTTCCGATCGGCGTCGTAACCCTGTCCGAGCGTTTCGGCGGCGGCGAAGTGACGGATGAGGATTACGATCGCATTATCGTCGATTGACGACGCCGACCTTGAACAGCTTCGAAGAGCGCAACCGCATCGCCGAGAAGATCGTCGCCGGCAAGGTTCAGATGCTCGGCTCGTCCGGCACGGTGACCACGCTGACCGGCGTGTCCCAGGGTCTGAAGCGCTATGACAGGTCGCAGGTCGACGGCACCTTCATCCACGCTGCCGACGCCCGGCGCATGTCGCGCTGGCTGCTGGGATCTCAGCCCGGGCGAGCGCGCCGCCCAGCCCTGCATCGGCCAGGACAGGGCGGATCTTGTGGTGGCCGGCTGCGCCATGCTGGAGGCGATCCTGGACGCTTGGCCGGTCGACCGCCTGCGGGTCGCCGATCGCGGCGTGCGCGAGGGCATTCTCTTCGACCTGATGGCAGGCTGGCACGCCGCGGCGCGGCAGGCTGCACGGGCTGAGCCGCCGATGGCGCGCCAGCCCGGCTCGGGGTCGCGGCCGACGGGGCGCGGCCAGCACACCCGCGTCAAGACCGCCGGCAAGCGCAAATCATCCTCGACCCGCTGGCTGCAGCGGCAGCTCAACGATCCCTATGTCGCCGAGGCCAGGAAGCAGGGCTATCGCTCCCGCGCGGCATTCAAGCTGTTGCAGCTCGACGAGAAGGTCACATCTGCTGCGCCGCGGCCAGAGGATCGTCGATCTGGGGGCGGCGCCCGGCGGCTGGACCCAGGTCGCGGTAGCGCGGGCCAAACCGGCGGAGGGCGGCGGCAAGGTCGTGGCGCTGGACTATCTGGAGATGGACCCGGTTCCCGGCGCGATGATCCTCAGGTCGATTTCCTCGAACCCGATGCGCCCGAGCAGCTCAAGGCGGCTTTGGGCGGCCCCGCCGATCTGGTGCTCAGCGACATGGCGGCGCCGACCACCGGGCATCCCGCCACCGACCATCTCAGGATCATGGGGCTTGCGGAGGCAGCGGCCGCCTTCGCGTCGGAGGTCCTGGCGCCAGGCGGCGCCTTTGTCTGCAAATTGTTTCAGGGCGGCGCGGAGACAGACCCTGCTGGCGCAACTCAAGCGTGATTTCGCCAAGGTCCGGCACGTTAAGCCCGAGGCCAGCCGATCAGGATTCCTCCGAAACCTATCTGGTCGCCACCGGCTTCCGCGGCTGAGGCGTCGGGCCGCGCCCCCGACCCGGTGCCCAACGGGGCATGCTGCGCTTTCGGCATCGGGCGCAGTCGGATATGGTCAGGCGATCAGTTGGATCAATGGACATTTGGAGGACAGGTATGGGCAGATAGATCCCGGGCCAACCGGGCGGTTGATGGCCGGCGCGATCTTGGCTTCGGTGCCTTGGTGGGCCGGTGCCGCCCGGGCCCAGGATATTCCGGTGGTCGCCACGCCGCTCCAGTTGGAGGCGGCGCAGTTCGTTTCGGGCGAATTGATGTCCGGCCCCAACCACCAGGTCCAACCGATCGCGTTCAGTGACGGTTTCGTGACCTCCTATACGCTGAGCACCGAGTGGGGCGACGTGCCGGCCGCCGGCAACTACCGCCTGCGCGTGCGGATTCAGGAAGCCAATGCCCTCAATGCGCTGGATGAAATGAGCCGGGCCGGCGTTTTCGGTGACAGTCTGCTCGAAGGGGCGATGGCGCCGGTCGACGGCGCGGTCGCCCTGGTCACCGACCCGGTCAATACGGTGAGCGACGCCGCCGAGGGTGTTGGAACCTGGTTCGGCAACATTGCCAACTCGATCACCAGCGATGATCCCAATCAGGAGGGCGCCTTGTCCGCGGCGGTCGGCTGGGCGGCGACCAAGCGCTCCTTTGCCGTGGAAATGGGCGTCGATCCCTATACCGACTGGGAGCCATTGCAGGAGGCCTTGTCCTCCGTCGGCCAGGCCGCCTTTGCCGGCGGGCATCACGGCGAAGGTGGCGATGGGGCGCCGTGACCCGGGATACGGATTTCGCAATGCCGGTCCTGGCGCTGAGTCTGACCGATTCGATGAAGAGCAAGCTGGCCGACAACCCGCCGGAACGCCTTGCCGAACTGAACCGGGCCGAGATGGCGGAACTTGGCATATCCGATGCCGCCATCACGCCGTTCCTGGACAATCACAACTACTCTCCCCAGGAAAAGGTCCAGTTCGTCGACGCCCTTAATCGCATGAGCGGGGTCGAGGGGCTCGAGGTTCTGGTGATCAATGCCGCCCGAGCGCCGGATCGCGTTGTCGCCAGGTACATGCAGCAGCAATCGCAGATGATCGCCACGTTTGCCGAGCAGACGCCCGTGTCGGTGTTCTCCACCCGGCAGGGGCCCTTGCTGAAGACCGGGGATGGCCGTGTCGTCGGGGTCTTCCCGCTGGACTACATCGCCTGGACGGATCGTCTGGCGACAATCATGCCGACCCTGACGGCCGACGCGGATGCCGCGGGCGGCGTAACCGCCAAGGAGTTGTGGTTCGAAGGCAGCGTGTCGCCGGATGCCCGACAGGGCATGGAGAGCCACGGCTGGACCGTCAATGAGGACGTGCAGATTCTGCTCGGAGGCGCCTAGACCCAACCCGCCTCAGTGCCCAGGGATCCATGCCGTGGCTGGTGCCTGGATCTAGACCGCCAGCACGCCGCCGATATGCATCTCGATTTCGGCGGGTCCGCCGTGGGTCAGGTCCTTCGTCACCTCGCCGCAGATCAACGCGCGGGTGTGGCGGTCCAGCGTGGTGCGCAGATCACCCATCACCGAAGGCGGCGCCACCAGCACAAGCCGGTCGTATTCGCCAGCCTGGGCCGCCGAATCCAGCCGTTCGGCGATCGCTCTGGCGAATGCCAGCTTGTCCTGATGGTGCCAGTCGGCCTTCGGCTCCATGGCGTGACGGCCGGGACCGAAACGGTCATGCACCCGGCCGGGTCGGTCTGATCCGAGGTCGCGGGTCGGCTGGCTGTCCACATGCATCTCAAACGCCGGCGACCGTTGCAAGCCCTTGCCGACACCGGTGTTTTCCAGGGCCCGGGCGGTTGTTCCGTTCGCCACGAGGACCCAGTTTTGTGCTTGCTTGCAGGCATATTGAAGCCGCCTTTCTCTTCCGAATCGTGCTGGCAGTGATGAGGTGCAGTCTAGCGCCGCCCCCATCCGCATGCCCTGATGCAGGTCAAGCGGACGTAGCGCCCCGACCAATTCGTCACGATCCCAAATGCGTTCTTCACATGCTGTCGCCCATGCGTATAGTGCGGCGAATTTCCCTGACGCCGGAGGATCCAGGCCGCCGATGGAAATTCGCGAAGCCCTGACATTCGACGATGTTCTGCTGAAGCCTGCGGCCTCGTCCGTGCTGCCGGCGGCGGCCGAGACCCGCACCCGCCTGACGCGCAACATCGAGCTCGGTATCCCGCTGCTCTCGGCGGCTATGGACACCGTGACCGAGGCGCCGCTGGCGATTGCCCTGGCCCAGGCCGGCGGCATGGGGGTGGTCCACCGCAATCTCGACATCGAGGCTCAGGCGGAGGAGGTCCGCAAGGTCAAGCGGTTCGAATCGGGCATGGTCGTCAACCCGATCACCATCACCCCGTCGGACACCCTGGCCGATGCGTTGGCCCTGATGCAGCGCCATTCGATCTCCGGCATTCCGGTGGTCCAGAAGAACGGCCGGCTGGCCGGCATCCTGACCAACCGCGACGTGCGGTTCGCCTCCGACCCGGATCAGCCGGTGGCCGAACTGATGACCAAGGACAATCTGGTCACCGTGCCCGACGGCACCGACCTCAGACCGCCAAGCGCCTGCTGCACCAGCACCGCATCGAAAAGCTGCTGGTCACCGATGACGATTATCGCTGTATCGGGCTGATCACCGTCAAGGACATCGAGAAGGCGCAGCTGCACCCCGATGCCTGCAAGGACGAGCAGGGCCGGCTGCGGGTCGCCGCCGCCACCGGGACCGGCGACAAGGGGCTGGCGCGGGCCGAGGCGCTGTTCGATGCCGGCGTCGACGTGCTGGTGATCGACACCGCCCATGGCCATTCCGAAGGCGTGCTGAAGGGCGTGGAAAAGGCTCGCCGGCTCAGCAACTACACCCAGATCGTCGCCGGCAACGTGGCGACGGCCGACGGCGCCAAGGCGCTGATCGATGCCGGCGCGGACGCGGTCAAGGTCGGCATCGGTCCGGGCTCGATCTGCACCACCCGGATCGTCGCCGGGGTCGGCGTGCCGCAGCTCACCGCCGTCATGTCGGCGGTGGAGGCCGCAGCCAAGCACGATACGCCGGTGATCGCCGATGGCGGCATCAAGTATTCCGGCGATCTGGCCAAGGCGATCGCCGCGGCGCCGATTGCGCCATGATCGGCTCGCTGCTGGCCGGCACCGACGAGGCGCCGGGCGATGTGGTCCTGTATCAGGGCCGGTCGTACAAATCCTATCGCGGCATGGGCTCGATCGGCGCCATGGCGCGCGGCTCCGCCGACCGCTATTTCCAGCAGGAAGTGTCCGATTCCCTGAAGCTGGTGCCGGAAGGGGTCGAGGGCAGGGTGCCCTACAAGGGGCCGGTGGCGACGGTGATCCACCAGCTGGTCGGCGGCCTGAAGGCGGCGATGGGCTATACCGGCTGCCGCACCATCGACGAGTTGCAGCGCAATGCGGAATTCTTCCGCATCACCGGCGCGGGCCTGCGCGAGAGCCACGTCCACGACATCACCGTCACCCGGGAGTCCCCGAATTATCGCCACGACTTCTGAGGTGGGATACTGCGAGCGCGCCCGTCCCGCCTGACCGGCGCCGGCCGATGACGCCCGCCGCGCGGATCGCCGCCACCATCGAGCTGTTCGAGCCAGATCACCGGCACCGATCGGCCGGCGGACTCGATCATCGCCCCGTATTTCCGCGCCCGGCGCTTATATCGGATCGAAGGACCGAAACGATATCGCCGAGCGCATCTACCGGCTGCTGCGCCACCATGCCCGGCTGGGCTGGTGGCTGAGACGCTGGGCCACGCGGACGGGGCGCGGGCCAGGGTGCGCCGAACTGGCACTCTTGGGGAAGGACTGTCGGCTACGGATCTGGCTGCCCGTTTCGACGGGTCGAAATACGCGCCGGAGCCGCTGTCCGAGCAGGAGCGCGCCGTCGTTGCGATGGCTGGACTCGCCGCCTCTCGACCATCCGCTGACCGAGGAGGAGCAGGCGATCGCCGACGCGCTGGATTACCAGCCGGTCGATCACCCGCACATGCCCGTCCGCGTTCTGTGCGAATGCCCGGACTGGGCGGCCGATGATTTCGCGGCATTCGGCCCGGACGATTTCCATTCGGAGCTGGGCGCGTTGCTGCAGCCGGCACCCTTCGACCTGCGCGTCAACGAGATCAAGGCGGAGCGCGACGGCATCGCCGAGTCGTTGCGCAAGGACGGCATCGAGGTCGCACCGACGCCGCTGTCTCCGGTCGGCCTCCGGGTCACGGGCCGGCCGCCGCTCGCCGGCCACAAGCTCTATCGCGAGGGCGTCATCGAGGTCCAGGACGAGGGGTCGCAACTCGTCGCGCTGCTGGTGGACGCCCGGCCGGGGCAGCAGGTGGCCGATTTCTGCGCCGGTGCCGGCGGCAAGGCGCTGGCGCTTGCCGCGCGGATGCAGGGCAAGGGGCGGGTCGTCGCCTGCGATGTCAACGCAGGGCGACTGGCGCGGGCCAAGGAACGCCTGCACCGGTCCGGGCTGGACAATATCGAGACCAAGCTGCTGCGGTCGGAACGGGACCCGTGGATCAGCCGGCAGAAGGGCAAGTTCGACCGGGTGCTGGTCGACGCGCCATGCAGCGGGCTCCGGCGCCTGGCGGCGGCATCCCGACATGCCCGCTGGCGGCCGGTCGATCTGGCGGAACTGACTGCCCTGCAGGGCCGGATTCTGGACAGCGCCAGCCGCCTGGTCGGCCGGGCGGGTTGCTGGTCTATGCCACCTGCTCGCTGTTGCTAAAAACCGAGAACGAGGACCGCATTGCCGCGTTCCTGGCCAACCATGCGGATTTCGAGCCGGTGCCGTGGCTGTTCGATCTGGGACCGCACCGTCGGCGGCGATTGCCCGACGAGCGCCGCAACAGTCGCTGTTGCTGACGCCGGCGCGGCACGGCACCGACGGATTCTTCGTCGCGATAGGTCGGGCTGCGGCTTAGATCGGCTGTCGTGGTCCGCTAGCGTCGGCCGTTGAACACGCATTCGGTTCCAGTCGCCCGCGACGAGCGATCGGCCGCGCAGCGGCACTGCGCCGCTGGGCGGACCGGATCCTGATTCTCGGAAATGCGGCCGCAAACGCGGCTACTCGACGATGCTTTCGTCTTCCTCATCGTCGCCGCTGAACGGCGTGGTCGCCAGGTCGGCGCCGGTGACGACCGCATCGGTCGCAACGTCGAATGTCGTGCTGACGGCGGTGCCGGCGGCGCTGATCACCGTGCCGCAGCCGCCCAGAAGCGCCATCATCACGGCCAGAACCGCGATCCTGCCCCCAAATTTGAAGCCAGTCCCCATTTTCCCCTCCAATGGTCTGCAGCGCGCAAGGCGCCGGCAGTGTGGATCCTGGCGGGCAAAGATTGCGGAAGGGTGAAGAGCGAATAGAGCGCGTATTTCGGGCACAACAAAGCCGGCCGTTGGCGGTCGGCCGGCTTGCAACGGATTCTGACGGGTCGGTCGAGAGCGGAGGGCGGTCGCCGGGCCAAGGTCCGGCATCCGCCCTCCGACGCTCGTTACTCGGACATCTCGTCGTCGTCGGTGAACGGCGAGGTGACAAAGTCAGCGGTCGCCGAGGCGGCATCGGTCGTCCAATCCCAGGTTGCACCGGCAGCGTCGCCGACGGTGTCGCATGCGCCCAGCATGGCGGCCATGCTGAGAGCCAGAGCGACTCCCTTGATACGGTTGGCCATCTTGTCCTCCGTCATAGTCTCCGTGACCCGCTGTCACGTGATCGCCGCACCCTGCCGCCGAAAGGTTAGTGAACGATGAACACACACGCCGCTTGGTTGCGGAGGATCGGGCCGCCCGCCGGCCGCGGGACCGCCATGCGTAGAATTCGTTGGTGAATCCAGGCCTGTTGCAATAGACCCACACCCATCGTCCCGATTGCCCGCCTCGCCGACCAACCAATTCGAGGGCCGATGACCGACACGCCATCCCACGACCATGTGCTGATCCTCGATTTCGGCAGCCAGGTCACGCAACTGATCGCCCGCCGTGTCCGGGAAGCCGGCGTCTACTGCGAGATCTGGCCCTTCGACACCGACCCGGAGCGCATCCGAGGCTTCGCCCCCAAGGCGGTGATCCTGTCCGGTGGCCCGGCCTCGGTGACCGAGGCGACCACGCCGCGCGCCCCGCAGCTGGTTTTCGACCTTGGCGTGCCGGTGCTGGGCATCTGCTACGGCCAGATGACCTCTGCGCCCAGCTCGGGGGTCAGGTGGAATCCGCCGACCATCGCGAGTTCGGCCGCGCCTTCCTTGAGATCACGGGCGACTGCCGGCTGTTCGAGGGGCTCTGGCGGCCGGGACAGCGTGAGCAGGCGTGGATGAGCCATGGCGATCGGGTGATCGAAAAGCCGCCGGGCTTCGAGGTCGTTGCGGTCAGCGATGGCGCGCCCTTCGCGGTGATCGCCGATGACAGCCGGGGCTTCTATGGAACCATGTTCCACCCGGAAGTCGTGCATACGACCCATGGCGCGGCGCTGCTGGCCAATTTCGTGCGTCATGTCGCCGGTTGTCGCGGCGATTGGACCATGGGAGCGTTCCGTACCGAGGCGGTGGCGAAAATCCGTGCCCAGGTCGGCCGGGGACGGGTCGTGCTCGGTCTGTCCGGCGGCGTCGACAGTGCGGTGGCGGCGGTGCTGCTGCATGAGGCGATCGGCGAGCAGCTGACCGCCATCTTCGTCGATACCGGCCTGCTCAGGGCCGGCGAGGCGGATCAGGTGGTCGATCTGTTCCGCGGCCATTTCAACGTGCCGCTGGTCCATGTCGACGCCTCGGACCAGTTTCTCGGCAAGCTGGACGGCGTCACGGACCCGGAGCAGAAGCGCAAGATCATCGGCGCCACCTTCATCGACGTGTTCGACGCCGAGGCGGCGAAGATCGGCGATGTCGACTTTCTGGCCCAGGGCACGCTCTATCCGGACGTGATCGAGAGCGTCTCGTTCACCGGCGGGCCCAGCGTGACGATCAAGTCGCACCACAATGTCGGCGGCCTGCCCGAGCGGATGAACCTGAAACTGGTGGAGCCGCTGCGCGAGCTGTTCAAGGACGAGGTCCGGGCGCTGGGACGCGAACTCGGCCTGCCCGAATCGTTCATTCGCCGGCACCCCTTCCCGGGGCCGGGCCTGGCGGTGCGCGTCCCCGGCGAGATCACCCGGGACAAGCTCGAAATGCTGCGCAAGGCCGATACGATCTTCCTGGAGGAGATCGAGGCCGCCGGCCTCTACGACGCGATCTGGCAGGCCTTCGCGGTCTTTCTGCCGGTTCGCACCGTCGGCGTCATGGGCGACAGCCGCTCCTACGACCATGCCTGCGGCTTGCGGGCGGTGACGTCGACCGACGGCATGACCGCCGATTACTACCCGTTCCCGCACGATTTCCTGGGCCGGGTCGCGACCCGGATCATCAACGAGGTCCGCGGCATCAACCGCGTCGTCTACGACATCACCTCGAAGCCGCCGGGCACGATCGAATGGGAATGACCTCGATCGCCTGAGATTTCTCTTCGGCTTGTGATTCAAGTCACTGCGTCCAATCCCTTATCGCGCGAAAACCGTGCCGCCTGCTGATGGCAGGCGCCGGGACACACACAGCGGGCTTGAGTATCACCCATGGCCTGCACCAGATGCTCAAGACGCTGTGTCCCCGGCCCCGGCATTGGCTTGTCCGGCATATGGGCACCAGCAATCTCTCAGCATTCCGTTTCTTCCCAGTACCCGTCCCGGATCCTCGCGGATTAGGGAAAGGGTAATTGTCGGTCGATAAAGTCTAGGGGTACTAAACCCTTGGCTGAAAATTGGCCGGTGGATGACCGCGACTTCGCTCAATATTGCCGACGAACTTCAGCGCCATGCCGATTGGCTGGCCAAGCGGCGCGGCTCGTGGCCGGCTGATTTTCGCCTGCAGGATCTGTCAGGTGTCAGCCTGAAAGATGCGGTGTTGCGGCACGCCCGTTTTGCCGGTGCAAATCTCGGCGGCTGCGACCTCTCCGGGGCCGATCTCAGCCATTGTGACATCTTCGCCGCGACGTTCCACGGCGCCAACCTGACCAATGCCAATCTTGCGCATAGCGATCTGCGCGGCGTTCAGTTGTTCGAGGCGGATGTGACCGGCGCCAATTTCGAGGATGCGGATCTGCGCGAAGGTGCCCTGCTGACCTCGGACGGTAATCGCGGCCTCGCCATGGTCAAGCCGGAGGCGCTGGACACCAGCGAGATGCTGCGACCGCGATCCAATCTCAGCAATGCCAATCTCAGCCGGGCGATATTCGTCGCCGCCAATCTGGCCAGCGCGATCATCACCGAATCGAATCTGACCGGCGCGGATTTTCAAAGGGCCAATCTGAGCGGAGTCGATCTCAGCAATTCCGACCTCAGCGGCGCCGACCTGTCGGGCTGCGACCTGACGGCGGCGACGCTCGCCAATGCGCGTCTCGAGGGTGCCAATCTGACCGGCGCGGATTTGTCCAATGTCGATCTGAGCCAGGTCGATCTGACGACTTCAGCGGCCTGCCTGACAAACGCGGGGCGGGCGATGGCGCTGCCCGCCGCCAGCCCGCCGATCATCGAGACCATCGTCCGACCGGCCCGCCAGTCCTAGCGGCGGCGGGGCTGCCGCGGGCGCCTCAGGGGCCGACCAGGCGGTCATAGACGAAGTACACTTCCACCGATCGCCGCCAGCAGGGCGGCGGTGAGCAACAGCGCCCCGAGATATTGCCGCAACTCGCCCTGCTTCCAGGCATTGCGGCCAAGCAGCAGCAGATACGCCAGGATGAAAAGGGCAAGGCCATGCAGTGCGGTCATTGTCGGCAGAGACCACGCCGCCGGATCGGCGGTCAAGCCTGCGGCCCGGGCGATGCGGCGCATCGCGGTGGTTTGTCAGCGGGCCAGTCCTAGCTTAGATCGGTGACCTCAACGACGCGCCCGCCCCGGCCGATGCTGATGGTCAGCCATCGGCCGGGACGGGCCTCGCTGGGCGGCGCGTCAGCCTAGCGCGGTCAGCGGCCACGCCAGTTACGGAACCAGCGGCGCTGTGGCCGGCCGCGGAAATGGCGGCCGCGGAAATGGTGGCCGTCCCGGCGGAAATGCCGGCGGCGGTGCGGGCCGTAGCGATGGCTGCGATGAGCCGCGGTAGTGGCCGCGACGGTGACCGCCGCCGGTAGTGGAATTGACGTGGCCGGCCGGTCCGGTCATGGAACCGGTCGCCGCGATGGCCGCGATCCCGGTGATTGTCCGCGACCTGCACGTCCGTGCCGTCGACGCTACGGTGCTGGTGGTGCTGTCCAGAGCGCCCGGCCCGGGGATGGCGGCGAAGGCGGATGGCGATGCCAGCAATGCCACGACCGTTGCGATCTTCAGGGTCTTCCAGTTCATGGGAACACTCCCGTCGGTTTCGTTTGCAGTGACGGAAGCCTAGGGCGGGGTCCGGTTTCGAGCGGTATGCCGCCCGCGTTATGCCGTATTAATCGGCATTAACATCACATAACGGTCCTGCCCTATCGGCGCAGGGCGGACCCTGTCATACAAGGCCGATGATGCGAAAACTGGCGATGGCGGCGATTCTCGCGCTTCTGATCCCGATGGCCGGGGTCGCGGCGGCGCAGAACGATCGTTCGCCGCCGCTGTCCGAACTGCTGCGCCGATTGCAGGACGATCCGGACTATGCCGGGCGCGTTGTCGGCACCCATACGGTGCGCTCGGGCAATGGCGGATCGGCGTTTCTCTACGAAGTGCGGATCCTCTCTCCCGACGACCGCATCGTCATCGTCTATCTCGATCCCCGCACCGGCTCGGTGGTGCGAAATCCCGATGCCTGGCTGCGGCGGTCGGGCAACCGATAGGCGGTGTGATGCGCGTGCTTGTTGTCGAGGATGACGAGGATCTGGCGACCCAGATCGCGGAGATGCTGCGCGGCGACAACTTCGCCGTCGATCTGGCCGATAACGGGATCGAGGCCCTGGAGCGCGGGCTGGAGGAGCCGTTCGACGCGGTCATCCTCGACCCGGGGCTGCCGGGCATGGACGGCATCAGCGTGCTGCGCCGCTGGCGCTCGAAAGACCGCACCATGCCGGTGATCGTGCTGACGGCCTCGCGCAAGGACGTCGCGGACATGAAGGAGGCGGTCAAGGCCGGCGCCACCAACTATCTGACCAAGCCGGTCGATCTGGAGCTGTTGCTGGACTGGGTCCGCGGCGTCGCCAATTCGGCCGGGCCGAATGTCAGCCAGCCGGTGCTCGAGGCCGGCCCGTTGCGCATGGATACCCAGGCCATGCGGGTGTGGTTCGACGGTGCGCCGGCGCGGCTGACGCCGACCGAATTCCGCATCCTGCACTACCTGCTGGTCCACCGGCAGCGGCCGGTGTCGGCGGACGAACTGGTGCAGCACAATTTCGACGGCGCCAGCGTCAAGACCAGCAACGAGATCCCGGTCTATATCAGCCGGCTGCGCGACAAGCTGGGCAAGAAGACCATCGAAACCGTGCTCGGCTACGGCTACCGGCTGGCGTGCGGCGACCCGTGACCGCCGAGCGGCGCTATTGGCCGGCGACCCTGGCCGGCCGCATGCTGGCATGGTCGCTGGCGGTGATGGCGATCGGCGGGCCGGCCCTGTGGCTGGCGACAAGCGGCGCCATCCGCGCGCTGTCGGAAGAGGCGGTGGACACCCAGCTGCGCGCGTTCGGCCTGCAGGTCCGCGCCGCGGTGGTCAGCGCCGGCGTGACCGGCACGCCGCTGGTCGGGATCGGCGATCTGGAATGGGTCTGGCAGGTCGATATCGACGGCCGGACGGCCTTTCGCTCCGAATTGCTGATGCTGACCGATGCCACCCTGTCGCCTTCACTCGACCGGCCGGCCGCTCAATTCGTCGGTTGGAGCCGCCCAATCGCCCCTCGGGCCGATGCGGATCGCCGAGCGCCTGGTGCGCGAGCCGCTGGCCGATGGCGGCACGGCGACGGTGCGCTATCTCGCCGGCGTCGATGCCCGGCGCTATGCCGCCATGGTCGAGGACCAGATCGCCAGCCTGCAACGGCTGACGCTGCGGATCACGGTTCCGTCGCTGATCCTGCTTGCCATCGCGATCTCCGTCATGCTGATCACCCTGCACCGCTCGCTTTCGGCCGTGGGCCGTTCGCTGGGCCGGTTCGAGGCCGGCGAGAGCGAGCGTATCGGCGGCGACTTCCCGCGCGAACTGCAGAACCTGGTGGACCGGGTCAACGACCTGCTGGGCCGCAACGCCCGCCTGCTGGCGCGCACCCGCAAATACGTCTCCAAGATCGCCCACGACCTCAACCATCCCCTGGCGGTGCTGCGCAACGGCCTGCCGGACCGCGATGACTCCGCTCTGCTGCATCGTCAGGTCGACCGGATGGCAGGTCTGGTCGACCGCTATGCCAACCTGGCGCAGGCGATCGGGACCGAGGCCGGCGTGGTGCGCGACATGCCGGTATCGGCCGCGCTGCACGACATCCGCGAGGCTATGCCATCCTCTACCGCCAGCCGCCGGTGAACATCGACGTCGCATGTCCGGACGATCTGGTGTTTCCGGTGCCACGGGAAGATTTCGATGCCGCATGGTCGGCAATCTGACGGCCAATGCCCACCGCTTCGCCAAGTCCCAGATCGCGGTCGCCGCCTGGCTGGAGAACGGCGGCCTAATCGTTTCGGTGGATGATGACGGACCCGGCATTCCTGCGGATCAGCGCCGCGCCGCCTTGAACTGGGGCGAACGTCTGGACGAGGCGCCGCCGGGCAGCGGCATCGGCCTGTCCATCGTGTCCGACCTGATCGACCTGCATAGCGGCGACCTGCTCCTCGATGACTCGCCCCTTGGCGGACTGCGCGCGGCGCTCCGGTTTCCGCCTCGTGGGACAGCGAGGGCAGGCTACGAACCCGGCGGCCGTAGAGCACGATGAGATGAGATCACACGACCTCATCTCTGAATCGTCCTCTGGAATTTTGAAATAGATCGGGATTGAGATTTGAAGCCGCGTCGACTTCAAATCACCCTGATCTAGTCGTGCCGGGTGATCTGGCCCTGGGAGGGCCAGTTGGGGCGAGTCGCCACGTCCTTGCCGCCGCAGCCGGTGCAGCGCATCTGCGCGCCCACCTCGGGGATCGGGAATTCGGGGCCAAGCTGACTGATCAGCCTTTCGGTGGCGACCACGGCATTGTGGCCACAGCGATTGCACCAGCAGAATACGTCGACCGATTGGTCCGCCAGGGCCCCCAATGCCATCGGCCGGCGCCGGGTCTCCTCATCGGCAAGCTGTTGCCGCTTCCATCCGCCCATCTCCCAGCGCCTGTGCCAATCTGTCCCGCCGATCCGCTCGATTGAGAACATAACAAGAACATTCGGCGCGAGCAAGAACGCGGTCTGAGGTCGTGTGGCCGGCCGTTCAATCGTCGACCAGGTGGATCCGCTTGTCGAAGACCGCCAGGGCTTCGTTCAGCGAAGCGGTGCGGGCCAGCTTGCGTTGGCCGTCGAACACCGCATATTCGATGCCGCGTGGTCCGGCGGTCTTGGCGATCGCGTAGACGGGCCGGTCGTGGCTGTGGCGGAAGACGCTGAACATGGCGCCGCCGGCGGTGTGATCGATGGCGTAATCGCGCCACTCGCCGCGACTGACGCGGACACTGTAGACCTGCAGGAGTTGGGACAATTCACGGCGATCGAAATAGACCCGCCGCCTGCGATGCCGGCCGCCGTGGAGGATACCGCGACGGACATCGGAAAGACGCACGATCTCTGCTTCCATGCGGGCTTGGACCTCGCCTTATGCTTTTCTCGTTATCTGCCACCTATTGTCCCCAAATACGCTCGCAGGTAAAGCCATCAACGCTTTGCCGACTGCCGATGTTCGGGGCGCCCGTGATTGTCATCCCCCTTCCGATGGTCTAGGAAAAGGCGCAAATACCACGAGACGATAAGGGAGCGGTCAACATGGCTGCGATGCAACCACCGATTTGCGATTTCGGTTGGAAGGCGGTCGATTTCAGCCTGCCGGGAATCGACGGGGCGATCCACACATTGGATGGCGTCGCGGGTCCCAAGGGCACGCTGATCATGTTCATCTGTAACCACTGCCCCTATGTGCGCGGGGTCATCCACAGGATCGTCGACGATTGCCGCCAGCTCCAGGCGGCCGGGATCGGGGTCGCGGCGATCATGTCGAATGACACCGAGAACTACCCCGCCGACAGCTTCGAGAACATGAAGAGGTTCGCCGCGGAAAACAGCTTCACCTTTCCCTATCTCATCGACGAGACCCAGGAGGTGGCGCGGGCCTATGACGCGGTCTGCACGCCGGATTTCTTCGGCTTCAACGCCGATCTGGAACTGCAGTATCGCGGCCGGCTCGATGCCTCGCGAACCGAGGCCGTCCCGGATGCGGCGCGTGAGCTGCTGGAGGGGATGCGGCTGGTGTCGGAAAGCGGCACCGGCCCGGCGGAGCAGGTGCCCAGCATGGGCTGTTCCATCAAATGGCGCAGCGCCGCCTGAAGAAGGACGGCGACCCCAGACCCAGCGGCCGGCGCCGCTTGACCGAAACCAATCGCCTTGCTAAGGCGCAGGGCCGCCGACAGGGCGGCCCGAGGATAACCAATGAGCGAGATATTCCGCGAAGTCGACGAGGCGCTCCGGGAAGACCGGGCCAAAGTGCTTTGGCAGAGATATGGCAATATGGCGATCTCCATCGTCACGGCCATAATCCTGGTCACTGCCGGCTATGTCTTCTGGAAGGATTATGCCGAGGGTCGGGACCAGACCCTGACCGACACGCTGCTGGCGGCATTGGAGGACAGCGAGTCCAATCCCACGGGGGCGATCGACGCGCTGGCGACGCTGGCCGCCGACGCATCCGATCGGCAGGGCGTGATCGCGCGCCTGCACGAGGCGGCACTAAGGGCGGAGACCGGCGACACGGACGGCGCGGTCGACGTCTATCGGCGGCTGGCGGACGATGGTTCCGTGCAGGATGCCTGGCGCAACCTGGCGCGGTTGCTGGCGGTGCTCCACAGTCTCGATACCGGCGATCCCGATCAACTGGCGGACGAATTGCGGCCGCTGACGGCCGAAGATAGCCCGTGGCGTTTCAGCGCCAGGGAGTTGACCGGACTGCTAGCCCTTCGCCAGGGCGATACCGCCGAGGCGCAGCAGATCTTCGACCTTCTGGCCGTCGATCCGTTTGCTCCGTCGGGGATCCGCGCCCGCGCCGAGGAGCTTTCCGGCGCCGCCGCGGGCGGCTAGACGCATGAGCGATCTCGGACGCGTGGCGCGCCTCGCCGCACTGTTGTCGATGCCGGTGCTTTCGGCGTGCGGTGGATGGTTCGGCGAAGCGGAAGCGCCGCCGCTTCCCGGTGACCGGATCTCGGTGCTGGAACTTGCCGATACGCTCGAGCCGGACCCGCTGGTGGCCGATCTCGACATCTTCATACCTCAGGCGCAACGGAACCGCGATTGGCCGCAGACCGGGATGGGCGCCGACCACTTTCCGGGAAACCTCGCGCTGGCGCATCCGTTCAGCCAAGCATGGTCGACCGATATCGGCGACGGCTCCAGCGGCAATCGCCGGCTGTTGAATCCGCCGGTGGCCGCCAACGGCACCATATTCGCAATGGACGCCAGCGGACGTGTCGCCGCCATCAACGCGGCGAACGGTCGGCAGGCATGGCGGGTTCGTGCGACGTCGGACGCCGAGGAAAGTGATCCGCTGGGCGGAGGCGTTGCCTATGGCGACGGCCGTCTATACGTGACGACTGGATTTGGCGATGTGGTGGCGCTCGACCCGGCGACCGGCGAGGAGCTGTGGCGCGCCGAGGCCAATGGGCCAATCCGCTCGGCGCCGGCATTCGCTGCGGGGCGTGTCTTCGTCATAAGCATCGACAACCAGCTCGAGGCATTTGATGCGGCCACCGGTCAGATCCTCTGGAGCCATACCGGCATCCTGGAGGACGCGGCGCTGCTGGGTGGGGCCAGCGCGGCGGCCGGCAGTGGTGTCGTCCTTGCGCCATACAGTTCTGGCGAGCTTTTCGCGCTGAGGATCGATACCGGGCGGCCAGCCTGGTCCGACAGCCTGGCGGCGGTGCGTCGTTTCGGGGCACTGGCGGGGCTTGCCGACATTCTCGGTGAGCCGGTCATTGCAGAAGATATGGTGGTCGCCGTCGGCCATAGCGGTAGAACGGTCGGCATCGACCTGCGCAGCGGCGCACGGCTATGGGAGCAAGAGGTCGGCGGCACCAACATGCCACTGGTCGCCGGTGAGTTCATCTTCGCCCTGACCACCAATGCCGAGCTGGTCGCGATGACCAAGCGCGGCGGCCGGATACTCTGGGTGACGCCGCTGCAGCGCTATCGCAACCCGGACAACCGCTCCGGGCCGATCGTCTGGTCCGGGCCGGTGTTGGCGGGGGATCGGTTGATAGCGGTCGGTGCGAACGGCGAAGGCGTCGTTGCCTCGCCGCTCAATGGCGAGATCGTGGACACCTTCTCGCTGCGCGGTGACGGCACGATCGCGCCGATCGTCGCCGACGGCACGCTCTATGTGCTGTCCGACAACGCGACGCTGACTGCATACCGGTAGGCCCGGCGACCGGCCCGATGCTGGGTATCGTGGCCTATGCAATTCGCCGTGACCAAGACCTGGAACACCTGATCCTCACCGGCCGCGCTCCGCATGCCGATTATCCCGGCATTCGGCGAATACCTGTTCGCCAGGACGCCGCTCTTCGATTGAAATCGCACCGAAATACCGGCAAGTAGGGCCATGTCCTTCACCGTCGCCATCGTCGGCCGCCCCAATGTGGGCAAGTCGACCCTGTTCAACCGGCTGGTAGGCAAGCGCGAGGCGCTGGTCGACGACCGTCCGGGCATCACCCGCGACCGGCGCGTGGGCGAGGGGCGCATCGGCGCCCTGGAATTCACGGTCGTCGATACAGCCGGTCTCGAGGAGGCACCTCCCGACCGCATCGAATTCGAGATGCTGCAGCAGACCCGGCGCGCCCTTGCCGATGCTGACGTCGCCCTTCTTGTCGTCGATGCCCGCGCCGGGCTGACGCCCATGGACCGGCATTTCGCCCGCACCTTGCGACGGCTGCCGGCGCCGCTGCTGCTGGTCGCCAACAAATGCGAGGGCAGGGCGGCCGAACCGGGGCTGATCGAGGCCCATGAGCTGGGCCTTGGGGAGCCGCTGGCGATTTCCGCCGAGCACGGCATCGGCATGACCGAACTGGCCGAAGCGTTGCTGCCCTACGACAAGGGGGCGGAGGCCGGCGAGGATGACGATCACTCGGAACGAACCATCCAGCTTGCGATCGTAGGCCGTCCCAATGTCGGCAAGTCGACGCTGCTGAATGCGCTGGTCGAGGATGAGCGCGTGGTCACCGGACCGGAGCCGGGTGTTACCCGCGACGCCATTGCGGTCGACTGGTCCTACCGCGGCAAGCCCATCCGGCTGGTCGATACCGCGGGAATGCGCCGCCGGGCGAGGGTCTCCGACCGGCTGGAGAAGCTCTCGACATCCGACGCGCTGAATGCGGTCCGACTGGCGCAGGTGGTCGTGCTGGTGCTGGACGGCGCCGCGATCCTGGACAAGCAGGATCTGACCATCGCCCGCCATGTGATCGAGGAGGGGCGGGCGCTGGTGATCGCGGTCAACAAATGGGATGCCGTCGATGACCATCAGGCTGCCCTGCGGCGGTTGAACGACCGGCTGCAGACCTCCCTGCCGCAGGTGCGGGGCATCCCGACGGTGACCATTTCCGCGCTCAGGCGGCAGCGGCTGGAAACGCTGCTGGATGCCGTGCTGAAAATCTACGAGACCTGGAACACGCGGATCAGCACCGGCCGGCTCAATCGTTGGCTGGAAGGCGTGCTCGCCGCTCATCCGCCCCCGATGGCAAAAGGGCGCCGGGTCCGGGTGCGGTACCTGACGCAGGTAAAGGCGCGGCCGCCGACATTCGCTCTATGGGTGTCTCAGCCCGAGGCGCTGGCCGAATCCTATATCCGCTACCTGGCCAATGGGCTGAGAGACAGTTTCGGACTGGCTGGCGTTCCGCTGCGGTTTCTGCCACGCAAAGGCAAGAATCCCTATGCAGATTGAGACGGTGCCGTGCATGAATGCGGTTATTCGTCGCCCGCTAATGATGTGTCTCCAACTGCGACATTAATGCATGTCTAACGTGTAATATTCGGCCTTCACCTCCCGCGGCAACTGTGGTTAGGTTGGTCTGGATTTGACGGTGGTCGACCGTGCGAAGCTGCCTGGTCGACGAGCTGCCGGCTTCCTCCCAGCCGGTCCCGGTGTGCGTCACGCGGCCTGGATCGGGCGTCAGATCGCCGCGCCAGGATGTCCTCCCCATCCTGGCGCGATACTTTCTGGGATCAGCTTCGGCCAGTGTCCGATTGGGCCTGGATGAGCGCCCCGCTCTCGGTGAAGTCCGGCATTGCCATCTCTACGAAGGTCCCGGTGATCGTCTCCGGCAGCGGGTGCTGGCTGGCATCCTCACCGGGATAGGCCGCGGCGCGCAGGCGGGTGCGAATGATCCCGGGATCGACCAGATTGGCCCGCACCGTCGTCTTGGCCGTCTCTGCGGCGTAGAGCCTGACCAGCATCTCGAGGCCGGCCTTGGACACGGCGTAGGCGCCCCAATAGCCGGACACCTGTCGTGCCGCGCCGGCGGTCACGAAGATCGCGCGGCCCGCATTCGATGCCCGCAGCAGCGGGTCGATGGCCCGGATCAGGCGGTAATTGGCCATCAGGTTCAAATCGATCACCTGGCGCCATTTGGCCGGCTCGGAATGGGCGACCGGCGATAGCGTCCCCAGCATTGCGGCATTGCCCACCAGCACATCCAGTCGGCCGAACCGCTCGAAGAGTGACGCCGCCATCGGGTCGATGCCGTCGTGCTCCAGCAAATCGAGTGGCGCCAGGGTTGCCGCACCGCCCTCGGCCCGGATCGCGTCGTCGACCTCTTCCAGTGCGCCGACGGTGCGCGCCGTCAGGATCACCTGCGCGCCCTCCCGGGCAAATCGGCGGGCTACGGCGGCGCCGATGCCACGGGATGCGCCGGTGATCAGCGCGATGCGGCCGGAGAGCCGGGATGACTTGGGCATGTCAGCGGTCATTCGAGATTCGGTCAGCCGCGACCTAGCCGGCGCGTTCGATCAGGTTCGACAGCTCGGGCTGCCGGCTGGCTTCGTCCTTGTCGGGCAGGGCGGTCGGATAGTCGCCGGTGAAGCAGGCGTCACAGTATTGCGGACATGCGGAATTGCGGCCGGTCTCTCCCATGGCGCGGTACAGACCGTCGTGGCTGATGTAGCTCAGGCTGTCGACGCCGATCGCCGTTGCGATCTCAGGCACCGAATTCTTGTGCGCCAACAGGTCTTCCTGGGCCGGCGTGTCGATACCGTAGAAGCAGGGATGCTTGGTCGGCGGGCTGGAGATGCGCATGTGCACTTCCGTCGCCCCGGCGGCCCGCACCATCTGTACGATCTTCCGTGAGGTTGTGCCGCGCACGATGCTGTCGTCGATCAGCACAACCCTCCTGCCATCGATCATCGCGCGGTTGGCATTGTGCTTGAGCCGTACACCGAGGTGGCGGATCTGCTCGGTCGGCTCGATGAAGGTGCGGCCAACATAATGATTGCGGATGATGCCGAGCTCGAATGGAAGGCCGCTTTCCGCGGCGAAGCCGATCGCCGCCGGCACGCCGCTGTCAGGCACCGGGATCACCACGTCTGCCGGTGCCGGATGCTCGCGCGCAAGCTCCGCGCCGATGCGTTTGCGCGATTCGTATACCGAGGTGCCCTCGACGATGCTGTCGGGCCGGGCGAAATAGATGTGCTCGAAAATGCAGAAGCGCTGCGGCTGTGCGCGAAACGGCTTGAAGGAGGCAACGCCGTCGGCCGAGAGCACAACCATCTCGCCGGGCTCGACATCGCGCACGAAATCCGCGCCGATAATGTCGAGCGCACACGTCTCCGACGCCAGGATCAGTGAGTCGCCCAACTGCCCCAACACCAGCGGGCGCACGCCAAATCGATCGCGCACGCCGATCAGGCTCTCATTGGTCATCGCCACGATCGAATACGCGCCCTCGATCTGGTGCAGCGCATCGACCATGCGCTCCAGCACGTTGCGGCGCTGGCTGGTGGCCATCAGATGGACGATGACCTCGGTGTCGGTGGTCGATTGGAACAGGCTGCCCTGCTGCACCAACTGCCGGCGCAGGTGATAGGCATTGGTCAGGTTGCCATTGTGGCAGATGGCGAAGCCACCGGATGCGAAATCCGCGAACAACGGCTGGACGTTGCGCATCGCCGTGCGACCGGTCGTGGCGTAGCGGTTGTGTCCGATCGCCGCGTGGCCGCGCAGCCGCTGAATGATTTCTTCGGAGCTGAAATTGTCGCCGACCTCGCCCAACGCACGGTGGGCATGGAAGTGCCTGCCGTCGAAGGCGACGATGCCGCAGGCCTCCTGGCCGCGATGCTGAAGTGCGTGCAGGCCGAGAGCGGTATGCGGTGCCGCTTCGCCATGGCCGAAGATGCCGAACACGCCGCATTCATCGTGGAATTTGTCGCTGTCCGCGAGTCCGCGGGACGCCGAATCGAGAAGAGCCGCCAAGGCCGTTCCAATATTGGAGTTTGCCGATTCCCTATTGCGAGGTGGAAAGCAGCCGGTCCATGTCCTCGCGCGCGCCACGGTTATAGCCGGCCTCGTCCTCTGGCGCATCAGGTTTTGAAGACGGCAGCGGACGGCCTTGGATCAAGGCGGGCGCCAAGCCGCCAAGCCGGTCCAGCGTGTCCTCGGCGCGGTCCAGCCCGTCGCCGATCGCGTCCGCCGGCACGACCACGCGCAGGATGTCTGCGGCCTCCTCCACCAGTGGCAGCGTCCTGGCCTCGCTGAACCAGTCCGGGTGGTCGCCGCTATCCGGCACAAGCCAGACGAACAGCATGTACCCCAGGCTGATCAAGATGACGCCGCGCAACAGGCCGAACACGAGACCTAGCGATCGGTCGAGCATGTTCAGCGCCGAATCGCGGATCGCCCTTGTGGCGAAGTGTCCGCCGACCGACAGTATGACCAGCGCAAGTATGAAGATCAGAACTCCGGCGATGAAATCCGCCACCAGCTCATTGTCGATCAGGTCGCGCAGCAGGGGCGAGGCATGGGGCAGGGCGAAGACGGTGACAACGGCGGCGCCCACCCAGGCGGCGATGGACAACGCTTCACGGACGAAGCCGCGCGCGAAGGCCAGTAGCCCGGACAGCAGCAACACCGCCAAGACCAGGATGTCGCCGCCGGTGATCGGCCAGTTTTCCAAACCCAACTCGCTTTCCGCTACGGACCGGTCGTCCCGGCCGGCTGTTCGAACATCGGAACCAGTTCGGACAGGGCGGCAATCTCGCTTACTTGCAGCGTTCCCTTCAAGTCCCCTTTGCCATCGCCTTTGCGGGCACGCCCAGGGGGTACGATTGCGCGAGTGAAACCCAGCTTTGCGGCCTCTTTCAGGCGCAGGGCCCGCTGGCTGACCGGCCGCACCTCGCCACTCAGTCCGACCTCGCCGAACACGACCGAATCGCGCGGCAGCGGCCGGCCGCCAAGCGAGGAAAGCAAGCAGGCGGCAACCGCCAGGTCGGCCGCCGGCTCCGAGATCCGCAGCCCGCCGGCGACGTTCAGGTAGATGTCGTTGGCGCCGATCGCCACGCCGCAGCGGGCCTCCAGAACGGCCAGGATCATCGAAAGCCGGGCACTGTCCCATCCGACCACCGCCCGGCGCGGCGTGCCCAGCGGCGACGGCGCCACCAGGGCCTGGATCTCCACCAGCAACGGCCGCGTGCCCTCCAGTCCGGCGAAGACCACCGCACCCGACACGTCGCCCGTCCGGTCGGCCAGGAATAGCTCCGACGGGTTGGCGACCTCGACCAGCCCGGCATCGGTCATCTCGAAAACGCCGATTTCATCGGTCGGGCCGAACCGGTTCTTCACCGCCCGCAGGATTCGGAACTGGTGGCCGCGCTCGCCTTCGAAATACAGCACCGTGTCGACCATGTGCTCCAGAACGCGCGGTCCGGCGATGGCGCCGTCCTTGGTCACGTGTCCGACCAGCAGCAGCGAGACGCCGCGGCGCTTTGGCGGCGCGCACCAGCTCCGCCGCCGAGGCGCGGACCTGCGCCACGGTGCCGGGGGCGCTGTCCAGGGCGTCGACATACATGGTCTGGATCGAGTCGATCACCACCACCTCCGGGCCATCCGGTCGGTCCAGCGCGGCGACGATGTCACGGACATTGGTGGCGGCGGCCAGCTGCACATGGGCGGCGGCGAGCCCCAGCCGTCCGGCTCGCGATCGAACCTGCTCGACGGCCTCTTCGCCAGTGATGTAGGCACAGCGCTGCGCGGTCCCCAGCCGGCATACGAGCTGCAGCAGCAGGGTCGACTTGCCGATGCCCGGATCGCCGCCGATCAGGACCGCGGAGCCCGGCACGAGTCCACCACCGGTCACCCGGTCCAATTCGCCGAGTCCGCTGACCCGCCGCGGTGCGTCCTCGCTCGGCGCGGCGAGGTCGACGAAGGCCAGGGCCTTGGCCCGGCCAGCGCCCAGCCCGCGTGGCACGGACTCGGCCTGGACCTCCTCGACCAGCGTGTTCCATTCGCCACAGCCATCGCATCGGCCAACCCATTTGCGGTGGCTGGAGCCACAGCTCTGGCAGACGAAATTGTTAGCGTGTCGGGCCATCGGCGTTATCGGGCACCTGGGTCAGTCATGGGATCGGCGGGCCGGTGCCGGATCCGCGTGAGCGGACGAAGTGCTAGTTGGCGCGCACCTGCATATGGATCGGACCTTCGGCGCGTCCATTGATGAACTGATCGACGAATTCGTTGCCCGACCGGTCGATCTCTCCGACCGGGCCCTGCCAGATGATCCGGCCCTGAAAGATCATCGCCACCCGGTCGGCGATCTTTCGGGCGCTGGCCATGTCGTGGGTGATCGACAATGCCGTCGCGCCCAGCTCCCGGACGCTCTTGACGATCAGATCGTTGATCACGTCACTCATGATCGGGTCGAGACCAGTGGTCGGCTCGTCGAAGAAGATGATCTCCGGCTGCGCGGCAATGGCGCGCGCCAGGCTGACCCGCTTCTGCATGCCGCCGGACAACTCGGCGGGGTAGAGATCGCCGATCTCTTCGCGAAGGCCCACTGCCGAAAGCTTCTCCAGCGCGATCGCCTTGGCGGGTTCGGGTTCCATGCCTCGACCCTGAATCAGACCGAAGGCCACGTTCTGCCAGACCGGAAGGCTGTCGAACAACGCCGAGCCCTGAAACAGCATGCCGAATTTGCGCATGACCTGGGCGCGTCCGGACCCGTTGGTGCCGATGATTTCGCTCCCGTCGACCCTGATCGAACCGGAATCCGGGGACAGCAGGCCCAACACGCATTTCAGCATCACCGATTTGCCGCTGCCTGAGCCGCCGATCACCACCAGAGATTCGCCCGGCATGACCTCCAGGTCGATGCCGTTCAACACCCGGTTGGAGCCGAAACGCTTGTGGACGCCGGCGAACTGAAGCTTCGGTATGTCGGTCATCGGTTCACGAACAAATCGGTGATCCCGTAGTTGCTGATCAGGATCAGGATCGATGCGGACACGACCGAGTTGGTGGTCGCCGCGCCAACGCCCTGGGCGCCGCCGCGCGAGTGATAGCCGTGATAGCAGCCCATCAGTGCGACCAGGAACCCGAATACCGAAGCCTTGACGAGGCCGGAGATCACATCGACCGGTTCGAGGAATTCCCAGGTCGACCGGATATACGAACTCGGGTTGAAGCCGAGTTTGTAGGCGCCGATCAGGAAGCCGCCGAAGACGCCGATCATGTCGCCGATCAGGACAAGAATGGGCAACATCGTCAATCCGGCGATCAGCCTTGGCACCACGAGATACTTGAATGGGCTGGTGGACAGAGTGGTCAACGCATCGATCTGCTCGGTGACCCGCATGGTGCCGATCTCGGCCGCCATGGAGGCGCCGATGCGGCCCGCCACCATCAGACCGGCGAGAACCGGCGCCAACTCGCGGGTGATCGACAGGACGACCACGGTCGCCACCGCGCTCTCGGCGTTGAAGCGGGCGAACCCGGAGTAGCTCTGCAGTGCCAGCACCATGCCGGTGAACAGAGTCGTCAGTCCGACCACCGGCAGGGAATAGTAGCCGATGTCGATCAACTGGCGCCCGATCAGGCGGAAATAGAAGGGTGGTCGTGCGCAATGCGACACCGAGACGGCGGTGAACAGCACCAACCGACCGACATTAGTCAGGAACGTGATGAACGTCCGGCCTATGGCGGCGAGCAGGTTCAACGGCCGGTCCCGATCGTTCGCCGCGCATAGCGGCGGCCCAGTGCGGTCAGAATCTCATAGCCGATGGTCCCAGCCTCGTGGGCCACTTGATCGGGATCGCGGCGGTCGCCGATAATCTCGGCCAGCATGCCCGGGCGCACATCGTCGTCCGGCACATCGGTCACGTCCACGGTGATCAGATCCATCGACACCCGCCCCACTACCGGCGCTCGCTTGCCGGCCAACCAAACACACCCGCACCCGCTCAATGATCGCAGGTATCCATCTGCGTAACCGACTGCAATTGTTGCGATTTTTGCGGCATGGGCGACTCGGTGGCTGGCACCGTAGCCAACGGTCATATCAGTGTCAACGTTCCGGACCTGCAGCACCTTGCCCGCCAAGTGGACCACGCGCCGCATGGGATTGGCGTGGTCCGGGGTCGGGTTGATGCCGTATAGCGCGCAGCCGGGTCGCACTAGGTCGAAGTGGTAGTCCGTCCCGCAGAAGATACCGGCGGAGTTGGCGAGGCTGGCCGGAGTCTTGGGTAGTCTCGACAGGGCGGCGCGGAAGTCATCTCTTTGCTGTGCCGTCATCGGATGCCCGGCCTCGTCGGCGCAGGCCAGATGGCTCATCACTGCGCGCAATGCAATGCCGCCCAGCCGTTCGGGCGCGTCGGCCAGCACGGCCAACTCGTCCGGTCCCAGCCCCAGCCGATTCATGCCGGTGTCGATGTGCAGAAAGGCGGGTAGTGGGCGGTCTTCAGCGGCAGCATGCGCGGACCAGCGATCGATTTCGCCAAGATGGTTCAGGACCGGCAGCAAGTCATGCGCGACGTAATCGGCCTCGCAACCGGGCATAAGGCCGTTGAAGACACCGATCGTCACCTCCGGCATCAGAGACCGAAGCGCCAGCGCTTCGTTCAGATCGGCCACGAAGAAAGTGCGCGCGCCGGCCTTCGCCAGCACGGGCGCCGCATCCGCGATGCCGGTCCCGTAGGCATCCGCCTTCACGGCGACGGCGCATTCAGCGGCGCCGACCTTGTTCGCCAGCAGCCGGTAGTTTGCCGCCAGCGCGTCCAGGTCGATGGTCAGCACGGCGCCGGCGCGCCGCGTCCGCGGATCGGGGTCAGGCGTCACCGTGATACAGCTTCTCCAGATTGGAGAACCGCGTGAACGCGCCCTCGAAATGCAGCCGGATCGTACCGGTCGGACCGTGCCGCTGCTTGCCGATGATAACTTCCGCCAGATTATTGACGCGATCCATGTCCGCCTGCCATTCCGCATGTTCCGGCGTGCCCGTCGTCGGCTCTGCCTTGTTGAGGTAATAGGCCTCCCGGTAGATGAACATGACTACGTCGGCATCCTGCTCGATCGATCCGGATTCCCGCAAATCCGAGAGCTGCGGCCTCTTGTCCTCGCGCTGCTCCACCTGGCGCGACAGCTGCGACAGGGCCAGCACCGGCATATCAAGGTCCTTTGCGATCATTTTCAGGCCGCGGGTGATCTCCGAGATCTCCTGGACACGGTTCTCCTGGCGAGAGCTGCCGCCGGTGCGCATCAGCTGCAGATAATCGACCACGATCAGGCCCAGCTGGTGCTGGCGCTTCAATCGCATGGCCCGGGTCCTGAGCGCCGACACGGTCAGTCCGGCGGTGTCGTCGATGAACATCGGCACCTTGTGGATCAGGTTCGACGCCTCGACGAGCCGGACGAAATCCTTCTTGGGGAAGTCGCCTTTGCGGATGCGTTCCGACGGAACCTCCGATTCCTCGGACAAGATACGCGTGGCGAGTTGCTCGGACGACATCTCCAGGGAGAAGAAGCCGACCACCGCACCCTCCTTGCCGCCGCTGTTCACAAAGGCCCGGGCTGTATTGAAGGCAATGTTGGTGGCCAGCGACGTCTTACCCATGGAGGGGCGGGCCGCCAAAATGACCAGATCTGATCTCTGCAACCCGCCGAGCATGCGGTCCAGGTCAACCAACCCGGTAGTCGCGCCGGTCAGGTGCGTGTCGCGGTTGAGCGCCTGGCTGGCATTGTCGATCGCCCGGCTGAGAACGTCGGCGAACGGCTCGAAATCCTTGCGGAATTCACCCTCGCTGGCCAGCGTGTACAGCTTCTCCTCGGCGCCGTGGACCTGCTCGACGGCCTCCAGGTCCAGATCCGTGCGATAGGCATCGTTGACGATCTCCTCGCCCAGATCGATCAACTGCCGGCGCAGGAACAGATCGTAGACCATCCGGGCGTAGTCCTCGACGTTCAGGACCGAAACGACGCTGGCCTGCAGATCGGCCAGATAGGCCGCGCCGCCCACCGCCTGCAGGTCGCCGTCCTGCTCCAGATAAGTCTTCAGCGTCACCGCATCCGCGGTGCGCTGTTGCTCCCGCAACCGTATACAGGCCGCATAGATCTGCGAATGCCCGGCGAAGTAGAAATGGTCGGTGCTGAGGAAGTCCGAGACCCGGTCGATGGCGTTGTTGTTGACCAGCAACGCACCGAGAAGCGCCTGCTCGGCGGCTTCGTTGGCGGGTTGCGCACGTGTCGGCGTGGGCGTGACGGAGGATGGCTGCAGCCGCCGCACCGTCGCTTCCTGATTGACTGTCTCCATGGCGGTGGAACCTATCCAAATCCACCCAAGTGGTCTCGCGGCAATCCGCCCCGGACCTCAATAAATTCTGGAAGACTCGCGGGACAATTGGTGGATAACGCAAATTATGCCAACCAATCGAAAGTCCTGCCAAGCGTCCTTCACGCAAAGACCCAGTGGCCTCCGGGCAACAGTCTAGACCGATTCGCCCGTGCAACCAGGCGCGGGCCCGGTCATGCCGGGTCCCGCCATCCCAATCCCGATCAGGCCGCCAGTTCACGTCGCCGGTTCCGACGCTCCCACTCGTAGATGTAGTCGCGGGTCAGCGGTACGCTGTCGACCCGCTTGGCCAACTGGATCTGGAAGACCATGAGGCCGTTGTGGCGGAAGCTGACCTCGCTGCCGGCGAGATAAAACTCCCACATTCGGCAGAACCGATCATCGTACAACTTGGCAATGCGGTGCCGGTTGGCGGCAAATCGGCGTCGCCACTCGCGCAGGGTCTCGGCGTAGTGCATGCGAAGGATCTCGATATCGGTGACCCACATCCCGCAGCGCTCGATGATCGGGATCACCTCCGACAGTGCCGGTGAGTAGCCGCCGGGGAAGATGTAGCGACGGATCCAGGGGCTCGTCCTGCCGGGCCCGTCCATGCGGCCGATCGAATGCAGCACCGCGACACCGTCTTCGGTCAGCAATTCGGAGATCTTGCGGAAGTACTCCTCGTAATGCGGCAGGCCCACATGCTCGAACATGCCGACCGAAACGATCCGGTCGAACCGGCCCGAAACCTGCCGATAGTCGCGCAGGTCGAAGTGGACACGGTCGCCCAGCCCCGCCTTGGCGGCGCGTCGCCGCGACACCGTGTGCTGTTCGGTGGACAGGGTGACACCGGTGACGTCGACATTCTCCGACTTGGCCAGGAAGAGCCCCATGCCGCCCCATCCGGATCCGATATCGAGTATCTTCTGGCCGTCCTTCAGCAGCAGCTTGGCCGCAAGGTGAAGCTTCTTGGCCTCCTGGGCGTCCTCCAGGGTCATGTCCTGCTTGGTGAAATAGGCACAGGAGTACTGTCGGTCGCGATCCAGGAACAGATCATAAAGCGCGCCGGAAAGGTCGTAGTGGTGCCGAACGTTCTTGCCGGCACGGCTGAGCGGATTGTACTGCAGCAGCCGCCGGCCCAGCCGGCCAAGCGTGAGCCTCAGCCCGTCCAGGGGCAGGCGTTCGGCGGTCCCGAGGTTGCGCGCCACCAGGTCAAGAAAATCGTATATTTCCCCATTCTCGACCGTCAGCGTGCCGTCGGTATAGGCTTCGCCCAGCGCCAGATGCGGCCGGAAGTACATGCGCCATCCCAGGCGCGGATCATGGAGTCTGATCGCGATCGCATTGCCGGCATTCCCTGTGCCGATATGGTGCGCTGTCCCCTTCGTATCGATCACGGTCAGCGAGCCGGTCTTCACGACCTGCTTCAGCAGACGCAGAAGAAGCATTTCCTTGCCTCCCCGAAATTGATCGGGGCGCTGGAATCGCCCAGTGGCTAAGCCAGGCCCCAGTCTTCGACCGAATATTACATCATTGACTCATGGAAAATGCAATTCCGTCTCGAAACGCAGCCATCGGGCAACACGAAAAAGGGCGCGGTCTCTGACCGCGCCCTCTCTTCGGATATGACCCTGTCCCGTCCGGATCAGGTCTCCTTCACCTCGGTCTCGGCGGTTTCGGCATCACCGCCACCTTCCGCGCCGGCATCCACTTCGGCCTCGGCTTCAGCCTCGGCTACGGGCTCCGGCTCTTCGAGCCGCCGGGCTTCCTCGGGGTTCTCCAGCAGATCGGCCACCTCGACCGTCTCTTCCGGTTCCACGTCTCCGCTTGGAATGGTGCCGCCGTACTTCTCCTGCAGCGCCGCCTCGTCGACCGACCGCGCCACGTTGACGGTGATCGAAACCGCGACTTCCGGATGCAACCTTATGCGCACATCCGACAAGCCCAGCGCCTTGATCGGGCGATCGATGGCGACCTGGCCCCGATCGATGTTGAAACCCTCTTCGGCCAGGCCCTCGCCGATATCGCGGGCGGTCACGGACCCATAGAGCTGCCCGCCGTCGCCGGCCTGGCGGATCACGACGATCTTCACGCCGTCCAGCTTGCCGCCGATCGCCTCGGCCTCCTGGCGGCGCTCCAAATTGGTCGCCTCGAATTGCGCTTTTCGGGTCTCGAAATAGGCCAGATTGTCCTTCGTGGCCCTCATCGCCTTGTTTTTCGGCAACAGGAAGTTCCGTGCGAAGCCCGGCTTGACGGTGACCACGTCACCCATCTGCCCCAGCTTCTCGACACGTTCCAGCAATATGACCTGCATCACTTATCCTCCACATCGAGCACGGTCGCGGCGGCCCGCCGACGGATCCCGGCCCATTTCTCGATCATTCCCAAACCGGCCACCGCAAGCAGTGCCAACTGACCCTGCCAGAGCATCGCCGTATAAAACACGATCAACAGCAGCGGCCGTGATGGCCGCCCGCGCAACACGGCGTGCACGACGCCAAGGCCCGCGAAGAAGTACGCCAGCGCGAATGCGATCGCCACATTCAGGGCCACATAGCCGATCTGACCATCGGCCAGAAAGGCCGTCGCAACGGCGACAATCAACACTGCCATGGGCCAGACCGGCAGTTCGATATCGGCAATCTCGATCGGCGGCCGGATCGCCAGGTCAAACCGATGAACCAGCCACTGGGCCAGCGCAGCGTTGGTTACGGCGATCAAGATCCACCCTCCAGCAGCCAGTGCCGGCCCGAACTGGGCGATCCTCTGAACCACAATCGCACCCTCGCCACCGGACAGCGTGTCCAGGATCGCGAAGTTGGTCGCCAAGGCGGCCTCGATCTCCAACTGCAATCCCTCGCCGGTTGCCGCCGTAACGACCGCCGCCGCCAGGATCCCCGCTGCCGCATACCCGACCAGCCACAACACCAAACTGCCGGGCGGCGCCCATTGCGGAACGCCATCTTCGTCCTGCCGTACGGTGATGGCCTGGTGCACCAGCAGCCAGATCGGTATCGCCGCACCGGCCGCGAACGCCGCCATCTCGGTGGAGCCCAGCACCAGCAGGATCCCCACCGCGCCCACGATACCCGCGATCACCCCACCGGTCGCGCCGAGGCTCAGACCGACCAGGAACAACGGCAGCGGAGTCAGATAGGTCGTGATCAGCGCGCCCGGCGAGCCGAACGCAGCCGACAGGAACAGCATCGCACTGAGGATGCCGCCGCCGACGGCGAAAACGACCGTCTGGCCCATCGCCCTGTTCCGCCCGGCCTTGCGATCACTTCACGATATAAGGCAACAGCGCCAGATACCGCGCTCGCTTGATCGCGCGCGACAGCTCACGCTGCTTCTTCGCCGATACCGCGGTGATCCGGCTTGGCACGATCTTGCCGCGCTCCGATACAAAGCGGCCCAGCAGCTTCGTGTCCTTGAAATCGATCTTCGGCGCATGATCGCCGGAGAACGGGCAGGTCTTGCGCCGGCGGAAGAACGGCCGGCGGGCTGGGGCAGCACACATCAGACGGTCTCCTCTTGGGGCTTCTCTTGGGGCTTTTCTTGGGGCTTCGATTCAGACCGCTCGCCGCGATCGCCGCGATCGCCGCGATCTCCACGGTCACGGTCTCGGCCGCCCCGATCGCCCCCGCGGTCACCGCGGTCGCGATCCCGACGTCCGCCATCGCGGCCGGCGCGGCTCTGCATCATCGCAGACGGGCCTTCCTCCAGCGCGTCGACCTTGATCGTCAGGATACGCAGCACGTCGTCGCTGATGCGCATCTGGCGCTCCATCTCCGCGACCGCCGGATGCGGCGCGTCGATGTTCAGCAGGACATAGTGGCCCTTGCGATTCTTCTTGATCCGATAAGACAGGGTTTTCAGACCCCAGTATTCGGTCTTTTCGACCTTGCCGCCGTTTTCGGCGATCAGGTTCGAATACGTCTCGGTCAGGCTCTCGACCTGCGCGGACGGCACGTCTTGGCGCGCGATGTACACGCACTCGTAATACGGCATTTGGTACTCCCTATGGCTGTTCAGTGGCACGGCGCCGTGTGGCCTTCGACCCTCGAAAGAGTCCGTCCTTTCGGCTGCCCGCGCCTAGCCGGTCGATGCCGCGACCGGCAAGGAGTTGTTTGCGAAGCGGCGCAATATACATAACCAGCGCCGGCGATCAAGCGAACTCGCCGGTATTCTGCAGGTGAATTGTGGGCCGAGGGCGGCACGGCAAGATGCCGCATGCTGGGGGCCGCCCGGATCGTTGCCCTGACCGGCGCTTGACTTCATCCGGGAGGCGGCTATCACTTGCCGCCTCTAACTTGCCGGCCGATCCACGCGGCCGCCAGCCGATCACGGGAAATCCAATGACACGTGCGTTCGTCTTCCCCGGACAGGGCAGCCAGGTTGTCGGTATGGGCAAGCAACTGGCCGACCGGTTCTCGGTATCGCGATCCGTGTTCGACGAGGTCGACGACGCCCTGGGCGAGAAGCTCTCGGGACTGATCTTCTCGGGCGATCAGGACACGCTGACCCTGACGGAAAATGCCCAGCCCGCTTTGATGGCGGTATCGCTGGCGGCAGTTCAGGCGCTGCGTCAGAGCAGCGGGCGGACGCTAACCGAGTTGGCGGCCTATGTCGCTGGGCACAGCCTTGGCGAGTATTCCGCGCTTGCGGCCGCGGGGGCGATCAGCGTCGCCGATGCCGCCAGACTTCTGCGCCAGCGCGGTCGCGCCATGCAGGATGCCGTGCCGGTAGGCATCGGCGCCATGGCCGCCCTACTGGGCCTTGACATCGATGCCGCGGCCCGAGTTGCCGAGCAGGCGGCCGAGGGGGAGGTCTGCGTCGCCGCCAACGACAATGCATCCGGTCAGGTCGTCGTCAGCGGTCATAAGGCGGCGGTCGAGCGGGCCTTGGGCATCGCTGCCAGCGAAGGAGCCAAGCGCAGTGTGCTGCTTCCAGTCAGCGCCCCGTTCCATTGCCCGCTGATGCAGCCCGCCGCAGATGTCATGGAAGCGGCTTTGTCTGAGGTGGAGATATCCCGCCCGGCCCTGCCTCTGGTTGCCAACGTCACCGCCAGCGCCGTTGTGGAGCCGGAGGAGATCCGACGGCTTCTGGTGGCCCAGGTGACCGGTGCGGTGCGCTGGCGCGAAAGCGTTCTGTACATGCAAAAGAACGGCGTTGACACGTTGGTCGAGGTCGGCGCCGGCAAGGTGCTGGCCGGGCTGGCCCGCCGCATCGACCGGGCCCTGACAGCTTCGGCGGTTGGCACACCGGACGAGGTCGATGCGTTTGCCAATGAGCTTTGAGACACGAGAGGTGGGCACATCATGTTCGATTTGACCGGAAAAACGGCCCTGGTGACCGGTGCCTCCGGCGGCATCGGCCAGGCGATCGCAGCCGGGCTGCACGCCCGCGGAGCAACGGTGGCGCTGTCCGGGACCCGCGAAGGCCGCCTGCGCGAGGTCGCCGAGATGCTGGGTGGCGACCGCACCCACGTTACGCCGGGCGATCTGTCTGCGGCAGAGGGCGCCGACGCAGTAGCCAAATCGGCCGAGTCGGCCATGGGGCAGATCGACATCCTGATCAACAATGCCGGCATGACCCGTGATAATCTGGCGATGCGCATGAAGGACGAGGACTTCAGCAAGGTGCTGGAGGTCAATCTGGTATCCGCCTTCCGGCTTTCCCGGTCGGTGCTGCGGGGCATGATGAAGCGCCGATGGGGGCGAATCATCGGCATCACCTCGGTCGTAGGTTTCACCGGAAACCCCGGCCAGGCGAACTATGCCGCCAGCAAGGCCGGCATGGTTGGCATGAGCAAATCGCTGGCGGCCGAGGTCGCTTCCCGCGGCATCACGGTGAACTGCGTTGCCCCCGGGTTCATCGCCAGCCCGATGACCGATGCGCTGACCGACGACCAGAAAGCCCGGATTCTCACGACGATTCCGGCCGGCGACCTGGGTCAGCCGGAAGATATCGGGGCCGGCGTCGCGTTTCTCGCCAGCGACGAGGCCCGGTACATCACCGGACAGACGCTGCACGTCAATGGCGGGATGGCCATGATTTAGCCCTCCTCGCGCCCAATTCCGCCCTAGGCTGGTGCTGGTGTCGTCAAAAAAGGTGTGATATGTGACGCCAACCTTGCTCGGCCGACGCCTCAAGCCTACCTCTGAGGGGCCGGAGTCGAGCAGAGTTCCACCTTCGTACTCCAACACCGGACAATGCTGTCGAAAGGCCCGATAGAATGAGTGACATCGCCGATCGCGTAAAAAAGATCGTTGTTGAGCATCTTGGCGTCGAAGAATCCAAGGTGTCGGATTCAGCCAGTTTCATCGACGATCTGGGCGCCGACAGTCTGGATACCGTCGAACTCGTGATGGCGTTCGAGGAAGAGTTCGGCTGCGAGATTCCGGATGACGCTGCCGAGAAGATCCTCACCGTGAAGGACGCAATTACCTTCATCGAGCAAAACGCCGGCGGCTGACCGGCGCGGCGGTCGGTCCGCCACCGTACAGCACACCGACTTGGTGCGGGGAAGCGTATGAGACGCGTTGTAGTGACCGGCCTCGGCATGGTTACGCCTCTCGGTCTCGGCGTGAAGACCAATTGGCAGCGTCTGATCGCCGGTGAGAGTGGAATATCGCTCATCGAACGGTTCGACGTGTCGGAAATGCCGTCGAAGATCGCCGGCCAGGTGCCGCGCGGTGACCCGGCGTCCGGCCTCTTCGATGCCGATCAGTTCGTAGCGCCGAAAGACCAGCGCAAGAACGACGATTTCATCATCTTCGCGATTGCCGCCGCGGAGGAGGCTGTCGCCGATTCCGGTTGGGCTCCGGAAGACGATGAATCGCGTGAGCGGACCGGCGTGATGATCGGCGCCGGTATCGGCGGCCTGCAATGGATCGCCGAGGGCGCGGTCACGTTGCACGAGCGTGGCCCGCGTCGCATCAGCCCGTTCTTCATTCCCGCCGCGCTGATCAATCTGGCGGCCGGTCAGGTGTCGATACGGCATCAATTCAGGGGCCCCAACCACGCGGTCGTCACGGCGTGTTCGTCCGGCGCGCACGCGATCGGTGACGCCGCCAGGCTGATCATGTGGGACGACGCCGACGTCATGCTGGCGGGGGGCGCCGAGGCTGCGATCTGCCCGATCGGCATGGCCGGCTTTTCCGCCGCGCGGGCGCTGTCTACCGGATACAACGACACGCCGGAGAAGGCGTCGCGCCCTTATGACGAGGGCCGCGACGGTTTCGTCATGGGCGAGGGCTCCGGCGTGCTGGTGCTCGAGGAGCTTGAGCATGCCCGGCGCCGGGGCGCGCAGATCTACGCCGAGGTGACCGGCTATGGCCTGTCCGGTGACGCCCACCACATCACCGCACCCGCGCCGGACGGCAATGGCGGATTCCGGTCCATGCGCGCCGCCCTGAAGCGGGCCGGTGTGGATCCGTCCGAGATCGACTATGTGAACGCCCATGGCACCTCGACTCCGCTTGGCGACGAGATCGAGCTGGGGGCCGTGAAGCGGCTGTTCGGATCGGCCATGGACGGCGTGTCGATGTCGTCGACCAAGTCGGCGGTCGGCCATCTGCTCGGCGCCGCCGGTGCGGTGGAATCGATCTACTCAATCCTGGCAATCGGTGACGGTGTCGTGCCGCCGACCCTGAACCTCGAGAATCCTTCCGAGGGCTGCCGCGGGGTCGATCTGGTGCCGCTGGAAGCCAAGGAGCGGAGGGTCAAGGCGGCGCTGTCCAACAGCTTCGGGTTCGGCGGAACAAACGCCAGCCTGGTTTTCCGCGAGTTTTCGTAGGGCATATGGTGCGCTGGCTCGGCCGGATCTTCGCCGGACTGACTGCGCTCGCCGTAGTCGGGGCACTCGCGCTCTTCTGGTTCATGCGGACCTTCGAGGCACCCGGTCCGCTGGCCGAGGATCTGGTGGTCGAGATACCGCGCGGCGCGGCCCTTGGCGCGATCGCCGACCGGCTGGTCGCCGAGGGCATTGTCGAGAACCGATGGATCTTCTACGGCGGCGTCATGCTGAATGGCGAAGAGCGCAGCTTGCGCGCCGGCGAATACCTGTTCCCGGCGGCGGTCAGCGGCGCCGGGGCGATGGATATCCTTCGCCGTGGGCGCGCCGTGGCCTATTCGATCACCATCCCAGAGGGACTGACATCGCAAGAGGTCGTCGACCTGCTGCTTGCCGATGCCGATCTGGAAGGCGAGGTGGCCGCCGTGCCGGAGCAGGGCACGGTGTTGCCGGAGACCTATCAATACGTCCGCGGAGACACGCGCGACCAGTTGATCGCCCGCATGCAGCAGGCGATGACCGAGGCGCTTGAAGAGATGTGGACCAGCCGCATGGAAGGGCTGCCGCTGGACACGCCGGAGGAAGCGCTGATCCTGGCATCGATCATCGAGAAGGAGACCGGCGTCGGGTCCGAGCGCGAGGTGGTGTCCAGCGTGTTCATCAACCGGCTGAACATAGGCATGCTGCTGCAGACCGATCCGACGGTGATCTACGCGCTCACCAATGGTGCCGGGCCGCTTGGCCGTGAATTGCTCCGCCGCGATTTGAGCGTCGATTCGCCATACAACACCTATCGGTATCGCGGCCTGCCGCCAGGTCCGATCGCTAATCCCGGCCGCTCGGCGCTTGAAGCGGCAGTCAATCCGGCCGAGACCGATTTTCTGTATTTCGTCGCCGATGGCAGCGGCGGCCACGCCTTCGCCAAAACCCTGCGCGAGCACAACCGAAACGTCGCGCAATGGCGCCGCGTCCGGCGCCAGGGCGGCGGAAACTGAATCCGGCTATTCCGCCTTCGCCTCTTCCAGCGCCGGCTTCTTCGGCGTGTTTTTAAGCCAGGGATCGGTCAGTGTCGGCGCCAGTGCGCCGATCAGCCAGGCGGCAAAATAGGTCGGGAATGGGAAGGCGATGCGGGCCTTGTTTCGCGCCAGGCCCCGTTTGACGATGCGCGCGGCGCGGCCGGCCTCCATCAGAAACGGCATCTTGAAACCGTTTACCTCCGTCATCCGCGTGCGGATGAAGCCCGGACAGATGACGGACACCTCGATTCCGTCCGGCGCCAGCGCACCCCGCAGGCTCTCGCCGTAAGACCGCACCGCCGCCTTCGAGGCGCAATAGGCCGGCGCGCCCGGAAAGCCGCGAAAGGCCGCAAGCGAACTCATCAGCGCGATCTGCCCGCGCCGGCGTTCCGTCATGCGCGCGATCAGCGGATGCACGGTGTTGAAAACCCCGTCGACATTGACCGCGAAGATCCGGCGCACCTGATCATCCGGCTCGCCGCCGCCGCTGGTGCCGCCGGATATGCCGGCATTGGCGATTACCAGATCGATCGGCGTGGTCGAATCGACGCCCTCCAGCCACTGCGAGAAGAACTTGCCCTCGGTCACGTCGATGGTGGCGAGCCTGACCTCGGCACCGAAATCCCGGCATTGCGCCGCCACGGAATCCAGCCGGTCCAGATCGCGTCCCACCAGGATCACGGTTACGCCTTCGGTGGCGTATTCCAGGGCCAGGGCCTCGCCGATACCACTGGAGGCGCCGGTGATGAGGATCACCTTGGGATCTTTCATGGCGGCCGGCATGCTTGTTGCAGTTGCGGGTGAGGGTCTATAACGGCGTCCCGCATTATGCCATCCCCGACCGAGAAAGCTCGCCTTGTCCGCGTCCCAGAGATCCGAAAAACCCACCTCGCCGGTCGCCAGCATGACCGGGTTCGCCCGCTGTGAAGGCGATTTCGGATCCTATGCCTGGGCCTGGGAGGCGCGCAGCGTCAACGCCAAATCGCTGGATGTCCGCTCCCGTATCGGCGGAGGGTTCGATCGGCTGGAGCCAGCGGCGCGCAGCGCGGCCGCCGAGCGCTTCAAGCGCGGCAATGTCTCGCTGACCTTGTCGCTGAAGACCGCGGACCGGTCGCCGCGCATGCAGATCAACCGGGATCTGCTGAACGATCTGGTCGCGTTGGCCGGCGAGTTCGAGGAGGCGGGAGCCGCCAAGCCGCGGCTCGATGCGTTGCTCGCGGTTCGCGGTGTGATCGAGCCGGTCGAGGAGGAGGACGAGGCCGAACGGGCCGCCGCCGAAGCGGCGATGGTCACGTCGCTGACCGCGGCGCTCGACCAGTTGGCGGCGGCACGGCGCGAGGAAGGAGGTCGCCTCCTCCCGGTGCTGTCCGGCCATCTTGAACGCATCGAATCGCTGGTGGCCGCCGCCAAGGCCACGGCGGCCGCGCAGCCAGAGGCGCTGACCGAACGCCTGCGCGGCCAGGTGGCGGAACTTCTGGAGGCGTCCCCGGCCTTGCCCGAGGAACGGCTGGCCCAGGAAGCAGCGCTGTTGGTTGCCAAGGCGGATATCCGCGAGGAGTTGGACCGGCTCACGGCCCATATCGAGCAGGCGCGGGAACTCCTGTCCGAGGGTGTCGCGATCGGCCGCCGCCTGGATTTCCTGTGCCAGGAGTTCAACCGCGAGGCCAACACCCTGTGCTCCAAGGCCGCGGATGTGGAACTGACCCGGATCGGCCTCGACCTCAAGGCGGTGATCGAGCAGCTCCGCGAGCAGATCCAGAACATCGAATGACCATGGGCCGGCGGTACGGATGATGGCGGTGGAAATCCAACGGCGCGGGTTGATGCTGGTGCTGTCGTCGCCGTCGGGTGCCGGCAAGACGACGATCACCCGCCGTCTGCTGGAGCGGGATGCCAATCTGACGATCTCGGTGTCGGTCACCACCCGGCCCAGGCGGCCCGGCGAGGTCGACCGGCGGGACTATCATTTCATCGACTCCGATCGCTATGGCGCCATGGTCGAGGGTGGTGAACTGCTGGAACACGCGCAGGTCTTCGGCCATCACTACGGGACCCCCAGATCGGCGGTCGAACAGGATCTGGCGCAGGGCCGCGACGTGCTGTTTGACATCGACTGGCAGGGAACCCAGCAACTGGCCAATTCCGCGCGTCAGGACCTGGTCAGCGTATTCATCCTGCCGCCATCGGCCGGTGAACTGGAGCGCCGCCTGCGCGCCCGTGCCCAGGACAGCGACGAGGTGATCGCCGGCCGCATGGCCAAGGCGTCTGACGAGATGAGCCATTGGGCCGAATACGACTACGTCATCGTCAATACCGATCTCGACGCCAGCGTCGCCCGGGCACAGTCGATCCTCGGGGCCGAGCGCCTGAAGCGCGAGCGCCAGGTCGGGCTGTTCGACTTCGTCGAAAAACTGCGTGGTGGTCTCTGACCTAGTCGCCGGCCGGGACCAAGTCGACTCCGGCTATTCGCGCGCCGCCAAGGCCCGCGCCAAGGCGGCGAATCCGGCAACGCCGATCTCCTCGGCGCGCGCCGTTGGCCGCAGTCCCGCCGCTGTCAGCAACCCTTCGGCATCGCCCAGCGATTTCAGACTGGCCCGCAGCATCTTGCGGCGCTGGCCGAAGGCGGCGGCGGTGACCCGCTCCATGGTTTTCCAATCGGCGGGTTCCGGGTCGGTGCGCGCGGTCAGCGTCACCACTGCGGAATCAACCTTCGGCGGCGGGGTGAAGGCGCGAGCCGGGATCGTCAGGGCGCGCCGTACCTCGGCCCGCCACTGGCAGATTACCGACAGGCGGCCATAGGTCTTGCCGCCGGGTGCGGCTGCCAGCCGGTCGGCGACCTCTTTCTGGAACATCAGGGTCAGGCTGCGGTATTCGCCGATCCGCTTCAGCCATCCGATCAGCAGCGGCGTTGCGATGTTGTAGGGCAGGTTGGCGACGATCGCGCGCGGTGCCGGCGCCAGCGCCTCGCAATCCGCCGCCAGCGCGTCGGCCTCGACGACCGTGAGCCGCTCGCCCGCGACTGCCTGCAGCTCCTGAAGCGCGGGAATGCAGCGACTGTCGCGCTCGATGGCGATCACGCCGGCCGCATCGCTCTCCAACAACGCCCGCGTGAGGCCGCCGGGGCCTGGACCGACTTCGATCACGGTCACGCCATCCAGCGGCCCGGCGGCACGCACGATGCGTCGCGTCAGATTGAGGTCGAGCAGAAAGTGCTGGCCCAGCGCCTTGCGGGTCGCCAGGCCGTGCCGGGCAATGACCTCGCGCAGCGGCGGCAGGCCGCCGAAATCAGCCAACCGCGGCCTTGCCGGTGCGTCCGGCCCGACGGACCGACATCCGGTCGGCGGCGTTCAGCGCCTCGATCATGCTGGCGGAGTTGGCGATGCCCTTGCCCGCGATGGCAAGCGCGGTGCCGTGATCGGGCGATGTGCGCACGAAGGGCAGGCCGAGGGTGATGTTCACGCCACGGTCGAAGTCGATGGTCTTGAGCGGGATCAGCGCCTGATCGTGATACATGCAGATCGCTGCGTCGAAGCCGGCCCGGGCGCGGGGGTGGAACATGGTATCCGCCGGATGCGGGCCGTCGATCGCCAGCCCTCGGGATTTCAGGGTCTCGACCGCCGGCGCGATGATGTCGCGCTCCTCGTGACCAAGCGATCCATCCTCGCCGCCATGCGGGTTGAGCGCTGCTACCGACAGCCGCGGCGGGGCAATGCCGAAATCCGTTCTCAGGGCATCGGCTGTGACCGTGGCGCAGTGCACGATATCGTCGGTTCTGAGCGCCGCTACGGCGTCGCGAAGCGGCAAATGGACGGTCACCGGCACGACGCGCAGGTCCGGACAGGCCAGCATCATCACCGGCGCGGTCCGGCTGCCGGCGAGGGTCGCCAGGAACTCGGTATGACCGGGATGGGTGAAGCCCGCCTCGTACAGGGTGCTCTTCTTGATCGGATTGGTCACCAGGGCCCGGGCCTCGCCCGTCTGGACGATGGCGACGGCTTCGCGGATCGACTCAACGACCTTGGCGCTATTCGCCGCCTCGACCCGCCCCGGAGTCACCGGCGCCGGCAGTCGGATCGGAAGGACCGGAACCGCGTCCGGGAAGACATCATTGGCCTGGTCCGGCCCATCGATGATCTGGATCTGTACGTCCCATTCCAGGTGACGGGCCAAGGCTTCCAATCGGGGTGGGTCGTCGAACAGAAAGAACGGCGGGACCGCCTGGGCGTTACGGGCCGACCAGGCCGCCAACGCTATTTCGCCGCCGATCCCTGCCGGCTCGCCCATGGTGACGGCCAGCGGCGGCCGCGCCTTGGGCCGGACCATCAGACCCGCAATTCGATATAGGCGGCATTCCGCAGGTCGCGGAGATAGCGCCGCCGCATCATGTTGAGCCGTTCGCCTGCCAGGCTGTCAGCGATATCCTCACGGCTTGGCAGGCCGGCCCCCGTCAGGTCCCGGTCGCACAGCATAAACAGGACGATACCGTCCGGTAGGCGGATCGGCCGCGTTGGAACGCCATCTGGCAGCCCGGCCACTTCGGCGAGGATCGGCGGCGGCAGGGCGCCGATCGGACCGCGCCCGGCCTCAACGAGGTGACCGGCCCCGAGTTCTTCAGCCCGGGCGGCCAAGGCCTCGCAGCTGCGGATCGTAAGGCTGGCCTCTTCGGCCACCTCCATCGCGCGCTGCACGTCGGCGCTGGGCGCATTCTGCGATAGGGCGAGCGCAAGGCGGTACAATGTGGCGACCATATCGTCCGCGTCCGCTTCGGCGACCCGCCGGCGATCGCGCATGAACAGGATATGGTAACCGGTCGGCGTGCGGATCGGCGGCGACACCTGGCCCGGCTGCATTTGTGCCAGAACGGCATCGAGCGCCGGCTCGAGTTGGCCCTGCACCACCCAACCGACATCGCCGCCATTGGCGGCCCCACCGGATTCGCTGAACTGACGCGCCACCCTGGGAAACGGTGCGCCCTCACGGATCTGATCGGCGAGTTGCTGGGACAATTGCCGAACCTGGCCTTCCTCCTGCGGAGAATCGACCGACAGATAGATCTCGGCCAGCAGGTATTCCGGAAGGCCCTGATTGGAGCGGTATCGCTCGATGACCTCCTCGATCTCCTCGTCGCCGATATCGATGCCTGGACCGAAGCGGCGCTCGGTCAGGCGTCGCCAGGCGATACCGCTGCGCAGCCTGTCTTCAAGCGTGGATACGGGAATGCTGTTCTGCGAAAGCAGATTCCGCATTTCGGCTGCACTCAAGCCGTTCTGCCCGGCTATGTTTTCCAGCGCCTGGGCCAAATCCTCATTGCTGATTGCGACATTGAACCTTTCGGCTTCCTGAAGTTGGAGCCGCTCATTGACAAGGGTCCGCAGGACGCCTGGGATCAACCGCTGCTGGTTCTGCGCCGATGGCTCCAGGCCCGATGCCAGCAGGTCCAGCCTGAGCCGGGCCTCAATGTCCGAGGTCGATATCACGTCGTCGTTCACCACGGCGGCGATGCGTTCGACCATCTGCTGCGCGGCCGCAGGCAGTACCGCCGCTGGTGCTGTTGCGATGATGGCGGCGAGGATTATGAGGGCGAGTGTGCGGCGTCTCATCACAGTCTCAAGAATGCGGTCTGACAAACCCGGTCTTTGGAATCCCCACGACATAGCATTCCAACAGTCGAAGTGCCAAATATCGGTTCGTCGCGGTCTTCCCGGTCTTGCGTTCGTTGCCTGTGGCATGCGGTGTTGCCGGCTAGCCGTCTTCCAGATGCAGCAACGTTGCGGTCCCGATCAATAGGGCAATGCAGGCCGGCGACCAGGCCGCCATCGCCACCGGAACCGCCTCGGTCAAGCCGAGCGCGATGACCACATCGTTCAGGATAAAGAGCAGAAATCCAGTCAGGATTCCGGCCAGCACCATGATCGCGGTTCCGCCTCGGCGGGTCTGCCGCAGGGAAAAGGCGGCGGCAAACAGCACCATCGAGGCCAACAAGATCGGTTGCGCCAATAGCGTCAGATAGTAGATCCGGTGACTGAGCGCCGAGAATCCGGTTGCCTCCAGGGTGCGGATGAAATCCGGCAGGTCCCAGAACGACAGGGTCTCCGGCGAGGCGAAACTCTCCTGGATCTTCTCCGGCGTCAGATCGGTCAGAAGGCGATACCGGCTCAGCGGCTCGCCAACGGTGTCGCCGAGGGTGATGCGCGCATCACGGACATCCCAATAACCGGCCTCCAGATTCGCTGTTTCGGCGTCGATACGGCCACGATAGGCATCGGACTCGTCGTACAGGAAGATTATTACATCGTTCAGGGCGATCTCGGCCGGGTTGGCGCTGTTGGCGAAGATTACCGAGAAGCCGGTCTCGTCGCGCTGGCGCAGCCAAAGCCCGCCGCGCGACACCTTCAGCAGATTGGGCCGGCCGCGCAGGAAGCGGTTCTCCAGCTCTTCGAATTTCGAGAACATCGCGGCGCCGATCGGATTGAGCAGGCCGACATTGGTGACGCCGATCATGGCCGCGGCGGCCAGGACCGGCAGTAGGAACTGCCAGGCCGAGACGCCGGCGGCCCGCGCTATCACCAATTCCTGACTTCTGGTCAGCCGCCAGAATGTGAACATGGCACTGAACAGCACGATGAAATGGAACAAGTCCTGCAGCACCTCGGGGACTTTCAGGAACGTCATGCGCAAGGTCAGCAGCACGGTCACGCCGGGCTTGGTCGCACCACGCCGCAGCAATTCGATGAAGTCGAACAGCATGATGACGGCCATGAGGACCAGCAGGAAGCTGAAGAACCACAACAGAAACTGCCGCGCGATGTAGAAGGAGAGGGTGGTGGAGAGCCGCATATCCCGATGCCCTCAGGCGGCCGCCGGATCGTCTTGCGCCGGCCGAGGCAGGCGAAAATACATCACCGCCAGCCCGGCCCCGAAGGTCAAACTTGGCAACAGGTACAACAGCGGCACGAAGGTGAGCGAGCTTCGGGTTAGTGTCGTCGATACAAAGTCCAGGGCCTGCACCAGGACGACGGCGGCCAGGGCAAATGTGACGCGCACCCCCTGGCCGCGCCGGTTGAAATCGCCGGAAAGCAGGGCGCCCAGGGCAATCGCTGTGAATGCGAAGGCCAGAAGCGGCGATGACAGCCTCTGGTGCGCAATGCTGATCAGCCTTGTTTCCTGACGTCGGTCCTGTGGATCATCGAGATCGGGCTGCAGCAAATCGGGAAGAAAGCGTTCCCTGGGTTTCGGCCATCGAGCGCCGCGGTCCTCGCGCAGGATCTCCAGGTTCAGCGCGTATTGATCGAAATACAGTACGGTCACGTTCCCGGAGTCGCGCCCGAATTCCTGACGGTTGCCGTCGAACATCAGGACGCGCGGCCCGGCCTCGGTCTGTGCAATCACGCCCCGGGCGGCGATCATCGTGACCGGCTGTTCACTGTCGCGATTGTCATGGATCAGAATGCCGGTGAGTTCGCCATTGTCTTGCCGTTCCCGGAAATACACCGTGATGTCGTCCGACACTTCGTTGAACCTGCCCTCGCGCAGGAACACCGTGGAGTACTCCGCCTCCACCAGGTCCTGTAGTCGCCGGTAATCCTGGTTGGCAATCGGCAGGAAGTAGAGGTTCATGGCATAGAGCAGGATCGCGACAATGGCTGCCAGCAACAGCGCCGGGCGCGCCAGGCCCAGCGGGCTGATGCCGACCGCCCGCATCACCACCATTTCGGTGTCCGCCAGCATCCGGTTGTAGGTAAACAGCACGGCGCAGACCAACCCGATCGGCATCACGACGATCAGGAAATTCGGCACCGTCGTGACGACCATGCGCAGGAAGATATGGAACGGCGCCGACCCGTCGACGATGACCTCGATCAGGCGCAGCGACTGGGTCAGCCAAATGGCGAACACCAGGATCGCCACGGCGACGCCGGTCGCGACGACCAGATGACGGAAGATATAAAGGCTGATACGGTCCATCGTCAGGTGTCAGTTCCCATCAGCCTCACAGGCGGTCCGTTGCTAGTGTCGAGCGGTTCCGGCGGCATTGCCTGCCGATTTCGTTCTGCGAACCGCGATCGATCCTGCTCTGTACGGGCCCTTTCCGTGCGTAACAACGAGGAATGCCGATGAAGATCAGCTTTGCAGCGCCGTCCGTGCCCGGTTCGGGAGCCCTTGTCGTGGGCGTCGCCAAGGGCGGCAAGTTAACCCGGGCGGCGGAGGAGGTCGACAAGGCTTCTGATGGCATGATCAAACGGGCGGTCGCCGCAAGTGCGAAGTTCACCGGCAAGCAGGCGGAGCTTCTGTCGGTCATGGCGCCGCCGAATCTATCGGTCGGTCGCATTGTCCTGATTGGATTGGGCGATCTCAAGGCATTGGATTCGCTTGCACTGCAGAAGATCGGCGGGGTGCTGACCGGTCAGTTGAACGCGGTCGGAGAGAAGGCTGCGGCAATCCGGTTCGATGGCTTTGCGGCCGGCAAGCTGTCGCCGGCGGATGCGGCGGCGGAACTGGCCTTCGGCGCCCGGCTCAGGTCATACCGGTTCGACCGCTACCGCACCACGGAGAAGCCGGAGGCCAAGCCGACCCTGGCCCGGCTGACCGTCATGACCGACGAGCACACCGGCGCCAAGAAAGCCGCCGCCGGTCGCGAGAAGATCGCCGATGGTGTTTTTCTGACCCGCGACCTGGTCTCCGAACCGGCCAACGTCCTATATCCAGAGAGCTTCGCCGATCGCTGCGAAGAGCTCTCCAAACTCGGCGTCGAGGTCGAGGTGCTGGACGAAAAGCAGATGAAGAAGCTCGGCATGGGCTCCCTGCTGGCGGTCGGCATGGGCTCCGCACGGCCAAGCCGGCTGGTGGTCATGCAGTGGAAGGGCGCGCCGAAGTCCAGCAAGGCGCCGCCGCTTGCCATTGTCGGCAAGGGCGTGACCTTCGATACCGGCGGCATCTCCCTGAAGCCCGCCGCCGGCATGGGCGACATGAAGTGGGACATGGGTGGCGCCGGCGCGGTCACCGGCGCGATGGCGGCGATCGCCGGGCGCAAGGCCAAGGCTGACGTGGTCGGCGTGCTGGCGCTGGCCGAGAACATGCCGTCCGGCGAGGCACAGCGTCCCGGCGATGTCGTCACCTCGATGTCCGGCCAGACCATCGAGGTGCTCAACACCGATGCCGAGGGCCGGTTGGTGCTGGCCGATGCGCTTTGGTACACGCAGGATCGGTTCAAGCCATCGGCCATGATCAATCTGGCGACCCTGACCGGCGCCATGCTGGTAGCGTTGGGCCAGCATCAGGCCGGCGTGTTCTCCAACAACGACGCGCTGTCGAAGCGGCTGGTGGCGGCCGGCGCGGCGGTCGGCGAGAAGCTCTGGCCGATGCCCATGGGCGACGAATATGACAAGCAGATCGACAGCACCATTGCTGATGTGAAGAACATCGGCGCCGGTCGCTGGGGCGGTTCGATCATCGGCGCACAGTTCCTGCAGCGCTTCGTCAACAAGGTGCCATGGGCCCATCTCGACATCGCCGGCGTCGCCTGGTCGGACAAGGGCAAGCCCACCGTGCCGGCAGGCGGCACCGGCTATGGCGTCCGACTGCTCGATCGCCTGGTGGCCGACCACTACGAGGGATAGAGCGGGAGGCAGCGGCGACGGCCAGGATGACTGAAATCCGCTTCTATCACCTCCAGCGCAAGAGCCTGGAACAGGCGCTGCCGGAGTTGCTGGAGAAATGTCACGATCGCGGCTGGCGCGCCGTTGTCATGGCCGGATCGGAGGAGCGGGCCGAATCCCTGACCCAGCATCTGTGGACCTATCACGACCGCTCCTTCCTGCCCCATGGCAATGCCCGCGACGGCTCGGCCGAGCATCAGCCGATTTGGCTGACCGCCATGGACGAAAACCCCAACGGCGCCACGGTGTTGTTCCTGGTGGACGGCGCGCGCTCGTACGGCGTCGCCGACTACGATCTGGTCTGCGAGGTGTTTGACGGCAACAGCGAGGACGCGGTCGGCGCGGCGCGGCAGCGCTGGACGGAGTACAAGGGGGCCGGCCACGCCCTGGCCTATTGGCAGCAGGGCGACAAGGGCTGGGAGCAGAAGCAGGCGGTGGCGGCGTCCGGCGAAGAGGCAAGGGAATGATCGACCAGGCGACGCTGCAGACCTACCTGGCCATTCTGTTCGGCTTCGTCTTCATTCCCGGGCCGGCCGTCCTGCGCTGGCAGGGTAAAGTGGTCGGCGGGGTCTATTGCGCGCTGGGCATGCGGTTGGCGCTGCAGGAGAAGTGACTCCGGACGCTGGCCGCCGTTGTCGCGGCCAGGCCGGCGTTTTAGTCCACCAAATCCCGCAGGGCTTTGCCCAGATGGTCGATCAGGAGAGCCGCGGCCACCGCCGGCTGGCGGTATTTCGGCACCACCACCCCCAGCTTGAGATTGGCCAGGCTGCGATCGGCCAGCGGTACGTGCACAAGCTTGCCGCGGGCGATTTCCTCCATGAAGGCGAGCCTGGTGTAAAACGCGATCCCGAGCCCGGCATGGACCATGCGCTTGATCAAGGTCTGGGTATTCGACGTCAGGATCGGCGTCGCCGCTGCCTTGGTAGCGGCCAGCTCGGCTTCCAGCAGCGACCGGATCGGCCGGGTGTCCTCCTGGAAGATCATTTGATATCCGCTACATTCCGCCAGGGTCAGGACGTCGCGGCCGGCCAGCGGGTGGTCGGGCGGCATGATGACGCCCAGCGGCATAGGCACTTCCTCCGAGAAGGTGACGTCGGCGTGCCCGTCGAGGCTGAAGGAGACGCCGATATCGGCGCTGCCTGCGGCAACCAGCGCTGCAACATCTCCCGGCCCCCGGGCGTCAACCCGGTAGGTCACCGCCGGATGCCTGCGGTGGAACGACTCGATCGCCCGCGGCAGGAAGTCGACCAGCAGGCTGTCCAGCGTGGCAATGGTGACGAGGCCGGCGGTGACGCCCTCCAGCGCCGCGATCTCGGAGCGCACGCGGCTGAAATCGTGCATGGTCCCGCGCACGTGGCGCAGCAGCAGTTCGCCCGCCGGGGTAAGACGCATGCCGGCCGGCAGGCGCTGGAACAGGGGCGTGCCGATTTCCTCCTCAAGCTTCAGGATTTGCCGGTTGATCGCCGACGACGCGACGTTCAGGGCCCGCGAGGCCTTGCGGATCGAGCCATGGCGGGCCACTTCCTCCAGGTATTTCAGGACGATTGCATGCATCGCCGACCATCCTAGCCCAATGGTCGGTCGATGGCGCGATCACCCGCCCTGTTTTGGCCAGGCGGCAACCAGCGGCGCGTCCAGTCGGCTGACCACTTCCGAATCGTAGCCGCCGGGTGCACCCCATCCGGTGGCCTCCGGCCCGAAGAACGCGTCATTGGCCGCGATGAAGGCACGTTCGCCCTCAGGGACATCGTCCTCGTCGAAGATCGCCTCGACCGGGCAGACCGAGACGCACAGGGCGCAATTCACGCATTCGTCGGGCTGGATGTAGTACATGCGCCCGCCCTGGTAGATGCAGTCGACCGGACAGACGGCGGTGCACTCGCCGTCCTTGACGTCGATGCAGGTCGAGGTGATCACGAAGGCCATGGCGGTCGTGCGGCGCTCAGCGCCCCGTCCACTGCGGTTTGCGCTTTTCCTGAAACGCGCGGACCCCTTCCAGGCCATCCTCCGACACCAGCGCCTCGACCAGCGCCGGCAGCTTCTGCGCCCGCGCCTCCTGCGGCGTCAGATGGCCGGTGCGCTGCACGATCTGTTTGGCGGCGCGCAGCGACAGCGGCGCGCAGGCCAGGATCCATCCGACCCAGCGCTCGACCGCCTCGTCCAACTCGGCCCGCGGCACCACCTCGTTGACCAGATGCAGATCGGCCGCCTCGGACGCCGCGATCCGCCGCCCGGTCAACAGCATCGCCATGGCCAGCTTCTTCGGGATCAGGCGCGGCAACAGGACGATGCCGCCATCCAGCGGCAGCCGGCCGACGGTCGGCTCGGGCAGGCCCATCGTCGCCTCCTCGGCGGCGATCACGATGTCGCAGCCGAGCACCATCTCGAAGCCGCCGCCCAGCGCATGGCCGTTGACCCGGGCGATCACCGGCACGTCCAGGCTGGTGCGCAGCGAGACGCCGCCGAACCCGTTCGGCCGCGGGTCGAGCCAGTATTCGGCGCCGTTCTTGTCGACGGACTTCATGTCGGCACCGGCGGAGAAGGCGCGGTCCCCTGCGCCGGTCAGCACCACGACACGGATGTCGCGGTCGCCCTCAATCTGCTCCCAGATCTCGTTCAGCCGGCGCTCCGTCGCCTCGTCGACGGCGTTCAGAACCTCCGGCCGGTCGATGGTGACGCGGGCGACATGGTCGGCGATCGAAAGATCGACCGTCATCCGACCACCCCTTCGGCGCGCAATTCGGCGACGTCGCTGTCATCCAGGCCCAGTTCCGACAGCACATCGTCGTTGTGCTCGCCCAGGGCCGGCGGAGCCTGGCGCACGGCCAGGGGCGCGTCGGACATGGTGATCGGGGTGCCGACCAGCCGCACCGGCCCGGATGGACGGTCCTCCAGTTCGACGATCATGCGGTTGACTTCGGTCTGTGGGTCCTCCAGCGCCTCGGCCAGGGATTTGACCGGGGCGCAGAGCAGATCCTGCTCCTCCAGCCGGCCGATCCAATGGGCCGTGGTGTTCTCCGCAAAGCGGCGGGCAAAGCGGTCCTGCAACTCGGCCCGGTGCTCGCGCTGGCGGTCCAGGGTGGCCAGACGGTCCTCCTGCGACAGATCCTCGAAACCGAGCGCCGCGCAGATATCCCGCAAGGGGTTCGGCTTGAAGGCCCCGACCAGCACCAGCGCGCCGTCGCTGGTCTCGAACACCCCGGTCAGCGGCATCGCCGCCCAATTCAGCTCCTTGCTGCGCATCATCCACACGGCGGCTTCCTGCATCTGCATGTCCAGCATCGAGTTGTACAGCGAGACATGGACGATCTGTCCCTCGCCGGTCTTCTCGCGCTGCAGCAGCGCCAGCAATATGCCCTGCACCAGATGCATGCCGGCGGAATAGTCGGCCAGCGCGGTCGGATAGATCGACAGCGGGTGGCGCTCGTCGTCCTTGCGCCGCATGACGCCGGTCATCGCCTGCGCCAGAATGTCCTGGCCGCCCTTGTGGCTGTACGGGCCGGTCGGCCCGAAGCCGGTGCCGTAGGCGAAGATGATGCGCGGGTTGATGGCGCGCAGCGCCTCGTAACCCAGCCCCAGGCGATCCAGCACGCCGGGTCGGAAATTGTTGACCACCACGTCCGAGCGGGCGACCAGCCGGCGCACCACCTCCTGGCCGCGTTCGCTGCGCAGATCCAGCGTCACGCTGCGCTTGTTCCGGTTCAGGCTGCTGAACACCGGATTGCACAGGCCGTCCGGGTCCTCGCCGAGGCTCCAGCGGGACAGGTCGCCGCCCTTGGCCTTTTCGATCTTGATCACGTCGGCTCCGTAGTCGCCCAGCATCTGGGTGCAGCAGGGCCCCAACATGACCTGGGTGAAGTCGACGACGCGGATGCCCGACAGGGGCAGGGGACGGGTCTCGCCATTTCCTTGGGTCATTGGGCTGCCTCCAGGATCGATGCGTTGGCGGCCGGCACGTCGCCGGGATCGCCGCCTCGCGCCCGCACGGTTTTCTGGATCTTCGCCGCATCGACCTCGCGCACGGTGATGCCGGCATCGAGCGCCAGGGTGGCGGCGATGCCCGCGGCCTCGCCCATCGCCATGCAGGGCGGGATCTCGCGGCTGATCTTCTGTGCGGTCGGCGTCGCCGAATAATGCCGGCCGGCGACCAGCATCTGGTCGACGTCCTGGGGCAGCAACGCACGGTACGGCGTGTAGTAGTCGCGGCCCCGGGCGACGCTGTCGGCGAAATGCACCCGCTTCATCACGTCCTCCTTGGTGACCACATAGTCGCCCTCCAGCATTCGGGTCTGGCGCACGCCGGTCTGCGGTGCGATGTCTACGATGTAGGCGCCTTCGAAGCCGGGCATGGTCTCGCGGACATGGGCCAGCAGCCCGTCGATCCGTCTGCGGCCCTCGAATTCGGCGCGGGTCAGATCGGCGACCTTCATCCCGTCGAAGCCGGTCATGTGCGGGCAATTGCACCACACCACCCCCGACAACGGCGTCTTCAGCCACCAATAATCCCAGGAGCCGCCGATCAGCCGCTTGGCCTGGCGGTCGATCGGGGCGAAGGCCTCCGGCTCCTCGTACTGGAACCGTTCCGCCGTGTCGGTGTCGACGCCGCCCAGCCGGAACACCGTAGAGACGATGTACGAGCCGCTGACGAAGCGGGCACCAGCTGAAGCGGCGACATCAAGGTCGCCGGTGGTGTCGATGACCACGTCGCCCAGCACCGCCTGCCGACCCTCCTTGGTCTCGCAGATCACCCCGCGGATGCGCCCATCCTCGACGATGGCGCCGGCGAACCAGCTGTGCAGCCTCAGATTGACGCCGGACTCCGTCACCATCTCGTCGGATGCCCGCTTCCAGCCGTCGGGATCGAAGGCGGCGGCGAAGATCACCGGATGCGGCTTGCTGTGGGTGTGGAAGTCGAACACCCCCCAGCGCGACCATTTGCGCCACATCTCCTGGGTCGCGCGGACCTCCTCGCGACGATCGGACTCCGGCGGGAAGACCGCCAGGCCGCGGGCCGCCATGCGGTCGATCATCTCCATGGCGATGCCGCGCACCGAGATCTCATGGTCGTTGTGCATGTCGTCCAGCACCAGCACCATGCCGCCCGAGGCCAGGCCGCCGAGATAGGGATAGCGCTCCAGCAGCGTCACCCGGGCGCCGCCGCGCGCCGCGGCAACGGCCGCGGACACCCCGGCCGGCCCGCCGCCGACCACGACGACGTCGGATTTCTCGACCACCGGGACCTCGCGGGCGGCCTCGTTGATGGCTTGGTAGACGGTCATGAAATTCTCTCCGTAAGACGGCGTCGGCTCGGGGTCCTCAATGGACACCGGCCGATTTCCAGGTGATCAGGCGGCGCTCGACCAGCGAGGTGATGGTGAACAGCGTTACCGCCAGCGCTGCGGCCAGCAGGACGGTTGCGTAGAGCAGGGGCGAGCGGAAATTGTAGGTGGCCTCGATGATCAGGGCGCCCAGCCCGGTATTGGAGCCGATCCACTCGCCGACGATGGCGCCGATGACACAGGTGGTGGACGCGATCTTCAGCGCCGCGAACAGGAACGGCAGAGAGCTCTGCAGGCGGATCTTGAACAGGATCTCGGGCTTGCTGGCCGACAGCACCCGCATCAGATCCAGGGTCTGCGGGCTGACCGCCCGCAAGCCGCGCACCATGTTGACCAGGGTCGGGAAGAAACAGATCAAGGCGGCGATGACGATCTTGGGCGTGAAGCCGTTGCCGAAGATCAGCACCAGGATCGGCGCGATGGCGATGATCGGGATGGTGTTGACGAAGACGGCCAGGGGATAGAACGCCTTCTCGGCGCCTTGGCTGTGGACGAAGCCGACCGCGATCAGGATTGCCACCGAATTGCCCAACAGGAATCCGGCCAGGGCCTCCAGCACCGTTGGCACGAAGTTGCGCCACAACAGATCGCCCTTCTCGACGAAAACGGCGAGGACTTCGCCCGGACTCGGGGCGATATAGGTGGGGATATCGTAGACCGAGATGATCCCCTGCCAGAGCGCGATCAGCCCGATCACCGCCAGCAGCGGCGGCACGCGATCGCGCCACTTCTGCGACGAACGCCGGCGCAGCGGCGTCTCCGTGCCGGCGACGGCGCTCATCAACACGACTCCAGCAAGGACCGCAGATGCGCCGTGATCTGCACGAAATTCATCGAATCCCGGTCGGCCAGCTTGCGCGGGTAGTCCAGCTCCACATCGACAAGTTCCCGGACCCGGCCCGGATGGCTGGACAGCACCAGCACCTGCTGGCCCAGAAAGGCCGCCTCCGGAATGCTGTGGGTCACGAACACGATGGTGGTGCCGGTCTCGGTCCAGATCCGCAGCAATTCCTCGTTCAGCTTGTCACGGGTGATTTCGTCCAGCGCCCCGAACGGCTCGTCCATCAGCAGGATGCGGGGCTTGCAGACCAGCGCCCGGGCGATCGCCACGCGCTGGCGCATGCCGCCGGACAGCTCGTGCGGCAGGGCATCCTCGCGGCCCTGCAGCCCGACCATCGCCAGCAGTTCCTCCGGCGCGGCGTGCATCGCCACATCGCCGCCGCCGACTTCCAGCGGCAATCGCACATTGTCGATCGCCGATCGCCAGGGCAGCAGGGTGGCGTCCTGGAAGACGAAGGAGAATTCGCGCGCGATCCGGGCCTGCTCCGGCGACTTGCCCAGCACCGAGATGCTGCCGGCGCTGACCGGCACCAGATCGGCGATGGCCCGCAGCAACGTGGACTTGCCGCAGCCCGACGGCCCCAGCATGGTGGTGAGCCCGCCTTCCGGAATGGTCACCGCCACATCCTGCAGGGCGATCACGGTGCCGGCATCGGACTCGAATTGCACCGTCACGTCGCGGACCGACACCGCCGCCTGCACGGCGGCATCGGGTCCACGTGCCGGCTTCCGGGCCGCCTCAGCGGCCGGGGCCGCCGCCGTCATCCCTTCATGGGCCTGACGTCTGCGGTCGCCTCGAGGATCGCGGACGTCATGACATCGTCCAGTTCGGGCACGTCGCCCTGGAACTGGTCGAGCCCGGCATAGGCGTCGATCTGGTCCTGCCAGTTGTCGGCGTTCATCGCCCCCCAGCCATGGGATGCCGTGGTGTCGTTGAAGCTGAAGCCGAGCACCGGGCCGACCGCCTGGAGTTCGCTCTCGCGATCCAGATTGGGATAGGCCTCCACCAGCATATCGACGGCCTCTTCGGGGTTTTCCCTGGCATAGCCCCAACCACGCGCCGACGCGCCGAGGAAGTTGGCCAGCACGTCGCTGTGCTCATCCAGCATGTCGTCGGTGGTGTAGTAGACGTTGGCATAGAGCTGGATGCCGGTGTCCCAGAGCATCAGATCGACCCGGTCGGGGCCGAGGATCGACAGGGCGTTGGTGTTGGTCAGCCAGCCGGTGACCGCCTGCGCCTGCCCGGTCAGCAACTGGTTCATGTCGCTGCCCATATTCACGACCTCGACCTGATCCTCCGAGATGCCGTTCTTGGCCAGCAGCGCGCGCAACAGGATCTGGGCGGTCGGCTGGGTGGCGATGGTGCGGCCGATCATGTCCTGCGGCGACCGGATCGGATCGCTGGCGAGCGAGAAATAGGTGAACGGGTGTTTCTGATACCCGGCGGCGAAGGCCTTGACCGGGATGCCGGCGGAGCGCGCCAGCATCAGCGAGGGGCTCGACGACAGCTGGCCGACACCGGCGCGGCCCGCCGCAACCGAGGCGACGCCGTCGACGCCCGGCCCACCCGGGGTGATCTCCAGCTCGACGCCGGCCTCTTCGTAGTAACCCTTGGACAGCCCGACGACCTCGCCGATCAGCCCGTTGCTGGCCAGCCAGCCAAGCTGCATGCTGACCTTGGCCATGTGGCCGGCGGCCTGTGCGCTCACCGTTATCAGGCTGGGCGCCATCGCGGCCGCGCCCGCGAAGGCGGCGGTCTTGAGCAATTGTCGCCGGCTCGCGGCCGGCAATGGGTTCCTGCGCTCTTTCATGGTCTTGTCTCCCCGTTTGCGTTTCTTGGCCGCCGCCGCGCCATCGAAATGCCGGGCATCAGCTTATGGCCGCTGACGACCCGGATCCCGCTGCGTGCCTGCACCGCCAGCGATCGCCCCCGCAATCGCCCCGATGCCGACACCCTGACACGGCCCGGCCAATCCCAATAAGAACAGAAATTCGCTTAACCTGCTGCCGAAAAGTGATCGCTTCGTCCGCGCGCGGGAGAAGGCTATTGAACGATGTTTCGTCTGAGACGCAGCATTGAAACGAGACAATCAGCCAATTGCGTTGGACGGCAACAAGCTTTCGCGTCGCCGGTCTTCTCCTGATGACAGGCTGGCGGAACGACCATGACATCGTTGCCATACCGGCATCATGGTGGCAGCAACCCCTGCTGCTTCCAGAGGTCTGATGTCGGCGCGAAGGTGATCGTTCGTAATGGTCAGGCGGGAATTCTGAGACTGACCCGTTGCTGACGCCAAGCCAATCGCCGCCGCTATGAAGTGCGGTGATATCTAGAGGATTGCGCGTCGTCTCCCTCGCCCGCTGCGCCATGTCAATGCGTGGACTCAAGAGCGCGGGCCAGTCTAGGTCGATGACCACGCACAAGATGATTTGGCTGCTGCCTGTCCTGGTGGCCCTAGTCCTGTGGCCCGTCGCGGCCCAGGGCCAGTCTGCGGCGCTTATGGACGCCTATAACCGGGCCAACGAGCTGTATGCCCAAGGCCGTTACCAAGAGGCCTTACCATTCGCCGAGGACGCGCTGAGACTGGGCGAGCAAGAGTTGGGCCTCGATCACCCGACCACCGCCAACCTGCTCAGAAACCTGGCGGTACTCTATCAATATCAAGGCCGCTACGCCGAAGCCGAGCCGCTCCACCTTCGCTCACTGGCGATCTTTGAACAGGCCTTGGGACCCGAGCATCCGGATTTTGCTGAGAACCTCAACAACCTGGCGGAACTCTACCGATTCCAAGGCCGCTACGAGGAGGCCGAGCCGCTCTACCAGCGCTCTCTGGCGATCGCTGAAAAGGTCCTGGGGCCCGAGCATCCGGCTGTCGCCACGATCCTCAACAACCTGGCACTACTTTACGAAGCCCAAGGTCGCTACACGGAGGCTGAGCCGCTCCAACAGCGCTCTCTCGTGATTTTTGAGAAGACCCTGGGCCCCCAACATCCACATTTCGCCACGAGCCTCAACAACCTGGCGGAACTCTACCGATTCCAAGGCCGCTACGCGAAGGCCGAGCCGCTATACCAGCGCGCTCTGGCGATCTTTGAATGGGCGCTTGGGGCCGATCATCCAAATGTCGCCAACAGCCTCTACAACCTGGCGGAGCTCTACCAATCCGAAGGCCGCTACGCTGAGGCCGAACCGCTCTACCAGCGCTCTTTGGCGATCAGGGAAGCGGCACTCGGACTCGAGCATCCGGACGTTGCCGAGAGCCTCAACAACCTGGCGACACTCTATGAAGCCCAAGGCCGCTACACAGAGGCAGAGCCGCTCTACCGGCGCTCTCTAGCGATCGCTGAAGTGGTCCTAGGTCCAGAGCATCCACATGTAGCCTTGATCTTGGAGAACTATGCCGGACTTCTCCGACAGACCGGGCGCGCCGATGAGGCAGTGAGGATGGAAGCTCGCGCCGAGGCAATCCATTTGACGTACCAATGAGCGGTACCGTCTCGCACAATACCAGCGAGTCGCAGCTTCCGGAAATGGCTCGAAGCGGGAGTTTAAGTCGGCTCGGCAGGTAGTCAGAAAGGCAGCTGGGAGCGGACCAACTGGCCGGAGTTGACCGCTATCGGGCATCAAGCGGGCATGCCGGAATCAGAGGCTTTTGGCCTGCTCGTGACCCTTGTGGGACACCTAGACGTGTCGCCACAACGCGCAGCAAAGACGACCTTCAAATGACATGGTGAGCGAGTTAGGTTCGGGCTTCGGTCAACTTGGAGGGCGCGGCTGTGAGAATGCAGCTTGCTATCGGAGCGATCGCGCTCGCATCAGTCGTCGATTATATGCCCACGGCTCACGCTCAGCCGGACAGATTCTTTTTCCCTGAGGTCGGTCCCGACACCATCCCGTCCGTTGGTGTCTATCTGGAAGACTACGCGACTGAAGGATGCTGGACCAACTTGGGCGAAGTGGAGACCTACACCACCGATCTGCTGGAACGACGCGGCTACCCGGCGTCGGAGGACGCCTCATGGGTCATCCAAATCGAGGTTGCGTCGCAACGGAACGCCTTGGGCAGATGTTTCGGCGTAGTCCATTTCAGACTAATGACATTCTCTTCGGCAGGCGGTGTTTCGGGCATGCTGGTCTCAGGTCAGCGAAATTGGATTTTCTCCGGGCACCAGAACGCGAACGTGTTGGTTTTGGACAAGGTCAAGGAATTCGTGTCGGCCCTGCCGAACGCCAGCGACTAGCCCTGACCCGAGACGGTGAGACGATCCCCGGCGACAAATTCGTCCCGGTCGGCCCATTTCGTCTTCGTGGCCTCCCGTCGCAGGAACTGGCTTTCAGCACACTTCGACGACTGCATGAGAGTCCGACCGGTTTCCGGCCGCGAGCCAGCATTCGAGCCCGAACGTCAGCTTTCTTGGTCTGGCGGTCCGGACTGCCTCGGGCTGCCGATGGCGGTGGGCGAGCCCCACCAAGACCGGGTATGACCGATTCTGTTGAAAAACTCTGCAGGGCACCTTGGGTCGCAACATTCGAATCCGGTGGAAGACTCCTGCGCAACGATTGGCCGCGATGGCCCTTCTCAGCGACTCATTGTTGCGCCAATTCCGCCTCGATGTATTCGCAACCGAGTTGTTCAACAGAATCGACCCGATGCGGACGTTGACAGCATTTCGACTTTGGGAAGTAATACGCTGTCAATTCGCAAGGTCGTGGTTAGTTGGGTGGCAAGGTGGACTTAGACGACCTCGCGCAGGAGGTTTCAGCTCTGTTTAGCGGCGCGGTGGTTCAGCCGCTATCGCAATTCTTTCTAAGCTTGAGGCAAGACGACTGGATCGTTCTCATCAGTCTTCTCGGCGGCGTAGTCACAATTGGTTATGTCTTGGGCCGTACACGTGCCTATCACAAGACAGTGTTTCAGAATCGAGGTGAAGCGCTGGTATCTCGCGTTGTTTTGAAGAGCTTTGGTCCGCCTGACTACCATCTAATGAATCACGTCACTCTTCAAATGGAGAATGGCACTACCCAAGTCGATCATATCTTAGTTTCGAGATTCGGCGTATTCGTGATTGAAACAAAAGACTACAAAGGATGGATATTTGGAGGCGCGAAGCAGAGAAATTGGACCCAGGTCTTGTTCCGGCTCAAGTACAGGTTTCAGAATCCGATTCACCAAAACATGCTTCACGTTCGCGCGGTACGACATCTTATTAGCTTCCTACCTCCCGGCGCCATCAAGTCAGTCGTAGTTTTCACTGGCGAAGCGGAGTTCAGGACTGAGATTCCTCCTGGAGTGTTCTACATCTCCGAACTGGTCGACTATCTGCGCGGCCAAGTTGACAAGGTCATGTCTCCTGACCAGCTTCAATTATGCGTCGGACGGCTCGAAACAGCCCGGTTCGCCATTAGCGGTCAGACGGACATCGAACACGTTCAGAACCTCGAGCGGAGACACGGAGGTACTTCCTAACTCAGCGATTTACTGACTTGTCAACGGCCGCTTCTGGCTAACTTGAGGCCAACTGGGCTCGACATTGGAAAGTCTGGATCAGGCCTGAAACCGGCCATTCAAGGCTTGCCTCGAGAACGGCTAATCAGGGTCGATTGCTGACACTCATTTGCGATCTGAGACACTGCCGTAAGGCCGGCTGACGGTTACTCTCAGTAATATCCATCGCGCTCGGCGTTCGAAGCCGCCTCACCCTGCCTCCAGCGCCTCCTGAGCCTCCAACCAGTCATGCTCCGCCGCATCGATCCGGCGCTCGACATCGCGCAGGGATTTCTGCAGTTCGGTGACCTTCGCGTTCGAGTCCACATAGAGCGACGGGTCGGCGAGTCGCGCCTCGATCGCCTCTTTCTCCTTTGAGAGTCTCTTGACGGTGGCTTCCGCCTTGGCGGCGCGTTTGCGTAATGGGGTGAGGGCGGCGCGCGCTTGGGCGGCGGCGCGGCGCTGGTCCTTGCGGTTGGTCGTGGCGACCGGCGACCCGTCGCCATTGGCCACGCGCTCGGCCCGGCGCGCGGCTCGGTCGGCCTGGCGGCGGCCGCTCAGCAGCCGGCGGTAATCGTCCATGTCGCCGTCGAAGGGCTGGACGTCACCGTCCGCCACCAGCCACAGCCGGTCGGCGGTCAGCTCGATCAGGTGCGGGTCGTGGGTGATCAGCACCACCGCACCCTCATAGGCGTTGATCGCCTGGACCAGAGCCTGCCGGCTGTCCACATCGAGATGGTTGGTCGGCTCGTCCAGCAGCAGGATATGCGGCGCCTCGCGGCTCATCAGGGCCAGCAGCAGCCGCGCCTTCTCTCCGCCGGACAGATTGCCGATCCTGGTTTCGGCGCGGTCCTTGGAGAATCCGAAGCGGCCAAGATGGTCGCGGATCTTCTGCTCCGTCGCCATCGGCCAATGCGCGATGGCCTGGGCGACGGCGGTCATGCCGACCTCCAGCTCGTCGGTCTGGTGCTGGGCGAAATAGCCGATCTTCAGCTTGCGCGACTTGGCCACTTTTCCAGTGAGGGGCGCCAGCCGCCCGGCCAGCAGCTTGACCAGCGTCGACTTGCCATTGCCATTGGCGCCCAACAGCGCGATGCGGTCGTCCATGTCGATGCGCAGCTCGAGCCCGCCGAGCACTGCGGTGCCGTTGTAACCGACATCGACCTCTTCCAGGTTCAGCAGCGGAGGCGACAACGGCTCGGGCTTGGGAAAGTCGAAGACCACCGTCCGCGCCTCGGATACCGAGACGATCGGCTCCATCTTCGACAGCGCCTTCAGGCGGCTCTGCGCCTGCCGCGCCTTGCTGGCCTTGTAGCGGAAGCGGTCGACGAAGGCCTGCATGTGGCGGCGCTGGGCCAGCTGCTTGGCGTTCATCGCCGCCTGCTGCTCCAGCTTCATCCGCCGGGTACGCTCGAACTGGTCGTAGCCGCCGCCATAGGAGACCAGCCGCCGGTTCTCCAGGTGGATCGTCGTGCCGACGGCGCGGTTCAGCAGGTCGCGATCATGGCTGACGATCACCAGGGTGTGCGGGTAGCTCTTCAGATAGGTCTCAAGCCACAGGCCGGATTCCAGGTCGAGGTGATTGGTCGGCTCGTCAAGCAAAAGCAGGTCCGGCGCCCGGAACAGCGTGGCCGCCAGGGCCACCCGCATCCGCATGCCGCCGGACAGGGCGCGGCAGGGCTGTGACTGGGCCGCCTGGTCGAAACCGAGCCCGGCCAGGATCGCCGCCGCCCGCGCCGGGGCGGAATGGGCGTCGATATCGGCCAGCCGGGTCTGGATATCGGCGATGCGGTGCGGGTCGGTGGCGTGCTCCGCCTCGTCCAGCAGGGCGGTGCGCTCCTCGTCCGCGGCCAGCACCGTGTCGAGCAGGGTGGCCTCGCCATCCGGAGCCTCCTGCGCCACCGTGCCGACGCGCCATCCCGCCGGCACCGAGATCGCACCTTCATCGGGCGTGATCTCGCCCAGGATCATACGCAGCAGGGTGGTCTTGCCGGCCCCGTTGGGGCCGATCAGCGACACCTTGTGCCCCTTGGGCACGCTGACGGTCGCATGCTCCAACAGCACGCGGGCACCGATCCGGTATGTGAGGTCGTTCACCTGCAACATGGCGGCGGGTTGATAGCACGGCCGGCCATCGAATTGCAGTGCGTAGAAACGCTGAATCCGGCCCGCCGCCGAAACGCGCTGCCGAGCAGTTGCGTCAGGAGCCGCCGCTTTTCTTGGTCTGGTCGATCCAATCGCTTTTCGTGCCGGGCGTGATAACGGCCGGGCGGTCGGCCGCGTAGCGGGAGATGCTTCGGCCGTTGGCCTGGACCGCTGCGATGACGTCAGCCGCTGATGGTATGACGCCGGCGTTCTCCAGCCCATGCAGCCAGGCGCGGGTCGACAGCACATGCACATCCCGTCGCAGCGCGACATCGCCGAAACTTGCGTCTTCGGTCAGCACCAAACCGATGTCGTCGGCGGAATGGAAGCGGCTGATATTGGCCACGAACCAGGCAATTGTCGCATCGCCGAGGCCCTGGGTGGCGTGTTCGTCACCACCCTCGGCGCGTTGCCTCGCCGCATCCTTGAACACGGTGAGAAACGGCGTGCTCATGATGCGCATCTGGTTTTCACCGGTCTTCTCGAACCACGCCTTGAGCCTCGGATACTCCGGAGCATCCGACTTGTGCAGGCACTCTTCCTTGACCACATCCATGATGATCACGGGTCGACCGAAGCTCTGAAGCAATTCCAGGCGGTCGGCGATCGCCAGTGTGATCAGCGGGCCGGCATCCGGAATGATCAACGTGATCGCCTTGCGCTTGTGCATCTCTTCTTCCTTTTTCGGACGCGCCGGTTTTCTCGCAAGGGCCTCGGCGATGAGGGGGGCCACCGTGGCGACACTCTTCTCCTCTTCGGGGAGAAGGGTCGTGCGGAGCGACACGCCGCTGGAAAAGCACGCGGCGTAAAGTTCGGACAGCCCGTCGCAACCGGCAAGCCGCGCCGCCTGGCGATAGCCGATGACTCCGTCCTGCCACGCCTGCACCACGTCGTGCACGGTCTCCAGCCTGAATTCCGGGTCTGTCATCCGATGGTCCCACTGCAAGCTCGCGGATTTCCGCAAGACCCTACCACCTCCGCGCAGAATTCCGGAGCCGGTTCGAGGCCGCTTGCCCGGCGACGCCGCGCCCGTCTATAACGCCGCGACTTTCACTCGAAACCCCGATCCAAGGGACGAAGCATGGCCATCGAGCGCACTCTGTCGATCATCAAACCCGACGCCACCCGCCGCAATCTCACCGGCGCCATCAATTCGCGCTTCGAGGAGGGCGGGCTGAGGATCGTGGCGCAGCGTCGCATCCGCCTGTCGCGGGCCGACGCCGAGGGCTTCTACGCGGTGCACAAGGAGCGGCCGTTCTTCGGCAGCCTGTGCGAATTCATGACCTCGGGGCCAGTGGTGGTGCAGGTGCTGGAAGGCGAGAACGCGGTCGCCCGCAATCGCGAGATCATGGGCGCCACCAACCCGGCCGATGCGGCGCCGGGGACGATCCGCAAGGATTTCGCCGAATCGATCGAGGCCAATTCGGCGCATGGCTCCGACAGTGCGGATAATGCGGCGACGGAAATCGCGTTCTTCTTCAGCGAGGACCAGATCGTCGGATAACGGGCTGTCGCAGGGCCGGCAAAGCGGGCGGTATCGAGCCCGCTACACCACGAAGATCAGCGCCAGCACGATCAACAGCACGACGACCGCCGCGGTGCCCCCGGTGCACAGCCAGACGAAATTGCCCCACATGGCCTGCTTGGTTTCCAGAAAGGCCTCTTGCTCGGACTGTCTGTCGCCGGTGGTCATGGCTTTGCCCCCAATTCTGCCTTTCGCCGCGTTCGGCCGCGACTGATCGCTGTCGTTGCTGTCTTACGGTCGCAGGGCGCTGTTTGACAAGCTGAAACGGCCCGACCGGCCGCGCATCAGGCCGGCGTGCTGAGCAGCATGCCCGATGCCGGTTCGGCATCGACGGCCACCCTGTCGCCCACCACCGTGATGCGGCCTTCGGCGATCAGCTTGAGCGCCGCCGGATAACATCGATGCTCCGCCTTGAGGACCCGTGCTGCCAGCGCGTCGGTATTGTCGCCATCGTGCACCGGCACCGCGGCCTGCAGTATGATCGGCCCATCATCCATGTCGGCGCGGACGAAATGCACCGTGCAGCCGGACAACCGGACACCTGCCGCCAGCACGCGCTCATGAGTATCCAGACCCTTGAAGGCCGGCAACAGAGAGGGGTGGATGTTGACCAGGCGATCGCGCCAGCGCTCAACGAATTCGGGCGTCAGCAGCCGCATGAATCCGGCCAGGCAGACAAGCTCGGCGCCGCACGACTGCAACTCGGAGTCGATCGCCGCCTCGAACCTATTGCGGTCAGTGAAATGGCGATGGTCGACCGTGGTGGATCGAATGCCGGCATCAGCCGCCAGTCGCAATCCTGCCGCCTCCGGATTGTTCGACAGCACCAGCACGATTTCGGCCGGAAAACCCGGCGTCCGGCAGGCTTCGATCAGGGCTTGCAGATTGCTGCCGCGGCCTGATATCAGAACGGCGACCCTCAATCGGCTCATTCCGGGCCTTGGCTGTCCGTGGACCACGCCGCGGCGGTATTGTCGATGGAAACCGTCGGGCCCGGCGTCTCGATGACGCCGCCGATTCGATCGACCGTCTCGCCCTGGGCCCGGAGAATTGCCGCCGCCTCGTCGGCATCGGCCTTTGCCACCACCGCGACCATGCCGATGCCGCAGTTGAAGGTTCGCGCCATATCGCCGTCGCCGAGCCCGCCGGAGGACTTCAACCAGCGAAACACGGGCGGCAACGACCAGGTCGCCGCGTCCAACACCACGCCCAACCCAGCGGGCAGGATCCGCGGAATGTTTTCGGTCAGCCCGCCGCCGGTGATATGCGCGAAGCCCTTCGCCAGGCCGGCGCGCGCCAGGGCGATCATCGACGGGCTGTACAGCCGGGTCGGAGTCAGCAGCGCCTCGCCGAGCGTCGCGCCGGTGTCGAACGGGGCGGCCTCGCGATAGTCCGATCCGGTCTCCGCGACGATCCGCCGGACCAGGGAGAAGCCGTTGGAATGCAGGCCGCTTGACGCCAGTCCCAGCACGACGTCGCCCGCGACGATCCCGGCGCCGGTGATCAGCTGTCCACGTTCGACGGCGCCGATGGCGAAGCCGGCCACATCGTATTCGCCGGCGGCGTACATGCCGGGCATCTCGGCCGTCTCGCCGCCGATCAGGGCGCAGCCGACCTGCCGGCAGGCCTCGGCGATGCCGGTCACCACGGCCCCTGCCACGTCCGGCTCGAGCGCGCCCAACGCCAGATAGTCCAGGAAGAACAGCGGCTCCGCACCCTGCACGGCCAGATCGTTGACGCACATGGCGACCAGATCGATGCCGACCGTGTCGTGCCGGCCGGTCTCGATGGCGACCAGCAACTTGGTTCCCACGCCGTCGGTCGCCGCCACCAGGATCGGGTCCTTGAACCCGGCCGCCCGCGGATCGAACATCGCGCCGAATCCGCCCAGCCCGCCCATGACGCCGGCGCGCCGGGTGCGGCCGACCGCATCGGCGATGGAGTCGACGAAGGCATTGCCTTTGGCTATATCGACCCCGGCTGCCTTATAGGGGTCAGATTCGTTTGTTGATGTGGTAATGGAAACCTCGCGTCGGCTGACCACGAACCCGGCATCACCGCCCGGGCGACTGGCCGCCGAACATAGTGGATTCGGAAGGCTTTGCAATGCGTCACAGGACTCTGCCCTTCGCGCTCCTGCTGCTGGCTGTAAGTGCGGTCCAGGCGGCTGCGCAGATATCGGGCTCCCTGGCGCCCACCACGGCGCGGGATGAGATCTTCGTGGTCCGCAACATCTATGTCGACGCGACGGCGGATACCACCGCGGCGGCGCGCGAGCAGGCTTTTGCCGATGGCCGGATGAGCGCCTTCCTGCAGTTGATCAGCCGTCTGGCGGTCGATAGCAGTCAGTTGGGCGAAGAGACCCTGTCAGACGAGGAGATCACCAGCCTGTTGCAGGCCTTCGAGGTCAATGACGAACGGACAACCACCGGGCGTTACATCGCCAATCTGACCTTCGCATTCGACCCGGCATCTGTCCGGACCCTGCTGCAGTCGCGGCTGGTCGATTTCACGGAGACCGTCAGCAAGCCGGTCCTGGTCATCCCGGTGTTCCGTTCGGCCCAGGGCACGCGGCTGTGGGACAGCCCCAACCCGTGGCTGGAGGCCTGGCTGGACTTCTTCGACACCGAGCGGCTGGTGCCGGTCGTCGTGCCCTTCGGCGACCTGGCGGACGTGGCCGACCTCAGCATTCCCGAGGCGATCACCGGCGATACCGAGTCGCTGATGAAGATCACCACCCGGTACGAGGCCGGCGATGCGATCGTCGCACTGGCGGAGCCGTTCGATGGCGGGCTTTCGATCTCGCTCAGCCGCTATGGCGAGCAGGGCAGCTCGTCGGTTCAATCGATTCTGGTGCCCAGCGCCGACAGCCTGGCATCCCTGCTGACCGCCGGTGTGCAGCAGTCGACCGAGGCCATCGAGGCGGACTGGCGTGAGCAGACCCGCGTGCGCAGCGCCGACACCAACAGCCTGGCCGTGCTGGTGCCGGTCTCGGTTCCGGCGGACTGGTTCCAGACCCAGTCCCGGCTGGCTCGGGTCCCGACCATCACCACCACCAAGATCATCAGCCTGTCGGCCACCGAGGCGGTCCTGGAGTTCGAGTTCATCGGCAGCCAGAGCCAGCTCCAGGTCGCGCTGGCGCAGCAGAACCTGGCGCTGGAAGGCGATGTGGGAACGCCACTCCTGCGCCGCACGGACAGCGCCCGAATCCGGCCTTGACGGCCAACCCTGGCCGGTGATGATCGGACCGTGACGCGGGCCCGGTGAGCGCCGGCGGTCGCGTCGATCCGAGACTAAGTCGAGCGGGGCGGTACGGGTGACCACGACCCAACATCTCAGATTCTGGTCGATCGGACTGCTGGTCACCGGAGTGCTGCTCTGGCTGTTGTCCGATATGCTGTTCCCCTTCGTGGCCGGAATGGCGATCGCCTATCTGCTGGATCCGCTGGCCGACAAGCTGGAGGCGCGCAAGGCTCCACGCTGGCTGGCGACAACCTTGGTGTTGCTCACCTTCTTCCTGATCTTCATGACGGTGCTGGTGCTGATCGCGCCCGTGGTCCAGGCCCAGATCGTCGGGCTGATCGCGGCGCTGCCGGGATATGCCGACGCCATAGAGCGGGCAATGACGCCGATCTTCGAGGCGATGCGCGCGCGTATCGCCGAAGGTGAGTTCGACCAGCTGCGCAACTCTTTGGGCCAGTATGTCGGATCGGCGATCGGGTGGATCGCCACGGTGATCGGCGGCATCTGGCGCGGCGGGATGGCGATCCTGGACCTGATCTCACTCATGGTCATCACACCGGTGGTCGCCTTCTACCTGTTGCGCGACTGGGACCGGCTGACGGCGAAGGTGGACGCGCTGTTGCCGAGACCCTATGCCGAAACGATCCGCGGCCTGGTCGAAGAGGTCGACGGCTCGCTGGCCAGCTTCATCCGCGGCCAGGGCATGGTGTGCGCCATCCTCGGGCTGTTCTACGCCATCGGCCTGACCGTGGTCGGCCTGAATTTCGGCCTGCTGGTCGGGCTCGGGGCGGGGCTGGTGTCGTTCATTCCCTATGTCGGGTCGGTATCCGGATTTGTCGTCGCGACCGGCATCGCGATCTTCCAGTTCGACGATTGGACGATGTGGGCGGTGGTCGCCGGCGTGTTCATGGTCGGCCAGGCGGTCGAGGGCAATTTCCTGACACCGAAGCTGGTCGGCGAGTCGGTCGGCCTGCACCCGGTCTGGGTCCTGTTCGCGCTGCTGGCGGGCGGCAGCCTGTTCGGCTTCACCGGCCTGATGCTGGGAGTGCCGATCGCCGCGGTGATCGGCGTGATGGTGCGGTTCTTCATCGGCCGTTATCTCGGCAGCCATTACTTCCTGGGCGCTGTGCCGGCGGTTCCGCTGCCGTCACCGCCCGATCCCGAGCAGGATGGGACGGCGGGGACCCCGGACGCCAAGGGATGACCCCGCCCACCCAGCTCACATTCGATCTCGGGCATCGCCCGGCCATGGGCATGGCCGATTTTCTGCTGGCCGAGAGCAACCAGGAGGCCGTCGCCTGGCTCGACCGGTGGCCCGGATGGCCCGGATCAGCCCTGGCGATCCACGGCCCCGGCGGATGCGGCAAGACCCATCTGACCCGGGTCTGGGCGGCGCGGTCCGGGGCGATGCTGCTGGAGGCGGATGCGCTGGTCCGCGCCGACCTCGCCGGCCTGCCGGCGATCCGTCCTGCCGTGGTGCTGGACGATGCCGACAGGATCTCCGGCGCGGCGGCCGAGGAGATGCTGCTCCACCTCTACAATCTGATCGCCGAAAGCGACGGATACCTGCTCTTGACCGGAGCGAGGGCGCCGGCCCGCTGGCTCCTGTCGCTGCCCGACCTCACCTCGCGCCTCAAGGCGATCCCGGCGATCGCCGTCGGCGACCCCGACGACCCGCTGCTGGCGGCGGTCCTGGTCAAGCTGTTCGCCGACCGCCAACTCGCCGTCGGCGAGGACGTGATCGCCTACCTGCTGCCCCGCATGGAACGCAGCTTCTCCGCCGCCCGCAAACTGGCCGCGGCGATCGACGAGGCCAGCCTGTCTCAGCGCCGACCGGTGACCGTGCCGCTGGCGCGGACCGTATTAGAAGAACTGGGTTTGGCTGGGTAATCGGTTTCCGGCCGGTCAAACCAGCGTCTTCGGCGTCGCGTAATCGACCAGATTTCCGGTGGCCTTCGCGGCTTCGCGCCAGTGGTCGATGGGCAGTTCCAGGACCGCCAGGGCGGTGGTCGGGAACTTGCCCGCCGCCGATTGGATCCATTCCACCGAGCCGGTCCGGGCCAGCGACGCCACCACCTCGTGCAGGTCGGGATTGTGCCCGACCACCATGACGCTTTCGTGCCGGCTGACCACCGCGCCCAGCCGTTTCAGCACGCCGCTGCGGCCGGCCAGGTACAGGGCCGGCTCCATCTCGATGGGCGGCACCATCTTCCACTGGCTGGTGACGATTTCGAGGGTGTCGGCGGCCCGGCGGGCATCGGAGCAGAGGATGAAATCGGGCCGGTAGTTCTTCTGGTCCATATACCGGCCCATGACCAGGGCGGCGCGCTCTCCGCGGTCGGACAACGACCGTTCGTGGTCGTCCTGACCGGGTGTCGACCAGTCGGACTTGGCGTGGCGCAGAATGAACAGAGTCTTCATGGCGTGCTGTGACCTCTTGCGCGGCGGGCCGGATATTTCACATTGTCATGACTTGTGTCAAAAAGCCCATATATAAAAACAGTATAATGCCAGTGCTGGTGGTATAAAGCCGCCGGCAAGCAAGAACCTGGACGTCGGCCGGACCGCGTCCTCAAAAAATCGAGGCATCGTACGTGACATCCCCCGCCAAGACCGAAGCGCCGGTTGTCAGCGCAACCCCCCATGACCGTTTCATCAATCGTGAGCTGTCCTGGCTGGCGTTCAATCAGCGCGTGCTGGACGAGGCCAAGAACGCCAGCCATCCGTTGCTCGAGCGGGTCCGGTTCCTGTCGATATCGGCTAGCAATCTGGACGAGTTCTACATGGTCCGGGTCGCCGGGCTGAAGGCGCAGGTCAGCATGGGCGTCAAGACGCCGAGCGCAGACGGGCTGACGCCGTCGCAGCAGCTCGCCGAGATCAACGCCATGGTCACCGAGTTGATGGACGATCAGCAGGCCTGCTGGCAGTCGCTGCGCCTGGAATTGCGGGAGGTCGGCATCTCGGTGGTCGATCCCAATGGGCTCGACAAGGCCGACCGTGAATGGCTGGAGCGCACATTCGTCGGTGAGATCTTCCCGATCCTGACGCCACTCGCCATCGACCCGGCGCATCCGTTCCCGTTCCTCCCAAATCGCGGATTCAGCCTGGCGCTGCAGATGTTCAATCGGCAGGAGGACCGGGAGCTTTACGCCCTGGTGCCGATCCCCGGCCAGCTCGACCGCTTTGTCAGCCTGCCCGGCGACGATGTCCGATTCGTATTGATCGAGGATGTCATCCTGATGTTCCTCGACCGCCTGTACCCGGGCTTCGCGACACTGGACCATGGCGGGTTCCGGGTCATTCGCGACAGCGAGATGGAGATCGACGAGGAAGCCGAAGATCTGGTCAAGACCTTCGAGACCGCGTTGAAGCGACGGCGCCGGGGCAGTGTCATCCGGCTCTCCGTCGATTCGTCGATGCCCGAGCCCCTGCGCGACTTCGTCCGCAAGGAACTTGGCGCCGCCGAAGAGGACGTCTTCCGGCTCGACGGGCTGATCGGGCTTGCGGACACCAGCGAGATCATCGTGGACGACCGTCCCGAGCTGGTTTTCAAGCCTTACAACGCCCGCTTTCCCGAGCGTCTCCGCGATTTCGGCGGCGATTGCTTCGCTGCCATCCGCGCCAAGGATTTCATCGTCCACCACCCCTATGAGAGCTTCGACGTGGTGGTTCAGTTCCTGCGCCAGGCGGCCCGGGACCCGGACGTCGTTGCGATCAAGCAGACCCTGTACCGGACCTCGAAGAATTCGCCGATCATCCAGGCCCTGATCGAGGCGGCGGAGTCCGGCAAGTCGGTCACCGCCATGGTGGAGCTCAAGGCCCGCTTCGACGAAGAGGCCAACATCCGTTGGGCCCGCGACCTGGAACGGGCCGGTTGCCAGGTAGTGTACGGCTTCCTCAATCTGAAGGCGCACGCCAAGGTGTCGCTGGTGGTGCGGCGCGAGCAGGGCGGCCTGAGGCCCTATGTGCATTACGGCACCGGCAACTATCACCCGATCACGGCGAAGGTTTATACCGACCTCAGCTATTTCACCTGCGATGCGCGCATGTGCCACGACGCGGCCGCGATGTTCAATTATATGACCGGCTATGCCCCGCCGGCGCATATGGACACCTTGAAGATCGCACCGTTGCAGATCCGCGACACCCTGGTCGAACTGATCCAGGCGGAAATGGACAATGCCCAAATGGGCAAACCGGCGCAGATGTGGGCGAAGCTGAATTCGCTGGTCGATGACGAGCTGATCGAGTGGCTGTACCGCGCTTCCCAGGCGGGCGTGCAGATCGATCTGGTGATCCGCGGCATCTGCTGTCTCAGGCCCGGCGTACCCGGACTGTCGGACAACATCCGGGTGAAGAGCGTCGTCGGCCGGTTCCTCGAGCATTCCCGGATCGTCTGTTTCGCCAACGGCACCAAGCTGCCGTCCGCCAAGGCCAAGGTGTTCATCTCCTCCGCCGACTGGATGGAACGCAACTTCGATCGTCGTATCGAGACCCTGGTGCCGATCGAGAACCCGACCGTGCACCGGCAGGTGATCGAGGAAATCATGGTCGCCAATCTGCGCGACGAGACCAGCACCTGGACATTGTCGGCCGATGGATCGTACAAGCGTCTGGAAGCGCCGGAGGACGCGTTCAGCGCCCACCGGTACTTCATGACCAACCCCAGCCTTTCGGGACGCGGCAGCGCCCTGAAGGACCCGAAAAGGGCGCCGCGTCTGGTGCTGAAGATCCAAAGCTGACGGGCCCGCCCATGCCCAGTGCCGCATAAGTGCTGACGGCCCGCCGTATCCGCTCGATCGCCCGCGCCCGTTCGGGCCGCGTCGCGGTGGTCGATATCGGCTCGAACTCGATCCGTGTCGTCGTCTATGACCGGTTGAGCCGGGCGCCGATGCCGATCCTCAACGAAAAGGTCCTGTGCGGTCTGGGTCGCGAACTGGCGCAGAGTGGCCGGCTTCACCCCGAAGGCCGCGAGATGGCGCTGCACAATCTGGCGCGGTTCCGGCGTCTGATCGATGGCATGGGCGTTCGCCATGTCGACGTGATTGCCACCGCCGCCGTGCGCGAGGCGAAGGACGGCAAGGCGTTCGTGTCCGAGGTCAGGCGCCGCTGCGGTCTCGGCGTCACCACGATCAGCGGGGCCGAGGAAGCGAGGCTGTCGGCCATGGGTGTTCTGTCGGGCACCCCCGGCGCGGACGGGGTGATGGGCGATCTCGGCGGCGGTTCCCTGGAACTGGTGGCGCTCGATCGCGAAGCTATCGGCAACCAGGTGACGCTGCCACTGGGACCGTTTCGGCTGATGGTCGGCAAGAAAAGCCGATCGGATCTCCGCGCGCTGGTCGACAAGGCGTTCGAAGGGCAGGACTGGCTGTCGGCTTATCGCGGCCGCACCTTCTATCCGGTCGGCGGTGCCTGGCGCTCGCTGGCCAAGGTCCATATGGCAAAGACCCGCTATCCGGTGCATGTGATCCATCAATATTCCGTGCCGGGTGCCGAGGTGAGGCAGCTTGCCAGCCTGATTGCGAGCCAGGGCAAGGCCTCGCTGAACCGCCTGCCTGCGGTCAACAAGCGACGCCTCGACACGCTCCCCTACGCGGCACTGGTGCTGGAATCGCTTCTCGATGCCATGGCGCCGTCGGAGGTCGTGTTCTCCGCCTATGGGTTGCGCGAGGGTCATCTGTTCGATCAGTTGTCGGAAAAGGACCGGTCATCCGATCCGCTGCTGCATACCTGTTCGGAGATCGCCCGCCGGCTGGACCGATTCGGCGAGGCCACCGGGATTGCGCGCTGGACACGATCGCTGTTTGTCGGCGAGACCCCGGCCGCGGCCCGGCTGCGCGAGGCGGCCTGCCTGCTGAGCGATTTCTGCTGGGCAGAACATCCCGACTACCGTGCCGAGCACGCCTATCTGCGCACCTTGCGCATGGCGGTTGTGGGCATCGACCACGTCGAGCGGGTATTCCTGGCGGCGACCCTCTATGCGCGCTACGGCGGTGTCATCAACGATCGGCTGTCAAGGGCGGCGGACTGGGTGCTGTCGCCCGATGAGATCGAGCGCGCCCGGCTGCTGGGAAGCACGCTCAGGCTCGCCCAGGACCTGACGGGCGGCGCCACCAGCCTGCTGGACAGCACGCGGCTGGAGCGGATGGACGATGCGCTTGTGCTGTGGCTGCCAACAGATCAGCAGGCGTTGGATGGCGACGCGGTTGCCCGACGACTGGAGGCGGTGGCGAAGATTCTCGGACTTAAGAGCCGCGTCGCGATCCAGGACCAGACGGCCCATACCAAGGTCGGGTGAGATCGAACGATCTTGATCGGTCAGAGCAGGTTGGAGCCAACCGGTGCAAATCCCGCGTAAGCGGATAATGCGCTAATCGGCTGCGCTCTTGCCCGCCCGCCCCGGGATTTGAACCGTGCTCACCCGGTTGCCGTTGATGGCCAGGGCGATTTCGCCATGCTTCAGCGCCAGCGCGTCATTGCCGAACAATTCGCGTCGCCAGCCTCTCAGCGCCGGCACATCGGCGTTGTCGTCGGCGGCGACCTGTTCCAGGTCGCTGGCGTTGGCTACCAGCTTCTGGGCGACGCCGTCGCTGTCGCACTTCATCTTCAGCAACACCCGAAGCAACTCGACGATCGGGCCGAGTCCCGGCGGCGCAACGAAGCGGGCGCGGGCCTTGGGCCGGTCTTCCGGCGGCGTCGCCAGCCCGTCCTCCACGGCCTTCAGCAGGCCGGTTCCCTGCCAGCCCTGGGCCATGCTGCGGCTCAGCCCGCGGGTGCGCGCCAGCTCGTCGACCGTGCGTGGCGAATGGGCAGCGATCTCAAGCAGGGCGTCATCCCGCAACAGGCGGCCGCGCGGAAGATCCCGCTTCTGCGCTTCGCGTTCTCGCCATGCCGCCAACTCACGCAGGCGGGCAAGGAATTTCGGGTCCGTCGAGCGCGTCTTGATCCGCGCCCACGCCGCCTCGGGTTCGACCCGGTAGGTGTCCGGATCGACCAGGATTGCGATCTCCTCGGCCAGCCAATGCTCGCGCTTGCTGTCGGCCAACTGCCGACCCAGCTTGTCGTAGATCGACCGCAGATGGATCACATCGGCCAGAGCGTAACGAAGCTGCTTGTCGGTCAGCGGACGGCGCGACCAATCCGTGAACCGAGATGTCTTGTCGATGCGCTTGCCGGCCAGGCGGTTGACCAGCGTCTCGTATCCAACCGAATCGCCGAAGCCGCAGACCATGGCGGCAACCTGGGTGTCGAACAGCGGCTCCGGCACCGACCCGGTCAGATTTACGAAGATCTCGATATCCTGCCGGGCGGAGTGGAAGACCTTGAGAACCGTACAGTCTGCAAGTAGTTCGAAAAGAGGCGCCAGGTCCATGCCGTCCGCCAGCGGATCGATTGCGGCGGCCTCGTCCGGCCCTCCGACCTGCACCAGGCAGAGCTTCGGCCAATAGGTGTTCTCGCGCATGAACTCGGTATCGACCGCCACGAAGCCGGCTTTCGCCTGGCGTCTGCAAAACTCGGCACAGTCCTGGGAATCGACAATCATGCGGGGGTGGTCGGCCATAGCGGTCTTTACCATGGCCGGATGCGGCGGACAAACCTGCTTTCGGCCGCAGCAGAGGCCGGGCGCCAAATTCGCGAGAGCGGAGATTTTCCGAGCGGTTCAGCGGTTCAGCCCGCGATGGTCGCAAGACCATGTCGTCGACAGCGGTTACGATGACTTCCCCCGGGTCCGTCGTTGCCGGAAGGCTGGAGCACTCCCCGATCGGCCGGCACGTGATGCCGCTCAACGAACCAGGGCTTCAAGGCTCCGGCAGCTCTCCGGACTTCGCCGTTGGACAAAGAGCCCCCGCCTTCCGGCGAAGCGGTTCACTGGTTCCCGGGAGGCCCAAGTCTGATGGCGGACTTATGGCTGAACAGACAGGATTCTTGACAAGCCGCGGCCTTCGGTGTGCTTTTGCGCGCCGATTGCCACCGCGTGATCGGCCTCTCCGCAATACACAGCGAGCCGGCGCGCGATGCCAAAGGATCCGTCACCCATGCATCCCTACCGCACCCACACCTGTGGCGAATTGCGCGACAGCAATGCCGGCGAGGCCGTGCGGCTGTCGGGCTGGGTCCATCGCAAGCGCGACCACGGCAACCTGCTGTTCGTTGACCTGCGTGATCATTTCGGCCTGACGCAATGCGTCATCGACGCGTCCAGCCCGCATTTCGCGGCTGCCGAGGCGGCCCGTCTGGAGAGTGTGGTGACCGTCACCGGGCCGGTGGCGATGCGCACCGAGGACACGATCAACGACAAGCTGCCGACCGGCCGCATCGAGGTGAAAGTTGAGGGGATCGCGGTCCAGTCGACCGCCGAAACGCTGCCTCTGCAGGTGAATTCCGACTCCGACTATGGCGAAGAGATCCGTCTCCGTTACCGCTATCTCGACCTCAGGCGGGAGAAGATGCAGCGCAATATCGTGTTGCGCTCAAGCGTCATCTCATCAATCCGGCGGCGTATGATCGAACAGGGTTTCGTCGAGTTCCAGACCCCGATCCTGACCGCCACCAGCCCCGAGGGGGCCCGCGATTTCCTGGTGCCGAGCCGGCTGCATCCGGGCAAATTCTACGCCTTGCCGCAGGCGCCGCAGCAGTTCAAGCAGCTGCTGATGATGGCCGGGTTCGACCGGTATTTCCAGATCGCGCCGTGCTTCCGGGACGAGGACAGCCGCGCCGACCGCTCGCCGGGCGAGTTCTATCAGCTCGATTTCGAGATGAGCTTCGTAACCCAGGAGGATGTTTTCGCGGCCCTCGAGCCGGTTTTGCACGGCGTCTTCGAGGAGTTCGCCGAATTCAACGACGCCAAGCGCGTTGTGAGCCCGGCACCGTTTCCGCGCATTCCCCATGAGGAGGCGATGCTGCGATACGGCACTGACAAGCCGGATCTGCGAAATCCGCTGGTGGTCTCCGACGTGACCGAGGTCTTCGCCCGCGACGATGTCGAATTCCGCGCCTTCAAGGGCGTTATCGCCAAGGGTGGCGTGGTGCGGGCCATTCGTGCGCCAAAGGTCGCGGACCGGCCGCGCAGCTTCTTCGACAAGCTCAATGCCTGGGCGCAGGGCGAGGGGGCACCCGGCCTAGGCTACATCCTGTTCGCCGGTGGCGAGGGCAAGGGGCCGATCGCCAAATTCGTGCCCGAGGCGGCGCAGCAGGCGCTACGCGAAGCCGCCGGTCTGGAAGACGGCGACGCTGTCTTCTTCGTCTGCGACAAGAAGCCGGCGGCGGAGAAGATGGCCGGCCAGGCCCGGACCAAGATCGCCGAGGACATGGAAGTCATCGACCGCGACCGGTTCGAATTCTGCTGGATCGTCGATTTTCCTATGTTCGAGCTGGACGAGGATAGCGGCCAGGTCGATTTCAGCCACAACCCGTTCTCCATGCCCCAGGGCGGTCTAGAGGCACTGGAGACGATGGACCCGCTGGAAATCAAGGCCTACCAGTACGACATCGTCTGTAATGGTGTGGAGCTGTCCTCCGGCGCCATCCGGAACCACCGGCCGGAGATCATGTACAAGGCCTTCGGCATCGCCGGCTATGAGCCCGACGTTCTTGAGGCGCGCTTTGGCGGCATGCTCTCGGCACTCAAGTTCGGCGCGCCGCCCCATGGCGGCTCGGCTCCGGGTATCGACCGGATCGTCATGCTGCTGGCCGACGAACCGAACATCCGCGAGATCATCGCCTTTCCGATGAACCAGCGGGCCGAGGATCTGATGATGCAGGCTCCGGCCGAGGTCGAGCGCCCCCGAATGAAGGAACTGCACATCAAGCCCGACCTGCCGCCAATCAAGAAGCAGGCGACGGATTAGGACAGCCTGTTGAAGGCGCATTCCGGGAGCACAATGAGATGAAGTCGCTTGACCTCATCTCTGAGTCATCCACTAACACATTGGAATAGTACGGGAATCAGATTTGAACCCGGGTCGGCTTCGAATCATCCTGACCTAGCCGCGAGAGCGGCTGCGCCGATCGGCCTTGCCGCGATAGAGCTCGGCGTCTGCTGCGGCGATCAGATCCTCGGCCTGGGCACCGCTGCGATAGGGGGCGCCGCCGAAGCTGGCATGCATCGCAATTGCCGTGCCGTCCCAGCCCAGAGTCTCGACATCGGCCATTGCCTGCAGCGCGGCGATCTTGGCAAGGCCCCCGTCGATATCGCACCGGGTCAGCAGGATTGCGAATTCGTCGCCGCCCAGGCGCGCGATCACGTCGGTCTCCCGGACGTTTCGGCGCAGCAGCTCCGCGAACCGGCGCAGGGTGGCATCACCGGCCGGATGGCCGTGCATGTCGTTGACCTGCTTGAACCCGTCCAGGTCGCACATGGCCAGCACGCCGGTCTCGCCATGCCGCCGGGCGGCCGCCAGGTGACGCCGCAGATGGTCCATGAAGCCGCGCCGGTTTTCTAGACCCGTCAGGTCGTCGGTGGCGCTCAGCCGCTCCAGCTGGGCGATGCGCCGGCGCTGGGCGGTCAGCACCGTCTCGGCTTCGCGCACCAGCTCAAGGGCGTGGCGCACCAGGAACGAGGCAGCAGGCCCCGATCCGTCCTGGATGGCGCCGGTCAGGTTGAGAAGCGCGGCCTTCAAGGGCGCGGGGTCGTCGACAAAGGCGTCGGACTGGGTGATCTGGCGGAGCGGCGATGCCATGGTGACCGGTATCCTCTTGCCATGGGCGATGGATCAATGCCGGTTCTGGCTGCATGCCGTGTGCCAAGGCAGACCGGATTGAATAACCGGTTGATTTATAACAATAATAGTCGCAGAGATGAGCGGGTTTAGTTTGTCCGGTCTGGCAAACGTTGCCGGGTCGCTGGCGCCGGCGGCAAGGATTGCCGGATCCCCGGCCCGGATTTCTCACAAAAACCGCAATCCACGAGCTTTCTGTATGCGGCTGGTTCACTATGTTTCAATAATCATCGGCCAGTCTGAGCCGGGTTTTCCTGGAGGCAATTTTGACCGTTCTCGCCGCGCGACCCGCACTGATCGCACTCGCCGCCGGAGTTCTTGCGGCGACGCCGTCGGATGCTTGGGAGATTGCTCCGCACCGAGCCATCTACGAGCTTGATCTGGCCTCCGCCCGGGTGGGCTCGCAGGTCAGCGATGTGGGTGGCCAGATGCTCTTCATCTGGGAGGACAGCTGCGACGGCTGGACCGTCGAACAGCGATACCGCACCAATTACATCTTTGCCGAGGGTGGTGAGGTCGAGCAACGCATGACCTACGCCACGTGGGAGTCCAAGGACGGGCGCGATTTCAATTTCAGTGTCCGCAACGTGACCGGCGACATGGCCGATGATGAGGTGCGCGGCATCGCCCACATCGCTACCGACGGTTCCGGTACGGTGGAGTTCCGCCTGCCGTCGGACCAGGAGGGGCGTCTGCCGAACGGGACGCTGTTTCCGACCGCGCATACCTTGCGCCTTCTCGACGAAGCCGAGTCCGGGCAGCGATTTTTCATCGCCACATTGTTCGACGGGTCCGAGCTGGACGCGCTGAGCGAGATCAGCGCCGTGATAGGCGATCGCCAGCCGGCCTCTGATGCGGACAACGTGCTTCTGCAGCGGCCGTCCTGGCCGGTTCAACTGGCCTTTTTCTCGATGACGGAACCGACATCGGAGCCGACCTACGAATTGTCCCTTACCTTGTACGACAATGGTGTTTTCGACGGGATGCTGATCAACTACGGCGATTTCGTCGTACGTGCGACCCTACTGGACATCGAAGCAATCGACCCGTCCGATTGCTGATCCGGCCGTCCGTTATCGACAGTAATCCCGAACGCGACTTGGGACTCGCCCACTAACGCGGCTTCCCGAAAAGGCCGCGACCCTTGGCGATGGCGTCATCGCCCATCTTGGCGCGAACCGAATCGATTGCCTCCTCGACCTTGCGCCGACGTGCGAGGCCGGGGTCGAGCAGATCGGGCGGGTCGGCCAGGTCGCCGGGTACCAGATCCGATCCGCCGATACCGATCAATCGAAATCGCGTGCCGTTGGCCTCCGCCGCAAGGTGCGTCAGGGCGGTGTGATAGAGGTTTTCCGCAAGCTGGGTCGGCGCCGGCAGTTTTTGGCTGCGGGTCAGGATGCGGAAGCGATCGGTCTTCAGCTTCAGCACCACTGTACGCGCCGCGACGCGCTTCGACTTCATCCGGCGAGAGACCGTCTCGCAAAGCGGCCAGAGTCGCCGACGCAGGGTATCCAGCGCGGCGATGTCTTCATTGAATGTCGTCTCCGAGGAGATGCTCTTCATCGGACTGCCCGGCTCGACGGCGCGCTCGTCCTGGCCATGTGCGAAGCGCCACAGGCGGCGGCCGATGACGCCGTAGCGCGCCATAAGCGAAGCCTCGTCACTGTCCCTGAGCTGGCCGATCGTACGGATCCCGTCGCCGGCCAGCCTGGTGTGCAACGCCTTTCCGACCCCCCAGATCAGGCTGACCGGTCGCCCGGCCAGAAAATCCATCGCCTCGGCTCGGCCGATCACCGCAAACCCGCGCGGCTTGTCCAGATCCGACGCAAGCTTGGCAAGGAACTTGTTGTAGCTGAGACCGATCGACACGGTGATTCCGATTTCGCGTTCGATTCGCCCGACAAGCCGGGCGCAGGTCGCCGCCGGACTGCCGCCGTGCAGTGCCTCTGTGCCGGTAAGGTCAAGGAATGCCTCGTCTATCGACACCGGTTCCACCAAAGGTGTGGCCGATTGCATCAATTCCCTCACCTGTCGGCCGATTTCAGTGTATTGCTTCATATTCGGGCGGATGACCGTGGCATCCGGGCACGCCGCCAGCGCTTTGAACATCGGCATTGCGGAGCGTATCCCATACATTCTGGCTACATAGCAGGCGGCCGATACGACACCGCGCTTGCCGCCGCCGATGATCACCGGCTTGTCCGCCAGGTCCGGGCGTTCACGTTTCTCCACCGTCGCGTAGAAGGCGTCGCAGTCCAGATGGGCAATGGTCAGTGAGTGGAGTTCCGGATGTCCGATCTGCCGTGGCGAATTGCAGACTGCGCACCGGCCGCCGGCCGGCGGCATATCCCATATCGTTCCGCAATCCCGGCAGAGCCCGGTGGGCGGCATGCCTCGACCTCGATTTACAGCGCTGGTATGGCCAGCGGTCGGGCCGGCGGTGACAATTTGTTAACCAAATATTGATAAACCGGCCATGTGTCGGTCGTCAGTGTAACCCGGACCACCGGGTCGGGCGATGTTCAGCGAAAGGGGGGACAACCGCAATGTCACCATCCATGAGTTCCGCAGCCGCGGCAGATAAGGACCAGGCGATGGCGAAGACCGTCCTTATCGTCGAGGACAACGAGCTCAACATGAAGCTCTTTCACGATCTGCTGGAGGCGCACGGATACGCGACCTTGCAGACCCGGGATGGCATGGAAGCGCTGAAGATTGCGCGCCAGGAGAAACCCGATCTCATACTCATGGACATCCAACTTCCGGAGGTTTCCGGGTTGGAGGTGACAAAATGGATCAAAGAGGACGATGATCTAAAACGGATCCCCGTGATCGCGGTCACTGCGTTCGCGATGAAAGGGGACGAAGAAAAGATACGCGAAGGGGGTTGCGAGGATTACATCGCGAAGCCGATATCGATCGCGAAGTTCCTCGACACTGTGAAGCGGTATCTGAGCTAGAGACACAAGAGACAAATGTCCGCACGGGTCCTGGTGGTCGACGACGTTCTGCCGAACGTCAAATTGCTCGAAGCGAAACTCACGCACGAGTATTTCGAGGTCATTACCGCGTCGAACGGCGCCCAGGCCCTGGAGCGCGCCGAGGCGGATGCTCCGGACATCATTCTTCTCGACGTCATGATGCCCGGTATGGACGGCTTCGAGGTCTGCCAGAAGCTCAAGGCCGACAAGAAGACCATGCACATCCCTGTGGTCATGGTCACGGCGCTCAGTGACACCGCCGATCGGGTGCGCGGCCTGGAAGCCGGCGCCGACGACTTCCTCACCAAACCGGTCAATGACATCGCCTTGTTCTCGCGTGTCCGGTCGCTGGTGCGGCTGAAGATGATGATGGATGAGTGGCGGCAGCGTGAGACGACATCCGGCGAGTTGGGTGTGCTGGCCAAGGAAGCCTCGGAGCAGGCCGAATCCGCAGAAGACGCCCATATCCTGGTGGTCGACGATTGCGACATCGAGATCGAGAAGATCGTCGAGACCCTGAAGCCGATCTGCAAGACGCTGGAAACCCAGGATGTCGGCAAGGCGGCGCTGGATGCCGCGCTGAAGACGGATTACGAACTGGTCATCATCAGCATGTCGATGATCGAGGAGGATTCGCTCCGGCTCTGCTCACATCTGCGCAGCCATGAGGCGACCCGCCAGACGCCGATCCTGCTGATGTGCAGCGATGGCGATCTGCCGCGCATCGCCAAGGGGCTGGAACTCGGCGCCAACGACTATCTGGTGCGCCCGCTGGACCGCAACGAACTACTGGCGCGGGTACGCACCCAGGTGCGTCGCAAGCGCTATCAGGACCGCCTGCGGCAGAATTACGAGGACAGCCTGTCGATGGCGTTGACCGACAGCCTCACAGGGCTGTTCAACCGGCGCTATCTCAATGCCCATCTATCGCGGATCATCGGGCGCATCGCCGAGACCCACAAGCCGGTGGCGGCGATCCTGTTCGATGTCGATTTCTTCAAGCACACCAACGACAATTATGGCCACCAGGTTGGAGACGAGGTGCTGAAGGAACTGGCCAACCGGGTCAGCCGGAACCTGCGCAACTTCGACATGATCGCGCGCATCGGCGGCGAGGAATTCGTCATCATCATGCCCGATGCCTCCGTGGAGGCGGCGGCAATGGTCGCGGAGCGGCTGCGCCTGACGATCGCCGAGAAGCCGTTCAAGGTGACGCACGAAAAGGGCAAGATCAGCATTACGATCAGCCTCGGCGTGGCGGCGACGGAAGACGCTGCCGAACAGGCCGACAGCCTGATCAAGCGCGCCGACGACTGCCTCTATGACGCCAAGAAGACCGGCCGCAACCGGGTGGTTGCCGAAGGCCTGGACGAATTGCCCCCGGACATCCTGGCCGCCATCGGCTGAACCGCGGTGTCGGTCGGCGTGCTCGGCGATCCCGAACACATCCCAAGAGCCTTCCCGATGCGCTAGTACCGTGCTGAGGAGTCGCACGGTTCAGCCCGATTTCGCCGCGACGGTCCGGACGATTCCGCTGGTAGTGATGCTCTATTGCCCGGGGCCGGTGGCGGTCTGGGAACTGGAGCGACGGGCAGCGTCCGTCGCTGCACCTGCGGCGTTCCGTTGGGCCGCGGCCGGCCTTGCATGATCCATCCCTCGCGGTAGCCGAGCCGCAATGGCCGCACCGCGTACAGGCGCATCGGTAGTGGGCACGCTGTCCGTTGTGGATACCGACTGAGTTGCCCTCGGACGCGGTGCTGCCGGGATCGCCGTGGCCCGGCCGCTTCTAACCTGGGAGGGTGTTGCCATCCGTTCGCCAAGCGGGGTCGCCGGAATGCTTGGTGCCGCGCGTTGCCGGATTTGCTCGGTTTGCTCGCGCTCGAACCGGTCTCGTTCCCTTGGATTGTTGGAGACCGACGCCTCCTGCTGTAGCTGAGCGATCGTTCCGGATCCGGCCGGGGGCGGCTCGGTGGATGGTTGCGCTCGGATCGGGCGGGGGTATGTGAGCTTGGAAGTCATCGCAAATCCTCCATTGCTCGGCGAAACGCTCATGGCGCGCGCCTGTACTTATTGCCTGGAAAAGCCATAGAGGATAGGCGCCCGTTTTTCATTGACCTGGCTCAGCGGCGGCTGGAATTGGTCTGCGGAATGCGGACCGTGCACGTATCAATCCGGGCACAAAAAAGGCCGCGCATCAGCGCGGCCCTGCCTGCTCGGCTCTGTGCGCCGGCTACTTGATCTTGCCTTCCTTGAATTCGACATGCTTGCGCGCGACCGGGTCGTATTTCTTCATGACCAGCTTCTCGGTCGTCGTCTTCGGGTTCTTCTTGGTGACATAGAAGAATCCGGTATCCGCGGTGCTGTTCATGCGGATCTTCAGCGTGTTCGATTTCGCCATCGCGCGGAGTCCTGTGCTGCGGGTCGGTCGGTTCGCCGGCCGGTCGCGTTCATGAGTGTTTTGCGTCGGGCGCGCACCATAGCGTGCGGAACGCCCCTGTCAAGGTAACCGGAAGCGGGGAAGGACCGGGCCGGCCTCAGCGTTGCGCCAGGGATCCCTGGCCAAAGGCCGCCAGTGCCTCGGCATAGAGCGCACTGTCTTCGATGACGCGATGCGCGACCGCTATGTCCAGATCCTCGTCATGGTCCTGCCAGGGGCAGGCCTGGCGAAGGGCTTCCAGGGCTTCTTCGTCATCCGGCGCGGCGAACCGGTAATTTGCCAGGCGCGGCGTCAGCGTGATGTCGCCATTGCGGAACAGGCCGATCAACTCGTCCGGGTCGGTGAACGGTCCGCTGGTGCAGATCGTCGGCATCACCCCCTGGCGATGCAGGGTATAGCCGGACGGGGCATAGATGCGGCTCCAGGTCAGATACAACTCGCCGTCATTGTCCAGCCGAATGACGCGCTGCACGCTGCCCTTGCCGAACGAGGATGCGCCGACCAGGACGGCCCGGCCGCTATCCTGCATCGCGGCGGCGACGACCTCGGCGCCCGAGGCGGAGCGGCCGTCGACCAGCACCACCATCGGCAGGCCGTGCGCCAGGTCTTCACTGTCGGCGTCGAAATGCTGCAGGCTGTCGGGGTGCCGGCCCCGGGTCGCGATGATGCGCCCGCTGGGGATGAACAGGTCGGCGACATTGATCGCCTGGCCCAGAAGGCCGCCGGGATTGCCCCGCAGGTCCAGAATGACCCCGCGGGCGCGGCCCTCCAGACTGTCGAGCCCCTCGGTCAGGCTGTCTTCCAGGTTTTCCTTGGTCGATGCGTTGAATCGGGAGACTCGGACGATCACCGTGTCGTCCTCGACCCGCGAGCTGATGACATTGGGGATCACCCGCTCGCGTCTGAGGGTCAGTGTCCGTACGATCCCGTCAGTGGCCAGCAGGGAGACCCGGACCTCGGTCCCGGCCAGGCCGCGCAGCCGCGAGCCGAGCTTCTCCAGGGTCCAGTCGGCGGTATCGTCGCCGTCGACGGCGACGATCAGTTCGCCGGCGGCGACCCCGGCGCGGCCGGCAGGACCCTCCTCGAAGACCTCCTCGATCAGCGCCCGACCGGCATCGTCCAGATTGAGCAGCAGCCCGATGCCGCCATAGCCTTCGCGGAAGGCGCGCTCCTGTCGCGCCTTCTCGGCATTGGAGTACCGGGAATAATCGTCCAGCGTTTCGGCGATCGCGGTGTAGATCGCGTCATAGATCTCCTCCGGCGTGGACTCCTCGAGATCCGGCGAAACGGTTTGCGCGTTGGCCACAGCGGCGACGGTCAGACTTGCCCAGGCATAATGGTTCCGCGGCGCCGGCGCCGGAAATTCGCCAACCACCACACCTTCGGAGAGGACCTGCACCGTGTCGTCCTGGCGGGCCGCCCCCAGGCGTTCGTCAATCGCCGACAGCCCGCCCAGCCCGTCAACCGTCAGGTCGCCGAGATCGAGCCGTCGCAGATAGAAATCGGAGATGCTGTCATAGCCCTCGGAAAAGACCGAGGCCCGCAGCGGTCCATCGGTTTCCACCAGAGCCGAATTGGGCGCGCTGGTCGCGCAGGCCCCCAGCAGCAGGATACCGACCGCAATTCCGGCCCTGCGCGTACGAGCTTCCGATTTCGGCGGCTGAATCATGGGTCGGTTCCAACAAAATGACTTGCGGGCCTATCGCCGGTTCCGGAACCGGCGGAGATGGCCCGCCAAATCGATTGTACCTCAGGGTCCTTAGCACGGATTAAAGACGCCGGTCGCGGCGAAATCGTGGCGGGACCGAGCCTGCATCGCCGGTGTCGAAATTCCGTCACCGCTTGCGGCGCCCATGCTTGCGCTGCGCCGGGCGTTTGCCGGCTGGCTTTGCCCGGCCGGTCTTGGCCGCTCCGCGCAGCCACGGGACCTCTGCCCCGTCGGACTCTCCGGTAAGGTGCAGGATCGTGCTGCCGGTCAGCGGATCGGCCTCGACCAGCCGCACCCGCACCGAGGCTCCGAGATGGAATTCACGGCCCCAGCGGCGCCCGACAAGGGCGTGGCGGCGCGAATCATGCTCGTAATAGTCCTCCGGCAAGGTGCCGATCGGTACGAGCCCGTCAGCACCGGACTCTGCCATGGTTACGAACAGGCCGAACCGGGTGACGCCGCTGATGCGACCGGCGAAGTCCCGCCCGACCCGGTCGGCAAGGAACGCAGAGGTATAGCGATCGACTGCGTCGCGTTCCGCCGCTGCCGCACGGCGCTCGGTGAACGAGATGTGCTCGCCGATCTCCGCCAGCCGTCCCAACTCCTCCTCATTGGCGCCGTCATCGCCCAGCCCAAGCAGCCGGATCAATCCCCGATGCACGGTCAGGTCTGCATAACGGCGGATCGGCGAGGTGAAATGGGCGTAGCGCGAGAGGGCGAGCCCGAAATGGCCGATATTCGCCGTCTGGTAGACCGCCTGCGACTGGCTGCGCAGGACCATCTCGTTGATCACCTGGGCCTCGGGCTTGCCACGGGCGCGTTGCAGGATCTGGGTGAATACCCGGGGACGGATGACCTGGCCCTTGGCGATCCGGTAGCCCATCGGCTCCAGGAATTCGCTCAAAGCCGCCACCTTGGCCTGATCGGGGCTGTCGTGGACCCGGTACAGGGCCGGCAGCGCCTTGTCCTGCAGCGTTGTGGCCGCGGCCACATTGGCGGTGATCATGAATTCTTCGATCAGCCGGTGGCTGTCGAGCCGGCTGCGCGCGGCAATGCCGGTGACTGCGCCGTCGTCATCCAACTCGATTCGCCGTTCTGGCAGGTCAAGATCCAGGGTGCCGCGTTTGGTGCGGTCGGCCATCAGCGCCTGGAACGCGCCGTAGAGAGGCGCGATCACCGGATCCAGGAGCGGTTCCGTCCGATCGTCAAGCTTGCCGTCGCGCGCCGCCTGAACCTGCTCGTAGGTGAGCCGTGCGGTCGAACGCATCAGCGCGCGCTCGAAACGGTGCCGCTTGAGGCGACCATTGCCGTCGATCCACAGATGGGCGGCGAGGCAGGCGCGATCCTCGTCCGGCCGCAGTGAGCACAAACCGTTGGACAGCGCCTCGGGCAGCATCGGCACCACCCGATCCGGGAAATAGCAGCTGTTGCCCCGCTTGAAGGCTTCGCGGTCCAAATCCGATCCCGCCGGCACATAGGCGGCGACATCGGCAATGGCCACCACCAGATGCCAGCCGCCCTGAGTCTCGGGGTCCGGTTCCGCCCACACCGCATCGTCGAAATCGCGGGCATCCGCGCCATCGATGGTGACCAGCGGCAAAGTGCGCAGATCGACGCGCTTGCCCAGCGGCATCGGCTTGGCGGCTCCGGCCTGGCGCACCGCCTTTTCCGGGAATACGGTCGGAATGCCGGCGCCGTGCAGCGCGATCAGGCTGACCGATCGGGGATGCGCGGAATCGCCCAGGTGTTCGACAATCAGTGTGCGGCGCGGTCCAAACCGGGCGCCGGGCGGCATCTCGGCGATCACCAGCTCGCCATCGGCGGTGTCGCCGCAATCCTCCTCGGCCACGAACAGGCTGTCCTTGCGGCGCTTGTCGGCCGGCTCGACGATGCCGCCGCCGGGCTTTCGGCGAAACACCCCGACCAGGCGGTCGGCAGTTGCCGCGCCCAGCTTGCGCATGGTGCGCCCGGCGTAGCTGCCATCCGGGTTGCGACTCAGCCGCGCCAGGGCGCGGTCGCCCTTGCCCAGCGCCGGATGGCCCCGCCGTTCCGGCGCCATGTAGATGCGCGGCGGCCTGCCTTCGCCCTTCCATTGCGCCGGCCGCGCCAGCACCTCGCCATCGGCGTCGACACCTTCGATCAGCACGACCGTGACTTCCGGAAGTCCGCCCGGGACCGCGACGCGCCGGCCGCGGCCGCGTTCTACCGTACCGTCGGCCTGCAAGTCCTTGAGGATCTCCTTCAAGGCAACCCGGTCCGATCCGCTGATCCGGAAGGCGCGTGCGATCTCCCGCTTGCCGACCGGGGTGGGGCTCTCGCGAATGAACGCGGCGATCTGTTCCTTGGTGGGGAAGGGGCTCTTCTTGGCCTTGGGCAAGGTGCGCCTAGTCTCCGGCCGCCGAATGGCGGGGTGGGGATTTACCGGCAGACTTCTTGGCGGCCGCCTTCTTGGCTGTCGCCTTCCTGGCGGCCGTCTTGGCCGCCGGCTTCTTGGCCGCGGTCTTCTTCGCGGCGGTCTTGCCGCCCTTGACGCGCTTCTTGCCGCCTTTCGAGGCCTTGGCGGCAATCAACTCGACCGCTTCCACCAGGGTCACGGACTCGATCTCCTGGCCCTTGCGCAGCGACGCCATCACCCGCCCGTGCCGGACATAGGGGCCATAGCGACCCTTGAAGATGGCCACCGACTGGCCGTCATCCGGATGCTCGCCCAGGGTCCGCACCGGCTCGGCGCTGGGCCTGGCCTTGGCGCTGGCCAGCAACTCCACAGCCCGGTTCATGCCGATCGCCAGGATGTCCTCGTCGGCGGTCAGCGACTTGTAAGCGTTGCCGTGTTTCAGATAGGGCCCGAAGCGTCCGATGCCGGCGGTGATCGCCTCGCCGGAATCCGGGTGGCGGCCGACCTCCCTGGGAAGGGCGAGCAGGCCGAGCGCCCGCTCCAGCTCAAGTTCCGCTGGCGACTCGCCCTTGGGCAGCGAGACCCGTTTGGGCTTTTCGTCGCCTTCGGTGTCACCAAGCTGCACATAGATGCCATAGGGACCCTGGCGGACGCTGACCGGCAACCCGGTGACAGGATCGTCGCCCAGGGTACGCGGGAACGCCGCAGCCTGGTTGACGGCATCGGCGCTCATCACCTGCAGCGGACGGGTGAAGCGGCATTCCGGGTAGTTCTGGCAGCCGATGAAGGCGCCGTTCCGGGCCAGCTTCAGGGCCAGCCGGCCGCCTTCGCAGGCCGGGCATTTGCGCGCGTCGTGCCCGTTTTCGCCGGCCGGGAAGAAATGCGGCCCCAGATCGCCGTCCAACACATCCATGACCTGGCTGATGCTGAGGTCCTTGGTCTCCGCCACAGCGGCGGAGAAGGCCGACCAGAACTCCCTGAGCACCGTCTTCCAGTCGATCCGACCGCCGGAGATGTCGTCGAGCTGGTCTTCCAGCTTGGCAGTGAAGTCGTACTCGACATAGCGGGTGAAAAAGCTGGTCAGGAAGGCCGTCACAAGCCGTCCCCGGTCCTCCGGAATGAAACGGCGCTTCTCCAGGCGAACATAGTCGCGGTCCTGCAGCACCTGCAGCACCGAGGCATAGGTCGACGGCCGGCCGATCCCCAACTCCTCCATGCGCTTGACCAGGCTGGCCTCGGAATAGCGCGGCGGCGGCTGGGTGAAATGCTGCTCGTCCTTGGTGGCGGTGCGCTCGACCCGGTCGCCCTGGTTCACCGGCGGCAGGCGGCGCTGGGTATCGTCGTCACCATCCGACGGGTCGTCGCGGCCCTCCTCATAGACTTTCAGGAAGCCGTCGAACTTGACCACCGATCCGGTGGCGCGGAGCATCGCCTTGCCGTTGCCGCCATCGATGTCGACCGCCACCTGGTCCATCACGGCGGCGGCCATCTGGCAGGCCATGGTGCGCTTCCAGATCAGCTCGTAGAGCCGCTGCTCGTCGCTGCCAAGCTGGCCGCGAAGGCTGTCGGGATGACGGCCAAGGTCGGTCGGCCGGATCGCCTCATGGGCTTCCTGGGCGTTCTTGGCCTTGCTCTTGTAAACCCGGGGTGCGTCGGGCAGGTAGTGGTTGCCGTAACGCTGGCCGATCTCATTGCGGGCGGCGACCAGCGCCTCCTGGGCCAGCGTCAGGCCGTCGGTCCTCATATAGGTGATCAGCCCGACCGTCTCACCGCCGATATCCACGCCTTCATACAGGCGCTGTGCCGTTCGCATGGTCTTGCTGGCGCCGAAGCCGAGCTTGCGCGAGGCCTCCTGCTGCAGCGTGGAGGTGGTGAAGGGCGGGTACGGGTTGCGGCGCACCTGCTTGGCCTCGACCGCGTCGATCTTGAAGTCGAGCGGTTCCAGCGTCGCCAGGGCGTGCTTGGCCGAGGCCTCGTCGGGCAGGCCGAACTTGTCGAGCTTCTTGCCGTCCAGATGGGTGAGGCGGGCGGTGAACTCGTCGCCGGCCAGCGTCTTGAAGCGCGCCTCGATGGTCCAGTACTCGCGTGGCTGGAAGGCCTCGATTTCCGCCTCGCGCACGCAGATAAGCTTCAGAGCCACCGACTGTACCCGGCCGGCGGAGCGCGATCCGGGCAGCTTGCGCCAAAGGACCGGCGACAGTGTGAAACCGACCAGATAGTCGAGCGCCCGGCGGGCCAGATAGGCCTCGATCAATTCGGTATGCAGCGGCCTCGGATTGGCGACGGCGTCCAGCACCGCCCGCTTGGTGACCTCGTTGAACGACACCCGCTGGATGTCGAGATCCTTCATGCCGCGCTTGGATTTCAGGATCTCCTGCACATGCCAGGAGATCGCTTCGCCTTCTCGATCCGGGTCGGTCGCCAGATAGACGCGGTCCGATTCCCTGGCCGCCCTGGCGATGGCGTCGAGGTGTTTCTTGGAGCGGTCGCCCGGCTCCCAATCCATGGCGAAATCGTCGTCCGGGCGCACCGAACCGTCCTTGGCGGGCAGGTCCCGGACATGGCCATAGCTGGCCAGCACCGTGAAGTTGCCACCGAGATACTTGCCGATGGTCTTGGCCTTCGCCGGGGATTCGACAATGACCAGATTGCGCTCAGGCACAGGCAAACTCGCTCGTTATTGGACCTGGATTTTCAAGGATCCGCAGGCCTTTTCGATACCCTATGGCAGGCGGGTTAAATCAACATGACGCGATTTCCGGGGTGGCGCTCGATGCGTCCGGCAAGCTCGAGCTCCAAGAGAATCGCGAAGACCGTCGAAGCTGACAATTGGCAATCGCGCAGCACTTCGTCAACCGGTGTCGGAGTCGGCGACAGGCATTCCAGCACCTGCGATTGCGCCTCGGGGCCGTTGATAGGCGCCGGTTTTCCAGCCATGTCAAGCGAATCGAGTCGTGCGCTTGGCCACTCCGACAGCGTCCGCAGCATCGGCGACAGCCCGTCCAGCACGTCCTCGGCCGACTGAATCAGGGTGGCGCCTTTGCGGATCAGCGCATTGCAGCCCTGGGCCCTCGGGTCCAGTGGCGACCCCGGCACGGCGAACACCTCGCGCCCCTGTTCGTTGGCCATCCGGGCGGTGATCAGAGACCCGGAACGGGGGGCGGCCTCGACGACGATGGTCGCGACCGACAGGCCCGAGATGATGCGGTTGCGACGCGGAAAGTGCCGCGCCTGGGGCTGTATGCCGAAGGCACATTCGGCCACCACCACGCCGTCCTCGGCGATGCGACGGTACAGCCCCTCGTTCTCACGCGGATAGACCACATCGATCCCACCGGCGACGACAGCAACGGTCCCGCTCTCCAGCGCCCCCTCATGGGCAGCGGCATCGATCCCCCGCGCCAGACCGGAAACCACGGTCAACCCGGCCGCTCCCAACTCTCGCGCCAGCTTCGTCGCGATCCGCCGCCCGTTACCCGAGGCATTGCGCGCACCGACGACGGCAACGGATCGCCGCGACATCAGGTCGCGCCGGCCTACAACCGACAGCACCGGCGGCGCATCCTCGATGGCCGCCAACGGCTCCGGATAATCCGGCTCGCACAGCGCCACCATCCGCCCGCCCAGCGCCGCCATCGCCGCCATTTCACGCTCGGCATCGGCCAGGGAGACGGGCGTCAGACTACGCTTGCGGCCACCTCGCCGCGCCATCTCCGGCAACGCCTCCAATGCCTCGCGAGCTGTCCCAAACCGCCCGATCAGCCCGCGAAACGTGACCGGTCCAACCGATTCCGTCCGCGCCAGCCGCAGCCAGTCCAGGCGTTCACTTTCAGTAATTTCGCGCGACGGTTGAACCATGCCGCAACCATGGGTCAGAGCTCGCGTGACGGTCAACCCGTCTTCTTCTGCCCGATCTTCGGTTCCTCGCCCTTCAGCAGGCGGCGGATGTTCTGGTGGTGGCGCAGGACGACCAGCACGGCGATGAACAGCGCAAGCTGGGTGCGCTGCGGGTCGGACCAGTAGGTACCGGCGATCGGGACGGTAGTGAACAGCCAGGCGTAGACCGGGGCCATTGAGATCGCGACGATGCCCGACAGGGAGGAATAACGGAACAACGCTGCGATCAGCAGCCAGGTGAGGCCGGAGGCGAGGCTCACCGGCCAGGCGATTGCCAGCAGGGTGCCGAGCGCCGTCGCCACGGCCTTGCCGCCCTTGAATTTCAGCCAAATCGGGAAGGCGTGGCCCAGCATGGCGCCGCCGCCGGCCAGCACCGCCATGTCGGGGCCGAAGCGGGCGCCGATCAGCACCGCAATCGCGCCCTTGCCGCCATCCAGGAGCAGGGTCGCCAGGGCCAGCGGCTTGTTGCCGGTCCGCAGCACGTTGGTGGCGCCGATATTGCCGGAGCCGATCTTGCGGATGTCGCCATAGCCGCCGACCCAGGCCAGCACCAGACCGAACGGAATCGACCCCAGCAGATAGCCGAGCAGAGCGGCGGCATAGAACGGCCAGGTGAATGAGAGGGAGCCGAGGGGTTCAGGCATGGTACGACCTTATGCGTCCGAGGAACGTTCGAATACCGTGCGGCCATCCACCAAGGTGCGTATTACCCGACCGGCGACCGGCCGGCCGTCATAGGGGGCGTTCTTCGACTTGCCATGGAACCCCTCGGTATCGACCTGCCAAGGCGCATCCGGGTCGAACAGGACCAGGTCGGCGGCTGCGCCCTTGCCGATGCGCCCTCCCGGCAGGCGCAGCAGGTCGGCCGGCCGGACCGTCAGCCTGGCCAGCAGGTCGAGGAGGGGCAGACGCTCCTGGTGATAGAGCTCCAGGGACAGAGGCAGCAGGGTCTCCAGCCCGACGATGCCGGCCTCGGCCTGGGCGAATGGCTGGCGCTTGGATTCCTGATCGTGCGGCACGTGATCGCTGGCGATGACGTCGATCGTACCGTCAGCCAACCCGTCGACCACTGCGCGGCGATCGGCCTCTCCCCGCAATGGCGGCGACAGCTTCGCAAATGTGCGGTAATCGCCGACATCCATCTCGGTCAGCGCGAAATGCGGCGGTGCGGCGTCGCAGGTGACGTTCAGCCCGCGCCGCCTGGCGGCCCGGATCGCATCGATGGCAGCGGCGGTGGAGACATGGGCCGCATGATAGCGGCCGCCGGAGATCTCCAGCAGCCGGATGTCGCGCTCGATCAGCATCACCTCGGCCTGGGGCGGAATCCCGGGAAGACCGAGCCGGGTCGCCAACTCGCCGGCGTTCATTGCACCGCCGGCCGCGATTCGCGGCTCTTCGGGATGCTGCACCACCAGCAGGTCATAGCCGGCAGCGTAGGTCAGCGCCCGATGCATGACCAGCGGATCGCCGATCGCGCGATCGCCATCGGTGAAAGCGACCGCCCCGGCCTCGGCCAGAAGCCCCATTTCCGTCAGCGCCTTGCCCTCGGCGCCCCGGGTGGCGCAGGCATAGGCGTATGCCTTGACACCGCGAGCCTCTCGCGCCCGGCGGGCGACGAATTCCAGCACGGCGACCGTGTCGATGGGCGGATCGGTGTTCGGCAGGCAAACCATGGAGGTCACGCCGCCCGCCGCGGCCGCCCTTGCCGCGCTGGCGATGGTTTCTTTGTGCTCGTTGCCCGGTTCGCCGATGGTTACCCGCATATCGACCAGTCCGGGCGCCAGGCAGTGACCGCCGCAATCGACGATCTCGGCGTCGTCCGGGGCGCCGTCGGTGAACAGGTCGGCCCCGAAATCAGCGATCTTGCCGTCGTGGACCAGCAGTCCGCCCGGCGCATCCAGCCCGCTTGCCGGATCAAGCAGTCGCGCATTGACGATGGCGAGCGGGCGTTCGGACGACAGACTCACCGGTCCGCCTCCATCGACGCGGTCAACAGTTCCAGGCAGGCCATGCGGACCGCCACGCCGAGCTCGACCTGGTCCAGGATGACGCTGCGGTCGATGTCGTCGGCGACGGCGCTATCGATCTCCACACCACGGTTCATCGGTCCGGGATGCATGATCAGCGCATCGGGCTTGGCGGCCGCAAGCTTCTCCGAATCCAGGCCGTAGAATCGATAGTACTCGCGGGTCGAGGGCACATAACTGCCCTGCATGCGCTCCAGTTGCAGGCGCAGCATCATGACGATGTCAGCGTCGGCGAGACCGGTCCGCATGTCGTGATGGACGTCCACCCCCATGCGGCCGATTTCCGGCGGCAGCAGGGTCGGCGGCGCCACGACCCGCACATGCGCTCCCATGATATTGAGCAGATGGATGTTCGAGCGCGCCACCCGGCTGTGCAGGATGTCGCCGCAGATCACCACGGTCAGCCCTTCGATCCGGCCGCGCCGTCGGCGGATCGTCAACGCGTCCAGCAAGGCCTGCGTCGGATGCTCGTGGCTGCCGTCACCGGCGTTGATAACCGCTGCCGTGACCTTCTCCGACAGCAGCTTGACCGCGCCGGATTCCGGGTGGCGGACGACCAGAACGTCGGGGTGCATGGCGTTCAACGTCATCGCCGTGTCGATCAGGGTCTCGCCCTTCTTGATCGAACTTGAGCCAACCGACATGTTGATCGTGTCGGCGCCCAGGCGCTTGCCGGCGAGCTCGAAGGAAGTCCGGGTCCGGGTCGAGTTCTCGAAGAACAGGTTGATGACCGTACGGCCGCGCAGCCGGGTGGATTTCTTCTCCGGCTGTCGATTGACCGCGATGTAGCCCTCGGCGGTGTCCAGCAAAAGCGCGATCTCACCGGCGTCGAGGTCTTCGATGCCGAGGAGATGTTTGCGGTCGAGCACGGCCGGTCGCGAAGAGCGATTCATCGAGGCGGGACTATAGTCGCGCGCGGCCACGACACCAACATTCGCAATTCGAGAAAATGGATCGGGATTCGCTTTCGCGCATTGTCCGGCGACCCGCAGTACACGAATATCCAACCCGCGCCGTACCCGTTTCCTGAAAACCACGTATCGAAGGACCTCGTGGAACCACTTTCGATCCTGCTCGGTGCCGTGGTGATCGCGCTCGCCATCGGCATGACCGCGCATGTGCTGCTGCGCAAGGCCGACGAGCGGGCGGCGGTCGCGTGGATCGGCCTGATCTGGCTGTCGCCGGTCCTGGGGTCGATTCTCTATGTCATGCTCGGCATCAACCGTATCCGGCGCCGGGCGCGCCGCTTGCGCGAGGTCCGCGCCGCGCCAGGCGGAACCCGTACCGAATCGCCGCCGGTCTGCCTACCACCGGAGGCTGGGCATCTGGACATGCTGGTGACGGTTGTCGACCGCTTCGCGGGGTCGCGGCTGGTGGGCGGCAATGCGGTGACGCCATTGATCAACGGTGACGCGGCCTATCCGGAAATGATCGCCGCGATCGACCGGGCGGAACGCAGCGTTGCGCTGAGCAGCTTCATCTTCAACAAGGATCCGGCTGGGGAGAAGTTCCTTCAATCGCTGGAGGCAGCGGTTGGCCGGGGTGTGAAAGTCCGGGTCATCGTCGACGGGATCGGCGCGTTCTATGCCTTCAAGCCAATCGCCGGCGAAATGCGTCGGCGCGGCATTCCGTCGGCGCGGTTCCTGTTCTCACTGGTGCCCTGGCGAATGCCGTTCATCAACTTGCGCAATCACCGCAAGATCCTGGTGGTGGACGGGCAGTACGGCTTCACCGGCGGCATGAACATCCGCCAACGGCATGTGCTGGGCGAGTCGCCCCCGGCGCCGGTACAAGATACGCACTTCCGCGTTGAGGGGCCGGTGGTGGCCCAGATGATGGAAGTGTTCGCGGACGACTGGTCCTTCACCACCGGAGAAGATCTTACCGGCGAAGCCTGGTTCCCGGACATCGCGTCGGTGGGCCCGGTATGCAGCCGTGACATCACCACCGGCCCGCACGAGGACTCCCAGAAGATGCTGTGGGCGCTGTTCGGCGCGGTGGCCGAGGCCCGGTCCTCGGTGCAAATCGTCACCCCGTATTTCCTGCCGGACGAGCCGCTGGTCACGGCGCTCAGCCTGGCGGCCATCGGCGGCGTGGAAGTCGATATCGTTCTGCCCGAGCGCAACAACCTGCCGCCGATCGCCTGGGCTTCGGCCGGCCGTCTGTCGGAGCTGGTCTCGGCCGGGTGCCGGGTCTGGCTGTCGCCGCCGCCTTTCGACCATTCCAAGCTGATGGTGGTCGACGGCGTCTGGACCCTGTTCGGCTCGACCAACTGGGACCCGCGCAGCCTGCGGCTCAACTTCGAATTCAATCTGGAGTGCTACGACGTGGCCTTGGCAGGCGCGGTCAACGCCATCATCGCCGGCAAGATCGCTTCGGCCCGGCGATTGACGCCGATGGCCATCAGCGACCGCAGCCTTCCAGTCGCCATCCGCGATGGCCTGGCACGGTTGTTCACCCCGTACCTTTGATCTGGACCAGGCCATAGGCCCCCAGCGGCGGCGCCGGTCAGGTGCTCAGATCGCGCCGCAATCCCTCAGCGCGGCGATCTCGTCGGTCGGCAGCGACAGCCACTGCTCCAGAACCTCGTCGGTGTGTTGACCCAGAGTCGGTGGCGGGTGCCGGTAGTCGACCGGCGTGTCGGACAGCTTGAACGGGCTGCCGATGAGGTCGATCGGCCCCGGCGCGCGCGGGTGATCCATGGCGATCTTCATGTCCCGGGCCCGTACCTGCGGGTCGTCGAAGACCTGGTCGATTGTGTTAATCGGCCCGCAGGGCACGCCGTGCGCCTCCAGTTCCGCCAGCCATTCGGAACTCGGCCTTCGGGCGATCAGCTCTTCGAGAACCGGGATCAGCGCGAGGCGGTTCCGCACTCGTGCCCTGTTGGTCGAAAACCGTTCGTCGCTGGCCAGTTCGGGGCGGCCTGCGACGTCGCAGAATCGCGCGAACTGGCTGTCATTGCCGACTGCCAGGATGAAATAGTCGTCCGACGCGGCAAAGGCCTGGTACGGAACGATCATCGGATGGGCGTTGCCCAGGCGTGGCGTCCGCTCCCCGGAAGTCAGGTAGTACTGGCCGGCATTCGAGAGCCAGGCGACCTGCGCATCAAGCAGCGACAGGTCGATCCGCTGCCCTTTGCCGGTCGCGTCGCGGTGGCGCAGCGCCGCCAATATGGCCACGGTGGCATACATCCCAGCCATGAGATCGGCGACGGCCACACCCACCTTTGTTGGCTCGCCGTCCGGATCGCCGGTCACGCTCATGATTCCGCCCATGGCCTGGATCAGGAAATCGTAGCCGGAGCGGCTGGCGTACGGGCCGGTAAGCCCGAATCCGGTGATCGAGCAATAGATCAGGCCGGGGCAGTCGGAATGCAACTGCTCATATCCCAGCCCGTGACGGTCCAGGGTGCCGGGCCGATAATTCTCCACCAGAACGTCTGCCTGGGCGGCTAGCCGGCGGGCGACCCGTCGTCCATCGGGGTTGGTGTAATCCAGGGTCAGTGATCGCTTGTTGCGGTTGGCGCTCAAATAATAGGCGCTTTCGGTCGTGTCACTGCCGTCGGCATCCTGGAGGTAGGGCGGTCCCCAGCCGCGGGTGTCGTCCCCGATTCCCGGACGCTCGACCTTGACGACGTCGGCTCCCAGATCGCCCAGCATCTGGGTTGCGCTGGGCCCCGCGAGAATGCGTGACATGTCGAGGACCTTCAGGCCGGAAAGGGCGGAAATGCCGTCATTCTGTGGCATGGGAAGCTCTTGTCCTGTGTCAGTTCGGCCCGGTCCGACCGCTCCGGATCGCCGTCGGCATTAACGTTTTCTAGAGAGCCAATTCCTACCATGGCCGACGTTGTAACAGCCTGGCAAGCCGCGGCGGGGTGGACGTGTTGCAGCGTCGAATTTCGCCAATTGCGGGGCTACCCCATGAAAAGCGCTTGCGCCCTTCTTTGCCTCAGTGCGGCTGTCCTCATAGCCGCGACATCTCCCGCGTCGGCCCAGGGCCGCGACCGGTTCGCCACCGGCGTGCATGGCAGCACCCTCGGGTTCGGACCGGAGCTCATGTTTTCCGTTTCGCCGTCATTGACGGTGCGCGCTGTCGGCAACTACCTGTCTTTTGACTATGACGACACGCTGGCAGGTATCGACTACGATCTGGACGTGGATCTGCAGTCAGCCGGCGGTTTCCTCGACTACCATCCGCTGCGCAACGGCTTCCATCTGACCGTCGGCGCCCTCTACAACAACAATGAGGCCGGCCTTTCCGCATTTGTGCCCGCCGGATCGTCGGTTGGCGGCTCAGTCCTGCCGGCACCGGCCGGGCTCCGCGGCGATTTGACGGTCGACGAGTTTTCGCCCTATCTCGGTCTCGGATACGACACGACATTCACCAGCCGCAGCGCCTGGACATTCACGGTGCGCGCCGGGGTGCTGTATCAGAACGATCTGAGTGTCTCACTCGCGCAGACAGCCGGACCGCCGATTTCGCAGGCCGACCTCGATGCCGAGGCGGATGATATCGAGGGCGATCTGCAGTTCCTCGAATTCTATCCCGTCGTATCCGTCGGTCTGAACTACCGATTCTAGAACCGGTCGCGTCACGCCCGGCGGGCGTGGGCAAGCGAGTCCAGTGCACCCTGCAGGATGTAAGCGGCGGCGGCCGTATCGACGCGTTTCGCCCGCTTGCTGCGACTGAGATCGGCCGAGACCATGGCCCGCTCCACCGCGCTGGTGGACAGCCTCTCGTCCCAGAAGGCTATAGGAATCTCGCGTAGTGCCAGCAGGTTGGCGGCGAACTGCCGTGACGACTGGCAGCGCGGGCCTTCGGTGCCGTCCATGTTGATCGGCAGTCCGATCACCAGTCCGCCCACCTCGCGCTCGTCCACCAGGCTCAGTAATTCGGCCGCGTCCTGGGTGAACTTGTTCCGTCGGATGGTGCCAACCGGCGAAGCGATGGTGAAAGTCGAATCCGACACCGCCATCCCGATCGTCTTCTCACCGAGATCGAGGCCGAGCAGCCTCTGCCCCGGCGATAGGGCATCGGCAAGGCTTGGAATATCGTCATATACGCTCAAGACGTCGTCTCGTCGGTTGCTTGCGGCGCGCCACTCTGCCGTTCCCGCGTCGGCTTGCCAAGCGGTGGTAATCGAGGCCGGCTGAATGCCCCTTTTGGCTGCCGTTCCCCTTGCCGCTGTCGGAAACGCCGTGCTATCTGCGCAGCGCATTCTCAAACCAGCATCGCAGGCAGTCCCATGGCACTCGACGAGGCCACCGTCGCCAAGATCGCCCATCTGGCCCGTATCCGGCTGGACGAAGAGCAACGCCCGGCCCTGGCGGAGGAGTTGAACCATATCCTCGGCTGGGTCGAGCAGCTGAGCGAGGTGAACACCGACGACGTGCCGCCGATGACCAGCGTCGCACCCCATGGGCTGCGCCGGCGTGCCGACGAGGTGGCCGACGGCCATTATCCGGACCGGGTGCTGGGCAATGCGCCGGAAAGTGCCAGCGGGTTCTACGCCGTGCCGAAGGTGGTCGAGTGATGGGCGAACTGACCGGACTGACCCTGGCCGAGGCGCGCGACCGGCTTGACAAGGGCGATATCAGCGCGGTGGACCTGACCGACGCGCATCTGTCCGCCATGGAGCAGGCACGCGGTCTGAACGCCTTCATCACTGAGACGCCGGACAAGGCGCGGGCAATGGCAAAAGCCTCCGATGCGCGCCGCGCCAAGGGCGAAGCCGGACCCATGGATGGCATTCCGGTCGCCATCAAGGACCTGTTCTGCACCGAGGGCATCCAGACCACTGCCGGCAGCCACATCCTGGAAGGCTTCACGCCGGCTTATGAGAGCACCGTCAGCGGCAATCTGTGGCGCGACGGGGCGGTGCTGCTGGGCAAGACCAATCTGGACGAATTCGCCATGGGCTCGTCCAACACCAGCTCATATTTCGGCAATGTGGTGAACCCCTGGCAGCGCACCGGCGATACCGAGACCAGGCTGGTGCCCGGCGGCTCGTCCGGCGGTTCGGCCAGCGCCGTGGCCGCGCGGATGGCGCTGGGTGCCACGGGCACCGACACCGGCGGCTCGATCCGCCAGCCGGGCGCCTTTTCCGGCATCATCGGCATGAAGCCGACCTATGGCCGCTGCTCGCGCTGGGGCGTGGTGGCCTTCGCCTCGTCGCTGGACCAGCCGGGGCCGATGACCCGAACGGTGCGCGACTCCGCCATCATGCTGGGCTCCATGGCCGGATTCGATCCCAAGGACTCGACCAGCGTCGACATGGCGGTGCCGGATTTCGAGGCGGCCCTGACCGGCGACATCAAGGGGCTGAAGGTCGGTATCCCGGCGGAGTACCGGGTCGACGGCATGCCGGCGGAGATCGACGCCCTGTGGCAGCAGGGTATCGGATGGCTGAAGGAGGCCGGCGCGGAGCCGGTGGAGATCAGCCTGCCGCACACCAAATACGCCCTGCCGACCTATTACATCGTGGCGCCGGCCGAGGCCTCGTCCAACCTGGCCCGCTATGACGGCGTGCGCTACGGCCTGCGGGTGCCGGGCAACTCCCTGATCGAGATGTACGAGAACACCCGGGCCGAGGGCTTCGGCGCCGAGGTCAAGCGGCGGGTGATGATCGGCACCTATGTGCTGTCGGCCGGCTATTACGACGCCTATTACCTGAAGGCGCAGAAGCTGCGCACCCTGATCGCCCGCGACTTCGAGCAGGCTTATGAGCGCTGCGATGTGGTGCTGACGCCGACGACGCCGTCCACCGCCTTCGCCATCGGCGAGAAGATGGACGATCCGATCGCCATGTACCTGAACGACGTGTTCACGGTGCCGGCCTCACTGGCCGGCCTGCCGGGCATCTCCGTCCCGGCCGGCCTCGGCGCCGATGGGTTGCCGCTCGGCCTGCAGCTCATCGCTCGCCCGTTCGACGAGGAGACCCTGTTCCGCGCCGCCGACGTGCTGGAGTCCGCCGCCGGTTTCGATGCGAAGCCGGCGCTGATGGCGGGGTAGGCGAAGCGGCGTTACCGATAGACCGCGCCGGCTCCTCGTCCTTCGACAGGCTCAGGATGAGGAGATTGGTGAGGCCTGATTTGGCTTTATATTGCCAACCTCACCAACGTCCTCATGCTGAGCCTGTCGAAGCACGAGGCCCTTTGTCACGATGCCCGCCTTTGTCTACATCCTTCGCTGTCGCGATGGCCGGTACTATGTCGGATCGACCCGTGATGAACTCGAACAGCGGGTCAACGATCACAACGCCGGCCGATACGGCGGCTTCACCAAATGCCGGCGGCCGGTTGAGTTGGTATTCAGTCAGGAATTCGATCGCATTACCGATGCCATATCTGCCGAGCGCCAGATCAAGGGCTGGAGTCGTGCGAAGAAGGAAGCGCTGATGCGGGGGGATATTGCGGAATTGGTCCGGCTGTCTCGAAGTCGCGAACAGTGCTCGGCACAGCCATCATGATCCGCCGCCTGGGGCCGGAGGATGCGGCGGCATACGCGGAGTCCGCCTGGAAGGGTTGCGCCTTGTCGGACGCGTTCGGGTCCGATACCGAGACCGAACAGGCCTGGTCGGTCGATCGTTATGTGGAGCGCTGACCAGGCGGTCTTCGGGTTTGAAGACCCAGGCGCGCTGATGGGCGTCGCCGGATTCTTTGCACTGGCCGGCTTGAAGCTGGCGGCATCGCGGCATGCTGTGGGGCATCATGTTCGCGATGCTGCACGGGGCCATCGGTCGCAAGCTCGTGCAGGCGGTGCTGGACCATGCCGCCGATCTCGCTGAGCAGGTCCATCTGGATGTATCGGTCGGCAATGAAGCGGCGATCGCCCTCTACCAGCGGTACGGTTTCCGACGGTACGGCACGACGCCGAGATGCATGAAGATCGATGCGACCAGTATGTGGATGCGCATCTGATGGTTTTGCATCCTGGCGGATGGGTCGGTGCGGGATGACCCCGGATGGCGTCAGTCCGTGCGTTTTGGCGGCGGTTACTGCTCAATCGAGCAGGCGTGGCCGACGGACCATCCGTTTCAGGCCTGGGCCTTCGGCGACGGTCCTGAGATGGCGGATGAACTGTCGGCGCTGGTGATCGACGGTCCGAAGCGGGCGACGGCCGGGTTGGTAGCGGACTACGAGGCCGATGGCGACCCGCTGCCCCAGGCAGGCGACCATAGCGTGATCCTGGATGGCGCAGGCCGGCCGGTCGCGGTGATCCGTGCCACCGAAGTGCGCATCGTGCCGTTCGGCGAGGTGGACGAGGCTTTTGCTTTCGACGAGGGGGAGGGCGACCGCACCCTGGCCTGGTGGCGTGAGGCCCATTGGACTTTCTTCTCCCGGCAATGCGCCGGGCGCGGAGAAACAATGGACGAACACCAGCCGGTTGTGCTGGAACGGTTCGAACTGGTGTACACGGACCGCGACCGAGGTCGCGAGGACAAGGCTGAACAATGACGACGACGCATCCCATACTGCAGGGCGCCACCGGCGAGTGGGAGATGGTGATCGGGCTTGAGGTCCACGCCCAGGTCATCTCCAAGGCCAAGCTGTTCTCAGGTGCCGCGACCGATTTCGGCGCTGCGCCGAACGAGCAGGTCAGCTTGGTCGACGCCGCCATGCCCGGCATGCTGCCGGTGATCAACGAGGTCTGCGTCGAGCAGGCGGTGCGCACCGGGCTCGGGCTGATGGCCGAGATCAACAAGCATTCGGTGTTCGACCGGAAGAACTATTTCTACGCCGACCTGCCCCAGGGCTATCAGATCAGCCAGTACCTGCAGCCGATCGTCGGCAAGGGCGAGATCATCCTCGACCTGCCCGGCGGCGAGATGCGCACGGTCGGCATCACCCGGCTGCATCTGGAGCAGGATGCCGGTAAGAGCCTGCACGACCAGCATCCCAGCAAGACCTATGTCGACCTCAACCGGTCTGGCGTGGCGCTGATGGAGATCGTGTCCGAGCCCGATCTACGCGGTCCGGAGGAGGCGGCGGCCTACCTGCGAAAGTTGCGCTCGATCCTGCGCTATCTGGAGACCTGCGACGGCAACATGGAGGAAGGCTCCATGCGCTGTGACGTCAATGTCTCGGTCCGCCGGGTCGGCGACACCACGCTGGGCACCCGCGCCGAGGTGAAGAACGTCAACTCAATCCGCGCCGTGCAGCAGGCCATCGACTACGAGGCCGCCCGTCAGGTCGAGTTGCTGGAGGATGGCGGCAAGGTCGACCAGGAGACCCGGCTGTGGGATCCCGGCAAGGGCCAGACCCGCTCCATGCGCAGCAAGGAAGAGGCGCATGACTATCGCTACTTCCCCGACCCGGACCTGCTGCCGCTGGAATTCGACGACACCTTCATCGAGCGCATCCGGGAGACGCTTCCGGAGCTGCCGGACGAGAAGAAGCTGCGCTTCATCAACCACTACGGCCTGCCGCCCTACGATGCCGGCGTGCTGGTGGCGGAACGGGCGCGGGCGGATTTCTACGAGGCCGTGGTCAAGGGAGACGGCAAACGCGACCCGAAGATCGCCGCCAACTGGCTGATCACCGAATTGCTGGGCATGCTCAACAAGGGCGGGCACGACATCGTCGACAGCCCGATCTCCGCCGATCAACTCGGCGGGCTCATCGACCTGATCGGCGACGACACGATCTCGGGGCGCATCGCCAAGGAGGTCTTCGCCGAAATGCTGGAAACCGGCGAGGACGCCGCCGCCATCGTCGACAAGAAGGGCCTGAAGCAGATCACCGACACCGGCGCCATCGAGTCGATCGTCGACAAGGTCATCGCCGGCGCCCCGACCCAGGTCGGGCAGTTCAAGTCCGGCAACGAAAAGATCCTGGGCTGGTTCGTCGGCCAGGTCATGAAGGCGACCCAGGGCAAGGCCAATCCGGGCGCGGTGAACAAGATCCTTCGCGACAAGCTGAAAGGGTAGGGTCGGCCCGGACCAATGACAGCGGATGCGTCGTGTCGGCTCCCGTATTGCGGCGGCCACGGCATCCATTATGCTGGGCGCCCCAGAATAAGAGCGGAAATCCGCCGATATGACCGACCGCAAACCGCCTGATCCCGAGACCCTTGCCGCACAGGCGGGCGGGTTCGTCGACATGCAGACCGGGGCCATCATTCCGCCGTTGCACCCGTCAACGACGTTCGCGCGCGACGAACGCTACGAGCAGATCGGCGGTCGTGGCTACAGCCGCGACGACAACCCGACCTACGACCAGGTCGAAACGGTATTGGCCCGGCTGGAAGGCGGCGCCGCGGCGAAGCTGTTCGCGTCCGGCATGGCGGCGACCGCGACCGTGTTCCAGGCGATGCCGGCGGGCAGCCAGGCGGTGGTCTCCCGCGCGATGTATTTCGGCACACCGAAATGGCTGCGCGATGTGGCGCAGCCCGCGGGGCAGGATGTGCGCTTCGTCGATACCTCCGACATCGATGCATTGCGAGCGGGGGTCGAGCCGGGCAAAACAAAGCTGGTCTACATCGAGACGCCGGCCAACCCGACCTGGGCGGTGACCGATATCGCGGCGGCGGCCCAGATCGCCCATGACGCCGGCGCCATCCTAGCGGTGGACAGCACTGCCGCCTCGCCGGTGCTGTGCCGGCCGATCGAGCATGGCGCCGATCTGGTGGTGCACTCGGCGACGAAATACCTGAACGGCCATTCCGACGTGATCGCGGGCGCCATCGTCACGGCGGAAGAGACCGATCTCTGGGCGCGGATCGGCCAGATCCGCTATCTGGCCGGCGCGGTGCTGGGACCATTCGAGGCTTGGCTGCTGTTGCGCGGCATGCGCACCCTGTTCGTCCGGGTGCGGCAGGCCTCTGCCAACGCCCAGCGCATTGCCGAGCATTTCGACGGGCATCCGGGCATTGCCTCGGTCTGTTATCCGGGTCTGCCGGGCTTTGCCGGCCATGCGGTGGCGGCCAAGCAGATGTCCGGCGGCTTCGGCGGCATGCTGTCGCTGAGAGTGGCCGGCGGCGGGCGTGCGGCGCTGTCGGTGGCCAAGCGGGTGCGGCTGTTCCTGCGGGCGACGTCGCTCGGTGGAGTCGAGAGCCTTATCGAGCATCGCCACACCATCGAGAGCCCGGATACCGAAGTGCCGGACGATTTGCTGCGGCTGTCGATCGGGCTGGAATCCGTCGACGACCTGATCGCCGATCTGGAGCAGGCATTGGCAGGGTAGGGGCTGCCCCTTATTCTTGGACTCCCGGGCGGTGCTCCTGCCGCGCCGTTCCCCCGCCGGAGTCCCCCGTCCATGATCGAACTCTACACCTTCACCACGCCCAATGGGCGCAAGCCCGCCATCATGCTGGAGGAGGTCGGGCTGCCCTATTCGGTGCATCCGATCCATATCGGCAGGGACGAACAGTTCGCGCCCGATTTCCTGAAGATCAGCCCGAACAACAAAATTCCGGCAATCGTCGACCCTGACGGGCCGGATGGCGAGTCGATCAGTGTCTTCGAGAGCGGCGCCATCCTGATCTATCTGGCGGAGAAGACCGGCAAGCTGTTCCCGACCGATCCACGCGGCCGCACCCGGACCATGGAATGGCTGATGTTCCAGATGGCGTCGATCGGCCCGATGCTGGGCCAGGCTGGCCACTTCATTCGTTTCGCGCCGGAGAAGGTGCCATACGGCATCAAGCGCTATACAGACGAGACCCTGCGGCTGCTGGGTGTCATGGACCGGCGCCTGGCGGAGGCGGCGTATCTGGCCGGCGATTACTCCGTCGCCGACATCGCCACCTATCCGTGGATCCTCGCCACCGAACCGATGGAGATCGACCTGGCACCCTTCGCCAACGTCCGGCGCTGGCTCGATGAGATCGGCGCGCGTCCGGCGGTGATCAAGGGCATGGATGTGCCCTAGCCTGCATTTCCCTTACTGGGCACGGTCCGGGTCGCGCCCGGTTGGTCCGATCCGTCAGGAGAGGATCAAAGAGCGTAGCGGCGCTACGGTCGCGGCTGTGGCAAACGGATATCAGTGCGCCAGGGCGACCTTGCGGCGACGGCCTCGGCGGGGTACGGGACCGGTGAAGGCGACCCCGTTGCCGGTCTCGGAATTGGCGGCCTGGAGTTCCTCCAGGCAGCATTTCAGAAGTTGCGCCTCGCGGCGGTCGTCCCGATCCCAGACCTCCATACAGCTCAGCTTGTTCTCAACGAGGTCGATCAGCGTCGTCAAGCTTTGGCGGGTGAATTGCATGACACTTCCACTGGTTGACTGTCTTTGACATTAACCAGTCTCTGAGGGGCGGGATTAAAAATGTCCTAAGCAAGTGCAGCTTAAATAGACAAGTCGCTCTTATATTCATAAACCGTGTGGAAGAATTTCTCTCACTCTACTCAAGGGTGTCAGGACCGCACTCTTATGGTTGCCTTTTCCTTAACCTGCATCGTTGCCTAACCATTCGGAATGCAACGGTCTTTCCAGCCGTCTGTTTGCAGGCTGCAGGTTAACCGCGTCGAAAGACTCCGCCGGGCAGACTTTGACTCCTCAACGCGGAATGGCCGCGTATTCCAGGGGCTGGGTCCCAATGTCCGGTTTTTCAACGAAGCACAATCGACGCCTGACGGACATCTTGTTGGCGGCCTTCAATCACGCTTACGCGGTTGGCGAACGCGACATCGCCGAACGGGTGCGTGAGATGCTCGAGGAACTGGATGGCCGCCGCTACAATGGCGGCAAGAACCGTCGGCGGTCGGATGCGCTCAGCCAGGCCGAGTTGTGGGTCGCCTTCGTCGAGGCGCGGGACCAGTATCGCAAGCTATCCGACGAGAAGCCCGACCACAGCAAGACCCTGTCGGCGCTGGAGGCGATGAAGGAAAGCTATCGCCTCTGGAGCATAAGCTGAAACGCTGCGATCTTTCAGGCCGCGTCGCCGGGCGGCGGCAGATGATCCGCGAAGACCGCCAACACTCTAGAGACCGCCGCCGATCCGAAGGATCGCGCCCGTGGCGTAGGACGCCTTGTCGGAGGCCAGCCAGATGATCGCCTCGGCGATATCGTCCGGTGTCGCCACCCGGCCCAGAGGTGCCTTCTTCGCCACCATGGCCGGCCGGCCGGGGTTTCCGGACCTGGCATGGATTTCGGTGTCCGTGGTGCCGGCCTGAACGGCGTTGACCCGGATGCCGATGCGGCCGACCTCCTTGGACAGCCCGATTGTGAGCGTCTCGACTGCGCCCTTCGATGCCGCGTAATGCACATATTCACCCGGGCTTCCCAGGGTCGCCGCGATCGATGACAGGTTGATGATGACGCCGCCGCCGCCGCCGCGCGCCGTCGACATCCGCCGCACCGCCTGCTGCGCACAGTAGATCGACCCGAACACGTTGACCTCGAAAGTGCGTCTGAGCACGTCGTATTCCAGATCCTCGATCGGCGTCGCTTCGCCGACGATACCGGCATTGTTGACCAGCAGGGTGACCGCCCCCAGCCGTTCGTCGCAGGTCGAAAACAGCAGCTCGACTTCCCTGGGGTCGCCGATGTCGGCCTGGACCGCTTCACTCCGCACGCCGCAGGCTCGACAGTCGGACGCCACTTTTTCGGCGCGTGTCCGGTCGGAGGCGTAGTTGACGCAGACGTCATAGCCGGCCCGCGCCGCCAGAAGAGCGGTGGCCGCCCCGATGCCGCGTCCTCCTCCGGTGATGAGAGCGATCCTGCTGGCCATGCGGGATTGCGTATCACAATCGGGATCGAACGGACGAAAGGTTTTGGCGGTCCCCACGGGCCGTCGGGAAGCCGGATTTCGGATGTGCTCCGCGGTGCATTCAATCGGCGGGCGGAAGTTTCTCGGTTTGCGGGCGTTGACCGACGATCATGGAACGCTATAGTCGAATTCACAGGCCGTGCCGGTTCGGCGCCGGCCTCACGGTTCGGTAGCAACAACGAAAGGAGGTGATCCAATGTCTAGCGATTTGCACGGCGTGCCCACACTCTTGGGTTCTTCGCTGACGGTGGAGCAGCCTCCGCGGTCTGCGTGAGCTCCATGCTTTGACATCGTGAGTGGGGGCATGCCCCTATCGCGCAGAGCCGCCGCAAGGCGGCTCTGTTTGTTTGTGGGCAATGGTTGCGCGGTCCCTAGCGCAATCTCCACCGGCCCGCTCCCCGCCCGGCCACCCATGAGGATACTGGCGTTGGGTGGCCGGGCGGGGGAGCGGGCCGGTGCCGTATGATCGGAATATGCGCTAGCCAGCAAGCTCCGCCCAGGGATCGTAGGTGCCGAAATTCCAGATATGGCCTTCCGGGTCGCGACAGGTGAAGCCGCGCCCGCCATGGTCCCAATCCTCGATCTCCAGCACCATCTCGGCCCCGACCCGCCGCGCCCGGTCGTACAGCGCATCGGCATCCACGACGATGACGTAGGGCGACTGGGTCACGCCGCCGGCCTCCTCGGGGCTGCGGACGAGGCGGTCATAGGCGCCGTCCTGGCCGGAGCCCAGCATGATCATGGCGCCGCCCAGCCTGAGCTGGGCGTGCACGATGCCGCCATCCTCGCCCGGGACCACCAGATGCCTCTCGAAACCGAAAGCGTCGCACAGCCAGTCGATCGCGGCGGCGGCTTCGCGATAACGCAGGCTCGGGATGATCGTCGCACTGGCAGCCGGGTTGGTATCGGACATGACGGGCTCCTCCAGTCTCCGCGTGGCGTATGGAGTTTATCGGGATGGGCGGGGGCGGTCCTGAACAAATGTTCCGGAACCAGGCTGCGCCGGGCGATTGACAGCCGGCGGCGGCGCTCGCTACAACCCGCATTCGCGCACCGCCGCGCCGCGGAGAGATGGCCGAGTGGCTGAAGGCGCTCCCCTGCTAAGGGAGTAAGGGCTTAACGGCTCTTCGAGGGTTCGAATCCCTCTCTCTCCGCCACCTGACTCCCTCTGAGGCCCGGCGATCGACCGCCGTCCAACGCCCGCATTTCTGGCCCGCGGCGCGATGACGCGGGCGGGCCCTGCGCTCCGTGTCCGGTTGCTTATGCCGCTTGGATTGTATTGAATGCGGCCGGGACGCCCGGCAAGGATGCCGCATGGCGAAAAGGTTGGAGTTGAGAATGATTGAGAACAGGGAATTCCGTTTTGCTTGGGTCTATGGCGCGTGCCTTGCCTTTGTAGTGGGCCTCACAGTCGCCGCGTCGCCGGCGCATGCGGCGAGTGCCGAGGAGCTGAAAGCATCCGCTGACGCCGCATTGCAGGCACTCTACGCCGATACCCCCGAAGCGCAGGAGATCGCTTCTAAGGCCACGGCCATCCTGGTCTTCCCCGAGATCGCGAAGGGCGGCCTCATCGTCGGCGCCGAGTACGGCGACGGCGTGCTGCTGCGTGGCGGCGAGTCCGCCGGCCATTACAACATCGCCGCTGCGTCGATCGGTTTTCAGGCCGGCATTCAGTCGTTCAGCTATGTGATGATGTTCCTCGACGAGGAATCGCTCGGCTATCTCGATTCGGCGAATGGATGGGAGATTGGCGCCGGCCCCAGCATTGTCGCGGTCGACAAGGGCATGGCGGCGTCGCTGACCTCGGCGACCCTCAAGGATGCGGTCTACGCGTTCGTCTTCGGCCAGCAGGGCCTGATGGGCGGAGCCGGTCTGCAGGGCAGTAAGATCACTGCGGTGGAATGAGACAGGCGAAACGGCCGCCAACGATCTGAGAGAGTCAACACGGCCGCCGCCGACTCGATCGGCGGCGGCCGTTTCCATTGAGATTTGGGGCAACGAAGGCGGCCAATGCCGATGCGCCGGGTGCCGTCGCCTGCTTCACTGCACGTCATACGGTCCGACGGTCGGTCTTTCTGAGCGATTCCGGAGTTGCGGTCCCGACCGGGGGCCTGGGCCCAGGCCATGGTCTCGCCACGATGCGATGCCATCTGGCGGGCTTCGGCTGTTGCCGACCACAACCGGATTGTCCTGCATGACCTGGCTCAAGATTGCCGCGCTCGTGATCGTCATGGTCGCGGTGGGTGTCTTCATCCGCTATGGCAGCGCCGATCCATGCGACTGGCTGGTGCACGACATGTCGGCCAAATCGGGCATGCCCAAGCTGGTCATCGACGGCATTCTGCTGGCCCAGTTCCGGGGCGAGGATCCGACCGTCGGCACATGCGCATCGCGCTGGGTCGACCTGCACATCAACGGTCTGGAACCGCAACTGCTGGATCAGTGAGGCGCGTCGGCCGACCCGCTCGCGCGGGCCGGCCGCCGACTTTGATCGATTCAAACATGTTGGAGACTGATTCACGCTTCACACCGGTCCGGAGTGAAGCGATCAGGCTCCAGCTCAGTTGGTCGAGTACTTCTCGATCAGGGCGCGCGCCTCGCCGACCAAGGCCTGGGCATCGTGGCCCTCGCTCTCCATTTCGGCGATCCAGTTGTCGATCACCGGCTGAGCGGCCTCGCGCCAGCGCGCGGTCTCCGACGCATCGAGCGTGACGATGGTGTTTCCGGACTCCTGCGCCACCCGAAGTCCGGCACCGTCGCCAGCATCCATCGCGGCACCGAACAGGGCGGCGACATCCGGTCCGGAATTGTCGTCGATCACCCGTTTCAGATCGTCCGGCAGGTTATCGTAGCTGTCGTTGTTCATCGCGAAGATGAAGGTCGCGGTGTACAGGCCCCGGTCGCCGGTGAAACCGGTATGCGTGTCGACCAGTTCCGCGATCCTGAGCGGCAGGGTCACCTCCCATGGGATCACGGCGCCGTCGATCACGCCCTTCGAGAGCGACTCGGGAACCGCCGGCACCGGCATTCCGACCGCGGTGGCGCCGAGCTCATCGAGCATTCCGGTGATCACCCGGGTCGGACCGCGCAGTTTGAGCCCGGGCATGTCTTCCAGCGAGCGGACGCCGTCGCCGCGCACATGAAGCAGGCCGGGACCATGGGTGTGCAGCGCGATCGGCCGCACGTCCTGGAACTCGTCCATCGCATGCAACTCGACATATTCGTGAAAGGCGCGCGAGGTGGACTCGGCGGTCGAAACCATGAAGGGGAGTTCGAAGGCCTCCGTCCTGGGGAAGCGCCCCGGCGTATATCCGAGCACGGTCCAGACGATGTCGGCCACGCCTTCGCGAGCCTGATCGTATAGCGACGGCGGCGCGCCGCCGAGTTGCATGGACGGGTAGTGCTGGATCTCGATTCGTCCCCCGGACTCGGCTTCAACCTTCTCGATCCAGGGCGTGATGGCGTCCGCGGGAATGGTCGCCTGCGGCGGCAGAAATTGATGCACGCGCAGCGTCACGTCCTGCGCCCAGGCCGGAGCCGCAATCGCGGCGGCGACCGCCAGTGCCGCAGCCGTACCGGTGAGTCTCTTCATGTCTTGCCTCCCATAATCCTGAGTGTTCTTCACCGTGCGCCGGATGTCGCTCGTCCCGACCAGCCCATCGCGCTCGGCTTTGGACTCTAGAGTTCAATAATTGGCGTCGGCTGTCCATCGCCGAGCACACCGGCGAGGGAAAACACTGACCGACGACCGGCACGCTACGTGGCGTTAGTGCAGGAGGCATCGGGCGGCTGGGCGATCGGAGCCGCCGCGAAGGTCTCCGGCGACATTTACAATGCATCTGATTTCAAATCTGTGGCGCGCTGCCTCAGCCGATTTGGACTGATTACCGCTCCGGCAGCGGTATGAACTCGTCGTCGCCCTGGACCGCGTCAAAGCGGCAAGCCTGCCAGTCGGCCTTGGCCTGCTCGATGCGCTCTTTCGAGCTGGACACGAAGTTCCACCAGATATGCCGCGAGCCCTCCAGTGTGGCGCCGCCCAGAACCAGCAGCCGGCTGTCGGCAAATGCACGGACGGCGATCGGATCGCCGGGCCGGAACACCAGCAGGCTGCCCGGCTGAAACCGGTCGCCGGCGATCTCGATCTCGCCGGACAGCAGGTAAACCGCGCGATCCTCGTGCTCGGCCGGCAGCGGCAGAACCGTCCCGGCCGACAGGGTCGCGTCGGCATAGATCATGTCGCTGAAGGTCTCCACCGGAGAGCGGGCGCCCCACCCGTTGCCGGCGATCAGTACCATCCTGAGGCCGTGATCCGAGATCACCGGCAGTTCATCCGCAGCGTGGTGAGTGAAGCTCGGTGCGGTCTCCTCGCGCTCGGCGGGCAGCGCCACCCAGCTCTGCAGGCCGGCGAGGGCCGAGGTCTGCCGGCGTAGCGCGTCCGGCGTGCGCTCGGAATGGGCGATGCCGCGACCGGCGGTCATCCAATTGACCTCGCCCGGGCGGATCAGCTGTGCCGAGCCGAGGCTGTCGCGGTGCATGATCTGGCCTTCTATCAGCCAGGTGATCGTGGCAAGCCCGATATGCGGATGCGGCCGCACATCGATGCCCTCGCCGGTGAGGAACTCCGCCGGTCCCATCTGATCGAAGAAGATGAACGGGCCGACCATCTGCCGCTTCGCCGCGGGCAGGGCGCGCCGTACTTCGAAGCCGCCGAGATCCCGGGCCCGGGGCACGATCACCAGATCCACCGCACCTCCATCCGCGGCGGGATCGGCGTCGGATTCCGCAGAGTCCATCCTAGTCATTGGCTTTCACTCCTGATACCTCTCGGACAGATTCGCGCAGTTTCGGGAATCCGGGCCTGAGAATCGGCCATCGATCCACATTTCTTGCCCATTCTCAAGCGGTCAGGCATCGCTTTTCCATCGTAAATCGGGGAGCTGGAATTAAGGATAAATTGCTGTGTCATTCGTTGATCGATCCGAATTCCTTGAAAAATCAGGTATCTGGGTATTGCTGTTAAGTCTCGTGCAAAGGAATTTCACCCAAAGTTAACCATGCTTTGTCACAAAAATCGCTCAGCCAGTGTAATTGCCTTTCGCCGACTGCTTCTTTAGTTTGTCGCAGTCTCTTGGTAGGCACGTCGTCTCGCTTTTCAAGCAGATATCGTGTATAGTCGGTGCAGTATTTGAGGATGCACCGGCAGAAACACCCGAGTTATCGGGAAACTGTTTGTTAACTAGCCGGGCGAACAATGACGTCCAGCGATAGACGGGCGGGGGCCATGGCGGCGTTTCGAACCAACATCGGAAGCAGATTCTTACGGGTCTTCAAAGACCGTCAGATTCTTATTCGATCTGAGCAGGGCGTTGAGCACATCAACCTGCGACGGCGGACGCAGCTCCTTGTGGCAGGGGTCGCGACCGGCATATTGACCTGGGCGATCGTCAGCACCACGGCGCTGACCATGGCCGAGATCAAGATCGTGCAGCAGGCCAATCACATCGTCGATATGGAAGTCGGCTACGCCGAACTGATCACCGACCTGGCGAGCAGGCCCGGCGATTTCGAGACCGTATCGACCCAGATCGGCGAAAACGAATCCATCTACCGGCATATCGTCGCGCGCAACGGAGAGCTCCAGGCCCAGGTTCACGGTCTGCAGCAGTCGATCTCACAGCGCGCCGGAACGCTGGAGGCACTGGAGGCGCGGCGCCAGGAAGTCCTGGCCGGTATCGACCGCGTCAGCGCCGGCCTGATGGCCGGGTCGCGACGCAACCCGAGTGCGATCGGCGCGCCGGCGCCGGAAGGCGCCATCGCCGATTTCGATCAGCCGGCCAGCGCCATGGAATCCTGGAATGACTGGCTCGTGGCGCAGGTCGATGCGCTGACGGCGGCCAATGAGGGCGCCTATGCGACCATCCAGCATCTGCACGAGGTCGACGTCTCCCAGCGTCAGGAGATCGCCCTGCTGACGGAAGAGACCGCCGAGGCCAGCGACCGCATTGCCTGGCAGGACTCGCTGATCCGCGAAGGCGCGAAGAATGCGGTGCAGCTTGCCACCAACCGTGACCAGCTGCGCGACGAGAATGGCGGGCTTCTGGGCCGGCTCGGCCGAATGCAGGCCGAGATTGCCGAGCTGCGTGCCAGCCAGGAACAACTCTTCGCCCAACTGCGCGAGCAGGCCGATCAGCACATCACCCTGGTCGAGGAGGGGCTTGCCTTCACCGGGCTCGATATCGATCGGATGATCCGCGAAATCGAGCCGGAATACATGCTGGGCGCTGGCGGCCCGATGATCCCCGAATTCCCCGACACGATCATGACCGACGAGTCATGGGCGGACGCGATCGATCTGATTGAGATGGTCAACCGGGCCGATGCGCTACGGAACCTCGTCAACCGCCTGCCGATCGGAACACCCGTCAGGGGGCAGTTCTGGTTCTCCAGTGGCTTTGGCACGCGCACGGACCCGATCACCGGGCGTCGCGCGCGCCATCAGGGCCTGGATTTCGCCGCCCAGCCACGCACCCCGATCTACGCACCGGGTCCCGGTGAGGTGGTCTTTGCCGGCCGCAACGGCGCCTATGGCAACTTTGTCGAAATCGATCACGGATTCGGCGTGACGAGCCGCTATGCGCACATGCATTCAATCAATATCGAACTCGGCGACCAGGTATCGATGGGCGAAGAGATCGGGTTGATCGGCAGCACCGGCCGTAGTACCGGCCCGCATCTGCACTATGAAATCCGGGTCAACGGTCGGCCCAAGAACCCTTGGAATTTCTTGAAAGCGGGTGAAAATGTTCTCGAAATCGCAGGATGACCCCAGTCAAAAGTCTGGCGCTTTTGCGGAAATCGTCGGCGCTCCGGCACCGACCATCATCAGCGTCGACATGCGGGTCTCCGGCGACATGCGGACCGATGGCGATGTCCAGATCGACGGCGTCGTCGATGGCGACGTGCAAAGCACGACCATCAGCATCGGCAAGACCGCCGAGGTGAACGGCGAGGTCATCGCCGACAAGGTCAAGGTGTTCGGACGGGTGAACGGCCGCATTCGCGGCAAGGAAGTCAGCCTGATGGAGACCGCCGAGGTCAACGGCGACATCGTCCATGAAAGCCTTGAGATCAATCGCGGCGCGTTCATCGACGGGATCGTCAAGCGCAGCGTCAACGACGAGCCGAAGCCGGTGAAAGTCGACCTGATGGTCGGCTCGAAGCCTGACGCCAAGCCCGAGGACGTAAAGGGCGACGAGGCCAAGGCCAAGGCCGAGGATCCGAAGACCGATCTCAAGTCCGGTTCCGCTCTAGGCGCGGAAAAGTCGGACGCGGACGAGCCCAAGAAGGCGGGCGGCAAGGCCGCCAGCTAAGTCGATCGGGCCGGATCGACCTGATCCGGCCATCGCCTTTCCAATATCAGGACTGTGCCAGCGCCTCGGCAAATCGGGCCGGGTCGACATTACCGCCTGAGCACACGACGGCGATTGTCTTGCCGGCTGCGGAATAACGGCCGGACAGCAGCGCCGCGAGCCCGACCGCGCCGCCGGGTTCGGCGACAACCTTCACGTACTCGAATATCGCCGCCACCGCCGCCAGGGCGTCACTGTCTTCGACCGTGATCCCGCCGGCGAGGGTCCGCCGATTGATCGCGAAGGTGATCTCGCCCGGCATCGGCGCCAGCAGAGAATCGCAGATCGAGGTGCGGGAGGTGTCGCATTGTTGCCGCTCGCCGGCGCTCAGCGACCGGCCGGTACTGTCAAATCCGTCTGGCTCGACCGCGTGGATCGGGACGCCGCGCAGCCGGTCGGCCAATGCGGTGGAGACGCCGGCAATCAGCCCGCCGCCTCCGCATGGAACCAGCACCGCGTCTGGCCGCACTTCGATCGTCGCAAGCTGTGCAGCCAGTTCCAGCCCGACGGTGCCCTGGCCGGTGATGATCAGCGGGTCGTCATAGGGTTTTACCAGCGTCCCGCCGGTTTCCGCGGCGATCGCCTTGCCGATGGCCTCGCGATCGTCGCGATGGCGATCATAGGAGACGATCTTGGCGCCCCAGGCCTCGGTGTTGCGCCGCTTGATGGCGGGCGCGTCGGCCGGCATCACGATGGTCGCGGTCATGCCCAGCAGATTTGCCACCGCCGCCACCGCCTGCGCATGGTTGCCGCTTGAATAGGCGACGACACCGGATTTGCGCCGATCTGCCGGGATGCGGCTGATCTTGTTATAGGCGCCGCGAAACTTGAACGAGCCGGTCCGCTGCAGCATCTCCGCCTTGATCAGCACCCGCCCACCGAGATGCTGGTTCAAGAGCGGCGACTCCAGCAACGGCGTCTCGACTGCATTGCCGGCCAAGACTGCCGCAGCCGACTCGATGTCGGCGATCGTCGGCAGTGTCGGCATCACAGTCCGAGCAGGGGCGGCAAATCGTCCAGTCCGGTGATCACCGCATGGGGGTGCGCCGGCAGCCGTTCCGCTGTGCGTCCGAAGCGGTTGAGCCAGACGACGCGCATGCCGAAATTGGAGGCGCCGGCGGCGTCCCAGGCATTGGTCGATACGAAACAGATGTCCCCGGGTGCGGTGTCCAGGCGCTCGACGGCGATCTGATAGGTTGCCGGGTCGGGCTTGTAGGTGCCGGCCTCCTCGATCGACAGCACAGCATCCAGTCGGCTGTCGAGGCCGGCGCTGCCGGTCGCCTCGGCCAGCATCCCGGGCTCGCCATTGGACAGGATGGCGGTCTTCTTGCCGCCGTCGCGCAGCCGGTCCAGGGCGGCCGCGGCATCGCCATAGGCATCCAGGGTCAGGTATTGCCGCAACAGGGCGTCGCGGTCGATCTCGCCGGCAAGGCCGGTCTCCTCAAGCGCGAAATCGAGCGCCTCGCCGGTGACCTGCCAGAAATCTGCGTGGCGGCGCATCAGGCTGCGCAGCCAGGTGTATTCCAGTTGCTTTGTGCGCCACACCGCCGACAGCGCATCGGCCCGCTCGCCCAGCCGGTCGCGCAGCCGCGCCGCCGGTGCGTGCACATCGAAAAGCGTACCATAGGCATCGAAGACGCAGGCCCGGATGCCCCGCCAATCGGCGGCGGTCATCGCGCCAGATCCCGCTCCAGACTGCCGACCGTCGGCGGCTCGCCACGGCGCAGGCGATAAACCTGGGCATTTTCCAACACCCGCTGCACGTAGTTCCGGGTCTCGTAGAACGGCATGCTTTCCATCCAGTCGATCGTGTCGACGCCGGGATCGCGTGGATCGCCCCACTCCTCGATCCACTTCTCGACGTTCGATGGACCGGCATTGTACGACGCGACCGCCAGAATGTAAGAACCGTCGAACCGGTCCAGCATGCGGGCAAGATACTCGGAGCCAAGCCGGACATTGTGGTCGGGGTCCGAGGTCAATCGGCGCAGGCTGTGCTGCACGCCGAGCGCGCGCGACATGCGCCGCGCGGTCGCCGGCATCAGCTGCATCAATCCGCGGGCGCCGCTGCGGCTTACCGCGTCGACACGAAACTCGCTTTCCTGTCGGATCAGCGCCAGCAGCAGCGCGGTTTCGGGAACCGGCGATGCCAGGGGCAGCGGCAGTATCGGATAGCTCGCCTGGACCAGCGGCGGCCCGATCGAGACCGCCCGCTTGGCGTTGCGCACGGCGATGTGGCGGCGTTCGATCTCCACCGCGAGCCGGGTGGTCAGCGCCAATTGGACCGGGTCGTCCTGGGCGCGTCTGGACATTGTCCTGAGAAAGCGGTCCGACAGGGCCTCTTCGTCAATCTGATCCAGTGCCAGCACGATGCGCGTCATCTCGCTGACGGCGAAGGCCTCGGCCACGTCGATCGGGACCTCCGTTTCGGTCGGCAATCGAGCGACGCTGGGCTCGTTCAACTTGCCGGCGGCAAGCTGGCCATAGAACGTCGTGTCGTAAAGCGACGCCAGCCGGTACCAATTGGTGGCATTGGTCGCGTCGCTCATCGCCTCATAGGACCGCCCGACCCAATAGGCTCCCCGGGCAAGGCTGATCGGTGTGGTCACGCTGTCGAACAGCCGGCGGAAATGCTGTTGGGCGAGGTCGGGGCGGCCGTTGAAGCGCAGCGCCAGCCAGCCGGCCAGCCATTCCGCCTGGGCAAAGGGGATGCCGCCTACCTGACTGTGGGCGGAGACCAGATCGTAGGCGCCCTGGTATTCGGCATCGGCGAACAGCCTCCGCACCAGGATGTTCCGCTCGGTCCACCAACGCCTGAGATTGGTGGGGTTCTCCGGTTGTTGAGCCAGCAGCTCGACTGCGCCGTCGGTCAGGTCGGCGCGCCGGCGCCAGCGCACCCGCTCGTAGATCAGGCCGCCATCTCCGGCCAGGGCCGCAGGCACCGCCGCGACCGCTCGGTCGACGCCGCTGCGCCGCCGCGCGGCGAGGCGGATGCGGGCATTGGCAAGAGCGGCCAGGCCCCGGTCGACCATGGGGATGATGCGGCGTGCCTCGGTTGCCCGGTTGGCCCACAGCAGAGCCTCCAGCCGCGCCTCATGCGCACCGTCGACCAGCAGCCGGCCGAACCGGTCCAGGAATTCCGCCTGCTGCGCCTCGGTGATGCGGATTGCAATCCAGCGATCATTGACGAATTCGTTCAACTGCTCGGTCCGGCCCAGCGCATCCAGCGCTTCGCCGTAGCGCATGACCGCATCGAATGTCAGTGGCGGATAGTCGGCGAACCAGGCCGCGGCGAAGGCCGAGGACAAATCCTCCGGCATCTGCCGTTCGGCGGCGCGGCGCAGATCGCTCAGATAGGGCCAGGCAGGATTGGCGATGATGAACCCGACGATGTCGGTGAAGGACGCATCGGCCTCCTCGCGCGCCAGGTTCATGCCTTCCAGGACCTTGGCCAGGACCGGATCGCTGGCCCCCGCCGCCGCCGCCAGGGCCGCGTCCCAGGCATCGCCGTGCATCGCCAGGAAGGCGGCGCGATAGGCGATCGTGTCGCCGGGCGACAGCGGCGCGGTCTCGAAGGTCTGGGCAGGCGCCGGCGCCGGCGATAGCAGGGCGGCCGAGACCAGCACCAGCGCCAGGGCATGCTTGGCAATCCCGGACCGGATGGCTATGGTCCGGCCGATTATGGTCAGCCCCATCGGGAGAAGGTCATGTTCCAGGGGTCCAACGTCGCGCTGATCACGCCGTTTACGGCCGATGGCATCGACGAGCAAGCCTACCAGTCGTTCATGGAGTGGCAGATCGGGGAGGGCACCGAAGGCCTGGTCCCCGTCGGCACCACGGGCGAATCGCCGACGCTGAGTCATGAAGAACATATGCGCGTGGTTGAGCTGTGCGTCGAGGTTGCCAAAGGTAAGGTTCCCGTGATCGCCGGCGCCGGCTCCAACTCCACCGCCGAGGCGGTCGCGTTGACCCGCCACGCGGCGCAGGCAGGCGCCGACGCCGCGCTGGTGGTGACGCCCTATTACAACAAACCGACCCAGGAGGGCCTGTATCAGCACTACAAGGCTGTTCACGATTGTGCCGACCTGCCGATCATCATCTACAACATCCCTGGACGCAGCATCGTCGACATGTCGGTGGAAACCATGGCGCGGCTTGCCAAGCTGCCCAACATCGTCGGGGTGAAAGATAGCACCAACGACCTTGCTCGACCGTTACGAACCCGCGTCGAAGTTGGACCTGATTTTTGCCAATTATCGGGCGAAGATGCCACGGCGACGGCCTTTTTGGCCCAGGGCGGTCACGGGTGTATCTCAGTGACCGCAAATATCGCGCCGCGCCTATGTGCCGAAATGCACAAAGCCTGGCGAAACGGCGACCTCGCCGGCATGGCGGAGGCACGTGACCGATTGATGCCGCTGCACCGGGCATTGTTCCTGGAATCCAGCCCGGCGCCGGTGAAATACGCCGCAGAACTGCTCGGCAAGGCCACCGCAAGGGTTCGCCTGCCGCTGGTCGAACCGGGCGACGCCACCAAACATGCGGTCCGCGACGCCATGGTCCATGCCGGGCTGCTGAACTAGGGCGGCGGGCCGGCGCGCCGTTCGCTTCTCGGGGCGGGAGTCACCACATTCATCGGTCGTCATTCCCGCGAAGGCGGGAATCCAGAAGGCACGAATAGAGCCAGCGACGTGGCCGAGGGCACTGGATTCCCGCCTTCGCGGGAATGACGATTGGATGATGTCGAGGAGAAAGCGACGCTGCGCCCGACATAGGGCAAGCCGGCATGTTCCCCACGGTGGAAAAGCCGCGCGCCCAGGTGTATACCCGCCCATCCTTGAGACCGGGCATCGATCCCGCTCACGAAACGACGCTGTAGAACCATGACCCCGAAGAAGAAGCAGGGGCCGCCCGGGCGCGTGGTCGCCCAGAACCGGCGTGCCCGGTTCGACTATTTCATCGACGACCACGTTGAGGCCGGCATCGTCCTGCTCGGCTCGGAGGTGAAGTCGCTGCGCGAGGGCAAGGCCAGCGTCCAGGAATCCTACGCCGGCGAAATGGCGGGGGAGCTCTATTTGTTCAATGCCCACATCCCGGAATACAGCCATGCCGGCTATCAGAGCCATGAGCCGCGCCGGCCGCGCAAGCTGCTGGTCCACCGCCGCGAGCGCGACCGCCTGCTGGGCGCGGTGAAGCGCCAGGGCGTGACCCTTGTCCCGGTTTCGCTCTACTTCAACAAGCGCGGCATCGCCAAGATCGACATCGGCCTCGCCCGCGGCAAACGCCAGCACGACAAGCGAGAGACCACCAAACAACGAGACTGGCAACGGGAGAAGGCCCGGGTGATGCGGGAGAAGGGATAGATCGACAGCACTACTCCGCCGCCAGGCGATCGCTGCTGCTGAGTGAGAAGTCGTCGGGAGGCGGAATCAAGCGGATTTCGACCAGGTAGCTCCATTCATCAAGTTCGCCGGACGACCAGAAATTCTGATAGCGGAAAATCCGGCCTTGCGAATAGTGCACGTCGAGAAACCTGTCCATCCGCCACGAGATGGCGATCCCCTCGAAATGATCGCCGAGTAGCGTGGGTTCCTCATCCTCCGTCGACTGTCCGGCCGCGACGACGAAGAGCCGGTGGACAAAAGCGGTCGTAGCACCACCCGACGTCTTCGTGAGAACCGCGTCGACCCGACCATCCGGCGATGGCCACCGCCCGATTTCCTCGGCTGCGGGTTCCAGGAAGTCGCAGGCCGAAGAAAGCAGTGCGAGGGCGACAATTGCGGCGGCCGGGAGTTCTATCCTTTTCATCGACCTTATGGATTTCCGTTGCGCGATCAACCGATGATCGCAATTCCCTCAGCGTTCCATATCGGTGTACCGTCCGATTGTGAACCAGATCGGGCAGGAGCATTCCCTATGCCGCCAGACGTTCCTTACAGCGCCACCCGCAAAATCGATCCGACCCGCGAGCCGGCGGTGAAGCCGGACGGCTCGCCGGACGACAATGACCGGGTGGAGATCGGGCCGACCGCGCTGGCCTTCGAGGAATGGGCGGCGGCGGGGATCGCGGCTCCGAACCTGGCGGCCATGCGGGCGCATCGGCTGGAGCGAATTACCCAGGCGCTGGCCGCACGCGACTATGGCGCGGTGCTGCTGTTCGATCCGCTCAACATCCGCTATGCGTCGGACACCACAAACATGCAGCTGTGGAACGCCCACAACCCGTTCCGCGCCTGTATGGTCACCGCCGAGGGCTACATGATCCTGTGGGATTTCAAGCCCGACGACCTTCTGACCGGATTCAACCCGCTGGTGCGCGAGACCCGCGGCGGCGCCTCGTTCTTCTATTTTGTGTCCGGCGACCGCATCGGGGAGGACGCAAGCCGCTTCGCCGGCGAGATCGACGATCTGATGCGGGAGCATTGCGGCGGCAACCGGCGGCTTGCGGTGGACAAGATCCAGATCCACGGATTGCGGGCGCTGGACGCGCTGGGGCTGGACGTGCGAGACGGCGAGGAGGTGCTGGAGAAGACCCGCTCCGTCAAGGGGCCGGACGAGATCGCCGCCATGCGCTGCGCGCTTCATGCCTGCGATCAGGCGCTGCACGAGATGCGGCGGCAGGCGGCGCCGGGCATGACCGAGACGGAGATCTGGGCCGTGCTGCATGCGGAGAACATCAAGCGCGGCGGCGAATGGATCGAGACCCGGATCATGGCGTCCGGTCCGCGCACCAACCCCTGGTTCCAGGAATGCGGCCCGCGGGTCGTGCAGGATGGCGATCTGCTCGCCCTCGACACCGATCTGATCGGCTGCTACGGCATGTGCGCCGACATCTCCCGCACATGGATTCTCGGCGACGCGCCGCCAATTGCGGAACAGCAACGCCTGTTCGCCGAGGCACACGCACAGATCGTCGAGAACACGGCCATCCTCGCACCCGGCAAGAGCCTGCGCGAGATCGCCTTCTCAGGCCGGCAACTGCCCGAGGAGTTTGTCGCCCTCCGCTATACTTGCAAGATGCACGGTGTCGGCTTGTGCGACGAATGGCCGAAGGCCCTCTATCCCCAGGACTGGCAGGACGGCGCCTATGACTACGCGCTGGAGCCCGGCATGGTGCTGTGCGTCGAGGCCTATATTGGCGCCGAGGGGGGCCGCGAGGGCGTCAAGCTGGAAGACCAGGTCCTGATCACCGAGGACGGCCACGAATTGCTGAGCCATTTCCCGTTCGACGAGCGTCTGCTGGGCTGAACGGCAGTCAGTCGGGCTGCTGTCTTGCCGCGCGCCTGCGTTGCGGAACCAGGCTGATCCCGGTGCCGAGCACGATTACGACGATCGAAGCATAAACGGTGAATTTCGTGGACAACGGCGTGCTGTAGAAGATCTTCGCAGCGGCGGTGGCGATGTCCGGGTTGATCGCGCCGACAATGCCCAGTATCCCCGGAACCGCCGCCATGATGCCCGCCGCGATCACGATCGGCCGCCGGGTCCGCTGGCGCGACAAATAGCAGAAGAAGATGCCCACCACCGACAGAACAAGGGCCGGCACGAAGGGCGTGTAGTCCAGGAACAGGTTCACGTCGCCGAATAGCGCATACCATTCCGAATAGGCCCGGAGCAGGAGCCAGGGCACCAGCAGTCCGATCACCATCAGGAAGGATTCGTTCGTGCGCATGTCCATGGTGCGGGTGAAATGCGCGGTCAGATAGGCCAGCAGCATGAACACCGCCAGCGACGCGCCGATCAGCGACAGGGCCATGCCGTAATAGGCCACCGCATTCATCGACGACAGGACCGTCAGGTCCCGCGGGTTGCCGATCAGGCGCTCGAACTCCGATAGATACCGGCTCTGCAGCGTGTCCGACGTATCGGTCGCGGGCTGCGCCATCTCGTCCCGCAGTCCGGTTTCGAAATCCATCAGCTGCGTTGCATTCTTATGGGACAGCTCGATCGACGACATGAGGCCGCTTTTCAGCCGGACATCGGCATCGTCCCAGGTGACCCAGGCGACCCCAATCATGCCGAACACCCCGACCAGCCAGGCAAAGGCCCGAACGCGACCGTTGCGGCGGACCGCCTCGATCGTCGCCTTCGGAAACGTCGCAATGAACAGCCAGACGGCGGCCGGCAGAAGCAGCAGATGGAACAGTGTCTTGCCGGGATCGTTGATGATCTGGTCGAGCGCATGGTCCCAACGCGCCGATCCCGCATAGGCGAAGGTCAGGGCGAGGTAGGGCAGGGTCACCGCCACCAGCCCCAACGCCGCCACGGTCGCCCGGCGGCGCGGCCATGCGGGCGGCGACCGTTCCGCATCGGCAGCGCCCGCGGATAGGGTCTCGTTGGTCATTGTCGCCCCTCCCTGCGCCCGGGTACGGCAGCGCCTGCGACGACAAATAGCACAAACCGCTGCCGCTGCGATTCATTGGTGAATTGGCGGAGCGCTATTGGAAGCGAAGCAATTCCAGGAGATGTCCGCAGGGCTTGCGCAGCCTGACCAGGAATCCGGTGTCGCCCAGCATGTTCGGATCCCAGTCCGGATCCTGGAACGTGACCTCCCAGACATCGCCGACGCTTCGGATGTCGGTCACCATGTCTTCCACCGATAGATCGCTCAACGCATCGTTCTTGAGCGCCTCCGCCCTGGCCAGGTTCACGACGCCCTCGTCATCGAGCGGCGTCCCGCCCTCGGCGCATGCGGCGTGTGCCGGGTTCGCCCAAAGCAGGCACAGCAGCGCCGCAATCGATCGCAGGGTCAATGCGAGCATGGATGGCGACCGCCGATCTATACCGTTCATGCGGGCGATTCCGTATCTGCCATAGACATGGATGCGTCCGATCGTTCTCCAATGAGATGTGGAATTCCAGCCAGGCGGCTGGCCAGGCCATGCGTTGGCCCGTGGGGCATCACGACCGCCGCATGGTGGCGCTTCAATCGGGCGCCGGTGTGGCGACGGTCACCAGCAGCGGTTTCCGGCCGGCGATTTCCCCGTCCAGCACGCGGTCGACGATGCGGTCCTCAAAGTGGTCGTAGATCACGACCAGGTGTTCTGGACGCCAGGTGGCGACGGTCCACAGGCGGCCGGTCGTGCGTTGGGCGATGCCGGTGACCGGCTCCGGCACCTGCGACACCTGCCGCAGGAACGCCGGCATCTCGTCGGCGAAACTCTGCAATGCGCGGCAGGCCAGATCGTGCAGGCCGTCGCCGCGCACCATTTCGACGCCGGTCTGGTGAACGATCGCACCGCCATCGAGCTGGTCGGTGGTCTCGTGCAGTGTCATCCCGGTCATCTGCGGTTCCAGCATGTAGGACGGCCAGAAATGTGTCGCCACGCCGCGATACCAGGGCGACAGGCCGCCATGCACATTCCAGGCGTAGGACCGGGCGCAGGCAAGCACCGGCGGCTTCAGCATATGGCAGCCATAGGAGAGGATCAGGTCCGGCTCGACGGATTTGAGGAACGCGACGGTATCGGGTCCGTTCAGGCTCTCTCGGCTGACGGTCAGTGCCGGGGTGTCGGCGACGCCATCCAATACCACACCGCCGAAGAAGCACTGCTCGGCCGCCTCGCGCCGGTCGAAATGCATCCGGAAGAGCGCCGCCAGCCGTGTCGACAGGTCCTCCGGTGCTTCTGGCGAGAAGCTCTCGCGCTGTTCGACGATGGTGCCGGCCAGCAGGCCGCTCTCGGCCACCTGGCGCACGAAATAGCCATGGCGGGGATGATCGCCGGTGATTGTGACGACGCGCATCTCGCTCACTCCGCTTGAAATGCCAACAGCCCGGCGGATTCCAGGCGCCGGACGATCGACACCAGATCCTCCACCGGCACGCCGCGGCGCTCGGCGATATCGATCAGGTCGCGGCTGCCGTCGGCATAGGACAGGATGGTCAGCACGCTGTTCAGGATCTGCCGGTGATCCATGGTGCTGTCGTCGGAAAAGCCCCAATGCTGCGGGCTGTTGACCGACGGGTAGAGCCCGCGCCGGCCGAGCTGCGGCTCGCCATAGGGCGCCTGGTTGACATAGATTCCCGCCTCGTCGAAAGCCCGCGCAAACGCCTCCAGCCGGTCGACCGCATCGACGATCTTCGCCACGTCCATGAAGGCCTTGTCGTCGCCCGAGGTGTGGTATTCGGCATACTCGCCATAGATCGTGCGGGCCGCCTGTCCGATCGGCAGGTCGAAGCCGGGGGCACAGAACTGCCGCTCGTCCGAGCCGCCGGTAGGATCGAACGGCCGGATGTGCCAGCGCTCGGGATCATGTCGTGCGAGATGCTGCGCCAGCCGATTGATCCGGCTGCCCTCCCGGCGGGAGAGCTTGATGGACAAGGCGGATTTCGGCCCGCCCAGGCAGGTCAGCACCAGCCCGCCGACCAGCCGCCGGGCAAGGTCCTCGTGGTGGCCGTGCAGATAGCACAGGCTGCCGATAGTCTCCGGATTCAGCAGGAAGCGGTAGCTGTGCCGCCGCCGCTGCCATCCGGCGATCCGCCGGTACAGCCCCAGCAGCACCAGCGGCCCGCTCAGCTCATTGTTCGCCAGGCTGGGATGGCACAGATAGCTGGAGAACTGGACCAGCCGGTCGCTGTCGCCGGGCAGGTCGCACCAGCCATAGGGCACGCCGCCGGCGACGAATTCGCTGTCGATCTCGGCCGTGTAGTCGCCCGCCGGCAATGCCCGGCGCTGCCGGTCCGGCAGGCAGAACCCCCAGGAGCGGTCGTAATAGGAGGTGACATACGGCACCAGATCCGGCTGATCGGGCAGCGAATAGAGATGCGGCTGCAAATCCTCCAGCGAGAGCCGCGCGCTCACGGGCTCTGAATAGCTCACCACGTGCAGGCTGCTGTTAGAGAAATCGACCACCGCCCGCCCGTCCGGCCCCGTCAGCCGGGCCGAGCGGATGCGCCATTCCGGCGGCGCCTGCCAGTCGAAGACCTGGCGCCCGCTGGCAACGCTCTCGATCTCCAGCGGCATGAAGCGCTGGAAGATCTCCAGGCTCTGCCGCAGGCCCGGCCCGGTGATGCTGCGGCAGATCGGAAACAGCTCGTCGAACAGCGCCGAATACGCCGCCTCCAAGCGACTGTCGAAGCCCGAAGACATCAGGGCCACTCCCGCGTGCAGTCCGAATCACTTTTTCGAATTCGATCACAGGCGGAGCAGGGGTGGAAGGGACATCGAACAGAACCAGGCCGGGCGTGTGCGGCCACGGCCCGTCGCGGCCCGACGATATGCCGGGACTTGCAGAGCGCGCCGCCAGGGCATTCACTGACCAATACGAAGAGCGTGATATGGGAGCGCCTCATGGCCAAGGACAAGAGCGATCGTTCCGCACAGGACGAAACCCTGCTCGACCAGGTCGAGGACGTCGAAACGCTGTTCCTGTCGGAACGGCGGCGGCGCGACGACGATCTGGCCAGCGCGGTCAAGGTGTTCCTGGAGTTCGTCAAGGGCTTCGAGAGCTTCGACATCGATGGCCCATGCGTCACCGTGTTCGGCTCCGCCCGGTTCGCCGAGGGGCACCCGCATTACGAACTCGCCCGCGCGCTCGGCCGCGCCCTGGCCGGGGCCGGCTACACGGTTGTGACCGGTGGCGGGCCGGGCATCATGGAGGCGGCCAATCGCGGCGCCAAGGAGGGCGGCGGGCACAGCATCGGCTGCAACATCCGGCTGCCGACGGAGCAGAAGCCCAACCCCTACGTCGACCGCTTCATCGAGTTCCAGCATTTCTTCGTGCGCAAGGTGATGCTGGTCAAATACTCCTCCGCCTTCGTGGTCATGCCCGGCGGATTCGGCACCCTGGACGAGGCGTTCGAGGTGGTCACCCTGATGCAGACCGGCAAGCTGGACCGCTTTCCCCTGGTCGCCATGGGCGGTTCGTTCTGGACCCATCTAGGCGATTTCATGCGCGGCACCCTGCTCGAGGAGCAGACCGTCGACGCGGCCGACATCGACCTCATCCAGGTCGCCGACACGGTCGAGCAGGCCCTGGCCATCATCGGCGCCCCGTGAGGCGAGGCCACGGAGGCGATCCGTCAGCCGCTAATGGCGCCGAAAATGAGGTCGGGGATCCTTTGGTGCTGGTGTGAGCCTTTGACGGGGTCCGTAGCCCGCTGCTTCATCGCATCGAATGATGGTCCAGACGTATCCAAAGAGCGGAATTGAAGCACTTCAGCGCCTACTTCGCTGTTTGACCCAACTCGGACTCCGGCGAATGTCGCTCCACGCATGGTCACAGCGGTGATATTCTCTCCTGGGAGGCGAGAGTGCCCGCGATGGATAGTGTCAGCGAATGGCTCGAGGACCTTGGGCTCGGCCAATATGCACATGCATTCAAGAAGAACGACATCGAGGCCCAGATCCTGACGGACTTATCCGATCAGGATCTAGAGAAGCTCGGTGTCGCCTCGCTGGGCCACCGGAAACGGATCCTTAGGGCGATCGCCAAACTGCGGCCGACGGATGACCAGAACGCGGAGAGGATACAGCGATCCGCGCAGGCGAACCCGGACGCAGAGCGGCGCCAACTCACGGTCATGTTCGTCGATATGGTGGGCTCCACCGCGATGTCCGGCCGGCTCGATCCTGAGGATATGCGGGAGTTGTTGCGTGCCTATCAGGACGCATGCTCGGCGGCAATTGCGCGCTACGACGGCTATGTTGCCAAGTTCATGGGTGATGGTGTTCTGGCCTATTTCGGCTATCCAGTAGCCCACGAGGACGACGCCGAGCGCGCCGTAAATGCCGGTCTTGGCGTAGTCGCTGCGATCGATCGTCTGGGCAAAGGGCTTGAGGTTCGGGTTGGCATTGAAACTGGCACCGTGGTGGTGGGCGACCTCATTGGTGAGGGTGGGGCAGAAGAGGCCGCCGTAACTGGCGAGACACCCAACCTCGCAGCGCGACTGCAGGAAATAGCCCGGTCGGGCGAGGTGGTAATTGGCGCGGCGACGCACTCACTCACTGGCGGCTTGTTTGCCTGCGCTGCCCTGGGTGAGCTCGACCTCAAGGGATTCTCGCGAGCAGTGCGCGCTTGGACCGTAAGCGGCGCACGGCAGGCGGGCAGCCGCTTCCAATCGCTTCACGGCACCGGACTGACCAGATTGGTGAGCCGTGAGGAAGAAGTGGAAATCCTGTTGCGGCGTTGGCAACGGACGACCCACGGCGAAGGCCAGGTCGTTCTCATCTCAGGGGAGCCCGGCATCGGTAAGTCGCGGCTTGCGCTTGCCATCGAGGAACAGGTTGGTGCGGAACACCATGAATGCCTGCGTTTCCAATGCTCTCCCTATCTCACCAGCAGCGCGCTGCACCCAGTGATCGAGCATCTGAAGCGAGCAGCACAAATTGAACCAGGCGATCCTCCGGCTACGCGATTAGACAAGCTCGACACATTGCTTAATGCGCCCAGCACGAACCGGGAGGAGGCGGGGCCATTGTTTGCAGAGCTGTTGTCGGTCCCGATAGACGGTCGCTATCCCCCACTCAATATCACGCCGCAGCGCAAGAAGGAGCTGACACTCGAGGTCCTAATGGACCGGCTTTTGCAATTGGCTCAGGAGCAATCGGTGCTGTTCTCGTTCGAGGACGCGCATTGGATCGATCCCACTTCACAAGAGTTGTTGGACCTCGTCACTGAGCGGATCGAGGGCTCCCCGATCATGATGGTTGTGACCTACCGGCCTGAATACGTGTCGCCTTGGATCGGCCGCGCCAATGTCACGACGATCAATCTGAACCGACTCGACCGACGCGCCAGCGCCGCAATGGCGGAGCGGGTCAGCGGCGACCGCCCACTGCCGGCAGACGTATTGGAACAAATCGTCTCCAAGACCGATGGCGTACCGCTATTCGTCGAGGAACTGACCAAGTCGGTGCTCGAATCGGGACTTCTGACCGAGTGCGGCGGTGGCCACACCTTAGAGGGCCCGCTGCGCCAACCGGCCATTCCGACCACTTTGCAGGATTCACTAGAAGCGCGCCTCGACCGACTTGGTCCCGCAAAGGAGGTCGCTCAAATCGGCGCAACGATCGGCCGAGAGTTTGACTACCGGCTGCTCGCGGCGGTTGCCGCGTTCGATGCCACGGATCTCGATGCGGCGCTGGACGGACTGGTCAACTCGGAGCTGGCTTTTCGCCGTGGCACACGGCCCGATGCGAAATTCACGTTCAAGCATGCTCTTGTCCGTGACGCCGCCTATGAGAGCTTGCTGCGTAGCCGCCGGCAAGAATTACACGGCTGTATCGCCGATTGCCTAAAGGAGCGGTTCCCGGACATCGCCGAGGCACAGCCCGAAGTGCTGGCTCAGCACTATTTTGAGGCCGGTGATACGCGCTCGGCGATCGAATATTGGAAGCGTGCAGGCGAGAAATCGAGCGCGTTATCGGCCAATAGCGAGGCGATCGCTCACCTGAGGCGCGGCCTGGAACTGGTCGAAACGCTGGATGACACACCTGACCGCGCGCGTCTGGAACTCGATCTTCAGCTCCTACTCGGCCCACCTTTGCAGGCCTCACGTGGTTGGGGCGCGTCCGAACCCTGAACAGTGCTACTCCCGGCGCGCTGAAACTTTGTCACCTACTCGACGCAGCCGATGAGCAAGGGCCGGTGCTTTGGGGATTATGGCTGATCAACCAGATCCGCAAGGACAACGAAACGTCTCGGGAGCTGGTCGGCCAGCTCTTCACACTGGCAAAAAGGAGCGGCGATCCAGTTCATATGCTGGTGGCACACCATGCGGCATGGGGCGATCCCTATGAGGGCAACTTTATCGATCAGCTCCCGCCACGCTAACGCTGGTCTTGCGATCTATGACCCCGTTGCCCACGGCATGCTTTCACTGCATTACGGCGGGCATGACCCCGGCGTCTGCGCGCAGCTCCACAAAGGCATGGCGGAGTGGGCGCTCGGTTTTCCTGACAAAGCTGAGGAGAGCCATCGGCGGATCGTCGCGTTGGCCAAGGAAACCACACACGGGGCCTACCATTGCCCAAATCCTGAATCAGCGGACATGGTTCCAAATATTTCGCAAGGATTGGGGCGCGGTCTTGAACGCCACCGAGGAGGCGATGGCGCATTCCGAGCGAATTGGTTTTCCGGTATTCATGCCACAGTGCTTCGTGCAGCAAGGATGGGCGCGTGTTCACTTGGGCGAAGAGCAAGGACTTTTAGACATTGTTCGGGGCCTGCGAATGATGGACAAAGCAGGGATGCGCATCGGGCTCGCGACATACTGGTCAATCCATGCCGACGCACTGGCCCGAACTAGTTCGCCTGAGAAAGCGTTGCCAGTGCTGGAAGAAGCCCTGGCGCTTGCGGAGGCGGTACGACGAACGGCTATGGGAAGCGAACAGCACAAAACTCAAGGGTGAGCTGCTGTTGGCGCAGTCAGCAGACAATCACGCTGCCGCGGAGACGTGCTTCGAGCGGGCAGTAGATCTCGCGCGCCGTCAAAGCGCTCGGATGTGGGAGTTGGGCGCGGCGATCAGCCTAGCCCGACTACGAAAATCTCGGGGCAAAACTAACGAGGCCCGCGACACCCTCGCCCCCATCTACGGTTGGTTCACCGAGGGGTCCGACACGGCCGAATTGAAAGAGGCGAAGGCGCTGCTGGAGGAACTTTCGTAGCCTTCTCCAATCAATTCCTGACATCGAATAAACGCGCCTGAGATTTCCGGTCATGGCTAGTTCGCGACTTGGGCCGCCTCGGCAAGTTCGTCCGGGACGCCCAACATAGCGGACACGTGCTGCGCTGCTTCTCCAGCGCCAGTTCCGAGTGCTGGCCCTGGCGGGCGGACTGATCGCCAGCCGGGCGTTCGGGGCGGACCGGATACCGGGTCCCGATCCTCTGCTGGCTGTGTCACTGGGCCTGGTCCTGCTGGCCTTCCAGCTCGGCGGCGCGGCTGACGGGGACGGTACCCTTAACGCCCGGCCTTCCTGGCCGCCTTCGGCACCGGGCCTGGTTTGCGGCGGGCCAGGGTGCGGCCGAGCTGGGCCTCCAGGGCTGCGATGAAGGGGGCGTCGCCGAGCGGCCGGCCGGTGCGCTCGTGGGCTCGGAGCGTCTCCAGCATCGGGGCCTTCAGCCCGGTCTTCAGGAAGGGCTTCCAGTCCCCGGCCCGCTCCAGCAGGGGCGCCACGGTCACCAGGCGGTCGTCGCGGCCGGCCAGATGCGCCGCGGCACTGGACCAGGGCCAAATCTTGGCGCGCTTCGCCAGCCGCGCCCGCACCGGGTTCAGTTCCACGTAGCGGGCCGCCGCCAGCACATGCGGCTCGTCCATCGGAAAGGAGTGAAAACGCTCCTGCCACAGATGTCCGCGCCAGCCCTCCCGCGCGTTGACCCGCCGCGTATAGCGCCGATGGGCCTCGCCCAGCGTCTGGCGCAGCCCGTCTTCATGGCCCGGCACCAGGATCAAATGCACGTGATTGGGCATCAGGCAGTAGCCCCAGACCGCCACCCCGGCCTTACCGGAGAACTCCGCCAACAGGTCGATATATACGCGGTAGTCTTCCTTCTTGAAGAAGGTCTCAAGCCCCCGGTTGCCCCGCTGCGTCACGAGATGCGGGACCCCGGGAGCGACCACCCGAGCCAGCCTTGCCATGCACCGAGGGTAGCGCCGGCGGCCCGCAATGTCGAGGGTCGCATATACTGTCCCCAAGTTTGCAAGCCCAGGTTGCGGCGATAGGGGTGTCCGCCCCCGAGGGCGAGGCGGATTCCCTGGTGGATTCGGGCTCCTCCGATTCTATCCTGGCATGGGCCGTCATTGGTCGGATCGCAGGTCACCACAGGTTTTTCATGCCACACCCGCTGATAACGCAGGAGCACATCGACGCCTTTCGAAGGGATGGCGTCGTGCTGGTGAAGGGTCTTTTCCGGGACTACGTCGACACCATCCGCAAGGGGATCGAGACCAACATGGCCGAACCCGGCGAATACGCGGCCGAGAATCTCAAAGACGGTGAAAGCGGGCGGTTCTTCGACGATTATTGCAACTGGACCCGCATCCCGGAATTCGAGGATGTCGTTCGCCGGTCTCCGGCGGCGGCGATCGCGGCCGAGCTGATGCGGTCGCGCAGGGTGCAGATGTTTCATGACCATGTCCTGGTCAAGGAACCGGGCACGTCCAAGCCGACGCCGTGGCACCAGGACGCGCCCTACTACTTCGTCGATGGGGAGCAGACCGTCAGTTTCTGGTCGCCGATGGACCCGGTTGCGGACGCCTCGTTGCGGTGCGTGATCGGTTCGCACAATTGGGAGAAACCCGTGCTGCCGACCCGCTGGTTGTCCGAGGAGGACTTCTACGCGGGCGAGGATGTCTATATGCCCGTGCCGGACCCCGATGCGGAGAACATGCCGGTGGCGGAGTGGCGGATGGACCCCGGCGATGCCGTCGCCTTCCACTTCAGGACCCTGCATGGCGCGCGGGGCAACACCGCCGCCACCCGTCGCCGGGCGTTTTCGCTGCGCCTGGTCGGGGACGATGCCCGCTACATCGAACGCCCCGGACCGACATCGCCTCCGTTCCCGGGGCACAACATGGTTCCCGGCCAGACCCTGCGCGAAGACTGGTTCCCGATGATCCACGAGGTTCGTTAATTCTCGGCGTGGGTGTAAATCGGTCGGCGGGCATCTCGATCGTCCCGCGGTGTCGGTGAAAACGGTCGCCCGGGCGGAATCCGTCTTTGGCCATTGATCCCCGCTGTTGCAGCGTAGACTATCGCCCTGCAACGGGGCATCTGATGGCGCGGCAGACAGGCATGGCGGAGAGCGCGACACGACCGGAACGGCGCGAGTTGGCGCCCGGCCTGGAGATCAGCCGCATGGTCACCGGCCTGTGGCAGGTCGCCGACATGGAGCGCGACGGCGCCGCGCTGGATGTCGCGCAGGCGGCGACGGCGCTGGCCGAATACGCGGACGCCGGCTTCGACACATTCGACATGGCCGACCATTACGGCAGTGCGGAGCTGATTGCCGGAGAGCTGGCGCGCCGGTCCGAGCCTTCGCGGCGACCGGCCCTGCTGACAAAATGGTGCCCCGAGCCCGGCCCGATGACCGCCGAGTCGGTGCGCGCCGGCGTCCAGCGCAGCCTCGACCGGCTGGGCGTGGAGACCATCGATCTGCTGCAGCTGCATTGGTGGTCGTTCGAGCATCCGGGCTATCTGGACGCCATGAAGGAGCTGGCGGAATTGCGCGAGGCGGGCGTGATCGCCCATCTCGGCGTGACCAATTTCGACACCGACCATCTGCACCTGCTCGTGAAGCACGGCATTCCCGTCGCCAGCAACCAGATCAGCTTCTCCGTGCTGGACCGACGCGCCGCCGGCGACATGAGCGCCTTGTGCCAGGAGGCCGGGATCGGTCTGCTCGCGTACGGAACGCTGGCCGGCGGATTTCTGGCCGACCGCTGGTTCGGAGCGCCGGAGCCGGAGGAGATCGCCGACTGGAGCAAGATGAAATACAAACGCTTCATCGATGAGGTCGGCGGCTGGGCCGTGCTGGAGAGCGTCCTCCAGGCGTTGGCGACGATCGCCGTGAAGCACGACGTCTCGGTGTCCAATGTGGCGACACGCTGGGTCCTGGAGCAGCCGGCCGTGGCGGCGGTGATCGTCGGCGCGCGCATCGGCGAAGGCGAGCATCGGGCCGACAATCTGCGCAGCTTCGGCTTCGCCCTCGACGAGACCGACCGGGGACTGATCGACGCGGCGCTCGCCCGCGCCAAGCCGATCCCGGGAGATTGCGGCGACGAGTACCGCCGGCCGCCCTTCCTGACCGCGTCCGGCGATCTCAGCCACCATCTGGAGGCGCTTCCGCCGGTCTTCAAGCGCATCGACCCGCCCGACCGGCCGGGCCGCAGCTACGTTTCCAGCGGCAGCGTGTGGGAGCCGATCGCCGGCTTCGGCCGGGCGACCCGGGTCGGCGACCGCATCCTGGTCAGCGGCACCACCGCCACCCACGGCAGCGACGAGGCGGTCTGCCCCGGCGACCCGGCCGGCCAGACGGTCTATATCCTGGACAAGATCGCCGCCAGCATCTCGTCGCTGGGCGGCACGCTCAAGGATGTCGTGCGCACCCGCATCTACCTGAAGGATATCGACAAGTGGGAACCGGTCTCCCGCGTCCACGGGCGCTATTTCGGCACCATTTGCCCGGCCAACACCCTGATCGAGGTCTCCAACCTCGCCGGGCCGTACGATGTGGAGATCGAGGCGGAGGCGGTGGTGAGCGATAGCATCGACCGGTAGGCCCGACGGCCGTTCGCCGGAAAGCAAGCTGGAACGGCGCCGAAATGCCGGCCATCATGGCCGAACCCGGCGAATACGCGGTTGAGGGGAGGGGAGCGAGTCGATGGGACATCCGGACGGCCGGTGCGCCTATGTCGTCGCCACCTGCGACACCAAGGGCGCGGAGGCCGCCTATATCCGCGACCTGATCGTTGCGGCCGGGGTGCCGGCGCGGCTGGTCGATGTCGGCATCCTGAGCGATGGCCGGGGCGCCGATGTGGCGCCGCGAACGGTCGCGGACCATCATCCGGACGGCGCCGACGCGGTCCTCGGCGGCGACGACCGGGGGCAGGGCATCGCCGCCATGGCCGAGGCGCTGGTCGGCTTCCTGCGGTCGGCCGAGGATCTGGGCGGCATCATCGCGATTGGCGGGTCCGGCGGCACCGCCCTGGTCAGCCCCGCGATGCAGGCGCTGCCGGTCGGGGTGCCGAAGATGCTGGTCTCCACCGTGGCGTCGGGCAACGTGGCCCCGTATGTGGGCGCCAGCGACATCGCCATGATGTATTCCGTGACCGACGTAGCGGGGCTCAACTCCATCTCGCGCCAGGTGCTGGGCAACGCCGCCCATGCCCTGGCCGGCATGATGCGGAACCCGGTGCCCAGGCCGTCGGTGCCGGACAAGCCCGCCGTGGGCCTGACCATGTTCGGCGTGACGACTGCCTGCGTGGAGCGGGTCGTCGGCCAGCTCCAGGATTCATGCGACTGCCTGGTGTTCCACGCCACCGGAACCGGCGGCCGGTCGATGGAGAAGCTGGTGGACTCCGGCCTGGTGACCGGCGTGATCGACGTGACGACCACCGAGGTGTGCGATTTCATCGCCGGCGGCGTCTTCGCCTGCGGTCCCGACCGGCTCGACGCGATCGCGCGGACGCGGGTGCCCTATGTCGGCTCCTGCGGCGCGCTCGACATGGTCAATTTCGGCGCGAGGGAGACGGTGCCGGAGCGTTATGCCGGCCGCCAGTTCCATATCCACAACCCCCAGGTCACGCTGATGCGCACCAATGCGGAGGAATGCGCCGAGATCGGCCGGTGGATCGGCGGCAAGCTGAACGCCTGTGACGGGCCGGTCCGCTTCCTCATTCCCGAAGGCGGCGTCTCGGCGATCGCCACCGAGGGCCAGCCCTTCCACGACGCGCAGGCCGACCGGACCCTGTTCGACGCCATCGAGGCGACCGTCGAGATCACCGAAGACCGGCGCATCATCCGGCGCCCGGAGGCGATCAACGACCCCGGCTTCGCCGACGCCCTGGTGGCCGAGTTTCGCGCCATCGCCCAACCGCCTGCTGACGGAGCCTGACCCCATGCCCAGGATCGACCGCGCCGCCCTGCTCGAGCGCTTCCAGGCCATGGCCGCCAGCGGCGAGCCGATCATCGGCGGCGGCGCCGGCACCGGTCTCTCGGCCAAATGCGAGGCGGAGGGCGGGATCGACCTGATCGTGATCTACAATTCCGGCCGCTACCGCATGGCCGGGCGCGGCTCGCTGGCCGGGCTGCTGGCCTATGGCAACGCCAACGACATCGTGGTGGAGATGGCCGACGAGATCCTGCCGGTGGTCGCCGACACGCCGGTGCTGGCCGGCGTCAACGGCACCGACCCGTTCGTCAGCTTGGGCCCGTTCCTGGACCGGCTGAAGGCTATCGGCTTCTCCGGCGTGCAGAACTTCCCGACCGTCGGCCTGATCGACGGCACCTTCCGCGCCAATCTGGAGGAGACCGGCATGGGATTCGGCCTCGAGGTCGATATGATCCGCATGGCCCATGAGCGCGACCTGCTGACCACCCCCTATGCCTTCGACCCGGACGAGGCGGCCGCCCTGTCATCCGCCGGCGCCGACATCGTGGTTGCCCATATGGGGCTGACCACCGGCGGGTCGATCGGCGCGGAGACGGCGCTGACACTGGACGACTGCGTCGAGCGCATCGACCGGATCGCCGAGGCGTGCCGCGAAATCCGCTCCGACATCCTGATCCTCTGCCATGGCGGCCCGATCGCCACACCGGACGACGCAAGCTTCATCCTCGGCCGCTGCACCGGCATCCACGGTTTCTACGGCGCCAGCAGCATGGAGCGCCTGCCGGTGGAGACCGCCCTGGTCGAGACCACCCGCGCTTTCAAGGCGATCCGCGTCTGAACGGACGCTCCGACGCTACCAACCCGAAACCAGAGACCAAAAGGGAGACACCACCATGCCGAAAGCCTATGCCAGCGGAGTGGTCGCTGCCGACGCCGATACCGTCTGGGCCGCCATCCGCGACTTCAACGCGCTGCCCGACTGGCACCCGGCGATCGCCACCAGCCACATCGAGGACGGCCGCCCGGCCGACGCGGTCGGCTGCATCCGCAATTTCAACTTGGTGGATGACGGCCCGACCATCCGCGAGAAGCTGCTGAGCCTGGACGATGTCGCCCGCACCTGCAGCTACGACTTCCAGACCCATCCCTTCCCGGTCCGCAGCTATCACGCCACCCTGCGGGTGACCCCGGTCACCACCATCAACGCCGCCTTCGTCGAATGGTGGACCCTCTACGACTGCGAGGCGGCCGACGAGGCGGCCATGCAGGATCTGTTCGCCAACCAGGTCTTCTCAGGCGGCATCAACGCCCTGATCGAACGCTTCGGGACCTGAGGGCGGCAAGCGGCGATTCCCCGAGAGACCGGCTCGAAATCCCGAGACCCCGGAATCCGTTCCCACCCCGTCGTCATTGCGAGGAGCCGAAGGCAACGCGGCAATCCACGGCTTGCCGATAGCGTGGATTGCTTCGCCTACGGCTCGCAATGACAAAGTAGATGAGGCGGCCATGCAGGCGCCGTCCACACATGACCCCATTGATTTCATGCTGACCCGTCAACACAGACAACCACCCTCCCAGGATACGCAGGGTCATCAACCCAGACGGCAAGAGTTGGATTGTTAGTTGACACGTCCATATTAACTATGGGTTCGAATTCGTCGGCAGTTACTATTGCTACGGTTCTTCCAGGTGACTGTATCGTTCCATCAAATATCCTGGTCAGCCGCTCAGATTCGACTTCGCCAATCTCGCAGATCAGTTGGACTACCGTGTCACCGTCAACGTTCGCCTGAATGCCAATCGAGACACACGTATCAGACGATGCAATCAACTCCCCATCGATATATTCTGGTATGGTAGCGTTCGAATTTGATGGATCAAGAACGAAGACTATCGGGTTGGCCGGCGCGATTTTCACTTCGGTCATCGGTTTCCTTGCCTTCTCGGCAACTCTTGGCGAACTTCTGCGCCTTGCCTTCGCGCGCAATCGATGCAATCTCGATTGAATTTCACCGCTGAGGCCTATGGGCGCAGGCTCGTCGTCACACACCGTTCGCCCAATAGTCGAGCACCGTCACATGGGCGATGTATGGCCTGACGAATTCGGTGAAGCCGAGATGCTCTGGATGGGGCAGGTAGGCGTCACGATCGGTCTCGGAGTCGAATGTCAGCACGAAACAGTGGCTGAGCCCACGGTCGAGACCTTCCGGACTGGTGTTGATGCCCCACTCGAACGACTGGATGCCTGGGATCGAGTTCTTCAGCGCCGTAAACCGCTGCACGATCTCGTCAACCTGGTCGGACATGGTGCCGTCGGCGAAGCCGAACATCACCACATGACGCAATCTGCTCATGGCATTCCCCTCTTCAACCCTTGTCCCGGTTACGGAAATCATGGAAGCCGTCACTATTGATTTCCGCAGAGCATACAGCCAAAGAGGCTGGCGCATCTTTCATGGAGGCTCGGCGGGGTTCATTGTAGACAGTTCGACCGCTTGATCTAAGAGGAGACGCAGCATGGACCGGTTCACCGGCGGTTGCCTGTGCGGCGACGTCCGGATCGTGGCATCGGGGGCCCCGTACCGGGTCGGCCTGTGCCACTGTCTCGACTGCCGCAAGCATCATGGGGCCCTGTTTCACGCCTCTGCGATTTTCCCCCGGGACGCGGTGACGATCGAGGGCGAGACACGCGACTACGTCGGGCGGTTCTTCTGTCCGCGCTGCGGCTCGTCCGTTTTCGCACGCACCACCGACGAAATCGAAGTGAACCTGGGATCCCTGGATGCCCCCGACCAACTGATGCCGACCTATGAAAGCTGGATCGTCCGTCGCGAGTCCTGGTTGCCGCCGTTTCCTCTCGCCAGACGTTACGACCGCGATCGTGATGCCACGGATCGCTTCGAGGAGTAGGTCAGATCAATGGCGCGCGAGGAGTATTCGATCCAGACCCTAGTGCTCGGCAACCGAGACAATTGTCTGCCAGGAAGTCAGTTGGCTAGACTTGTTCGGATGGGATTGTCGTTTAGTACGGTCCCCAGATCGGATTGCTGTCGGGAAAAGGCACGATGACCTCGGATTTACTGGAAAACGCCGGATGGAATGCCAGGGTGCCTCCAAACGGTTTCATCAATCGGCCCAGTACCATAGCCAATAACGACAATCCGGACGGGCTCTCCTCCGCCGTGGCGGAGATCGAAATCGAAACGACGCCTGAGCACATGAACCTCGTATCAGGCGATCCCGCCTGTGCGAGCTGGACCCGCGCCTATGACGATTCCGGTGTCTCGGGCTTGCGCGAATATCTGCGCGAAAACAATGGGATCAGGGGGCTTGAACTTGTTTCGCCGGATGATCCGAAACGCGCGGCCGAGCTTCTTCATCGCGATGGCTTCGTGGCGATCCGTGACGCCCTCGATCCGGTCCGGCTGCATCGCATGCGAAAGGCCGCCAACAACGCCGTGCTGCAGTTGATGGAGGACGATCCGGACTGTTCGGCAGGCGGCGGTGCCGGAGGGCTGCCGCACAGATACTCCTTCGGGGGCGGCTCGGCCTCACGTCACATGCTGCATGTCGACGAATGGTGCGACCTGATCGACCTGCCGACAACGACACCTGTTCTGACGGAGATCTTTGGGTCGCCCGACTATGTGGTCGGCGGTGCGGGTGGCGACATCGCGATGCCGGGGGCGATCGAGTATCAGGGGCTCCACTCCGACAATATGTGGTCCGAAATCCCCGATCCTTATGGATCCGTGACGATGCGCGATGTTCCGGTTCCGGTGCTGACGATCAACTTCCCGATGATCGACCTGACATTCGAGAATGGCCCCATCCGACAGATACCCGGCACCCAGCGCTCAAGGGCGCCGATCCCGAACCTTGTCGACGAACCGGACTGGATGAAGCTTTCGACCGTCTGTCCGGCGCCGGCCGGCGCGGCGATACTGAGGGACATCCGGGCATGGCACGGCGGCACGCCCAATCTGTCGCGCGACGTGCGCGCCATGCCCAACGTGGAGTACTACGCGCCCTGGTTTCGCAGCGCGGGCATCATGCGGTGCATGCCCTATGAGCAATGGGAGAAGTTGTCACCGCATGCGCAACGGATTTCCCGTTATGTCGTGTGCGACAAGGGAGAGGACGTCATCGGCGCCGGATACATGAACCCGCGGCGAAAAGCGCGTGAGGCCTTCAAACAGAAGCAACTTGACGCTCTCGGGCCGAAGGGGGCAAGGGAGTACCTGGCGCTCCTATAGGGCGCAACGGCTATCGTCTGCTGCCATCACGCATAGCGCAGGGAGCAAAATCAATCGAGTCTGACTCCATGACCACTCGGTTACTGTCACCGTAATTCGTAAACAGTCACCGAAATTCGTCACCGAAATTCTAGTTCAAGTATCAAGTGTCACTTCATCCCATGAATCGTGGCCTATCATCCACTCCAATGCATGGCGTCGTTCAACGACTACATTACCCGGAACCTTCCCGGGGATCTTCTGGCCTTTGATCTCAGCGTCTCGCAGGGCCCAATGAAGGCAGTAGGCGAGGTCCGTATATGAGGCGATCTCTGCTTTGTCTCTCAGTTGCAAGCCGCTGCGAAATGAGTCCGTTGCAGCGTCTTTAGCAATGTCGGGGAGCATCTGGATGAAATTGTCCGAGCACGAATCGGAAAATTCAAGATCTGCATGGACCCCGACACACCACGCCAACGCCCAGATAGCTTCAACCTGCCACTGTTTCGTAGTGTCAAGATCTCCTCTTGAGCCAGCCTCCAAATATGCTTTCTCAGTCAGGGTGAGTAGATCGATCAATCCTTCTCTGATGAGCCACTTCTTTGCCTTATCCTTCGGAAATCCGTATGAGCAAGCGACGACGGCGTAGAGGGCGAGTAGACGATCCGCAGCTTCTGAGACGCTCCTAACTTGTTTCACCACCTCCATGAGCGGCAGATTCTCATTTGTCGGATATCCTAGTTCTTTGGCGGCCTCCAGACTCTTTTCTCTAATCCGCTGCGTATCCATCAATTGCCTCCAAAGTGGGTTCCAAATCCACCCGTCCGAGTCGGGCCGGGATGTAGCACTCCCTGCAGTCGCGGGTCTGTATGTTCGCCACGACGCAGCAATTGCAGAACATTCGGATCATCAAATGGATGGTGCTACACTGCTCCAGGATTTTACGGTGACAGCTTACTAAATCCCTTTTCTCGGCTTCGGCCCGCGGCGCGCTGGGGCGAGGGGCCGGCCGGTGCGCGCCTCCAACGCCGCCAGCCAATCCGGGTCGCCGATCGGGCGGCCGATAGTCTCGGCGCGGCGGAGCGCGGCATAGGTGGTGTCCTCGTCGGTCGGCTCTTCCAGGAAGCGGGCGAAGTCGCCGACCCGCTCCAGCACCGGCGCCACCCGCACCACCGCGTCGTCCCGGCCGGCCAGATGCGCGGCCACGCTCGACCACTCCCAGTCCCGGGCCCGCTTCACCAGCCGGGCGCGGACCGGGTTGAGGCTGACATAGCGGATCGCGTCGTACCGATGCGCTTCGTCCATCACCACCGATCAGTAGCGCCCTTACCAGAGATGGCCGGTGGTGCGGCCGTTGACGTAGCCGGTATAGCGGCGATGGAGATCGGCGAAGGCGCGGCGCAGCCCGTCCTCGTCGGTCGGCACCAGGATCACATGCACATGGTTGGGCATCAGGCAATACGCCCAGATCTCGGTCGGCGCGCGGCCGGCGGCCTCGGCCATCAGAACCTGCCCCCGCGATGGCGGGGGTCGCGATAGGGCGCATGGCCGCTCTCCTCGAAGATCGTCTAGGCGCGCCGGTTGCCGCGCTGCGTGACATGATGCGGCAGACCGGGAACGACGGAGCGGGCAAGGCGGGCCATGGGCGCCACCCTATTTGTAGTTGGGGATTTAGTAACGTGTTACCGTAATGTAATAATGTAATGGCAATGTAATGGACTTCGTTGGCTCTACAATTCAGACGGATCGTAATTGCTCATATTCGGAAAGAAGTCGCTTTATCGCCTCAGTCTTCTTGCCAACTTTATTTGTGTCATTGGCTCTCTCTTGGAGAGCCCGGAACTCTTCGACGTCAGCGATCTTTCCACGTCGCAATATGAGCGCAATCCTCTTGTTTTTATTGCGTATCTCACTGAATATTCCACGACCTATCATTGACCGGAGGAATTGGTCAAGTTCAACCTGATACTCTATTGGCAACAGGCTAACAAATTCTCGCAGATCGGCAAAAACGTGCTTCAATCCCTTTAGGTCGCCATTTTCTACAAGCTGAGGTATGAGACTTTTGAAATACTTGGACGATATCGAGTTTGGCTCATGTGACAACAGATATTCCAGCACAGCATTTAGCCATTCGCTCAGGCTAACTATTCGATCTTCTTTTTTCTCTGAATCCATCATTCGCGCTCTCAACAGATGGCCATTACCTACCGGTATACGGATGCATGCCACCGAAATACAGATTCGACATGGTATAGTAGTGAAATCTGGCCGGGTTTCGAACAGCCACACCACGTATTATGTTGCCAGATGTCCCGCCGCCTGTGGGCCGGAGTAGCGGGTCTCGGATTGCTCCTCCGTGATAATCAATTGATTGCTGCTCTCTTCCTCTGACGGCAGAGTAGGCCTCTAGTGATATTGGTGCTGCTTGTGCTGCAACTTGAACCTTTGGATCCATGAATCCTCTAATTTTTGCTTCATGCCCCGACCATCTATTATTCATTATTTCCTGCGGAGTGCCAAATCCACTTGCCCGGCCCGAATATGTTTTGCCGGTTGTCGGATTATACGCAGTATAAACGATAAATGTCCGTACATGCGACAGGTAAGTTGCTGTTCCAATTAGTATTACGTCTTCCGGTCGAATATTGTTTCTTTCAGGAAAATAGTGACCAGCCACGCCAACTTGGGCTGCCCAATTGACAATGTGACGTGCCTGATCGAGCACTAATAGCCCTTGGACGGCGACCGCATCTAGATCTTCATAGATGGGATCGCAACCACAGGCTCTTTTTGTTTCAGCATAAGATTTCGCAATATTTTTTGCTGCCGCAACAACTGTGTCGTACCCGCTTGCTTTACTAAATGGGCCGGAATCATTTCCATGTAGGAAGACGTTTCCATTGCCATCGCTAACTTGTGTCCAAGGCCCTCGGCTGGTGTCGCGGTCGTTTCCACCATAGTCGGGCCCGTCATCAGCCATCCCATATCCGCGGGTCTCATTCGTGCCAAATTCCAGCCCCCAGGGGTCGATCCGCATCACCGGGCTGTTTCCGGCATACGCATACCGGTTCAGCCCCACACCCGGCTGCGTCGGGTCGGACGGATCGGCGCTGTTGAACCGCCCAATGACCGGGTCGTAATACCGCGCATGCAGATAGAACAGCCCGGTCGTGTCCTGGCGTTCGCCGATCCAGCCCTTGCTTTCGTCATGGGCGGTGGCGGTGGCGATGCGGTCGCCATAGGGGTAGTAGCGGAAGCGCTGGACTTCCGCGCCTGAGGCGTCGGTGATGGCCTGGATGGAGCCCTGGTGGTCGTGGTGCAGCCAGAAGGTCTCCACCAGCGCCTCGCCGGGGCTGCCGACGCGCTTGGCGTTGCCGGGCAGGTATTTGGTCATCACGCCCGAGGTGATCTCGACTGTGCCGCCGAGGTAGATCGTCTCGCTGCTGAGCGTGTTGTCGATGGTCTTCCAGCGCTCGCCGTCCGGGCCGTAGACGTAGGTCTGATTGGAGCCCTGGTCGACAATAATCTGGGTCGGCCGGTTCTCGCCGTTATAGGTGAAAGTCCGGCCCGCCCCCTCCGTCATGTTGCCGTTGGCGTCGTAGAGGTAGGTCCACGAGTCGATGGAACTGACGGCATGCGGCCGAACGCCGTTCGTCGGATAGATGTAGGTGCCTTCGACGCCGGAGTTCGTCAGCATGTTGCCGATGCTGTCGTAGGTGTAGCTGCGGCTGTAGAGCGCCGGGCTGTCGGTGTTCGTGGCCGAGACCAGCCGGCGCAGGGCGTCGTAGCCGTAGGTCCAGTCCTCGTCCGGCCGGTCGCTCGCGACCGAGGTGATCTGCCCGGCGACGTCGCGGCCGTAGATGAGGTTCTGGATCGGGCCGCCGGGACCGGAGGTGAGCAGGCTTCTGAGCCAGCCGCGCTCATCGGAATAGCCAAAGGTGCTGACCACGCCATTGGCGCGGGTGAAGGTCTCGACATTGCCGTTTGCGTCGTATGTCGCCGAGTCGACGAGGCCGGGGATGGCGGAGAGCCGGCCGGCGGCGTCATAGGCGATCGGGCCGACCTCGTCTTCATCCGGATATTCCTGCCGGATCAGGCGGCCGGCGATGTCGTATGCGCTGATGAGGTCATAGGACGTGGTGCCGACCGAATTGGTGATCGTATAGGTGCGCTTGAGCTCGCGTCCCATCTGGTCGTAGCGGTAGTGCAGGGTGCCTGCGGCGTTCTCGGCCCTGGTCAGCAGGCCGACATTGTGGAAGCCGGGCTCCGTGTCGTCGTCATAGGTGTAGGTGGTGACCTCCTCCGGGTGCACCGCATGGCCGAACCGGGCCGTCTTGGTGAGCATGCGGCCGAGCGCGTCATAGGTGAAGCGGGTCACCTGGCCGAGCGCGTCGGTCTGAGTCAGAAGCTGGCCGGCATCGTCATAGGTCTTGCTCCAGACCCCGAGATCCGGGTCGTTGACGGTCAGCACCCGGCCGAGGCTGTCATGGGTGTAGGCCCAGGCATTGCCGGCATCGTCGGTGATGTCGGTCAGCCGGCCGAGTTTGTCGTAGTCGTAGTCGGTCTTGACGGTGCCGATGCCGAGCGGCTCCTCCTTGCGCACAACGCGGCCGAAGGCGTCGAGATGCACGGTGACCTCGTGGCCGAGTTCGTCGGTCGTTGTCGTGCTGACGAACGCGCCCGCGACGCCATAGGCGGTCTGGATCTCCTGACCGTCCGGATGGGTGACGAAGGTCGGCCGGTCCAGCGCGTCGTACTCGAAGGTCGTCGTCCGGGGCAGGTCGCCGGCGTAGTAGGGCGCGGTCTGGCTGGCCACGCCGCCACGGTCGTTGTAGGCGGTGTCGGCGGTGATGTCCTGGCCCACAGCCGGGCCCTTGGCGGTGCTGCGATAGGGGCGGCCGAAGCCGTCCATATAGGTTCGCGACCAGACAGTCTCCAATCCGTCGGTCAGCGGGGTCTGGGTCTCGACATATTGCGCCGTCGGGTCGCCGAGATCTTGGTAGCTGGTGGTGGCGAAGCCGTCGTCCGGCAAATCGGTGCGGGTCGGGCGGCAGAGCGGGTCGTACTGGGTGGTGGTGTCGTTGCCGTTGAGGTCCGTCGCGACCGTCGGCACGCCGCAGACCGTGTCCCATTGGGTGCTGGTCTGGTGGCGGGTGTCGTTGGCGGGCGGGAAGTAGAGCGGGTTGCGGGCCGCGATCGGGTAGAGGTGATAGACCGGGTCGTATTCGATCTGGCTGCGGCGGCCCAGCGGGTCGATGGTCTCGGTGACGTTGCCGTAGGTGTCGTACTCTGCCCTCGATGCGATGAAGCGCGTCTCGGTGTCGAGCCAGGTCTGGGTTTCGGTCGGGTCGCCGCGCACCGGCGGCGTCTGCCAGTCGGTGGCGTCGTCATAGAGGATGCGGCTCTCGGTCAACGGCGGGATCGACGTGTCGGTCCCGTCGAAGCTGCGCATGCGCGCCGGCAGGGCGACGATGTAGTCACCAATGTTGGGATTGTAGTCGGTGGCGGCGGTGATCTCGTCGCCGGTGACATCGGCGTCGCCGTGGGCCGTCTCCACAACCACGTTGGCATAGTCGTCGAACTGCCGCGTGACGCGGGTACGACGGGTGACGCCCTCGACGATGATGTGGCTCTCCGAGGCGGTGTTGCGCGCGGTGTAGGGCGCCATGGTGTCGTTGACGTCATACTCCTCCAGCGCCCGGGTCAGCAGCGTGCCGGCGCCGTCGAAGCGGTCGGCCTGCTCGACCCGCCCGGCAGAGGCCAGATCCTGCCGGAACAGGGTCTCGGAATACGGACAGGCCGTCTCGCCGTCGATGCAGGGCAGCGTCGTGGTCGCCTTGCGGAACCCGAGGAAGCGGCGTTCCTGGGCATTCCATAGCCCGCCTTCATAGGCGTAGGACGTGGTCGCGGTGTTGCCGCGTCCGTCATCGCTGGTGATGGCGGAGACGGTCTGCAGGACCATCGGCAGGTTCTGGTTGGTCCAGGCGGAGGAGGGGGTGTACTCGACGGTGGTTGTGCCGCCGAGAGGGTTGGTGACGGAGTTCAGCGCATCGGTCGGCGCAACGCCGGGAGTGCCGAGGAAGGCAGTCACCGTCTGATTGCTGCTCCGGAACAGCAGGTCGGTACGCCCGTCGCCGTCCACATCGGCATAGAGCGCCTGGCTGTCGTCATAGCTTCCGCCGGGCGTCGCCCAGACGGCCGGCGCCGCGAAGCCGAATCCGTTCGACAGCGACACCTTCATCTCGTTCGCCGTGGTCTGGTGGATCAAATCGGCGCGGCCGTCGCCGTTGACATCGGCATATTTGGCCTGACCCGAGCTGTATGCACCGCCGTCGGCCAGCCAGCTTTCCGGCGCAGTGAACCCGTCGCCCGTCGAGAGCGCGACTTTGAAATCGACGCCACTACCGGAACAGGTTTGGCAGGTTACCGACCAGGTACGCCAAGGGTCACCGGTGCTCGAGTTATAGGTGGTGTGGCAAAAGCCATCGGCGACCATTGTCGATCCGGCCGGGCATGCCGGCGGGTAGTTGCAATGATGTTGCGTAACGTCGAATGTCGTACAACCGGTCGAGACGGCGCGGAAGATGACGTCCGACTTGCCGTCGCCGTTCAGATCGGCCAGTTGCGCCTGGCCGGCGTAGTAGCTGCCGCCGAAGCTGACCCAGTCCGTCAGCCCAGCAAACGCCGTGCCGGTCGAGAGCGCGACCTTGAGAGTGTTGCTGCCGGCTCGGAAGACCAGATCGCTCTTTCCGTCGCCGTTGAGATCGCCCAGCTTGACCTGATCGGCGTAATAGTCGCCGCTGCCGCCGACCAGGTTACCGATCCAGGTCGTGGGGGTGGCAAATCCGGCACCCGTCGAGAGACCGACCTTCAGGTTCTGCCGTTCATCGCAATTCCGACATTCGCGATAACACCGTCTGCAGATATCGTCTTGGCAATCGAACTCTCTGCAATAGAGCGACCTAGTCTGAGTGTAGCCGGATGGACACCCGGTCGGTCTGCAAGAACGCCCCATCGTGAAGCAGTTCTGAGTGATCGTATTGCACGACGTGGACACGCTGCGAAAGACGAGGTCGGCGCTGCCGTCGCCGTCGACGTCGCCCAGCAGCAGTTGTCCCGGCAAATAGCTACCGCCCATTGCCAGCCAGCTTGCCGGCGGCGTGAAGCCGCTGCCGGTCGACAGGTAGACCCCGACCTGGTTGTCCGACTTGCGGAACACCAGATCGGCCTTGCCGTCGCCGTCGACATCGGCAAAGGAGGCCTGATCCGATTTGTGGGTACCGCCGGGCGCCGCCCATTGGCTGCGCGCCGCGAATCCCGACGCGGTCGCGACCGAGACCCAAATCGTGTTGTCGGATTTGTGGAAGAGCATGTCGGCGCGGGCATCGCCGGTCACGTCGGCATAGGTGACCTGGCCGCCCTGGTAGGAGGTACCGGCGTGGTCGGTGCTCCACTCCGCGCCGTCCGCGAACCCGGCCGCATCGCTGGCGTAATCGAACACCGTCTTCGGCAGGAAGGTGTCGCCGGTCACCGCACCGTCGGCATCGATCGTCGCGTCGGTGCCGTACATCTGCACGTCGGCAAGCAGGGACCGGCCGCTGGCGGCGCTGTCCGCCTGATAGGTCAGCGCATAGGCGCGCACGCGGTCGGTTCCGGTGCGCACATCGACGCTTTGCAGGCGGAAAACGGTGTTGCCCAGCGTGCCGGCGCCCATCGCGAAGGTCGCCGGATCCGGCCGGTCCTCCCAATGGAATTCGACCGTGCTGCCATTGTAGGTGATGGTGTCGGCATAACATTGGATGGCCGGCGCCTGGTCGCACCACCAGGCGTAGCTCACGGAATTGGCATGGGTGCCTTCCTTGGTATGGGTGTCTTCGACGCTGGCAATCGACCAGCGATAGGTGCCGGCCGCCGCCGAGGTGTCCGGTCCCATGATCGCCGAATAGGTCGTCCTGGTGCCGTCTCGCCCGTTGATCTCCCAGGTATTGGCGGTCGCATCCTGCCTGATGCGCAGATAGCTCTCGATCTCGGTCGCATGGGTGCCGCCGGCGTTGCAACCCGGACTCACGGTGCCGGTTTCGCAGGGCACCAGCTCCTGGCCGTCGAGCAGGAAGATGTCGGATCCGTCATAGGCCGGTGCGCCCTTGCCCGGCGAGGCGCGCTCGATGCTCGACAGGCCGGATAGCGACCAGCCGACGCCGGCGAGCCCGTTGCTGCGCGAGGAGCTGTAGGTCAGCGCCAGGTTCGGCGCGATGCCGTGGAAGCCGGGCACCTGGATCGGCACGGCGGTCGAGAAGCTGCCGATGAACGGATCGACCGACTCGCCCGGCGCGCTGTCGCCCAGGCCGGGCGCGCTGGCCGAGCCGCCGGTCGCGGACGACGTCGTTGCCGCCATGGGCTCCACCGCGCCGAACCGCTCCAGGGATGGGTCCTGCGTCTCCCCTGCCTTGGCGAGTTCCAGCGTTTCGGCGTCCTGGTCGGAGGCCCATGGGGCCATGGACATCGCCTCCGGCTCTCCGGCGTCGACAGCCTCGGGTTCGACGACCGGCGCCGCCTCGGCCACCTGCACGATCTCCGGTCCGGCTCCTCCGGGCGCGCCTTCATCCTGTGCCCAGGATTGTGGCGCCAAGAGCACGAGCCCCATCGAGATGCCGAAGGCAGCCCGTGAGCACACATCGCCGAATACGTGCATATTTTCCCCCAGTCCCGGCCGCGTGTCTGGACCGGGTCGCATGGCAATCGGTGGGTGTCTGCGCGGGCCGGACGGCGCGCGTTCTCAGCCGGCGGGCAAGGCCGCCGGCCGCATTGCGGTCAGGTCGGACAGTCGTGGAAGGATCGTTTCATCGCTCTGCCCCCATGTAGAGAACGACGGTCGGAAAGGCCCCGGACGGGGTGTCCGACTCAATTTATCCGATAGCAACTTTGAGGAGAATTATTCTTCGGGTCAAATCAGTAATTGTCGCACCGGTATCCGCTCTTGTTATATCTGGGACAGGAAACGCGACCCAATTCAGCCGGACCGGTGACCACGATGCTCACATTCAGACAGTTGGAAGCCTTCAAGGCGGTGATCGACGTCGGGTCGGTGGTCCGGGCGGCAGATGTCATCGGCCTGTCCCAGCCGGCGGTGAGCCGATTGCTGTCAGACCTCGAGGCCAACATCGGATACCGGCTGTTCGACCGGCGACGGGGCCGGCTGACGCCACGCGACGAGGCGCGGGAACTCTACCTGGAAGTCGAGCGCTCTTTTATCGGGCTCGACAGGATCGGGGAATCGGCTGAGCGCATCGGTCGCCGGCAGACGTCGCATATCAGGGTTGCCGCATTGCCGGGTCTCACTGCCGGGCCCCTTGCTGCCGTCGTCGCACGCTTTGTCGACAAACACACGGATGTCTTTCTATCCCTGGAGGCGAGAACGCGGCCGCAGATTCTCGACGGCATTGCCGACGGCCTGCACGATATCGGTTTGGCGAGCATGCCGATCGAGATACCGGATGTCGGTGTACAGACCTTACTCAGTATAGAGTTTCTCTGCCTCGTGCCCGCCGACCATCCCTTGAGCCATCGCGACGTCATCAGGCCTCGCGACTTGGACGGCGTGCGGTGCATCATGGGCGCGGATCGAACGCCATTGCGGCAGAAGGTCGGTCAAATCTTCACCGAGGCCGGAATACGGCCCGATATCTGCGTCGAGGTGACCACCGCACAATCAGGCATTGCCCTGGCGGCCCGGGGTCTCGGGGTGTGCCTGGGCTGGGGGCTGACCTTCGACCATTTAACGGAAGACAGGGTTCGCGTCATTCCATTCCGACCGAAAATCTCCGCCGAAGTTGCCGTCATTTACAAGGCCGACCGGCCGCCCGAAGGCATCGTCGCCGAATTCGTCGACGCCTATGCGGCCGCAGCACGGGCGTGGCCATCCATCACGCCATGATCAGGCCGGCGTCGCCTTAACGGAAAGTCCGTCAGTTCTCCAGCAAGCGCCGCAGCAGTTCCACGTGATTGGCGAAGTGCCGGGCGTCAGCCGTCGCGAACAGCCGGCTACTCTCGCGTCGGCGTGAAGCCGGTTCCGGTGGAAATCACCGCCTGGAATGCTCCGCCGCTGCCGGTGCAGCTGCGACAGGTCGCGGTCCAGCGGTAGGTGATGTCTTCGGTGCTGGAGTGCTGGGTCACGGCGCATCCGGAATCCCGGACGATCGCCGTCCCGTCGGGGCAGGACGGCGCGAAGTCGCAGTGGCGCTGATCGACGGTGACGTCCGAGCACACCGTGGAGACCTCGCGGAAGACGGCGTCCGATTTGCCGTCGCCGTTCAAATCGGTGAGCTCCAGCTGGCCGGCAAAATAGTCGCCGCCAAAGCGGATCCACTCCTCGGGCGCGGAGAATTCATCACCGGTCGATAGCGAGCCCGTCAGGGTGTTGCCGGCGCCGCGGAACACCAGATCGGCGCGCCCGTCGCCGTTCAGGTCGCCCAGTCGGATTTGGTCGGCATCATAGTCGCCGTTCTCGCCCAGCAACCCGCGGACCCAGAATTCCGGTGGGGCGAACGTCCCGCCCGAGGACAGGCCGACCAGGATGTCCTGCACCTCATCGCAATCGCGGCATTGGCGCTGGCAGGTCGTGCAGATGTCGTCCGGGGCGCAGTCCCGCTCGCTGCACCATGTGGATCGCCGCTGCTCCTGGCCGGCCGGGCACAGCGCCGGCACGCAGCCGCGCTGACGGCAGATGGTCTCGGTCGTGGTGCAGGATGTCGAGACGCTGCGAAAGACCAGGTCGGCGCGGCCGTCGCCATCGACGTCGGCGAACAGCGCCTGCCCGGGACGGTGTTCGCCGCCCATCGCCAGCACGCTCGCCGGCGGCGCGAACCCGTTCCCGGTCCACAGATGCACGCCGATCTCGTTGTCCAGACTGCGGAGCACCAGGTCGGGACTGCCGTCACCGTCGATGTCGGCGAAGGAGGCCTGGTCGGATCGGAAGGCGCCCTGCGGCACCGAGCCGCCGTTCTGGGCGGCGGCCGTCGACATCGCCAGCCCCGCGACGACCAACAGCGCGAGGATGATCCGCGAACTCGTGTCGCCCGGATGCGGCGCGTTCAACCGGCGCGCCATCTCAAGCGCCGTCCGGCGGCGACCGGGTCAACGCCCGTGCCGGCATTCGATCTCGGTTTCCGTCTTGAAACAATTCCATAAATCCGCATCCCGCCGTCCAGCGATTGTGGACAATCGATCCTCGCATTCCAGGGACGAATTGTCTCGATCCTCGATTGCGGCGTCACGGGCGGTCGGGATTACGGCCCGGTACCGATCTGCCGTGTCACCTCGGCGAACACCGCCTCGAACATCTCGGTCGTCAGCTTGCCGGTATTGGTGTTGTAGCGGGAGCAGTGATAGCTGTCCGCCAGCAGGCTGGGGCCGAGGCCCGGCGGCAGGACATGCAGCGCGCAATGGCCGAAGGGCAGGGCGGATTGCTTCAGCCCCAGCGCCGCCAGCACCGCCCTGTGGGCAACGCCGCCCAGAGCCACCACCACGCGCAGGTCGGGCATGGCGGCCAGCTCGCCGGCCAGGAACGGGCGGCAGGCGGCGATCTCCCGGCCGATGGGCTTGTTCTCCGGCGGCACGCAGCGCACCGCGTTGGTGATGCGGCATCCGGTCAGGACGAGCCCGTCATCGGGGCGGGCATCGTATGCGCCGACGGCCAGGCCGAACTTCTTCAGGGTCGCGTAGAGCAGGTCGCCGGCGAAATCGCCGGTGAACGGCCGCGCGGTGCGGTTGGCGCCGCGCAGGCCCGGCGCCAGCCCGACCACCAGTACCGGCGCGGTCACCGGCCCGAACGAGTCGACCGGTGCATTGTGGAAATCGGGATAGGCCGCCCGGTTGGCGTCACGGAAGCTCGCCAACCGGGGGCAGAGTGGACAGTCCCGGCCCGGCTGCGCCGGCGCCTCGGGAGCGCTCACGCGGTGCGGTAATAGGCGGGCTCTCCGCCGCCCTCCAACTCGTCCTCGAGTTCGTCCTCGAGACCGTCATCGATATCGAGATCGTCAACGTCATCGACGTCGTCGGCGTCATCGGCGTTCTCGGCCACCTCGGCATAGTCGGTGGCGCGCTGGGGCGGCGGGGCCGCGCGCTGGATATGCGGCGCCAGCTCCTGCAACTCGATGAAGTTGTCGGCGGTGCGCCGCAGATCGTCGGCCACCATGGGCGGGTGCGCCTTGACGGTGCTGACCACGGTCACCCGCACGCCCTTGCGCTGGATCGCCTCCACCAGGCGGCGGAAATCGCCGTCGCCGGAGAACAGCAGGATGTGGTCGACCTTGTCGGTCATCTCCAGCGCGTCGACCGCCAGATCGATGTCGACGCTGCCCTTGGCCTTGCGCCGACCCTGGGAGTCGCTGAACTCCTTGATCGGCTTGGTGACCATCGTATAGCCGTTGTAGTCCAGCCAATCGATCAGCGGGCGGATCGGCGAATACTCCTGATCCTCCACCAGCATCGTGTAGTAGAACGCCCGAATCAGGCGCCCTTTCTTTGCGAAGAGTTCCAGCAGACGCTTGTAGTCGATGTCGAATCCAAGGGAACGTGCCGCAGCGTAAAGATTGGCGCCATCTATAAAAAGTGCCAATCTCTCTTCTTTGTAGAAAATCATTGCAACGCCTTTGCCATAAGTCGAATTCTTGAATGTCGGTTGAATAACGGCGTAGACCCTTCGACGGTGAAGGTCAATCGTTTCTTCTTTTATGTCAGAATTGTTCCTTGCATTTTATTAAATTCTAACTGACGGCGCACTACAGGGCCGTGCTTGCAAGGTACCGGCGAAATCCGCTACAAGTCGTGGGACGTCGCCGGTGTGGGCGGCGGGCACATCGAAAGACACCGCGTTCCGGCTTCCTGTGGAGGTTCGGAGAGCGGATGTTTGCGCTGTTGTTGCCTGCCCCACGGCGCATTCATATATTAGTGATACCGTCTCGGTCTCGGAGTGAAAACGGCATGGCCCGCGTTACCGTTGAAGATTGCGTTACCAAGATCCCCAACCGGTTCGAGCTGGTGATGAACGCCGCCCGCCGAGCCCGGGACGTGTCGGCCGGTGCGCCGCTGACCGTCGATAGGGACAACGACAAGAACCCGGTGGTGGCTCTGCGCGAAATCGCCGACGAGACCATCTCGCTCGACGAGCTTGGCGATGCCCTGGTCAAGGCCTACCAGAAGGTGCACGAGCCCGAGGAACCGGAAGAGGACATCATCGAGCTGATGGCCGGCGAGGAGGAATGGGTCCCCGGCGCCGCCGGCGCAGGGCCGGAACTCGGCGCGACGGAGCCCGAGCCGCAGCCCGAGCCGCAGCCCGACCTTGCCGCCGTTCTCGACGAGGCCGACGCCGGCAATCTGTCGGCGGTCGAACCCGCCGGGCCGGTGGGCGACGCGATCGAGGTGTCGGACGAGCCGGCCGGAGACGCGGGCGAGGCTGCGGCCGGTGAGGACGACAGCAAGTCCTAGCGATCCGGTACCGTCGGGCGCCGCCCTTCGGGAAATTCGGATCGCCGTAATTGTCGATGGGTGGTCTGATTCACGTGTGCCATGAACAGCCAGACGCAGGGTTCGACGACCGGCCGCGAATGCCGGCCGCCTGCCCTTGCCGGCCGGCTGTGGCGATCGGACGCGCACTGTGATCCGCCAGTTCGAACTGGTCGAGCGGGTCAAATCCTATGACCCCGATGCCGATGAGGATCTGATCAACCGCGCCTACGTCTTTTCCATGAAGGCGCATGGCAGCCAGCGCCGGGCCTCCGGCGACGCCTATTTCCTGCACCCGCTCGAAGTCGCCGGCATCCTCGCCGACATGAAGCTGGATACCGGCTCGATCGTGACCGGCCTGCTGCACGACACGGTCGAGGACACGGTCGCGACGCTGGACGATATCGAGGAGAAGTTCGGCAAGGAGATTGTTCAGCTCGTCGACGGCGTCACCAAGCTGTCCAAGCTGGAACTGCAGAGCGACAGCTCCAAGCAGGCGGAGAACTTCCGCAAGCTGGTCGTCGCCATGTCGCGCGACATCCGCGTGCTGCTGGTCAAGCTGTGCGACCGGCTGCACAACATGCGCACCCTGGGCGCCATCCGCAGCGAGGACAAGCGCAAGCGGATCGCGCGCGAGACCCTGGAGATTTATGCGCCCTTGGCCGAGCGCATCGGCATGCACGAGATGAAGGACGAGCTGGAAGACCTCGCCTTCACCCATCTCAACCCGGACGCCCGGGACAGCATCGTGCGCCGTCTGTCGCAGTTGAAGGAAGAGGGTGGCGACCTGATCGCCCGGGTCATGCGCGAGCTGACCGAGATCCTGACCGAGGGCGGTGTCGACGCCACTGTCACCGGCCGCGAGAAGCGTCCCTATTCGATCTGGCGCAAGATGCAGCGCAAGAGCATGGGGTTCGAGCAGCTGCTGGACATCATGGCGCTAAGGGTGCTGGTCGATGATTTGGCCGATTGCTATCAGGCGCTGGGGCTGCTGCACAGCCGCTACGCCTCGCTTCCGGGACGCTTCAAGGACTACGTCTCCACGCCCAAGCCGAACGGCTATCAATCGCTGCACACCGCCGTCATCGGCCCCTTCCAGCAGCGCATCGAGGTGCAGGTCCGCACCCGGAACATGCATGACATCGCCGAGTTCGGCGTCGCCGCCCATTGGGCCTACAAGCACGGCCAGCCGAGCCAGAGCGGTCCGCAATACCGCTGGCTCAGGGAATTGCTGGACATCCTGGAGCATGCCCAGAAGCCGGAGGAGTTCCTGGAACACACCAAGATGGAGCTGTTCCAGGATCAGGTCTTCTGCTTCAGCCCGAAGGGCCTGCTGATCGCGCTGCCGCAGGGCGCGACGCCGGTGGATTTCGCCTATGCCGTGCATTCGGAAATCGGCGACACCTGCGTCGGCTCCAAGGTCAATGGCCGGCTGGTCACATTGCGACAGCACCTGCAGAACGGCGACCAGGTCGAGATCGTCACCTCCAAGACCTCGACCCCGTCGCCGGAATGGGAGCGGTTCGTCGTCACCGGCAAGGCCAAGGCGCGCATTCGCCGGTATGTCCGGCAGCAGCAGCGCAGCCAATATGTCGAACTCGGCCGCGCCATGCTGCAGAAGGTGTTCCGCCAGGAAGGCTACGACTTCACCGACAAGGCGCTGGAAGGCGTCCTGAAGATCTTCAAGGCCGCATCGGTCGAGGATATCTATGCCAACGTCGGTGCCGGGCTGAACGGCGCCCGGGAAGCCTTCAACGCGGTGTTCCCCGGCCATCGCTCCTCCGCCCAGCAGAAGGACGGCAAGGTCGTCCCGATCGGCCGGGCGCGGAAGAGCCAGGCCAAGACCAAGGATCAGCCACTGGCGATCCGCGGCCTGATCCCCGGCATGGCGGTGCACTACGCCCGCTGCTGCCACCCGATACCCGGCGATCGAATTGTCGGCATCGTGACCACCGGCAAGGGCGTCACCATCCACACCATCGACTGCGAGACCCTGGAGAGCTTCTACGACACGCCGGAGCGCTGGTTGGATGTCAGCTGGGATTCGAAGGCCGACGAGCATACCGGCCGTCTGCACGCGGTGATCGCCAACGAGCCCGGCAGCCTGGGCACCCTGTCGACGGTGATCGGCAAGAATGGCGGCAACATCACCAATCTGAAGATCACCCACCGGTCGACCGATTTCTTCGAGATGCTGATCGACATCGATGTCAGCGACGTGCGCCACCTGTCGAATATCATCGCCGCGCTGCGCGCAACGCCGGTGATCAGCGCCGTCGACCGGGCCCGCAGCGGATAGGGAACCGCATGAATCCGGCATGGTACGAGGCAACAAGATGAGCCGACGACTGAGGCTTGGCGTCAACATCGACCATGTGGCGACAATCCGGAACGCACGCGGCGGTCGGCATCCGGATCCGGTCAGGGCGGCGGCGCTTGCCGCCGCGTCCGGCGCCGACGGCATCACCGCCCATCTGCGCGAGGACCGGCGCCACATCAGCGATCTGGACATCGAGCGGCTGCGCGCCGAGATCGATTTGCCGCTGAACCTGGAGATGGCGGCGACCCAGGAGATGCTGGCGATCGCCCTCAGGCATCCGCCGCATGCCGCCTGCATCGTCCCCGAGCGGCGCGAGGAGGTGACCACCGAAGGCGGCCTGGACGCGGCTGGCGCGATCGCCACCCTTACGCCGCTTGTCGAGTCGCTGGCCGATGCGGGGATCCGCGTCTCGCTGTTCGTCGATCCGGATAGGGCACAGCTCGATGCCGCCATCGCTCTGGGCGCGCCGGTGGTCGAGTTGCACACGGGCGCCTATTGCGATGCGCGTCCAGGCGCCGCGCAAGGCGCCGAACTGGAACGGCTGCGCATCGCCGCCGCCCATGCCGAGGCGGTCGGCCTTGAATGCCATGCTGGCCATGGCCTGACCTTCGATACGGTCGGGCCGGTTGCTGAGATTCCGACGATCGTCGAGCTCAATATCGGTCACTTCCTGATCGGCGAGTCGATCTTCAGCGGCCTGGAGAGCGCCATCAAGCGGATGCGCGCGGCGATGGACGCGGCCCGGGCGTCGGCCGCGCGACGAGCGCAGCGCCTGACCCCGATGATTCTCGGCATCGGCAACGACATCATCGACATCCGGCGCGTCGAGCGCACGCTGGAGCGCTTCGGCGACCGGTTCACCGGCCGTGTGTTCACCGAGGTCGAGCGCGCCAAATCCGATCGCCGGCGAATGCGCGCCGCCAGCTACGCCAAGCGTTTCGCCGCAAAGGAAGCGTGCTCCAAGGCGCTGGGCACGGGCTTGCGCAAGGGCGTGTATCTGGCGCGACATGGGGGTCGTCAACCTGCCCGGCGGAAAGCCGACCATATCGCTGACCGGCGGCGCCCTCGAAAGGCTGGACTCGATGGTTCCGGCCGGCATGAACGCCGCCATCCACCTGACCATCACCGACGATTTTCCGCATGCCCAGGCGATCGTGATCATCGAGGCAATGCCAACGGTTGTGGGCGACAGAGAAGGAAACGTCGTTTGACTCCGCAAGATGGTGGCCCGATACAGAGGCCCGAAATCGAGGTCAGCAGGTCCCGGCACATGAAATCGACTGCCTCGGGCGACGGATTCTGGGAAATCGTCCGGACCCTCGTCTATGCGCTGCTGGTGGCCCTGTCGGTCCGCACGCTCGCCTATCAGCCGTTCAACATCCCGTCGGAATCCATGGTCCCGACGCTGCTGAAGGGCGATTTCCTGTTCGTCTCGAAATTCAGCTACGGATACAGCCGGCACTCGCTGCCCTTCGGCATTCCGCTGTTCGAGGGCCGGATCTTCGCCAGCGAGCCCGAGCGCGGCGACGTCATCGTCTTCCAGCTGCCGGCGCGACCCGTCGCAGACCTACATCAAGCGGCTGATCGGCCTGCCGGGCGACACTGATCAGCGTCGAGGGCGGCATCCTGCACATCAATGGCGATCCGGTCAGCCGCGAACTGATCGGCGCCCAGCATTCCGGATGCCGAGTCATCGGCCGCGCTGTCCGGCAATCGCTATCTGGAAACGCTGCCCAACGGTGTCGTGCACGATATCCTCGAGGTCTCGGACACGCCGCCGTTCGGACAACACGCGCGGCTACCGGGTGCCGGAGGGCCATTTCTTCATGATGGGCGACAACCGGGACAACAGCACCGACAGCCGCTTTCCCCAGGTCGGGTTCATTCCCGAGGAGAACCTGGTCGGCCGCGCCGAGTTCATCTGGTTCAGCCTGGAAGACGCCCGCGCCTATGAAATCTGGAAATGGCCGTGGGCGATCCGGTTCAGCCGCATGTTCACGGGAATTGACTGACCGGTTCGATGGCACGGCGCAAGGCCGATCATGATCGTGCTGACCCAGGCCCTGGCGCATCGCTTCGCCGATCCAGCCTGCTGCGCGAGGCGCTGACCCATCCCAGCACCGACCTGCAGGATCGCGGCGGCGCGCGTTTCGGATACGAGCGTCTGGAATTCCTCGGCGACCGGGTGCTCGGCCTGGCCGTCGCCGAATGGCTGTTGGCGCGTTTCCCGACGAGCCGGAGGGGTCGCTGGCAAAGCGGCACACGGCCCTGGTCCGCCGCGAGACCCTGGCCCAGATCGCCCGCGACATCAGCCTCGGCGACGCATCTGATCCTGTCGCCGGGAGAGGCGGAGTCCGGCGGCCGTGAGAACGAGGCGATCCTGGCCGATGCCTGCGAGGCGGTGATCGCCGCGCTCTATCTCGACGGCGGGTTCGAGGCCGCGCGCGATTTCATCCGAAACGCCTTCTCCGACGGCGATCGACCGTGACGAACTGCCGCCGCAGGACGCCAAGACCGAGCTGCAGGAATGGGCCCAGGCCCGCGGCCTGCCGCTGCCGGACTATGAGCCCGTGTCACGCAGCGGGCCGGACCATCGTCCCGTGTTCGAAGTGCAGGTCAGCATCTCCGGCCATCCGCCGGCGACCGCCTCGGGGCACGTCGAAACGGGTCGCCGAACGCCAGGCGGCAGCGCAGCTTCTGCTGCCAGGCTCCTGGGCAGAAGAGGGCGGCGAACAGTGAGCCAGACTCGCTGCGGCTTCATCGCCCTGGTCGGCGCCCCGAATGCCGGCAAGTCGACGCTTGCTGAACGCGCTTTGTCGGCTCCAAGGTGGCGATCGTCTCGCCCGAAGGTGCAGACCACGCGGACGCGGGTGCTCGGCATCGCCCTGGACGGCGACAGCCAGCTTGTGTTCGTCGACACGCCGGGCATTTTCCAGCCCAAGCGGCGGTTGGAGCGGGCGATGGTGGCGGCCGCCTGGCAGGGCGCCCAGGATGCCGATCTGGTGGTGCTGCTGGTCGACGCCACGGCCGACGAAGATCAAGCCGGAGACCCGGTCCATCATCGAGGGGCTGAAGGCGGCCGGCCGGCCGGCCATCCTGGCGCTGAACAAGATCGACGCGGTCAAGCGGACACGCCTGCTGGCGCTCAGCGAGGCGCTCAACGCCGAAGGCGACTTCACCGCCACCTACATGATCTCCGCCCTGACCGACCGACGGGCTCGACGACCTGAAATCGGCGCTGGCGGCCGCCGTGCCCGAGGGGCCGTGGCTCTATCCGGAGGACCAGCTCTCGGACATGCCGGAGCGGCTGCTGGCGGCAGAGATCACCCGGGAGAAAGATCTTCCTGCGGCTCTATCAGGAACTGCCCTATTCGCCGCCACGGTCGAGACCGAGAGCTGGGAACAGCGCGACGATGGCAGCATCGCCATCTCCCAGGTGATCTTCGTGCAGCGCGACACCCAGAAGGCCATCGTGCTGGGCAAGGGCGGCCAGATGATCAAGGCGATCGGCACCGCCGCCCGGCAGGAACTCGAGGAGATCCTCGACTGCCGCGTCCATATCCGGCTGTTCGTCAAGGTCCGCGAGAATTGGATCGACGATCCCGACCGCTATAGCGACTGGGGCCTGGACTTCAACGCCTAGCGGCGGTCCAGGTCTCGTCGCCCCATTGGTAGCCTGGGAAGTACCGCTCCCGTTGAGACGGGGCGACGCGCCTCGGGTCGCAGATCATGACCTGGCCGGCGACGTCGCGCGGCCTGGCCAAATCTTCCGTAGCCACGAAGGTGCATTGACCGGAGGAGGTTCCAGACGACTCGCAGGCTGCCAGCAACATAGCCGCTGCTGCGCAAACCATTGTCGCGCGTAGCGACTTTGCGATGAGATGGTGTGCCGACATGTCTCAGAGTCCCCCTTACCCCGCGCCAGATGTTGTGGAACCGCCCGGAAAATACTGTTCACGATAGGCCGGGCTCACCCTCTGCGGATTGCAGATCCGTGTCGTGCCGCCGCCCTCACGCGCGACGGCCAGATGCTGTAATCGCACAGAGACACAGCCGTCGGTCGGCCCGGAAGAACTCTCGCAGGCAGTCAGGAACAATGCAGCTGCCGCGCAGACTATCGTCGAGCGCATCGACAGACCGATGAGGTTTCGTGTCGACATGGTCATAGTGTCCATCTTAATCCTGTCCTTCCGGAACTACCGGGGAAATACCGTTCGCGATAGGCCGGGCTCACCCTTTGTGGATTGCAGACCCGTGTCGTGCCAGAGCCGTCACGCGCGACGGCCAGATGCCGCAATCGTACGGAGACGCAGTCGTCGGAGGGCGCTGAACTCTCGCAGGCTGTCAAGCCCGTCGCCGCCGCGACGCCGACTGTCACCGCGCGCATCGACAGACCGATGAGATTTCGTCTCGACAGGGTCTCAGGATCCACCGCCGTTCGCCTCCGGTGTTGTGGAACTGTCGGGAAAATACTGGTCACGATAGGCCGAAAGAACACGCAGCGGGCTGCAGACCAACGTTTCGCCGTCGCCGTCGCTGCCGTTGGCCAGGTGCTTCCTGGCCACGAAGACGCAGCTGCTGGATGTGTCCGAATTCGAGCAACCGGTCAACAAGATCGCTGCCACGACCGCGTACAAAGCGCCGCGCCGGATTCCAGGGAGTCCGAGCATGTTGTTGCAGGATACTGGCGATCGGCGGCCGGTCATCGCGGCGCGAAATGGAAGATTTATCACGTCTCGCCACCCCCTGCAGTCTGCGGGAAATATCGTTCGCGGTGGGCCGGAGCGACGCGCATTGGATCGCAAATTAGGGACCGGCCCGCATCGTTGCGCGCCACGGACAGGTGCTCGCTCGCCACATAGGCGCAACGACCCGACGGCCTGGGGGTGTCGCACGCTGCCAGGAAAGCAACTAAGGCGACGCAAGAGATCGTGCCGAAGAGCAGCGAACGGATGGGGGGTCGTCTCGGAGGCATTGCCGGATCTGTCTTGTTCGATGCGGTTGAACGCTTGGGAAAGTGGTCGACTGGGCGGCGTTCATAGCCTCGACACTGGAACAGGGTCTTGTCAACCTGGGTCCGCCGGTGAGGCCATTGCCCCGAAATTCGTTGCGACGCGTCCCTTCAGTCTCTGGGCATGGCCGCACACCGACCGGTAAGTTCCGGCCATGTCAGTGGGCGTACTCACCCCGTCTCAGCGACGGACGAGCCTGGCGGCGGTACTGACCAGTGCCGTGGCGTCGGGCATGACCATCGGCATGGCGACGCCGCTGGTAGCGCTGACCATGGCGGCGGCCGGTCATGGCGGCTTCGTAGTGGGACTGAATGCCGCGGCGCAGGCGCTGACCGTGCTGGCCATCGGGCCGTTCGTGCCGGGCGTCGTCAAGCGAATCGGGCCAGTCCCCGCGCTGCTCGGCGGCCTTCTGCTGGCCGCCGCGGCGCTCGCCGCTTTCCCGTTGCTGCCGTCGCTCGCGGCGTGGTTCGCGTTGCGGATGATCCTGGGATTGGGCGGCGCATTCGACTGGATCGTCAGCGAGACCTGGATCAACAGCCTTGCGGCCGGCCCTCGGCGGGGCCGGATCGTGGCGCTCTACGCAACGCTCTGGGGCGGTGGGGTGGCGGCCGGGCCGTTATTGCTGACCGTGACCGGGACCGGCGGGATGCGGCCGTTTCTGGTCGGCGCCGGACTGCTGGTTGCGGCCTGCCTGCCGGTGCTGGCAGCCCGCCGGCTCGCGCCGCCAATGGCCGAACGGGCGTCGCCGGCCGGCCTCATGGCGGTGCTGCCGGCGGCGCCGTTGGCTGTTGGCGCCGCGATCCTCGCCGGCTTCGGCGAGGGCACCGTGTTCGCGCTGCTGCCGGTCTACGGTGTCGGCGTCGGTTTTGCTCCGGCCGCGGCGGTGTTGATGATGTCGGTGTTCGCCGCCGGGTCGATCCTGCTGCAGTTGCCGCTGGGATGGCTGGCCGACCATATGGACCGTCGGCGGTTGCTGGTAGCGATCACCGCCACCACCCTGCTGTCCCTCGGGGCGGTGCCGCTTGTGCTGGACCATCCCGGCCTGTTGTGGCCGGTGATGTTCGTCTGGGGCGGCGCGGCGGCGGGCTATTACACAGTCGGTCTGGTGCTGTTGATCGAGCGCTTCGATGCCGCCGATCTGGCCAGCGCCAACACCACCCTGATCATGGCCTACACCGCCGGCATGGTGGTCGGCCCGGCAATTGGCGGCGGCGCCATGGAGATCTGGCGGCCGCATGGCCTGCTATTGGCCCTGGCCTTGCCGGCGCTGTTGTTCCTGTGGGTGATCTTCCGGGGCCGCCCATGGCGCCGGGCCGAGCCCGCGGAAGGCTGAGATGGAGTGGACCGACGAAGCCGTCGTGCTGTCGACCCGGACTCACGGCGAGACCGGGCTGATCGCCATGCTGCTGACCCGCGGGCATGGCCGCCATGCCGGGCTCGCCCGCGGTCAGAAGCTGCGCGCGGCCTTGCAGCCGGGCACGGTGGTGCAGGCCCGATGGCGGGCCAGGCTGGCGGAACATCTGGGCAGCTACGCGTTGGAACCGTCCGGCAGTACAGCTGCTCTGCTGATCGACGATCCGCTGGCGGCTGGCGGCGCTGTCATCCGCCTGCGCCATCGTCGAGGCGGCGCTGCCGGAGCGCGAGTCCCATCCGCCGGTGTTCGACGGCATGCTGGCGTTGCTCGACACCCTGACCGGCGACCATTGGGACGCCGCCTATGTGCAATGGGAGATCGGGCTTCTCGGCGCGCTCGGCTTCGGGCTGGATCTGGAGCGCTGCGCCGCGTCGGGCCGCAACGACGACCTTGCCTATGTCAGCCCGCGCACCGGACGGGCGGTGTCGCTGTCGGCCGGCGAGCCGTATCGCGACCGGCTGCTTGCCTTGCCAGGATTCCTGATTGGCCGCGCCGCCGCCGATCCGGTGGCCGTCGCACAGGGCCTTGCGCTGACCGGGCATTTCCTGGAGCGCAATCTGTTCGGGCATTCACACCAGCCGGTGCCGCCGGCGCGGCTCCGGTATGTGGAACGCTATCGCAAATTCGCCACAACATCTGGTAATTTCTCGGCCTCATGAGTGATTCTTCTCCCTCCGAGTCCGTCCTTCCGATCCCCTTCGCCGACGCGCTGGGCGAGCGCTACCTCAGCTATGCCCTGTCGACCATCACGGCGCGGTCGCTGCCGGATGTGCGCGATGGGCTGAAACCGGTGCACCGTCGGTTGCTGCACGCCATGCGCCAGCTTCGCCTCAGCCCGGATTCGCCGCCGAAGAAATCCGCCCGGGTGGTCGGAGACGTGATCGGTCAGTTCCATCCCCATGGCGATGTCGCGGTCTACGACGCGCTGGTGCGCTTGGCGCAGGAGTTTTCGCAGCGCTATCCGTTGATCCTGGGGCAGGGTAATTTCGGCAACGTCGATGGCGATAACGCCGCCGCCATGCGCTACACCGAGGCGCGGCTGACCGAGATCGCCCAGGCGCTGCTGGACGGCATCGACGAGGACGCGGTCGATTTCCGCCCGACCTATGACGGCGCCGGCAGCGAGCCGGTGGTGCTGCCCGGCGGGTTTCCCGAACCTGCTGGCCAATGGCGCCCAGGGCATCGCGGTCGGCATGGCGACCTCGATCCCGCCGCACAATGCCGGCGAGTTGTGCGACGCGCTGCTGCACCTGCTGAAGCATCCCGAGGCGACCGTCGAGAAGCTGGTCAAGTTGGTGCCCGGCCCGGATTTCCCGACCGGCGGCGAGCTGGTGGAGTCCCCGGACGCGATCCTGGATGCCTATCGCACGGGGCGCGGCGGCTTCCGTCTGCGGGCCCGCTGGACGGTGGAGAAACTGGCCCAGGGTCAATACCAGATCATCGTGCACGAGATTCCCTACCAGGTGCCGAAATCGCGGCTGGTCGAGAAGATCGCCGATCTGGTGATCAGCCGGAAGGTGCCGATCCTGGCCGATGTGCGGGACGAATCCGCCGACGATATTCGCCTGGTGCTGGAGCCGAAGAGCCGCAACGTCGACCCGGACGTGCTGATGGAGCAGCTGTTCCGCACCTCCGACCTGGAAGTGCGGGTCGCGCTCAACCTCAACGTGCTCGACGCCGACGGCGTGCCGCGGGTGATGGCCTTGAAGGAAGTGCTGGACGCATTTCTTGCCCACCGCACCGACGTCCTGGTCCGCCGCACCAAGTACCGCCTCGACAAGATCGCCCACCGCCTGGAGGTGCTGGACGGCTTCCTGATCGTCTATCTCAACCTGGACGAAGTGATCCGCATCGTTCGCTACGAGGACGACCCGAAGGCGGAGCTGATGAAGACCTTCGAGCTGACCGATGTCCAGGCCGACGCTGTGCTGAACATGCGCCTGCGCTCGCTGCGCAAGCTGGAAGAACTTGAGATCAAGAAGGAGCACAAGGCGCTGACCGCCGAGCGGGCGGGCCTGCGCAAGCTCCTGAAGGATCCGGAACTCCGGCGCCAGGCGCTGGCCGAACAGATCGGCGACATCAAGGCCCGCTTCGGCCAGAAGACCGAACTGGGCGCCCGCCGCACCCTGATCGGCTCGGCGCCGTCGGCCGTTGTGGTGCCGCTGGAGGCGATGGTCGAGCGCGAGCCGATCACTGTCTTCCTGTCCCAGAAGGGCTGGATCCGCAGCGTGCGCGGCCACCAGACCGACACCTCCGATGTGAAATACAAGGAAGGCGACCGGGAGCAGCTGATGCTGCATGCCGAGACCACCGATAAGTTGCTGCTGTTCGCCACCAATGGCCGCTTCTTCACCCTGTCGGCAGACAAGCTGCCGCGCGGCCGCGGTTATGGCGAGCCGGTGCGGCTGATGGCCGATCTCGGCAACGACGCCGATATCGTCACCCTGGTCAAACACGATCCGGAGGGCCGCCTGCTGGTGGCCTCAGAGGACGGTCGCGGCTTCGTGGTCAAAGAGGCCGATGTGGTCGCCCAGACCAAGAGCGGCCGGCAGGTGCTCAATCTCTCCAGCGGCAACGAGGCCAAAGTCTGCGTGCCGGCGTCCGGAGACATGGTCGCGGTCCTGGGCGACAACCGTAAGCTGCTGTGTTTCCCGCTGGAGGAGGTACCGGAGATGACCCGCGGCCGCGGTGTCATCCTGCAGCGCTACAAGGATGGCGGCCTGGCCGATGTCAGCGTGTTCGCTGCCGAGAGCGGACTGACCTGGCGGCTCGGCGACCGCATGCGGACCGAGACCGACCTGACCACCTGGCTCGGAAAACGGGCACAGGCCGGCCGCATGCCGCCCAAGGGCTTCCCGCGCTCCAACAGGTTCGCGTGAGTCGCCTGACCGAAATGCCGATGTCCGCGCGAGCGAAAATTGCCTCCATTCCGGCGCTCGGCTATATCTGCCGCGAGCCACAACGCAACGAGAGACTTCAGAGGGACCGCATTCCATGCAAATGCAGAGCGCTTCATTGATGGCGGCGGCTTGGCCCGCCGAAGGTCAGGCCCGCTGGATCAGAAACGCCGTGCTGGTGCTTGCCGGCACCGCCCTGATCGCGATCTGCGCCAAGATCCAGGTGCCGATGTGGCCGGTGCCGATGACCATGCAGACCTGGGCCGTGCTGCTGATCGGAGCCGCATATGGCTGGCGGCTCGGCGGCGTGACCGTGATCGCCTATCTGCTGGAAGGCATCGTCGGCCTGCCGGTCTTTGCCGGCGCGGCGGCGGGTCCGGCCTATATGGCAGGCCCGACGGCCGGCTATCTGGTCGGCTTCGTGCTGTCGGCCATGCTGGTCGGCTGGCTGGCCGAGCGCGGCTGGGACCGCACCGTCCCGAGGCTTCTGGCCGCCCTGTTCCTGGCGTCCCTGTTGCCTTTTGCCCTGGGTGTTGCCTGGCTGACCCATGTGCTTGGGCTCAATCCCGCGATCGCCAGCCCGTTCCAGGTCGCGGTCCAGAACGGCGTGGTGCCGTTCATTCCAGGTATGTTCCTGAAGTTGGCGCTCGCCGCCGCTGTTCTGAAGGCCGGTTGGGCCGTCGTACGGCGGCTGCGTGGGTAGCCGGGACGTTCGGCCGGGCGAGCCCACGTCCAAAGCGAAGTCCAAGTCGTCAGCGAAAGACGAGCCGCAGCTCGACCCGATGGCGGAGGCCATTCTTCGCCTGGTGGCCGAATGCGGCGCGGGCAAGTCGATCGGCCCGGAACAGGCCGCCAGGACCTTCGCTGAGGCCCGTCGCCGTCCATCCGACCCGCCGGATGTCTGGCGTCGCTATCTGCATGCGGCCCGTCAGCAGGCCCTGTTCCTCGCCCGCTCCGGCCGCATCACCATTCTGCGCAAGGGCAGGCCGGTCGACCCGACAGCGCCGGTCAAAGGCGTGATCCGCCTGGCGGCAGCAACGGCCGGGCAGGCGAATGATGGTGGGTCCGCCTGATCGGACCGACGACTTAGTCTTCGTCTGACGGGAAATGGCGTATTTGCCCAAGATCCGAAGACGCTGACCGACAATCGCCGCTTACCCCCGCCGATCCTCGCGGATCATGTCCGACGCCTTTTCGGCGATCATGATGGTCGGTGAGTTGGTGTTGCCCGAGGTGATGGTCGGCATGATCGAGGCGTCGACCACCCGCAGGCCCTCGATCCCATGCACCCGCAGGCGTTCATCGACCACGGCATGGTCGTCCTGGCCCATCTTGCAGGTGCCGACCGGGTGGAAGATGGTCGTGCCGATGTCGCCGGCGGCGCGGGCGAGATCCTCGTCGCTCTCGATGCCGATGCCCGGGCGGAACTCCTCGGGCGCGAACCGCTTCATCGCCGGGGCGGCGCAGATCCGGCGGGTCAGCCGAATGGCGTCGGCGGCGACCTGGCGGTCCGACGGGGTCGACAGGTAGTTCGGCTGGATCGCCGGCGCTGACAGCGGGTCGGCGCTCTTGATCGTCACGGTACCGCGGCTGTCGGGGCGCAGATTGCAGACCGACGCGGTGAAGGCGTTGAACGGGTGCAGCGCGGCCCCCAGCTTGTCGGTCGACAGCGGCTGCACGTGATATTCCAGATTGGCGGTCTCGCGCGCCTCGTCGCTCTTGGCGAAGGCGCCAAGCTGGCTCGGCGCCATGGCCAGCGGGCCGCGCCGGGTCAGGGCGTATTGCACCGCCATCAGCGCCCGGCCGATCAGGCTGTTCGCCGGGCCGTTCAAGGTCTTGGTGCCGCTGACCTTGAACACGGTGCGGATCTGCAGATGGTCCTGCAGGTTGCCGCCGACGCCGGGCAGGGCGTGGCGGACCGCGATGCCATGGCTCTGCAGCAATTCGCCCGGCCCGATGCCGGAGAGCTGCAAGAGCTGCGGCGAGCCGATGGCGCCGCTGGCCAGGATCGCCTCGCCGCGTGCCTCGACGCGCTTCGTCTCGCCCCTGTGCCGCACCTCGAGCCCGGTGACGCGCCGGCCGTCCAAGGTCAGGCCCAGCGCCTGGGCCTCGGTCAGCACTGTCAGGTTCGGGCGGTTCCGCGCCGGCCGCAGGAAGGCCTTGGCGGTGCTCCAGCGCACACCGTTCTTCTGGTTCACCTGGAAATAGCCGCAGCCGAGATTGTCGCCGCGGTTGAAATCCTCGGTCTTCGGAAGGCCGACCTCCGCCGCCGCCTCGCGAAAGGCGTCCAGGATCGGCCAGGTGAGGGGGCCGCGCTCGACCCGCCATTCGCCGCCGGTGCCGTGCATCTCGTCGGCCCCGCTGACGATTTGGTTGTCCTCCGAGCGCCTGAAATAGGGCAGCACGTCGTCCCAGGACCAGCCGGCGTTGCCGAACTGCCGCCACTGGTCATAGTCGCGGGCCTGGCCGCGCATGTAGATCATGCCGTTGATCGAGGAACAGCCGCCCAGGACCTTGCCGCGCGGATAGGATAGCGCCCGCCCGTTCAGTCCGGCCTCCGGCTCGGTGGAAAGGCACCAATCCGTGCGCGGATTGTTCATGGTGTAGAGATAGCCGACCGGGATGTGGATCCAGATGTAGTTGTCCCGCCCGCCGGCTTCCAGCAGCAGTACCGACACGTCCGGATCGGCCGACAACCGGTTCGCCAGCACGCACCCCGCGCTTCCGGCCCCGACGATCACATAGTCGAATTGGCCAAGCGTGTTTGCCGGTTCACCGTTCGCGCCTGCCATCTTTCCTCCCCACACCCACTTTGACCGCGAGAATTGCCGGACACGACTGGCGAATGCAAGATGGTCAGGTCCGACAGCCCCCTCACCCTCCCACGCTAACACGCGGGTCCCTCCCTCTCCCGCGCCGGGGAGAGGGTTCAATCAGCGCGGCCTGAATACCCCTCTCCCCTTGTGGGAGAGGGAGGGACCCGGCGTGAAGCGACGGGAGGGTGAGGGGGCTTACGAGCGACTTACTCCGCAGCCGCCAGCCTCGGCAGGGGTTTCTCGTTGATCGGCATGTGTATCAGGGCGGCGGCGACGCCCAACACCACGCCGGCCCACCAGACCGGGTCGTAGGAGCCGTTGCGGTCGAACAGGTAGCCGCCCAGCCAGACGCCCAGGAAGCTGCCGATCTGGTGGCTCAGGAACACGATGCCGAACAGCGTCGCCATATAGCGTACGCCGAACACCTGGGCGACGATGCCGGTGGTCAGCGGCACCGTCGACAGCCACAGGATGCCCATGGTCCCGGCGAACAGGTAGATCGTCCACTCGGTCTTCGGCACCAGCAGCAGCGCCGTGATGCAGATCGCCCTGGCGAAGTAGATGAAGGCGAGGCCGGACTTCTTGCTCCAGCGCTGGCCGGCGGCGCCGGATGCGAACGAGCCGACGATATTGAAGAATCCGATGATCGAGATCGCCGCAGCCCCGACGCCGGCACCGAGCCCCAGATCCTTCACATAGGCCGGGAAGTGCACGGTGATGAAGGCGACATGGAAGCCGCAGACGAAAAAGCCCACGGTCAGCAGCACGAAGCCGTTATGGCCGACCGCCTCGCGCAGGGCTTCTCCGATGGTCTGCTCGGCGGCGGCGCGACCCGCACCGCTCTTGTCCGCCGGCAGGATGAACGCCAGCGGCACGATCACCAGTACCGCGGCGGCCAGGATCAGCAGGGTCGGCTGCCAGCCATACGCCGAGATGAAGCCCTGGCCCAGCGGCGAGAACACCACCTGGCCGAACGATCCGGCGGCAGTGCCCAGGCCGAGCGCCAGCGAGCGCCGCTCAGGCCCGACCACCTTGGCGATGGAGGCTAGCGCGATTGAGAAGGCGGTGAAAGCGACACCAAGACCGGTCAGAACGCCGCCGAACAGATGCAGCGCCAGCCCGCTTTCGGCCATGGCCATGCCCCAGACGCCGGCGCCATAGATCAGCGCGCCCAGGGCCAGCACCCGCGCCGGACCGAAGCGGTCTGCCAGCGCGCCGGCGATCGGCACGCCGATGCCCCACAGCAGGTTCTGGATCGCCATGGCCAGGGCGAAGGTCTCGCGATCCCAGCCGCGGGTCACGGTCATCGGCTCCAGGAACAGCCCGAAGATCGAACGCACGCCGAAACCGACCATGGCAATCAAGCAGCCGGCCAGGATGATCACCAGCGGCAGGCGCCAGAACGACGGAGAGGGGCGAGACGACGCGGGCATGGACATCGGGATACCGTTCGGTTAAAACCGTGCAACTACACTCGTGCAGTTACACAGCTATGTCAATCGCGCAATCGTCTCCAGACAATCGAGGCCCGAAGGTGGGTCGGCCCGGACCGCCGGACCCACATTCAGGCTCGCCGTGCAGCTGCGCCATGGTGCGCCGCGCCGCCCGCCGCCTGACGCGGGATTACGACCGCGCGCTGAAGCCTGCCGGTCTGAAACTCACCCAGTATTCCGTGCTGGCCAATCTGGTCCGCAGCGGTGGCTTGTCGATTACCGCACTGGCCGAGCGCCTGGCCATGGACCGCACTACCCTGACCCGCAACCTGCGGCCGCTGGAGAAGGCCGGCTGGATCAGGGTCCGATCCGGCCCGGACAGCCGCAGCCGCGCGGTCGACATCACCGATCTCGGCCGCGGCACCTACGACAGGGCTCTTCCGCTGTGGCGGCAGGCCGAGCGGTCGTTCCGGCGGAACGTCGGGCAGGCGGAGTCCGCCGAACTCCGGCGGCTGGTCGATCTGGTGTTGGCCGGCGGCGAGAGGTAGCGGCGGCTAGAGCGGGATGACATGAAGTCGAATCGACTTCATGTCTGAATCCCTCTCTAATTCAACAAGTTAGACCAAGATTCAGACGCGAGGTCGAGTCGACCTCATGCAATCTTGGTCTAGGCGTTCAAGCCGAAATAGAGGTCCACCACCGGGCCCGCAGGGTGCGCCGGCACACCCACGCCATATCCCGGAAATCGTTACAGAGCTGGAAGGCTGAAAATGTGGATTGATTGCTCCTTTGCCTCGCAGGAGCCCGGTTGGTCGTCCTTTCTGGCGTCCGAGACGACTACGACCGTCTCCTCGTCGATCCAGGACACGCCTTCCACATTGCAGTAGCCGACGGCGCCGTTCGATCCCAGGGGGAACCCGTAGATCTCTCCATCGCCTTGAATGCGCCAGCCTGCCGGATCGAGCAGGCCCACCCAAAGCGCCGATGTCTCCTGGGAAACCAGGACGAGATTTCCGCCCCGAAAATCCATTCCGGAGAAATCCACGAAGGGCAGCGAGCGCGGCAGCGAGATCGAGGCCACATATTCGAAGTCGTCATCGTCGCGGGCGAAAACCTTGATCCTGCCATTCCCCGGCGTCCGGCCCATGCTCTTGCCGTCGCAATCGTTGCCCTCGCAGAGCGCGAGCAAATACTCCTCGCCCTCGTGCCGCACGAGACTCAAGCCTTCGAATCCCTTGTTCTCGCGCTGGAAGTTGAACGGGAGCCAGGATTTCTCCGGTTCATCGAGCTCGTCACCGTCAGAGATAAGCTGATACTCGTAGACCCGTCCGTTGCGGTTTGAGTGCTCGTCATCCTCGGAGCGCAGGCGCTCTTCCTCGACGATGATCCATGTTCGCTCGCCCGTGCTGAAGGTTATGCCCTCCGCCTTCTCGGCGCCGTCGAGAAACCGGTTCAGGCCGATGTCGTCTGGGCCATCCTCGGACCATGAATTGTCCTCGATGACGGCAATGTCCTTCTCATTGTCGAAGACAACGTAATACCGCCCCTCGAGGGCATACACCCCGCTCGCCTCCAACCTGTCATCGTCGTCGCTGTCCTCCATCAGTGCGGTGATCGGGGTCTCCTTGACGAGGACCAGCTCATTTGCCCCGGCCAGACCACCGACACAGACGCCAAGGATCGCCAGGAGCATGGTGCGAATGCAGGCCTGAAGCATCTCGTTCTCCTCATGGTCCGGAATTGGGCACCGGGCCGATCGTGGGTTCGGGCACCGTCAGCGCAATTCTAACGGATGCGTATTGGACCGTTTCGTCGTTGTGGTGAAACAGGGGCGCCGGGAATTCTCGCGGGGCCGACAGGCGGGAAGTTGTTGTGCGGATTGGGATCTCTCGGCAGGCTCGGCCGATTGATTTCCACCCGGCCGTTCCGATGACCGGTTCGTGTTGGCCCCTCGAATCGGAGTGAAGACGAATCATGTCCCCAGAGCTGTTGCTGTACCCCCGCGGAGACCGGAATGTGCCAGGCCCGGGCCAAGCTGACCAGGATTTGTGGACGTTGGCCGACGACACAATTGAGAAGGTAGGCCTCCGCATTCGGGTTGAAATAGGGACGGAGGCGGCTGAGTGTCGTCTGCTCTCGGGCGGCAGACAGTTCATCGAGTTGTCCATGTAGCAGTTGGCCCGGATGTCCGTGGCCATTGAACCTGATCAGATCCATTTTCCCCCTGGCTCTGCAGGTGTCCACAATCCGCCTGATGATCTCATCAAGCGTATCGGTCGGCTCGATGAGTACGATCGTGGCGTCCGGGTCTTCGCTGAAGATGTGGACATAAGTCCAGCTTGCACCCATGTCGGTGTCCGGATTGGCGACGGTGGCCTGCATGGACGAGAAGTCTATGACGTCGACCACGTGAGCGCCGGGACCGGGCATATTTTGACTGGTTCTCGTCATCGCATTGCTCCTGACGATCCCATCGGCTTCACCGGGACGCCTTGGAAGCTGTCCGGGTGAGTCGCAAGGGACATTTGGCTCCCAATGGCAACAGGCGCCTCCCGGAGTACGGCAGCTGCGGCTCGATCAAAGTCCCCACGACGAATTGCGGATGATCTGAGCGCCGCCTTTCGCAGCCATTGACTGGGAGCACAGCGTGGGTTCATGGGCAGCATGGCTCATTCCTTCGGCTTACTGGTAATCAAGCGCAGTTAGAGGCAATCGGCTATCGATTGGTTGGCACGAAATAGATACAATTTTATTAGAATACTATGCAAGCCGGCTGAGATCAAGAATTTCATCGCATGCGCCCGTTGCCAAGATTGACCCAACCCGGTCATCTGGGCTGGAATTATGGTCGACCGCAGTGAGCCCATTGCCGACATTGGTGATCTGTGCAGCGAAGGTCGATTAGGAGCCCAAAGTGACAGGAAGAAACATCACTTGTCTTGCAGTTTGAAGTGTAACGGTGGCCAGTCATCACTTGAGACCCAAGACAGCAGGCGTTCGCGAAATTCCCGGTCATCGACTTTTTTTCCGGTGCGCCACCACCAGTTCACATCTGCCGAGTTGTCACCTTCAATGGAGGGGTACACATACAAGCAACCAAGGTATGCGCCATCTGCGTCTTCAATCACCCAGGCGAAGCTTCGCCTCGCCTGAAATTCCCTTTGGTGCCAAGCAAGATCGATCAGATTCTTTTCTAGCGTTAGACCGTCTGGCCAAGTTAATGAAGGGTTGGCAGCCTTTATGTCAGCGGCACTCTCCATAACCGCGCTGTAGTCTCTTACCAGGTCATCAACAGACAGCGCCTTCAGCTCAAATTCTCCGAGAGAATACTCGCGAGGAACGTCCCATTTTCTAAAGCTGGGATGCGGCCTCATTACTAGCCTCCAATAATCGCTTAGTCTTGTTTCTTATGATCGCCAAAAACGCTGGCGCTGCCAATGTCAGCTTTGTCCGCATGTCAGACGCATGCCGCATCGTTAGCCATGTCGGTGGCTGGCTAGAAGACTCCTTACTGCGCTTGATCGGCGAAGGCCCGGATTTGTGCCGTTGACCGGACACTCAAGCTGCGACATGTGGGAGGCTCTGGCGTGCCGCCCCGCCATGCCTTCTTCCCTCAAATCGTCTCTGGCACCATCCTGATGGCTCCGCAAGCGCACTCGCCGACGCATAGGCAACAGCCCTTGCGGAAATCGTTGTGGAATTGGAAGCCGTTGCCACAGGTCAGGCCGCCGCCCTTGGAACAGGGCAGCGTATTCTTCCAGTTCGCCGGTCACTTCGCCGAATGTCGGGGTCCGGTCCTTACGGCAGATTGGACACGATGTCGCGGAACTGGGTCTCGTCGAAGGCCTGCAGCGTCGTCGTGCGCACGTTGCCCATGGATCCGAGCGTCAGTGAGAACTTGGCCGCCGCCTCTGAATCCGGAAACTCGGTGATCGCGACGAGATCATAGGCGCCCATCGTCAGGTAGAGGTTGCCCATTCTTCCGCCGAGCCTCTCGGCGAGCATCCGAACGCCGTCGACGCGCTTCGGCGAGTCCTTGATCGATTTGATCCCGTCCTGGGTGTAGGTCACGAGCGAGATGTAGGTGGCCATCTTGTGTCTCCCCGGTTGCTGTGTCCTTCACGTTAGAGTCCGCGATTTCGGTCGTCGTCTGTGAACCGTTTCGCCGGGCCCTTATCGTCCGGGCCTCAGATCGTCTCCGGCACCATCTTGATGGCGCCGCACGGGCACTCGGCGACGCACAGCCCGCAGCCCTTGCAGAAATCGTAGTTGAACTCGAAGCGCTTGCCGGGGCCGAGCTTGATGACCGAGTTGTCCGGGCAGACGCCGTAGCAATTGTCGCATTCGAAGCAGTTGCCGCAGGACAGGCAGCGCCGCGCCTCGAACAGGGCGGTGGTCTCGTCGAGGCCGCCGACCACCTCGCCGAAGGTCGAGGCCCGGCGGGCGATGTCGAGCTGCGGCTGCACCGTCTGGTCGGCGTCGGTGTAGTACCAGGCGTTCAACAGGTCGAAATCGGCGATCTCGTGCTTGGGCGGCGGGTCGTAGGTAGAGCCGGCCAGCCAGGCGTCGATGTTGCGCGCCGCCTTCTTGCCGTGACCGACGGCCACCGTGACCGTGCGCTCCGCCGGCACCATGTCGCCGCCGGCGAACAGGCCCGGGCGGCCGGTCATCATATGGGCGTCGACCTCGACCACCCCGTCCTTGGCGATGACGACGCCGGGCACGGTCTCCAGGAAACCGGTATCGACGTTCTGGCCGAGCGCCAGCACCAGGGTGTCCGCCTCGATGGTCTCGAACTCGCCGGTCGGCTGCGGCCAGCCGGTCTCGTCGATGCGCATCTTCTCCACGGTGAAGGTGGTGGCGTCGATCTGCTTGATGGTCTGCAGCCAGTTGATCAGCACGCCTTCCTCGAGCGCCTCCTCGACCTCGAAATCATGGGCCGGCATCTGTTCCCGCGTGCGGCGATAGACGATCAACGCCTCGGACGCGCCCAGGCGCTTGGCGGTGCGGGCGACGTCGAGCGCCGTGTTGCCGCCGCCATAGACCACGACCCGACGGCCCAGCATGGGCGCGTCGCCGGTCTCCATGCCGCGCAGCACGCTGACCGCGTCGAGGATCTTGCCGGCCTCCCGCGCCGGGATCGTGGTGCGTTTCGCCAGATGGGCGCCGACCGCCACGAAGGCGGCGTCGAAGCCGCCGGCCTCCATCTCGGCCGGGATGTCCTCGACCTTGGAGTCGAGCACGAATTCGACGCCCATGGCGGCGATGCGGGCGATCTCGCCATCCAGCACGTCGCGCGGCAGGCGGTATTTCGGGATGCCGAAGCGCATCATGCCGCCGGCCATCGGGCCCGCCTCGCGCACCGTCACCGCGTGGCCCAGCCGGCGCAGGTGGTAGGCCGCCGACAATCCACTGGGACCGGCCCCGATTACCAGCACCTTCTTGCCGGTGTCGGCGCCGGGCTCGATGGTCCAGCCGCGCTTCAGCGCCTCGTCGCCGAGAAAGCGCTCGACCGCGTGGATGCTGACCGTCTCGTCGACCTGGCCACGATTGCAGGCATCCTCGCAGGGGTGATAGCAGACCCGGCCATGCACCGCCGGCATCGGGTTGTCGGCCACCAGAATGCGCCAGGCGCCCTCATAGTCGCCTTCCTCGGCCTGGTGCAGCCAGGCCTGGATGTTCTCCCCGGCCGGGCAGGCGTTGTTGCAGGGCGGCAGCCGGTCGAGATAGACCGGCCGTTCGGTGCGCCAGTTGCCGGTATGGTTGGCGAGGCTGGAGCCGACATCGAGAGTGATGGCGAAGGGGTGTTCCATCAGGAAGCTTCCTCGGAGACAAGGCCGAAGCGGCGGATGTTGCGGTCGGCCAGCGACTGGATGGCGGCCACGGTCTCGGGTTCGCCGTCGCCGCGGAACAGATGGGCGAAGCGTTTCTGCGGGCGCAGATAGTCGTCGACCGGCACCCGGCGGCGGATCGGGGTGACATCGACCACCTCGCCATGCTCGGCCTCGTAGAGCGGGAACAGCCCGCTTTCCACTGCCAGCCGGGCCAGCATGATGGTGTCGCAGGGCCGCGACCCCCAGCCCAACGGGCAGGGGACGTGGATATGGATGTATCGGGCGCCGCCCATGCCCATGGCGCGGGTCACCTTGGCCTCCAGATCGTGCAGATCGGCGACGCTGGCGGTCGCGACATAGGGGATCTCATGCGCCATGGCGATCAGGGCCGGGTTCTTGCCCTGGTTCATGGCGTTGCCGGGATGCTTGCCGGTAGCCGGCGTGGTGGCGGTGCGGGCCGCCGGCGGCGTTCGCGCCGAACGTTGCACGCCGGTGTTCATGTAGGCCTCGTTGTCGTAGCAGATGTACAGCACGTCGTCGTTGCGGTCGAACATGCCCGACAGGCAGCCGAAGCCGATATCCACGGTGCCGCCATCGCCGCCCTGGGCCACCACGCGGGTGCGGCTATCGCCCTTGGCGCGCAGGGCGGCGGCGACGCCGGTGGCGACCGCCGGGGCGTTGCCGAACAGCGAATGCACCCAGGGCAGCCGCCAGGAGGATTCCGGGTACGGGGTGGAGAACACTTCCAGGCAACCGGTTGCGTTGACCGCGACCAGCCGGTCATCGGCGGCGCGCATGGCGGCGTCGACTGCGTAGCGCGCCCCGAGCGCCTCGCCGCAACCCTGGCAGGCACGGTGTCCGGAGGTCAGCGAGTTGTTGCGATCGCGGGTTGCCTGAACGGTGCGCTGGTCCGGATCCAGCAAGCGATTGCCGACGGTGAAGGTGCCGGTCTGGTAGAATTTGACGCGCTGGGTCATGGCGTCCGCCCTTCTGCTTGCTGCCGCGCGTGACCGACCAGCCCCATCTCGCGCAGCAGGTTCTCGGCGATCGGCCCGGCGCGCCGCCGTTCCTTCCAGCGCGCCAATTCACCGTCGATCGCCGTCCAGTCGAGATCGAGGAAGTGCGGGTCCTCCATTTTGTCCGTGGCGGCCTCCGCGATCACCCGGGCCAGGGACCGCTTGGTGATCGACCGCCCGCCGAGGCCGGCGATCACGGTATAGACCGGCGTGGCGAGGCCGCGCAGCGACATTCGCACATTGCTGGCGACGATGCCGCCGAGGCCGAGCGCCAGGTCCTTTTCGACCACCACGACCCGCTTGGCGCCGGATAGCGCCTCGCGAATCTGCGCCAGCGGGAAGGGCCGGAAGGATACGATCTTTATGGCGCCGACGGATTGCCCGTCCTCCCGCATGTCGTCGATCACATCCTTGATGGTGCCGTTGATCGACCCCAGGGCCAGAACCACCGTTTCCGCGCCTTCGGTGCGATAGGGCGCGATCAGGCCGCCGGACTCGCGGCCGAAGGTGGCGGAGAACTCGGCGGCCAGGGCCGGGATCACGTCGAGTGCCTGCAACTGCTTGTGGTGGGCGAGATAGCGCACCTCCATGAACGCCTCGGGCCCGACCATGGCGCCCATGGAGATGGGGTCGTCCGGATCGAGCACCTGGACCGGCTCGAAGGCCGGCAGGAAGCGGTCGACCTGGCCTGGATCGGGGATGTCCACGCGCTCATAGGCGTGGGTCAGGATGAACCCGTCGACGCAGACCATGACCGGGACGGAAAGCTGTTCCGCCAGTCGGAAGGCTTGGATATGGAGGTCGACGGCCTCCTGATTGGACTCGGCGAACAGCTGCAGCCAGCCGGAATTGGCCATCGACATGCTGTCGGAATGGTCGTTCCAGATATTGATCGGGGCGCCGATCGCCCGGTTGCCGATGGTCATGACGATCGGCAGGCCAAGGCCGGACGCGTTGTAGACCGCCTCCGCCATGAACAGCAGTCCCTGGCTGCTGGTCGCGGTGTAGGTCCGAGCGCCGGCGGCGGACGCGCCGATCGAGGCGCTGAGCGCGGCGAATTCGGATTCGACGTTGAGGTATTGGCAGCTGCCGACCTTGCCGTCGCGCACCATGGCCGCCAGCCCCTCGACGATATGGGTCTGCGGCGTGATCGGATAGGCGGCGATCACTTCCGGCCGGCACATCGCCACCGCCTCGGCGACCGCTTGCGAGCCTTCGATCTGTTTCAGCATGGGGGATCCCTTACGTCTGGCTCTCGATAGCGTGGAACGCGGCGGCGGCAGCCTTGGCGTTGCCGTCGCCGACGGCGCCGGGGAACTTCTCGCGGATCGCGGTCTCCACCGAATCCAGCGAGACCTCTCCGGAGATCGCTGCGAAGCCGCCGAGCAGGGCCGCATTGGGAACCGGCCGGCCGACATGCTCCAGGGCCAACTCGGTGGCCGGCACGGCTTGCACATGACCCGGCGGGAAGCGGTCGACGAATTCGCCGATGCCCAGCTGGGCGATGTCGCCTCTGGTATTGATCAGGAGATAGCCCTCGGCATCGACGCCGCTGAACAGGTCGACCTGGTGCAGCAAGGTGGTGTCCTGGATGATCAGCGCATCGGGTTCGACCACCGGCTCGCGCAGCCTGATTTCCTTGTCGTCGATGCGGCAGAAGGCCATCACCGGTGCCCCCATGCGCTCCGAGCCGAAACTGGGGAAGGCCTGGCTGTGCTTGCCCTCCAGGAAAGCAGCCACGGACAGCATCTCGGCGCTGGAGACGACGCCCTGGCCGCCGCGCCCATGGATGCGAACCTGAAATACCACGTGCGACACCTCACCGCTGACGGGCGGCCCTTGCCGCCTTCTCTCGGAAGCGAGTGTCGGGCGATTGGCGCGGCGCCAACATGATTCAGGTCAAGCGGCGCGGAGATTGGCTGGACGGATCGCCGGTGGCGACGGTCCGGACGGGCACGGAGTCCTGGCGTTACGGCCCGAACACCACCTTGGGCAGCCAGGTCGCCAGAGACGGAAACAGCGCCAGCAGCCCGAGGCCGGCGATCTGGATCGCCACGAATGGCGCTACGCCGCGATAGATGTCGGTCGTCTTGATCGAGTCCGGCGCGACACCGCGCAAATAGAACAGGGCAAAGCCGAAAGGCGGGGTCAGGAACGAGGTCTGCAGGTTCATCGCCATCATCACGCCCAGCCAGACCGGGTTGAGCCCCATGGCGAGCAGGACGGGTGCGACGATGGGCACCACCACGAAGGTGATCTCGATGAAGTCGAGGAAGAATCCGAGCAGGAACATCACCGCCATCACCGTGACCATGGCGCCGATCACACCGCCCGGCATCGAGGCCAGGAACTCGTGCACCGTCTCATCGCCGCCCAGGCCGCGGAATACCAGGCTGAACAAGGCGGCGCCCATCAGGATGATGAACACCATCGACGAGATCTGCGCCGTCGACTGCATCACCGATTGCAGCACGCCGGTGCGAAACACCCGCGCCAGGCTCAACACCACGCCATAGGCGAGGCCGAGGCACAGCAGCACGGCGATCGCGATACCGACCTTGTCGCCGGTTGGGATCTCGTTGCGTGACACCCTGAGATCGACATAGCCGGTCAGCACCAGCAGTGCGACCAGGCACACGCCCGAGGTGTAGATGCCGAGGCCGTGCCGCTCGTCGAGGCGAAGGCCGGCCAGCAACAGGGCGCCGATCGCGCCGACCGCTGCGGCCTCGGTCGGGGTCGCGATGCCGGCCAGGATCGACCCCAGCACGGCGATAATCAGGATCACCGGCGGCAGCAGCGCGTGGGCGATCTTGCCCAGGATCTGCGCCCGGCTGAGACCGACGAGCCCCTCGTCGGGCGGCAGCGCCGGCGAGCTCTCGGGCTTGAAGACCGCCATCAGCACCTGATAGCCGATATACATGCCGACCAGCATCAGCCCGGGCAGCAGGGCGCCGGCGAACAGGTCGCCGACCGATACGGTCTCCGGCGAGAAGATCCCCTGGTCGAGCTGCGATTTCTGGTATGCGGCGCTGATCACGTCGCCCAGCAGCACCAGGACGATCGATGGCGGGATGATCTGGCCGAGCGTGCCGGCGGCGCAGATCGAACCGCAGGCCAGTTGCTTGTCGTATCCGCGGCGCAGCATGGTCGGCAGCGACAACAACCCCATCGTCACCACCGTTGCGCCGACAATGCCGGTCGATGCCGCCAGCAGGGCGCCGACGATGCTGACCGAGATGCCGAGCCCGCCGCGCAATGTGCCGAACAGCCGGCCCATGCTCTCCAGCAACTCCTCGGCCACCTTGGAACGTTCCAGCATGACACCCATGAAGACGAACAACGGCACCGCGATCAGCACCTCGTTGGTCATGGTGCCGAACACGCGCTGCGGCAGGAAGCCGATGAAGCTGAGGTCGAAGACGCCGAGCACATGGCCGATCAAGGCGAAGACCAGTGCGGTGCCGGCCAGGGAGAAGGCGACCGGAAATCCCATCAGCAGCACGGCGCAGACCGTGACGAACATCAGGATGTCGAGCAGTTCGGCGACCTGCATGGCTCAGACGCTCCGCTCGTCCGCGGCCGTGGAGGGCTGGCTTGGCGCCTGCCCGGTCAGCACCAGCAGCGACTTTATTGCCAGCGAGATGCCCTGCAATCCGATCAGGACGACGAATGCCAGGATCACCGTCTTCAGCAGGAACACGCCCGGAATGCCGCTGGTCTCGCGGGAGCTTTCCAGCACCTTCCAAGACTCGACCACATAGGGGAACGACGTCCACCACAACAGGATGCACACAGGCAGCAGCAGGAACAGCACGCCGCACAGATCGACCGTCGCTTTGCGGCGCGGCGGCGCGGCGCGATAGAACACGTCGACCCGAACATGCCCGTCCTTGAGCAGGGTGTAGCCGGCGGCGATCATGAACAGGGTGCCGTGGGCGTAGATCAACGATTCCTGCACCAGGATCGAGCCGACGCCGAAAACGTACCGCATGATGACGAGGGCGAACTGAACCAGCACCATGAACAGCGCCAGCCAGGAGATCCAGCGACCGACGATGTCGTTGGCGCGGTCGATCAATCCGGCGAACCGGGCCAGAGTGCTCACCCCGGCGGTCCCTCCCTGTATGAAGGCGCCGGTTCCTGACCCGCGCCGTTCTTGATGCGGCCGGAGTCAGACCGGCTTATGAGGACGGCCCTTCACGGCTGAAGCCGATCCAGGCCGCCCCATCACGAGTCCCGATCCGTCAGCGCGCTATGAACTGGGTCCGCAGATCCGCGTAGGACTGGTCCGACAGCTCGGTCCAGGTCATTGCCTTGCGGCGGAAGGCGACGAAGCTCTCGTAGACTTCCTTGGTCAGCGAATCCGCCTCCGCCGTCTCCGCCAGGACTTCCTCCGCGGCACTGGCGAACGCCTGGTAGATGCCGCTTGAGAACTTGCGCAGTTCGACCCCGTGCTGAGAGATCAGCGTGTCCAGCGCATCGGTGTTTCGAGCGTTGAACTCGGCCAGCATGATGTCGTTTTCGGCCGCACAGGCTGCCTGGATGATCGTCTGATCGGTGCTGCTGAGGCTATTCCACAGGTCCAGGTTCCAGGTCGATTCCAGCCCGGAGCCCGGCTCGTGGAAGCCCGGGTAGTAGTAGAACTTGGCGACCCGATGGAACCCGAAGGCGAGGTCGTTCCAGGGCCCTACCCACTCGGTCGCATCGATCGCGCCCGATTGCAGCGAGGGGAAGATCTCGCCGCCCGGCAGCGCAACGACCGCCGCGCCGAGCCGGCGCAACACTTCGCCGCCGAGACCCGGCATGCGGAATTTCAGGCCATTGAAGTCCTCGGGCGTGTTGACTTCGCTGCGGAACCAGCCGCCCATCTGCACGCCGGTATTGCCGGCGAGGAAGGATTTCAGGCCGAATTCAGCGCTGACCTTGTCCCACAACTCCTGCCCGCCGCCGTGATAGACCCAGGCGTTGAGCTCGGTTGCGGTGAGGCCGAACGGGACCGCGGTGAAGAAGTTGAACGCCTTGGATTTGCCTTGCCAGTAATACGCTGCGGCGTGCAGGCAGTCGGCGTTGCCGCTGGCGACGGCGTCGAAGCTCTCGAATGGCGGAACCAGCTCGCCGGCGGCGAACAGCTTGACGGTGATCCGGCCCTCGGTCATCGCGGTGATACGGTCGGCAAGGCGCTGCGCGCCCGTTCCCAGGCCGGGAAAGTTCTTCGGCCATGTCGTGACCATGCGCAGTTCTCTGCGGTCCTGGCTTATGGCCGGGGCCGGCAATCCGGCGGTCGCGGCTCCGGCGACACCGGCGACGGCCGCACCGGTCAGGAACTTACGGCGTTTAACAGCCATGTGGCGATCTCCCAAAAGTTCATTTGCGAATACCCGGCCGCTGCAAATTCCTGGGCCGGAGATGGTCTTGCGCCCTTATCGGGTTTGTCATCCCTGTAGAGGCTGCCAACATACAAGGGACGATTTCGAAATCAACCGGAGACATCCCGGAGCCGGCGCGGCGCGCGCGTCACGCCGAATCCTTGATGCCTTGCGTGTGGACTCTTCTGGACGTCCCGACTGAAGCCGGATGTCGGTTCGAGGGATCGCGGGAACGGGCTATTCGGAGCCGTCTTCCTCCGGCAGGTCGCGCCAGCCGTCACGAGTCAGCGCCTCCAGCGGCCGGAAACGCGATTTGTAGGACATCTTCGGGCTGCTTCCGATCCAATAGCCGAGATAGACATGCGGCAGCCCGAGCGCCGTCGCCCGCTCGACCAGGGCCAGCACCATATAGGTGCCCAGGCTGCGGTTCGACTGGCTGGGATCGAAGAAGCTGTAAACCGCGGAGAATCCGTCTCCCAGGCAGTCGGACACCATCACCGCGACCAGACCGGCATCCGCGCCGCGGAATTCGAACATGCTCGACGCGACGCTGCCTTCCTCGATCATCGCCGCGTAGTCAGCCTGCGACATGCGCGCCATGTCGCTCTCGCCGTGCCGCGAGCGCTGATAGCGCATGAACAGATCGTATTGCTCCTGGGTCGCCCTCGCCGGGCGCTCGGTCATGATCAGATCGGTGTTGGCCTTGATGGTCCGGCGCATGGAGCGGGCCGGTGAGAACCGCGCCACCGGAATGCGCACCGGCACGCAAGCCTGGCAGCCGGGACAGACCGGGCGATAGATGATGTCGTGGCTGCGCCGGAAGCCGGCCTGGGACAGGGTCGAGTTCAACGCCTCGGAATCCGGCCCGGTCAGGCGGGTGAACAGTTTGCGCTCGATCCGGCCGGCCAGATAGGGGCACGGCATCGGCCCGGACCTGAAAAAGTGGTGCAGGTTGGTGACGCCCGGCTTGATGACCGACATGGCCGCCCTATCGCCTTTTCCGCGTGATTTTGTCCATGCAGTCCTACTGCGCCTGTTCCTGATTTTGAAGAGTATACCCGAAGAAGTCGGCCGAAAGTTCATTCGACAGTCGGATGAGCTGGCGCTGCAGGAAATCGAGGAACTCATGCAGCCCGCTGCCGATCGCATCGCCGATCGACTGCGCCGCCATCATGGCCTCGATCTCTTCGAGCCGTTCCAGCGCCTGGTTGCCGCCGCTCAGCGCATAGCGCGACTTCAGGCGCGTGAGCAGCCGGTTCATCTGAATCATGCACAGCACCGGTGAACGCGGAAACTCCTCGTCGAACAGCAGGAAGTCCGCAACCTTGGTCGGCTGCATGCCGCGTGGATGAACCCGGCGATAGGCATGATAGCCGGCCGCCGAACGCAGCACAGCGTTCCAGCCTGCCTCATCGACGGCGGTGCCGACATGCTGCGGCGTCGGCAGCAGCGTATGGTACTTGATATCGACCAGCCGCGTCGTCTGGTCGGCCCGCTCCAGATTCTTGCCCAGGTGATAGAAGAACCAGCCCTGGTCGCGGTAGAACGTGCCCTCGATGATGCCGGCATGTGTCTGGCAGCCTTCCTTAACCTGGCTGCAAAACCGGCTCAGCTTGGCGCGCTGCAGGTCGCTCGTCTTGAGCCCCGACAGCCAGCCGTGAAACACATTCAACTGGGTCCACATCTCTGTGCTGATCAGCGGTCGCAGGGTGCGTGCATTCTCCCGCGCGGCGGCCACGATGGAGGCGATCGACGTCGGATTGCCGCGATCCAGGGCATAGAAATCCACCACGCTGTTGCCGTCGGCCTTCCTATGCCCGTCGAAGAACCGTTCCTCATCGGCGTTGATCTGGATGACCGACCGCCAGTTTGGATCGCCCGGCTGGTCGCTGGTGAAGGTTTCTGTCACGTCCAACGTGCGGGCCAGGTTCTCCGCCCGCTCCATATAGCGCGCCATCCAGAAGGCGGCATCCGCGTATCGCGCCAGAAGGACCGTCATGCCAGCACCCAGGTATCCTTCGAGCCGCCGCCCTGTGACGAATTCACGATCAGGGCGCCCTCGCGCAGCGCCACCCTTGTCAGGCCGCCGGGCAACACCCAGGTCTCCTCGCCGGTGATCGCGAATGGCCTGAGGTCCACATGGCGCGGTCCGATGCCAGCCTCGGTCACGGTCGGGCACACCGACAGCGACACCATCGGCTGGCTGATATAATTCGCCGGATCGTTCTTCAGGGCGGTTCGGCAGGCATCCAGTTCCGCCCTGCTGGCGCGCGGTCCGATGGTGATGCCATAGCCGCCGGCCTCGCCAACCGGCTTGACCACCAGCTCCTCGAGATGGTCGAGCGTGTAGGACAGACCGTCCGTCTCGCGGCAGATCTGAGTCGGTACGTTGGGAATGATCGGATCCTGATCAAGGTAGTAGCGGATCAGCCGGGGCATGTAGGCATAGACCGCCTTGTCGTCGGCGACCCCGGTCCCGATGGCGTTCGCCAGCGCCACATTGCCTTTGGCATAGGCCTCCATGAGGCCCGGGACGCCCAGCATGCTGTCCGGCCGGAATGCCAGGGGGTCCAGGAAGTCATCACCAATCCGGCGGTAGATGCCATGGACGCGGGACAGGCCCTGGGTGGTCTTCATATAGACCAGGTCGTCTTCGACCACGAGGTCGCCACCCTCGACCAAAGGCACACCCATCTCGCGGGCCAGGAAGACATGCTCGAAATAGGCCGAGTTATAGGTGCCCGGCGACAACAGCACGATCTGCGGATCGCCATTGGTTTCCGGGGCGACCTCGCACATCGCCTCGAGCAGCTTGGCGCCATAGTTGCTGACAGGGCGGACAGTGACGCCATCCATCAGGTCGGGGAAGGCGCGCTCCATCATGTGGCGGTTCTCCACCACATAGGACACGCCGGACGGGCAGCGGCAATTGTCCTCCAGAACCCGGAATTCGCCCTCCGCATCGCGTACCAGATCGACGCCCAGGATCTGCACATAGGTGCCGAAGGGTAGGTCGACGCCGACCATACGCTCCACGAAATTCTCGTTTCCCAGCACCAGTTCGGCCGGGATGATGCCATCCTTGAGCGCTTTCTGCTCGTGATAGACGTCGTGCAGGAAATGGTTCAGCACGGCGACGCGCTGGATCACGCCGGCGTTGAGACGTTCCCATTCCGCCGCGGTGATAATCCGCGGCAGGACGTCGAAGGGCAGGATGCGGTCGATCGCCTGGTTGTCCGAGAGGATCAGAAAGGTGATGCCGAGATTCTGAAATTCCCGCTCTGCATCTTCGGCCCGACGGCGAAGATCGTCGATCTGGAAGGACGCCAGCTGCCTGCGGATCGGGTCGGTGGTGCGGGAGTGTTCGTCGTCCGCGCCCAACAATTCGTCATAGAATCCACCGGCGTCGTATCGCGCCAGCAGATCGATGCCGCCGGGTGTTGCAGCGCTCAAGCGTGGGCTCCTCTCGCAGAAATGGTCTGCCGCCCGGCCTCGCCAGGCAGCGGAACGCGTCCACTTCGCAATTAAAAGCCATTCCGACTGCCGGGAACAACCGCCAAGTGCCTAAGGCGGCGAGATAACTCGAAGATACCCCTATTGCAGAGCGGATGCCGCCGGCAAGGGGGCCTCGCGCAGCAGGATGATCGAGATGCGGCGGTTGCGAGGGCTGTCGGGATCGTCCGGGAACAGATGGTCGGTGTCCGCCTTGCCGACGACATCGGAGATCCGGTCGCGGGACAGGCCGCCTTCGATCAGGGCGCGCCGGCTGGCATTGGCGCGGTCGGTGGAAAGCTCCCAATTGTCCGAGCTTGCGCCGCTGACGAACGGCGTGGAATCGGTGTGGCCCTTGATCGAGACCTGGTTGGGTAGGTCGGCGATCGCCTCGCTGACGAGCCCGATCAACTGGCGTGTCCGATCGAACATGCCGGCGCTGCCGATAGGGAACATCGACAGCCGTTCCTGATCGACGATCTGGATCCGCAGGCCTTCGGGTGTCTCGTCGATGATCAGGCTGTCGGAGAGCTCGGCCAACTCCGGCACCGACTGCATCGCAGCGCGCAGTTCCTCCCCGGCGGCCTGGAACTGCCGTTGCTCGCGCTGCGCCAGCGCCTCGTTCAGCTCCGCGTCGCCGATTGCCTGGGCATCGCGCAGATAGGCGACCTGTTCCTCGGTGTAGTCGCTGGCTTCCAGCAGGAAATCCCGTTCCTCCTGGGAAAGATCGCGGGTGTTCTCCATGAACTCCAGTTCTTCGTCGGATGCCGGCCGATTGGCGTTGAAGAACTTCTGCTCGATGGGGCGTTCGGACTCGCCGAGGGCATCCTCTTCGGCGAATTCGTCGCTGCTGCCGTCATCCATGTTATCGCTGTCTTCTGCCGCCTCCGGCCTGCCGGGCAGGCTGTCGAAGGTGCTGGCCGGCGAACTCGGCGAGGACATCGGGCCGGGCTCGGCGACGGAGACGCCGCCGAGCACACCGCCGGCGCCACTGGCCTGGTGGGCGATGGCGGCGGGGTTGAAATAATCGGCGATGCCGCCGCGCTGCTCGTCGGTCGTCGTGTTGAGAAGCCACAGCAGCAGGAAGAACGCCATCATCGCCGTCACGAAATCGGCATAGGCGACCTTCCACGCTCCGCCATGGTGGCCATGCCCATGGCCACCCTTCTTCTTTTTGATGATGATAATCGGGGCTTGTGGGTTCGACGACACGGTTCGATCGATGCCCCAGGGAGTCTAGGCGGCCGGCGGCAGGTTAGCGGTGGATTCTTCAACCTCGTAGAAGTCCGGCCGGACATTGGAGAACAGCGCCTTTCGCGCGAACTCGACGGCGACCGCGGGCGCATAGCCGTGCAGATAGGCCAGCAGGCCCGCCTTGATGCACATGTAATAGCGCTGCTCGGACTCGCCCAACGCCTTCATGGAGCTTGCGATCGGAGCGATGAAGCCATAGGCGATCCAGACCCCGAGGAAGGTACCGACCAGCGCGCCGCCGATCAGCTTGCCCAGCACTTCCGGCGGCTCCGTGATGGCGCCCATGGTCTTGATCACGCCCAGCACCGCGGCGACGATGCCAAGCGCCGGCATGGCGTCGGCGACGCTCTGCACTGCATCGGAGATCTGGGTGTGCTCGTGATGATGGGTCTCGATCTCTTCGTCCATCAGATCCTCCAGCGTGTGGGGATCTTCCGTGCCCAACGAGATCAATCGCAGATAGTCGCGCAGGAAGGTGACCGCGTGATGGTTTTCCATGACGCTGGGGAATGCGCCGAAAAGCTCGCTTTCCTCCGGGTTCTCGATGTGGGTTTCCAGCGCCAGCATGCCCTTCGACTTGGCGGTCTTGAAGATCTGGTACTGCAGGCCCAGCAGGTCGAGATACCGCTCCTTCGTATATGGTGACCCCTTCATTGCCGCCGTGATGGCACCCATGGTGCCCTTCAATACGGTCGTAGTATTGGCGGTCACATAGGTGCCTGCGGCGGCGCCGCAAATGATCACCACCTCGAACGGTTGCCAGAGCACGCCCAGATGCCCACCCATGGCCATATAGCCGCCGAATGTGCACACAACGACGATAATACAACCAACGATAATCAGCATATGACCGGAACGCTCGTTTGCATGTAAATACCGGCAGGGGTTTCCACGCAAACCCTGTCGAGTCTTCCTTAAGGAAGGCTTTAAACAGCAATTCTCACGACCGATGCGACCATAGGGACATATCTGCTCGGACGGCCTTTTCTTGAGGCCAGCCGGTCTTGGCTGATAGTCGCCGTCTTGTTTTCACAGAAGGCAGGCGACATAGGACCCGCTCTGGTCACAGGAGTCGCCGATTTCGAAACCATGGTTGGCGAAAACGGGAAACCTGTGGAACAGGGGACCGATGAATAACCCCGAATCGACATGGATACGGGAATCGGCAAATCACCGCAGAGCGGATGGCAGGGCGGGAGTATGCGCAGGCCGATGACCGCAATGACGGCTCGTCGATAGGGTATTGCCGGCGGCCGAATGGATTCTCGGCGGCAAGCGCAATGATCTCCGACCGATGCGCAGCAGTTCCCTGCGCTCAGTCGTCATCGTCATCGCCATCGTCGCCATCGTCGTCATCATCGTCATCATCGTCGTCATCGTCATCATCGGAGTCGCCGCCGTCGTCCCTGTCGCCGCCGTCGTCGCCATCATCGGAGTCGCCACCGTCGTCTCTGTCGCCGCCGTCATCAGAGTCGCCGCCGTCGTCGCTGTCACCGCCATCGTCGGAGTCGCCACCGTCGTCGGAGTCGCCGCCATCGTCGGAGTCGCCGCCGTCATCAGAGTCTCCGCCGTCGTCGGAGTCGCCGCCATCGTCGGAGTCGCCACCGTCGTCGCTGTCACCGCCATCGTCGGAGTCGCCGCCGTCGTCGGAGTCGCCGCCATCGTCGGAGTCGCCACCGTCGTCGCTGTCACCGCCATCGTCGGAGTCGCCGCCGTCGTCGGAGTCGCCGCCATCGTCGGAGTCGCCACCGTCGTCGCTATCGCCGCCGTCATCAGAATCGCCGCCGTCATCAGAATCGCCGTCGTCATCAGAATCGCCGTCGTCGTCGCCACTCGGGTCGTCGCCACTGGGGTCGTCGCCACTGGGGTCGTCGCCACTGGGGTCGTCGCCACTGGGATCGTCGCCGCCGGGTCCTCCGCGGGGGTTGCGGGGGTTTTCATCGTCATCTACTGGTGAGTCAGCTTGGTTGAGCGTCAATTCAACCGCCACCGGCAGTTCTCTTTCGTCGCAGTTGGAGCTTTCGACCTCGCAGGTGTCGCGCCGATGGACGACGGCAATGCGATGCCCGTTCAGGACGACACCTCCGCTGCCGGAGCGAATCTCGCCCGCCATGGCGGAGAAAGGCAGGATCAATGCCGTAAGCAGGCCCAGCGCGGCGGCTTTGCCCGTAGTAAACGTGTCCATGTCATGTGCTCCGTTTGAGGCGCTTGCTGTCTTGTCCGACTGTGTGCGGCAGCTTTTCGTTAGGATCTGTGTCGACCGTCACTCAGTACGACGTCTAGCCACTTCTTCCTCTGCGGGTTGATCGGAATTGCGACAAATTGCAGGCAACATCCGTGCCATGAGAGGCGTGGTCGATAACTTCCTGTTAACCTTAATGAAACTCTAAATTGCACTCTGCGAATGCCGGAAAGCCGCCGCCTGGAAGGCAGTTGCGGTTTCAATCTGGCTATCAGAATGAGACTGGGCCGCCAGCGATGCGACATACGGTCGCCCCGCGACGCGGACGAACGATGGAGAGGGGTGCCGGCCGGCGAAGTCGGCAGCGATTAGGGCTTGCCGGGCGGCGGTTTCGTCAGCATGACTCTGCGGGCAGGCAGTGCCTTGACCGCAAGCAGGATTGGACCGTGCCCACACGCACACCATCGTCGAAGGCGTCCGAACTCGAAGCGCTGGCGCCCAAGGCCAGTTTCGATGCGCGCGACTTCCGCAATGCGCTCGGTCAGTTCGTCACCGGTGTCACGGTGGTGACCACCCGGGCCGGCGACGGCGAACCCGTCGGGGTGACGATCAACTCGTTCACCTCGGTCTCACTTGACCCGCCGATGGTGCTCTTCTGCCTCGACGCCAGGTCACGGTATCTGGCGACGTTCAACGAGGCAGGGTGCTTTGCGGTGCATGTGCTGGGCGCCGATCAAAGGGAGTGGTCGGCCCGTTTCGCGGGCACTGACGATCGTTGGAGCGGGGTTGGCAGCACTGCTTGGCAAACTGGAGCACCGATCATCGAAGGCTGCCTCGCGGTCTTCGAATGCACGCTGAAGGCCGTGCATGATGGCGGCGATCACAAGATCCTGCTCGGCCAGGTCGTTGGGCTATCGAGCGGTGACGACCGGCGGCCGCTGGCGTTTCACGGTGGCCGATACACGGCGGTAAAGGATGTCCGTTAGCAGACCGCCGGTGATATTGGACTGACGCGACGGGTCAGACCGGGCCAAGACCCTGGCGCTACCGGAATCAGCCGTCGACTTCGCTCATGATGCGAGACGGAAAGCCCTCAGCTTTCAGGTCGTCGACGACTGCGTGGACATGCGCGCCGTCGCGAGTCTCCAGCACGATGTCGATTTCGGCGCGCTTGACCGACAGATCATAGAACAGCCTTCGATGATGAACGTCGACGATATTCGCGCCGGCCTTGCCGGTCACGGCCGCAATGCGGGCCAGGGCCCCGGGCACGTCAACGATTTCGGCCCGCAGCCGGACCAGGCGGCCACCGCGGATCAGGCCGCGCAGCAGGATCGAAGACAGCAATCTGGCGTCGATGTTGCCGCCACAGATCACCACGCCGACCCGCCGGCCGGCGAACCGGTCCGGGTCTGACAGGATGGCGGCGATGCCCGCGGCGCCCGCGCCTTCGGCCAGGACCTTCTGCTCGGTCAACAAGAGCTGGACCGCCTGCTCCAGCGACTTCTCGTCGACCAGCTTGATTTCGTCGACATGGGCGCGGACCACCTCCCGTGTCATCAGGCCCGGCCGCTTGACCGCGATGCCCTCGGCGATGGTGGCACCGCCATAGCTTGCCTCGACACCGTTCAATGCATCGCTCATCGAGGGGTATTGGCTCGCCTCCACGCCGGTGATGCGGATGTCCGGCCGCAGCGATTTGGCGGCGATCGACATCCCGGCGATCAGGCCGCCGCCGCCGATCGGGACGACCAGATCGTCCAGATCCGGGACCGATGCCAGCATCTCCAGCGCCACCGTGCCCTGGCCGGCCATGATTGCGGTGTCGTCATAGGGATGGATCAGGGTCAGGCCGCGCTCGGCGACCAGGGAATCCACATAGTCCCGGCTGTCGTCAAGATTGTCGCCGCGAAGCACCACCGCCGCGCCCAGCTCCTTGGTCCGTCCGACTTTGTTGAAGGGCGTATTGGTCGGCATGACGATGGTCGCCGGGATCCCGAGCCGGGCGGCATGGTAGGCGACGCCCTGGGCGTGGTTGCCGGCCGACATGGCGATGACGCCGCGCTCGCGGGCGCCGGCATCGAGGCTCTGCAGCTTCACCAGCGCGCCGCGATCCTTGAACGAGCCGGTGAACTGAAGGTTCTCCAGTTTCAAGGCAAGTTGGCAGCCGGTCAGCCGGGACAGCGGCCGGGCGTCGATGGTCGGCGTGTGCACCACTTCCCCGGCGATCTGCTCTGCGGCCTTGCGGATGTCGCCGATGTCGATCGGAAGCGCCGGCCCGGCCATCGTCAGCGCTCGGTGGATCGCTTGTAGGGATGCAGTGTCAGGGTGGCGTTGCTTCCTCTGGCCAGTTCCGTCGGACTGCCAGCGATGGTGAAGCTGTCACCGTCGCGCCACCGCTCAACCAGATCGCCATAATGCGGCGAAAAGGGGTTCCCGGACTGGCCGGTGGCGATGATAAAGCGAGAGTTGTCCAAGTTCGCCAGGTCGTAGACCGCGCGCAAGGTCGCGCCGTGTATGTGGCTGAACGGCGTATTGGCTCTGTTAACGTGGCTGTTGCCGCGGCTGACCGTATAGGGGCCGCCGCTGGTCTCTATCGAGATGTCGACCAGCGACTGGGCCACCGGAACCGCGCTGAAGACACGATGGGTGAAGGGCGCCACATGCTCATCGCCCCAGCGCAATGTGGAAAGCGGCTTCTGGTGGCGCTCGGTCAATTCGGCGATCGCGACGTCCAACGAGCTGCGCAGGATCTCTGCGCAGCTTTCGGTGCGCGCGGTTCGCCGGTCGTCGCACCAGCCCTGTTCCTCCGTCAGCATCGTGCGCACGACGCCCGGCCGCAGGCGCCAATAGTCCGGGAACAGGGCGCCCAGTTCGTCGGCATACAAGGCCTCGTTCAACCGCCTCAGCCAGGTGGCGAATATCAACGGCTCCGGTCGCCCGCGATCCATTCGGTAGGTCCAACCGCGCAACAGCGAGATCGCCTGGGACGCGCCGGCATTGTCCGGTCGCACGGTCAGCATCAGCGGCAGCAGATCTCGCGCCGCTGCTGACACGGTGTCCATCTGCAGGGCCAGGGTGCTCTCGATCGTCTGCCCGTCGCTCTCATCGAGGACTTCCAGGATTCGTTCCGCCCGGTAGGGTTCGACGTCCTCATGACCGATCAGATAGGGGTAGTTGGGGCCGACCACCGGGTTGTTCGCATTGACGATATGCCCCTCGGCAGGATTGAGGACCTGCGGCAGGGACTCCAATGGGATCGTGCCGGTCCAGTCATGTTGCCCGGTCCAGCCGGGGACCGGGGTCAGGCCGTCGCCATCGGCGCGGATCGGGATGTGGCCGGGCACGATCAGCCCGATGTTCCCATCGACATCGGCATAGGCGATGTTCTGCTGCGGCGCGATCCAGAACTGCAGCGCCCCAAGGAACTCGACCCAGTTGGTCGCGCGACCCATCAGATAGATCGCCTCCGGCGTCGTATCGTTGGCGGTCAACGCGGTGAAGGCCAGCGAGATCACGTGGTCGTCGTCGGTCACCGCCGCGGCGTCGCCGTCGATGTCCGAGAGCACCGGGCCATGTCTGGTCTCGCGGACCGTAAGCGTGACCGGATCGCCGCCGTCGACCTCGATGATCTCGGTGCGGATCCGAAACGGTACGCTGCCATCTTCGGTCAGGTACCGGCTCGGATCGTCGGGATCGATGCGCTCGACGTACAGATCCTGTACATCGCTGCCTGTTGTGGTCATGCCCCAGGCGATGGTGCCGTTATGCCCCAGGATGTGGAACGGAACCCCCGGAACCGTGACTCCGACCAGGCTCATGGTCGGGGTGCGGACCCGTGCCAGGTACCACAGGGTCGGCGAGTTGAGGCCCAGATGCGGGTCGTTGGCCAGGATCGCGCCGCCGGTCCGGGTCTCGCCGGCAGACAAGGCCCATTCGTTGGACGCCGTTGCCGGGCCCAGCGGTGTTGGCAGTGCGGCGCGCAGGCTGCGCAGCCGCTCCGGCGCCACATATTCGGTCAGGGTGGTCGGCTGGCCGGCGCTCTGATCCGGGAACAGGACCGTCATCGCCTCGTCGCCCAGCGCAGCCGCCATCTCGGCGCGTTGCAACTCGGCCCGGAAATTGCCCGAGAGCTGCAGCGCCATCAGCTTGCCCCAGACCAGGGAATCGGCCGGCGTCCAGGGCTCGGGCCAAGTCTGCAGCAGGTAGAACTCCGGCGGCAGCGCGCCGCGCCGCGTCTCAAGCCAGGCGTTGACGCCGGCAGCGTAGGCGTCGAGCGCCCCGCGAACGTCCGACGACAGACGGGAATAGCTTTCTTCGGCAAGACGGTAGGCGCCGATCAGCCGCATGAAACGATCGGCGCCCAACCCGGGCTCGCCGATCACCTCGGCCAGGCGACCGGCGCCAAGCCGCCGTTGCAGGTGCATCTGCCACAGCCGGTCCTGCGCATGCAGATATCCCAGTGCGAAATAGGCGTCGGAATCTGAGGCTGCGAAGACGTGCGGCACCGCCTGCGCGTCGCGCATGATCTGCACCGGTGACGTGATGCCCTCCAGGCGGACCGAACTGCGGAAGTCGGGCAGGCTGCTGCGCAGCAGCAACAGGCCCGCCGCCGGAGTCAGCAGCAGCAGGAACACCAGCACCGCCACGCCGATCCAAACCCATTTCAGGATCGGCAGCCCGGCATCTCCCTTTGGCGGCTCACCGGCCGGCTGCGGCCGTGGCGACTGCCACGTCGGGGCACCGGACGCCATGCGCCGTTCCACGGCGCCGGTCGTCAAGCGGGGCGCGCCTGCCATGCCTTTCCTAATCATTCAGGCCCAATTCATGCAGCAGCGCGTCGCGGTCCGCGTCGAGCGCGGGCGCCGGGGTCCGACTGGCCGGGTCGGGAAAGTTGGAGAACTTGATCGGGTTGCCGGATACCTTCATTCCCTTGCCGCGGCGTGTCTCGCCATGAACCGTCACGACCATGTTGCGTGCCGCCACCTGCTCGTCATGCAGCACGTCGCGCACCGTATTGATCGGACCGCACGGTATGCCCGATTCCTCAAGGACATGAAGCCAGAGCGCCGTTTCCCGTTTGATCAGAGTGGCCTCCAGTTCATCCTTCAGCGCCGAGGCATGCTTGGTCCGCGCCTCGTTGTTCAGGAACAACGGGTTGCTGGCCAGTTCCGGCCGGCCGATGCTTCGACACAGCGACTCGAACAGGGCGTCATTGCCGGCGGCGATGACCACATGGCCGTCACGGGTGGCATAGGCCTCGAACGGCGTGATCGAGGGGTGCCGCGCGCCCAGCGGTCCAGGCACCTCGCCGGTCGCGCCATATCGCGCAATGGCGTTCTCCAGAATCGCGACCTGTGAATCCAGCATCGACACGTCGATCTTGATGCCCTTTTTCGTCTTGGCGCGACTGGCGAGCGCCGCATTGATTCCGACCGCGGTAAACAGCCCGGCGGTGATGTCGCCGACCGAGGTGCCGACCCGCGTTGGCGGGCCGCCGGGATGGCCCGTCAGGCTCATGATGCCGCCCATCGCCTGGACCACCAGATCGTAGGCCGGCCGCCGGGAATAGGGGCCGGTGTGGCCAAAGCCGCTTGTCGCGGCGTAGATCAGCCTGGGCCAGCGCCGATGCATCTCCTCCCAGCCATAGCCGAGCCGTTCCATGGTGCCGGCGCGGAAATTCTCCACCAGGATGTCGGCCGACTGCAACAGCCGGTCGAAAACGGCCCGGTCGGTCTCGGCTTTCAGGTCGAGGGCGATCGATTCCTTGCCGTGATTGAGCGATTCGAAATAGGCGGACCGGCCGTCCACGAACGGTCCGAAGTGCCGGGCATCGTCGCCGCGGCCGGGCGTTTCAACCTTGATCACCCGCGCGCCGAGGTCGCGCAGGATCATCGTGCAATACGGGCCGGCCAGCACGCGCGTCAAGTCGATGACCGTCACGCCCGCCAGCGGACCCGCTGGATTTCCGCCGGTTGTCGACATTCCTGCGTTTGCCCACCACCCGTAGTCAGACATCTATTCTACCAGACCGGACGTGTTCTGTCCGGTTCGCGGGCGCCTTCGCACATCATGCCGCATTTGCGAAACTATCTTTCAATTCCGGGCTCCCGTGCCTTCGAAGACGAGAGTGGGCATCGGTCTGCCCGCAACGAACGGTCTATTTCGTATCATCATATTTCCTTTACTTTTCAATAAGTTCGCTACGGTTATCCTGCGCCATCGAACAGTGGAATCGGCGTTCGGAGGTTCACGGCGAATGCTGGACAGCTTCGCGACGGCGAAGGAGATGGCGGCCGCACTGCGGCCCGACGAGCCCGTCTACTGCCTGCGACCCCATGTCATAGCGGCGACGGCGCGGCGGTTTGTGGAAGCCTTCCCCGGCGACGTCCTCTATGCCGTGAAATGCAACAACAACCCCCTGGTACTGCAAGCGATCCACCATGGCGGCGTGCGCCATTTCGACACCGCGTCGCTGGCCGAGGTGGCGCAGGTCGACGCGCTGTTCGACGAGCAGACGAGCCATTACATGCACCCGGTCAAGAGTCGCCGATCGGTCGACGAGGCGTATCGCCGTTATGGAATTCGCAGTTTCGCGATCGACCATGCCAGCGAACTCGACAAGCTGATTGCCGTGACCGGAAGCAATGAACTGACGGTCGTCGTGCGCCTGAAGACGGCACGCAACCAGGCCGTCTGCGATCTCGGCGGCAAGTTCGGCGCATCTGTAGATGAGGCGGCGGGGCTTCTGTGTGCCGCCCGCGACGCTGGATGCCGGGTCGGGCTGACCTTCCATGTCGGCTCGCAATGCCTGTCGCCGGACCCCTATCGACGCGCTATCGAATTGGTCGGCCGCACCATGCGGCAGTCCGGCGTGGCGCTGGAGGTGCTGGATGTCGGCGGCGGATTCCCGGCAGCCTATGTCGATGTGCAGCCGCCGGCGATCGAGTGCTATTTCTCCGCCATCGCGGAAGCCGCGTCTGCGATCGATCTGCCGGGCGGGTGTCGACTGCAATGCGAGCCCGGCCGCGGTTTGGTCGCCGAAGGCTGTTCGATCGTGGCCCGGGTCGAGATGCGCCGCGACGATGCGCTCTATCTCAACGACGGTCTGTATGGTGGTCTGTCGGATCTGTCGTTCGACGGCATCGTGATGCCGATGCGGGTGATCCGCCAGGACGGCGCGGTGGTCGGGGAGGGGGCGCCACGGTCTGCTCCGTTCCGCCTGTTCGGTCCGACCTGCGACGCCGCCGACAAGGTCGCGGGGCCATTCTGGCTGGATGAAACCGTGGACGAGGGCGATTGGATCGAAATCGGCCAGGCCGGTGCCTACTCGAATGTCCTGGCGACCGGCTTTAACGGCTTTCGGTCGGGCCGGGCGGTGATTGTCGAGGATGACGCCTTCCATCCCCCGCTGAGCCTGGCGTCGGAACCGCTTCTGCGACGCGCCGCTGAATAGGCAGGGCTAGTTCGGGCGGTCGTTTCGACGTTCGAAATCATTACGGATCCGCGGCAGGACCTCACCGACCTTGTCCACGATGCGTTCCGGCGGATCGAGGAATTCCAGGCCGAATTCATCGCCCTGGCGCCAGACCAGCCGTCCGGCGAAATCACCGAAGCGACCGATGGAAACGGTCGCACGATCGTCCAGAACCGCCGCCCCGGACAGGCGAACGCGGGCTCCGCCGGCGCTTAGGTTCAGAACAACCGCATCCATGGTCCGGCCGGCCGAGAACACACAAGCCGACCACAGTACTGAGCAGCGTTGATACTGGCGCTGCTCCATGATCGACGGCTCGGCCGACTCCAACTGTTTCACGAAGCTGTTGATCTCGTCGGCCGGCGCGTCGAACCGCAGCCCCGTCAGATCGTCGTTGTGCCATGCCTCGCTGACCGCGATGCCGGCGAGACCATCGACCTCCAGAATGACCGGGGCATTGGAATCGCAGGGCCGGGTGGAGCGAATGCGCACGCCGCCGGCTGACACATTCAATATGTCGCAGGGAATGACCAGTTCACCGGCCACGAGCCGGGCGCTGATCCAGACCGCACTGCGCCGGTTCGCCTGTCGCTCTTCAGGAGCGGCCGGGGCATCGACCTCCGGCGCCTCGGCAAACGCATGTTTTGAGGGGGACAACATGGTGAATCTAACCGCGGCAATTGCGACAATTTCAATTCAACGATGTCGTAAACTGGTTGATCAAACCTTAAAGGGTGCCGCTCCCGCCCGCAGAGAGGCCGGTAGAGAGTTGCACGAGTGAGTCCGCCCGCAGGGCAATGACAGGCTAGTCGGTCTCCGGATCATCGGCGACATCGTCCTGGATGCGCGGAAGGGTTGCCCCAAGGATCCGGGCGATGTGCTCCGGCGGATCGAGAAACTCGACGCCGATCTCCAGCCCGTTTCGCCAGACCAGCCGTGCCGGCAGATCGCCGAGGCGGTCGTTCGACAAGGTCACGCGTTCGGTCAAAACGGCGTGGCTGAGCAGCTTCACCTTGGCGCCAGATGCCGAGATGTTCAGGATCATCGCGTCCGACTGCCGGCCGCCCGAATATACGCCCGTCGCCCAGAGAACCGAGCAGCGCTGGTGCCGTCGGAGTTCCAGCGGCGACGGCTCCGCCAGATCGAGGTCGGCGACGAATTTCTTGATTGCTTCGGCATCGCCGGCGAATTTCAGCCCGACCGTATCGCCTTCCTGCCAGATCACGTCGACAGCCGCGCTGCCATGTCCTAGGACCTGCAGCGCCGCGCGACCACTCACCGTGCAGGGCTCCTCGACGCGAATTCTTGCGCCGCCGCCTGACACGTTCATTATGGCGCAGGGATGCCAGGTGTCGTCGGCCAGAAGTTGGCCGGTCACGAATGTGGAACGCCTGGGATCGAGTTGCCGTTCTTCCGGATCGGACGGGTGGTCCGGATCGGGTGCCTGATCGGATTGCTTTGGCGTACTGATGCTCATGATAATATCGATGCGAAATTAGAGTGAATATATGCAAATAATCCCCAAGGTGGTTGAGAACACATTAATGGTATTCGAACGCTCGAAGAATCATTAGTATGTAAATCAACAAATAATAGTGCTCGCTGTTTGTTTGAATCTACTTATCGTGGAGTTGGGTCATGGAGCAGTGCGCTTTTCTGGGTCTGAGCGCCGCGGGATTTCATCGGATCGCCTATACGTCCTTTGCGCCGGTTACCGGGGGGTCGGACAGCGCGTCGCCGCCGGTTGTCTGCGCCCACGGCCTGACCCGAAACGGGCGCGATTTCGACGTGCTGGCCGCCCGGCTGGCGGAAGCGCGGCACGTGGTGTGCCCTGATATTGTCGGCCGTGGTCGGAGTGACTGGCTTCCCGATCCAGGACTCTACGGCTATCCGCAATACATGTCGGACATGACTGCGCTGATCGCGCGCCTGGACGCAAGAACGGTGGATTGGGTCGGCACCTCGATGGGCGGTCTGATCGGCATGATGCTGGCGGCCCAGACCGGCAGCCCGATACGTCGGCTGGTGCTGAACGATGTCGGCCCGTTCATCCCGGCCGCCGCGCTGGAACGGATCGGCAGCTATATCGGTGCCGACCCGACCTTTCTCGCGAATGACGCGCTGGAGGTCTATCTGCGCCACATACACGCCCCGTTCGGCCCGCTGACCGACGCACAATGGCGCCATCTGGCTGAGCATAGCAGCCGTCAGCGCGACGACGGCATGGTGGGGCTGGCCTATGATCCGGGCCTTGCCGCCGTCTTCACGATGGGTGAAATCACCGATGTCGACCTGTGGCCGTTGTGGCAGACGGTGACATGCCCGGTCCTGGTCATCCGCGGCGAAGACTCCGATCTCCTGACCTCCGAGGTCGCCGGCCAGATGGTCGAGCGCGGCCATGACGTGCGCCTGGTGGAGATCGCCGGATGCGGTCACGCGCCGGCTCTGATGGATGACGGGCAGATCGAGATCGTGCGAGACTGGCTGAATGCCTGAGGGCTCGACACGCAATGTGACACGATTCAAACCGCCGCGGTTTCGGCCGCGCGTGCCGTGGCTGGGCGGTGATCTGCAGACAGTCCGCAATACGATCTTCAACCGGGTGGGTGCCCTGGGCGCTTTGTCCCGCTGGCCGGGCCAACGGCTCGAATTGCCTGCTGGCGACGGTACCGGGGACATGCTGTCTGCGATACTGCAAATGCCGAAAGTGGCCACCGGTCGGCCACTCGCGATTCTGGTCCACGGGCTGACCGGCTGCGAGGACAGCGGGTACATGCGCGCCAGTGCCCGCTGCCTGCTCGAAAGCGGTTACCCGGTTCTGCGCCTCAATCTGCGCGGAGCCGGCCGGTCACGGTTGCGGTGCCGGCAGGAATACCATGCCGGCCGCAGCGACGATCTGCGTCTGGTTCTTGGTCAGTTGCAGCCCGATCTGACGGCCCATGGCGTGGTTGCCATCGGCTACTCGCTGGGTGGCAACATGCTGCTGAAGTATCTCGGCGAAACCGGCGAGGCCTCGCCTTTGCGCGCCGCGGTCGCTGTATCGGCGCCGATCGACCTGAAGTCGGCGCAGCGCCGTATCATGATGCCGCGCAACAGGCTCTATCATCACTACATGCTCGATCGCATGAAGATCGAATGCACCCATGGCCGTGCCGGAGTCTCGGACGAGGAACGCCAAGCCGTCATGGCCGCCGACAGCGTCTACGCATTCGATGACGTGTTCGTCGCCCGTCGCAACGGATTCGGTTCCGCCGACAATTATTATGCGATCAACAGCGCCGAGCATTTCCTGCCGGCCATCCGAACGCCGACCCTGGTCATCCACGCCCATAACGATCCCTGGATTCCGGTCGCTCCCTACCTGCGCCACGACTGGACCCGCAACCCCTTCCTGACGCCGCTGCTGCCCAAGAGCGGCGGCCATGTCGGCTTCCACGGCCGCGGCGGCCCGCCGGCCTGGCACGACCGAAATCTCCTGCAATTCTTCGAGTCGGTGGCTGGCTGAGGGCCCGGTCCCGGAGACCTGGCCGGACCATTGGGACCCGGTGTCGGGCTGAATCCCTCAGCCTCGGGTCGCGGCACGTTGTCACGTGGCGAATGGCGCGCGCGACGCTCTCAATCGTCGCCATTCTGTGGAACAGATAGCCAGTTGCGGCGTCGGCCGGCCGGAGGTTAATTCAGGTTCGGATCGACATGATCCCAAGGCTGGGCGGAGGACGAGAACACCACCGCATCCGCCTTGAAAACGCTGGGGTCGTCCAGACTGCCGACGTGGATGTAGCGCATTTCGGGATAGCCGGAGTTCCGGTTCAGCACCGGGCTGCCGCAGACTGGGCAGAAGCCGCGGCTGACGGTGTTCCCGCCATCCGACAGAGAGTCGTAAAAACTCAGCGATCCGGAGATCGAAAAGCCCGCCGCGGGTACCACGACGGATGTGCCATGGCCCGAGCCGCTGGCGCGCTGGCACGCTCGGCAATGACAATGCAGCGAGAACACCGGTTCCGAGGCGGATTCGTATCGGACGGCGCCACAGGCGCATCCGCCTGTCAGTTTGGCATCGGTCAAAGGCAAATCCCCGTGTCTTGAGACCGGAGCTATCCGTTCAGCAGCCTCGCAGCCTCGATCGCGGCATAGGTCAGGACACCGTCGCAGCCGGCGCGCCTGAAACCGATCAGTGTCTCCAGGATGGCGCGGTCGTTGTCCAGCCAGCCATTGGCGGCGGCGGCCTTCAGCATCGCGTACTCGCCGCTGACCTGATAGGCGAAGGTCGGCACTCCGTACGCATCTTTGATCCGGTGCACGATGTCCAGATAGGGAAGGCCGGGCTTGATCATGACCATGTCGGCGCCCTCCTCGAGGTCGAGTGCGACCTCGCGCAGCGCTTCGTCGCCATTCGCCGGATCCATCTGATAGGTCTTCTTGTCCCCCTGCAGCACCGAGGCCGACCCCACGGCTTCGCGAAACGGCCCATAGAAGCAGGAGGCGTATTTCGCGGCATAGGACATGATCCGCACCCGGCCCATGCCAGCGGAGTCGAGCGCCTCGCGAACCGCGCCGATGCGGCCGTCCATCATGTCCGACGGCGCGACGATGTCAGCGCCGGCCTCCGCCAGGGTTAGCCCCTGCATGACCAGCATCTTGACGGTCTCGTCGTTCAGGATGCGGCCGTCATGCAGGATGCCGTCATGGCCGTGGGTGGTGTACGGATCCAGCGCGACATCCGCGATCACGCCGATGTCCGGTTCGGCCGCCTTGATCGCGGCGATTGCCCGGCACATCAGATTGTCGCGGTTGAAGGCCTCCTCGCCGGCCTCCGACTTCAGTTCCTCCGGGATATGGGGAAACAGGGCGATGGCGGGTATGCCAAGGGTCTTGGCCTCGCCGACCGCCGCCCCCAGCAGGTCGACGGTCAGCCGGTCGACCCCCGGCATCGACCCGACCGCGTCGCGGGTGCCCTTGCCCTCGGCCACGAAGACCGGCCAGATCAGATCGTCCGGGCTCAGGCTGTTCTCGGCCACCATGCGGCGGGTCCACCCGTCGGCCCGGTTGCGGCGCAGCCGGGTGTGGGGATACCGGCCGGGGTGGGAGAATCTGGGCATGATCCGGCTCCAATGGCGTAGCCGGAATGACCGGCCCTGAATTGGCGATAGGTAGCACAGTGACGACGGTGTCGCATCCTGCTCGAGGGCGGCTCGGTTTCGCGGGGCGTCACCGGGTCGTAACAGGCCCCGAGAGCCGGTAGGCGCGGATATGCGCCCGCACGACCATCGCCATGCAGATCGATACGATGACTCCGCGCATCACGAATGCGAAGTCGCTGTCGCCACGTCCGTCCAGCCAGCCGCAGCCCCACCAGATGGCCGCCGCGCTGGGGACCGCTAGGCCGGTCAGCAGCAGCGCATTCGAAACATAGGAAATCCGATGCCCCATGCGGTTTGCCAAACGGCCGCGATGCGGGTCGAGGATGTGCCGCAATCCGCGGTCGAGCATGCCGGGTACAAGGATTAGCCAGCCAATCACCGCCCGCGGCGCACCCTTTGCCGCCGCGATGGCAGCCGCGGCAAGGGCCGGCGCGACCAACAACAGGGCGAACACCGATGCATACAGGGTGGCGACCGACATGCGCTCCACGACCGCCTGCCCGGGTCCGGTGAGGGTCAGCAGGTAGGCCGCAAATGCGCTGATCAGCGCTAATGACAGAAGGCCGGTCAGGATCGCCGCCGGTGAGATCCGCAGACTGGCGCCGAAGCCGCACATCCATCGGAACAGGAACACCGGGACGAGGTAGACCGACACCAGGAAATTGTCGAACCGCAGGTCGTAGGATGGCTCCGGCTGGTTGCCCGGCACGCTCACCCGCGTCTCGAGACGCTGCCGCATCTCCGAGAAGTCCGATGGCCCCGGAGCCTCGCGCAGGCCCGTGACCTCCAGCACAAGTGCGAAGGTCAGGAGCCCGACCCATACAAGGACGATCGTGCGCAGCCCTCGCAGAAGGAACAGCACCATTCGGTCTAGCGGCATAGTGTCCCCAACGTAATCGGTCAGTAGGCGGTCAGGGGCGGGGAGACCCTATGTAACGTTCAGTGCTTAAGGATTCGTGGAGCGCCTGGCCATCGGCCGAATGCGCGACTGCGTCGGGTCTCGCCGCTGGGCATGGGGACGGCCGCGTTTGGATGCCGTCGGGCGCGGGTCTATGATCGCTTCGCGTCCGATTCGTGTCCTTTCCGGGTTCGACAGGTCACCAGCGATGGATTTCAACCTTTCCGAGGAGCAGCGGGCCTTCCAGGACACCGCTCGCGATTTCGCGTCCAATCGGATGGCGCCTTTTGCGGCGGAATGGGATGAGCGATGCACCTTTCCGGTGGAGGCGCTGCGCGCCGCCGCAGCGCTTGGTTTCGCCGGCATCTATTGCGACGAAGCCCATGGTGGTTCGGGGTTGAGCCGACTGGACGCCGCGGTGATCTTCGAGGAGCTGGCCACCGGCTGCGTCTCCACCGCCGCCTATCTATCGATCCATAATATGGCGTCGTGGATGATCGACCGCTTCGGCGACGACGCGCAATGCGCGCGGTTTCTGCCCAAGCTGATGTCCATGGAGCATTTCGCCAGCTACTGCCTGACCGAGCCCGGTGCCGGGTCGGATGCCGCATCGCTGGCGACACGGGCCGTGCGCGACGGCGACGACTATGTGCTGGATGGGGCCAAGGCGTTCATCTCCGGCGGCTCGACTTCGGACATCTACGTGGTCATGGCGCGGACCGGCGCTGCAGGGGCCAAGGGCATTTCGACTTTCGTGGTAGAGGCCGGCACGCCGGGCCTCGGCTTCGGCAAGAAGGAGCGCAAGCTAGGCTGGAACAGCCAGCCGACCGCGGCGGTGATCTTCGAAGGTTGCCGGGTGCCGGCGGCCAATCGTCTGGGCGAGGAGGGCGACGGCTTCAAGATCGCCATGATGGGGCTGGATGGCGGCAGGCTGAATATCTCCGCCTGCTCGATCGGCGGCGCCCGCGCCTGCCTTGAGGCCGCCGGGGATCATCTGCGCACGCGCAAACAGTTCGGCCGGATGCTGTCGGAGTTCCAGGCCCTTCAGTTCCGCTACGCCGACATGGCCACGAACCTCCAGGCAGCCCGGCTGATGGTGCACCGCGCGGCGACGGCGCTGGATGCCGGCGACGCCGACGCCACGCTGTCATGCGCAATGGCCAAACGCTTCGCCACCGACGCCGCTTTCGACATTTGCAACGATGCGTTGCAGCTTCATGGCGGCTACGGGTATATCAAGGAATATCCGATCGAGCGCTTCCTGCGCGATGTCCGGGTTCACCAGATCCTGGAAGGTACCAACGAGATCATGCGGCTTATCGTCGCCCGACGTTTGTTGTCCGACTAATCATGGCACACCACGACCCGGACCCTCCATGGATGCGCGCGAGTCGATGACCGACCAGGTGTTGTTCGAGACGATCGGCCCGATCGGTCTGGTCACGCTCAACCGACCGCAGGCGCTCAACGCGCTGACCTTGGAGATGATCGCCGCCCTGGACCCGCAATTGGAGGCCTGGGCGGGTGATCCCGCGATCCGTGCGGTGGTGGTCCAGGGTGCGGGCGACCGCGCCTATTGCGCCGGCGGCGACCTGCGCGCGATCTATGATGCCGGCTCCGAGGCGGCCCGAATGATGGCCGAGCACCCGGAGCGCGATTTCTTCCGCCGCGAGTATCGCCTGAACTGGCGCATCCATCACTATCCGAAGCCTTATATCGCGCTGATTGACGGGGTGACGATGGGTGGCGGGGTCGGGCTGTCGATGCATGGCTCGCACCGGGTGGCGACCGAGCGCACGCTGTTCGCCATGCCGGAATGCGGCATCGGGCTGTTTCCCGATGTCGGTGGCGGTTGGTTTCTGCCGCGTTGCCCGGGCGAACTCGGAATGTTCCTTGCGCTGACCGGCCACCGGATCAAGGCGGCCGACTGCTTGTACGCGGGTATCGCGACGCATTTCGTTCCGGCCGACGGCTTGCCCGGCCTGATCGACGATCTGGCCGCCGCCGACTGGTCCGGCATGCCGCTGGAAATCGTCGACGGCGCCCTGGCGAGACATGGCGGGGATCCGGGCGAGGCGCTCCTTGCCGCCGACGCCGCGGCAATCGACCGATGCTTTTCCGGCGATTCGGTCGAAGGGGTGGTCGCCTTTCTGGAGGCAGAACCGGGTGAATGGGCCGCAGCGGCGCTGGATGTGATGGGCCGCAATTCGCCGACCAGCATGAAAGTCACGCTCAAGCAGCTCCGGCTGGGCGGCAGCATGGGATATGATGACTGCGTGACCATGGAGTACCGGCTCAGCCAACGATTCCTGGCTGACCATGATTTCTTCGAGGGCATCCGCGCCGTGGTGGTCGACAAGGACCGCAAACCGATCTGGCGCCCAGCCGCTTTGTCAGACGTCACGACGGCGATGGTGGATCGCCATTTCGAGCCGTTGGGCGATCGGGACCTGATGGTTGTTGGCCAATCATGAGGACCGGAAACCGATTGGTCACTTTCCCGTGCGACGCTCGCGGCGGTCGCGCGGAACCAGTGCAATTGAGAGGCAGATCATGACGGATATCGCGTTCATCGGACTTGGCAATATGGGCGGGCCAATGGCCCGGAACCTGGTCAAGGCGGGTCACGCGGTGACTGGCTTCGACCAGTTCGGCGATAGCCTGCAGACGGCCACCCGCGACGGTGTGTCGGCGGCGTCTTCGATCGCCGCGGCAGTGGCAGAGGCCGAGATCGTCATCACCATGCTGCCCAGCGGCGAGCATGTCCGCGATGTCTATCTCGGCGATGGCGGCATCCTTGGCGCCGCCGCTCCTGGCGCTTTGCTGGTCGATTCCTCGACGATCGATGTGGACACCGCGCGCATGGTCGGAGCCCATGCCGCCGTATCCGACTTCAAGATGCTGGACGCGCCGGTCTCCGGCGGCGTCGCGGGGGCGGATGCGGCGACACTCACCTTCATGGTCGGCGGACAGGAAGCCTCGTTCCGAACGATCGAGCCGATCCTCGCCACCATGGGCAAGACCATTATCCATGCCGGCGATTCAGGCGCCGGCCAGGCGGCGAAGATCTGCAACAACATGATCCTCGGAATCTCGATGATCGGCGTCTGCGAGGCATTTGCGCTGGCCGACAAGCTGGGGCTCGACCGGCGCAAGCTGTTCGATATCAGCTCCCAGAGTTCCGGCCAGTGCTGGTCCCTGACGTCCTACTGTCCGGTTCCCGGTCCGGTTCCCGCCTCGCCGGCGAATCGCCGATACGAACCCGGTTTCTCCGCGGCGATGATGCTGAAGGACTTGAAATTGGCGCAACAGGCGGCCCAAGTTGCCGGTGCGGCGACGCCGCTGGGAGCCGAGGCTGCGGCGCTTTACGCCTTGTTCTGCAACGCAGGATCGGAGGCGCGGGACTTTTCGGGTATCTTTGAGATGATTACTGGGAAATGATTAGTTAAGGTTTCGACAGCATTGTTATCCTAACCTTAGTGAATGATTCGCTAAGGATCAGGAATCACGGTCCCTGTAGGAGGGGTTGGTGCAACACCCGTACTACCAGAGCATCCTCTTGATCGAGAGACTGCATCGCCAGTTCCTCGAACTCGTGAAGGCCGAGCTGGAACGGAGAGGTATCCACGATATCAACAACGTCCAGAGCCTGATTCTGTACAACATCAGCAATGACGACCTGACGGTCGGCGAGCTGACGGCGCGGGGTTACTATCTCGGGTCGAACGTGTCGTACAACGTCAAGAAGATGGTCGAGAACGGCTATCTGGTTCAGGAGCGTTCGCTACACGACCGTCGTTCCGTTCGTGTTCGACTGTCGGAAAAAGGTCTCGCGTTGCGCGACAAGCTGCGCGAGATGTTTGAGCGACAAGTGGATGGCCTCAAGACCGCCAGTATCAATGAGGCGTCGATCAACGAACTCAATCGCTCACTGATCGAGATGGAACGATATCTCGTCGGGCGGCTGGGTTACGCGATTGGCGGTTCACCGACAGCTGCCTGATCGGCCTGCTGGCCGGATCCGTTCCGGTCCGGCGAAGCTCCTTGCAAGCGCCGCGAGCGCATCGGCCACCGCAGTGGGCGGCTGATGCCGATGCTTATGGGCGCCTGACATGAGCGGAAGCGGGGCCATGGGCGAGCGACGGGAAGTGCTTCTCGAGTTTCGCCAGTTGGGCGGCGCGGTGAAGGTCACGGCGGTCGATCCGGTGACACAGATCGAGGTCTCGATTCAAGGCCCCGCATCGGCCGGCGAGGACGAACTCCGCCGGACAGCGATCGCCAAGCTGGACTATGTGATCAGGCGACAAGGACAGGGATAGGGCGATTTCCCGGAGTCCGGCACCGGCCCACGTAATCGGGAAAACTGCCATCGACGCGCCGCGACCGGTTCACAAGCCCGTCGATCGCCAGTCCCCGGATCCGAAGCGCATCCAGCGACATCCATCCATGACAACCCGGACCGCCCATCCCAGCGCAGAACCGCCTGAGCCCCATTTCGCTCCAAACGAAGCGCAACGCGGATCAGGCCTGAACTGGCTGGTATGATCTGACTGGATTCGGCGGCGAGGCCGCGGTCAGGCTACTTCTTGGAACGTTTCCGACCGGCGCCACGTGCGCCGCGGCCAAGCCCGATCTTCTTGGCGAAGGCCGAACGCTGTGCCGCGTAGTTCGGCGCCACCATCGGATAATCCGGCGGCAGGCCCCATTTTGCCCGGTATTCGTCCGGTGTCATCTCATAGGTGGTGCGCAGATGCCGCTTGAGCATCTTGAGCTTCTTGCCGTCCTCCAGGCATACAATGAAATCCGGCTGAACTGACCGGCGAATGGGCACGGCCGGTTTCAGCGGTTGCTCCGGCGCCGCGGCGCCCCCTCCATCGACACCCATGAGGGTGCTGTGGACGGAGTTGATCAACTCTGGAAGTTGGTCCGGACCCACAGCGTTATTGCTAACATAAGACGCGACTACTTCGGTTGCCATACGTAGCAAATCGGCCTTTGGAATTGATGTCTCCGCACTTTGTTCTTCGCTCATCTTGGATATCCTATGGAGGCGCGTATTTAGTAGCGACAGAGATACATCCTGATTCTTGATTGTCAACTAAATTTCCTAAATCCGCCAAGGATAGGCACGACAAAGCGCAATAATAATAGCCGTCCGCCCGTTGACCTGCGGTCAAGCACCAATTCAAGGGGCCAATGGTTTCGGTTGCATTGCACTTTCCCGAGATGATTGCGAGGCGATTACTGCGGTAATTCGTATTACAATTCGTGTATCGGGGCGCCGAAATCCGATCGACCGCGGTCAAGCCCGGTCATATACAACCACTGGAAAAAGACCCAGCGGTTGTGTCAAAGTTGGTCTCGGCCCCGATATGTGGAACGATTCGACCTGATGGCCGCGGGTCAGCCAACTTCGCAGATTGTGGGTGGATTGCCGATGTCAGGGGAATGTTTGCCATCGCCTCGGACCATGCCGGCTATGAGCTGAAAGAGGCCCTGAAGGCAAGCCTGAACGATGATGGGCAGCAGGTGCTCGATCTCGGCACCGACGGCCCGGAATCAGTGGACTATCCAGACTTTGCCGCCGCCCTGGCCGATGCCATCGCGAGTGGCCGGGCCGATCGCGGCGTCCTGGTCTGCGGCACCGGCATCGGTATCAGCATCGCCGCCAACCGCAACCCCGCGGTGCGCGCGGCATTATGTCACGACGCCACCACGGCGCGCCTGTCGAGAGAGCACAATGACGCCAACGTCCTGGTGCTCGGCGCGCGGCTGATCGGCGAGGAAGTGGCCAGGGATTGTCTTTCGGTCTTTCTGTCCACGCAGTATGAAGGCGGCCGCCACGACCGGCGCGTCGCAAAACTCTCGGCCATATCCGGATAGGCCACGCCATGACGATTACCGCCCCGTCGGCAGCGGCCGACTTCCAACGCTTTTTTCATAGCGGCGTCGCCGAAACCGATGCCGACTTGGCTCGTTCGATCGAGCAGGAACTCGAGCGCCAGCGCTACCAGATCGAGCTGATCGCGAGCGAGAACATCGTCTCCCGCGCGGTCCTGGAGGCCCAGGGCTCGGTGCTGACCAACAAATACGCCGAAGGCTATCCCGGCCGCCGCTACTACGGCGGCTGCGAATTCGTCGACGTGGTCGAGGCGCTGGCGATCGAGCGAGCCTGCAAGCTGTTCGACGTCGGCTTTGCGAATGTGCAGCCGCATTCCGGCGCCCAGGCGAACCAGGCAGTGTTCCTGTCGATGCTCAAACCCGGCGACACCATCATGGGCATGTCCCTGGCGGCCGGCGGGCACCTGACCCATGGCGCGCCGCCGAACCTGTCGGGCAAATGGTTCAACGCCGTGCAGTACGGGGTGCGGCGACAGGACGCGCTGATCGATTTCGACGAGGTCGAGGCGCTGGCGCGCGAGCACCAGCCCAAGATGATCATCGCCGGCGGCTCGGCCTATCCGCGGGTCATCGACTTCGCCCGGTTCCGCCAGATCGCCGATGCGGTCGGCGCCTATCTGCTGGTCGATATGGCGCATTTTGCCGGGCTGGTGGCGGGCGGCGCCCATCCCAGCCCGATCCCGCACGCCCATGTGGTCACCACCACCACGCACAAGACGCTGCGCGGCGCGCGCGGCGGGCTGATCCTGACCAATGACGAAGCCCTGGCGAAGAAGATCAACTCGGCGATTTTCCCGGGCCTGCAGGGTGGCCCACTGATGCATGCCATCGCCGGCAAGGCGGTTGCTTTCGGCGAGGCCCTGCAGCCGTCGTTCAAGACCTATGCCCACGCAGTCGTCGACAACGCCCGGGCGCTCGCCGAGTGCCTTTACGAAGGCGGGCTCGAAATCGTCTCCAAGGGCACCGACACGCATCTGCTGTTGGTCGATCTCAGGCCCAAGGGGCTGACCGGGAAGCTGGCGGAGGACAGCCTTGAGCGCGCCGGCATCACCTGCAACAAGAACGGCATTCCGTTCGATCCGGAGAAGCCGACCGTCACATCCGGCATCCGGCTCGGCACGCCGGCGGCCACCACCAGAGGCTTCGGCCAGGCGGAATTCCGCCAGGTCGGCGCGCTGATCATCGATGTGCTGGACGGTCTCGCCGCCAATCCCGAGGACAATGGCGCCACCGAGCAGTCTGTCCGCGGGCGTGTCCGGGAACTATGCGAACGGTTCCCGATCTATCCGGACGACAAGTAATAAAGAGAGTTAGGGGGCGCCTGACCTATGCGATGCCCGTTTTGTGGCCATGACGACACCCAGGTGAAGGATTCTCGGCCCACCGAGGACAACTCCGCCATTCGCCGCCGGCGCTATTGCCCAAGCTGCGGCGCCCGGTTCACGACCTTCGAGCGCATCCAACTGCGCGAGCTGACGGTGATCAAGAGCACCGGCCGCCGCGAGCCGTTCGATCGGGACAAGGTCATGCGGTCGCTGGAGATTTCCTTGCGCAAGCGGGACGTGCCGTCCGAGAGGATCGAGCGCATCGTCAACTCGATGGTGCGCCAGTTGGAGAGCACCGGCGAGAGCGACATTCCGTCCAAGGCGCTCGGCGAGATGGTCATGAAGACCCTGGCCAGCTTGGACAAGGTCGCCTATGTCCGCTACGCCTCTGTCTACCGGGATTTCCGCGAGCCGGGCGATTTCAACGAATTCGTCGAGAAACTGCGGGTCGAGGCGGATTGAAGCGCCGCAGCCCGGCCGCGACATAGTGCCGCTGGACGCCCGAAGCGGTGCCCGGGGCTACGGCCGAGAGCGGATCGCCGATGAGCATGTCCGACGACGATCGATTCATGGCCATGGCGCTGGGGCTTGCGCGACGTGGCCTGGGGCGGGTCTGGCCCAACCCGGCGGTCGGCTGCGTGCTGGTCAATCAGGGTCGCGTCATTGGCCGCGGCTGGACCCAGCCCGGCGGCCGGCCCCATGCCGAGACCATGGCGATCGGCCGGGCGGCGCCCGATCTGCTCGCCGGATGCACCGCCTATGTCACCCTGGAGCCGTGCAGCCATACCGGTGAGACGCCGCCCTGCGCCCGGGCGCTGATCGACGCCGGCATCGCCCGCGCCGTCGTGGCCACGGAAGACAGCGACCCGCGCGTCAATGGCGGCGGCATCGCCATGCTGCGGGATGCCGGCATCGAGGTCGTGACCGATGTCCGCCGCGCCGAGGCTCGGGCGCTGAACGCCGGCTTCTTCAGCCGCGTCGAGCGGCAGCGACCGGTCGTCACCCTGAAGCTGGCCACGACGCTGGACGGCCGCATCGCCGCCCATACCGGTGCCAGCCGCTGGATCACCGGCGAGTGTCGCGCGGGACTGGACCCATGCCCTGCGCGCCAGTCACGACGCCATCATGGTGGGCAGCGGCACGGTCCTGATGGATGATCCGGAACTCACCTGCCGGCTGCCGGGGTTGGAAGACCGTTCGCCGGTCAGGGTGGTGGTCGATCGCCGCCTGCGCATGCCGCTCACGGCGAAGCTGGTGCAAGGCGCGAAGCAACAGCCGACCTGGCTGATCACCCTGGCGGACGGCGAAGCCACACGCGTCGATACGCTGCGGGATTGCGGAGTCGAGGTGATCGAGGTCGCTGCCAGGGACACTGGTATCCCGGATCTGCAGGCCGGGCTGGAGGCGCTCGCCCAGCGCGGGATCACCCGGCTGATGGTCGAGGGCGGCGCGCATCTGGCCGCGGCCCTGATCCAGGCCGATCTGGTCGACCGGCTGGAGTGGTTCCGGGCGCCCAGCCTGATCGGTGCCGACGGCATTCCGGCACTGCAGGCCTATGGCGTCGACAGTCTCGACCAGCAGGCCCGGTTCCACCGCCTCGATATCCGCTCCGCCGGCGACGATCTCTGGGAGAGCTATATTCGGGCAGCTTAGGAAGGGCCCCATGATACGGCCGGACGTGCAAATCGACCTGCATCTGGTGCTGTTCCGCGACGATCGCATCCTGATGGGCCGTCGCCGTAACGTGACGTTCGGCGACGGCCAGTACCATGTCCCAGCCGGCCGGTTGGAGGTCGATGAGACGATCGTAGACGGCCTCAGGCGCGAGGCGCGGGAAGAGACCGGCATCGTGCTTGCGCCCAACGACCTCGATCTCGTGCACGTCATGCATGTGCGCGATGGCTCGGACCGTCTGTCCCTGTTCTTCACGGCCGAACGGTGGTCGGGCGAGATCGAGAACCGTGAGCCCGACAAATGTGCCGGCTGGGAATGGCTTCCGGTCGACGATCTGCCCGACAACACGGTCGCCTATGCCCGGCAGGCGATCGCGGATATCGTCGCCGGCAGCCGCGTCGGTTTGTTCGGGTGGTCGGACGGGTCGTAGCGCCGGTCGTCGATCCCGCGAAGTCTTAGACCTGCGAAGCAGCTGCCGTCAGCAGGCCGGCGGCAATCAGGACGCCGCCGCCGATGCCGCTTGCCAGCCTTTGCGTCGCCGGCCGGCGGAATCGGGCCCGCATTTCGCCGGCCAGCACTGCCCACAATGCAGTATTCGCAGCCGCCAGGGTCAGGAAGGTCGCCTGCAGGAGAGCGAATTGCGGCAGCGGCGGCTGGTCGGCGACGATGAACTGCGGAACGAATACGGTGAAGAAGGCGATGCTCTTCGGGTTCAGCGCAGTCACCACGTAGGCGTTGCGGAACATCGAGCCGACCCCGTCACCGCGACCCGCGCCGGCGCGCTCCTCAAGCGTCGGCCGGTTTCGCCGCAGCAACCGGGCCCCATGCCAGACCAGATAGCCGCCGATGGCGAGCTTCAACACGATGAACAGCGTCTCCGAGGCGGCCAGCACAGCGCCGGCGCCCAGCAGCGATATTGTCAGCGCAGTCAGATGACCCAGGGTCACACCCGGAATGGTGGCCCAACCTGCACCGCGCCCATAACCCAGCGCATAGCTGACCACCAGCATCACCGTCGGTCCCGGTATTGCCAGCAACGCCGCGCAGGCGACGGCATATGCGAGCCAAAGCTCGATGGCCATGATCTGCTCCTGGTCCGCCCGGCGGCATCGCGGTCGCGGGCCAGGCAACACCAGTGTTCAACGGTGCCGACACCGTCGCCTCACGGAACAATCACGGGATGACCCGACCGAATACTCAGCCGGTGACGGGAATGAGATGGGCAGTCGGGCTCCTAGGCCCGCCGGGCCGCCGCCGTCAGCAGCCCGGCGCCGATCAGGAAGCTGCCGCCGATGCGGTTGGCCAGCCGCAGCGTGGCCGGCTTGCGGAACCGGGCGCGCATTTCGCCGGCCAGTACCGCCCACAACGCGGTGTTGACCGCCGCCAGGGTCAGGAATGTCGCCTCCAATAGGGCGAACTGCGGCAGCAGCGGCTGGCCGGTGACGATGAATTGCGGAACGAAGGCGGTGAAGAAGACGATGCCCTTCGGGTTCAGCGCGGTGACCACATAGGCGTTCCAGAACATGGTGCGATGACCGTTGCCGCGCCCGGCGCTCTCCAGGGTCTGTCCAGGGACGGCTTTGGCCCGCCACAGCTTGATCCCCAGCCAGATGAGATAGGCCGCGCCAGCCAGCTTCAGGACGGTGAACAGCGTCGCGGACGTGGCGAGGATGGCGCCGGCGCCGAGCAGCGATACGGTCATCGCGGTGAAATCGCCCAGCGTCACGCCCGGCACCGTCGCCCAGCCGCTGTCGCTGCCGCGACCGAGCGCATAGCTGACCACCAGCATCACCGTCGGGCCGGGAATGGCCAGCAGCGCGGCGCTGGCAAGGGCGAATGCGAGCCAGAGCTCGACAGGCATGGCGGACTGACCTCAAGCGTGGATTGTTCCAATCAGCCCTCAAGGGCACGCTGGTGTCAATCGGGCTCGACGCCGGCCATGCTCCGCTCTCCGCTTGACGGCCGGGCGTCCGATCATGCACATCCGCTGCGACATTGGCATCGGCCAGGAAGGACCCATGTTCACCGGGATCATCACCGATATCGGCCGCGTCGCGGCGATCGAGCAGGCGGGCGACACCCGCTTCGAGATCGAGACCGCCTACGACACCGCCGAGATCGCGATCGGCGCGTCGATCTGCCATAGCGGCGTCTGCCTCACCGTCACAGACACGTCGCCGGGCCGCTATGGCGTCACCGTGTCGGCCGAGACCCTGTCGAAGACGACGCTGGGCGACTGGGCGGTCGGCACGCGGTCAATCTGGAGCGCTCGATGCGGCTGGGCGACGAGATCGGCGGTCACCTCGTCTATGGCCATGTGGACGGGCTTGCCACGATCGTCGATTGCCGGCCGGAGGGCGACAGCATGCGGTTCGATTTCTCGGTGCCGGCCTCGCTTGGCCGTTATCTGGCGCCCAAGGGCTCGGTCGCGTTGGACGGCGTCTCGCTGACGGTGAACGAGGTGATGGACAATGCCGACGGCAACACCCATTTTGGCGTCAACATCATTCCACACACACGGCGATGCACGACATTCCACCAGTTAAAAGCGGGTCGGCGCGTGAACTTCGAAGCCGACATGCTGGCGCGCTACGTGGCGCGGCTGACGGCGCGCCCGTGACCACCCCGGTCGACCCACGCCTCAGCGCCGACGATCAGGACTGTCCTGTCGCCGATCGAGGAGATCATCGAGGAGGCCCGCCAGGGCCGGATGTTCATCCTGGTCGACGACGAGGACCGCGAGAACGAGGGCGACCTGGTCATCCCGGCCGAGATGGCGACTGCCGAGGCGGTCAACTTCATGGCCAAATACGGTCGCGGCCTGATCTGCCTCGCGCTGGAGGGCGGGCGCATCGAGCAGCTCGGCCTGCCCTTGATGAACCGCACCCATGCCTCGCGGCATCAGACTGCCTTCACCTTGTCGATCGAGGCACGCGAGGGCGTGACCACCGGCATCTCCGCCGCCGACCGGGCCCGCACCATCGCGGTGGCGGTGGACCCGGATTGCGGTCGCGACGATCTGGCGACCCCGGGCCATGTCTTCCCGTTGCAGGCCCGCGACGGCGGCGTGCTGGTCCGCGCCGGCCATACCGAGGCGGCCGTCGACATCGCCCGGCTGGCTGGGCTGAACCCGTCCGGCGCGATCTGCGAGATCATGAACGATGACGGCAGCATGGCGCGGCTGCCCGATCTGGTGACCTTCGCCCAGTTCCACGGCTTGAAGATCGGCACCATCGCCGACCTGATCGCCTATCGCCGCAGCACCGAGACGGTCGTCGAGCGCGGCGTGGAGACCGATTTCCACAGCCGCTTCGGCGGCGATTGGACGCTCAGGGTGTACGTCAACACGGTCAGCTATGCCGAGCATGTGGCGCTGATCAAGGGCGATCCGGCGGCCGACGGACCGGTCTGCGTGCGCATGCATGCGCTCAACGTGCTCGAGGACGTGCTGGGCGACGATGCGGCCGGCCGCGCCGGCGAACTCGCTACCGCCATGGAGATGATCGGGGCGAGGGCAGGGGGGTCGTCGTGCTGATCCGCGAGCCCCGGCCGGACAGCCTGACCGCGCGCCTGAAGGCACGGATCGGCGACACCGGGGACGATCCGCCCGCCGAGCCGCCGAAGGAGCCCGGCAAGGAACTGCGCGACTATGGCGTCGGCGCCCAGATCCTGCTCGATCTCGGGGTCCGCGAGATGGTGCTGCTGTCGAATACGCAGAAGACCGTGGTCGGTCTGGAGGGCTATGGGCTGACCATCGTCGAGCAACGGCCGATCTCAAAGCCGGAATCCAGGTGACGGCGGTGGCGGATGCTCCACGCATATTGATCGTCGAGGCGCGCTTCTACGACGAGATCGCCGACGAGCTTGTTCGCGGCGCGACCGCGGCCTTGGACGCCGCCGGCGCCGGCTATGACCGGATCAGCGTCCCCGGCGCCTTCGAGATCCCGGCGGCCATAGCAATGGCGGCCCGCGCACCGCATGAAGCCTATGACGGCTTTGTCGCGCTGGGCTGCGTGATCCGCGGCGAGACCAGTCACTACGATTATGTCTGCGGCGAGAGCGCTCGCGGCCTGCAGGACCTCGCAATGCGCGTCGGGCTCGCCATCGGCTATGGCATCCTGACCTGCGAGACCGGCGAACAGGCCTGGGAGCGCGCCAAGGTCGACCGCAAGAACAAGGGCGCTGACGCCGCCGAGGCCTGCCTCGCCATGATCGCCCTGAAGCGCCGCTTCGGCCCGGCGGTCGGCTGACAGCATGACCGCGCCCAGCAAACCTTCCGCCAAGGCGCGGCGCAGCGCGGCGCGGCTCGCGGCCGTCCAGGCCCTCTACCAGATCGCCTCCACCGGCGTTCCGGTGGAGACGGTGATCGGCGAGTTCGTCCAGCACCGCTTCGAATCCGAGATCGATGGCGAGCGCCTCGTGCGGCCGGACCCCAACCTGTTCGCGACCATCGTCCGCGGAGTTCGCGAACGCGACGACGATCTCATTTCCATGGTCGCCGGCGCGCTCGACGAGAGCTGGTCGGTGGAGCGGCTGGAACGCCTGCTGTCGGCGATCCTGCGCGCCGGGGCCTGGGAATTGATGGCCCAGCATGATCTGGATGCCCGCATCGTGATTGCCGAATATGTGGCGCTGGCCCACGATTTCTTCGGCGGCAAGGAGCCGGCCATGGTCAACGCCGTGCTCGACCGGCTGGCGCGCGGCCTGCGTCCCGACGAGATGGCGGTCGCGGCCGATCCCGACGGCGCCTGAGGCGATGGTCAGGCTCGGTGAGTTCGAGAGAATAGATCGTTATTTCAGGTCATTGGCGGCAGGTTTTGAGACTGCACTCGAACTTGCCGACGATGCCGCTCTTCTGCCCGTGCCGGCCGGCGAAACGCTGGTCGTGACAACCGACGCCATGGTCGAGGGCGTGCATTATCTGGCCGGCGAAGACCCGGGACGGGTGGCGCGGAAGGCGCTCAGGGTCAATCTCTCCGACCTCGCCGCGATGGGCGCCCGGCCGCTGGCATACCTGCTGACGACGGCGCTGCCGGTTTCCGTCGACGATGACTGGCTCGCCGCCTTCGCGGCCGGACTGCGCGACGACCAGCAGCACTATGGCATCCATCTCGTCGGCGGCGACTCGGTCTCCACTCCGGGCCCGGCGATGATTTCCGTGACCGCATTCGGTTCGGTTCCCGAAGGCCGGGAGATCCGTCGTTCCGGCGCCCGGCCCGGCGACCGTATCTGGGTCAGCGGCACGATCGGCGACGGCGCTCTTGGCCTGCAGGCGGCCCGCGGAGAGCTCGACACCTTGTCGGCGGCCGATCGGAAATACCTGGCCGGCCGCTACCGCCTGCCATCGCCGCGGCTGGCGCTTGGGAAACGGCTGAGGGGAATTGCCACCGCCGCCGCCGACGTCTCCGACGGGCTGCTCGGAGATCTGGGCCATATCTGCGCGGCATCCGGAGTCGGCGCGACGCTAATGGCCGAGCGCGTGCCGCAATCGCCGGCCGTTCAGGCCGCCGCCGTCGATCCCGAGTCAAGGTCGCTCGCCTTGGCCGGCGGAGACGACTACGAGTTGCTGTTCACCGCCGCTGCCGATGCCACTGCGGCGGTGAACCGGATCGCCGGCGAGATCGATCTTCCGCTGGCCTGCATCGGCGAGGTCGTATCCGGCAGCGACGTGACGATGCTGGACGCCGCCGGCAATCCGGTCGCATTGCCGCCTGGCTGGCGGCATTTCTAGGACCGATTCCCAGCACGTGGTCCTGAGTCAGACGGGCTCGTCGATGCAGCTTCCGGTTTCGGTGGCCAATGAATCGTCAGAATCGGAAACGACACTGCAAGCGCCGCAAAAGTGCGCGGTGCGGGCGGGATGGTCTGATGGTCGCGGCAACCACAAAAGCGCATACGATCGGCTGGTATTCGCGCCGGCCCGGCCGGTCCTGGAATTCGGTGGGCATTGCCATGGCCTTGGCACTGCTGTCGAGTTGCGTGGCGGGGCCGATTGACCCGCCAGCAAGGCAGAGCGATCGGGTGGTCGTGCCGGTTCATTTCGCCACCGATCGTGCGCCGGCGACGCAGCATCCCGACCGGCCCAGCTTCGGTGGTCAGCGCGGCGACGGATCGATCGCGTTCGGTGTTGCCGATGTCGGCATTCCGGCGAACCACGACCCTGGCGTGGTCGAGCAGCCGGCGTGGTGGCGTCTTGAATTCAGCGAGGATCCTGAGCGGCACGTCGTCATCCTGAGCGCGCGTCCGCTGGATAGACAGGCCTTCGTCGCCGGTCTCGACGCCTCACTGGGGCACGCATCCGAGCGGACGGCGTTGGTGTTCATCCACGGCTACAACGTGGCGTTCGAAGACGCGGTGCGGCGGACCGCCCAACTCAGCTACGATCTGCGATTCCCTGGCGCGTCGATCCTGTATAGCTGGCCGTCCGAGGGCAGTGCGGTCCGCTATACGGTGGACGAGGCCAATGTGGCCTGGACTGCCGAACACCTACGGAATTTCCTGCACACGGTGCTCACCGAGATCGGCGCCGAGGAAGTGCATGTGGTGGCACACAGCATGGGCAACCGCGCCTTGGTCGCGGCACTGCGCTCGCTCGACTGGGAGTCGCTGCCGGACGGGTCGGCGCGGCTCGATCATGTGGTTCTGGCCGCACCCGACATCGATGCCGGGTACTTTCGGCAATACGCGCCGGCGTTGAAGGGACTGGCCGGCCGCTACACGCTGTATGCCTCGTCGAACGATGCCGCGCTGACCGCATCGCGCAGCGTTCACGGATATCCACGCGCCGGTGAGTCCGGCGACGATCTGCTGGTCATCGACGGCATCGACACAATCGACGCATCCCTGGTCGAGACCGATCTGGTCGGACATTCATACTATGGCGACAGCCGATCGGTTATTTCTGATCTGTTCGATATCATTCGCAACGACGCGCCGCCGGCCGAACGCGCCTGGCTGCGTCCGAGATTGCTCGGAGAGTCGCGTTACTGGCTGCTTCAGCCGTTGGCAGACGCTGGCCTGCCGCAATAGGCGTCGACTTGGGACCTGGTTTTTGGTTGCGCGATCAAACACTTCTGCGCGCCGCCTAAAAGGTTTCTTAAGTCCGGCAACCTAGCCTGTCCGGCCCCATTCCTCATTCGGGCCAGGCAGGCCATGATGAAGATCGTTGTCATAGTGCTCGCCCTGGCGCTGGCCGGAGGCGGCGGCGCGGCCGGATGGTTCTTCTTCCTGAAAGAAGAGCCGGAAGAAGTGGTCGAGGAGGTTGTCGAGCCATTGCCGCCGACGGCGCCGGTCTATGTGCGCTTCAATCCGCTGCAACTGCCGTTGATCGGCGATGACGGCATTGACCAGGTGATCGATATCACCGTCGCCCTGGAAGTGCCGGATCAAGCCGCGGCCGATCAGGTCATCGCCTTGGCCCCGCGCCTCAACGACGCCATCTTGAGCGATCTCTATGGCGTGATGCACACCAGCCGGATCATGCGCAACGGGGTGGTCAATGTGAACGCCATCAAGCAGCGCATCGTCACCGTGTCCCAGCGCATCATGGGGGAAGACCTGGTCCACGATGCGCTGGTGCAGAGCGTCGGCCAGCGCCCGATGTAGGACGCCGGGCTCCGCCTGCGCTCACCGCGTAATCTGCCCGAACCCTGTACGACCTGCCGGATGGGTGCCGCTTACGAGCCTTGGGACCCCGTGAGGGCCTCCCTCAGTCTCTGCTCCTGCTCGTTGGAGAGCGACGTCTGTAGGACCCGTGGACGATAGGGTTCGATTTCCGGGAGAACCTTATCCGGCGTGGAGCTCTTGACGAGCAGGAACAGCGCCGAGGAATTCTGCGGAATGGTCTCGCCGAGCGTCTTGATGAATTCATCGTTGATCCCGTAGTCGGCCATCGACCCGGACACGGCGCCCATACCCGCGCCCGCCAGGCCGCCCACGGCCATGCCGGCCAATGGGTTCATCGTCAGCAGGCCCGCGAGGATCCCAACCAGCATTCCGGTGCTCATGCCCCTGGCCGCGCCGATCGCGGTCAAGTTCACCGCCTGTTTGATCTGGACCTTCCCTGCCGCATCGCGGATCACGACGCACGCATCCTCGAGATCGACAAGGTTTTCCTTTTGCATGGCACGCAGCTTGGTCAGCACCTCATCGGCCGATCCCATACCGTCGAAATCAAGAACCACAAGATTGCTCATTCGCCAATTCCCCAAGATTTGAAGTCAGGAGCCGATCCGCAATGCGATCAGATCCGGATTGAAGCGGGCTAACTTGCACAGGGCCTTACCGCGATGGCAATGACGCATATCGTGTTGTTGTGCCGCAGGAGCCGAGTAGCCGGGCGATGCGATCAGGCACGGATCTGCGATACGGAGACATCCCGGCGATTTGGTCGCGACTCCGAATGACCTGCCGGGTTTCCGCATTCCGGCCAATGTCGGATTCACCTATCCAATCGACTCACGGTCATGACCGTAAGAGCGGGCGTCCGAAAAACAGGGTCGAGTGGGATTGATGGTCAATTAGCCGGTTTGTTCGAGCGGCCCGGGCGCTTAAGCTGCCGCCGCCATGACCGCCCCTCATACCATCAAGACCGACGCCGAAGCGCCTACTGACCCGACCCGCCGCAACGTCATGTTTCTGGCACTCTGCGTGGCGTTGGGGATGAGCAGCAACGGCATCGTGCTGGCGGTCGGCGCCTTGGCCGCCGCCGCCATGCTGGTCGACGACAGCTGGGCCACTCTGCCGCTGGCGGTGATGTTCTCCGCCACCATGCTGACCACGATCCCGGCCTCCATGCTTATGGGGCGCATCGGCCGGCGGGCCGGATTTTCCATCGGCGCGCTGATCGGCTGCAGCGGTGGCTCGCTGGCGGCCTATGCGATCTTCGTGCAGAGCTTCCCGCTCTTCGTGGCGGCGTCGGTGCCGATCGGCATGTTCAACGCATTCGCCCAGTTCTACCGGCTGGCCGCCGCCGACACCGCGAGCGAGGCGTACCGGCCGCGGGCCATCAGCCTGGTCATGGCCGGCGGCGTGCTTGCGGCGCTGCTGGGCCCGACTCTGGCGAAATGGAGCTACGATCTGTTCGCGCCGGTGCTGTTCGCCGGCGGTTATGCGGTGATCGCGTTTCTGACCCTGTGCTCATTGGCGCTGCTGCAATTCGTCGAGATTCCGCGCCCCAGCGCCGCCGACCGCAAACAGAGCGGACGACCGCTGGGCGTCATCGTCCGCCAGCCGAAATTCATCACCGCCGCCATATCCGCCGCCGCCGGCTATGGCACGATGTCGCTGGTGATGACGGCCACGCCCCTGGCCATGGTGGCCTGCGGATTCACCTTCTACGACTCGACCACGGTGATCCAGTGGCATGCGCTGGCCATGTTCGCGCCGGCCTTTTTCACCGGCCATTTGATCCAGCGATTTGGCGCGCTCAACATCATCCTCACCGGCGCGGCGCTCAATGCCGGCTGCCTGGTGATCGCCCTGTCGGGGATCGCATTCGAGCAGTTCCTCTCGGCCCTCATTCTGCTCGGCCTGGGCTGGAACTTCATGTTCATCGGCGGCACCAGTCTGCTGACCGAGACCCACACCCCGCCGGAGCGTGCCAAGACCCAGGCGGTCAACGATTTCGCGGTGTTCACCACGGTGACCATCGCATCCTTCTCATCCGGCGCCCTGCACAACCAGATCGGCTGGGCGGCGGTCAATTGGGGCATGGCGCTGCCGCTGCTGATCGCGACGATCGCCGTCATCCTGTTGAAGCTGAAGGGTTAGAGACCGGCATCCTGATCGTTTTCAGGCTGGCGTCCGGCGACTTTTCCACCTGCATGTTGCGTTGCCACATCGGTTCTGGCATTTTCCCGGCGCCTTTCTGGCAGCCCGCGGTCGACTAGGGGACAGTCGCACCGCTGCGGCGTAACGGTTCTCAGGGGAACATCTTCATGTCAGCGACATTGGTTTTCGTGTTGGTCTGCGGCGTGGTGGCCGTGGCCTACGGGATCTGGGCATCCCGTTCGGTCCTGTCCGCCGATCCGGGCAACGAGCGCATGCAGGAAATCGCGGGCGCGGTTCGGGAGGGTGCTAGCGCCTATCTGAACCGGCAATACCGCACCATCGGCATGGTCGGCATCGTCATCTTCCTGATCGTCTGGTTCCTGCTCGGCCTGTCGGTCGCGGTCGGGTTCCTGATCGGCGCCGTGCTGTCGGGCCTGACCGGCTATATCGGCATGAACATCTCGGTGCGCGCCAATGTACGCACCGCCGAGGGCGCCCGGCAGGGTCTCGAGCACGGTCTCGGCATCGCCTTCAAGGCCGGTGCGGTGACCGGCATGCTGGTTGCCGGGCTGGCGCTGCTGGCGGTCGCCGGTTACTACGCCACGCTGCTGTCGATGGGGGCGGAGGGGCGTCAGATCGTCGACGGTCTGGTGGCGCTCGGCTTCGGCGGCTCGCTGATTTCGATCTTCGCCCGTCTCGGCGGCGGCATCTTCACCAAGGGCGCGGATGTGGGCGCGGATCTGGTGGGCAAGGTCGAGGCCGGCATTCCCGAGGACGACCCCCGCAACCCGGCAGTGATCGCAGACAATGTCGGTGACAATGTCGGCGACTGCGCCGGAATGGCCGCTGATCTGTTCGAGACCTATGCGGTGACTGTGGTCGCCACCATGGTGCTGGCGTCGATCTTCTTCGCCGGCGAGGCCATCATGGACTCAGTGATGCTCTACCCGCTGGCAATCGGCGGGGTGTGCATCCCGGCCTCGGTGGCCGGCACCTTCTTCGTGAAGCTGGGGGCCAACCAGAGCATCATGGGCGCGCTGTATCGCGGCTTCATCGCCTCGGCGGTGCTGTCGCTGGTCGGCATCGCCATCGTGACCGCCTGGGTGATCGGCTTCGGCACCGAATTCACCGTGACCGGCCAGACTTTCACCGGCACGGCGCTGTTCTTCTGCGCCGTCGTCGGCCTGATCGTCACCGGCCTGCTGATCTGGGTCACCGAGTACTACACCGGCACCGAATATCGGCCGGTGCGCTCGGTGGCGCAGTCGTCGACTACCGGCCACGGAACCAACGTGATCCAGGGGCTGGCGATCTCCATGGAGGCGACGGCGATCCCGGCGCTGATCATCTGCGCCGCGATCATCATCACCCACTCGCTGGCCGGGCTGTTCGGCATCGCCATCGCGGTGACCGCCATGCTGGCGCTGGCCGGAATGGTGGTGGCGCTCGATGCCTACGGGCCAGTGACCGACAACGCCGGCGGCATCGCCGAGATGGCCGATCTGGACCCCGAGGTCCGCAAGACCACCGACGCGCTGGACGCGGTCGGCAACACCACCAAGGCGGTGACCAAGGGCTATGCCATCGGCTCGGCCGGCCTCGGCGCGCTGGTGCTGTTCGCGGCCTATACCTCGGATCTGAACTTCTTCATCGCCGACCCGGTGAGCTTCCCCTATTTCGCTGGGGTCGAACTCGACTTCTCGCTGGCCAATCCCTTTGTGGTCGTCGGCCTGCTACTCGGCGGGCTGCTGCCGTATCTGTTCGGCGCGATGGGCATGACCGCAGTCGGTCGGGCGGCCGGTTCGGTCGTCGAGGAGGTGCGGCGTCAGTTCCGCGAGATGTCCGGCATCATGGAAGGCACAACGAAGCCCGACTACAGCCGGGCGGTCGACCTGCTGACCAAATCGGCGATCAAGGAGATGATCATCCCCTCGATGCTGCCGGTGCTGGCGCCGATCGTCGTGTTCGGCGTGGTGCTGCTGATCGCCGACAAGTCGGCGGCCTTCTCCGCCGTCGGCGCCATGCTGCTGGGCGTGATCGTGACGGGGCTGTTCGTCGCCATATCGATGACCGCCGGCGGCGGCGCCTGGGACAACGCCAAGAAGTACATCGAGGACGGCAACCATGGCGGCAAGGGCTCGGAAGCCCACAAGGCCGCGGTGACCGGCGACACGGTCGGCGATCCGTACAAGGATACGGCGGGCCCGGCGGTCAACCCGATGATCAAGATCACCAACATCGTGGCGCTGCTGCTGCTGGCGATCCTGGCGCACCAGTCATGACACCTATCGGCCGATGCCGAGCCAACCCCCGGGGCCCCAGTCCCGGGGGTTTTCTTTTGGATGGCGGTGTTCTGGCAATGACACGGGCGAGGGGGGCGTCACTGGGGTGACTTTGCTGACCAGCCGCCGATTGTTACCGTGCTGCCGCCAGGGGGAGTGGGGACGGGCCATCAGGCAAGCCACCCGGCCCTGCAGGCTGAGCGGATTGATTTGAAAGCAGAACGGTCGAATTGAGAGTCTGTGCAATCATCGCCGCAACTGCGGCACTTCTCACCAGCCTAGCAACGTCCGCGGTTGCCGGGGAGAAGTTGATCGTCTACGCGGTCAACTATCCGGTCGCGTATTTCGCCGAGCGGATCGCCGGCGATGCGGCAGAGATCGTGCTGCCGGTACCCGGAGGTCAGGAACCTGCATTCTGGGAACCGTCGATCGCGGAGATCGGCCGCTTCCAGCAGGCCGATCTGATCCTCCTGAACGGCGCCAACTACGCGCTTTGGACACGGACGACATCGCTGCCGCGCTCTCGCACGGTGGACACGTCGCGGGGCTTCGCCGACCGCTACATCGCCGCGGACGCGGTCACCCATAGCCATGGTCCGGAGGGTGCGCATGCGCACGGCGCTACGGCCTCGGTGACGTGGCTCGATTTCTCCCAGGCGATCCTTCAGGCCGAGGCGATCGCCGATGCCATGAGCCGCCGCAGGCCTGACGAGGCCGACGGCTTCGCGGCCCGGCTGGCCGCGCTCAGGGCCGATCTGCAGGCGCTCGACAACGAGGCCCGCGCCATCGCCGCCGACGCCGGCGACATCCTCTTCATCGCCTCGCATCCGCTGTACCAGTATTTCGCGCGCGCCTATGGCCTCAGGGTGAAGAGCTTCGGCTGGGAGTCGGATGCCGGGCTGACCGAGGCGCAGTGGGCCGAATTCGATGCGCAGCGGGCCGGCGCACTGCGAACAGTCATGATCTGGGAGACCGAGCCGCCGGCCGACTCCGCCGCGGCGTTGGCCCGCCGCGGTATGGCGGGCACGGTCTTCACGATCGCCGACAACCGGGGCGAGGCCGATTTCCTGGCGACCATGCGCGCCAATCTCAGCGCCCTGTCGGCTGCGGTGGGCGCGTCCTGAACGGTGTTCTCAGGGTCTGCGGATCCAGCCGATATCAGACGCCGAACAGGAGCCCCCGGACGAGCGTCGTGCCATGGATTTCCAGCGCCAGGAGCAGGCCGCCGCAGAGTGCCAGGGCGGCGGTACAGAGCAGTGCGAGTTCGGCGCCGACCAGCCGGACCATGGCGCCACGGTCGGCGCCGATGCGCCGGGCGACCTCAAACTCGCGGCGGCGCAGCTTCAACGACAGCCAGATCATCATGCCAAGGGCAAGCAGCGCCGCGATGCTGACCGCTGCCACCAGCATGTTGAGGACCGATTTGATGCGGAAGACGTCGTCGAGCAACGCCTGCACGACACCGGAGGGGCGGAAGATCTGGCGCGCCGTCCCGGCATCCTCCACCCGGCCCCTCAGCATCGCCGCCGCGCGCGCGTCCGCCGGGTCGACCAGGATGGCGGAGAGCGGAAAGCCGGTCGTGTCGCCATGGAAATGGAAGCTGTCCGCGACCTCCTCGGAGATCTCGATGTATTCGGTCAGCTTGGCGTTTGCGATGATCCGGTCCTCGCCCCGCGCCAGTACCACACTCTGGTCCTCGGTGGTGGCAAGATCCTGGTGACCGTGGCCGAGGCCGGCGACCACCCAGGCGGTCCATAGCCCGGTGAAGACCGCGCGGTCGTCGGGGCCGCCGGTCGGCGCCAGCACGCCGACCACCTGCATGCGCAGCGGATAGGCGCCGGCAAGCTCGAAGATCGCGTCGGCGTCGGACTGGATCTTGTCGCCGGCCGCGAGCGCCAGCCGCTCGGCCACCTCCGCCCCGATGACCGCCTCGCCGAGGCGTATCATGGGCCGCCCTTCGGCCACGGTCAGACCGCGGAACGCGAAATACTCGATATCGGTTCCGACCACCGGGAAACCCCTCGCCAGATGCGTTCTGAGCAGCGGCAGGGGCGTTCCAAGGCCCATATCGGCCAGCGTGTCGTAATCGGCCATGGCGAGTTCGGCGCGCGGCGCGCCCTCGAAAAACAGCGCGGTCATGGACAGATCCAACTGGCTACCCGGCGGTCCGTAGATCAGCGGGGTCGCATCGGCGCGCGCCAGCAGCTGGGTTTCGGCCAGGGCCGCAAGCCGTTCGGTCATCAGCGGCATCGCGCCGAGGGTTGCCAGCACGACGACGAGCAGGGCTGAACGCCCGGCGTGGTACCGGACATGCATCCAGGCGAGGTAGAGCGAGCCGATCAATCCGCCCCCCCGGTCATATTCTGGAAATCGACCACCCTTCCGAACCGGGGCAGGAGTTCGTGGTCATGGGTGACCGCGACCAGCGTCGCGCCCTCGCGCGCCACCGCGTCGAAGAGCAGATCGAGGATCGCCCGCTTGTTGGCGGGATCGAGATTGCCGGTCGCCTCGTCCGCCAGGATCAGGCCCGGGGCGGGCAGCAGGGCGCGGCAGATCGCCACCCTTTGCCGCTCGCCCTGCGACAGCACTCCGGGCCTGCGGTCCATCAGTCGGTCGACGCCCAGCCGTTCGGCTAGCGCTTCGGCCCTGGCCCGGGTTTCCGCGGTCAGCCGCAGCGCCGCCGACAGGCGGAACGGATGCAGGATGTTGTCGCGGGCGGTGAGATAGTCCAGCAGTCCGAAATCCTGGAACACGAAGCCGACCTGGCGGGCCCGGAAAGACCGTCCCTGCCGTTCGCCCAGCGCCGAGACCTCGACATCGTCGACCGCGATGCGTCCCGTTTCGGGACGCAGCACGCCGGCGATCAGGTTGAGAAACGTGCTCTTGCCGGACCCGCTGGGTCCCACGATCGCCACGGTCTCGCCGCGCGCGACACGGAATTCCGATGCCGAGAGGGCGAAATCGCCGTCGCGGTAGGCGAAGCGCAGCTGTTCGATCTGGATCACGGCCGCATCACTCGGACAGGCTCCTACGACAGCCGTTCCTGTTCGAGCACTTCGAAATCGGTGATCTTCCAGGCGCCGCCTTCCGCCGAGATGGTGAAGATCGCATCGTAGAGATTGGCGCGCTGGTGCACGTGACCCCAATGGCCGACGCTGCCGACGATCGTCCATTTGGCGCGCACGGTGAAATCCGCCGCGGTTCCCGGCACCGGCGTGGGCAACGCGGAATCGATCGCGACCGTCTTCACCCGCGCCTGGGCGCCACCGGCGCGGGCGACCCGGAGGGTCCGGCGCTGGTCGAGATAGACCTGTTCGAGCAGGGATCCGTCGACCGTCTTGGCGAGCCGGTCATAGACCTGTTCCTCGCCACGAAAGTCGAAGGCGCGATAGACATTGGTGAGAAGCTGCTCGGTCAGGGCGGTCGCCTGGTCTTCGCTCATGTCTGCCGGGATCAAGCCCGGCCGTGACACGCCGACGGTGCCATAGGGCAGCGCAAACGCTCCGACCACCACCAGCACCGCCGCCAGCGCGCCGGCGCCGATGCGCCGCTGGCGCCCATTGCTCCGCGGGATGGCGACCAGCAATCCCAGCGCCCCGAGCCAGATCGCGCCGCTGAGCGCCGGGGCCCTGATCTCGGACCACTCGTCGGCCGCGATCTCGGCGACCGGCGGCACCGGCGGGCGCTTGAAATGGTTGGTCCAGACCAGATCCGGGTCGTCCGGCGTGAGTGGCGAGAGAAACGGTCCGGCGGCATCGATGGAATAGCCGGGAACCTGCTCGGCCCGGCCGTCGAACAGGGTCCATTCGACGGTCGCCTCCTGCGGATAGCCGTCGGTGGAGACCGACCAGATCAGGCCGAGGATCGCGGCGTCGACATCGATGGGCGCGCCGGGCTCGAGGAATTCCAGGCCCCGCGCGCCGATCCGCATGAAGGCGGCGCGGTCGAAATCCGGCGTCACCGGCTGCCCGTCGATGGTCATCGGCGAGCGGGCGGCGATGGTCTCGGCCGCCGCCGCCGTCAGGCGCGTGGCCTCGTCCTCGGTCAGCCGGGTCCCTTCGGGGTTCAGCCCGACCAGTTCGCCGGCATCGCGCACCCGCACCAACGCCTCGTGGCGGATCTCATAGGGCTCGGCATAGAGGAAGCTCATGCGCGGGTAACGGTGATGGCGCGTGAGATTGCGGCTGTCGAAGCGCGAATACCAGGGATCGTCCCAGTCCAGCGCCAGTGTCGCCGGCCCGGCGAAATAGCGGAAATCGATCACCGGGACATCGCGATGAAAGACCAGCATGCCGATCGACGCTGTCGGCACGCCCTCCGCCGTCATGGGCGGAGTGAGGGTCACCTCGGCCGGCCGCCCGCCCGCAAAGGGGTAGATCAGCTCGACATAGAGGACCCGCGGATCTTCCGGCGGCTCAGGCAGGCGCTGCCCCGAATAGGGATCGATCATGCCTGCGAAGGGCGACCGCCGGTCGACCCGTATGCGCGGTTCGGCCGTCACGAGCTTGGCCGGCAGAGTGACCCCATCCGCATCGCGAACGATCAGACCGTCGCGCGAGAAGCGCAGAAGGCGCTCTGCATCCGGTGGTACGTCCCGGCCCTCGCCGAACCAGTCGGCCGGTATGACGTCGGAGAACTGTTCCAGATCCCCGACATAGATTTCCAGCGCGACCCGGACGCCGGCATCCTCGACATAGATCTCGGCGATGTTTGGCGCCACCTCGGCGCCGGTGAGGTTGACCCAATCCGCCCGTGCCGGGAGCGTCGTGATCGCCAGCGCAAGGATGATGGCGAGCGGCAGGGCCAGGCGCAATTGCATAAGAATTCCCATGACGCCACGTTATCAGGAATGACCGGGATTCTCCCGGCCAAGTGACGCCGGATTATTTGGTTCGGTCGCACCGGCACTGCGCGCCCATCCCAAGACCGGGCGCGCAGTCGCAGTGCAGGACTACTGCATGTCGTACGTGCTCTTGAAGGTTTCGATCATCTCGCGTTCCACGTCATCGACGTCCCAACGTCCCTCATACATGGCGTCGCTCAGCGGGTCCGGAACGTTTGGGTCCGCCGGCGCCGCAGCCGTCGGTCCCTGCACCGACCACGCCTGGTCCGGCGAAACCGCCATGCGCTCGGTAATCCGGTCGGCGGTAATGTTCCAGACCATGTTGTCCTTGGCCAGCGAGAGCGGCCCGTCATAGGTCTCGCGCACGCCGTCATAGACGCCGTAGCGAGTGGCCTCTTCGTTGAAGAAGTGATAGCCGATGGCGTGGCGTGGCGTGATCGTCGCCATGACCTTGCCGAAGGCCTGCGGTGACGTGTGACCCTGGGTGCCTACGAGAAGCGCCTGTGGTGGCGACTGCCCATACCACTGGACGAGATCGTTGGCGGTCAGAAAACTCTCATGAATGGCCACATCGGCATCCTGCGCATATTCGATGTACCACTTGTTGGGGATCGTATCTCCGCCGATGACGATCTTCAGATCGTTCCATTCCAGGGCGTAACTGACCGGACCATCACCGGCGTGGATGGCCGGCCAAGAGCGAATGGTGACGCCGTTCTCCTGATAGACGATCTCATTCTCTCCGGTGTATTCGAACTCCTCGACCTCGATCCTGCCGGGATCGGCATTCATGAAGAATCCGCGTGTCACCGCGTCCCAGTGGAAGGCCTTGAGGAAATGATCGAGCGCGTATTTGGTGCCCATTTCCTCGGTCGAACTGTTCGGCCCCCAGACCCTCAGGGGTCCAGTGCGCCCGGCAGACCAGCCGCCGGCCCAGAGCGTCGCAAGATCGGCCCAATGATCGGTGTGCAGATGGGTCAGGAACACCTTGTCGAGCATGTCGTAGGGGATCATCAGGGCCGCGATGTTGACCATCGATCCGGTTCCGACATCGAACAGGAACTTGTCGCCGTTGCCCAGTTCCACCAGCCAGCAGGTGGCCGCCTGGTCGCGCCGGGCCGCCGGCATGCCGGTGCCGCAGGCCACCAGCCGGATCTCGTCTCCGGCGATTTCTTCGGTGCCCGGGTAATAGACGTACCGGTCCGGCGCGATGCCTGTCGGATCCGCCACCTGGCCACCGGCCGCGTGGGACTCGCCGGTCCAATTCATCATCAAGGCGGCTGACAGCCCAGGGCCGATCGCGATCACGCAGACCGCAACGGTCAAGGGTGAGAGTCGAATTTCCGGAAAGACGCGGTGTATGACATCCGCGAGTTTCGCACCGAAGCGCCGCTTCGGCGTCGCGCAGTCAAGTTGGCTCTTCATGGCAATTCTCCATTCATTGCGGCCGTCCGAAGAGGCATGCGAAGCCCCGCCTGGTCGACCAGACGGGGCTCTCAGCGGACAGGCCGGTCACTTGCTAAGCGGGAACTGGAATTCGGTTCCGTTTTCGGCGTTGTAGTTGGAATAGATGGCCTCTGCTACGGGGGTCACCTCGTCCAGCCATCCGTCGAGCACCCATTGGGGCGTTTGATAAGGTTCGTCGGCCTCGATCTGCTTCTCGTGCAGAGGCGGGGAGGGATACGCTTCAGGATTGACGACGACCATTCGCACCCGGATGTCGTCTTCGGTGACATTCCACACCATGAAGTCCTGCGCGTAATCGACGGGGCCGTCATAGAGACTCTCTATTTCCCTGATCATTGCCGGCAAGGTGTCGGCATCGTTCTGGAAATGATAGGCCACGGCCCGCCGCGGCCTCGTCATGTCCATCACCTTGCCGAAAAAAGCCGCCGTGGAGTGGATGGTCGTTACGGCGTTCAAGGCCTCCTGGTCCGTGAATCCCCACTTCTCGCTTGCGAGCGCCGGAGGAAAGAAAGCCTCGTGAATCGAGATATCGGAATTCTGCGTATGCTCGACCCACCATCTGTTTGGCATCGTGTCGCCTGAGAATGCCAGCTTCAATCCGTTCCACTCAAGGATCAGACTTACGGACTGTTCGAAGTGAATTGCAGGTATCGAGCGGATCACAACGCCATTCTCGTCGTAGATGACGTTATTCACCTTCGACCAATCGAATTCCGTAACCTGGGCAGCAAATGAGCTTGTGTCGATGGTGCCTCGCAGTGTGCCCATCATCCAGGCCCAGGACTCCATCACGTTGTCGACAAAGGCCTGCGTTCCCCAATCCTCGGGCGAGCCGCCGCCGCCAGGTCCCCAGACCCTGATCGGAACCGACCGATTGTTCTGCGGCCCAAGGAGGACCAATGCAGGAAAGTCGCCGGCATGATCCATGTGCAAGTGGGTCAGAAACACCTTGTCGAGATAATCCAGCGGAATGCCGAGGGATTCGATCCGCGACAACGATCCGGTGCCCATGTCGAAGATGAACTTGTCGCCATTCCCCAGTTCAATGAGAAAGCACGCCGCCGCCTGTTTCATACGCATCATCGGCATTCCCGTCCCGCACGAGATGACACGCATTTCGTCGGGATCGAGCGCCTCGGTCCCCGGGTAATAGACATTGTGGACCGGATAGGGTTCCGTCGGGGACCAGCCCTCGGCGGGTTCCCCGCCCGCGGCAGATGCCGCCATGCCGAATGGGCCAATGCCATTCACCACCAGGAAGCCAAGCACTGCGACACATGCCGCTGCGCCCGCGATTGCCGAAACGGTCCTCGCCCGCTTGAGCAGATTGGGTAGCGTCATCTCGTCTCTCCCCGTCTTGTTGCGAATTCCGTAGCCTGAGGCGGCCTAGAAATTCCAGTGAACGTTCAATGAAAAAAGAGCGCTCGATTGGTGTCGAAGCCGGCCTGCAGCAGCCGGTCCTCCCGCGACAATGACGGACGTCCCATCACTCGACCCGCGCCGGGAGCGACCTACGATATTGGGTACTGTCGGTTGCATCACTGTCCATTCGCCGGATAACATTGTCGGCGTTCTACTAGAGTGAATTCGGATGCCACATCAAATTTCGGCCAAAGTTGATGACTGGCGATAGCGATGCTGGCGCGGCTACGGCGCCGGTGCATGAGGTGTGCCTGGCCGATCCGAATGACATTGGCCGTCACTCGGAATGGGATTTTGATTTTCGACAGGTTGAACCGGGCCCGGTGGAAACGACGATCCTCCTTCGGCCCAGCCCGGACATCACGCTGATGGAGTTCAAAATCAATCGGGGCGTCCATCAAAAGGGACGCTCTCCGACCAAAACCGTCAACGTCGGGCTTCCGGCCACGCCGACACTTCATTCTTGGCGCGGGGCGAGCGTCGATCCGCCGGGCCTTGTGAGTTTTGGAACGGGATCCGAGTTTGATTGCGTGAGCAGCCGCGAATTCTCGGGGTTGGTCATCAGCATCTCTCTACCATTTCTGGCACGCATATCGGATCAATCGGGCTTACCCATTGCTGATGGTTTTCTCCGTGCGACCATGCAGCCAATCCGCCGAAAACGCACCAGCCCTTCAACGGCTCAGTGACCATGGGCATGCGCTGCTTCGCGGAGATGGCGCTCCATTTGGTGACCTGCAGCAGGAAGACCTGGTGGTTGGTCTGATCATGGCGGCAAGCGATGCGGAGGAGTTCGGCGACCGAAGCGCGTTCTCCATGCGGGCGAAGTCTGTAACGCGTGCGATCGACGTCATGGAGGATCGGTTGGGTGACGACGTATCTATCGGCCAACTTTGCGTCGACTCGGGGGCCTCCTGGCGCACTCTGTCCCGGGGGTTTCGGGAGCGCTTCGGTATCGGCCCCAAAGCGTATTTCAACCGCCTTCGTCTCTATCGCGTCAAATCGGACCTGTTGGCAGGATCGACCAGTTACGGCGTTGCGGACGCCGCGAACAAGTGGGGATTCTGGCACATGGGGCAATTTGCCAGGGACTACCGCGCAATGTTCGGTGAGCTGCCGTCGGAGACGATGAACGGCGCGAATTCAAACTGACCGATCCGGCATTGGGGATCTGTGCGCGCCTTCTCAACGGGGCTGCGCCAGCATCCTTATTCCGCGGAGTATCTCCCGCGCGAGGGGGTCGCGCGGCGCGATGGTGACCAGCGCCTGGGCGTAGCCCAGCGCCGCATCCAGGTCGCCGTCCCGCATGCTCAAATCGATCAGCGATTGCAGAACCTGGCGATCGCCCGGATGTCGGCGGTGCACGTCGTCAAGCGTCAGCAGCGCGCCCGTGACATCGCCCAGCCCGTCCAGCGCCAGACCATAGATCAGCCCGTATCGGGCGGAATCCGGGTTGAGGGCGGCGGCGCGGGCGAGGGGGTCGATGGCATCCCCGATCCGGCCCTGGCGAACGAGCGCAAGGCCAAGGGCGTGCTGGGCATCGCCATCCTCGGGATCGATCGCCACCGCCTCGCGCAGCAGATTCTCCGCCAGATCGTCCCGGCCCGTCGCCCGATAGAGGTCGGCGAGGTTGAGCCGGGCGGCATTGAACCCGGGCCGCAGCTCCAGAGCTGTGCGGAAGGCCGCCTCTGCCTCGTCGGTCCGCCCCTGCTCGCCATGGAAGTTGCCGAGGTTGAGATGGGTCGTGGGCAGCTCCAGCGTGGCTCGCTGAGTGGCGAGAAACTCCTCCGTTGCGCGTTCCAGCGCTATCTGAAGCTCCGCCGGCACGGCCTGCGGCGGCACCGGCGCCATGGCCCGCGCCGCGGCGGTGCGGACGGCCCGGACCGGATCGTCCAGCAGCGACCCGCCGATGGCGATCCGCGCCTCCGGCGCGATATTCGTCAGGGCCTCGGTCACACCGAGGCGCAGCACCGGATCATCGGCCCGCGCATTGTCCGCCAGGACCCGGTAGCCCGGCGCGCCGGGGTCCGGCCCGAACAGCGACATGGCCGTGGCGCGCGTGATTGCCGGCTGATCCGGGTCGGCGGCCAGCGCCACAAGCCCATCGATCGCTGCGGCGTCCCCGTTGCGCGCGGCGTGCAGCACCTCGCCGAAATGCGGCGCCGCCCGCGCCGAGCCGTGCCACTCGCGGACCCGCGCCGCGGCCCACCCGTCGCTCTTGTCGGCATGGCATTGGGTGCAGGCATTCGGCGTGCCGATGCTGAGGCTGAGATCGGGGCGCGGGATGCGGAAGCTGTGATCCCGCCGCTCGTCGACGGCGAGATAGGTCTGCGAGGGCATATGGCATTCGACGCAGGCCGCACCCGCCGTGCCCTCGGCATGGAAATGGTGTTCGGCCGTGTCGAACCGGGCCGGCTCGTGGCACTGCCCGCACAGGGCGTTGCCGGTGGCGCGCAGTTCCAGCGCGTGCGGCTCATGGCAATTGGAACAGCGAACGCCGGCGCGGTGCATGCGGCTCTGCAGGAACGAGCCCAGGACGAACACCTCGTCGAGGATCTGCCCGTCCGGATGATAGAGATCGGATCGCAGCAGGCTGAGCCGGTAGTCGTCGGAGAAACGGCCGCTCCGGGCCCGACCCATCGGTCAGCGTCGCGCGCGCGGCTGTGACATCGGGCGCAGGCCTGCAGCTCCGCGCCGGCGGCGGCGTCTCCGTCCAACCCGGCGATACCGGTCTCGGGGTTCATCACCCAGGTCGCCGGCGGCGGGAAGCGGATCGCCAGTCCCTTGTCCTCCGACCCGGCCGGCGCGCCGGCCCTGGCCCAGGCGACATGCGCCGCCCCGGCGCCGTGACAGGCCTCGCAGCCGACATCGATCTCCGAGAAGCTGGTCCGATAGGAATCGCTCGCCTGGTCGTAGTTGCGCACAACGTTGGTGGAATGGCAGTCGGCGCACATGAAATTCCAGGTATAGCTCTGCCCGGTCCAATGCAGCGGGTCGCCCGGCGCGACCCTCTGCTCTCCCTCCAGATCCACCCAGCGCTGGCCGCCCATCTCCGCCGGGCGCGAGTCCCAGCCGACCCGCAGCGCCTGGTATCGGCCGCCTGGGAAGGGCACCAGATACTGCTGCACCGGCTCGACGCCGAAGGTGAAGGCGACTTCGAAGTCTTCGATCGCCCCGGTCGGACCTTCCGTGCTGACAGCGAATGCCGCGCCCCGTCGCGTGAAGCGGCTGGTGATGCCCTGGTGGACCAGCTCGGCGTCGTCGAAATCGCCGAGCACGGTCGTGTCGTCGGCGTGCTGCATGGCGAGATCGTGATGCGACCCGCGCCAGGCGTCATGTTGCGCCTGATGGCAGCCGGCACAGGTCTCCGACCCGACATGGCCGTCGGCGTCGACCGCCTCCTGCGCAAATGCGGCGCCAGGACCGGCCGTCGGTTGCGACAACAGCGCGGCCGCCGCGACGATCAGGAGACTGACCGCGATAAGGGTGGCGAGCAGTCGCCGCAGGCGCGGGTCCGAACTGCTGGGCATCTAACGCACCGCCGCGATTGCCAAGGAACCGCGCCGAACGATCGCGCGTTCGGCACGGACCAACCCTAGCAGATGGCCCGGCCGGCCGGGACCAGTCTCAGTCCGTCGCGGCCAGGGCCTGGCGCGGTGGTGGGTGCCTGAGCAACCGCCGCTCAGAATCTGAATCGCAACCCGAGGCCGGCGCCGGCGTCGTAGGGTCGGTCGCCTCCGACTCCGACCAGGCCCTCCGCGTAGATGGCCCAGCTGGGTTCAAGGAGGCCGCCATTGTACGAAGGCGTGTAACCCCATGGATTCCGGGAGGTTTCGGCCGCTGCGTTAACCGGGGAGTAACTGCGACTCTGGTCTTATCCGCCGTCGGGATTCGGGAAGGACCAGTGATGACCAGCAGCCGGGACGTGGTTTCGGTCGAAGACAGGCCGGCGATACCCGGCATCCTGCCGGCGTTCGCGGTGACGCTGTTCCTGAGCGCGCTGCTGCTGTTCTGGGTCCAACCGATGTTCACCAAGATGGTGCTGCCGCTGCTGGGCGGGGTGCCGGCGGTGTGGAACACGGCCATGCTGTTCTTCCAGACCGCACTTCTGGCCGGCTATGCCTATGCCCATCTCAGCGCCCGCTATCTCGGCCTGCGCTGGCAGGTGCTGCTGCATGTGGCGCTGCTGGCGGTCGCCGCCATGGCGCTGCCGATCGCCGTCGCACCGGGCTGGACGCCGCCCACCGAGGGCATGCCGGTGGCCTGGCTGATCGGGCTGTTCGCGGTTTCGGTGGGTCTGCCCTTCTTCGCGGTCTCGGCCACGGCGCCGCTGCTGCAGCGCTGGTTCTCCCATAGCGGCCACGAGACCGCCGACGATCCCTATTTCCTGTACGGCGCCAGCAATATCGGCAGCATGCTGGCCCTGCTGGGCTATCCGGTGCTGGTGGAGCCGGCCCTGACCCTGGCCGGGCAGTCCGGCTCCTGGGCCTTCGGCTACGGGGTGCTGGCCCTGCTGATCGTGGTCTGCGCCGGCTATCTGTGGCGCCATGCCAATGGCGAGGGCTGGACCCTGGGCGCGCGGCCGGCCGAGCCGGTGCCGGGCGCGATGGCGTCCGCGCCGGTGGACTGGCGCCGCCGGGCGCACTGGCTGGCCCTGGCCTTCGTGCCGTCGAGCCTGCTGCTCGGCGTGACCAGCCACATCACCACCGACATCGCGGCGGTGCCGCTGTTCTGGGTGGTGCCGCTGGCGCTGTACCTGCTGACCTTCGTGCTGACCTTCTCGCGCCGGCCGATCCTCAGGCATGAATGGATGCTGCGCATCCAGCCGGCGCTGCTGCTGCTGGCGGCGACACTGTTCCTGCTGCACGACCCGCTGGTGCCGCTGACCCTGCTGCACCTCTCGGCGTTCTTCGTCTGCGCCATGGTGTGCCATGGCGAGCTGTGGCGGAAGCGGCCGGAGACCAGCCACCTGACCGAATTCTATCTGTGGATGTCGTTCGGCGGCATGCTGGGCGGGGTGTTCAACGCCGTGGTCTCGCCAGTGCTGTTCGACTCGGTGGTCGAATATCCGCTGGCGCTGGTCCTGGCCTGCGCGCTGAGGCCCTGGAGCCGCGAGCGGCTGCGGCTCCCGCCGCCGGGCATGATCGCCGCGATCCTGGTTCCCGCAGCGGTCTGTGTCGCCATCGCCGGCCTTGCCGGGCTGGTCGAACTGAGCGCCGTCAAGGTCGCCTGGCTGGCCGGCTTCATCCTGGTCGCCGCGGCCAGCTACATCTTCGCCAAGCTGCCCTGGGCCTTCGCGCCGGGCATCGCCGCGATCCTGGTCCTGCTGCAGATCGCGCCGACCGACGACCGCGCTTCCAGCGAGGTGGTGGCGAAGGCACGCAGCTTCTTCGGCGTCTACGCCGTGTCCCTGAAGCGCGACGGCCGGTTCGCGGCCCTGGTCCACGGCACCACGATCCACGGGGCGCAGCATACCGATCCGCAGATGCGGCGCGATCCGCTGACCTATTTCTACCGCGCCGGACCGGTCGGATCAGTCTTCGACCGTCTGCCGAACGCCGGTGATCGTGCGGTCGGGATCGTCGGGTTGGGCATCGGAACCACGGCCTGCTATCGCAATCCCGGCGAGGACTGGCTGTTCTACGAGATCGATCCGCTGGTCACCGCGCTGGCCCGCGACGAGCGTTATTTCCACTATCTGGCCGATTGCGCGCCGGACGCGCCGGTGATCCACGGCGACGCCCGGCTGTCGCTGGAGCGGATCGCCGATGGCCATTTCGACCTGCTGGTCCTGGATGCGTTCTCGTCCGATGCGGTGCCGGTGCACCTGATGACCCGCGAGGCGCTGGCGCTGTACCGCCGGACCCTGGGCGATCGCGGGTTGCTGATGGTCAACATCACCAACCGCAATGTCGACCTGGCCCCGGTTCTGGCGGCACTGGTCGCCGATGCCGGGATGGTCGCCAGGACGCAGCGTTTCGTCCCGAACCAGAGCCAGTTCGACGGATTTGCCGCGGCATCCGAATGGGTGGTGATCGCCGCCGAACAGGGCACCCTGGCGATGCTGGACGGCGATCCGCGCTGGGTGCCGCTGGCGCCGAACGCCGGGTCCAAGCCCTGGACCGACGATTACTCCAACATCTTCGGGGCCATGAATTGGTGAGTGCGCCCGGGTCCGCATATCATCGCCGCACAGAGTCCGGGCGGCGCTCTCACGAAGGCGCAAGGCAGCATGTCCGCGGATCAACAGAGCCTGAAGCGGGCCGATCGCCCGAACCGCATCGCGGCGGGGCAGGGAGGTATTGTGCCCGGCATTCTGCCGGCGTTCGCGGTGACGCTGTTCCTGAGCGCGCTGCTGCTGTTCTGGGTCCAACCGATGTTCACCAAGATGGTGCTGCCGCTGCTGGGCGGGGTGCCGGCGGTGTGGAACACGGCCATGCTGTTCTTCCAGACCGCACTTCTGGCCGGCTATGCCTATGCCCATCTCAGCGCCCGCTATCTCGGCCTGCGCTGGCAGGTGCTGCTGCATGTGGCGCTGCTGGCGGTCGCCGCCATGGCGCTGCCGATCGCCGTCGCACCGGGCTGGACGCCGCCCACCGAGGGCATGCCGGTGGCCTGGCTGATCGGGCTGTTCGCGGTTTCGGTGGGTCTGCCCTTCTTCGCGGTCTCGGCCACGGCGCCGCTGCTGCAGCGCTGGTTCTCCCATAGCGGCCACGAGACCGCCGACGATCCCTATTTCCTGTACGGCGCCAGCAATATCGGCAGCATGCTGGCCCTGCTGGGCTATCCGGTGCTGGTGGAGCCGGCCCTGACCCTGGCCGGCCAGTCCGGCTCCTGGGCCTTCGGCTATGGGGTGCTGGCGCTGCTGATCGTGGTCTGCGCCGGCTATCTGTGGCGCCATGCCAATGGCGAGGGCTGGACCCTGGGCGCGAAACCGGTACGAGCCTATGCCGGGCGCGATGGCGTCCGCACCGGTGGACTGGCGCCGCCGGGCGCACTGGCTGGCCCTTGCCTTCGTGCCGTCGAGCCTGCTGCTCGGCGTGACCAGCCACATCACCACCGACATCGCGTCGGTGCCGCTGTTCTGGGTGTTGCCGCTGGCGCTCTACCTGCTGACCTTCGTGCTGACCTTCTCGCGCCGGCCGATCCTCAGGCATGAATGGATGCTGCGGGCACAGGTCATCCTGTTTCCGATCCTCGGGCTCCTCTTCCTTCTGCAACAGCCGATGCTACCGCTGACCCTGCTGCACCTGGCTCGGCGTTCTTCGTCGGGGCCATGGTGTGCCATGGCGAGCTGTGGCGGAAGCGGCCGGAGACCAGCCACCTGACCGAGTTCTATCTGTGGATGTCGTTCGGCGGCATGCTGGGCGGGGTGTTCAACGCCGTGGCCGCGCCGGTGCTGTTCAACTCGGTGTTCGAATACCCGTTGGCGCTGGTCCTCGCCTGTGCACTGAGGCCCTGGAGCGCATTTCGCATTCGCATGCCGGCGCCGGCCAAGATCGCCGCCGTGATCGTCCCGGCGGGGCTCTGCCTGGCGGCGACGATGCTGCTTGGGCTTGCCGAGATCGAGCCCTGGCAGGTCGGTATGTTCGCGGCGATCGTCCTCCTCGCGCCCACAACCTATGCCCAGGCCCGGCAACCGGTCATCTTTGCGGCCTGCGTCGCCGGTTTCCTGTCCTTGGTGCCGGTCTTCCTGGGCGCGCACGGCGATATTCTGGTGCGCGAGCGCAGCTTCTTCGGTGTGCATACGGTCAAAATCATCGGCGATGGCCAAATCACCGCCCTGGTCCACGGCACGACGACCCATGGCGCCCAATATCGCGATCCGGACCGCCGCCGCGAACCGCTGACCTATTATGTCGAGCCTGGCCCGCTGGGATCGCTTTTTCGGTCGCTGCCGCCTGCGGTATCACCACGGCGGGTCGGCGTGATTGGCCTGGGAACCGGGTCGATCGCCTGTTACCGCTCGGCCGGCGAGGATTGGCGGTTCTTCGAGATCGATCCGCTGGTCACCTATCTGGCGCGCGACGCCGGGTATTTCCGCTTCTTGGCCGATTGCGCGCCGGATGCCCGGATCATCCATGGTGACGCCCGGATCTCTCTGGAACGCGGCGCCGAAGGCCCGTTCGACCTGCTGGTGGTCGACGCGTTCTCCTCCGATGTCGTTCCGATCCATCTGATCACCCGCGAGGCGTTGACGCTATACGCCGGCACCCTGTCGCAAGACGGTATCCTGATGATGCATATCAGCAACCGAAACCTCGACCTCCGGCCGGCCATTGCCGCAGTCATCGACGCGGCCGGGCTGAGTGCACGGGTGCAGCGATACGCGCCGCCGACCCAGGAGGGTGGGCGCGACCTCTACGCCACCGCCTCCGAATGGGTGGTTGCCGCGCCCGATCCTGCGGCGCTGCAGATCTTCGTTGGCGACGGGCGATGGGAAGAGCTTCAGCCACTGTCGGGCGCGCGGCCGTGGACGGACGACTACTCCAACATCTTCGGCGCCTTGAACTGGTGACGCGCCGGCGCTGACAGCCGCGGTCGGCAAGCATTTCTTAGGGCCCGCCGGATAGGCTTTCGCCGCGGCCGGGTTGTTCGCCGGAAGGGAAATCGGGAAGGACGATAGGACAAAACATGCAGTGGTCAGCCAATCGTCCGATCCGCATCGGTCAACTCAATTTCGGCATGGCGCTTGGCGTCCTGCCGATGTTCGCGTCGACCCTGTTCCTGAGCGCGTTGCTGTTGTTCTGGGTGCAGCCGATGTTCACCAAGATGGTGCTTCCGCTGTTGGGCGGTGCGCCGGCGGTGTGGAACACGGCCATGCTCTTTTTCCAGGCCATGCTGCTGGCCGGTTACGCCTACGCTCATGTGAGCACGCGGCTGCTTCGGTTTCGCTGGCAGGCGGCGTTGCATTTGGTGGTGCTGCTGGGGGCTGTCCTGACGCTTCCCCTGGGGGTCGCCGATGGTTGGTCGCCGCCCTCGGACCAGACGCCGGTCCCGTGGCTGATCGGCCTGTACGCGGCTTCTGTCGGCCTGCCGTTCTTTGCCATCTCAGCCACCGCGCCATTGCTGCAGCGCTGGTTCTCGCATACCGGCCACGAGACCGCGGGCGACCCGTATTTCCTGTATGCCGCCAGCAATATCGGCAGCATCCTGGCCCTGTTCGCCTATCCGGTGGTGTTGGAGCCGACATTGACCCTGGCCGGCCAGTCCTGGGCCTGGGCGATCGGCTACGCCGCCCTGTGCATGATGATCGCCGCATGTGCACTGAAGGTCTTCCGCGGTGCCGGCGACTTCCGCGTCGCTGAAGTCGAGGCTGCTCCGGTTGCGGTGATGCAGCCGGAGGCCGAGGCGCCGGTGATTGGATGGCGGCGGCGGCTGCATTGGATCTTCCTTGCTTTCGTGCCGTCGAGCCTGTTGCTGGGTGTCACGACCCATATGACAACCGACGTTGCCGCGGCGCCGTTCCTCTGGGTCATACCGTTGGCCCTGTACCTGCTGACTTTCGTCATCACGTTCGCCCGGCGTCCGCTGCTTGCGCATTCCCGAATGTTGCAGATACAGCCGCTGTTCATGATCATCGGCGCGGCGTTCTTCTGGGCGACGAACCCGATCGAATTGCTGTTCCCGCTTCATCTGGTGGTCTTCTTCGTGGCGGCGATGGTCTGCCATGGCGAGTTGATCAGCCGCCGTCCGGGCGCTGGCCAGCTGACGGAGTTCTATTTCTGGATGTCGGTGGGCGGCATGTTGGGAGGCGTATTCAACGCGTTGTTGGCGCCGGCGCTGCTCAATTCGGTGGCGGAGTATCCTTTGATGCTGGCCCTTGCGTGCCTGGCGCGACCGTGGCCCAAGGCCGGAATGCGGGTGCTCCGCCGGTTCGACTGGCTGGCGCCGTCTTCGGTCGCCCTGCTGCTGCTGGTTTCAGACGTGATCCTCGGGCAGGCCGTGACCTCCGATTCGAATGTCGCCCTCGTATTGCTGTTCCTGATCCTGCCCACGCTGGCGTTCTTGAGTCGGCTGAGACCCGCCGGGCTGGCCTTGGCGGTCGGGACGCTGTTGGTGCTCGGCCCGATCATGATGCATCACGGAGAAACCCTGGCCAGTGATCGCAGCTTCTTCGGCGTATACAGCGTGCGGGTTCAGCAGGAAGGCGATTTCCATATCCTGATGCATGGGACGACCAATCACGGCGGCCAGTATCGCGACGCCGACCGCCGGCGCCTGCCGACGGCGTATTACAGCCGGACAGGGCCGGTCGGAAGGCTCTTCGACGCCCTGAATGCGGCGCGTCCGCTACGCCGCGTCGGGGTGATCGGGCTTGGCAGCGGCGGCTTGTCCTGTTACCGCCGCGATGGTCAGGCGTGGACCTATTACGAAATCGATCCGGCTGTGACGGGCTTGGCCCAGGATCTCAGGTATTTCCACCATCTGGCGGAGTGCGCTCCGGATGCCCGGATCGTTCATGGCGACGCCCGGTTGTCGCTGATGTCGGAGCCGGAAGCGCATTTCGATCTGTTGATCGGTGACGCGTTTTCGTCGGATTCCATTCCAGTTCACCTGGTGACCAGGCAGGCGCTGGTGCTCTATCTGGACAAGCTGTCCCCGGGCGGCGTCTTTGCAATAAACATCTCCAATCGGAACATCGATCTGGAGCCGGTACTTGCGGAATTGACTGAGCAGTTGGGACTGTCGGCCCGGATCTCCCAATTCCATCCTACGGAAGAGGAACGGGCCAATTCGGTACTCAGGTCTACCTGGGTAGTGATCACCCGGCCGGGGAGAATCGGATTTCTTGACGGCGATCCCAGCTGGACGGAATTGCGCCGCGAACCCGGAACCCGTGCCTGGACCGATGATTACTCGAACATAGTCGGGGCGTTGCGCTGGTGGTGAGTCGGCCCTGATGCCCGGTCGCTTCACCCCGTATCGGCGTGAAGCGTGACCCGGTTTCCATCATGGTCGAATCGATACCGAGTCGCGGGTGAGATCGAGCCAATCTCACCCAATCCTGATCTGGTCGATCAGGTTCCTGGCGCTGGTCCGCGCTGCCCGGGACCACCTCCCGCGGCGGGGCCCTGCGGAGTATTGAACCGGCCGAAATTGCCGAGAAGCTGCTCCATCACGGTCATTCGGCGGCCCAGCGTCGGCGTCTCGCGTTCCACCAGTTCCACTGTCTGGGCATCGTCGAGAGTCAGGTCTTCGACCTGCTGGACAATGCCGGTTTGATTGAAGACCACCTTGACGACGCGACGCTCGATGATATCCGGATCGAAGAACGCCGTCTTCTCGGTCCGCTGACCGATGTAGTACCAGGTGAGCTGATCGAAGGTGGAGACCGTTGTCGGCGATCCGAAAACGATGGCGACGTCATTCGCGCTGCTGCGCCCGACGGCGATCTGGGCAAAGCGCTCGTCATCGATCAGATTGCCGCGTGTCGCCACCACCGGCGCGCAGGCCGCTGCGCCCGCGATCAACAGTATCGACAGGGCAATCCGGCCAATGCGCTGTCTATCAAATTTAGCCATTACCGTTCCAACATTGCGGCGGGCGGAGACTGGCGGCCCAAATACATGCCGTGCTCCAGGCATCCGACCCATTGACGGCTTGGTGAAAAAACACCATGTCGCACGTCGCATCATCTATATGACACACCATCTGTCAACGAAACCGTCGCATTTGGGCGCAAAGAGGACACCAAGGTGATCAGCCGGATATTCCGCCAGGATCCGACCGCACCGACTGTTGCTGCTGTGTACATGCAACTTGTGGCGCAGTCGCGGCAGCCTGGTTTCTATCTGCATTGCGGGGTGCCCGACACCGTCGACGGTCGCTTTGACATGCTGACTCTGCACGCTTTCCTGGTCATGGATCGGCTGGCGGGGCAGGGCGACGAGTCCGGGGCATTCGCCCAGGCGCTGTTCGATCATCTGTTTGCTGATATGGACGTCAATCTGCGCGAGATGGGGGTCGGCGACCTGAGCGTCGGAAAGAAGGTCAAGCAGATGGCCGAGGCGTTCTTCGGCAGAGCGCAAGCCTACCGGGATGGGCTGGAATCCGCCGATCCGGCAGTGCTGGCGGCCGCGCTGCGCCGAAATCTGTTCCGGACAGCGTCGCCGAACCGATCGCAGGTCGACGAAATGGCCGCATACGCCCGCCGCCAATACGCGGCGATCGCCGCGGCGCCGGTCGACGAACTGCTGGCCGGCCGCGTTGACTTCGGTCCGGTGCCCGTGGACGGATTGGCGGAAGGCTGAAAGGTAGGAAACCATGGCAGACACCGGACCGGAACTCAGTCGCCCCGTCGCGCTTGAAGAGCTTCGTGGCGGGCTGGTTCGCCGAGACATCGAGGCGAACGAGGATGAACGGCGGCGGCTCGCAGCCCGCTTCGGGCTTCAATCGATCGGTGACCTGACGGCGACCGTTTCGCTGGAGGCACGTGACAAGGGCCGCACCGTCGTCGCCAAGGGCCGGTTCACCGCCACTGTGACGCAGACCTGCGTCGTCACTCTGGATCCGTTGCCGCAGACGCTGTCGGAGGCCTTTACGGTGCGGATGATCGCCGAACCGGATCCGGAGGATGCCGCGATCATCGATGTCGACCCGACGATCGAGGAGGAGCCGGAGCCCATCGAGGGTGATTCGGTCGATGCCGGCGAACTCGTGGCTCAGCACCTGTCACTGGCGCTCGATCCCTACCCGCGGGCCGAGGGCGCCGAGTTCGAACAGCAGGGGGCCGATGCCGGCGATGCCGTTTCGGACGGACCCTTCGCGAAGCTGGCGGTGCTGAAACCAAAAGGCTGATAATGCCGCCGAAAGCAGCGATTTCATCGCCGACAGGTCTTGCCGCTTGCCCATGCGAGGCAATTCCAGTATGAAACGCTCCGCTACAGGCGGCCCGACCAGGGCCGCCTTTTGAAATCGCGAGTCGTGGACAATGGCCGTTCCAAAGAAGAAGATTTCTATGTCCCGGCGCAACATGCGTCGTGCGCATGACAGCCTCAGCGCCGAGGCCCATGCTGAATGCCCAAACTGCGGCGAGTTGAAGCGCCCTCATCATGTTTGCGGGGCCTGCGGCCACTATGCCGGCCGCGAGGTGACCGACGCCACCGCGGACGCGTAGCGGCACGTTATCGCCGCTGCGAGCCAACGGAAGATGACCGCTAGCGCGGCTCCCGGGCAACTGACCATAGCGCTCGACGCCATGGGGGGCGACCTTGCCCCGGCCATGGTGATCGAAGGTGCCGAGATTGCGCGTCAGCACAATCCGACGGTGCGTTATCTCATGTTCGGCGACGAGGCCCAGATCGCCCCGCTGCTTGCGCAACGGCCCAAGCTGGCCAAACTGTCGACCGTGCGCCACACCAGCGAGGCGATCTCCAATCACGCCAAGCCGACTCAGGCGCTTCGCGGTGGCCGCCAGTCCAGCATGCGCCTGTCGATCAATGCCGTCGCCGAAGGTGAAGCGCATTGCGTGGTTTCGGCCGGCAACACCGGCGCTTTGATGGCCATGGCGAAGATCGTGTTGAAGACGATGCCGGGCATCGACCGCCCTGCAATTGCCACGTTCTTCCCCACTCTGCGCAGTGAAACCGTGTTGCTGGACATGGGCGCCAACATCGATTGCCGGCCGGAGCATCTGGTCCAGTTCGCAGTCATGGGCGCGGTCTTCGCCCGCTCCGTACTGGGGCTGACCGAGCCGACCATCGGGGTGCTGAATGTCGGTGCCGAGGCGCTGAAGGGCAACGAAGTGGTCAAGGAGGCCGCGGCGCAATTGCGTAAGTTGGAAGGACTCCCCGGCCGTTTCGAAGGCTTTGTCGAGGGCGACGACATTCCGAAGGGAACCGTCGACGTCGTAGTGACCGACGGATTCACCGGCAACATCGCCCTGAAAACGGCGGAAGGAACCGTGAAGCTGTTTGCTGAGTATCTGCGGCGGAGTTTCAAATCCTCGCTGGCGGCCCAGATCGGCTACCCGCTGTCGCGCGGCGCCTTTCGCAGGCTCCGGGAACGGCTTGACCCGCGCAAATACAATGGCGCCATGTTCCTGGGGCTAGGTGGTATCTGCGTGAAAAGCCATGGCGGCACCGATGCCGAAGGCTTCGCCAGCGCCATCGATGCCGGCATCGATCTGGTCAGGAACGGTTTCAATGAAAAGGTCAGAGAAGGCCTGGAACACTTTGAACTGAACGCGCAAGGAGGCATCTCATCCGAGGTCGGAGAAGCATCGAGATGAGTGTCAGAAGATCGCGCATCATCGGTTCCGGCGCCCATTTGCCGGACCGGGTGGTGACCAATGACGAGTTGGCGGCCCAAGTCGACACGTCCGACGAGTGGATCGTCCAGAGGACCGGCATTCGCAAGCGCCATTTCGCGGCGAAGGACGAGAAGACATCGGACCTTGCGATCCGTGCAGCGGACGCGGCGCTGTCCAACGCCGGCGTGAGGCCCGATCAGATCGACCTCATCGTCCTTGCAACCGCCACGCCGGACCAGACATTTCCGGCCACCGCGACCCGGGTCCAGGCCGGGCTCGGCCTCAGCGCCAGCACAGCGTTCGACGTGCAGGCGGTATGTTCCGGCTTCATCTATGCCATCGCCGTTGCCGACAATTTTGTCCGCCTGGGGCAGGCCAACAAGGCGCTGGTGATCGGCGCCGAGACCTTCTCGCGGATTCTCGACTGGGAGGACCGCGCCACCTGCGTCCTGTTCGGCGACGGTGCCGGGGCGGTAGTCTTGTCGGGTGAAGATGGGGCCGGCACCACCGACGATCACGGCATCCTGACGACCCATCTGCATTCCGACGGCCGGCATCACGATTTGCTGTATGTCGATGGCGGCGTGTCATCGACCAGAACCGTCGGACATGTCCGCATGGCTGGCCGCGAAGTGTTCAAGCACGCGGTGGTGCGGTTGGCGGAGGTCGTCGACGAGGCGCTGGAAGCCACCGGCCTTGTGCCGACCGATATCGACTGGCTGGTGCCGCATCAGGCCAACAAGCGGATCATCGACGCAACGGCGAAGAAACTCGGCATGGACACCAACCGGGTGGTCACGACAGTGGACCGCCACGCCAACACCTCGGCCGCCTCGGTGCCTCTGGCGTTGGACACGGCGGCGAAGGATGGGCGGATCAAATCCGGCGATCTGGTGATGATGGAGGCGATGGGCGGCGGCTTCACCTGGGCGTCGGCGCTGGCGCGCTGGTGAGTGACATCCGTGCCACATCAAAGACCGGTCTCAACTCTGTGTAATTGACGGGATATTCGCCGCGAAGTACGGTTCCTCACATAAACGGGGGGGCCGGAAATGGCAGAGTCGACCGTGACACGCGCGCATCTAAGCGAGGCGGTCTACGAAGAAGTCGGATTATCGCGGAACGAATCAGCGGATCTTGTTGAGACGGTGCTTGAGGAAATCTCCGGCGCGCTGTCGCGTGGCGACATGGTCAAGATCTCGTCGTTCGGCAGTTTCGGGGTGCGCCAGAAGGGGCAGCGGATCGGACGCAATCCCAAGACCGGGGAGGAAGTGCCGATTCTTCCACGCCGGGTCCTGGTATTCCGCGCCTCCCATGTCCTGAAGGACCGCATCAATCAGGGCCTTAACAGTCAGAAAGGCGCCGCGTGAGCATGGCGGACCTACTGGACAGCGGCGCGCGATCCAGGGGCGGCAAGTCCGCAAGCGCCTACAGGACAATCAGCGAAGTGTCCGAAGAGCTCTCGGTTCCGCAGCATGTGCTGCGGTTCTGGGAGACCAAGTTCAGCCAGGTGCGGCCGCTCAAGCGGGGCGGCGGCCGGCGGTACTATCGTCCGGAAGACATCGAACTGCTGCGGCAGATCCAGAAGCTGCTGTACGAGGATGGCTATACCATCAAGGGCGTGCAACGGTTGTTGCGCGAGGGACGGACCCGTCCTCCGGTGCCGAAGCCGGCCAGCAATCCGCCGGAACGGCAAGCGCCGGTTCTGGCCGAGCCGGAGTCCGGCGTTGACGGTAGCCTGCCGGAGCCCTTGCGCGCCGAGCTGCGATCGCTGCTGACCGAACTGCGACAGTTGCGCGCGGCCCTGTCGAACGGCGATTAGCGCGTATTCCGATCATACGGCGCCAGCCCGCTCCCCCACCCGGCCACCCAACGCCAGTATCCTCATGGGTGGCCGGGCGGGGGAGCGGGCTGGCGCCGATTTCGCATGAGCGGATAATGCGCTAGACCGCCCGAGCCAAAGGACGCAGGGCGGAGCGGGGCTCTTGCCGACGTTGCCTGACCTTTGCCGGCGGCGTATAGTCGCGCCGGCGTCGATGGCTCTCATCGGCCGCCTTGTGTCGGAGCGTGGCGCAGTCTGGTAGCGCACTTGTCTGGGGGACAAGGGGTCGTGGGTTCGAGTCCCGCCGCTCCGACCAATCTTCTCAAGAAATCTGGATTCGACGCTCCCCAATCGGGGAGCCGGGGCGCGGTGCCGGCGTGCCGGGTGCCCGAAGGCCTACCGGGCTGCCCGCCGGGCCCGCCAGATCAGTCGGCGCCATTCCGCGTTGCGCGGCTCGGCATCGTCCGGCCAGCCCACCGCCATTGCCTCTTCCAGGGCATGGGACAGGGTCAGGATCATGTCTTGGCTGCGTTCCGCGCTGTCCCGATAGCCCTTCTGATAGGCGGCGATGTCCGGGCGAGGGGTCTCATGCGCCGCGCTCACCGTCGCGGCGAACCGGTTGGGCGCCTTGTCGTTCAAGGACAGCGCCGGCGGCGGTCGTCGCACCTGCGATGCCGCCATCTCCTTTGAGGGCCGGGTACGGCGTCGCATATGCATCAGGCCTTGCCTCCGGAGTTCAGCACGCCGGTCCAGCGGGTCTTGAGCAACCGTTCGGCCGCCCGCCGGCGCTTTTGCCACAGCGCATAGGTCTCAAAATCACCGGTCGCCAAGCCTGAATCGGCCCGCATCTTGATATGGAAGAGGGCGTCCGCGCCGAGCCTGTTGACCAGGTTCGTCGCCGACTGGGTTGCGCGGCAACCGAATCGTGCGCGACGCATCAAGCGGTGCTGCCGTGACCTGGCAGCCGCGCTGCGTTCCGCAACGCTGGCCAATGGCCTTGCCAACGTGGGACCAATCCTCCGTACCATGAGACCCCTCCTGGTTCCGAAATACGGTTAGCGGAATATTAATCGAGTTAAGCCGGAATGTCAAAAAATAATAACGTATTGTATCGAAGATTTATACCATCTTAACCATGAATAGCGATTGCGACTCCCTAGGATTAACTAAAAGAAACGCACGAAACGCATTCATCTGTTCTGGTAACTGGACACTTAGTTTCCGCCAGATGCCTTGCCGGACGGGCGAGTATTGCTTCTCTTGAAGGCCGTGTCCGGATCACGGGCCAGGCCCTGACGGTGGGAAAAAATGGCCCTGATCTGGGGAGATCAGGGCCGCTTCCATGCCAGGAAACCCGCTTTGCTTCGTCGTCAGGACCCCCGACGACGAACCCTGACCTTTACGGCCACGCGGTTTTGGGGGTTGTAAAGAGATTGCATAACCTGGCCAACGACCAGGAAAAGGGCAGCCCCGATAACCGGGAAAAGAAGGGCATATTCCGCCGCGATGCTTCCGGAATCGTCGGACAGGAACGCGCTCAATCCACTACCCATTTGGCACTCTCCGTTTGACCTTTTTGGTCAATTATTCGGAAACTTTATCGAAAACCTCAGTTGATGGCAATAGGTTAACCAACTTTGTTAATATCTTTCTTGCAAATCGGCGGATTTCCTGGGGTAACACTTCGGCGCACAGAGTAATTTATTGCGCACGCCTGCGAACATTCTGTCTCAACCGCGCTTGTATTTGAAGCGATGGTCGGCAATGGTTGCCTCGGGAGGACCAGCCAAATGCCGTCATCACTATCACTTGATACGTTGAACCGTCTGCGCGAGTTCGATACGCCGACCATCTGCAACGCTCTGGAGGTCGCCTGCCCGGAACGTCGCGGTGTGGGATACACGACCCGACCGCTGGTCTGCCTACGGCCGGCCATGCCGCCCATCATCGGTTATGCCAGGACCGCCGCGATCCGGGCGCAGCGACCGTCGGAAGACTCCGCGGCAGAGCAGCGCCAGCGCCGCCTGGATTACTACGCCTATGTCGATGGCGGCCCCAAACCATCCGTGATCGTGATGCAGGATCTCGATCCCGCGCCGGGATACGGGTCGTTCTGGGGAGAGGTCAACAGCCATGTCCATCGGGGGCTGGGCGCGATGGGGCTGGTGACCGACGGCAGCATCCGCGACATCGACCAGAATGCCGAAGGCTTCCAGATGCTGGCCGGCATGATCGGCCCGTCGCACGCCCATGTCCGGGTCGAGGCGTTCGACCTGCCGGTCGAGATCGCCGGCATGGCGGTCGCGCCGGGCGACCTGATCCATGCCGACCAGCACGGGGCAGTCGTGGTGCCGGCCAACGCCGTGGCAGAGATCCCGGCGATCGTCGAACGCCTAGTCCGCAAGGAGGCGGTGATCATCGATGCCAGCAAGCGCCCGGACTTCGATTTCGAGACACTAGCCCGGGCGATGAGCGACAGCGACGACATTCACTGATGTTGTGCGTCATTCGACCGACACCGATCCGGGTTGAGATTGAGGCGAATGGCCCCATATCCGCGACATGGGCAACGATCTAATCGAGGTATGCCTCGGCATTGGTGCCTTGGTCTTCTTCGTGTGCATCTTCCTGGCGACCTGGGCGTCGAGCGAGGTCAACTGGCGCATGCATTGCATCCATCTGAATGGATCGGATGAGAGCGGACTATTTGGGCACCCGCCATTGAATCGGACGCCGCTGGCAAGTTGGACCTTATTCCATCTTCCTATCTTCATCCTGACGGGCCGCTACAGGGATTGGGACGATCCGAAAGTCCGCCGCTATGGCGCAATTGCCCGTTACGCGATGATTGTTTGGTACGGAGGTGTCACGGCGTTTTTGATGTTCGTGGCCGGATGTCTGGTCGCGGCGAAATTCTGACTCATTCCATTGCGGCGAACTGCCGCGCTGATTGCCCTGGTAGCGCGACGCTACGGCGACTTCGCCCGGTATTCGATGTTCGTCCGGTTGGGATAAAAGCCACCATTGTGCTCGGAATTCTGATTGGGTCACTGAAATGACGCCGGATCCCGATACACAGTTGACCTCTGGTCTGGCCGCTGCACTGCAATTTTCGGTTGTAAATCTTCAGTATGCCCACATATTTATTCAATGGATCTTGTCACGACTGGATTTGGACTCAGCGGAACGCTGCTGGCGCTGGCGCTCAGGGCTTCGGTGCAGCTTTCCGCCCACCTGCAGTTCCACCATCCGGTCGTTTGGAGTCGCATCGGTCGACCGCTCGCGCAGCGTATTGAGATTCCAAGACTGTCTACGCCGGTTGGTGGGCTCCTGACCTATGTTCTCTATGCCCATTATCGGGAGGTTGCAGACGACGAGGTGCAACGTTATGGCGATACCGCCCGGTGCTTGACCGGTGCAGGCGTGGCCCTGGGTACCGTTAGCCTAATCGGAAAGATCGTCGCCACTCACATGTGAGAGCGCCCTGCACAAGGCGCCGTGCACGGCGATCAGCGACTCCAATTCCCGATGCTACAACCCCATCGCCCGCCGCATGGCGGTCGAGAGATGGGCCTCGATCGCCTGGGCCGCGTCGTCGACTTCGCGGTTCTGGCAGGCATCGATCACTGCCAAATGCTCGCCTATGGCGTCCAGCAGGCCGGTCGGCGTCAACATGCCGCTGTCCAGTCGGATCAGCCGGATACGGTCGCTGTTGGATCTGTGGATGTTCCAGATCAGGGCGTTGTCGAGGCTGGCAACGAGCGCGTCGTGCAACTGCCAATCGACCGCCTGGGCCGCCTCCAGCAGCCGATCGTCGATGCCCGATGCCGCCTTCGCGACGATCTTGCGGTGCGCCGCGTCGAGCGCCGCGATGGCGGCGTCGGAAGCGACGGCAGCAAAATGACGCGCCGCCTGCGTCTCGATCAGGATGCGCAGTCCGAAGGCATCGCGGATCAGCTTCGGGTTGGCGTCCGCCAGCTTGATGCCCCGTTGCGGGATCATCTCGACCAGCCCCTCGTTCTCCAGCTTATGCAACGCCTCGCGCATCGGGCCGAGCGGGACGCCGGTCAGCGACACCAACTCGCGCTGCGAGACGAACTGGCCGGGTCGCAGATCCTTGGCGAAGAGATGCGACTTGAACGCCCGATAGGCCTGCTCGCTCAACTTCATGGCCCGGTGCTCCCTCACCGCCTGACCGGTTCGGTCGTCAGCGGCCGGGCGGCGTTCATCCCGCCATAGCCCAGGCCGCCATGACCGGCCGGTTCGGCGCCAACCCAGCGGTCGTCCGCCGGTTCGGCGGCAGGCTGATAGCGCACGTCGCAGGACAGCCGCACCCGGCCCTCGGGCGATCTGTTGTCGCATGAGCCATGCAGGGTGAACGGCCCGAACAGCACCACGTCGCCAGCCGCGAAATCGCTTGTCAGCAGCCGCGTTCCATGGCGTTCGGCCACCGTCACCGGATCGTCGTCGAACGAGCCGGAGCGATTCCGGTCGCGGTCGACGTCAAGCCCGCGATAGGCGTCGATCAGACGATCGAGCCGGTGCGAGCCCTCGACGATCACCAGGGGGCCGTCGGCGACCGGGACGGGCCCGAGCGGAATCCATACCGTGACGACGCGCTCGGAGCCACGGTTCATGTAGACATGGTCGAAATGCAGCGGGCTGGCGCGGCCGACAGGTGTCGGCCTCAGCCACAGAAAGTCGAAGGCCCGCACCGGCTCGCCGAGCAGATCGGCGGCGATGCGGTGCAACGCCGGCCCGTGGCTGACCTGTCGGAGCGCCGGCCCGTCGCAGATCTGTTTCAGAAAGCGGCCGAAATCGCCGGCCAGTTCGGCGCGCCGGCTGATGCCGGACGCGATGCCGGCTTCCGCCGGGTGGCGTATCTCGCCGACCTCCGCCAGCCGGTCGAAAACCTCGCGCCGGGCGGCCGTGACGGCCTCCGGATCGAGTGCGCCGGGCAGGAACAGATAGCCGTCCTCAGCCAACTGCCGGCGCAGGGACGCGGCGTTGCGGTCGGAGGCGCTTGCGCGGAGCGGTCCGAGCAACCGGTCCGGAACCGGCCGGCCGGCGACGAATGCGGTTCCGGTCATGACGCCTCTTCGGCCGCCTGAAGCAGCACCGCGAGATCCGCCATGTCTTCGGACCGGAGAGCGGCGAGTGGCGGGCGCACCCGATTCCAGGCGGCATCGCCGGTCGCCGTGGTCATCATCGCCTTGAGGGTCGGGATCACCGGCCGCCGGTCGAAGGCGGCAGCGAGGCCGGCCAGGGCGGCGTGCAGCCGGGCCGCATCGGCGCCCATCGGATCGTCGCAGAGTCGCCGGAGCAGCGTCGGGATCACATTGGCCAGGCCACAGATCGTGCCGCTTCCGCCGGCCGCCAGGGCACGGGCGATATCAGGCTCATGCCCGACCAGCACGTCGAGCCGGCCGCGGTGTGCGATCAGTTGCGATGAGTAGTCCCAGTCGCCGGAGCTGTCCTTGACCGCGATCACCAGCTCCGGGAAGGCGGCGGCCAGTCGTTCGATCGTGTCCAGGCCAAGCGGCACGCCGCTGACCGCCGGGATGTGATACAGCACCACCCGTGGCCGATCGGCGGCGCAGTCCTCCAGGATCCGGGCGTAGGCGGCGAACACGCCGTCATCGGTGACATGATCGAAAAAGAATGGTGGGACGATCAATTGACCGGCGCAGCCGGCCGCCGCCGCGTGACGGGTCAGTGTCACCGTGTCGGGCAGGGCGGCACAACCGGTTCCGACGATCACCCGTGCCGGGTCCGTCCCGCCGGCCAGCAGTGCGTCCAGGGTGGCGATGCGTTCATCGACAGAGAAGGATGGGCCTTCGCCGGTCGTCCCGAACAGGGCGACGCCGTCGCAGCCGGCCTCCAGCAACGCCGTGCAATGCGCCTGAAGCCGACCGTGATCCACATCCAGCGCATTATCCAGCGGCGTCGGTAAGGCGGCGTAGAGCTGCGCTTTGCCAGTGTACATTCCGGCCCCATTTCCGATTGCCTGTGCGGCCGCATATCGCCGCCTCGCGCATATGGGCCAGTCCACGAAGGTACTGATCGCACACTGACATGTCACTGATCTTTCACTCGCTTTTCAGCGCAGAGTCCGAATGGCATCATCCAGATCCGTGCAGGAGGCCAAAGGGCCGCCCGGGTCGAAGGGGCCAGGGGAGGACATCGTGTTCATTGTGACAGCCTTGCATCGTCATGCGCTGGCCGTGGTGTCGACTGCCACCGCCGTGGCGGTGCTGGTCATGGGGCTGGTGGCCCAGACTGTGCCGCGCCAGTTCGGCTGCGGCCAATGAGCGATCCCTGTCCGGTCGGCCTGCGCGGCATCGTGCCGAGCCTGAACACGCCGTTCACCGATGCCGACGAGATCGACGAGGACGGTCTGCGGCGCGAGGTCGACTACGCGGTCGCCGCCGGCTGCGTCGGCATCCTGGCGCTGGCGGTGGCGTCGGAAAACGCCAGCTTGTCCGCCGACGAGGCCGACCGTGCCGCCGCGGTCATTGTGGACCAGGCGGCCGGACGGGTTCCGGTCATCTTGAGCGTTACGACCGAAAACCAGGCCGAACGCCTGCGCCGCGCCGGCCTGGCCGCCGCGCACGGAGCCGACGGCATCCTCTGCCAGGCGCCGGCCGTCAGCGACCGGGCAGGGCGGCTTGCAATGCTGGGAGAGATCGCCGAGGCCGGGCCGCCGTTGCTGATGATCCAGGATCTCGACTGGCACGGCCCCGGTCTGGCCGTCGACGAGATAGCGGAGCTGTTCGACCGAATTCGCGCCTTCCAGTGCCTGAAGATCGAGACCGTCCCGGCCGGGCCGAAATACAGCCGTGTCCTGAAAGCGACCGCAGGCCGGCTGCATGTCAGCGGCGGCTGGGCGGTCGGCCAGATGCTCGATGCCCTGGCGCGTGGCGTGCACGCTTTCATGCCGACCTGCATGGAGCCGCTTTATGTGCAAATCCACCGGCACCATGCCGCCGGCGAACATGACGAGGCGCGGCGGCTGTTCGAGGCGATGCTGCCGATCCTCGCTTTCTCCAACCAGCACATCGATGTGAGCATCCGCTTCTTCAAACAGCTGCGCCGCGCCCGGGGCCTGTTCGCCTCCGACCGCTGCCGGCCGCCAGTGGCGCAGTTCGATGCGGTGCAGCAGCACGAGGCCAACCGGCTGGTTGCGCTCGCACTGTCCCTGGATTCCGATCTCGCGGAGCCCGGTTAACCGCGGTTTAATCGGGTCACGCCAAGATCGCGCCATGTCCGTGATCCGTGACGACATATCCGAGCCGTCGCCGCTGTCGATCGCCGAACGCGAGATGCGGACCGGCGAGCGGCTGATCTGGGCCGATCGACCAGTGGCGCCGGCTCGTCAGATGCTGGCGATGTTGCCCGCGGCGCTGTTCGGGTTGGTGTTCGCCGGCTTTGCCGTCTTCTGGATCGCCGTCGCCGCTTCGTCGACGGCGAATGCCGGCGTCTTCTCGTTCTTCCCGCTGTTCGGCCTGCCGTTTCTGCTGGTCGGGCTGGGCATCATGCTGCTTCCGGTCTGGGCCTGGAGGGGCGCAAAGAAGACCGTCTACGCCATCTCCAATGAACGTCTGATCATCATCGCGCGCGGCACGGTGAGCTCATTCGAGCCCGATGAGATCGACAGTCTGGTGCGTCGCGAACGCCCCGACGGCAGCGGCGATGTGATCTTCCGCCGCGATAATTTTCGCGTGCATACCCGGCGGGGCAGCCGGACCCGGGTCCGGCGCGACGGGTTCTTCGGCATCTCGGATGTCCGCCGAGTCGAGGACGAGATCCGCAGGCTGAAAGAGCGTGCCCGCGACTGACCGGCCGTGCCGCCGGGGCGCGATCACCACCTCGACGGTGGGTTGTCCGCCTTCGGATGGCTGGAAACGGCAGCCGCCAGATTGGCCATGCTGTGCTGCTGATAGTAGAAATGGCCCTTCTTGAGCACTGTGTAGACTGTGCCCGGCGTGCCGAGCCAGAAATAGCTCTTCGGCGGCTTCCCGGTCGCCAATGAGAAGGTCTTGCCGACCAGTTCGCCATAGCCGCTGACCGGATCGTGGCTGGACCGGTAATTGTAGATGTTGTCGGTCCGGCTCAAGTTGAGGTTCGACTTCGCCAGCGCCTTCTTCATGCCGGGGCCATTGAAGGCGACCGTCGTCTTGCCGGTGCCGGCACCGACGACCGTGGCCAGGGCACCGCCCAGAGAGTGTCCGGTGATCGAGAAATCCCGCACCTTCAGCTTGCCGACGGTGTTGGCAGCAAAGGCGATGGCCTCCGGATATTGGCGCGGCAGCGTCTTGCGCGCGATATCCAGATCCGCGGTGAGATCTCCGACATCGTCCGGTTCGGTGCCGCGAAAGGCGACAACATATTCGCCGGTGCCTTGCTTGAAGAACGTCGCGGCGAAGAATCCCGACGGCAGTTGCTTCTGCGCCAGGCGATACCAGCCGCCTGCCGGGTGGGTCGGTGTCGGCTCATAGACCCGCAGGCTCAGATGGGCGAATTCGGCGGCGGAAATCATCGGCTTACCTCTTGCAAAACTGCCCCGCTTCGTCGCCGCGCCTGCCCCATCCCGGCGTGGATCGTAGGGCTCTAGTCCATCTTACAGGCTGTCTCGCGGGCATCCAGCCCCAGCGTGTCCAGCGTATTGGTCTGGTGCAGAAAGCCGTCGATGGGTGCGCGCGCAACGACGGCGTTGTGGACATGCAGCAGGATCGGCTGGCGCAGCTGATGGTTCCATGGGCGGAAATTGACCGGTGCGCCCTTGTAGCTGTCGAAGGTCAGCTCCGGCGACGCCAGCAGTTCGCGCAGCGTTGCAGTTTCCGTCGATCGGCTTCGGGCCATCGCCTCCACGACGATCCGGACGGCCGCCCATCCGGCCCAATCGACGTCGTTCATGTGGCGGTCGGCGCGCCGATCGAACCGCTGGTTGAGTTGCGGCGCGCCGTGCCGTTCCCAGGTCCAGTGCCAGCCGCTCGCCACCAGGCCTTCGGAACCCACAACCGGCCGCGGATGGAAGCTTCGGAAGGGCAGGTATCGGCCGAACTCGCCGAGCGTATCGGCGACGAAGATCACATCGTGATCCGGGCCGCGGGTCAGGATCGGGATATTCGTCCGGTCGCGGTTGCGCGGATCGTTGCTGAGCACGAAATCCTTCACCGCCGCAATCTCGATGCCGAACTTCTCGGCCGATTGCTGAAACGCCGCGCTCATGGTCTTGTCGCCCGGCTCCGGCCCCTCGAGCAGGAGCACCGACTCCCACCCCTTCATGGACAGATACTGCGTCAGGGCGTCCGTCAGCATGTGGTCGCTGGCCAGCGTGTGGAACAGGTTGGCGGCGCACCCCGCCTGCCGCAATTCCATGTCGCGATGACGTGGGTTCATCAAGATCACGTCGCGGCCGGCGAAATGGTCGCGCGCCCGGACAAGATCCAACAGGGGCAGATCGAGCACGAAGACCCCGACGGCGTTCTGCGTTGCGAGCCTATCCATCGCCGCCACGACGTCGTCGCCATCGTCGAGCATCGCCTCGATCAACTCGAAATTCAGACCCAGGCTGCGGCCGATGACCCGGCTTTCCCGCATCGCCACCCTGGCTCCGTCCAGCGGGCGATAGGGTTGGCGGAGCACCAGCCCGGTATAGGCACGGCCCGCCTGGTAATGCGGGTCGGCCGCGATCCCGACATAGGCAAAGGCGTAGGGTGTCCGCTCGGCCTGCGCCAGCGCGCCGCCGCTCCACAGAGCCGCCCAGCAGCCCAGGAGCATTGCCGCCGCTATCGACCGTCCTATGGGTATCATGTGTCTGATTCAGACTACTAGTGATCGTCGATCAGGATTCCGTAGGGAATCAGGCCCACCGGAACCGATCTGGTCACGGTCAGGGTCGCCGTGTCGATGATCGAGATGTCGTCGGAGAGCCCATTGGCCACATACAGCCTGCCCTCGTCATGGGTGAGCGCCAGCCCCCAGGCGCGCCTGCCGACCAGGATGTAGTCCAGCACCTTGCGCTGGGCCACGTCGACCACCGCCACGTGATTGGCCCGGCCCAAGGCCACATAGGCGCGGCTGCCATCGCGGGTGATCAGCAGATCGACCGGCGTCACCTGCTCCTTGCGGAAGCCGGCCGGGCGAAAGGCGATGTCTTCGACGACCTCGAGCGACTCTACGGAGATAATATTGACGACGCCGGCCAATTCCGCTGAGACCCAGAGCTCATCCTCGTCCGGCGTCAGCGCAAACCGCCGCGGCCGCGTGCCGACCAGGATGTCCGCGATCACGTCATCGGCCTCGACATCGATGACGTGGACCAGGTTGGCCGCCTCCGAGGCGACGAAGACGAGCCGTCCATCGGCCGTCGCCAGAACGCCCTCCGGCTCCTCGCCGGTCTCGAATTCGCCGACCATCTCGCCGGTCTCGATATCGAACACCGTTGCCGCCGCATCCTCCTCGTTGGAGATGTACAGATGCCGCCCGTTGGGGTGCAGGTCGAAGGTCTCCGGCTCTTCGATATTGCGGATCCGGCCGACCAGCTCCAGGGTCGCGACATCGTAGATCGCGATCACCGAGTCATCGGCACAGCCGACAAAGATCTGCGTATGGTCGGCGTTGAAATGCATGCCGCGCGGCCGGGCGCAGGTCTCGATCGTCTTGATGACCTGGTCATCCTGGTTCAGCACCGAGAGGGTGTTGGACCTTTCATTGCTGACGAACACCAACCCGGTATTCTTCGCCATGGCCGGCCCGGCGAACAGGACGAGGCCGCAGGCTGCCGCAAGCATGCGCCGGCGCCAGTCGGCGCGGCCACATCGTTCAACGTGCATCGTCCATGGCCTCCCTGCCCGGGTGGTTCGCTCCACCTTGCCAGAAGGCTCACCGATGCCGGCGGACCTGTCAATTGCCGAGGGCCTTCGGGCATGATGCCAATAATTGATTGTAATCGCCGGCTAAAACTCGCTCATCATTTATATTGAACGCGCTTCGGCCGGTGTTACGATGGGCATCCGTGGCGCGTTAACCATAAAACCAACGACCCATTCGAGCGACGGAGGCGACCGCACCGCAGAAGTGCGGGGCGTCGCTCATATGTGGAACGCGTCTGGCATCAGGGAGGAAGTCATGCTGAATCGGACAATCGGTGCCCTCGGCGCCGTGGCGGCGGTTGCCGTCTTGGCAGCGTTGCCGCGCCCAACGAACGCACAGGAAGTCGGGACAGGCACCGTCTACGGCGACATGCTGACGGTAACCCAGGACATGCTGACCCGCGCCGGGGGCGACGGGAACAACTTCCTGCACACCAACGGCAATTACGAACAGACGCGGTATTACCCTTCCCGCCAGATCAATGCCGGCAATGTGCATCAGCTCCGGCCAGCCTGGATTTTCCAGACTGAAGTCGTCGACAGCCTGGAAACGACGCCGATCGTCGTGGATGGCGTCATGTACATCACAACGTCGTTCAACCATGTCTATGCGCTGGACGCCCGCACCGGCGAGCAATATTGGCACTACAAGCACAACATGGGGCCGATCACGACCTATTGCTGCGGCCCGAACAATCGCGGCGTCGCCGTCTATGGCGACATGGTCTATATGGGCACGCTGGACGCCAAGATGGTCGCCCTGGACGCCAAGACAGGCAGGCTGGTCTGGGAAACCCAGATCGCCGATCCGGAGCTGGGCTATTCCGAAACCATGGCCCCATCGGTGGTCGATGGAAAGGTGCTGATCGGCACCAATGGCGGCGAATACGGCATTCGCGGCTTCGTGAAGGCGTTCGACTGGCAGACCGGCGAGCTGATCTGGACCTTCCACACCATCCCCGAGGACTCCGTCGGCGAATGGACGACCCATGACGCCACCGGCCGCGATATGCTGCGCGACATCGACAGCGAGAAGCAGGCGCTGGCCGAGCTGGGCGACCCGTATGAAACGCTCGGCGGCGGCGTCTGGCAGAATCCGGCGGTCGACCTTGCCTCCAACCGGATCTACTTCGTGGTCGGCAATCCCTCGCCGGATCTCGACGGCTCGCTGCGTCCCGGCGACAACCTTTATACCGACAGCCTGGTCGCGGTGGATCTCGACACCGGCGAATATGTCTGCCACTTCCAGTACATCGCCCATGATGTCTGGGACCTGGACGCGGTCAGCCCGCCGATCCTGGTCGATGTGACCGACGATAGCGGCGCGGTCGTTCCTGGCGTGCTGCATGGCGGCAAGTCCGGCCATGTCTATGTCCACAACCGCGACGACTGCAGCCTGATCCGCTTTTCCGAGGCGATGGTGCCGCAGGAGAACATGTGGGTGCTGCCGACGCCGGAAGGTGCCCGCATGCTGCCGGGCGCGAATGGCGGCGTGGAATGGTCGCCGATGGCGGTCGATGAGGGCCTGGGCCTGACCTATGCGATCAATCTGCACCAGCCGATGACCTACCACGTGGAAAGCACGCCTTATCCGGAAGGCAAGCTCTGGCTCGGCGGCGCGTTCAAGGTGATCCCCAGCGAGCAGCAATGGGGCAACGTCACCGCGGTCGACTACAACACCGGCGAGATCCGCTGGAAGGTGAAGACCGAGCAGCCGATGATCGGCGGTATCCTGGCGACGGCCGGCGGTGTCCTGTTCACCGGTGAGGGCAACGGGTTGTTCAAGGCCTATGATTCTGAGACCGGTGCGGTGCTGTGGCGGTTCCAGGCCGGGGCAGGGGTCAATGCGCCGCCCTCCTCCTATACGGTCGACGGGCAGCAATACATCGTCGTCGCGGCCGGCGGCAATGCGCAGCTCGACTACAAGCGCGGCAACAACATCATTGCCTTCACGCTTGCCGACTGAGTTGGCCGCAATGTGACTGGTTCGGGGGCTGCCCGCGGGCGGCCCCCGATCTTGTCAGCCGGTCGAACTCATCGCGAGAATTCTGGATAGAGCCTAGCCCATGCGTTGTCTGCACCTGGCCCTGATCGCCCTCGCCGTGGTCGCCTTGAGCCGGCCGGTCGTCGCCGCCGAGGACGTGTCGGAGCAGATCGAGCTCTGCGTCGCCTGCCACGGCGCCCAGGGGCTTCCCGACGATCCGGCGATCCCGATCATCTGGGGGCAGGAGTACTATTACATCTACGTCCAGCTTCGGGACTATCAGGCCGGGCGGCGCTCGAACGAGATCATGGGCGGCATCGTCGCCGATCTCTCCCGCGACCAGATGAAGGCGATCGCAGAGCATTTCGCGGCGCAGCCCTGGCCGGAGATCGATTTTGCGGCCGACGCGGCGGCAGCAGCGGCGGGTCCGTCCGGCCTCTCCGCCGGCCAGTGCTCCCAATGCCACAGCACCTATACCGGCGACAGCCGCGTGCCGCGCGTGGCCGGCCAACAGCCGGCCTATCTGGAACAGACCATGCTGGACTTCAAGCACCGCATCCGCATGAACGCCCCGGACAAGGGTTCCCTGATGCGCTCCTTCGAGGACGACGCCCTGCGCGCCATGGCCCACTACCTGGCGGGTCTGTGACCCGAGCCGCCAATGGCGCGACTGAAAGCAATGTGGTCCAGCATTCGAATTCGCGAGCCCCAGCACATCATGCGAATGAATAGGCGTCCATTAGCTTTGAATTCTAGCTCTTGAGGGCTGGCTATATTCTTGGCCGAGAGCGGCCGCGTATCGACGGCGAATCCAAAGGACGAGGCTGGTATATCCGTGCCGTCTAGGAGCCTCACGGACATAGCGACATGAGAAGTGCTCACAATGCCCGGTGTCGCCATCAACAGTACGCCGGGCAGTCGGCGGCTTATTAATGTCCTGAGGATTCGAGTATCGCGCGGGCCTCGGCGGTCATCGCCTTGCCCTCTGGGCCCTTGTCAAATCCGGTGACCAGAGTGCGCAGCTGGTCGAGCGCCCGCGCCTGCTCGGTCGGATCCGTGAGGTGTCGGCACAGCGTGGTCGCTGCGCGGAGCTCTAGAGACCGGGAACCCTGCCGGTGGGCCAGCGTCAATCCTTGCCGCAGGCATTCGACCCTCTGGAACTCGGGGGCACCGGCGAGCGCGAGAAGTTCTGCTTTGAGCCGGTGGAGTTCCGGCTCATAGAACCGAATTTGACGGTCCTGTGCGAGCGTCAGAGCCTCGTCGACGGCGGCGAGGCCGTCACCGATCCGGCCGAGCCGGCCACATGCGTCTGCCTGCAGTCCGAGAAAGTACGGACACATCAGCGCTGAGCCGGTGGCGCGATAGGCCACCAATCCTGTCTCGATTTCCTGCAGTCCGGCGGCGGCCCCGGCGACCACGCGCGCCCAGCCCCGGACCACTTGGCCCCACGCACGCCAGTAGGCGAAATCGTGGTCAGTGGCGAGTTTGATCACTTCCTCGGCGCGCGCACACGCGCGAGTTGGCTGGTCACGGAACTGATGAAGCGAGGCCTCGAGGCTGAGGGCGAAGGCCTGGCTGTGGGGATGGGGTTCCGGTTGCTCGGCAAGCTTCAACGCTACTTCGCTGTGTTGCAGGGCGCGGTCGGGATGGCCGAGAAACCAGTCGGCCCAGGCGAGATTGCAGTTCGCCAGCGCGCCGGGGTCGGAGCCGTACAGAAACCGGTGCTGGGCGTGTCGCGCCGGATCGTAGAGTGACAGCGCCTGCTCCAGATGGTGGCTGGCGGCGGCCAGGTCGCCCATATACAACAGGCAAAGGCCGTGCGGACGGTGCGCCTGCAGCAGCGCGTCGGGGTTCGACGCTCGCTCGGCCTCGGCGAGCAGACGCTCGCCGATCGGGTGCGCTTTGGCAAGGAGACCGCGTACGACATAGAAGGTCAGGAGTCCGCGCAGGACGCGAGCGATCCCGCTGGTCTCGCCGAGCTGGTTGGCCAAATCCAGGGCCCGGCCGTAGGCGTCTCCAACTTCGTCGGCCGCGTTGCCCTTGACGGCGAAGAGTTGCGCGCCATAAGCGATCTGCAAGTCAAGCTCATGTCGATCGCGCTTGGGGCCGGCCGGCAATGTTTCCAGTAGCTCCAGTGCCCGCGCGAAATGTGCGGCCGACTCGACATTGGCCGATCGACCGCGGCTGGCCCGCGCGGCACGCTTGTACTGAGCGATCGACTTCGCCGTGGCGCCCGCCTCTGCGAAATGGTGTCCCAGCATTTCGGGAAGCGTCTCTGGAAAGTGTTCTTGCAGTGTTGCTGCAATTGCCCGGTGAATCCGGCGGCGTTCACGCCTGAGTTGACTGTCGTAGGCGACCTCCTGCACCAAAGCGTGCTTGAAACTATAAACCGCACGTGGCCGTGACCCGCGCGCAAAGATCAGACCGCTGTCCAAAAGCTCGTTCAAAGCACCCTGGAGCGCGACCGCTGGCATGGGTGCGAGCATGGCGAGCAGCTCGTAGGGGAATTCTCTGCCGATCGTTGCGGCGATTTGTGCGATCAACCAGGTGTGCGGGCTTCTGCCGAGACGTGCCATCAGGGCATCGCGAAGTGTCTCCGGGACCGCAAATGGCATCGGCTCGTCTTGCGATTCCAGGACGGCTTTGGTCAGTTCTTCGATGAACAGCGGGACGCCGTCGGTTCTGGCAACGATCTGCTCAGTGACTCCATGCGGCAGGTTGCGCGTATGCGAAACGCCCCTGACAACGTCTATGCAGAACTGGTGGTCCAGCGGGCCCAGCACCAGCGCGGTCACGTGCGGCAGGTCGTTCAGGGGCAACGTCACCCCGGTTCTGAAAGTCACGAGCAACAGCACGGGCAAGATCTCGACCCGTCGCATCAGCCCCTCGAGCAGCTCCCACGTGGTCGCGTCAATCCACTGAACGTCCTCGAACACGAGGAGCACGGGCTGTCGCGCCGCGTGCGCCGAGAGCTGATCGAGGAGAGCCATGATCAACTGCTCCCTGCGGCGCTCGGGCACGGTGTCGGGTAGCGAATCTTCGGAACTTGCGGCCGCCCCGACGAGCTCTTCAATCAGCGAGAAGCCATCAGGACTATCGGGGCTGCTTGGCATCAGCACCGCGCCCAGTTTGGCGCGCCGCTGCTCCATCGTATCGACAGAGTCAATCCCGGCAGCCCGCTCGAGCCCGTGCGCCACCGGGTAGAGAGGTGTGTGCTGATGCAGAGGGGAGCCCGCATAACTCAAACGCCTGTGCGGCTTGTTCGAGATGTATTCACGCAGGTCACGCACAAGCCGCGACTTTCCGATACCGGGTTCACCGGACACCAGAACCACGTGACCCCTCCCGTTCTTGAGGTGATGCCATCGCTCACGGAGGAATGTGCGCTCCGGGTCTCGATCGACGATCTGCGGTAGCGGGCTGCCAGCGCGCGCCTCAAAGCGGTCGGCGGCGACGTTCTCAGCGGCGACAGCGAATGCCCGCACTTCAGCGGAAAAGCCCTTCAGACTGTGTTTGCCAAGATCGTCGTAGATGAATACGTCGCCGATCACGCTGCGGGTCACGGCGCTGATTACCACGGAGTTTGGAGCAGCCAGCTTCTCGAGGCGGGCGGCAAGGTTTGGGGGCTCGCCGATAAGTTCGCGCAGGCGGATGCCGCCGGTCTCGATCATGGCGCCGACGATTGCTAGGCCGGTCGCGACTCCGACGCGCACCCGCAGCCGCTCCGCCACCTGCAGGCGGCCGACCACCTCGGTGATTTCAAGACCGGCGCGGACGGCGCGCTCAGCGGCGTTCTCGTAGGCCTCGGGATGGCCCCAAAAGAACATTGAGGCGTCGCCAGGATTATCGGCGATACTGCCGCCGAACTGTGCGACCACGCGGTGGCAAGTCTCATGATAGAGACGCATCGCGTCGCGATAGTCTTCGAGTTCAAGCCGCTCAGAGAGACCTACGGAGTCAACTAGATCGCAGACAAGCGCCGTCACCTGGCGGCGCTCGGCCGCCTCTGGACCGGGGCCGGTCTCGGTCCCCGATCCGGCCGCCGCCGCTCCCTGCGGCGCACCGCAATGGCCGCAGAACTTGAAGCGCGCCGGGATCCGCCGACCGCAAGCGTCACAGACGCGCCCAAGCGGCCCGCCACACCTTGCGCAGGTCTTGCGATCCTCAGTGTTCTCGAACGAGCAGCCAGGGCAGCGCATGCAACCTCCAGTGAGATCGGTTGCCGGTCACAGCCACACTTGAGGTGCCCCGCTACCCTTACGGGAACCACCCCGACCACAAATAGCTCAACTAAGGACCCGGATCAAGATAACCACCCGCCGCGCTGTTCCTCGCACTGAAGATCGTCAGCTACGGGAAGTAATGGCGGTAGTATTTCGCGCCGGTCGGCCCCCAGCTCAGTCACCGGAGTTGACGATGGGGGGATCGGCGCAACGTCCCAGGCAATAGGCACTACCGATCAGTTCACCAAACGTCGCCGGCGGTACTCCTACGGTGAATAGATCAATGCAACTTGCATCCGTTCTTTCGTAAAGATGATGCGGAGCTGACTTATCAAGAAGGGTCAGGTTCGGAATTGGATTTATTGGATTGAACGGATCTTGAATGTAAATACTACGAGCATCTATCGCATCTCCTTCAGCTGTCAATTTATGGTCAAGTTGTGGACGATAAGGATCAGGAGAATTTTCGGCGCTTATATTGAACGGAGGTTCCTTGACTTCGATATCCCAGTGGTAGAATTGCCAGTTGCCGGTAATTGCCTCTACAATGCACGTATCTACGCTAAGATGCCCAGTTCCGTCTTTCAGGAGTGTGTAATCGCGAATCTTACCATACAGCCTCGTGTCATGGATTGATTTCTCTCCTGGGCTGACCACATTGCCGTCTGGATCAAGATATTTCCGCAGAAATGTCGCCACAACAAAACCACCAATGCCCTGCAGGGCCTCAGGTAAGTCGTCGCGGGGTCTTGCTGGAGTTTCTCTAAGTTCGATGAGGAGATTCGCCAATTCCTTGTCGTCTAGATCAAGTTCCCCTGTCGTGCGAAGCTCACCCAGAATTTGTCTTACAGCACCTTCAACTTCACCGAATTCTATGATGTACTCTTCAACAGATTGTATATTTGTCAATCCTTGTTCCGCAACGTAGATCCCCCACCCGGAGAGGTTGTCGCATGGCCGTGTGTGAGCCGAAGCTGTATTAGATGCCTGCAGCAGCGGAAGAACGGAAAGCACAGCAATGCTTGCTATAGAAAGACTTCTCATGACTCCCCCCATTTTGGCCGGTCCGCCATCTTTAGGGGCAATTTAGCGCTGATTTGAGCTAATTGCTGTTGATAACGGCCTGCCATGTTGACTGTCCAAGAAATTGCCTGCGGCGTGCGCAGCATGGCGCCGCTCATGACCAATGGACGGAGCCTCAACAGGGCACACGTTTAGGAAAGAGCAATCCGGCGGATCAATCGTCCGCGCCAGCCCCACCTCCCGCACGGATAGGCTGCAACCGTAGCAGAATCCGACCCAAGCCGCCACTGACTGATTCTAAGTCTGCGAGCATGCGGACAAGTCAGACTTCCCAAAGTTGACGAACGCGGGGTCATTTCGTCCGTTTAATCAGCAGCCTTGCGCGTGTCGGAGTCCCCCAAGAATCTCGCTGCAAGCCGGTCATGATTGAGTTTGAAGCCGTCAGAGAGATGGCCGACGAGCTGATCCAGATTCGCACGTCTTCTTACCGAACCCGAGTTCACGAGTTCTCCTGAATTCCCCGAACGAACAATGGATCACCGCATGTGGGATTCACCACATCGAGCGGCGGCCGAGTCATGCTAGCTGACCATCGATGAATGAGCTTGGGCGTGCGGTGGTGGTCCAGTCCTACCCGCACGAGAGCGAGTTCACAGCGACGGGAGGTCGCTATGCACGACTATGAACCCTCCACGCATTCCATACCCCTGCGAGACATCATCACGGCCTGGGTCGTCGCCGTTGTGGTCTGTGCCGCCTTGTTGGTAATTCCGGAAGCCTTTCGGAAGGACGACGCCAGCGACGCGGAAGTCGGCATGAAGACGGCCATCGAACAGGCGATCCCGCGCAATCCCGACCTATTGGTGGAAAGCCGTCCATCACGATAACGCTTGGATATCGGGTTCACCCATTGGGTCATCCTCGGCCGGATGGGGTGCCGGATGAAGACGTTACCTGGGCGAGAATTCACCAGACAGGAAAGTCTTCATTGCGCTCTCGGCAGCCGACCTGGCATGGCAGGCCTCGGCTACAGAGCGGATGTCGGAACAGCTCAGGCTCTGCCTTGCCACACGGAGTCTGCGGAGTCCGACAGCGACTGGCGACGGCATGATTGATGCGCGTCATTCACGGTGACGGCTTTCGCCTGCTAGCATTCAACGGTTCCAAAACAGTCGACACCGCCATTGCGGTACATCACCCCAGGGGAGGGATTGGTGGGAAGTCCGAAACGAATCCTGTTTACCGGCGGCTCCGGCAAAGCCGGTCGTCATGTGGTTCCCTATCTGCGGGATCGCGGCCATCGGGTGCTGAACGTCGATCTGGTCCCGCTGGACGAGCCGGGCGTCGACAACCTGACCGCCGACATCACCGACTCCGGCCAGATGTTCAACGTGATGACCAGCTATGCCGATTTCGACGAGTTGGCGCCGGGAACCGGTGTGCCCAGGTTCGATGCGGTCGTGCATTTCGCCGCCGTGCCACGGATCCTGCTCAAGCCGGATAACGAGACATTCCGGGTCAATACCATCGGCACCTACAACGTCATCGAGGCGGCGGTGAAGCTGGGCATCCGCAAGATCGTCTTCGCCTCCTCGGAAACCACCTATGGCGTTTGTTTCGCCGATGGCGAAGTCGATCCCCACAGCCTGCCGCTGGAGGAGGACTACGATGTGGACCCCATGGACAGCTACGGGCTCTCCAAGGTCCTGAACGAACAGACTGCCCGTGCGTTCCAGCGGCGCAGCGGGTTCGACATCTATGGGCTGCGGATCGGCAACGTCATCGAACCGCACGAGTATTCCCGGTTTCCGGATTTCTTCGAGAATCCGGCCCAGCGCCGGCGCAACGCCTTCTGCTATATCGATGCCCGGGACCTCGGGCAGATCGTTGACCTGTGCCTGGATAAGGATGGTCTGGGCTTCGAGATCTTCAACGCCGGCAATGACACGAATTCGGTCGACATCCCGACCCGGCAGATCGTGGATCGGTTCTTCACCGAGGTGCCGGTGACGCGGGAGATGGGCGAACACGAGGCCCTGTTCTCCAACCGGAAGATCCGTGATGTGCTCGGATTCGTCGAGGAGCACAACTGGCGCAAATATGTGAGCGCACAGTCGTCGGTGTCGCTCCTCCAGAGGACGATGTGGTGAAAGACAGCATGGCAAAACCGGTAATCGGCTTCATTGGCGTCGGCCTGATGGGTCACGGCATGGCGAAGAACATCGTCGAGAAGGGCTTCCCTCTCGTGATCATGGCGCATCGCAACCGCGAGCCGGTCGACGATCTTATTTCGCGAGGGGCAAGCGAGGTTCGAACGCCGAAGGCCATGGCCGAGCAGTGCGACATCGTCCATCTGTGTGTCTCCGGCAGCCCGCAGGTCGAAGGCGTCATGCGCGGGCCGGATGGCATACTGGCATCAGGACACAAGGGCCTGGTCGTCGTCGACTGCTCGACCTCCGACCCGGTCAGCACCCTCCAGCTTGCCGACGAGCTCTCGGCCGAAGGCATGGCGCTCGCCGACGCGCCGCTGTCCCGCACTCCGAAGGAGGCCGAGTCCGGCACGCTGGACGCCATGGTCGGCGCCAGTCCGGAAACCTTCGAAGCCATCCGTCCAGTGCTCGAATGCTGGGCCGGGGTGATCGTTCATCTCGGGCCGGTCGGGCTCGGCCACAAGATGAAGCTGATCAACAACTTCATCGGCATGGGCTATGCGGCGCTCTATTCCGAGGCGCTGGCGATCGCACGCAAGTCGGGCCTGACCGCCGAACAGGTGAATTCCGTCATCGCGCCCGGACGCCTGTCGAACGGCTTCTACGAAACCTTCATGAAATGGACCTTGGAGCGGGACGAGAACGCCCACCGGTTCTCCGTCGCCAACGCCCATAAGGACATGCGCTACCTGGCGAACATGGCCAATGCCGTGGGCGCGGTGAATCCGGTCCAGTCGGCGGTCAAGAACAGCCTGGCGGCCATGGAGGCGACAGGAAACGGGGAGAAATTCGTGCCCATGCTGGCCGATTTCGTTGCCGCGATGAACGGACTGAAGGAGGCCGAATAGAGAGCGGCGATGTGCCTCTGTCGCCATCGGGCTCCGCCTCGAAGGCCGAGTCGATTCAGAATTGAGCGGTGTCAACGGGCGGCGTAGCTTTCGGGTATAATCTGGCCGCCCCAAAAAGAGGGACCGCTTCGTCACGCCCGGGCGCAACTCATCGTGTATCGGGTTCCGGACGGCGTAGAAACAATTGACACAGGCATCAGCAGAATGGACGGTTCCGATGCGCTATGAAGCCCCCAATACCACCGAAGCGGCCGTGGCCTTGCTCGCCGGCGAGCAGGGGCTTGCCCGTGTGCTCGCCGGCGGCACCGACCTTCTGGTCCAGCTGCGCTCCGGGTTCACCGAGCCGGACCTCGTGGTCGACCTCAAACGGATCGCGCCCATGCAGACGATCACGGCGGAGGCCGGCGGGTTCCGCATCGGTGCCGCGGTCTCGGCGGCGCAGCTGGGTGAGCATGAAGGCGTCTGTGCGCTTTGGCCCGGCGTGGTCGAGGCCAGCCAACTGATCGGCTCCTCCCAGATCCAGAACCGGGCCTCGCTCGCCGGCAATCTCTGCAACGCCTCGCCGGCGGCGGACTCCGTGCCCGCCTTGGTCGCGGCCGACGCGGTCGCCAGAATCGCCGGGCCCGATGGCCGGCGCGAGTTGCCGGTGGCCGAAGTCGCCGTCGCACCCGGCAAGACCGCGCTGGCGACCGGCGAACTGGTGGAATCGATCTTCCTGCCGGCGCGCCCGGCACGGGCCGCGGATGCCTATCTGCGCTTCACCCCGCGCACCGAGATGGACATCGCCGTGGTCGGCGCCGGGGTCAGCCTGGCGCTGGACGCCGATGGCATCTGCCGCGAGGCGCGGGTGGCGCTGGGCGCCGTGGCGGAGCGCGTGCTGCTGGTCGAGGAGGCCGCCACGGCCCTGATCGGCAGTCCGGTCGACGACGCGGCCCTGGACGCGCTGGCCATGGCGGCCTCGGCCGCCTGCAGGCCGATCGACGACAAGCGCGGCACGATCGAATTCCGGACAGAAGTCGCCGGCGTCCTGGCGCGGCGAGCGGCCCGGACGGCCCTGGCAAGGGCCGAGGCAAGGAGCTAGGAAACGCGATGTCCAAGATACATGTGACGACCCAGATCAACGGCGACGCCGTCGAATACCTCTGCGAGCCGGAGGAGACATTGCTCGACGTTTTGCGCGACCGGCTCGGCCTGACCGGCAGCAAGGAAGGCTGCGGCACCGGCGATTGCGGCGCCTGCACCGTCTTGCTCGACGGCCGCCATGTCTGTTCCTGCCTGGCCCTGGGCGCCGAGGCGGAAGGCCGCGAGGTCCAGACCATCGAGGGCCTGGCCGAGGGCGAGCGCCTGCATCCGCTGCAGCGCAAGGTCCTGGAGCATGCCGCCCTGCAGTGCGGCGTCTGCACGCCCGGTGTTCTGATGGCGGCCAAGGCCCTGCTGGACCGCAACCCGGATCCGAGCGAAACCGAGATTCGTTACTGGCTGGCCGGCAATCTCTGCCGCTGCACCGGCTACGACAAGATCGTGCGCGCCGTCCTCGACGCCGCCAGCGAGCTGAGGGAGACCGATCATGCCGCTTGATGAGAAGCCCGGTTTGGAGAAGCGGAACTTTTCGGCCGTCGGGACCCGCCCGGTGCGCCCGGACGGTGTCGACAAGGTCACCGGCCGGGCCCGCTTCGGCGCCGACCTTTCCGCGCCCGGCATGCTGGTGGGCAAGGTGCTGCGCAGCCCTCATGCCCATGCCCGGATCCGCGCCATCGACATCTCGAAGGCCGCGGCACTTCCCGGCGTTAAGGCGATCGTCACCCGCGACGATTTCGAGGATCGCGACGACGATTTGCGTGACGTGCTGCACAACGTCATGGCCCGGGACAAGGCGCTCTATGAAGGCCATGCCGTCGCGGCAGTGGCGGCGGTCTCGACCGCGGTGGCGCGCAAGGCGCTGCGGCTGATCGAGGTCGATTACGAGGTGCTGCCCCATGTCACCGACATCGAGGCCGCGATGGCGCCGGACGCACCGTTGCTGCATGAGGACCTTTTCACCGAGGGCGTCGACCCGGCCCCTTCGAAGCCTTCCAACGTCGCCAAGCGCTCCGAATGGGTTCTCGGCGATGTCGAGGCCGGTTTCGCCCAGGCCGATGTGACGGTCGAGCGGACGTTCCGGACCGAGGCCGCGCACCAGGGCTACATCGAGCCCCAGGCCTGCCTGGCCAATCTCGGCGCCGACGGCCAGGGCGATCTCTGGTGCTGTACCCAGGGCCACTACATGGTCCGGGACAACTGCGCCCGTCTGCTTGGTTTGGACACCTCCCGCCTGCGGGTCTCGGCGTCGGAGATCGGCGGTGGCTTCGGCGGCAAGACCACTGTCTTCGGCGAGCCGGTGGCGCTGGCCCTGTCGCGCAAGGCCGGCCGGCCGGTCAAACTGGTGATGTCCCGCGACGAGGTCTTCCGTGCCACCGGCCCGACCTCCAGCACCCTCATGCGGGTCAAGATCGGCGTCACCAGGGATGGCCGCATCACCGCGGCCGAGGCGGAGCTCAAATACCAGGGCGGCGCGTTCCGCGGTTCGCCTGTCGATCTGGGCGCCATGACCGCCTTCGCCTGCTACGATCTGGAGCATGTCCGGGCGGTCGGCTATGACGTCGTTACCAACCGGCCCAAGCAAGCCGCCTACCGCGCGCCCGGTGCGCCGATGTCGGCCTTCGCGGTGGAAAGCGTGGTCGACGAGTTGGCCGGCAAGATCGCGATGGACCCTGTCGAGCTGCGCCTGAAGAACGCCGCCAAGCAGGGCACCAAGGCCGCCTATGGCCCGCGCTTCGGTCCTGTCGGCCTGGTCGAGACCCTGGAGGCGGTGCGGGCGCATCCGAACTATTCCGTGCCGCTCGGCCCCAATCAGGGGCGCGGTGTCGCCAGCGGCTTCTGGTTCAACTTCGGCGGCCCGACCAGCGTGTCCCTCGGCATCAACGAGGATGGCACGGTTGCGGTCGTGGTGGGCACGCCGGACATCGGCGGCTCGCGGGCGTCCATGTGCCTGATGGCGGCCGAGGCACTCGGCATCGACTATGACCGGGTCCGCGCCATCGTCGCCGACACCTCCTCGCTGGGCTTCAACGACGTGACCGGCGGCAGCCGCGCCACCTTTGCCAGCGGAATGGCGACGATCCGCGCCGCCGAAGGCGCGATCCGGGAGCTCTGCGCGCGGGCCGCCCTGACCTGGGGTATCCCGGCCGAGGCGGTGGAGTGGAAGGACGGCCATGCCCGGCCGGCCGGCCCCAACGCCGGTGACTTCGAGCCCCTGTCCCTGAAGGAGATCGCCGCCGCGGCCGGCAATACTGGCGGGCCGATTGGCGGGCACCACGCATACAATGCCCAGAACGCGGGCCCGAGCTTTGCGACCCATTCGGTCGATGTCGAGGTCGACCCGGAGACCGGCGGTGTCACGGTGCTGCGCTACACGGTGGCCCAGGATGCCGGCAAGGCTGTGCATCCCAGCTATGTCGAGGGCCAGTTCCAGGGTGCGGCGGCCCAGGGCATCGGCTGGGCGCTCAACGAGGAGTATATCTACGGCGAGGACGGCAAGTTGCAGAACCCGGGATTCCTCGACTACCGGATCCCGGTCGCCTCGGACTTGCCGATGATCGACACCGTCATCGTCGAGGTGCCGAACCCGGGCCACCCTTACGGCGTGCGCGGGGTCGGCGAATCCTCGATCGTGCCGCCATTGGGCGCCGTGGCCAACGCCGTCGCCGGCGCCACCGCTTGCCGCATGACCGAGCTGCCGATGTCGCCGCCGCGCATCCTGAAGGCGCTGGGCGAAGAGACGCCGGCCGAGGCCCAGGGCGGCTGAGGCCGTGATCCGGGTTGCCCTCGCCGGGCCCTTGCAGGCGGCCGCCGGCGGCCAGTCCGAATTTGAGCTGGAAGTGGCCAACATCCGCGAGCTGCTGACCCGTCTCGGCGAGGATCACCCCAGGCTCAGGCCGATCCTGGACAAGGGAGTGACTGTGGCGATCGACGGCGAGATCTTCCAGAACGCCTGGTTCCAGCCCATCCCGCCCGACAGCGAGGTCTACATCCTGCCCCGCATGGCGGGCGGCTGAACGTCGCCAAGGGGTGGCAGTCTCATACCGCTAGGGCAGCCGGGCCAGAGCCGCCGCCGATCGAGGACCAAGATCAATGGAAGACTTCAAGTACCTGATTACGATCGTGACCTATGCGGTGGAGGGCTTCGGCGTGGTCATCATCGTTGTCGGGTCCGTGGTCGCCACCATCCGCTTCCTGCTTAGGTGGCGCGGCGGGCCGCCGGGGGCCACGTATCGGGAGTATCGCCGTGCCGTCGGTCACGCCATCATCCTCGGGCTGGAGTTCCTGATCGCCGGCGACGTGATCCGCACGGTGATCGTATCGCACACGCTCTCGAGCGTCGCCGTCCTCGCCCTGGTGGTCGTGATCCGGGCATTTCTGAGCTTTACCCTCGCCATTGAAATCGAGGGTCGCCTTCCGTGGCAAAAGCCGGTGACCCAGAAAGTCGGGTAGGGTGGGGACGTGGCCCCTGAAGATCCCGCGCTGACGGTGACTTGCACTCGTGATGTCGGCCTTACGGTAATCCGCATCCAACCAACTGCCATCAACGGGAATGATCCGTCCGTTGCCTGCCGACCGGTTCCCTGCAAATTCTCGTTGTCGCTGCAGTATCTCCCACTAGACTGTTTCACTCAGCCGTTCGGCGAATCTAATTCCCGGAGTGTCGTCACCATGCATGCCGCCAGAGTCCTCTGCTGCCTCGTTGTTGTTGTGCTGATCACGTGGCCATCGAGCGCGCAGTTCGTCGGAGGCTCGCCAGGAGGCCGGGAAATGACGGTAGAGGCCGCTCGCGCGGCGCCGGTCGACACCTACGTCGTGGTCACCGGCCATATCGTCGCCCATCTGCGCGAGGAGTATTAGACCTTTCGCGATAACACCGGCGAGATCCGGGTCGAAATATCGGACCGGCTTTGGCGGGGCCGACCGGTGATGCCGGAAACGACCGTGCGCCTCGTCGCTGAGGTCGACCGCAACCGGTCGGGGCTGGTCTATCTGTGGGTGGATTCGCTGGAAATCGTCGGCTGACCAAACGGCCGAGGATCAACGCGGAATTCCAGTTGCTGACCTCATTGTAGTTCCTGGGCTGCGGACCCGGGCCGGTCGACCGGGTCGAGCTTATGCCCGCACCTGATGAGTTTGGCGACGGTCTGCTCAAAATCCTCCCGGAAGAGCGTCTCTTCGAAAAGCCTCCCTACGACGGCATCCTGTACGCGACCATCCGCTTCTTGATTTAGGGGCGCGGCCGGCCGCCGGAGGCTCCCTATCAGGAGTATCGCCGCGTTGCTGTTCTCACCCTCGTGGTCGTGATCCGGGCATTTCTGAGCTTTACCCTCGCCATTGAAATCGAGGGTCGCCTTCCGTGGCAAAAGCCGGTGACCGACAAAGCCGGGTAGGGTGGGGAAGTCGCCCGTGAAGAACCGGCGCTCACGGGGTCCTACACTGGATATGACGGATCTACGGTGGCAGTCAGCGAATTGACTTGCCAGCAAGCGCAATCACCCCGCCTTCCGTCATGGCCGTTATTGCGCCGGAGCTGCGGCAGCAGGAGCCGCGGCCCCTGAAGTGTTCTGCATTTGCATGACTTGCTGCTGCAACTGGATCATCTGCTGTTGCAGATTGTTGAGCTGCATTTGCATGGACTGAATCGTTTGATCCGACGGCGCAGCCACGGCTTCTTGAGTGGATTCGGCGGATGCCTCGGGCGCCGCGGCCTCGGGCTCAGAACTGCTACCGCGTGAGCAAGCGCTCAATACGAGGAGCGTCGATGCCAATACCAATGCCGAACCAAACCTGCCCTTCGTACGCATATGCCAATCCCCACCAAGATGTCCCAAATCGTTTGTATGACGAGATAGTTACTTCCGGAATTCCTGTTGGCAAGTCGAATTCCATCCGACGTGCTCCCACCGCTTCGCCGGAATGATCTGTGAGTCCGGCACATGGCGAAGTGAGCCCGTTCCTTTGGGCACCCGGCGCGGCAATGAGCTGAAGCAGGTGTTCGTGTTCTACTATGAAGATCCGGCCCATATCGGGATGCATGGACCGGCTGCTGTCGCCTTGAATCAGCGGCCTGCCTCGATCGCCTGCCTGACGTCGTCCTCGGCCGCCAGGGCGATCGCCGTATTGCCGTCCTTGTCCCGGCGGGCGGCATCCGCCCCGAGTGCGATGAGTGCCGCGACGATTTCGGCATGGCCCCGCTCGGAGGCGACCATCAAGGCGGTGCGACCGCGGTCGTCGGTCGCCTCGATATCGGCGCCGGCCCCGATCAGCAGGTCCAGGGTGGCGAGCCCGTCATCGGCGGGGACGTCGTTGCTGTGCCCGGCGGCCCACATCAGCGCGGTCAGGTCGTGGCCGTACCGGGTGTTGGGGTCGACGCCGGCCTCGAGCAGCATCGCCACGATGGCACTGAAGCCCTTGCCGGCGGCATACACCGTCGCGCCCTTGCCGGTGGCGTCGCGGGCGGATGGGTCGGCGTCGTGCTCCAGCAACAGCCGGACAAGCCGGTCGTTGCCGTTGAAGGCGGCGACGAGCATGGGCGTCAGGCCCCGCAGGTTGGCCGCGTTGGGATCGGCGCCGGCGTCCAGCAACAGCGTAGCACTGCGTCTGCGGTTCGCCTCGACGGCGCGCAGCAGCGGCGTGCTGCCAGCCAGGTTCGCGTGCTCGATATCCGCGCCGAGTGCCAGCAAATGGGCCACGACCTTGTGCTCGCCCATGCGCGCGGCGATCGCCAGCGGCGTGTTGCCGAAGCGGTCGCGCGCGGAGATCGAGCCGCCTTCCTCGAGAAAGCGGTCGACCAGTTCCAGGCAACCGCGCCCGGCGGCGTCGAACAGAAAGAAGTTGATCTGCCGCTGGGTGACCCGGTCGCCCTGGACAATGCGCCGCTGGCCGATCTCGTCGCAAATGATGTTGCCGCGGCCCGGCACGTTGCCGGCATCGGCGCCGCCGGGCATCAGGGCGATCAGTGCGGCCGCCGCGACCGCCATCGCCACCGGCCGAAACCGCCGGGCAATCGGCGGAGTCCATGCAATCATGGGGCCGAAGCCCGGGCGCCGTTGCCGGTTCCCGCGACCTTGCGCCCCGCCTCGGTCAGGCGGCAGACCTGCCAGTCGGGCTTCAGCGGGTTGTCGAACCAGCGTGTGCACCAGCCGGCCTCCAGGCAGGCGTCGATGGTGCGACGGCTGATGCGCTGGCCGCGCTCGTCGAACAGGGGTAGTTTTCCGCCTGGCTGGCGCATGCCGCGGACCAGCCAGCTGCGTTGCGCCTTGCTCGGCTGGGCCGGCTTGGCGGAACGGGCCCTGGCCCTGGTGATCGCTGACAGGTCGGTCATCGTGCGGCACCCCTCGCTGTCGCCGGCCTTCTTGGGGTCGGTTTCCGGCATCGAGGGACAAAGCGTAGTGCATCTGGCGGCGGCGGGGAAGGGAGCGACGGTCATGGCGGCGGTGTTCGTCTACATCACTGTGGGGTCGGGCGAAGAGGCCCGGCGGATCGCCCGGACCCTGGTGGAGGAACGCCTGGCGGCCGGCGCCAACCTGGTCGCAGGCGCGCAATCGGTCTATCGCTGGAAGGGTGAGATCGAGCAGGCGACCGAAATTGTGGTGATCGCCAAGACCCGGGACGATTTGCTAGAATCCTTGACGGATCGGGTGCGGGAACTGCATTCCTATGAATGCCCCTGCGTCGTCGGGTTGCCGGCGAGCGGCGGCAATCAGGATTATCTGGACTGGATCGCGTCGGAGACGCGGGAGAGCGCAGGCTGAGGCTCGTTGTCGTTGGCCAGCTTCGAGCGGATCTCAGCACGGTATTCCGGGTCCCAAACGACCCTTTCGAGGTCGATGGATTCGGAGAGGTCCGTGGGCCTGCGGTGATACGTCATGAGTGCACCCTATAGGGGTGTCAAGGCAACGATTTGTCGCCTTCGTGGCAATGTGGAGGCGGCAGGAGAGAGAATTCGTTTCGGTCGATCTCTTGGGATCTGCCCATTAACCATAATACGGGCCGGCTAAAGCCATGGATCAGTATTCCGATCGACTTGTCGTCGTGTTCGCCTGTATTGGGCACGCCACGATGCATATCCTGACGGGATTGTATCTGACGGTGGTGATCGGGCTCGGCGATGTCTGGGCGATGCCCTATGACGAGTTGATCCGTCTGTGGATCCTGGGCAGCCTGATGGTCGGCCTGGGTGCGCCCCTGGCCGGCTGGCTGGGAGACCGCTGGAGCCCGAGCAAGATCATGGTGGTGTTCTTCCTGGTGACCGGTGGCGGCTCGGTGGCGGCCGGCCTGGTCGACGGCCCGACCGGCATGGTCATCGCCCTGGCCTGCCTTGGCATCGGCGCCTCAATCTATCATCCGGTGGCCTTCGCCTGGATCGTCCGGCATTCGGTCAAGCGCGGCCGGGCCATGGGGATCGTCGGCATCTTCGGCAGCATCGGCGTCGCCGTGGCGGCGACCATCGCCGCCTCGCTGACCGACTGGTTCGACTGGCGCGCCGCCTTCCTGATCCCGGGCGCGGTGTCGATCGCCGCCGGGCTGGCGCTGGCGGCCGCCATCGCGCTTGGCATCGTGGTCGACCGCGATGTCGACCGGGTGGAGCAGCCGGCGCCGGAACGCCAGGACCTGAGGCGCGCCTTCATCGTGCTGACCGTCACCATGGTCTGCGGCGGGCTGATCTTCAACGCCATGCAGACGGCGCTGCCGAAATGGTTCGACGAGGAGATGACGATGCTGACCGGCGGGTCGATCGTCGGCGTCGGCGGCTTCGTGACGCTGGTCTATCTGATCGGCGCCTTCTCCCAGATCGCCAGCGGATACCTCTGTGACCGCATTTCGCCGAGGATCGTCTATCTGGGCGGCCTGATGCTGCAGGTGCCATTGCTGGCCATCCTGGCCGGAATGTCCGAACTGTCGCTTCTGCTACTGGCGGCGGCGGCGATCTTCGTCGGCACCGGGCTGACGACGGCGGAGAACCTGCTGCTGGCCCGCTATACCCCGGGACGCCATCGCGGCCTGGTCTTCGGGCTTAAATTCATCCTGGCATTCGGGGTCGCGCCGATCTCGGTCGAACTGGTAGCTTTCGGCTATGGGCTCGGCAACGGATTCGCGTTGCTGCCATGGATATTCGGAGCAATCGGATTGGTGGCCGTTCTGGCGGCGACGACCCTGCCGCGCGGCGAACCGCGGACCGCGCCGGTCGCTGTCGCGGCGGAGTGAGCTAAAAGAGGGGGAGCGCGTGATGGCGATCAGGCAACAGGTATCGGCGGAGTTGCCGAAGGACCGTATGGCGCCGCTGGCGCCGGGCGACCGGGCGCCGGATTTCCTGCTACCGGACCAGACTCGTTCGGTTGATCCGTTCTACGGCCTGGTCCAGGGCGGTCCGATCGTGCTGCATTTCTTCCCGCACACCCGCAAGACCGCTTTCCGGGCGGAGTATGACGGGCTGCGGGCCCAGGCCGGCGCCTTCGCCGATCGCGGCGTGCAGATCTTTACCGTGAACACCGATACCCTGCCGGCCAATGTCGCCCTGGCCGAGGCGGAAGACCTGCCATTCCCGCTGCTCACCGATCCGCTTGGGCGGGTCCATCGGCAATACGGCGTGCCGGTGCTCGATCCGCTCAAGGGCGGCGGTGCGCCGACCCGGTCGATCGTGACCTTCGTGCTAGATCGCAGCCAGCGGGTGCTGGAGACCATCCAGGGCCGCAGTGAGTTGTCGCATGCCGGCCGGGCGCTGGCCTGCCTCGACCGGATGTGCCCGCCGATGAAGGCCGAGACCGTCACCATGACCGCGCCGGTGCTGATCATTCCCCGGGTGCTCGACCGCGACTTCTGCCAGCGGCTGATCCGGATCTGGCATGAGGATGGCAACACCGAGAGCGGCACCATCACCATGGGCAAGTCCGGCCACCAGGCCAAGGAGATTCGCCACGACGTCAAGCGCCGCCGCGATCATCATGTGAAGGACCCGGCGCTGTTCGACGAGATCTCGAACGCCGTCTTCACCCGCATCGCGCCGGAGGTGGAGCGCGCCTTCGACACAAGGCTGGACCGGGTCGAGGAGTTCAAGATCGTCCGTTACGATTCCGAGGTGGGCGGGTTTTTCCGCCCGCACCGGGACAACACGATCGCCGAGAAGGCGCAACGTCGTTTCGCCATGACCCTCAATCTGAACGCCGAGGAGTATGAGGGCGGCGATCTGTGCTTTCCGGAATTCGGCCCGAACCTGTATCGGCCGGGAACCGGCGACGCGGTGGTGTTCTCCTGCTCGCTGCTGCACGAGGCGATGGACGTCACCAAGGGAAAGCGCTTCACGCTCCTATCCTTCCTGCTGGACGGCACTCCCGAGCGCTGGCAGCGCGAACGGGCCGCCTGGTTCAACACCAACGCCCAGGCCCTGGAGGCCGGGCTGAAGGCGCAGCAGTCGGGCGGGCGGAAGTAGCGCGCGTTCGGAATTCATCAGAGGTCGCAAATTCGGGTGTCGTCGGCCCTGCCCAACACGATGGTCTGGGCTGCAGCGAAGCTGGTCCCGCAGGCACGGGAGGCAGAGATGAAGGCGATGGTCCTGAACCGGCCCGGCACGCCGCTGGAACCGGTCGAGTACCCGGACCCCGAACCCGGACCAGGGCAAGTGCTGGTCAAGGTGGCGGCCTGTGGGGTCTGCCGCACCGATCTGCACGTGGTCGATGGCGACCTGACGGAGCCCAAGCTGCCGATCGTTCCGGGGCATGAGATCGTCGGCACGGTCGCCGCTCTGGGCGAGGGGGTCGACCGGTTCGATCTCGGTGAGCGGATCGGAGTGCCCTGGCTCGGACATACCTGCGGGCAATGCCGCTATTGCCTTTCGGACGCGGAGAACCTCTGCGACCGGCCCGGCTTCACCGGCTACCAGATCGACGGCGGCTATGCCGACCATACGATCGCCGATGCGCGCTACTGCTTTCGCCTGCCGGATGCCTATTCCGACGCCGAGGCCGCACCGCTGCTCTGCGCAGGGCTGATCGGCTACCGCTCGCTCAGCATGGCTGGCGACGGTATCGAGCGGCTGGGCATCTACGGCTTCGGCGCGGCGGCGCATATTGTCGCCCAGATCGCCCGGCACCGCGGCTCGGAGATCTATGCCTTCACCCGGCCCGGTGACCGGGCGGCGCAGGATTTCGCCATGGAACTCGGCGCAAAATGGGCCGGACCGTCGGATGCGCCGGCGCCGGAAGAGCTGGATGCCGCCATCATCTTCGCCCCGGTCGGCGCCCTGGTGCCGGCCGCGCTGCGCGCCGTGCGCAAGGGCGGCGTCGTGGTCTGCGGCGGCATCCACATGTCCGAGATCCCGGCCTTCCCCTACGAGATACTCTGGGGCGAGCGGGTCGTCCGTTCGGTGGCCAACCTCACCCGCCGGGACGCCGAGGAATTCCTCGCCTTGGCGCCTGAAATTCCGGTCCGCACCTCGGTCGAGACCTTCCCGCTGGCCGGGGCCAACGCCGCCCTCGAAGCCCTGCGTTCCGGCCGCCTTAAGGGCGCGGCGGTGTTGGTACCGTAGCCATCGAGCCATGGATGTGGAGAGATGCTGCGATGAAGGGCGCTGACCTTCAGAGCTTGAGCCAGTGTTATCGGAGAGACGGTTTCATCTCCGGCATCGAAATCCTGAGCCCTGTTGAGGCGGCCGATCATCGCCACGCGATGGAGGGCGCGGAGTCGAAGATCGGGTCGCTGCACTACAAGACCAAGGTGCACACGATCCTCCGGTCACCGCTGCGGCTTGCGACGTTGCCCGGCGTGCTGGACATCGTCGAGGCACTCATAGGCACCGATATCCTGCTCTACAACGTCACCTATATCGTGAAGGAAGCCGGCAGCTCGTCCCATGTCAGTTGGCATCAGGACCTGACCTATTGGGGCCTGAGCCACGACGATCAGGTGTCCATGTGGCTGGCGCTTTCGGCCGCCACGCCGGAAAGCGGCTGCATGCGCATGATCCCCGGCAGCCAACGGCGCGGGCGCCTGGATCACCGGTTGATCGAAGACCGGAGCAATGTGCTGTTCCAGGGCCAGACCGTTCCGGGGGTGAATGAGACAAAGGCCTCGATGTGCCCGCTCGAGCCGGGCGAAGCCTCGTTTCACCACGGATGGACGCTGCACGCCTCGATGCCCAACCGCAGCAACGACCGGCGTATCGGCCTGAACGTCCAGTACCTGGCAACCCATGTGCGCCAGACCAAGCACGATCTGGATTCCGCGATGCTGGTGCGGGGCCGCGACCGTTACCATCACTTCGCGCAGGACATCCCGGCGGGCGTTGATCTCGATCCCGCGGCAATGGCCCGCCAGGTCGAACTCGAAGACCGCTTCCGCCAGATTGCCGGGTCTGACTGACCTCCGGGTGAGGCCGGTCGACCCCGGCTGTCCGGGGCACATCTCCAGTCAAGTCCTGACGGTGACTTTGGCTGCAAGGCGGCTGCGTGATCGCATGGCGCTGCGCACCGATCCCTGCGTGTACTGAGGCATGTCAATGCCAGCTCTGAAGTGCGCTGAGCAGACTGGTTCGATGACCACATGTCGTAAGGTCTGGTTGCTCCCAGTCCTGTTGGCCCTGATCCTGTGGCCCGCTGCGGCCAGGGGGCAGTCCGCTGAGCTTGTAAGCGCCTACGATCGGGCCGGAGAGATGTCCGCCCAGGGCCGCTACGACGAAGCCGTTCCGTTCGCCGAGGATGCGCTGAGGCTGGGCTTGCAGGAGCTTGGCCCCGATCATCCGACCACCGCCACCCTGCTCAACGAACTGGCGCGACTCTATAAGGCCCAGGGCCGCTACGCGGAGGCCGAGCCGCTCTACCTGCACTCACTGGCGATCCTGGAGGATGCCCTGGGACCCGAGCATCCGAATGTGGCCACGAGTCTCAACAACCTGGCGGGGCTCTATGAAGCCCAGGGGCGCCACGCGGAAGCCGAGCCACTCTATCAGCGCTCTCTGGGGACTCATGAGAAGGCCCTGGGGCCGGAGCATCCACGTGTAGCCACGAGCCTCAATAACCTGGCGCTTTTCCTTAAGACCCAAGGCCGCTACGAGGAGGCCGAGCCGGTCTACCAGCGCTCCCTGGCGATCCGGGAACAGGCCCTCGGACCCGAGCATCCAGATGTGGCCGCGAGCCTGAACAATCTGGCGCGACTCTACGAGGCCCAGGGCCGCTCCGCGGACGCCGAGCCGCTCTACCAGCGCTCTCTTGCGATCATGGAAACGGCCCGGGGACCCGAACATCCGGATGTGGCCGCCAGCCTCAACAACCTGGCGCTCCTCCATGAATCCCAAGGCCGGTACGCGCAGGCCGAGCCGCTCTACCGGCGCTCTCTGGCGATCATGGATATGGCCCTGGGACCCGATCATCCGGATGTGGCCGCGAGCCTCAACAATCTGGCGGCACTCTACGAGGCCGAGGGCCTGTACGCGGAGGCCGAGGCGCTCTACCAGCGCTCTCTGATGATCTGGGAGAAGGCCCTGGGACCCGAGCATCCGGTCGTGGGCACGAGCCTCAACAACCTGGCGCTGCTCTACAAGGCCCAAGGCCGTTACGCGGACGCCGAGCCGTACTACCAGCGCTCTCTGGCGATCATCGGCAAGGCGCTGGGACCCGATCATCCGGACGTGGCCACGAGCCTGAACAACCTGGCCGCCCTCTACGAAGCCCAAGAACGGTATGTGGAGGCCGAGCTGCTCTACCAGCGCTCCCTGGCGATCATGGAGACGGCGCTGGGACCCGAGCATCCCGATGTGGCCACGAGCTTGCGGAACTACGCCGCACTCCTGCGGAAGACCGCGCGCCCCGATGAGGCGGCGAGGATGGAGGCACGCGCCTACGCAATCCATGCGACGGCCGAATGAGCGATTCCGTCCGGCTCATGGGTAAAGGGTCGTGACTTCCGGACGTCGCTAACGGTGCCTGAATGCACCGGCCCGAGCGTCGTGACGAAACCCGGATACTCCAGCGCCGGGTTATTCGCAAAACGGGCTCGCCTCGCAGCCAAAACGGATCCCGTGCCATTCAGGCCACCTCTCACATCGAGAAAGCTTGAATCACCTGCCGCCGAATCCTGTTATGGGGTACAGACCCTAGAGCGCTACATTTCGAAATGCCTCTCACGCCTCATAGACGCTGACACCGAGTGCAACATCGTCCATGACGTGGAGTTCAACTCTGTCGGTATCCGGGTATAGATCCGCCAGTGTGTCCCGATTTCGATACACCACGTGCCAATCCATCATTATTTCTCGGAAAAACCAGGAATGCTTTGCCTCTGCATCGGTAATATTGGCGATGATCACCTTCCCTCCTGGTTTCAAGAAGGACAGGAGTTTATTTGTCAGGAGCTTTGCTGAGGTTTGATCCAAATAGTCATACAGTCCAAGCGACGCAACGATATCGAACTTCCGCAGGCCGATCTCAGCTTCAACTCTCTTGATTGGCGCACAAACGCACTCGATTGACCGACTCGCCTCGGGATCAATCTCAGTTTCGAAGAAGCGAGGGAGTGTGATGTCCTGATCGTAGGCCACGGCACGAAGAGTCTTCGGGTAGTTCAGTTTCTTCAATGCGCGGCGGAAATACCGCATTCCGCCGGCCCCGACATCCAGGACATCACAGTGCCCACGGTCATGGAATTCATTCACCATGAACTCTTCATAGAAATGAGCTCTTTGGTGAACCAGTTGCACTCCCTGAAGTGAAGCGCATACAAAATCGAGAAGGTTCTCGACAGGCGCCTTATTCGCGCGCACTCCGGGTGCCGCCTCGATATCGTAGAGCTCCTCCATTAGGCGGTAGTCGCCGGCATAGCCCTGTGGCTTGTAGCGTGAACGCCAGAACGCGTGCGATCGCAGAGTGAACGCGTAGAACTGATCGATCTCCGGCACGCTCAGTGACGCGAAATCGGCCGATTGATCGTGCAGGTCCTTCAGCGCCGTCAAGCCGTCCCAGTAGCACTCAAGAAATTCGGATCGTTCGCGCTCGGTCGGTATGGCCCTCTGCTCTCGCAAGAGCTGGCGTTCCAGAGCAGATGCGGTCTCGAGGAACCGAGAGAGCTCCTTCGTGGTGGATTGAGTTGGCTCTTGGTGCAGCATGGCGATCGAACCTCCGCAATATCTTCCAAATGAGCCCCAGATCATCAGTACGGGGATTTGATATGGTCGAGGCGCTCCTATCGGGCAGTTGAGCCCGGATCGCCACCTCTGGCTTTCGACGCAACTCGGTTTTACTGCCTGTCCGATCACCATCGGGCACGACGTTTGAAATCCGAACCGAAGAGGAATTCCAGGCGAGAGGAAATGGCAGGTGGCGTTTCGAAGCGACCGCCCTCATCGCCAGCCGTGTGTCAGAAGGCGTCCAACAGACTCTGCCTTGACCAACTCGGCACTCATGGGCCGCACTCTACCGGGTAGTCAGATCATTCAGCTGCACGCGCTTGTGATTGGCTGGGACGGCAGGAATCGAATCTGCGATCACGAAACCCACTGCCTTACCGCTTGACCACTGCTCCTTTACGGCTTGGTCGTTGATCCAACCGAGTCCAGCGGTGCCTTACCACCCGCGACGCAGATATACCCCAAGATATGCACGGTGAGCGCATAGTTATGATTGACATACTGATTCGTATGGTATTGAGTACCGACGGGTATTAACCAAGGTGGATCATGAAAGTTCGGGACCGGATCATCGAGGCAACGCGGACACTCACGGCGAGAAAAGCGGTCGCGGAGATCAGCCTCGCAGAGATCGCGCGCGAGTCCGGTGTGAGTTGGCCGACCGTGCGTCGGCACGTCGGCGGGCGGGAAGGCCTGCCGGGATTCCTTGATCGAATGGGCATCGAGACTTCCGAGCTCTCGGCCACGGAATCGGCTTCGGATCAACCGGTCGATACGCGGTCACGCATTCTCCAAGCAGCGTTTCAGACCTTTGCCGAACGCGGGTATTCAGGGGCGACGCTGGACGATGTCGCAGCCAATGCCGGAATGACCAAAGGGGCAGTGTACTGGCACTTCGCAAGCAAGGACGATCTTTGCATGGCGCTGATCGAAGAACGGTTCCGGAAGGAAAGCTCGCGCTACGCGGACGCGGTGCAATCGGCTGTGCGCAAAGGTGAAGGCCGGGGTGAGGCGGTCGTGATGGCGTTCATGGCAGGTGAGGTCGAGCAGGCCCGCGGAGCCGAAGGTTGGCGCCAGCTCGGTCTCGAATTCATGTCCCGCAGCCGAGATCCGTCAATTCGACGCCGTTACGCCGAGCTGTCTGACAAGATCTATCGTGAAACCATCCCCGTGGTCGGCGCGCTGGTTGACCGCGGCGTCGTTGCCGAGGATCACGATCCGAAGGCGGTTGCCGCATTGTGGCGCTGCCTGCTGCTCGGGATGGGGCTCTGGATGACTCAGGATCCCGAGGGCGTGGATTTCGAGGCAATGGCGCCAAGATTCGCGAACTTGATGTGGCGCGGCATGGGACCCAACGCGCCGGCTCGGCTTTCAGCGACCGACGACTCCTAACAGCAACGGGAACACGGTTCAGGACCGCCTTAACTTACGACTTACATACTCACAGGTATTCGACGACACGTATCAGGGAGAAGAATGCTGCCGGAAGACCATGTCCGGTCAGGATGACAAGGACCACCGGTCGACGCGATAAGCAAGATCAGGTCATGCTTCAGGAGATCAACAATCTGCGCGAGATCGCCCGCCGTTGTGCGGCTGGCGAGACGCTGGATGATCAACTGTCGCGATGGCTGGCCTCTGGGCTGGAGAAATACCTGACCCATTGCTGTGCTCATCTTGATGACGCCTTCGGCCTGAAGTCCGATCAGGGCGGTGTGCCCTGGTGGATGGAAGATGCAATCCGGGTTCGGAATGCGGCGTTGTGCGATCTCGCCGAGATTTTGAGGCCCGCGAGTTCCATTTCGGCCCTGGTGCGGGAAATCCACAAACTCATGGTTCGCTATGAGGCCTCCGCATGGCGACACGATCGGTCTCTCGATGTCGCGCCGCCGAGTTATGCCGGAACTCCGAAAGAGCAACTGTGGCACGCGTTCAAATCGGGCGCTCCGATGCCGCTGGGCGAGCGGCAACTGCGGAATATCATCGGGTGACGGCGCCACCGGGCAAGTTTCCCGTTGGAATTCCACTTCGGTTTGGACTTCAAGCGCTCTGCCTGATCGTTGGGGGGAACGAGGCAGGTAGAACTACTCCTATAAAAACGTGCCATTGCGGTCCTAACAACCAGAGTAGTGCGCCTCGAGTCCTTCAGATCGCCGTACTGACGAAGTGGGGATTTGGAATGATTACGAAACTTCCAGCAGTAGATAATCACATAATCTCCGTGAGCGAGTCCTGCGTGGCGTGGATGCACGGCTCTTACAGCCACGGAAGGGCCGGATCGGCCAGCCCGACAATTGGTCAGAACGGCGTTTCGAAGCGGAATGGGCGGCCAGCAAAGACGGATTCTTGCCGCACATCGGATTTGCCGGTAGCGCAGCCATTTCGGCGAGCGGAGGGAAGAATTCGACGTCACAACGATGTTCCAGAGTTGGGGCCTGATCCCGAGCGTAGCGCTGTCGGGTCGGTGTTGCTTTGGATCCTGCGGCGGATACAACCGGGAACGATCGAGCGCACCCGCGGATGGCACAAGGTTGGATTTCTGATCCCGGCCGTCTTAGTCGGGCTTGTTGCATGCGCGACCGAGACACGGACGTTTCCACCTCCGTCGCCCGAGATACGCCAGCAGATTCAGTCCTCCACAATGATACCGGTCCATGAAGAGCAGGCCTTTGGCGTGCGTGACCCGAACAGCGGAATCGGTTCGGGCGCCGCCGCGGGTGCCGTTCAAGGTCTCGGCGTCGGTGCAACGCCCTTGTACATGTGCCATCCCGAACTCACAGTCGGGACCTTGGGACTCAGCTGCCTGTTGGGCCTGTCTCTCGCGGTCGTCACCGTGCCGGTCGGGACAGTAGTCGGTGCAGGTGTCGGAGCCGGCATCGCACACACTGAGGAAGAGGTGGAAGCGGCCAGCGCAAACATAGACGCCGCCCTTGCCGAGGCCAGGTTGACCGAAGGCCTGTTCGACTACCTCCGGGCGGCCGGCGGCAGCTACCGCGTAGGAATCCCGCCGACTGCCGAGGGGACGGCGTTGACCGAGATCGGCGGCCACGAGGGAGTGACGCAGGACTTGTCCGACAGCCGCATTGAGATCGGCATTACCCACATGAGGATCGAGTCTCGTGGCGACTGGGATCCAGACCTCTCGATCGTCTTGTCGGCCCGAGCCCGCCTCGTTCGTGCCAGCGACCAGGTCACGATCTACCAGCGCGAATGGAAATACCGGAGCCCTTCGCGAGATTATTTCGAGGTGGCCGAGGATGATGCCAGCCTGCTCCGCTCCATGATCGATACCGGGCTGAGCAGTCTGGCGGACGCGATCGTGACGGATCTGTTCGTGAAGACCGAGCCCGAAATCCACGCAGATGGCCCGGTCCCGGCGGGCGAGGTCTGGACCACGATGGTATGGTCGGCAACCGCGAGGGTGACGGGAACACAGCGAACCGGCGCGGCTCAAACGGCGGCAGCCACACAGGCAGAGCAGGCGTCCGGTAGCAGCGCGACGACGACCGACGAGACAATCATCGCATGGTCGGCGCCGTCGGATACTGCCACCCTGGAGAGCCTGGTGGTAGGCCACGAACCGCTGGCTGGCAATGATACCTCCGCGATCGCGAGCGAGAGTCAGCTGACTGACCCGGTCCTGGTCGCCGATCCTCCTCCGGAACAATCGGTGGTGGGTCCCGACTATTTCGGTGCGATCGCCATCACCACGAAGACCGTCTTCAGATCAGGTGTTTGCGTCGATCAGCCTACAGCTCAATTGGCAGAATCCTGTGCGCTTAGGGAGTGTGGCTCCTTCTGCGAGGTTCGCGCCGTCTTCGGCAGTGGTCAGTGCGCGGCAATTGCGGGGACCCGAGGCCGGCAGCGACCTGAGGATGTTGCTATCGGTTCGTCGGCTGCCACCGCTCGCGAGACTGCGATCACTACGTGCCGCAGCCATCCTCAGTTGGCGGGCAGAAGTTACTGGTCCAACACCTGCCAAATGATGGAACGTCCGAGCTGCAATTTGACAACGGAGCGCTGATTACCGATCGCCAGGCGCAATCTGCTTGGCCGGCTCCTGGTCAAGATAACCGGTTTTGCCCACCGCGCCGGGGCCGCTCTACACCTCGGTGACTCCAGGACTGAAATTGCGTCAGATGCCCCTGCCGGCGCTCGGCGCACTTTGCACCAGATAGATCGCTAGGTCGGCGATCAGGCGGTGCGACGCGTCGCTGTAGCCGCCGCTTGTGACGATGACGGTGGGGATGTCTCGCTCGGCCAAGGTGTCGACGACCAGGCGGTCGCGGGCGGCCACGCCGTCATAGCTGACGTCCAGGCCGCCGAGCGGGTCGCCGGCGATGATGTCGGTGCCGGCGTTGTAGATTGCGAGCCGGGGTGTCGCGACCGACTCCAGGAACTCCGGCAGTTCCCGGTCCAGGGCGGACTTGTACTGCGCGTCGGTCAGGCCGGCGCGCATCGGCACCAAATACGGATGCCTGTCCTCGTCGCCGTCGAAGAGGCCGGGGTAGCGTTGCGCGTTGTAGAGATCGAGGATGTGCACCGCCGGGTCGGCCTCGAGGGCCGCGAAGAAGCCGTTGCCGCGATGCGCATCCAAATCGATCAGCAGGACCGGCTCGTCGGGAGTGATGGCGCCGGCCTCGCGGTGATGGGCGAGGGCGACGGGAATGTCGGCATACAGGCAGAATCCCTCGCCATGGTCGGGGAAGGCGTGGTGATAACCGCCGCCGACATTCATTGCCGTGGTGCCGTCGAGCGCGTGGCCCATCGCCTGGATCGTGCCCTGGACCGCCAGCCGCATCGGCGTCAGCAGGCGGCTTTGCAGGATCTTGTGCGGCAGGAACCGCAGGAACGGCATTTCCAGGGCGGTGGCGATGGTCGCCGGCGAGGTCGCCAGCGTGTCCAGATAATCCTGGGTGTGCACCAGGCGCAGATCGTCGTCCGACACCGGTGCCGCTGGCTCCTCCCAGAGATCGTCCGTCCGTTCGCCCAGGGCTGCCAAGATCCGTCCCCGGGCCCGGCTGTATTTCCGGCCATCGAACGGATGCAGCCGTTCCAGGCCATACAGGGTCAGGTCGTATCCCGGGGAGTGGATCAGACAGGCGGTCATGGCGATCGACGGCGATCCTCACCCTCCCCGGGGGGGCGTCGAGAGGGTGAGAAACTCGATCGCCAGGCTACCGACGAGAGCCTATTCCGCCGCCGCCGGTGTGGCCGCGGCGACCTTGTCCAGCGCCTGATCGATGTCGGCGATGATGTCGGCGGCGGTCTCGATGCCGATCGACAGTCGAACCACGTCCGGCCCGGCCCCGGCCGCCTCCAGTTCCTCGACCGAGAGTTGCCGGTGGGTGGTCGAGGCGGGATGGATGATCAGCGAGCGGGCATCGCCGATATTGGCCAGGTGGCTCAGCATCTCCACGCTCTCCACCATTTTCACGCCGGCCTCGTAACCGCCCTTCAGGCCGATGGTGAAGACCGCGCCGGTGCCCTTGGGAACGTATTTGCCGGCCAGCGCATGATAGGGCGAGGAGGGCAGGCCGGCAAATTCGACCCAGTCCACCTGCGGATGGCCTTCCAGGTATTCCGCCACCGCCTGCGCGTTCTGGCAGTGCCGCTCCATGCGCAGCGACAGGGTCTCGATACCCAGCAGGGTGAGGAAGGCGTTCATCGGCTGCTGGTTGACGCCCAGGTCGCGCAGGCCGACGGCATGGCCGTGGAAGGTGTAGGCCAGCTCGCCGAAGGTCTCGAAGAACTTCAGCCCGTGATAGCCCGGGTCCTCGGCCGTCAGGCCGGCGAACTTGTCGCTCTGGGCCCAGTTGAACTTGCCGCTGTCGACCACGATGCCGCCGACCGACGTGCCGTTGCCGGAGAGGAACTTGGTCGTCGAATGCACCACGATGTCGGCGCCATGCTCGATCGGCCGGCACAGATAGGGCGTCGCCATAGTGTTGTCGACGATCAGCGGAATGCCGGCTTCCTTGGCGATAGCCGAGACCGCTTCCAAATCAGTGACCACGCCGCCCGGATTGGCCAGGCTCTCGACGAAGATGGCGCGGGTGTTCTCGGTGAGCGCGGCGCGGAAGTTCTCCGGGTCGTCGCTGTCGACGAAGGTGGTCTTCCAGCCAAAGGCACGCTTGAAGCTGTTGCCCATCTGGTTGATCGAGCCGCCATAAAGCTTGCGCGCCGCGACGATCTCCGCGCCCGGCTCCATGAACGGAAACAGCGCCAGAAGCTGGGCCGCATGGCCGGATGCGGTGGCCGTGGCACCAACGCCGCCTTCCAGGCTGGCCAGCCTTTCCTCCAGCACCGAAACCGTCGGGTTGGTCAGCCGCGAATAGATGAAACCCAGCTTCTGCAGGTTGAACAGCGATGCGGCGTGGTCGACATCGTCAAACACGTATGACGTGGTCTGGTAGATCGGCGTCTGGCGCGCGCCGGTCGCCGGGTCCGGCGCGGCGCCGGCATGGATGGCAAGGGTGTCGAAACCCGGTGTCCTGCTGTCGGTCATTTTTTAAGTTTCCTTTTCTTCGAAGAGATCACGCCCGAACGGAACCCTGTCCAGCCCAACTCCCCATTGAGCCGGGCCCATTCGATCTTCGGGCATCGGTTCATGACAACCGTGCACCCCGCCGCCTCGGCCCGTTCGGCCGCGGCGTCGTTGCGCACGCCCAACTGCATCCAGACAACCGGCGGCGGCGACGGCAGCGCAAGCGCCTCGTCGACGATCGGCCCGGCGGCCTCGGAATTCCGGAAGACCTGTACCATGTCGACCGGGCCCGGAACATCGGCAAGTCCGGCGTGCACGGTTTCGCCCAGGATCTCCTGGCCGGCAGCGCGCGGATTGACCGGGATCACCCGGTAGCCCTTGGCCTGCAGGTATTTCATCGCGAAATAGCTCGGCCGGTTCCAATGCGGGCTGGCCCCGACCATGGCGATGGTCTTCACCTGATCCAGAACGCCGCGCAGGACCGTGTCGTCGTAGCTGTCATGGTCTGGCATGTTCTTAGACCGGCTCGGTGGCGCTGGCGTCGCCAACCTCACCCTTCGACAGGCCCGGGATGAGGGTGCCGGTGGCATGTGATGCCCCCTGGATCCCTCATCCCGAGCCTGTCGAAGGATGTGGTCGTGCTGTTGCATTGCCGGGACTTCAGCGCGGCCCGCAGGATCGGATCGGAACCCGGCCCGCACTGCCTCGCGGCCAACGCCTGACTGCCGTTCCGCACCACTACCGACCGGTCCATTTCGGCGCCCGCTTCTCGATGAACGCGTCGATGCCTTCCTCGGCGTCCCGGGCCAGCATGTTGCGGGTCATGACCTCGCTGGCGTGGTCGTAGGCGTCCTTCAGTTCCATCTCCGCCTGCCGATAGAACGCCTCCTTGCCAATCGCCAGCACCAGAGGCGACTTGTCGGCGATTTGGCGCGCCAGGCCATCGGTTTCGCCGTCCAGCGCGTCGGGTGCGACGACCCGGTTGATCAACCCCAGCCGCCGCGCCTCGGGGGCCGACACCATGTCTCCGGTCAGCAGCATCTCCATCGCCGCCTTGCGACCGACGGTGCGGCTCAGCGCGACCATCGGGGTCGAGCAGAACAGGCCGATATTGACCCCCGGCGTGGCAAACCGCGCCTGATCCGACGCGACCGCCAGATCGCAGCTGGCGACCAACTGGCAGCCGGCGGCCGTCGCGATGCCGTGCACCTTGGCGATGACCGGTTTGGGCAGGTTGACGATCGCCAGCATCAGGCGCGAGCATTGCCGGAATAGCCGCTGATAGAATTCGCGGCCGGGATTGGCCCGCAACTCCTTCAGATCGTGCCCGGCGCAGAAGGCCGGCCCGTTGGCCGGCGATGACCACCACCTTGACGCTGCGATCCTCGGCCAGCTCTTCCAGTTGCCTCGTGAAGCTGCGCCATCAGTGCGCTCGAAAGCGCATTGCGCGCCGCCGGCCGGTTCAGCGTCAGGGTGGCGACGCCGTCGGCATCGTCGCGCAACAGCACCGGCCCTTCGCCGGCCACCCTTGGCGGTCACCGCCTTGGCCCGGTCCCTGGCCGATCGCACGCTCGGAAAATCTGCCGCGCTCATGATTATCCTCCCAACTCTTGGCCCCCAATGGCAAGTCTACTACCAGCTGTTCGGCCAGAACACGGTGCGGTTGCCGCCTCGGCGGCGGGGCCGCACACTGGACAGGATCGGGTCGCGGAATTCAACAGATTTTCCCTGGCCGCCGGGCCGGTATCACAGAGCGAACGGTGTAGAAAGGGGAGGGGCGGTGATCGAGGCGGCGGAATTCGAAGAGCTGGTCCGCGACGAGGTGCCCCTGGTCGGCGGCTTCAACGTCCGGGTCGATGCAATGAGGCGACGGCCGGATCGACCTGTACATGCCCTATCGCGAGGATTTCATCCGCCCCGGCGGCACCATCGGCCGGCGGCCGGCGCTGTTCGGCCTCGCCGATGTGGCGCTGTACGGCGCGGTGCTGAGCCGCATCGGCCGCATCGAGTTGGCGGTGACGACCAGCATGACCATCAACTTCCTAGCGGCGCCGTGCCCGGCCCCGGTCGGGGTGCTCGCGGCAAGGCCGCCTCCTGAAGCTTGGCAACGCCGGCTGGCCTATGGCGAAGTCCTGCTGCGCTCCGACGAAGTGCGAGGACGACCCGGTGGCGCATGCGTCACGGGGACGTATTCGATTCCGCCGCGGTGACGAGTCGGCAGGGATGGTTGGGCCTGAAACTCAGTCGCGGTATAATAATACCGTGGGGATAAAACAGCTGTTTTCATGCCGGTTTTCCAGTTGACAGCGCCGCCGACCTCCCAGCTAGAACACCGCCGCTTCCGATGCCTGGGCATCGGTCCGTCCAGGATGTGAGATCAATGAAGACCTATTCCGCGAAAGCCTCCGAGGTGGAGAAGAAGTGGTACGTGGTCGACGCCGAGGGCGTGGTGCTGGGCCGTCTGGCCAGCGCAATCGCGCTCAGGCTGCGCGGCAAGCACAAGCCCATCTTCACCCCGCATGTCGATACCGGCGACAACATCATCGTCATCAATGCCGAGAAGGTCCGGCTGACCGGCCGCAAGCGCGACCAGGACGTCTTCCACTGGCACACCGGCTATCCGGGCGGCGTCAAGGGCCGCACCAAGGGCCAGATCCTCGACGGCCGCCATCCCGAGCGGGTGGTGCATGAAGGCGGTCGAGCGGATGATGCCGCGCGGGCCGCTGGGCCGCAGGTCATGGGCAACCTCAAGGTCTATGCCGGCGCCGAGCATCCCCACGCCGCGCAGCAGCCGGAGGTGCTGGATATCGCCTCCATGAACCCGAAGAACAAGAGGTAGGCCCATGGCCGAGACACAGACACTGTCCGACCTGCAGGATCTGGCCGGTCGCCGAGCCGGAGGCTCCGAAATACGAGCAGAAGCTGGACGCCCAGGGCCGCGCCTACGCCACCGGCCGCCGCAAGGACGCGGTGTCGCGGGTGTGGATCAAGCCGGGCACCGGCAAGATCACCGTCAACGGCCGCGACCAGGAGGTCTATTTCGCGCGGCCGGTGCTGCGGATGATCATCAGCCAGCCTTTCGACGTCGACCGAGCGGCGCGACCAGTACGACGTGGTCGCCACGGTGAAGGGCGGCGGGCTGTCCGGCCAGGCCGGCGCGGTGCGGCACGGCATCAGCCGGGCGCTGCTGAACTACGAGCCGGAGCTGCACGGCTCCCTGAGGTCCGGCGGCTTCCTGACCCGCGACAGCCGAACCGTCGAGCGCAAGAAGTACGGCAAGGCCAAGGCCCGCCGAAGCTTCCAGTTCTCCAAGCGGTAAGCCGCGCCGACAGGATACCGATCCCGAAAGAGGGGCCTGCCGGACGCCGGCGGGCCCCTTTCGCGTTTCGGGAACCCGGGGCGGTTTTGTATAGAGTTGCTGGATCCCCGCCTTCGCGGCATCGCCGGCGACGCTGTCTGGGCATTTTCGTATAGGACCAGGCCTGCCGGCATGACAGCGACGGCGACGGTGTTCATCGACGGGGAGGCCGGCACCACCGGCCTGCAGATCGCCGAACGGCTGGCCGGCCGGCGGGATTTGGAACTGCTGCGGCTCGGCGAGGCCGAGCGCAAGGATACCGCCCGCCGCCGCGAGGCGCTGAACGCCGCCGATGTGGCGATCCTCTGCCTGCCCGACGCGGCGGCCCTGGAAGCCGTGGCGCTGATCGACAACCCGTCGGTCAAGGTGATCGACGCCTCCACCGCGCATCGGACCCAGGAAGGCTGGGCCTACGGCTTTCCGGAATACGGCCCCGGCCATCGCGAGGCGATCCTGGCTTCGACCCGGATCGCCAACCCGGGCTGCTATGCCATCACCGCGGTGGCCATGCTGAACCCGCTGGTGCGGGCCGGGCTGCTGCCGGCGGACTTTCCGGTCACGCTGTCCGGCGTGTCCGGGCTATTCCGGCGGCGGCAAGGCGCTGATCGCGGCGTTCGAGGACCCCGACGCGCCCGAGTTCATCGACACCACCGTGCATTTCTACGGGCTATGGCTGAAGCACAAGCATTTGCCGGAAGTCACCCGCTGGGGCGGCCTCACCCATGCGCCGGTGTTCCTGCCCAGCGTCGGCCGCTATCGCCAGGGCATGGCGGTGCATCTGCCGCTGCCGCTCTGGGCGGTGCCGGGCACGCCGACGCCGCAGGATGTCCAGGCCACGCTGGCGGCCCATTACGCCGGCGAGCGCTTCGTGACCGTCGCGCCGCTGGAGGAGACCGCCGACATGGACCGGCTCGACCCGGAGGCGCTGAACGGCACCAACGAGCTGCGCCTGCACGTCTTCCACAATGCGGAGGCCGGCCAGGCGGTGGTGTCGGGCGTGCTCGACAATCTCGGCAAGGGCGCATCCGGCCAGGCGGTGCAGACCCTGAACCTGCTGCTCGGCGTCGACGAGGCGACCGGCCTGGCGCCGCCGACCTCGTCGGCCGCCTGAGGGCATGGCCGGTCTGATCCTGCCCTATCGGGGCGTCCTGCCGACCCTCGCGCCCGGATGTCTGGGTGGCGCCGAACGCGGCGGTGATCGGCGATGTGGAGATCGGTGCCGGCAGCGGCGTCTGGTTCGCCTGCACCGTGCGCGGCGACGTCAACGAGATCCGCATCGGCGCCGGCACCAATATCCAGGACGGCACCGTCATCCATGTCTCCAAGGACGGGCAGGGCACCTATATCGGCGACGGCGTCACCATCGGCCACATCGGCGATCGTCCATGCCTGCACCCTGGGCGATGGCTGCTTCATCGGCATGCAGGCCTGCATCATGGACGACGCGGAGGTCGAGCCCGGCGCCATGGTCGCCGCCGGCGCCCTGGTCACGCCGGGCAAGCGCGTCCTTTCCGGGCAGCTCTGGACCGGCCGGCCGGCACGGCATACACGGGACCTGACGGAGCAGGAGGCGGCGTACTTTGCCGAATCGGCCCGCCGCTATGCGGCGCTGGCCGCGGAGTATCTGGCTGAGGGCTGACGGCGGCGGCGACGGTAGCTCGGGCGGTGCCGTACAGGCACTCCCAGCGCCATCCGGCACGATACAATCCTGACTCCCCGCCAAGTCGCCGCGGTCTCGAGAACCGCGGACGTCCGGCGCGTTACACCACCCGGCTCGCGACGTAGCTGCCCGGTGCGTCCTCGAGTGGCTTGAGCTTGCCGTCGCCCGGCTGCCGGGCGGGGATCTTGGCGCCGCTGTGCTTGGCGATCCACTTGCCCCATTCCGGCCACCAGGAACCGTCGTGCTTCTCCGCCGTCTTCAACCAGCTGTCCGAGGTCTTCGGCGTCTTGGCATTGGTCCAGTGGCAGTATTTCTCCGCCGCCGGCGGGTTGACCACGCCGGCGATGTGGCCGGACGCGCTGAGGCAGAAACGGACCGGGCCGGAGAAGATCCGGGTCGCCGGCATAGGTCGATTTCCACGGCGCGATGTGGTCCTCCCGCGTCGACAGGAAGAAGCTCGGCGTCTTCACCCGGGTCGAGATCGATCGGCACCCCGTCACAGGGTGATGCCGCCGGGTTCGATCAGCAGGTTTTCCTGGTACATGTTGCGCAGATAGAAGCTGTGCATCAGCCGCCGGCATGCGGGTGGAATCGCTGTTCCAGTACAACAGGTCGAACGGGAACGGATCCTTGCCCAGCAGGTAGTTGTTGACCACGAACGACCAGATCAGATCGTTGGCGCGCAGCATGTTGAAGGTGGTCGCCATGGACGAGGCTTCCAGATAGCCGGTCTCGTTCATCTTCGATTCCAGCGCGGCGAGCTGCTCCTCGTCGATGAACACCGACAGCTCCCCGGCTTCGGAGAAAGTCGGTCATGGTGGTGAAGAAGGTAGCGCTCTTGAACCGCGCTTGTCGCTCCTTCACATCCATATAGGCCAGGGTGGCGGACAGCAGCGTGCCGCCCAGGCAATAGCCGATCGACGTTGACCTCTTTCTCGCCGGTCGCCTGCTCGACGGCGTCCAGGGCGGCCAGCGGGCCTTCCAGCATGTAGTCCTCGAAGGACTTGCGCGGCCAACGTCCTCGCTCCGGATTGACCCAGGAGACGACGAACACCGTCAGCCCCTGCTCCTACGGCCCATTTGATGAAGCTGTTCTTGGCCCGCAGGTCCAGGATGTAGAACTTGTTGATCCAGGGCGGCATGATCAGCAAGCGGCCGTCTTGTAGACCTCCTCGGTGGTCGGCGCTGTACTGGATCAACTGCATCAGATCGTTCTGGATAGACCACCTTGCCGGGCGTGGTGGCGATGTTCTCGCCCACCGTGAACGCCTCGGTGTCGGTCATCTTGATCGACAGCTTGCCCTTGCCGCGCTCCAGGTCCTCCAGCAGGTTGTCGAGACCCTTGACCAGGTTCTCGCCGCCGGACTCGATGGTCTTGCGCAGAACCTCGGGATTGGTCATGACGAAGTTGGACGGCGCCATCGCATCGACGAACTGGCGGGTATAGAAATCGACCTTCTTGGCGGTCTTGCCGTCCAGCCCCTCGACCTCGCCCACGGTCGACTGCATCCAGCGCGCGCTGAGCAAGTAGGACTGCTTGATGTAGTCGAACAGCGCGTTCTCGTCCCAGGCGGCGTCGGCTTGAAGCGGCGGTCGCCCTTCTCCGGGGCATGGCGACCGGCTCCGGCCTCCTGTCCCATCATGCGCTGGGTCGTGTGCTGCCACAGGGTCATGTAGTCCTGCCACAGGGTCATCTGGGCGCGCATGACCATGGCCGGGTCGGCCATCATCTTGGTGGTCATCTCCAGGAATGCGTTGCCCACGTTCAGCGGATCGAAGGACGCCGGCGCCCCGTCCTGCGCCTGGCGGGCCAGGAAATCGCTCACCAGGCGCTGGCTGCGTTCGGCGATGTCGGTCATCGCCTTGCCCATGGCGACCGGGTCCGGCATTTGCCGGGTTGTTCGCCGTTGGGGGTCCCTGCAGAAGCCCCCGGAGTTGCCGTCGCTCTGGTCGGCCATTGTCTCTCAACCTCGGATCGCGCGGCGGTCTCCGCCGCCGCATTGTCCGTCAACCGTCCTGGTCACGGCGCACCGGCCATGCCGGTGACGGTTCCGCGGCGGCCGCACTTGATGATTCAGCCGATTTCATACACGATCATACCTGCGGATTTGCATCGGCAAACACTCAAGGTGGCCGTGGCCCGCCGGGCCGTGTTCGGCTGCTCGGAAAGACAAAGGCATCCTTGGCCAACGCTCCGCCCATCCGACCGCAGCGATTCGATAGCCGGGCAATTCTCATGTCGGCCGGTCTGGCGCTTGCGATGCTCCTGGCGGCTTGTACCGGCGACCGGGGGCAGACACCACGATATCCAAGGGTGTCGGACGTGCCGGAGCGGCCGGAGGGTCTGCCGACGGCGGAAGAGCTGGCCGAGCGTCGCCGGCGGCTGGAGGCCGACCTCGACACGGCCCAAGGAGGCGATCCCGACGCGACGCCGAGTCCACTTGCGCCGGAGCCGCTTCCCGAACTGACAGAGACCATGCAGGACATTCCGGTCGCCAGGTCCTCCACCGGGCTGGTCGCGGGCGCGCGACCCGGCGTGTCGGTGCAGGTCGCCACGGTGTTCTTTGCCGCCGGATCCGATGATCTGGACGAGCAGATGGTCGATGTGCTGAGCCAGGTGGCGCGCGAGCAGCAGTCCATCGGCGGCGGCGTCCGCGTGGTCGGCCATGGCGGCGCCGGCGCCAGCACGGACCTCTCGCAGCGCCAGATGGCGGCGATCGGCCAGACGCTTATCCGTATGGGAGTGCCCCCTACTCGGATCGACACCGAGCTGGGAGCGTCCGGCGGTGAATCGGATCACGGACACGCCGTAATTTACCTCGATTATTGACGCCACCGACGGTAGAAGGTGCGCGTCGCCGGCCCTGAAGGCCGGCCCCGACGGGTCCACAGATACGCCGCCATGGCCGCCGGGTAACGGATCGCATGGGCGCCAGGCGGGAGAGCGAAGTGATCGAGCAGCAATTCCACCGGATCAAGCGGTTGCCGCCTTACGTCTTTGCCGAGGTCAACGCCATGAAGGCGCAGGCCCGGGCCGCCGGCGAGGACATCATTGATCTGGGCATGGGCAACCCGGACAGCCCCACACCGCCCCATATCGTGGAGAAGCTGGTCGAGGCGGTGCAGAACCCCAAGACCCATCGCTATTCCAATTCCCGCGGGATTCCCGGCCTGCGCCGGGCCTTGACCGCCTATTACAAGCGCCGGTTCAACGTCGATCTGGACCCGGAGCGCGAGGCCATCGTGACCCTGGGGTCAAAGGAGGGGCTGGCCAACCTGGCGCAGGCGATCGCCAGCCCGGGCGATATCATCCTGGCGCCGAACCCCAGCTACCCGATCCACATGTTCGGATTCATCATTGCAGGCGCCGCCATTCGCAGCCTGCCGATGGCCCCGGGCATCGACCTGATGGAGCAGCTCGAGCGCTCGGTGCGCCACAGCGTCCCGAAGCCGACGGCGCTGGTGCTGAACTACCCGTCCAACCCGACCGCCGAGGTGGTCGATCTGGATTTCTACCGGCCGATCGTCGAATTCTGCCGTGAGCACGAGATCTACATCCTGTCCGATCTGGCCTATGCCGAGATCTATTTCGACGACGCGCCGCCGCCGTCGATCCTGGAGATCCCCGAGGCGCGGGAGATCTCGGTCGAATTCACCTCGCTCAGCAAGACCTATTCCATGCCCGGTTGGCGGATCGGCTTCGCGGCCGGCGACGCCAAGCTGGTGGCGGCCCTGGCGCGGGTGAAATCCTATCTCGACTACGGCGCCTTCACGCCGATCCAGGTGGCGGCGACGGCGGCGCTGAACGGGCCGCAGGACTGCGTCGACGAGGTTCGCACGCTATATCGCGAGCGCCGCGACGTGCTGATCGACGGACTTGACACCTCGGCCGGCTGGGACGTGCCGCGCCCGGCCGCCACCATGTTTGCCTGGGCGCCGGTCCCGCCGGCCTTTGCCGATCTGGGCTCGCTGGAGTTCTCCAAGCTGCTGCTGCACCACGCCAAGGTCGCGGTGTCGCCCGGTGTCGGCTTCGGCGAATACGGCGAGGGGTTATGTTCGGATCGCCCTGGTCGAGAACAAGCACCGCATCCGCCAGGCGGTGCGCAGCATCAAGAGCTTCCTGGCCAACCCGCCGCTCGACCGCGACGGCGACCATAACGCGGTGGCGGCGTCGTGACTCCTCTGAAAGTGGGTGTGGCCGGCCTCGGTACGGTTGGCGCCGGCGTAGTTCGCCTGCTGCGGGACAATGGCGGCATGCTGGCGGAACGCTGCGGCCGACCGATCGCGCTGACCGCTGTCTCGGCGCGCGACCAAAGCCGCGACCGCGGCGTCGACCTGTCCGGCGTCCCCTGGTTCGACGATGCCATGGCGCTGGCGACCGAGGCCGATTGCGACGTGGTGGTCGAACTGATCGGCGGCTCCGACGGCATCGCCAGGGATCTGACCGAGGCCGCCTTTGCCCAGGGCCGGCATGTGGTTACCGCCAACAAGGCGCTGATGGCCGAGCATGGTATCGCTCTGGCCGATCGCGGCGGAGGCGGCCGGCGTCACCCTGGCCTACGAAGCGGCGGTGGCCGGCGGCATCCCGATCATCAAGGGGTTGCGCGAGGGGCTGGCGGCGAACCGCATCATCCAGCATCTCCGGCATCCTCAACGGCACCTGCAACTACATCCTGTCGGCCATGCGCGACAGTGGCCGCGATTTCGCGGATCGTGCTGGACGAAGCCCAGGCCCATGGCTATGCCGAGGCCGATCCCAGCTTCGACATCGACGGCGTCGACGCGGCGCACAAGCTGGCGATCCTGGCGGCGATCGCCTTCAACACCCGGGTCGCTTTCGACTCAGGTGCATGTCGAGGGCATCCGCCATGTCTCGGCGCTGGATATCGGCTTCGCCGAGGAGCTCGGCTATCGCATCAAGCTGCTGGGCCTGGCCAGGCGAGCGGCCGGACGGCATCGAGATGCGGGTCCATCCCTGCATGGTTCCGCCGGCGCCGCGATCGCCGCGGTGGAAGGTGTGTTCAACGCGGTCGTGGCCCAGGGCGATTTCGTCGATCAGGTGATGATGGTCGGCCGTGGCGCCGGGGCCGGGTCCGACCGCCTCGGCCGTGGTCGCCGACCTGATCGATATCGCCCGCGGCGACCGGCGCGCCGGCCCTGGGCGCACCGGCGGCCAGCCTGCGCCGGCTGCCGGTGGTGCCGATGGAGCGGCGCCATGGCGCCTACTATCTGCGGCTGATGGTGGTCGACCAGCCCGGCGTCATCGCCGACATCGCCGCCGCCATGCGCGACACCGAGATCTCGCTGGAGAGCCTGCTGCAGCACGGACGCTCGACCAGCGAGGCGGTGCCGGTCGTCATCACCACCCATGAGACCGACGAATCCGCCATGACGCCAGGCACTGCGACAAGATCAACGCACAAATCGATGCCGTCCTGGAGCCGACCGCGTCTCATCCGCATCGAACCTCTGATACACTGACCGGCAAGCCATGACTGCCGGCCGCCGCCTTGGCCAGGCATAAGCAATCAAGAACGGGGGAGGACATGTCCGACCGGTACCTGGGTGATGGACCGCAACCTGGCGACTGGAGGTGGTGCGGGTCACCGAGGCTGCCGCCCTGTCGGCGTCCCTGCTGATGGGATCCGCGGCGACGAGCGGCAGGCTCGACCAGGCAGCCGTCCTGACGCCATGCGCGCAGGCGCTGAACAGCCTCTACGATCGACGGCGAGGTGGTGATCGGCGAGGGCGAGCGCGACGAGGCGCCGATGCTGTATCATCGGCGAGAAGGTCGGCGTCGGCAAGGGGCCGGAAATCGACATCGCCCTCGATCCGCTGGAGGGCTACCACCATCACCGCCAAGGGCGGCCCGAACGCGCTGGCTGTCATCGCCATGGCCAACAAGGGCGGCTTCCTGCACGCGCCGGACACCTATATGGAGAAGATCGCGGTCGGCGGCGGCCTGCCGGACGATCTGATCGATCTGGACGCGACACCGGCCCAGAACCTGAAATCCCTGGCCCTGGCGCGGCGCTCCGACGTCGTCGGACCTGGTGGTCTGCATCCTGGACCGGCCGCGCCATGGCGAGCCCTGATCGCCAAGGTCCGCGACAGCCGGGGCCCGGATCATGCTGATCTCCGACGGCGACGTCTTCCGGCATCATCGCCACCTCGCAGCCCGAGACCGGCGTCGACATGTATATGGGCATCGGCGGCGCGCCCGAGGGCGTGCTGGCGGCGGCGGCGCTGCGCTGCATCGGCGGCCAGATGCAGGGCCGGCTGGCGTTCCGCAACGACGAGGAGAAGGAGCGGGCCACGCGCTACGGCGTGGAGGACCTGAACAAGGTCTTCGGCATGGGCGAGATGGCGTCCGGCGACGTGATGTTCGCCGCCACCGGCGTGACCACCGGCCCGATGCTGCGCGGCGTGCGCCGCTTCGCCAACGGCGCCGTCACCCATTCCATCGTCATGCGCTCCAAGAGCGGCACCGTCCGTGAGATCGAGGCCCGCCACAACTTCACCCGCAAGACCGGATTCTCGGCAACGTGGATCGCATAAGGAGGCAGCGGAAGCCGCGGCCGTCGCTCGCCGCGCCATGGCGGCAGGTCGACGTGGGACCGCAAGCGATGCGTGATCCAATCGTTGCGCCACCGGATGGCACCCGGAGTGCCGCGTGATACAACGTCGTCCGAGCCGGTCTGCGCGAACGCTACCATCGTGCCGGCTTCACTCAGTTGGCATTCCGTTCAGAGGCTGAGACCGTCATGCAACGGGTAACCAAAACGCTCGATCCCCTTTCCTCTAGGGATCTCGCGGGCGCCATCGCCCGATTGCAGCCGGTGCACGGCCCTGCTGCCGCTGACCGCTTCCCCTCGAATGGCCACCGGCGTTCCGGAGGCCCGCGCTGACTGGGTCGTCGAGCGCTCGCTTTCTGGGGCGGCGATGGCAGCTGCCATGCGGTCGATGAGCGGCTGTCGCTGGCGCTCAGCCAGCGTCACGGATTGCCGGAGATGGTCGGGCGGATCCTGGCGGCGCGAGGCATCTCCGTGGACCGGCGCTTGAGTCCTATCTCGATCCGACCCTGCGAGCCGCGCTGATGCCGGACCCTTCGGCGCTGAAGGACATGGACCGCGCCGCCGACCGCATCGCCCGGGCGATCGCCGCGGCGAGCGGATCGCGGTGTTCGGCGATTACGATGTCGACGGCGCGACCTCCGCCGCGCTGCTGCTGCGCTACCTGCGGGCGCTGGGCGGCGATCCGCTGCTGCACATCCCCGACCGCATGGCCGAGGGCTACGGCCCGAACGCGCCGGCGCTGGGGCGGTTGCGCGAGGCGGGGGCGGGGCTGGTCATCACCGTCGATTGCGGCACCACCGCGCTGGAGCCCCTGGCCGCGGCGAAAGCGGGTACCGGGCTGGAGGTGATCGTGCTGGACCACCATGCCGCGGCGGCGGAGCTGCCGGCCGCCCATGCGGTGGTCAATCCGAACCGGCTGGACGACACCAGCGGCCTCGGCCACCTGGCGGCCTGCGGCGTGACCTTCCTGACCCTGGTGGCGGTCAACCGGGCGCTGCGCCGTGACGGGGCGCTCGGACGGACCGTTCGGCCGACGCCGGACCTGCTCGACCTGCTGGATCTGGTGGCTCTCGGCACGGTCTGCGACGTGGTGCCGCTCACCGGCCTCAACCGCGCCCTGGTGATCCAGGGGCTCAAGGTGATGGCGCGACGGCACCAATCATCGGCATCGGCGGGCGACTGGCCGACGTGGCCGGGTCAAGGAGCGCATCGGCGCCTATCATCTCGGCTACATCCTGGGCCGCGGGTCAATGCCGGCGGCCGCATCGGCCGCGTCCGACCTCGGCGCCCGGCTGCTCAGCACCGAGGATGCGGCCGAGGCGGCCGAGATCGCGGCGATCCTCGACAGCCACAACGACGACCGCAAGGCGATCGAGGCCGAGGTGCTGCGCCAGGCGACCGAGCAGCTCGACGGCAGCCCGATCCCTGGGCCCGGTGGCGCTGGCCACCGGACGAGGGCTGGCATCCGGGCGTGATCGGCATCGTCGCCGGACGGCTGAAGGAGCGGTACGACCGTCCGGCCTGCGTGGTGGCGCTGGAGGGCGATGTCGGCCGCGCCTCCTGCCGCTCGGTGCCGGGCGTCGATATCGGCGCGGCGGTGGCCGAGGCGCGCCATGCCGGCTGCTGATGACCGGCGGCGGCCATCCCATGGCGGCCGGCTTCACCGTGGCGGCGGACCAGGTATCGCGGCGCTCGGCGAGATTCCTGCACGACCATGTGCGCGGCCAGGCCGGCGGGCCGCTGATCCCGGTCAGCGATTTCGACGGCACCCTCAGCGGTCGGTGGCGCCACGGCGGACCTCGCCGCGACCATCGAGCGGCTCGGCCCCTATGGCGCCGGCAATCCCGAGCCGCGCTTCGTGCTGACCGGCGCCCGGGCCGTCGCCGCCAAGGTGGTCGGCACCAACCATGTCAGCTGTTTCCTGACCGGCAAGCGGAGGGCGGCCGCCTGAAGGCGATCGCCTTCCGCGCCGCCGGCACCGAGCTTCCCGGCACCGCCCTGCTGGACGCCGGCGGCGCCCCGCTCAACCTCGCCGGCCTGCTGCGCGTCGACCGCTGGCAACGGCAGGAGCGGGCGCAATTCCAGATCGAGGACGGAGCCCCGGTCTGGAACGCAAAGGACCCGGCGGCGAAACCCCTTGATTTCGCCACGCCGCATCGCTACTTATCCGCCGGCTCTCGACCAACGACCCCTTCGTCTAGAGGCCTAGGACACCGCCCTTTCACGGCGGCAACACGGGTTCGAATCCCGTAGGGGTCACCAGATCGTCCATCCAGGATTGTGCCTGACGGCTCTGACCCGGTGTTGCATGGCGCTTGCACCGATTGCGTGTCTGAGGCGCATTGCGGTCGTGCCCGAAGTCCTGCGCCCGACGTTGAGCATGGCGCGACCGTGCAGTGAGAGGGGCAGGGAGGAATACGACATTCCCGCAAGGTAGGATTGTTGTGGGCTTGCTGGCTATTTGTCGTGGCACCGCTGCCGCGGCGGCCGAAACTCTGCAGGGTACCGCACCTATCGCGAGCGCATTGCCCTGCCGCCGGGGGCGCTCGAGGTCGAGCTGTATGACGTGTCGCGCCAGGATGCGCCGGCGCCGCGGTTGGCGGCGATCGCGACGGGGGAGGCGGTGCCGATATTCCATCTGCTCTAGACCCGGCGATGATCGACGAGCGGTTCAGCTATGCGGTGGCCAGGCTGGTTGTCGATGGCGAGCGGTCTTCCGCAGAGCGTGCATCCGGTGCTCCTGGGCGCCTGCGCCCAGGGCACGAGCTCGGCCCCGTTGGACGGAAACTGGCTGGTGGAGGATATCGGCGGCCGTGGGGTGATCGATCGCGCCCGGTCGACCATCGCCTTTGACGATCAGGGCAGGGTCTCCGGCTCCGGCGGCTGCAACCAGTTCAACGGGTCGGTGGCGATCGAGGAGAACTCGCTGACCTTCGGTCCGTTGGCGTCGACCCGGCGCGCCTGCCCAGGCGCAATGATGGATCAGGAGGACAGGTACTTCATCGCGCTCGACGCCGCCAGATCCTATCGCTACGACGGTTCGTATCTGTTCCTGTCGGATGAGTCGGGGAACGACCTTCTCAGGCTGACGCGGCTGGACTAGGCACGAGCAATACGCGGGTCAGTCCCGGTGGGAAAAGCCGGGACATCTATCGGGATCGCTTGAGCCGGCGCTTCGCCTCGGCGCGCAGCCCGCGCTTGTCCTGTCGCCGCTGGTCCAGACCGTCGCGGCCATAATCGTAGGCATGGTCCAAATGGTCGGCAAGCGGCCGGTCCGGGTGTTTCTTCCAGCCCTTTCGGCGCGCCGGTTTGGTCGGCTCCATCGACACGTCCGATGTGGCGGCGAGGGCCAGCTTGGCGGTACGGCGCAGGGAGCGGGCAGCGAGCCGCTTGTGCCGCGGAATGGCCTTGCGCGACGCCTTGTCGCTCTGGCCGTAGCAGTTGCGGCGGTCCTTCTGATAGCTCAGGACCTTCTTGTCCTGGGGTGTCTTTCGGCGTCTCGGCATCCGGTGTTTTAGAGGCTCCGTGTCAAGTCACCCGCGCCAGCTTCCGGCCCAGCCGCGCCAGAAACGCCGCCCGGCTCTCCGCGGTGGAGCTGTCCATCTCGTAATGGGCCAACCAGAATTTCCGGCAGCGCCTGGCGCACAGGGCCCGGATGCCGCGCAGGATCGTGCGGCGGCCGGGCTCGCCGACGAATTTGCTCCACCACCAGGGCGCGCCGCAGGTGGTGACGGCGCCCAGGAAGCGGATATGGGTCATCAGCGGGCGGATCGCTCCGCCGTCCTCGGGCAGGGTGAAGGTGGCGTGCGGCACCCAGACCCGGTCGAGCCAGCCCTTCAGCATCGCCGGCAGTCCGTACCACCAGGTCGGATAGACGAACAGCAGCCCCTCGCTCTCGCGCAGCAGGGCGAGGTGGTCGGCGACCGGCGCCTCGTTGAGTCCTCCCGCGTGTGGTAGTCGCGGCGCTCCTCGCAGCCCATCACCGGGTCGAAACCCTCGGCATAGAGGTCGAGCAGGCGGACCTGGTGTCCGGCCTGTTGCAGGGCCTCCATGGCGGTGTCCCGGATGGCGGCACTGAAGCTCTCGGCGACCGGATGGCAATAGACGACCAGGATGTTCACCCGAACCGCCCCATCTCCACGCCGACCCGATCCAGGAAGCGCCGCCGGCGGGCATCGGTCGAGCGGTTCATGTCGTACTGCGCCAGGTAGCTGAGCGGGGCGCCGACGGTCTGGGCCCGCAGCACCCGGGCCACCGATCTGCGCACCGGATCGCCGAGCAGGATCGCCCGCAGCCGGCTGCCGCCATAGGTGACGATGGCGGCGACGCGGCGGATGTGGTCCAGGGCCGGAACCGCCTGGCCGTCGACCATGCGAAAGCTGACGCCGGGCAGGAACACCCGGTCGAAGAAACCCTTTCAGGATCGCCGGATAGCCGAAATTCCACACCGGAAAGACCAGCACCAGCGCCTCGGCGGATTGCAGCCGGTCGATATAGGGCTGGATCGCCGACCGGTCGGCATCCGGCTCGTGATAGGCGCGGCGCTCGGCGCGGGTCAGGCGCGGATCGAAATCCTCCGCGTAGAGGTCGCAATCGTCGACGGTATGGCCGCCGTCAGACAGTGTTTCGACGACGCGTGCATGCAGTGCCGCCTGGAAGCTAGTCTCCACCGGGTGGGCGAATAGGACGAGGATCTTCATGGGAGTCGACTGACGATGTTTTCAGCAGACCCCTCACCCTCCCACAGCTTCGCTGCGGGTCCCTCCCTCTCCCACAAGGGGAGAGGATTCTCAATCAGCGCTGGTCGAACAACCCCTCTCCCCTTGTGGGAGAGGGAGGGGCCCGATGCGACGCATTGGGAAGGTGAGGGGGCTGGGATGACGGCTGGCGCGTCAGCGCTCAATCTCCCCGACATCTACTCCGCCACTTCCAGGCCGCGGAACAGGTAGGTCTTGCGGCTGGAATAGTCGAACTCCGGGTCGTCCCAGGCGATCATCTTGCCGGGGTTCAGCAGGCCCTGCGGGTCGGCCTCCTTCTTGAAGGCGAGTTGGACCGCATCGGTCTGCTTCATGCCGCCTTCCTCCAGGGTATAGCGGTGCGGGTTGAAGATCGGCGCGCCCATCTCCTCGTGGATCGCCATGATCTCCTCCAGCCGCTCCTCGGTGGAGAACCGCACCAGCGGCAGGCCGAAGCAGGTGATGTCGCCGTCGAAGCGCACGAACTCCAGATGCATCTGCACCTCGTCGCCGAAATGACGGTGGATGCGGTCGGCCAGTTCGATCTGGCCGGGAAAGGGGTACAGCACCTGCAGATAGGTGATCGCCTTGTCGACCCGGAGCGCGTTGAGCGTGGTGTGGTTCCAGGAGAGTTCGTAGACCGGCGGCAGTTCGGCGCGCTCGGTCTCGGTCGCCGTATCCGACCGGTAGAGGATCTCGGTGCCCTTGGTGCGGCCGTGGAAGGCCAGGAACGCGTCCATGGCCTGGGGCGCGATCATCAGCAGCACGATCGACTGGTCGCGCCGGGGGAAACTGTAGTTCCGGGTCAGGAAATCATGCGGGATCGGGGCGGCGATCGGGGTGATCAGCTTCTTCAGGATGCCGTCCTGGCGGGCGAGGTCGTTGCCGTAGCGCGCCGCGTCGATGGCGTCGTCGCAGCCGACGATCACGTCGACCCAGTCATAGGCGGGCGCCAACGGCACCTCGACCTCGGTGATGACGCCGTTGGTGCCATAGGCGTGCATGACCTTGTGCAGATCCTCGCCGGTGAGATCGAGGACGCGCGGCTCGGCCTCCATGGTGACGATCTTCAGGCGCAGCACGTTGCCCAGATCGCGCAAGCCGCCCCAGGTGATCGAGCCGATGCCGCCGGAGCCGCCGGCGATGAAGCCGCCGATCGAGGCGGCGCGGCGGGTCGACGGGAACATGCGCAGCTCCTGCCCGGACTCGGCCGTGGTCTGCTCGTCGATCTTCTGCATCACCGCGCCGGGCTCGGCGACCAGCCGGCCGGGGCCGATCTCCCGCACCGCCGACATGGCGGCGAGGTCCAGGACGATGCCGCCCGACAGCGGCATCGCCTGGCCGTAATTGCCGGTGCCCGAGCCGCGCGGCGTGACCGGCACGCCGCGGGCATGGCAGGCCTTCAGCACCCTGATGACCTCCGCCTCGGATCTTCGGGGCGACCACAAGATCGCCGGCGACCTTGTTGAGTTGCCGTTTCAGCACCGGCGAGTACCAGAAGAAATCCCGGCTCTTCAGCCGTACCAGCTGCGGGTTGTCCTCGACCGCGATGCCCTCGAGATCGGCCCTCAGGCCGTCGATGTCGTATGTCATTTCGATTGCCCCCAAGCGGCACGGACTGCCCAGTATCGCGGCCCGACAAGTGTAGTGTGGAGAGTGCTTTCCCCCTCACCCTCCCATCGCCTGTGGCGACGGGTCCCTCTCTCTCCCACGAGGGGAGAGGGGCAATTTGCAGCGCGGTGCCATTTGTTTCCCTCTCCCCAGCGTGGGAGAGGGGGGGACCCGCGAAGCGGGAGGGTGAGGGGGCTGAAGAAAATCTCTTCGGTCATCAGCCTTGCACCGGCATCAGATCGTCCAATTCACGATAATCGGGCAGGAATCGGGGAATCAGCCGACCGCTCCGGATCACCCGGCGGCCGCTCTCCGGCCGCGACAGCAGTTCGGAATAGGAGCGGCCGTCGAACAGTACGAGGTCGGCCGGGCCGCCAACCGCGATCCTGCCGCGTCCTTCGGCGCCGATGATGTCGGCCGGCCAGCGGGTAACCGCCGCCACCCAGTCGCCGACCGGGCAGTCGAGCTGGAAGATCCGTACCGCCTCGCGCAGCACCTCCAGCCCGTCCAGATCGCCATAGCCGTAGAACGGGTCGCGGGTGTTGTCCGAGGCGATAGCGACCGCAATGCCCCTGGCCCGCATTTCTTTCAGAAGCGTCACGCCGCGCCAGCGCGGCGTACGCCCGGCCTGACGGTCCTGAAGATACATGTTGCACATGGGCAGAGAGACGACGGCGATGCCGGCCTCCGCGCCACCAGGTCCAGGGTGCGGTCCGCCTCATCCGCCGGCTGGTTGGCGAGCGAACAGCAATGGCCGCAGACGATCCGGCCGGCGAAGCGGTTGCGCAGCGCCGCCTGGGCAATGTGGCGCAGGGATCGCGCCTCCGGGTCGGCGGTCTCGTCGGCATGGAAGTCGAGGTCGAGTCCGTGCTCGGCGGCGAGGTCGGAATATGGCGAATCGAGTGCCGCGTCCAGCTCGGGGATCATATAGGTGACCGCGCCCAGCACGCCGCCGGTTTCGGCGATCAGCGCTGCCAGCTCGCGACCGTGATCGGTCAGGAAGTCCTCGATGGCCAGGATGGACACGGCCTGCAGGTCGATCCGGCCGGCCCAGTGATCCCGCATCTCGGCGAAAAGCGGCCAGGATATCCGGTGCTGCGGGGCCGTTGAGTCGAGATGGGTCCGTAGCACCGCAGTGCCATGGGCGTAGGCGCAAGACAAGGAAAACTCCATGCGCCGGCGCACATCCGCCGCACTCCAAAGCGCGGCACGATCCTCGCCGACGGCCGCGAGGGCACCGTCGAATGTGCCGTCCAGGTTCGGGCTGGCGTGGCCAGATATGCCCCTTGTCGATATGGGTGTGCATATCGACGAAGCAGGGCAAGACCATGCCGCCGCGCTGGTCCATGATGGACCCGGCTTCGCTGTCGGTCCGCGGGCTTCTCGATGGCGGCAATGAGGCCCTTCTCGATCCTGATATCGACTGAGAGGACCAGAGTCGGCGTCCATATCGCCGAGTTCCTCCGGCGCGCCGATCAGCACCGCCGGAACCCGGGCATTGGCGATCCAGCTGGGCGGGCCGGGCGGATAGAGCGGCGCCAGCCGCTCATCTCAATTCTCCCGCTTCAGCGCGCTCTCATGCCATTTGCGCAGCAGCAGGTGCGAAAGCAGGCTGAGCACCAGGAAGATCAGGATGCCGGTGATGGAGATCAGCAGCAGGGCGGCGAACATGCGCGGCACGTTCAGCCGGTAGCTGGATTCGAGAATCCGGTAGGCAAGTCCGGCGCCGCGTCCGGCCGAGCCGGCGGCGAATTCCGCCACGATGGCGCCGATCAGCGCCAGCCCGCCGGCGATGCGCAACCCGCCGAGGAAATACGGCATGGCGGCCGGCAGCCGCAGGTAGCGCAGGGTCTGCCAGCGCGTGGCGCCGTACAGCTCGAACAGGTTGCGCAGATTGTGGTCGGCCGAATTCAGACCCAGGGTCGTGTTCGACAGGATCGGAAAGAAGGCGACGATCCAGGCGCAGATCAATAGCGCCACCGGGATCGAATCCACATAGATCAGGATCAGCGGCGCGATGGCGATGATCGGCGTCACCTGCAGGATCACCGCGAAGGGGAAGAAGCTGATCTCGATCCATTTCGACTGGGTGAACAGGATCGCCAGCCCGACCCCGCCGATCACCGCCACCGCCAGGGCCGAGAAGGTGATCTTCAAGCGTCGTGCCGAGCGAGACCGACAGGATCGACCAGTCCTTGACCATGGTGACGGCGATCAGGCTGGGCGACGGCAGGATGTAATGCGGGATCTCGTTGATCCGCACCAGCGCCTCCCATCCGAGGATGGCGCAAGCCAGGATCACGACCGGCAGAACCACGCGCAGGATACGCTCGCGCCGCGCCGCCCGGGCCCGCATATCGATCGCGTCCGCAGCCACGTCCATCGACGCCACCATTGGCGGCCCGGACTGCGCCGAGACGCTCATGCCGCCCCTCCGGTGGCGATCGCCCGTAACAGGGCGTCCGACGCGGTGCGGCAGAGATGGGCGTAATCCTCCGACGTGCGGAATCCTTCGCCGCGCGGATGGGGCGCGTCGTTCACGAGGGCCTCGGTGACCCGGCCCGGGCGTGCCGCCATCACCACGATCCGGCTGGACAGATAGACGGATTCAAAGACGCTGTGGGTCACGAACACGACGGTCCAATGGTGCTGCTCCCACAATTCCAACAGGTCGTCGTTCAGCTTGAAGCGGGTGATCTCGTCAAGCGCGGCGAAGGGCTCGTCCATCAGCAGGATCTTCGGTCGGGTCACCAGGGCCCGGGCGATGGACACACGCATCTTCATGCCGCCGGACAATTCTCTCGGATAAGAGGCAGAAAACGCTGACAAACCGACCATTTCCAGCGCCGCCTCGACATCGCTGCGTGCAGCATTCCGCGACACCCCGTCCAGGCGTTTGGGCAGCCAGACATTGTCGAAGACGGTGGCCCACGGCATCAAAGTCGGCTCCTGGAAGACGAACCCGATATCGCCGCGTTTCGGCTTGTCGCCCGGCCAGTCGACCCGCCCGCCGGTCGCCGCTCCCAGCCCTGCAATGATCCTCAGCGCCGTCGACTTGCCGCAACCCGACGGCCCCAGCAGGCTGACGAAATCGCCCTGACGGATGTCGAGCGACATGTCATCCAGCGCCAGGGTGCCGTTGGAGAAGCGCTTGGAGACATGGTCCAGGGAGACGACCGGGCCGGAGACGGCGGCACCGCCCGCCGGTTCCGTCCCTGCCGTTCTGCCCGAAACCGCCGCGAGATCGGTCAACGCGTCGCCCTGTCAATTCGGCCGGAGGTCGAGCCCGAGACCCTTGTTCACGAAGTCCAGCGTGTAGGACTGACTATGGTCGATGTCGGCGCTGACGATGCCGGCCCGGACCATGCCCTCGAAGAAGCTGTCCATGCGCGCATCGGTCATGGCGCCGATGCCCAGGGATTCGGTGTCGCCGCTGTCGACGATGCCATACTCCTTCATCTTCTCGATCGAGAACGCGATCTGGCCGTCGGTCATCTCAGGATTGTCGCGCTGGATCAGGGCGTTGGCGGCGGTGTTGTCGCCGTAGAGATAGTTGTACCAGCCGATGATCGAGGCATCGACGAAGCGCTGCACCAGGTCCGGGCTGTTCTCGACCAGATCGGTCCGGGTCTCGATGGTGGTGGAGTAGGTGTCGAAGCCGTAATCCGCCAGCAGGAAGATGTTCGGTGCGATCCCGGTCTCGCGTTCGATGGCGTAGGGCTCGGAGGTCAGATAACCCTGCTGTCCGAGCCGCATATCCGACAGGAAGGGCGCCATGTTGTAGGTGTAGGGTTTCACCTGTTCTTCCGAGAAGCCGTGCTCGGACACCATCCACTGATAGAAGCTGGCCAGCCCGTCGGCGCCGATCAGCAGATCGATGGTCTTCAGGCTTTCGAAGGTGTCCAGGCCCTGGCCCGGATGGGTGACGATGATCTGCGGCTCCTTCTGGAAGATCGCGGCCACGGCGATGGTCGGGATGTCGTTCTCGACCGCAGAGAAGGCCTGCAGCATGTTGCCGCCCATCAGGAAATCGAGCCGGCCGGTCGGCAGCATCAGCCGGTTGTTCACCTGCGGCCCGCCCGGCATGATGGTCACGTCCAGCCCATGTTTCTCATAGGTGCCGTCGACCACCGCCTGGTAGAAGCCGCCATGTTCCGCCTGGGCCACCCAGTTGGTGCCGAAGCTGACCTCGTCCAAGGCGCTGGCCGGCCCGGCGGCAAGCGCCAGTTCGACCGCGGTTGCGAAGACCAATCCTGTCGTTTTCATTGTTCTCTCCCTGTTTGCCGTCTTGTCCTGCCGGCGCAAATCCCGTGCCCGTCGGTCCTTGAATTGACGCCCTCTGCCTATCCTCTCGACAAGGCCTTCAAGCCCTGTCTGCTCTCTGGTCGGTTTCCCGATGATGGCGCACAATATAGGGCGAATACAGAGCCCGCGACAGTCGCCTGCGTCATCGTTTCCTCAGCGAGGAAAGGGGATGGCGCGAGACCTCCGCGACCAGCTCGGCCAGCCCTTCGGTGGCATGCGCCACCACCTGCGCGCCAATTTCCGCCGTGGCGGCGCTGGCGTCGCCGGCGACGCCGGCCGGGTGCAGATCCTGCGCCTGCCATCCGATGCCGACACCGCCGACATAGCGCAGCCGACGGTTGCCGTCTTCGGTCTCCGGTAGGACAGAGACGAAGTTCTCCGCCTTGTCCATCTGCACCAGTTCGGGCCTGAGATGCAGCATGATCGAGGTCTCCACGGTGCCGCCATGGATGCCGTGCCGGACCTCCTCGGCCGCCACCAGCCCCTCTGGCAGTCCCATATGCCACCAGCTCGACGAGACCGCGAGCATGCCGTGCCGGACTCTGAGCTCACGGGCGACGATCTCCATCACCTGCGGCTGGCCGCCATGGGCGTTGATGAACAGGATCTTGGACAGCCCGGCCCGGCGAACGCCTTCCGCCACCTCGAACCACAAATCCATCAGGGTCTTGGCCGATACCGTTAAAGTGCCGGGATAGGCCAGATGCTCGTTCGATTTGCCGACCGCCATGGTCGGCATCAGCAGCGCCGGCACCTCCGCCGGCACTTGGTCCAGCGCCCGCTTCGCCATCTCTTCGGCAATCACCGCATCGGTGGAAACCGGCAGATGCGGCCCGTGCTGCTCGATCGCGCCCAGCGGCATCACCGCCACGGTGGTCTCGCGATCGAGCGCCTCGAACTCCAAACGTCGTCAAGTCTTGCCAGCGGCGAAGCGTCATCCTTACCCTCGTCGGATCCGTGACCGAAAGGGAAGTCTACGGCAATGGCCCGCCATCACACACCCGCCTCGATCCGCCCGCCTTTCGCGCAGTACAGCCATGGCGTGGAACTGCCTCCGGCCGCCCGCATCCTGTTCTGCTCCGGCCAGCTCGGCATTGAGCCCGACGACATCGTGCCAGAGGATGCCGAGGCCCAGGCGGACCTCTGCTTCCGCAACATTGGCGCGGTGCTGGAAAGCGCTGGCATGGATTTCGGCGATCTGGTGCGGATCAACGCCTATATTACCGACCGCAAGCATTTGGCGGCGTATATGGCCGCCCGCGACCGGGTGATATCAACGCCGCCGCCGGCATCCACCCTGATGATCGTCACGGGATTCGCCCTGAAGATCTTCAAAGTCGAAATCGAGGCCATCGCGGCGCGATAGTAACCAAGAGTCCGTCTCGCTCCGGCCCTCGGAGCCCGACACCATGCGGATTTTGATAAAAGTTTATCTTTTATTCGCAAGTGGGTGCCGCCAACTGTTACAATGACTTATGAGAGTCTTCCACGTACGGTTTCACGGTCGCCACGCCGATTGGATCGGCAAGGGGCGGACCCAGTCCGTCGGGTTCTACAAGAGCGAATCCGTTCTGGCCGGCGGCGAGGAAGACGCCGTGCCCAAGGCGCTGATGCGCCTTCTCGCCGAGTTGCAGGAACGCTCCCAGGACATCTCCATCGACCCGGATCGGTTCGAGTTGGAGGTCTGCGACGTCGAGGACGATCTGCGCTTCTGGCACCTGGCCCGTCGCGACCAGTTCGACTTCTATCCGCTCTGGTGAATGATCGAAAATGTGGCAGCAATAGCCGGATCGGCCTTTTGCGCCAGATACGGCGCCTTCAAGCGGATCAATGATCTCATCGCCGGTAAGGATCACATACAACTATCCATGGCGTCGCTCAGCCGGTCGGCATAGGTTCAAAAAATGAAGGTCTTTCATGTGTCCCTTCACGGCGGCCCACTGACATGGATTATCGATGGCACGGAAACGCGAGTCGGGTTCTTCAAGAACGAGACCGTGTTGGCAGGGTCTAAGACATCGGCGGTTTCACAGGCTCAGGACAACGTCCGTACGAGATTGGCAACGGCTACTGGTGAGTTCATCCTCGATCAGGAGGGATTCTCCATCGAGATCGAAGAGGTCAAGTCCGACTATCGCTTCTGGCGGCTCATAGGGAAACAAGGGTTTGTGTTCTACCCGGATGGCTAATCCGGAGTAATCTGTGTCATGCCTGAATTCGATCTCACATCCAGATTCCTTGGCGGCATGGTTGGGTCGGCGGTGGGCGACGCGATCGGCGAGTTGGCGTTCGGTCTTACGGATGAGCGGCAACTGCGCGACCTCGTCGCCGACATCGATCCTCTGATCTGGACCGACGACACCGCCATGGCCATCGGCATCGCCGAGTCCCTGGTCGAGCTGGGCCACATCGAACCGCAGGCGGTGGGCCGCCGGTTCCACGAGAATTACCTGAACGAGCCCTGGCGGGGATATGCATCGGGACCGCCGACCCTGTTCCGGATGGTCGGCCAGGAGGACATTTCCTATGTCGAGGCGGCGCGGCGGCTGTTCGCCGGGCAGGGATCGCTGGGCAATGGCGCGGCCATGCGCATCGCGCCCATCGGGCTGGCCTACCACGCGTCCGATGACCTGGATGCGGCCGCCCGTGCCTCGGCAGAAGTGACCCACGCCCATCCGGTCGGCAAGGATGGGGCGGCCGTGCTCGCCTCGGCGGTCGCCCAGGCCGTCGCGCTCGATCCGTCGGCGCCGGTTCCGCGCGAGGCGTTCTGCACGAAGTTGATCGAAGCCTCGCGGACGGCCGAGATCGCGACGCGCATGGAGATGGTTCGCGACCTGATCGCCGGCGAGGCCACACCGGAGGCGGCCGCGAAAGCCATCGGCCGCAGCGTCTCCGTCCACGAATCCATGCCGTTCGCGATCTACGCCTTCCTGCGTCACCCGGAGTCGTTCGAGGACTGCCTGTTCTGCGCGGTGCTCAACGGCGGCGATTGCGACACGCTGGGCGCCATGGCCTGCGCCATCTCCGGCGCTTACCTGGGCATCGACGCAATCCCGGAAGCGTGGCGCGCGAAGCTGGAAAAGCGGGCGCATATTGAAGATCTGGCACATGGCCTCGGCGGATTGTCGCTCTAGGCGAGCGCTGTACTTCCGGATCGCCACGCGGGGACAAGACCGTGCCGGCCTATGATCCCACCGTCGCGATGCGGCCGCTTGCCGACTTCCCGGCCGCCGAGCGGCGCTCCGTCCGCGTGGTCCTGACCGATATCGACGACACCCTGACCACCGATGGCCGCCTGCCGGCCTCCAGCCTGGCGGCGCTGGAGGCGCTGTCGGTGGGCGGGCTGATCGTGATCCCGGTGACCGGGCGGCCGGCCGGCTGGTGCGACCACATCGCCCGCATGTGGCCTGTCGATGCGGTGGTCGGCGAGAACGGCGCCTTCTATTTCGCCTATGACCGGGCCGGCCGCCGGATGCGCGCCGAATACGCCAAGCCGGCCGCCGATCGGGCCGCCGATAGGATTAGGATCGAGGCTGTGCGAAGCCGGATCCTGACCGAAGTGCCCGAAGCCGGCATCGCGTCCGACCAGCCTTATCGCATCGCCGATCTGGCGGTCGATTATCGCGAGGACGTCAAACCGCTGCCGGCGGAGTCCGTCAGGCGGATCGCCGCGATCTTCGAGGAGGAGGGAGCCAGGGCCAAGATCAGCTCGATCCACGTCAATGGCTGGTTCGGCGATTACGACAAGCACACCACGACCGGACGGTGCCTGGCCGATCTGTTCGGACTCGATCTGGCGGCGGACAACGCGGCGATCGTGTTCGTCGGCGACTCGCCGAACGACGCCCCCATGTTCGCGCGCTTCCGAAACGGCGTCGGCGTCGCGAATGTCCGCGGCTACGACATGCCGCACTGGCCGGCCTGGGTGACCGATGGCCGCTCGGCGGATGGCTTTGCGGAACTGGCGTCTGCGCTCCTGGCAGTGCGGGATTAGCGCAGCGTTCGCTCAAGCACCTGGCAGCGGGTAGCTCCGCGCCAGGCCGACCGCCCTTTCGCAACCGCCGGTGTGCGGATAGGGTGGCGCCCTTGCCCCGGAGCCGGAGTCGATGCGTTCATGATCTACATTTGCGGCCTGGCTGAGATGCCCGAACATGTGCGCGATCTTCGGCCGAGCCATCTGGTCTCGCTGCTGTCCTCCGCCGAGCAGCCGCCGACCCCGGACGGGGTCACCGCCGAAAACCATCATCGGGTCAAAGTGAACGATATCAACCAGCCCATGCCCGGCTTCGTGCTGGCTCAGGACGCCGATATCGCCAAATTGATTGCTTTCCTGGAGGGCTGGGACGCCGCGGCACCGCTGCTGCTGCATTGCTTCGCCGGGATCAGCCGATCGACGGCGGCGGCATTGATCGCGCTGACGCTTCGCCATGATGGCCGGGAAGAGGAGGCGGCGCTGAAGCTGCGTCTGGCCGCGCCGCACGCCCATCCGAACCGCCGCATCGTCGAACTGGCCGATGCCCGGCTCGGTCGAGACGGCCGGCTGGTGGCGGCGATGGCCGCGATGGGTGAGGCGACCCTGCGCCCCTATGGACCGCTGGTCCGGGTCGATCCGCTGGCCTGACACGGACCATGGCGAAAGGGCGCACCACCGCGACCAAGAGCGCACAGGTCCAGCGCCGGCTGCCGCCGGAGGAGCGCCGCCGCGCCATTGTCGATGAGGCGGCCCGGTTCTTCGCCGAGCGCGGTTTCGACGGCCCAACCCGCGCGCTGGCTGAGCGGCTGGGCGTCACCCAGGCTCTGCTCTACCGGTATTTCCCATCCAAGGAGTCGCTTATCGGAGAGGTCTTCCGGTCTGTCTTCGCCGACAATTGGGACCCGGGCTGGGCCGCGATCCTGGCCGATCGCGACAAGCCGCTGGAGGACCGTCTGGTGGCGTTCTACCGCCTCTATCTGGGCCGTGGCAGCGCGGTTTCGGCACGTCTTTTCATGCGCGCCAATCTGGACGGTGTCGGCTATGCCAAACGCTATTCGGTGCCGCTGACCGAGCGGCTGCTGCGACCGGTCCTGGTCGAGTTTCGCGATGCCGCCGGGTTGCCCGATATCGACACCGAGCCGATGACCCATGACGAGCGGGAACTCGTCATGGCCCTGCACGGCGCGATCGTTTTCCTGTCGATCCGCCGGAACATCTATGGCACGCCGCTGCCCGAGGACCTGTCGGCGCCGATCGCCGGCATCGTCCGCGCCTTCCTGCCCGGTGCGCTAAATGAGTTGCGCCGGCTGCACGCGTCCCGTGCCGTCGCCGATGGCGACCCTCCGCTGCTCGAACCCGGACGTCACCGCAAGAACTGAAGTTGGAAGACCGCAAGACAGAGACCCTGAAACGAAAGAACACCGCCGCGCGAGACGCGGCGGTGTTCATGCTCCGATGGAATTGGCTCAGACCGTGCCGCCCAGACTGCCTTCCAGCGCGACGAGTTCCTGCCCGCCCGCCATCAGATCCTGAAGCTCGTCCGGCGTGATCTGACCGCGTTGAGCGGTGCCCAGCGTCGTGCCACGGTTCAGCACCGTGAACCGATCACCCACCGCCATCGCATGGCGAACGTTGTGGGTGATAAAAACCACGGCGATGTCCTGTTTGCGCACCTTGTCAACGGTGGCCAGCACATTCGCGGTCTGGCGAACGCCGAGGGCAGAGGTCGGCTCGTCCAGGATGAGCACCTTGGCACCGAAATGAACCGCGCGCGCGATTGCAACGGTCTGGCGCTCTCCACCAGACAATGTACCAACAGCCTGGTCCGGTCCGCGCAGGTTGATCCCCATCTTGCGCATCTCGGTCATCGTGATGTCGTTGGCTTTTTCATGGTCGAATAGCCTCAGCGGACCAATTCTCTTGATGGGTTCGTTGCCCATGAAGAAATTACGGCTGACCGACATCAAGGGGATCATGGCCAGATCCTGATACACCGTGGCGATCCCAGCGTTGATTGAATCACGCGGGCGTTCGAAATGCATTGGCTTGCCTTCGAAGAAGATCTCGCCCTTGGTCGGTTTGTGCACGCCGGACATCGTTTTGATGAAGGTCGACTTGCCGGCACCGTTGTCGCCCAGCAGGCAGTGGCATTCCCCGGGATAGACCTCCAGCGACACCCCGGCCAGTGCAATGACCGAGCCGAAGTGTTTCTCGATGTTCTTCATCTGAACCACGGGAGCGTGTTCCGGATTCATCTTACTTCTCCCCGGTGATCATGCGGCGGATGTAGGTGTTCAGGATCACGGCAAAGAGCAGGATCAATCCCAGGAACACCCGGAACAACGAGCTTTCGACGCCGGCAAAGAACAACCCCTGCTGAACCACGCCAAATATCAGCGCCCCCAGAGCCGCCCCGACGACCGAACCGTAACCGCCTGTCAAAAGTGCGCCGCCAATGACGACAGCAATGATTGCCTCGAATTCCTTCAGAAGGCCGCGGTCGGCGCCAGCCGAGCCAAACTCCATCACCTGGCAGGTGGCAAATACCGTGGCACAGAAGGCGGTGAACATGAACATCAGGATCTTCACGCGACTGACCGGAACGCCGGTGTAACGTGCGGCCTGTGCATCGCCGCCTGACGCGAAAATCCAGTTTCCGAACGCGGTGCGGGTCAGGACGATATGGCCGAGGACGATCAAGACGATTGCCCAGATGATCAGCATCGGAATGCCATCTACAACAGGCTGCCCTTCCTTCACGCCGCGTTGAAAGGTTGAGATTATCCCCGCATCGCCCATCCACTGAAACAGGCCGGTCAGAATCTTTCCGCCGAACAGAGGCGCCAGCCAGTCACCTTCGGCCGCGTCCCGAATGCCGCCAATGATGGTCTTGCGTTCGATGGTTTGCGGCAGAAAAATCGTGAACCCCCGCAGCATGAAGAGAGATGCGAGCGTCACGATGAAACTGGGCAACCCGGTCTTGACGACGATCACCCCGTTCAGCGCACCGATGGCAAGACACATTACAAAGGTGACCAGAATCGCGATCCACATCGGCCAGCCCAAGGTGACGCCGAAAATCGCGATCATCATTCCGGAGAAACCGATCATGGATCCGACCGAAAGGTCGAATTCACCTGCAATCATCAGCAAACAGGCGCCCACGGCGATGATCATGAACTGTGCCGACACGATCGACCAGTTCATCACGCCTTGGGCGTTGAACATGCCGGAATCGAATGCCGTCAACAGAAAGAACGTGAACACTATGACAGTGCCACAGATGCCGCCAAGTTCCGGTCGAATTAGTGCTTCGCGAAATCTTGATCGCGTTTTTACGCGCTCATCATCCACAGGCGTTGTTGCAGCCTCGGGCATTGTGGGCCTCTCGAGTGTTGGCAGCAGATAGAAAAGAGGCGGCCGATTTGCACCGGCCGCCCAATTGAGAGATATCAGCGATATTCGCCCGCGAACTCTTCGACCTTCTCAAGAGCATCGGCGGTGACGAAACCCGGGCCTGAGTTGATATTGTTGCCTGGCAGCACGCCAAAACGGTCATAGTTGGTCAGGATCACGACCGGCAGGTAGGCCTGCAGGAACGGTTGCTGGTCGATGCCCCAGTTGATGATACCGGCCTTGATGGCTTTGACGATCTCATCGCCCAGATCAAAGGTACCGAAGTAGATATCGCCTGCCATGCCGTTTTCTTGCACAGCAAGAATAGTCGGATCAGCGGATACCGGACCAAGAGTCAGGATCGCATCCGTGTCGGGGTTGGCGTTCAGATAAGCCAGAACCCGGTTTTTGATCTCGGCCGGGTCCTGCCCGCTGTCGATCATCGAATCGCCCAGTTCGATACCCAGACCGTCCGCAAATCCACGGCAGCGTTCGCCCAGGGTGGGCTGCTGAATGGAATGGTTCACGCACAGGAAGCTTCCCACGCCGTCACCCTTGGCCCGCTGACCTGCGGCAAGACCGGCATCGTATTCCGGCTGGCCAACATACATCAACGCGCCGACCTCCCGGGCCTGCTCGGGTGTGCCCGTGTTCATGATGATCACGTTGATGCCCTGATCAACGGCCGCAGTGATCGGCCCTTTCAGGACGTCAAAGTCAGCGAGCGTGGTGATGATGCCATTGGGGCCGGAAGCCGCGGCCTGATCGATGATCCGCGCCATGTCGGCAAGGTCACCGGACGGCGGATTGCGGTATTCCACGTCAACGCCCATCTGCTCGCCGGCCAGGTTGATGCCGTTCTTGATCGTGTTCCACCAGCTGTCGCTATCCGGTGCGTGGCTTACCAGAACGTACCTCTCGCCGTCGGCCAAAGCCGTGGTCGTGGCCATCAGTGGCGCTGCCACGATGGCGGTCGCAAGAGCGACATTCTTCATCAATGAATTCATATTTTCCTCCCGGTTTGACCAGTGATCTGGCGTTAAAGCGGCATTCATCCGCCCTTCCGACTCGATGTAAGCACATCCCACAAGCGTTTGCAACCGGTTGCAAAAGAAAGCAACGGAATGCATGATGCCCACTGGCGCAAGCATCAAGACACGTGCTGTACGACAGGCTGGGGATTTGCGAGCCATGGCAACGACATTGAAAGATGTTGCAGAACGCGCAGGCGTTTCGCGCTCGGCAGTCTCGCGAACATTCACTCACGGGGCATCGGTGTCGGTCAAGATGCGCCGCCGCGTGGAAAAGGCGGCAGCCGAACTGGGGTATAGCCCGAACGCGCTTGCCTCGAGCCTGACCACGGGCCGTACGAAGCTGATCGGTCTGGTGTCGAACAACTTCCACAACCCGATCTTTCTTGAAGTCTTCGATCTGTTTACCCGTGCGCTTCAGGACAAGGGTCTGCGCCCATTGCTGGTCAATCTGACCGATGAAACAGATCCCGCGAACTCGGTGCGGATGCTGCAGCAATACTCGGTCGACGGCGTCATCGTCGCCTCGTCGACATTGCCTCCCGGGTTCGCCAAGGCGTTCCGCGATGCCGGCGTACCGGTCGTTCATGCCTTTGGCCGCTTTACCAGCGCACCGGACGTCCATGTGGTCGGCATCGACAACGTCGAATGTGGGCGCATGGCGGCGCGCACCCTGATCACGCGCGGGTATCAGAAGGTCGGCTTTCTCGGCGGACCGGAAATCGCAACGTCGACCCAGGATCGATTGCAGGGTTTCATGACCGAACTTGCTGGCCATCCCGACATCGACGTCAGCCATTCCTTCGCTGACGCCTATTCCTTCGAGGCGGGCCGTCGCGAGATGCTGCGACTGTTGAAGAGCGCCCCGGCGCAGGCCTATTTCTGCGGTGACGACGTGCTTTCTATCGGGGCGCTATCAGCAATCGAAGACAACGATCTGTCCATACCCGGTGATATCGGCATCATCGGACTGAATGATATGGAGATGGCCGGGTGGGAGAACATCGATCTGACCACGATCCGGCAGCCGATCTGGCAGATCGTGTCCTCTTCGATCGAGTTGATATTGGCGATGCTGAGCGACCCCAACCGCTATCCCGAGGCCCGGATATTTGCCTGCACGATCATCGAGCGCGGCACATTGCGCCCGGAAGTCGCCTGAGCAGACGATTCTCAACAGAGTCTTCCGTACGCCGCTCTAACGGAACATCGGCGGACGGGCTTCCACCCATTTCCCATCGGCCTTGCCGCTTTCGGCAACCGCAACCACGGCCGCCATGGACCGGAGTCCATCTGCCGCGCGCGGATACAGATCCGCTGCGGGCTCCACCGCACGACCCTCTTTCCGGGCGCTGATCGCGTCGGCCAGATCCTTGTAGATATTGGCAAACGCCAGCGGCATCCCTTCGGCATGACCGATGGTCACGCGGGTGGTGCGGTCAGCCTCGGGCGACAGGTTCGCTTCGCCACGTTCGATCACCTGCAAGCGTCCCTTGAGCGGCATCCAATAGAGCTGGTTGGGCTGCTCCTGCGACCAGCGCAACCCGCCTTTCTCGCCAAAGACCTGAATGCCCAACCCATGCTGACGGCCAATGGCCACGGAAGACGTCCAAAGCCGCCCGACCGCGCCGCCATCCATGCGGAAATTGACCATGGCGTCATCCTCCAGCACCCGACTGGCAATGCAGGATACGGTGTCGGCGGACAGTCTTTCGACTTCCTGCCCCACGACAAACGACGCCATGTGAAGCGCATGGATGCCGCAATCCGCGAATTGTGCAGACATGCCGGCCTGTGACGGGTCATAGCGCCAGCGCACACGCGGGTTGTCGGCGTCGGCCGCGTCGGCGTGATGGCCGTGGGCGAATTCCGTATTGACCAGACGGATTGCGCCAAGGTCTCCGCGTGCCACCATGGCCCTCATATGGCGCACCAGCGAATAGCCCGTATAACCGTAGTTCACGGCACAGATCGAACCACTCGCCTCGGAAATCCTGACGATCTCCTCGCCTTCTTCCACCGTCATGGTCATCGGTTTTTCGCACAGCACATTGAACCCGGCCTCGAGAAAGGCCTTGGTGATCTCGAAATGGGTCGCATTCGGCGTGGCGACCGTGACCAGATCGACCCGGTCGTCGCGGCCTTTTTCGCCCACCAGCATTTCGCGCCAGTCGCCATACGACCGGTCAGCGGCGAGACCCAATCGCTGGCCATATTCACGGCCGGCTTCGGGCCGGTGGTCCAGCGCGCCAGCGGTGAATTCATACAATCCGTCAAGCGCCGAACCAAGACGGTGAGCCGGTCCGATCTGACTGCCTTCACCGCCGCCGATCATGCCCCAAGTCAGCTTTGCCATGCCAGTGGCCCTCAATTGAAACCAATAGATTCAAGGTATTCCCTGTTCAGCGTCGCGTCTCCCAGCGGATCGGGATCCAGCAGGGGATCGCAGTCCTGTTCAACGGTGCACCAGCCCTCGAAGCCGGTATCGAGCAGCAACTGCCGCACAGCAGGGAAGTCCACTTCGCCGTCGCCGAGATTGCAAAAGATACCCTGACCACAGGCGTCGTAGAATCCGGTGCGATTTGCGATCACCTCGGCCTTTACTCTGGCATCGGTGGTCTTGAAATGGACGTAGGTAATCCGGTCCATATGCCGTCTCATGAACGCGATCGGATCGAAGCCCGCATAGGTGCAGTGGCCGGTGTCGATGCAGAGTTTGAGCGTGCCCGCGTCGACCTCCTGCAAGATGCGTTCGATCTCGGGTTCGAAATCCATGAAACCGCCGGCATGGGGATGAAGTTCCGGTATCAGGCCGTATTCCTCGGCGCCCATCCTGGCGACCGCAACGATGCGGGCGCGATAAGCGCCCCATTCCGCCTTATCCATCTGTTCAGCCTCGTTGGCGCGACCGGCAGTGGGGGCACGGCGGGGCGATATGGAATCGATCAGCACAAAGTGACTGGCGCCATGCGCCTTGAGCGCCCTGCAGGTGCGTACGGCCCCGTCCATCACATCGTCCCATTGGTCCGGGTCGTGGAACGGGCGGAATACCACGCCGCCGATCAACTCCAGCCCGTTTTCGGCCAGCCCATCCGCCAGCTTGGCGGGGTCTTCGGGCATGAAGCCTACGGGCCCCAGTTCGATGCCCTTGTACCCTGCCGCAGCACACTCCTTCAGAACCTGCTGCCAACTGGGGTTGCGGGGGTCATCAGCAAATTCGACGCCCCAGGAGCAGGGCGCATTGCCAATACGAATGGTCATTCTGCCTAGCCTTTCAGATGCTCAGAACGCTGCCACGTCCTGCCAGGTTTTCGATTCGGAAGATGCGAGCGCGGCAGCGACGATCTGGTTGACCTCCATTCCGTCGCGGAAGGTAGGCCAGACCGCCTTGCCGGTTTCGATGGCGGTCAGGAAGTCCTTGGCCTCGATGATGATCTGATCCTGGTAGCCGGTCCCATGCCCCGGTCCCTGACAAAAGGGTTCGTAATCCGGGTGCGTCGGGCCCGTCAGGATCTTCGTGAATCCGCGCGTCGCGTCGGGACCTTCGGCACGATAGAACCACAACGCATTCTGATCCTCCTGATCGAAGCGAAGCGCACCCTTGGTGCCGCTGATCTCGTAAGAATAGCCCATCTTGCGACCGGTCGAGATGCGGCTGAAATACATCTGACCCATGGCACCGTTTTCGAAGCGGCACATCATCTGGGCATGATCGTCATTGGTGACCGTTCCGCCGGGCCGCTTGTCGTGAACGGTCTCGACTTCCGCAATCAGGCGTGAGACCGGCCCCATCAGGGCCAGTGCGCCATTGATCATATGCGGCGCCAGATCACCCATCGTGCCGTTGGACATGCCCGTGGTGCGCCAGGTGGCCGGGGATTGGGGGTCGGCGTAGAAATCCTCGGTATGCTCGCCCCGGAACCAGGTGATTTCACCGATCTCGCCGGCCGCAATCAACTGTCGCGCATGCTGACTGGCCGGTGTCCGGATATAGTTGAAGCCAACCATATTCACACAGCCGCCGGTTTCCGCTGCCGCCACCATGGCGCGGCTGTCTTCCAGGGAGGCGCCCAGAGGTTTTTCGCAGAAGACCGGCTTGCCCAGAGCGAAGGCGGCCTCGGCCGCGGCGCGGTGGGTGCTTTGCGGTGTGGCGATGACAAGGGCCTCGACCTTCGGGTCGTTCACCAGGATCCGCCAATCATGGGTGGCTCGTGCGAATCCGTAAGCCGCACGATAGCGCTCCGCACTGTCGGCAGAGCTGGCGCAGACCATCTCCAGACGGGGTCGCAGAGCGGTATTGAACACAGCCCCGACCGCCGACATGGCCACGGCATGGGCCTTGCCCATATAGCCGCCTCCGAGGATGCCAATTCCTATCTCCGTCATTCTTTGACCCCCTAAAGACGAAAACTACTTTGCAACCGGTTGCAAATCTTGTAACTAGAAAATCTGACACCCGCAAGCCGCAACCGCTTGATGCGGGAAATTCCCGAAGGGGGCCGTGTTGACATGACAGATCTGCAAGACACCATCCGCCTCACAACGGCGCAGGCCATCATCCGGCACCTTGCCAATCAAATCATCGAAATCGACGGCGAGGAGACGCGCCTGTGCGGCGGCGGTTTCGCGATCTTCGGCCACGGCAATGTGACCTGCCTGGGAGAAGCACTGTACGGCCACCGGGACGAGCTGCCTTTGTATCGCGGCCAGAACGAGCAGAGCATGGGCTTCGCCGCGGCGGCATACGCCAAATTCCATCTGCGCAGGCGGTTCATGTTCTGCACCGCATCGGCCGGGCCCGGCACGTCCAACCTCGTCACCTCGGCGGCACTGGCCCATGCCAACAGGCTGCCGATGCTGATGCTGTGCGGCGACGCCTATATCACGCGGCTGCCGGACCCTGTGCTGCAGCAGCTCGAGCATTTCGGCAGTCCCGGCCTCGGCGTGAACGACGCCTTCAAATCCGTGACCCGCTATTGGGACCGGATCACCCATCCGGCGCAGATCATCCAGTCCCTGCCGGCGGCCATCGCGACCATGCTGGATCCGGCCGATTGCGGACCCGCATTCCTGGGACTGCCCCAGGACGTCCAGGGCTGGACCTACGACTATCCGGTGGAATTCTTCGAGAAGACTGTGCACCGCATCCGCCGCATCGCGCCGGATGCCAACGAGATCGCCGACGCGGCGACGCTGCTGAAATCCGCCGAGCGGCCGATGATCATCGCCGGCGGCGGCGTGCAGTATTCCGGTGCTGTCGCCGAACTGACCGCCTTCGCCGAGACCCACAATATCCCGGTGGTCGAGACCATTGCCGGCCGCGCCAATCTGGTGGCCACCCATCCGCTGAATATCGGACCGATCGGCGTGACCGGTTCCAATTCGGCCAACAAGATCGCGGAGAAGGCGGATGTGATCCTTGCGGTCGGGACTCGGCTGCAGGATTTCACCACCGGCTCCTGGACGGCATTCGATCGAAGCGCCCGACTGATTGCGATCAACGCCGCACGGCACGACGCGGGCAAGCACCGCGCCGCGCCGGTGGTCGGTGACGCCAAGCTGGCTCTGCCGGCGCTGTCTGGCGCCGCCGAGGGCTATCGCGGGCCGGAGAGCTGGGCCGGGGAGGCGCAGGCGGAGCGCGCGAAATGGGACGAGTATGTGGCCGTCAACGTGCGCCCGGCCAACCGACCCAATTCTTATGCACAGGCGATCGGCGTGGTGAACCGCCTGTGCGGCGACGGCGACCGGGTCGTGGCCGCCGCCGGCGGTCTTCCGGCCGAGGTCGCAGCCAATTGGCGGACCTTGAAGACCGGCACGGTGGATGTGGAGTTCGGCTATTCCTGCATGGGCTACGAGATCGCCGGCGGATGGGGCGCCCGCATCGCCCAGGCCGAGACCGAGCCCGCCCGGGACACCATCGTCTTCACCGGCGACGGCTCCTACCTGCTGATGAACTCGGACATCTATTCCTCGGTGCTGACCGGCAAGAAGCTGATCGTCCTGGTGTTGGACAATGGCGGCTTCGCGGTCATCAACAAGCTGCAGAACAACACCGGCAACGAGTCCTTCAACAACCTGATCAAGGACTGCAACATCGCCGTCGAGCCTTTCGCGGTGGATTTCGAGGCCCATGCCCGCGCCATGGGCGCGGAGGCCGAGACTGTCGCCAGCCCCACCGAACTGGCCGAGGCCTTCGAGCGCGCCAAGGCGTCGGACCGGACCTATGTCATCGCCATGCAGGTCGATCCCCATGACGGCTGGACTGCCGAGGGCCACACCTGGTGGGAGGTCGGAACGCCGCATGTCTCGGACAGCGAGAGCGTCCGTCGGGCCCATGCCGAGGTGGAATCCGCCCGCGCCCGGCAGCGCAGGGGCGTGTGATGGCCGACCTCTCCGGCATATCGCAGAACCGGTTCGTGATCATCGGCCGGGCCGGAATGGATTTCTATCCGGACCCGCCGGGCACGAGGACGGAAGAGGCGACCCGGTTCTTCGCCTGCCTTGGCGGGTCTTCGGCCAATATCGGCGTGGCGATCACCCGACATGGCGGCGAGGCCGCCCTGGTGACGTCGGTTTCCGACGACGCCATCGGGCGATTTGCGCTGAACCAGCTCGACACTTATGGCGTCGACCGTACCCATGTGAGATCCGTCGGCGGCGAGGCGCGCAACTCGCTCGCGGTCGTCGAGAGCCGGGTCGAGGACCACCAGTCGGTGATCTATCGCAACGGCGCGGCGGATTTCCAGATGACCACCGAGGACGTCGAAGCCGTCGACTATGCGTCCTACGGCGCGCTGATCACCACCGGAACCGTGCTGGCCGCGGAGCCGTCGCGCGGCGCCGCGTTCCAAGCCTTCGACCTCGCCCGGTCGGGCGGATTGCCGCTGATCTTCGATATCGACTATCGGCCCTATTCCTGGCCCTCTGCGGGCGTCGCCGCCGACGTCTATTCCCGGGCCGGCGCGCTCTGCGACATCATCGTCGGCAATGACGAGGAGTTCGGCTTCATGGCGGGCGGCCTGGACAAGGGTCTCGGCAAGGCCCGCGAGATGGCGCGGTCCACGGCCAGCATCGTGGTCTACAAGCGCGGCGAGCACGGCGCGATCACCATCACTCCGGACGAGGAATTCCGCACCGGCATCTATCCGGTGGAGGCCTTGAAGCCGACCGGCGCCGGCGACAGCTTCATGGGCGGGTTCATATCGGCGCTGGCCACCGGCCACCCGCTGAAGGACTGCGTACTGCGCGGCTCCGCCTGCGCGGCCATGGTGGTCAGCCGGGTCGGCTGCGCGCCGGCCATGCCGACCACCGCCGAGCTGGAGGACTTCCTCGCCACCCATCCCGGCCCGACCGAAGCCTGAAAGGATAGGCCATGCACATTCCGCCCTTTGACAACCGCAACCAACCGATCGTCGACGTCGACAATGATTGCGTCCCGCTCAACTACTTCAACATCGTCAAGCTGAAGAAGGGCGAGGCCTTCGAGTACCGCGTTCCGGGATACGAGACCTGCATCGTGCCGGCCACCGGAACGGTCGATGTCGACGTGTCGGGCAAGATGTTCGAGAAGCTCGGCAATCGCACGATCGATGTCTGGGATGGAGAGCCGGAGGGCGTCTACGTCCCCGTCGACACAGGGGCGCAGATGATTTGCACGTCCGACGCGGCCGAGGTGTTCGTGTCCGGCGCCAAATACGACCAGGTGCTGGAGCCCTTCGCCGTGCGAAGCGACGAGATCGACTTCGTCCAATATGGCTCCGACGACACCAAGACCCACCGCAAGATCAAGCACATCTTCGGGCAGAAGCAGCACGGAAGGGTCGGGCGGCTGCTGGTATCCGAGCTCTACACGGTCGGGCAGGGCGGTTGGTCGGGCTTCCCCTCCCACAAGCACGACACCGACCGCCTGCCCGACGAGACCCGACATGACGAGACCTACAATTTCCGCTTCCGGCCGAATTACGGCTCCGGTCTCCAGATGCTCCAGCGCGAGGACAACAAGCCGGGCGACGCCTACCACATCGTCGACGGCTCGACGATCTGCATTGACAAGGGATACCACCCCTGCGCCGCGCTGCCGGGCTATGAGATGTACTACTTCACCATCCTGGGCGGCTTGAGCCAGCGCAGCCTGGTGCAATATTTCCAGCCCACCCACGCTGCCCAGTTGAAGACCATCCCCGGCATCATGGACATGATCGCGAAGTTCAAATGACCCTGGCGACGCTTGCCGGAGTGCTGCAGCCCGCATTGCGCGACGGCTACGCGGTCGCCGGTCTGGTGGTGTTGGGCTGGGAGGATGCCCGGGCCTATGTGGCCGCCGCGGAGGCGGAAGGGGCGCCGGTCATCCTTCAGGCTGGCCCCGGCTGCCGGGCGCACACGCCGCTGCCGGTTCTCGGCGCCATGTTCCGGACCCTCGCCGAAGGTGCGTCAGTGCCTGTCGTGGCGCATCTCGACCACGGTTACTCGGCGGACGACTGCCGGGAGGCGATCGATTGCGGCTTCACATCGGTCATGTATGACGGCTCGCGCGCGCCGGTACCCCGGAACATCGACGAAACCGCCGCCATCGTGGAAATGGCCCATACGGCCAGCGTCTCCTGCGAGGGGGAGATCGGGTTCGTCGGCTATGCGGAGGGCGAGGCGTCGGCCCGGACCGATGCCGTCGATGCCGCCCGTTTCGCGCGCGAAACCGGTGTCGATGCGATGGCGATTTCGGTCGGCAATGTCCATCTGCAGCAGACCAAGGCGGCCGAGATCGACCTTGAGGCGTTGCAGGCCATCGAAGCGGTCGCCGATGTGCCGCTGGTCATCCATGGCGGTTCGGGCGTGCCGGCGGAGATGCGCGCCCGCCTGGCGAAGACTTCGAAGATCTGCAAGTTCAACATCGGCACCGAGCTGCGCATGGCCTTCGGTCAGGCGCTGAGGACGGCCGTCAATCGCGACCCGGATCGGTTCGACAGGGTATCCATCCTGAAAGAGGTCGAAGCCCCGATCTGCGCCGCGGCCCGTGACGTGATCCGGTCCCTGGGAGCTCCGGCCTAGGCAGTTGGCGATTGACGCGCGATATCCAGTGTCCGACGTCCCGATCGCCCGCCGGCGTCAGGGACGGCGCCCGCCGGGCTTCAGCCACCGTTGCCAGTCATCGTCGCCGCCTTGCACGGCCGAGCAGATCGGGCCGCACAGGGGCAGGTTGGCGTCCGGCGCGAATTTGGTCGGGACCGGACCGATCCCGACCCAGTAGGGCGAGCCGTCGCTCTCCTTGCCGCAGATCACGCACGGGCCGGTCGCCGTGTCGCGGACCGCAGCGGTCTTCCCCGGTTTGCGAATGGTCCACATGACGCCGCCAGGACCCGCCCCTGCTGATGCACCGGGCGGTATTCTGGCAGCGTAGAGGCTCTTGCTCTAGCCCTGCGTATCCAGCAGGTACTTGAAGAAGGTGAAGGTGAAGTCGCGGTTGGCCCGGTTCTGGTGGCAGGAGAAACAGCCGGTGAAGCGGACGAAATCGCCCTGCTTGCGGGAGCCGTCGGCCTCGAACCAGGCATAGTCCCAGTCGCCGTTGCGGGTTTCCAGCGGATAGTCCGCCCCCCAGCCCGGCTGCTTTTCCATCACGAAGACATTGGTGATCTCGTCGGTCGGCTGGAACCGCCCATCTCCATCGGTGGCCGGGTCGCCGGCGCTGTCCAGCAGGACCTTGTGGTCCTCCATGATCAGCACGGTTCCCTGCGGCAATTCCTCGCCGGGCTCGGCGGCGGCAAGGGCATCCGGGTTGACATAGAAGAACCGGGTGGTCTTCCGATCCGGCCGGTCGACCCTGAGGTACTCGACGAAGGCGTCGCGATAGCCGGCTGGAAACTCGACCCGCTCCGGCCCCGCCCAGGCCACGGTCGTCAAGAGGGTGGCCAGCGCAACGGCGACCAGGGTTGATTTGATCCGCATGGTCCTGTCCTCCCCTTCGTTAGCGCGTGACCAGGACGTTCAACAGCATGTGGCCATGGAACACGCATTCGACCTCGAAGGCGCCCGGTTTGCCGAGCGTCATCGCCCGTTCGTCGCCGGGTTCCTGCCGGCCGAGATCGATGCCGAAACCACCGGTTGGGACGAAAACGTCATGATTGACCGTGTCGTCATTGACGAAGCGGATGGTGTCGCCCACCCGGCCGTCGATCCGGGACGGCGAGTAGTTGGCGCCGGACATGCGCACGATATGTTCTGCCGCGGAAGCGGGGAGGGCGACGGTCAGGACAACCGCTGCGATTGCGACTCGGTACATGGGATGGTCCTCCGGAAGGGAAGGAAAGACCGGCCATCGTGTCGGCGTGCACATTAATTTGTCAACTGACAATTAAAGAGGCGGTCGTTCCTACCGATTTTCGGCGATGGGGGGACAGCAGCGACAGCGTGCGTGGAGGAATTCCTGGACCGGAGAATTCGGGGTGCTGGTCGTTCGTGCGCGTATTTCCGCTGAACAATAGTCAGAGTCACCAGAAGAAAAATCATTGAAATCTCGCTGACTCTAAGAGAAAAGTATGAATATATTAACTATTTGTTAAGGTTAATATTATCAATCCAAACATTAATATTAATAAATTACTAATAGAGTTTGATTCTTACATGAGAATTGTATAATACTCTGTGTGCCGTTCAGCAAAAAAAAGCCGGGCCGCGGCTTCAATGAAGCCTAGGTCGAGAAATGGCGCCGATCGGAAGCGTCGTTGGGGGTATCGGATATGGACAGGACGAGCTTTTCGGATGTCGTCGTCCATGTGTCATCTCGCCCTCGGCCGATGCCGGAAAGACTGTGCGTTCGTTCGATTTGACTGGGAACGGATGCAGAAGCGGGGGTGGCAAAAATGAACGCTGTGGTCCTGGAATACGGAATAGACGGGCTGGCGATGAGCCTGCTGTCGTTTGGCCATTTGGTTGGTCTCGTCCTCGGACTGGGAACCACGCTGTATCTCGACGGCGGATGTTTCCTGTCTATCGCGAGGAATTCGTGGAATGGCTACCGGACGTTCATGTCCAGTGCCTTGTTCGAGATTGGCACGAAATACGTGATGGTTGGCCTGGGCTTGCTGTGGATCACGGGATGCGGGTTCCTGATCCACTATTCCGTCTTCGATCCGGGGAAACTGGCCAATCCGAAGCTCTATGCGAAGTTGGCCGTCGTGACCGTGCTGACCGTAAACGGCTATTTCCTGCACTATCTGGTCCTCAGGCGCGTTGCCAGGATGAGCGACAGTAGCCAGTTCGTGAAATCGAGAGTTGGCCCGCTCTGCCTGTTCAGCGGCGCCGTCTCGAGCGCAAGCTGGGCCGGTGCCTTTCTGCTTGGTGCCCTGCCGATCCTGAACAACGTGGGCGCCTTTTCAGTGTTCGTGGCGGCCTGGGCGGTGCTTGCCCTAGTCGTCTATTTCTGCGCCAGGATCGCCATCGGGCGATCCGCACGGCACGACGGGAAGACTGCAACGGCGGGACCCCAGCCGGGCGGAACGCGAATTCCCGAGGCGATCATGATGGAGAGGCCGACGCCGACCGCAACCTTCGCCGAAACCGGGGACGGTCGGGCCACCGCGATCATGGCGGCCGCGTTCACCGTGAACGCCAGCTACAGACATCCGGCCCGGCCGTCACCGCAATTCAGGTCCGACCGCCCGAGGCGCCGGGCGATGTTGTCATAGCCCGACCGGCATGCGGTTCCACGGTTGCGGGTCGGCGGATCCGGCGTAATCCGGCAGCAGGCCGGCGAGCTTGTCTCGTTCCGCCTGCGGCCAGGTTTCCGGATACTGGCCGCCGGAATCCGCATCCGTGTCGACGCCGCGGCGGCAATAGATCTCCTGCAGCCGGGCGCGGATCGGTTCGGGCAGGGTGCCATAATCCGGGTGGTACCAAAGGGTAATCAACGTTCGCTCCGAGCCCGATTTGTTGGGATAGGCGCCGTGGATCAGTCTGGCGTCGCCAATCACCATGTCGCCCGCTTTCACCGGCACCGCCACCGCATCGGGATGGTCCGCATAGGCGGCGCTGTGCGGGTCGGCGACTTTGGCCATGTCCTCGGAATGGGCGTCCATCACGTCATGCATTTCATGCCGCTTGCGGTGTGTGCCGGGGATCACCCGCAGGCAGCCGTTATCCGGGGTCGTGTCGCTCAGGTAGAGGAAGACGAAGAACTGCGCCAGCCGGCCGGTGTAGGAGATCGGGTCGTCCCAGCCCCACCAATCCTGATGCCAGAACAGGGCCGCGCCCTGCGGCGGCTTGCTGATCACGTAGCCGGACGTGAATCGCACATCGTTGAGGCCAAGGCGATCGAATGCCGAACGGATCGCCCGGTGGCCGACAAACTCTGCGAAGGCCGGATGGTCGGCGACCGGGATCAGGCTGCCCTCGGACCGGTACTTGGCCCTGTGCTCCGGCGACAGATCCGCGACGCATCGCGCCGACAGCGACTGCAGGCGGTCGAGGGTGTCGCCGTCCAGAATGCCCTCTACGATCGTGTAGCCGCTGTCGAACAGCTGTGTACGCTTGGCGAGATCGGTCATGGCATTCGCAGTCTACCGGCGATCTGGATCGGTCGCGAGTGCATGCCAACCTTCAGGTCGCAAGGCCACACCTAACCCCTATGCCAGATTCAGCCTCGGATCGTGGAGTTCCAGGGGGAAGCGGTCGGGAGTCAGTCCCTGGTGGAACCAGCGCACGAAGCTGTAGATCGAGAAGACCGGCAGGCCGGTGAGCTTGCGGATATCGGCGGCGTAGGGGGTCATGTTGGTGCATTCCAGCACGATGGCGCCGACGTCCCGGTACTCGGTCACCAGTTCCCGCGCGGCGTCCAGCAGGTCCAGCCGGCAGGCCGCGAAGTCGATGCTGGGCTGGTCGTCGAGGATGCCATGGGTGAAGGCGCGGCCGTTATCAGTACCGACGATCGGTGTGTCGAGCGGGGCATTGGCGGCACGCAGATGGTCCTCGCTGAGATCGGTCTTGGAGATGGTGATCACTCCGACGCGGCGGCCCTTGGGGAGAAGTTGCTGCACCACCGGGATCTGCATCAGAGAGGAGGTCGCGACCGGCACCGGCACCGCCTCGGACACCTGGTCCTGGATCAGCGCCAGGAAGCCGCAATTCGTCGTCAGCCCGTCGCAGCCCAGCGTCACCAGGTCCCGCGCGGCGGCGATGAACCCGTCGACCAGGGCGCGGGGGTCCTGGCGTACCACCTTGTCCGGCGTGGCGCCGGGCACGATGCGGTACTGCACCGGAAACGGCCATGTCATCGCATTGGCGATATCGCCGTAGATGCGTGGAAACCGGGTCTCCAGCATCATCACGCCGATACTGGTCCCATAGACGGTCTTGCCGCCATATTCGACCGACATGTCATTCCTCCCAGCGGCGGTGCCCGATCCAACGATAGCCGGTCAGCCCGGCACGTAAAGCTGCGAATAGGCGATACGCACGGCGGCCGTCGCCTCTTCGCTGTGCTGTTCGATGTGGCCGCGCATCGCGGCGACCGCAGCATCGGTGTCCCGCGCGGCCAGGGCGTCGAGGATCCTGATGTGCTCGGAATGGGTCCGGCCCTGCCTCTCGGTCATCACGATCCAGCGGACATAGCGGATGCGTTCGCTGACATTGCGCAGCATGCGCACCAGCTCGCTGTTCCGTGACAGCTCGGCCAGGCGCATATGGAACTGCTCGTCCAGCTCCACCAGGACCTTCGCGGAGGCGCCGGCGCTGTACGACGGTTCCGTCGCCACTAGGAAATCGCGCAGCTCCGCGATGCCGTGATCGCTGGCGCGGTCGATCGCGCGGCGCAGCGCCTCGCACTCGATCGCCTGACGCAGCTCATACAGCTCCAGGACCTTCTCCGGCTGAAGCGAGCGGTTGAAGAACCCGCGGCCGGTCTGGAAGGTGATGAAGCCCTCCGCGACCAGCCGGTTCAGCGCCTCCCGCAGTGGGGTCCGGCTCACTCCCAGCGTACTGGCCAGCGCCCCTTCGTTGATCCGTTCTTCCGGCTTGAATTCGAAATCCGTCGCCATGCCACGGACCCGGTCGTAGATGCGGTCGACGCTGCTGTTGGCCATTGCCGCGTGCCTCGTGCTGCCTGTCGGTCTCAGATCAAGGCAGTTTGCGATTGATTCCATTACGCAGCCCTGTATAACAAGCTGTATACAATTTGTCCCGAGGCAAAATCGCCATGCAGAACACGCTGAACGGCGCCGAGGCGATGGTTCGGATGCTGGAAGCCCACGGGGTCCGGCACATGTTCGGACTCTGCGGCGACACCACGCTTCCGTTCTATGACGCCCTGCATCGGCTGACCCATGGCATCAATCACGTCCTGACACGCGACGAGCGTAGCGCGGCCTATATGGCCGACGCCTATGCCAGGGTCACCGGCCGGGTCGGCGTCTGCGAGGGGCCGTCCGGCGGCGGCGCAACCTACATCCTGCCCGGGCTGATCGAGGCCAGCGAGTCCTCCTATTCGGTCCTTGCCATCACCACGGATGTCTCCGTCGCGTCCCATGGCAAATATCCGCTGACCGAGCTGGATCAGCGGGCCCTGTTCGCGCCGCTGACCAAATGGAACACGGTGATCGGACAGGCGTCGCATATTCCAAGGATGGTCCGGCAGGCTTTCCGCGCCATGACCACCGGCCGCCCTGGCGCCGCCCATCTGGGTCTGCCCTACGATATCCAGTACGACCCGGTCGATACCGAGGATGTCTGGGCGGATGAGCGACACGGTGTCTTCCCGTCCTATCGGGTCGCGCCGGACCCGGCAGCAGTCAAGGCCGCGGCCGAGGCCATGCTGTCGGCGAAAAACCCTCTGATCGTGTGCGGCGGCGGGGTCGTGATCGCCGGCGCCATGGACGAGCTGGACCGTCTCGCGACAAGGCTGGACATCCCGGTCGCCACATCGATTTCCGGCCAGGGCAGCCTCGCCGAAATCCACCCCAACTGCCTGGGCGTGGTCGGCTCGAACGGCGGCACGGACGAGACCTGGGAGCTGATGGCGGCGGCTGATCTGGTCGTTTTCATGGGCTGCCGGGCCGGCTCCACCACAACATCGCGGTGGGAAGCGCCGGGGCCGGCAACGCGCATCGTGCACTTCGACAGCGACCCGATGGTAATCGGCGCCAACTACCAGACCGAGGTCGGCGTCGTCGGCGATCTTCGCTTTGCCCTGGCCGGGCTGAACGATGTGCTTGACGGCAGGGAGCGGGGAGCCGCCCGTTTTGGCGGGGCCGACGCGGTTGCCGACGTCAAACGCCGCAAGTTCGACCGGTTCCGGACGATTGCCGAAGACCGGTCCGCGCCGATCCGACCGGAGCGGGTGATCGCCGCCATGATGGACGTGCTGCCGGAGGACGCGATCGTGGTCTCCGATCCGGGCACCTCCTGTCCGTATTTCTCCGCCTACTATCAGCTGCCGCGCGCCGGGCGCCATTTCATCACCAATCGCGCCCACGGTGCGCTGGGCTATTCGATGAGCGCGGCGCTGGGCGCCTGGCACGGCCGGCCGGACCGCAAGGTCGTGGCGATGATGGGGGACGGCTCTTTCGGCTTCAGCTGCGGCGAGTTGGAGACGGTGATCCGGTCGCGCGCGCCGATCACCTACATCGTGTTCTCCAACAGCAGTTTCGGCTGGATCAAGGCCAGCCAGTTTGCCGATTGCGGCAAGCGCTACCACAATGTGGACTTCGACCGGTCCGACCAGGCCGCGATCGCCGCTGCGTTCGGCGTGAAATCGTGGCGGGTCGAGGATCCGGACGATCTGACGCAGGTGCTGAAGAAGGCGGTCGACCATGACGGCCCGACTCTGATCGACGTCGTCTGCCAACCTCTGGAGGAGTCGAACGCGCCGGTGCGCCGGTGGATGGGTTAGGCGGCCAGCGGCGCCTGGGGCGCCTGGAAGGAACCGGTTGGACGCGGATGGGTGCCGTCAAATAGGCTGGGGCCAGCGGGCCGGGCCGGATAACGGGGAAGCAGGCAGGGGATGCAGGACGGCGGGTCGAAACGCGTGGTCGTCATAGGCGCCGGAATCGTCGGGGTATCCGCGGCGATCTGGCTGGCTCGCGCCGGTGCGTCGGTGACACTGGTCGACCGCGATGCGCCGGGGACGGGCACGTCATATGGCAATGCGGGCGTGCTTGCGGCCTGTTCGGTCGTGCCGGTCACCACACCGGGGCTGATCCCCAAGGGCCCGAAGCTGCTCCTCGATCCGAATTTCCCGCTGTTCCTGCGCTGGAGCTACCTGCCGCGGCTTGTCCCGTGGCTGGTCAGATATCTGAGCCATGCCAACGATGCCGACACCAGGCGGATCGCCGCCGGCCTGTCGCCCATCGTCAGCGACACTGTCGAGCAGCACCAGGCGCTGGCCGGCGGCACCGATGCCGCCGAATGGGTGGTCGGATCCGACTACCTCTTCGCCTATGCGGGCCGGGTGGCGTTCGAGGCCGACGCCTATGTCTGGGCGTTGCGCAAGGAGGCCGGGTTCGAGCCCGACCTGATCGAGGGTGAGGCGGTGCGGGATTACGATCCGGCCTTCGGCCCCGCGATCGGACTGCTGGCACGCATGACGGACCACGGTTTCGTCCGCGATCCGGGCGGCTATGTGCAATCTCTGGCGCGGGTCTTCGAAGGCGAGGGCGGCCGGGTCAAGCGGGCGGAGGTGCGCGATATCCGGCTCTCCGACGGCCGGGTGACCGGGGTCGAGACCGAGTCCGGTGTGGAAGATTGCGACGTGGCGGTCCTGACCACCGGCGTGTGGTCCAAGCCGCTGGCCGGCAAGCTGGGCCTTTCGGTTCCCCTGGAGACCGAGCGCGGATACCACATCGTGCTGAAGGAACCGTCGATCCGCCTGCGGGCGCCGACCATGGTCGCGACGGGAAAGTTCGTGGCAACGCCCATGGATGGCGGGCTGAGATGCGCCGGCGTGGTCGAATTCGGCGGGCTGGAGGCCGGGCCGTCCGACGCCCCGATTGCCTTGCTGAAGAAGCAGGTCCGTGAGACCTTTCCGGCCCTCGAATTCGACGGGGTCGACGACTGGCTGGGCCATCGTCCGGCCCCGGCCGACAGCCTGCCGCTGATCGGCGAAATCGGGCATAGCGGCGTGATAGCCGGGTTCGGGCACCATCATATCGGCCTTACCGGAGGGCCAAAGACCGGTCGGCTGATCGCCGACCTGATTACGGAAAAAGGCACAAACCTGGATTTGACGCCTTACAATCCAGGCCGGTTCCGGCAACACTAGAACGCACCATCAGGGAGGAAAGAATGAAAACAACATTTGCAGTACTGACCGCCACATCGGCTCTTGCGCTGGCGACAGCGACGGCATCCGCCGAAACCTGGGATATGCCGATGGGCTATTCCGCGTCGAACTTCCACTCCGTCACCGGGGCCGAATTCGCGCAATGCGTAACCATCGGAACCGGCGGCGAGCTGGAGATCGTTACCCATCCCGGCGGCTCGCTGTTCAAGGGCAACGAGATCAAGCGGGCGGTCCAGACCGGACAGGTGCAGATCGGCGAGCGCCTGCTCTCCGCGCACCAGAACGAGGATGCGCTGTTCGGCGTCGACTCGGTCCCGTTCCTGGCGACGTCGTTCGAGGCATCGATCGCACTCTGGGAAGCGGCGAAGCCCGAATACTCCAACCTGCTCGATTCGCAGAACCTGCACCTGGTGTATTCGGTGCCGTGGCCGCCGCAGGGCCTCTATTTCAAGCAGGAGGTCAATGCCGTCGCGGATATGGACGGGATCAAGTTCCGCTCCTACAACACCGCCACGGCGCGTCTGGCCGAGCTGACTGGCATGTTGCCGGTGCAGATCGAGGCGGCGGAGATCTCGCAGGCTTTCGCCACCGGCGTTGCGGAATCGATGGTCTCGTCCGGATCGACCGGCTATGACCGGAAGGTGTGGGAGAGCCTGACCCATTTCTATGAGGTCGATGCCTGGCTTCCGCGCAACTATGTGTTCGTCAACAAGGATTCCTGGGAGGACCTTGACGAGGCGACGCAGAACGTCATCAACGGCTGCGCAAGCATCGCAGAATATGCCGGCTACTGGCGCTCGGTACAGTACACCGAGTTCACCCTCGGCGAACTGGCCGCCAACGGCATGACCGTCGAGCGTGCCGGCGACGGCCTGCAAGCTGAGTTGGAGCAGATCGGCGAGACGATGACCTCTGAATGGTTGGAAAATGCCGGCGATACCGGCGCGCGCATCGTGGATGCGTTCAAGGCAAGCCAGTAAGACGATCCGGGCCCCGGCGATTTCACGCCGGGGCCCACTTCTCATGAAATAGGGGGGCCGCTATGCGCGCTGTCGGAGGTTTCCTTCGGCCATGGCTGGACCGGTTGTACTTGCTGGGCGGCGTGCTGGGCGCGTGTTGCCTGATCGTCATTCTGACCCTGGTCACGCTGCAGATGCTTGCACGGTGGACCGGCGAAGTCTTTCCGGGCGCTCCCGACTATGCCGGATACTTCATGGCGGCGGCATCGTTCCTGGCATTCGCCTATGCCCTCAACTACGGAGCCCATATCCGGGTCAGCATGCTTCTGAACGCGCTGGGCCGGTTTCGCTACATCGGCGAGATCTGGTGCTTTGCGATCGGCACCGGGCTCACGATCTTTTTCGCCCGCTACGCCATCAAGACCGCCTACTGGTCGTACAAGCTCAATGATGTCTCGCAGGGCCAGGATGCGACGCCGATCTGGATCCCACAGATTGCGATGGTCGTCGGCACGGTGATCCTGTCGATCGCCATGGTCGACCACCTTGTCCAGCTGATCTTCACCCGCGAGCACGGCATCTCCGCCGAGTCCGTCGACAGGCACGTGGAGTAGGCGGCCATGGAAGAAATCTATCTCATCCTGATCTTCCTGTTCGTCCTGTTCCTGCTGCTTGGCACCGGCGTATGGGTCGGGCTGGCGCTGTTCGGCGTGGCGTTCGTAGGACTGGAGCTGTTCACCAGCCGGCCGGCCGGCGACGCGATGCTAACCACGATCTGGGGCTCTTCGTCGTCCTGGACGCTGACCGCCCTGCCGCTGTTCATCTGGATGGGCGAAATCCTTTACCGAACGCGATTATCCGAGGACATGTTCCGCGGTCTGGCGCCCTGGATGGCGCGCCTGCCCGGCGGGCTGGTGCACACCAACATCGTCGGCTGCACGATCTTCGCGGCGGTGTCGGGATCGTCCGCGGCGACGCTCACCACGGTCGGCAAGATGTCGATACCGGAACTGCGCAAGCGCGGCTATCCGGAGACAATGATCATCGGCACGCTGACCGGAGCGGCGACGCTGGGACTGATGATCCCGCCATCGCTGACGCTCATCGTCTATGGGGTGACGGTCAACGAATCCATTTCGAAGCTGTTCCTGGCCGGCATCGTGCCCGGGCTGACCCTGGCGCTGATGTTCATGACCTATGTCGCCCTATGGTCGATCTTCAAGCCGTCCGAGGTCCCGAAGATCAGCGAGCGCCTTTCCCTGGCCGAGAAGATCCGCGAGTCGCGGTTCCTGATCCCGGTCCTGGTACTGATCCTGGTCGTGATCGGATCGATGTATCTCGGAGTCGCCACCGCAACGGAGGCGGCGGCGTTCGGTGTGATCGGTTCGCTCATCCTGGCCGCGACCCAGGGCTCGCTGTCCTTCAAGACCTTCATCGACAGCCTGATGGGCGCGACCCGGACCTCGGCGATGATCGCGTTCATCCTCGGCGGCGCGGCGGCGTTGTCGCTGGCGATGGGGTTCACCGGCTTGCCGCGGGCACTGGCGGAGCTGATCGACACGCTCGGACTGTCTCCATTCGCGCTGCTGATGGTGCTGATGGTCTTCTACATCGTGCTGGGGTGCTTTCTGGACGGCATCTCTTCGGTGGTGCTGACCATGGCGATCGTCGAGCCGATGATCCGCCAGGCCGGCATCGACATCATCTGGTTCGGCATCTTCATCGTTGTGGTCGTCGAGATGGCGCAGATCACCCCGCCGATCGGCTTCAACCTGTTCGTCATGCAGGGGATGACCCACCACCAGATGGGCTACATCGCCCGCAGCGCCATACCGATGTTCCTGATCATGGTGCTGATGGTGTTCGTGCTGATCTTCGTGCCCGACCTGGCGACCTACCTGCCGGAGAACATGCGAGGTCCGGCGGCCGGGTAGGGTTACGACTGCTCCGGAGCGGCCATCTGCTCCACCCGTTTCTGCGGGGGAATTGGGGGGTTTAAGGTCCGAACAACTGGCCGCTGCCTGCCATCGACCGGCCGGTAACGAGCACAAAGCAGTTTGTTGTGACGAGGATGGCGGCAGTCTGCAAATGACCCAAGGCGGACCATCGCTGCCTGCTAGCGTATTGCGCCCAGGCATATTGACTGACAAACTACCGGTTCTGGCGCAATGCACTAACTGGAGGGTTCGCTCAAGAAGCGGAGCCCGCGCCATTCGTCCAATGCGAATTTGACGGCTGACGCCGCTCTACTCGATTGATATGTCGCTTTAGCGAGAAAACCTCCATTGCTATGTGAGATTGACGCCGGGGTAATGCGTCTTGCCTGTGTGTCACATATTTCCGCAAGAAAGGAGGTTCCACAAATGCGCAATTCTCAAATCTTCGTTGCTGCCCTCGCAGCACTCGCAATCGTCGTCACGGTGTCCGCCGCTCGAGCTCAGGATATGTCGCCGGCGGATGCGGCCTTCGCCGAGATGAATGACATGTTCGGGGGCGTGCCTTCGACCATGCAGGTCTATCCGCGCAGCGCCGTACCGGCCGGCTGGGCGTTGATGAAGCAAACCGATCTAAACCAGGACACCGCGTTGCCATTGAAAACGCGCGAACTGATCGCCCTTGCCGTTGCCGCACAGATTCCGTGTCCATACTGCATTTACTATCACACGGAGGCGGCAAAAGCGGCTGGCGCGACGGAGGAAGAGGTTAGGGAAGCGGTGCATGTCTCAAGCTTGGTTCGTCATTGGAGCACCGTCCTTCAAGGCAATCAGTACGACCTCGAGGCGTTCAAAGCCGAGACTGACGCCGCATTTGCGGCAGAATAGAACGCGCGAGTGATCCGGGCGTTGTGGGAGGGGCCGTCATCACGGGGGCCCCTTCTGTTTTCAGGACCGTTCGATCCCGTAATCCGCAGCAGAACCAGCCCAACAGCGTCTGATACTGACAGGTCAGCTTCATCGTCTACAGCGGTCAATTTCGGCCGCCTCTTCCGCTTTGAGCCCCGGACCAGAACGACTACTCAACCGATGCTAACGGGCGCTCATGACCCCAAGCGGTATTCCGCGGAGTAGACCGACAAAGCGCGGACAGGGAACGTCGACGTGCCGCCTGGGAGTTGGGACGCACCCCGTTCAGTCATCCAGATCCGCCCATGCGGCGGTGTCATCGTCGTTGTCGGAATCAAGCCCGGTCGCTCGGACCTCTGAGGTAGAGCTATTCCCGGCGGCATCCGTAGCCGTTACGTGCAGGACCAGCTCCGAGCCCTCGATCTCCAGAATCCCGTCCTCGGTTTCCAGTTCGCAGTCCTCGTCTTCGAGCTCGAACTCGACAATCTGTCCCGCGCCTACAGGGCTGTCGGGGCAGCCCGGACTGACCAGGCTCGCGGTGACATCGGGATCCGCGTCGCAGGCGTCGGTCGCCGTAAAGCCGATTTGGAAGCGCCCCTCGTCGCCATCGTCGTCCTCGTCGCCCGTGCCGACGGGCGTTAGGCTGGCCACCAGCCCTGGCGGCGTGGTGTCGAGCACGTTGACCACCACACTATCCATATCGGACAGGCCGCCGGGGTCGGTGACCACGAGGTCCACGAGATGGTCACCGAGCGCCAAGGTCACGACGGGCATTACGCCACCCGCGATGCCGAATGAGTTACTCCAGTCATAGGTCAGCGGATCGCTATCCGGATCCGATGAGGCCGATCCGTCAAGTGTGACCAGGGCTCCCTCGGGACTCGTGCATTCGACTGTCCGGTCCGGTCCTGCATCGGCGACGGGCGGGCTGTTCGAGATGCCGAACTTCGCGACGAAGCCGCCGCATGGGCCAACCACGTCTTCCTGAAAAGCTCCCGCCGTGGTCGGGAAATCTACCGAGCAAGCAAGGCCGCCGACATAGATGTTGTCCGCCGCATCCAGGGCAAGACCGTCGCCACGCAGCGCAATTCGATCGGAGTCCGAACCGCCGAAGAATGAGGAATCAACCAGGCTGCTGAAGTCGGCGCTCAAAGTCGTAATGAAACCATCGCGGGTCCCATTGTGGGTGGTATCGAACGCTCCCGGGGTCGTCGGGAAGGGTACCGAGCCGCCAAATGTCTCTCCGCCCACAACGGGCCGACCCAGGCTGTCCACGGCAACAGAATTAGCAATGTCGAATTCATCTCCTCCGAACAGAGTCGAATACTCAAGACTGGCACCGTCGGCGCTCAACTTGCTGACGAATGCATCAGAGCGGCCGTTAGGGGAGCTATCGAACGCCCCGGGGGTCGTCGGGAAGGGGACGAAGGGGCTCAGAGGGAAGCTACTTCCGACCACGACGGGCTGATCCAGACTGTCGAGGGCGACATCGAACACCTGATCGAAAGAACTGCCGCCGAGGAAGGTCGAAAAAACGAGACTGCTGCCGTCGGTGCTCAACTTTGTGACGAACGCATCTGTGGTCCCATTATAGCTGGTATCGAACGCACCCGGAGTTGTCGGGAAGGGGATCGAGCCGCTATCCGTTGGTCCGACCACAACGGGCTGGTCCAGGATGTCCAGGGCGACACCATAGGCGACCTCGCAGGAACTGCTCCCGAGGAAGGTCGAATAGACGAGGCTGCTGCCGTCGGCGCTCAAATTGGTGACAAACGCATCGCAGTCCCCATTGTGGGTCGTATCGAAGGCCGAGGGGGTCGTCGGGAATGAGCCGCCTTCCGTCTGTCCGACAACAACAGGCCGGTCGTGGATATCAATGGCAACGTCCTGGGCCTCATCGATGAGGCTGCCGGCGAGGAAGGTCGAATAGAGGAGGCTGCTGCCGTCGGCGGTCAGCTTTGCGACGAACGCATCGGTGGACCCGTTAAAGGTGGTATCGAACGCCCCCGGTGTCGTCGGGAACGTGCCGCCATTCGTCCGTCCCACCACGACAGGCCGACCCAGGCTGTCGAGGGCGACGCCTTGGGCCTGTTCGATGGAATTCCCCCCGAGGAAGGTCGAATAGACAAGACTGCTGCCGTCAGCGCTCACCTTGGTGACAAAAGCATCGGGGCCCCCGTTGTGGGAGATGTCGAATGCGCCAGGCGTCGTCGGGAAGCGGATCAGCCCGCCATCCGTCCGTCCGACGGCGACGATATTGCCCGAGTCGTCGATGGCGATCGCATAGACCTCGTCATAGCTTGCCCCGTCGAGATAGGTCGCATAAACCAATCCGGGATCGATGACCAAGGTCCGGTCGGGGGCATAGTCCCCCTTAAGGTCAAAGCCGAAAGCGCTCTCGCTTGCTTGCCCGCCGGCCAACTGGAATGCCGTCTCGACCTGCATCCTCCTGCCATCCACGATCTGAAAACTGACCGGGCGCTCGTCTACCAGGGGGCCCATGGCGGTATCGATCTGAAGCGCGCCGTCGTCGCGCAGCATGAGTCCGTCCGCGCCACCATAAGAGAGCCGGATCTGGCTCGGGTCGGCGCCCGGGCGCACCACAAAGGCGTATTTCAGGCGGCCGGCTTCCTCGCGGAACGTCATGTCGATGCCGGGCCAGAGGTCGCGATAGATCACGCCGGAATAGGTCGGCACTTCGCGATGCCACGCGGCTGGCTCTGCGCCGATCAGGAAGTTGTAGTGGCCTTGCCGTTGCGCCAGCCCCTCGATGACCGCTTCGCGGTTGGCGCCCACATAGGTGAGCTCCAGAGCAAAGGCCCGAACACCTGCAGCCGCTGGCAACTGCCTGTCCTGGCCGGCGGCCGGATTGTCCGGCTTCTCCTGCGGGAAGACCATCACGGCCGCACCCTGGGTGAAATAGCTGGCGAACCCGCCACGCTGGGTGTAATAGCGCGCCCTTCGGTCCACCTGCCCGTCATTACGGACAAAGTTCATAGGTTGCCGGGCGAGCATTTGGTTGGCGGCCCGGCTCTCTCCCACGCTCAAACCCGAGGCGCGCGCGGTCTGCAAGCCGGCGGTCTGTTGGCGGGCCTCTCCGAGGTGACGACCGGCGCTCAAAGCCTCCGATTCGCCGGCGGCCATCTGGTTGCCAATGCCGAAAGTGATGATCAGGGCAATCGTGCCGACGCCGCGCCGCAACAGATCTCGCATGGTCTCTCTCCCAATCCACAATGGGTCGGGACGCCCGTGGAGCGAAGATCATGTCGCTAGTTCGCGACTACACATGCGGTACAGCACCTCTCCCCACGACGACGCCGCGAAGAGAGACAATTCTGACTTTTCTTGACTAACTTTTCTCGAAAACGATGTCGACCGTGGCACGCTGCCTAGTGCCGATGACCATGTCTCCGCAAGGCCTCCCACATTAGCGGCAAGTGGTATCTATAACTACTTGTACTATTTTTTGAAAGTGCCAAGGCACAGAATTCGAGTCCAGAGGAACGATCGCCGCGTGACGACAAAAAAACGAACGGGAGAATCGTCCCAAGAGAATTCTCCTGAGGCCCGTCAGCCTGAGGCTTGTCAGATGGTGGTAGACCACTTCATCCGCGATCAGCTGGATAAGCTGCTGCATCGGACCCGTGACCTGCCGATGCGCCAGCGCATCTGGCTGTCGAACGCGATCCATGGTCACATGGCGGAGTACCGCATTGTGGCACCGGTGGCGCAATGAAGCGATGCCACATTCATGGCGTTTGGAACTTATCCTGGAAATGATCAAAGCGGTCGAGACGGAATTTGGGTCCCCGCGCCGGGAATTCTGGGAATACAGAACTTCCGTTCCTGGCTAATTCGAGACGCTCGTGGCAGGCCGCAGACCTGCCCGGTCAGGATGTAATTCCGGACACCCGGATTGTCGGCCCGACTACGCTGCCGGTCGCGAGCAAAGACCCTACCACTGCCCCGGCGCGATCCGGTCGAGATGCGTGCAGTGGGCGGGGATGCGGTAAAAGCCGCCGCTCAGCTTCCGACCTTGGCCAGGACGTCGGCGCGCAGGTAGCGCTCGACCACCAGCATGAAGCCGATCGAGGGGACCAGAAGGATGAGCGCAGTGATCGAGGCGATCTGGTAGTTGCCCTCCATGCTGGCCCGGAACATCAGCAGGGGCAGGGTGGTGACGTCCGGCGTGCCGACGAAATAGGTGCCGGTGAATTCGTCCAGGGATTCCAGGAAGACGAAGATGGCGCTCGCCATGATGCCGGGGGCCGCCAGCGGCAGGGTGATGGTGAAGAAGCTGCGCAGCGGGCCGGCGCCGACGCTGCGGGCCGCCTCCTCAAGGGTTCGGTCGACGGCGGCGAAGGCGGCGGTGGAGATCCACACCGAATAGACCAGCCCGTGCAGGGTATGCACCAGCACCACGCCGGCGATCGTGCCGTTGAGCTGCAGGGTGTAGAAGATGCGCGCGATGTTGATGTAGATCGGCACGCTGGGAAACGCCTGCGGCAGCAGGAAGGCCAGCATGATCAGGGCCCGGACCGGCAGTTTCAACCGGGCCAGGGCGTAGCCCGCGGGCACCGACAGGGCCAGGCAGGCGATCACCGTGAAGGTGGCGATCCACATGCTGGTGGCCAGCGATTCCATGGCGTTGCCGCGCGGCCGGAACACCCGCTCCCAGAAGCTGAACCCCCATTCCAGCGGCAGCTTGTGCGGGTAGTACCAACGCTCGGTCACCGACCAGATCAACAGGTTCGTCAGGGGGCCGAAAATGACCAGGGCCAGCAGCACGATCAGCAGCGCCGCCGGCAACCCGCACAGGATGCGGCCGGCGATCACGGCGATGCGTCCTCGCGAACGCCGCGTCGCAGATAGATCCAGGCCACGGCGCCGGTCAGCAGGTAGGAGATCAGGCCGAGCGCATTGGCGGTGCCGTAATCGCCATAGGCGTTGATGCGGAAGGCCATGTCGACTGTCATCATGGTCGGCGTATTGCCCGAGATCATCATCGGCACCGACAGCACCGACATCATGGTGACGAAGCTGAGTACCAGGCCGACCACCAGGATCGACTGGACCTGCGGCACGACGATCTCGACCAGGGTGCGAAGACGCGACGCGCCGAGATTGCGCGCCGCCTCGATCGTCGCCCGGTCGATCGAGGCCATGGCGCCGGCGACCAGCAGGGCGACGAAGGGCGTCTGCTTCCACACGAAGGTGATGATGATGCCGCGCCAGTCGAGAAAGCTCTGCGCGGCCAGGGGCTCGAGCAGGCCAGCGGAGACCAGCGCGTTGTTCATCAACCCGTTCTTGGCCAGGAAGGTCCGCATGCACTGGGCGGCAACAATGAACGGTATGAACAACGGCCACCGGTAGAGCCAGCGCAAGATCGCCACCGCGATGCCGGTTTCTCCCAAAGTCAGGTAGCCGCCGATGGCAACCGCCAGAACGCCGATCAGGATCGCCGAAGTGCCGACGATGACGACGGTGAACGCGATGTCGGTGGCGTAGAGCTCGTATGCGGTGATGAAGTTGCCCAGGCCGACCGCCTCGACGCCGTCGACCTCGACCGTGAATGCGGAGATCAGCGAGGCGGTCAGCGGAAAGACGAACAGAACGGCGATCAGCAGCAGTGCCGGTGCGACCAGCAGCAGCCCGGTGAGTTCAGGTCTACGCATGGCAGGGCGGCGGGTGCGGGACCGGGCGGCGAACCACCCGATCCTGCATCCGATCGATCCGCCTGTCGGTTATTGCGATACCCGCCGCTCGTAGTTCTCCAGCGCCAGATCGAAGTATTCGGCGATGGGGAAGGTCTTGCCTTTCTCCGCCAGATCCATCGGCGTCACGTCAGCGAACAGCTTGCCCCACGCTTCGGCCGGCATGTAGTCCTCGATATGGGAGGCGTCGATGCCGGGATACCAGTTGAAGCGCTGGACGATGCCCTCGGCCTGGACCTGCGGGCTCGTCGCCAGTTCGATGAACTCGCGGGCGAGATCCGGATTGCTCGCCTTGGCCGGTGTCACATAGTACATCGGCTGGCCCGGCATGCCCGGGGCGATCAGGTTCAGCTTGATGTCCGGCGACAGGCGGCCATCGGCCTGCCAAGTATAGAACATGTCGACCCAGACCGGCCCCATGGCGATCTCGCCGCGGTTCAGCATGTCCAGGGTGCCGGCATTGCCCGGCGTGAAGGTGACGTTCTCATTGAACGCCTTCAGCGCGTCGAGCGCGTCGCCCCATCCTTCGGCAAGCGCCGGATCGTAGGGTCCCGCCATCATCTGCTCGGCGTCGCCGGTCATCGCGTACAGCCAGCCGACATAGAAGCTGACGCCGGACATGCCGCCCTTGATGCCGTTGTAACCGAACTGCCCCGGATGGGCGCTTGTCCACGCCACCAGATCGGCATAGGAGGCGGGCGGGTCGGTGATCAGCAGCGGGTTGTAGGCGATGGCCGTCTGGCTGTGGAACATCGGGATCACGTAGCCGGTCACATCGGTGCCCAGCGCGTTGTCCGCCGCCGCCGAGGAGACCAGGGCGCCGGTTTCGATATCGTCCCGGTAGCTGGAGAGCAGGCCCTCGCGGACCATGGCGCCGCCCATCTTTTGATGCACCACGGCGACATCCACATCCCAGGCCTCGACCCCGGCAGAAGCCTGTGCCGACAGCTTCTCGAAGATCGCCTGCGAACCGGCATCGCCCGGTCCGGTGCCGACCACGTTCACCCGCACGCCGGGATGGGTTTCCTCGAACATCGGGCCGAGATAGTCGGTCACGTAGTCGACCATGTTCTCCGACCCCGCGGTGACCACGTTCAGGACGGTGTCCTGGGCCATCGCCGGTGCACCGGCTGCCCCCATGGCGAGAATGGCGCTGGTGATGATCAGTTTTCGCATGTCGATTCCTCCCAGTCCTGGTTGTTGCCCGCGTGCGGGTAGAGGTGGATCGCGTCCACCGGTAGATGGATGCCGACACGGTCCCCTTCGGAGTACCGCTGATCAGCGTCCACGACATAGGATTGGCGCCCGACGGCGACCGCATAGCGGAAGAAACCACCGGGATAGCTGCGCTGCGAGACCCGTCCGAACAGCACCAGCGTATCCGGGTCCGCCTTGCCGTCCGCCGGGCCGAGGCGGGCGGCGTTGGAGTGGAAATGCCCCTGCACCCGGATGTCAGAGTCGCTGCCCAGCCGATCGGCTTGCACCCGGCTCAGGATGGCCGCGGTATTGTCCGCGCCGGCCTTGATCGAAATCCCGCCATCGTCGGGTGCGACGGACAGATCGCAGATATTCGAGGCGCCCAGGAAATCGGCCACGAATGGCGAGTTGGGGGCGCCATAGATCGCCTCGGGCGTGCCGATCTGGGCAATGGTCCCGTCGCGCATGATGGCGATGCGGTCGGCCATCACCATCGCCTCCTCGCGGTCATGGGTGACGTGGATCGCGGTGATCCCGAGCCTTCGCTGCAGGGCCCTGATCTCATGCCGGAGTTCGACGCGAATGCGGGCATCGAGGTTGGACAGCGGCTCGTCCAGCAGCAGCACTTCCGGCTCGATCGCCAGCGCGCGGCTGAGCGCGACCCGCTGACGTTGCCCGCCGGACAGCTGTTCGACGTTGCGTTCGCCGAGGCCCTCAAGCTTGGTCAGGGCGAGCATTTCCTGGACCCGCCTGGCGATCCGGTCGCGTGGCCAGCGTCTCAGCTTCAGCCCGTAGCCGATGTTCTTCGCCGTACTCATATGCGGCCACAGGGCATAGGACTGGAAGACCATCGCCATGCCGCGCTTCTCTGGCGGCAGCGCGCTCAGGTCGCGATCCGAGACGATGATGCGGCCGCGATCGACGCCGACGAACCCGGAGATCGCGCGCAAAAGCGTCGTCTTGCCGCATCCGGACGCGCCCAGCAGCGCGACGAATTCCCCCGGCGCGACGTTCAGCGACACGCCCTTCAGCACATGTGTCTCGCCGTAGCTGACGTCGACGCGATCGACCGCAAGCGAACCGAGCATGATTGCTTTCCACCGCCTCCCAATCCGGGTGGAAACCCGCAAACAGTGTACGCCATGGCGGGAACCCGCACAAATGCAGGCGCATTCGACCCGGAACCGGAATCGAAGCGCCACGGAACGCCCAGACGTTTGCAAGATGTTTACGCTGTTGTTCTAAGCTGCACGGTTCCGCCGGGTTCGCCCGGCGGTCAGGCCAGGTCGGGGCTGCCTACCCGCGGTTCAGTGCCCCGGCTTGGCCGCCTTTGGCCGGCGCCATGCTCAGCGCTATTCCTGGTTCATGCCTGACAGGATGACGTTCGCCGCGGCGCTCTCGTTCAGCGTAACCCGACGATGCAGGAACACCGCCTTGCCGCCGTCATATGCCGGTATATGGGTCTGGACGATGTAGGATCCGGGCGGCAATCCGGTGAACCGGAAATAGCCGTTTCGGTCGGCGGTGGTCGATCTCCGGTACTTGTAGTAGCGCGGATCGAAATTCGCGACACCGCTGAAGCGTCCGCTGCGCGCCGGCTCCCAGAGCTCCCGCGTGTAGGCCGTGTCCGGCACCAGCACGACTTCGCTGCCCGCGGCCAAGACGATGCCGTTTCCGACCCGCAGATAGGCCTCGCCATTGATCGAGGAATTGCCGGCGTTGTCATAGCCGGCGAAATCCGGCTCGTTGAACGGCGTGGCGATGGTGTAGAGCGCCGGGCTGGTATCGCGCCATGGCGGCGTCAGGGGCATTTGACACGCGGACACGGTGAGTGCCATCGCGACCAATAGGTAACGCGTTACGCGCCGCTGGGCATTGGCGGTCATGATACACAGCCGAATTATCCATCGGACCAGCGGCACGATCCGATCTATGAATTGCGGCAATTCTGAACGGAGTCATATGGCCGCGCAACGTTTTAGTGAAATGCGATCTATTACGCTTGCTTGCCGTCTCTTGAATGCAATTTTAAATATAGAGTGAGTAATATCTTCAATCCATTGGAAATCGTTGCAAATAAATAAGGCAAATTGAGCTGAATTGTATTATAGTTAACGAAGCTTAACCAGTAATAGATTTGGTTTGTTCAACTGGACTCTCGTCAATTAACGAATTGTTTATGATTTCGTTCGAAAAAAGGCTTTGTGGGAGAGGCGAAATCGGTCCGCGGAGCGAAGCCCGTGGCGGTTGGTTGAGGCGCCGATCCGAAGTGGGGGACATGGACCAACGCAATGCAGCCATTCTTGGCCGAGGCGACAGATCGCGCGATCCCGCGAATTGGGACGCCGGGCCGGCATTGCCTGCCGGCCGCGGTCCTGGCGACCGTTGCGATCGCATTGCTGACGTCCTGCACGGGCGGGCCTATTGCAATTGGCGCTCGTCAGCAGGCCGTGGACATCCGCCAGCAGATGACGACGGACGACCGGCACATCGCGTCGGTGGCGTTGCAGATTGCCATGGAGCGACGCGACGATAATGTCGCCAGCACCTGGACCAACGGGATGAGCGGTAATCATGGCGCGGTAGTACCGCGACACACCTACCGCTCGGGCTCCGGCGACTTCTGCCGGCGATACGATGAGGTGGTCACGGTGGCCGGGGTCTCCGCGACCTTTGCGCAGACAGCGTGCCGAGACGGGGCGGGGCGCTGGGCAACGGTCACCTGACCGAGGTCATGACAACAGGATAAGGAGGATCGGCTGACCCGCACCGGCCGCCCTCCAGGGGAGGGGCGGCGCTTCGGCGCCGCCCCTCTTTCCATTCACGTCGAGCCCCAGGGTCCATGACCAGCATTACGGATAGGGTCCAGGGCATACTCCGCTGTCGCGGAATCGGCACCGGCCCGCTCCCCGCCCGGCCATCCGTGAGGATACTGGCGTTGGGTGTCCGGACGGCGGAGCGGGCCTGTGCCGCAGAACGAAAGGTACGCTAGCGGTTCAGCAGAGACCGGATGGCGTCGGCCGGATCCGGCGCCGGCGCTTCCTCTGTGGGTTGTTCCCCCTGTGGTGCGTCGCCTGTCAGGCCCTGCAGCAGGTTCCTGACCGCATCTTCGGGTTCGCCCTCGCCGGTTCCCTCGCGCATCTGGTCGACGATGCCCTCGACCTGGTCCCGGACCGCGTCCGGGTCCCCAAGCGTATTTGTGATCAGGCCCTCGTAATCCGGTTTGTAGGAAAGGTCGTCGAACGGCCCCTCGATGATCACCGGCACGGCCAGTCCGGCACTCTGCGATGTCCCGCCCTGGCCTTCGATGTCGGTAACAAGCTTCGGGACCAGGCGAACGGCTAGTGTCCGCGCCGGCAGGGCGGCCTGCCCGGCGCCATCCATCCGCAGCAACGGTGCCAGAAGCCGGATATCGTCGGTCCGGGCGAGCCCGTCGGTGATTTCGAAGCTGGCGCCGAGCTCGGCGAAATCGGTGCTGCGCTCCTCGCCTGCGGCGGCACCTGTGAACGCCGACGCGACATTGCGAGCCATGGCCGCGAGGTTGATACCCTTGATCGTGCCGTCCCGGAACACGACGGTGCCGGTCCCATCAAGCGCCTCCACCAGGGCGCGCTGGCTGCCGCCTGCGGAGGTCAGGTCGAATTGGGCGTTGGTCGTGCCGGTCAGCCTTTCGAAATCGGCGAAACTGGTCAGCACCGGCTCGGCCTGGACCTCGTCGACCTGAACCCCGATCCGGATCGACGGGGTCCTGGCCGCGCCATCGGCGCCGAATTGCAGCGCGACATGGCCGCCGAACAACGCGGTGCGCGACAGGTCGAAGTCCAGCACGCCATCCTGAAGCATGGTTGTCAGCACCGACGGGCCGGCCTCCACACCTTGCAGGGTGACGCCCTCGGTGGCTATGACCAGATCGGCATCGGCGAGCAGCAGCGGTGCGAAATCAATCGGCTCCTCGCTCCAGCCGTCCGGAGCGGACCCGGTCTCCGCGTCGCTGTCGTCTTGCCCGCTATCGCCTGCCGCCTCCGCGGAACCGAGGAAAGGGTCGAGGTTGAGTTGGTCGACCGCCAATCGACCGAATAGGGCGGGCCGCGGACCGTCGATCCCCACCGCCAGGTCGCCCGAAGCGGCGAGATCGTCGATCGTCATCGTCGCGGTCTGCAGCCTGATATTGGTCGGGTTCGCAGTCAGCTCCGAATCCAGCCTCACCGTATCGACCGGAAGGCCGCCCTCTGACATCGCAAGCGCGAGCCAGTCCGCCAGATCGGCGATGGACGGAACCGACAAGCCGAGACTGCCGGTCAACTCAGGCGTCTCGGCCGATGCCAATGCGCCGTCGAAGCTCATGTTGACGGCGTCGGCGGTCAGCGACGCGGTCAGCGATGACTCGCCCCCGGCAATCAACGCCCGCGGGCGGTCCGCACCGAGGTCGAACCGCACCTGACGGCCCTGGAAGTCGAGCCTGCCGGTAAGCGCCAGCGGCGAGTCCAGGCTCTCCAGCTCGATGTCGAGGCCGAGCTTGGTCGCCTCGAAGGACTGCCCGCTGCCGTGGTCGGTATACAGGATCGTGCCGTCGACGATGCCGACTTCGCCGAGGCGCAGGTCGCTAAGGCCGATGCCGGCTTCGGCCGGTTGCTGCCCGTCGGCCGGCTCGGTCGACGATCCAGGAACGCCGGTGTCCGGCACGTCGAACGTCCAATTGGCGCGGCCGGATTCGTCGACCTCGAGGGCAATCACCGGCTCGCGCAGGATTAGCCGCTGCACGACGATCTCGCTGGACAACAGCGGCAGCAGGCCGACTTCGATATCGAGTTGGCCGAGCGTGATCATGCTGGGGCGGCTTGCCCCGGGCGCATTGCTGAGCGAGACATCCGACAATTCGACAGCGACGGACGGAAATACCGACAGATCGACCGGACCGTCGATGGCGAGATCGCGGCCGGTGGCGGTCTTGACCTCGGCCACGATCCGGTCGCGGATCGCGTCCAATGGAACGAAGAATGGAATGGCGATGATCGTGGCCACGATCAACACCAGAACCACCGCGATCCCGATGAAAACTTTTTTCATGATCTCGGTTGCCTTGCCCGGTTCGATCGAAGCTGGCGCCGAAGCGCTGCGCGGCATTTCTTCCTGGTTGGTGCCGGCGTCCGCCGCCGGCGATCAATCTCGAGGCCCCCGGGTTGGGAGCTTGCCCAAGAATACGATCGATCCGGCGAGCCGGCCGCAATCACGGCATCGCCAGCCACTCCGACGAAAGAACCGCGAAGCTGTGTTCGTTTTAGGGCGGCCGTCGGCCGTCAGCTCTCGGAGTCGGGCTCCAGGAGGCGATGCAGATGCACAACGAAATACCGCCTGTGGGCGTCGTCCACGGTGGCGGCCGCCTTGCCGCGCCATGCGGCCTTGGCCTCGGCATAGTTCGGATAGATGCCGACGATATCGAGATTTTCGGTGTCGACGAACTCGTGAGTCGACGGGTCCTTGAGGTCGCCGCCGAAGACGAGATGGAGAAGCTGCTTGGTCATTCGGTCCGTTTAGCCGTTGGGAATGGGAACCTATTGATGTTGATACATATTCACGATGTCAATCGGACATTGTCGGACCCGTTTGAAACGCCCGCGGGCAAACCGAAACCACACCTTGCACTGATTGCGGGTAAACCGTGATCCGCAGTGCCGCGGATTGCGTGAATTTGGGACTTCGATCCGGTCGATCATTCAATCTTGTTTGCATTTTCGAGAAATCTGGAAGACTCTAGTGCATTAGGTGCGGTGGGCCGACCCAATTTGACTGCACGAACCGGGTCACCTACGCGGGATCGCAGTTGGAAACATAAGAATCCAATGGTGCGTAGATCCGAACAGTTTGAATCTGCACGGCCAATCGAGCCCTTGCAGGTGCCGTTGTCCCCGGATCAGATTTTCGAACGGCGGGAAGTGTTTGGCGCAGGCCAAGGACCCGTTATCCGAAAGACCGAATACCGATTGGATGCCGCCCGGAGCGTGCCAGATTTCTCACCATTCATGGAATGCTGGGATCGTGGCCATCGAAACGGGCATCTGCCGACTGCCAGGGATTTTGCGGATGCGCGGGCAGCGAATAAACTGGCTGCAATCCACCTTGTCGATACGTCTCCGTCAGATCCGACCGAATTCCGGTTTCTGGAATTTGACCGCTCCGCGAGAACGGACGCCCTCGATCTGTCCGGAACACCGTTGCGCGAGTATCCCGATCCGGTGATCCAGAATTCCGGTATCCAGGATTGCGCGATGGCCGTGCTGGGCAAGCGCGGCACGGTCATGGAAATCTCGGTCACAACCGATGCTGAGGCGAAGAAGTTCGCCCGCCTGATGCTGCCGATTGCCGCCAACGAACAGGAAAATCAGCCGAGTCAGTTGATTTCGATCGTTCGGCTTTTGGAATTCAGGCGGCGGTCCGAGAGCCTTCCGCGGTTCAGTGCGCGATCCGGCGCCAATTGGGCATTGCCCCGTGTCGCGCCGACAGCATTTCATGCCGCCCCGACGCGAAGCTCAGCGAGGCAGTTGCTGATGAGGTATTTTCACAATGGCAATCAAGAACTGCTTGCCGACCAGGATCTGCTGGAGATGCTGCTGAAGCAGTCTGAAGGCGGAGACGCCTGTCGCAAATTGGCCGAGTCGCTGATCGATGAGTTCGGCAGTCTGCCGGCCCTAATGGCCGTCGGAAGCGAGCGGCTGGTTGATATCCCGGGCATGACGCCGCAGGCACTGGTAAGGCTGAAGGTCGCACGGGAAATGGCTTCGCGCATGATCCGGCTGGAGATGATCGACAAGCCGGTATTTTCCGGCACGGGTGTCGTGCTGGACTATTGCCGTTCGCGTATGGCGCACGAGACGGTCGAACACGTGCGCGTATTGTACCTCGACCAGAAGAACCGATTGATCGTCGATGAACCGTTCCACGGCGGAGGTGTCGCATCGGTTCCGATCAATCCGAGGCACATTGTGAAGCGCGCGGTGATCCTGGATGCGCAGTCGATCGTGATGGCGCACAATCATCCGAGCGGCGATCCCAGCCCGTCCGGTGCTGATGTGGAAGTGACCATGGACCTCAAGCGTGCGACCGAGGCCGTTGGCGTGCGATTGCTTGATCACCTGATCATCGGTCGCTCCGGCCATGTCAGCCTGCGAACACTGGGTTATCTGGACGACCGTTAGCCAAACAACACTTCTGGCCGTCGGCTTGAAGCGTCCGGCACAACTGGGCATCAAATACGTGTACTCCTGCTAGCCGGCAGTTTGGCCGACTTGCAGAACGGTCACGCAATCGCCGCGCTCTGTTGATTATGAGTTTCTGCCAATTCCGGTTCCATTGCATCTCGGGCGCGCTGAATCCTGAGTTCACGGGCAAAATCAGGGCCCATTGCAAGGATCGGTCGCGAATTCAGGTGTTGCCAGTCCTCGGCGACACCTAGCATGGCCTCGGCGCGCGTCATTGTCGCCAGATGGATCGATTGCGCTGGGTAGCCCGGGAATTTGAACCCGGTGGCGAACATCTCATGATGCGGATATCCGTATACCGAGGTTGGAAGCCGCGCCTTGGTCACGCCTGGGAAACCGAATCCGAATACCCAATTGAACGTCCACATCCGGAGGGCAGTGAGGCGGCACAGGCGGCTCAGCGCCCAGGAGAGCCCTCGATTGCGATGATCGGGCCGTACCCACATCGCGCCATCATAAACGGTGTTTCCAATAGGCACTCGATCATAGTGCGTATATACGATGTTCAATGGTTCCGAAAAACGGATCTTGTCACCATACCAAAATTCGTAGGACCTGCAGATCGAAAAGAAGGATTCGATCTGGCAGTACCGGCCTGAGATCGTGCCAATTGTTTCATCATCTTTGTCTCTAATCTCAAGCCAAATACTATTATGACTATCTAATTGATGCAATGTTGGATCAAATTCTGGATTGCTATACTTTTTTTGTTTTGCACGCATCTGAAAATCTAGAAATTCAGATGTGATTTCTCCGGTAACAAGATGATATCCACTTTTATGCAGTATTGAAATTATCAGATCGAATACATCATCAATCATGATACGATGTGCGTCTGATTTCGTTGGTGGCGGCAGTGGAAAATTCTTCTGAATCTCCATTGCATGGCCATTTTGATTGGCCAACTGGGACGGGGGCGCTACCAAATCGATATTCCTATCGCTTTTAGAACTAACTTTCGTTCGATTTATCACGCCAACTTTTAGGTGGGTTTCATGAATTATTTGTAAAAATTTTTGTAACTTCATCAGGCATTGTGGGCGTTGCGCGAATAACGATTTGGCGGACGCTAGAGAAAGCACAAAAATTCTACTTTCCGGCCAGTGAAAGATCATTGCTGCACGGTAAGGCCTTATTTCCGAATCGCAAGTCGCTCATGCGCTGTGGTGCGCGGTGACGTCTACTATTCGATTTCAGCAACTTGAGGTCGGCGAACTGCCAGCCAGTACCGTTTCAGGGGGGTGCAGATCCAAGGCAGCCTTGTGCCTTATCAACTCGGCGTCATGCAGACATGACAGCCCGGCCAACGGATTGCTTCTTTGGCTGTCGATGCGAGGTGCCGAAGCTTCCCATCCCGATTATGGGATCAAGGGCGGCACGCCAGTTTGGCTGGCTGCCTGACTTAACGCCGGCTTAACGAAATCCCCATAGCCTCGCCGGAGGTTCTGATCCCCAGGATCAAACGTAGAGAGCCAAGTTGCGGGTTAGGGCAGGGCACCGGCCAAGCGTGACCCGATCGCCGAGGAATTCGCCTGCACGAGTGTTGCTAGGGAGTGAGTTGATCGATGCACGTGTTGGCGGTGGCGTCCCAGAAAGGTGGACCGGGAAAGACCACACTGGCCGCCCATCTGGCGGTGGAGGCCGAGCGCGCTGGCGCCGGTCCGGTCGCGCTGGTCGACGCGGACCCCCAGGCAAGCCTGTCCGATTGGTGGAACGCGCGCGAAGCGGATACGCCGGTGTTTGTGCGCACCAAGGTCGAGCGGCTTGCTGAAGACATCAGGAGGATGATGGCCTTTGGGATCCAATTGCTGGTCATCGACACGCCGCCGGCGATTACCAAGACCATCGAGGACGTGATCAGGGTATCCGACCTCGTTGTGATTCCGGCACGACCGAGTCCCCACGATCTGCGTGCCGCCAGCGCCACAATCGAAATCGTCGAACGCCTGCGCCGCCCCATGGTGTTCGTGATCAACGGCGCATCGTCACGGGCCCGCATCACCTCGGAGGCGGTTTTCGCCTTGTCGCAGCACGGCACTCTTGCCCCGGCCATCATCCATCAGCGGACCGATTTTGCGTCGACCATGATCGACGGTCGCACGGTGAACGAGGTGGATCCGGCCTCGCGCTCTGCCGAGGAGGTCACGTTGCTGTGGGAATACCTCCACGGTCGACTGGCACGGGTTCCGGGCCAAGTGCTTGCGCAGCCCCAATCTGTCGCGCCGGCCGCGTCACCGGAAACCGGTCGGCAGGAGATCGCCTGATGGCCCCGAAATCGAAGGCTGCGTCCCTGACAGGTGCATTGCTGGCGCCGAAGGGCTCGGCTGAGCCGGCCTCGACGTCAGAGAAGACCGGTAACGGCAGCGCCGATGCCGCCCCGGCGGCATCGTCCGCGGTTACGCATATCGGGGCGGCCACCCAAGATAGCGAAACCAGTCATTCCGGCGGCATCCAGTTCCCGCTACGGCTGGATCCGGCGGAGCACCTTGAATTGCGGCTGGCCGCGGCTCGGTCCGGCATGAGCTGCCAGGAGATCATCGTCGAGGCCTTGGCCAGATATCTCACCGATGTCGCGATGGAGTCGGATGACGCGGGAGCGTCTGGACCGGGTGGGCCCGAGTGAGCGCTCTCGGCCCAACCTGTCAACACCCCTCCTGCCGTCCGTGGCGGCGGGGCGTTGAATTACGTCGGAGGCGCCGAGGCGCATGAGTACCGATCCAGAAGAGCATGATGACGACCTTGAGGTCGGAGACGAGCATGGGACCGCCAGTCTGACCGATCTCAAGGTTGCGCATCAGCGGTCGCAATTATCGGCCCAGCCGAGTCAAAAGGCCGGCGACATTACCGAACAACTCGCCCGGATCAAGCTCCCCGGTGAAACCGATCTTTCGGCCGATGCGCCTCCGCCGGCCGCGCCCGTCGCGGCGCCGAACCAACCGCCCTTGAGAGCGGTTCGCGATATCGAACCCGATCAGACGGCAGCGCCGGCGCCGCCTTCGGATCACATGCGACCGACGGAGCAGTTGCAGGCAGCCACCCAGGCCGTTGCGGCGAGCCGCGAGGCCTCCGACATGGCGTATGAGGAAACTCAGCAGGAATTGCTGAGCATGATGGACCGTATCAGTGCCGGCCTGTCGGATGACGAAGCCGCGGCACCGCCGCCACCGCCACCACCGCCGGCACAGCCGGCGCCGGAACTGCGTGCCAGCGAGCCGGCTGCGCCTCCGACTCCTCCGGCACCGCCGGCACCTCCGCCGCCCGCCGCTCCGGCGCCGCTGGCTCAGCAGCCACAGCCACAGCCCCAGCCCCAGCCGGAGCCACCGCCCGCGGCTCCGGCCGCCGCCGCACCGCAGCCTCCGGCAGCGGCGCCTGCAGCGGCGGAGGCGCCCAAGCAAGACCCCTTCAGCCGCATGCCGCAAGGGCTCGTGAAGTACTGGATGTCGCTCACCAATGGGCGTAAATACCCGTCCTGGGAAAACTTCGAACAGGCAAAGATCGCGGATTACTGGCCGAACAGCATGGTCCTGACGTGCGGACCGCCCGATGGTCGTGGCGATGTGACGATTTCGAAGGTCACACGTATCGCCGACCAGAACGTGACCCCGTCGACCAGCGGTGCCAATCGGGTCGAATACACGCCGATGCTGACGGAATGGATCCTGTCGCTGGGCAAGGCGACGGCGGGCGCCGGCAAGCCGATGCAGGAGGCCGACCGTTTCCCGACCAATGAAGGCATCGTCCGCTACCAGATCATTCTGCTGCCGCTGAGCGACGAGCAGACCAGCATCGACCACGTGCTTTGTCACGTCTATCGGGGATAGCGCGCACCCGCACCTGGATCCGCCGGGGAGTCAGGAGCGTCCCAATAGGGCTCCGCTAGTTCGGGTCGTCGTCGTCGTCGTGAAGAATGCGTTCCGCGGCGCCGTCCAGATCGTCGTACTGGCCACTCTTCAAGGTCCAGATAAAGGCGCCGAGGCCAAGCAGGCCCAGGAACAGCGCGACCGGAATCAGATAGAGCAGGCCGGTCATCCTCTACCCCTCCGACAATGCCGCATGGGACGACCGGGTCAGGCCGGGCTCCGGCGGTCGGCTGACACGGCGTTTCCCGCCCGCCAGCCGCAGGGCGTTCAGCACGACGGCGATCGACGAGGCCGACATGCACACCGCCGCGATCAATGGCGTCACCATTCCGGCCACCGCCAGCGGAATGGCGACCGCATTGTAGGCGAAAGACAGGGCGAAGTTCTGCTTGACCAGACGGTCGGCCCTCCGAGAGACCGCCAGCACTTCCAGCACCGGCCGCAGCTGGTCGCCCTGGAAAACGGCGTCGGCGGCGGTCTGGGCAATATCCGAGGCGGTGGCGGGCGAAGCCGACACGGTCGCTGCCGCCAGGGCCGGCGCGTCGTTCAAGCCGTCGCCGACCATCAGCACGGATCGTCCTTCGGCCGTCAACTCGGCCAGGCGTTCCTGTTTCGCCTGCGGAGTCTGCCCGGCCGCCCAATGCCCGATGCCCAGCCGACTGGCGACCCGCTGAACCTCCGCCTGCCGGTCTCCGGACAGCAACTCCACATGCAGGCCACGCTCGCTGAGCGCCGATACGACCCGGGCGGCGTCAGGCCGTAGCCGGTCGGTGAAGCCGATCCGGACCGGTCGCCCCTCTGGCCCGGCAAGCCAGAGTTCCGGCCCGCCGGACTGCGGCTCGCTCTCTACGTCGCACCAACTCCGGCTGCCGAGCCGGATCTCGCCGGCGGGCGATGCCCAGGACAGGCCGCGACCCGGATGCTCCCGAACGCCGTCCGACACCGGGACGCCAGGGACGGCGCGGGCCAGCGCGCGCGCCAACGGGTGGCTGCTGGCGCCGGCCAGTCCGGCCGCGAGACGCAAGGTCTCGGCATCGGGCGCGGTATTCGGATCCATCTCGAGCGCGCCGGTGGTCAGGGTGCCGGTCTTGTCGAAGACGACCGTGTCGACGGTGGCGAGCCGTTCCAGCGCGGTGGCCGATTTCAGCAGGATGCCGCCCCGTAGCAGCCGGCCGCTGGCGATCACCTGAACTGCGGGGACTGCGAGTGCCAGGGCGCAAGGGCAGGTCACGATCAGCACCGCGACGGCATACAGCAATGCGGTCTGCCAAGGGGTCGGGGTCAGCAGCAGCCAGCCCAGGAAGGTCGCGCCGGCAAGGCCGTGCACCACCGGCGCATAGAGCCGGGCGACCCGATCGGCCAGGGCGACATAGCGGGCGCGGCGCTGCTCGGCCAGTTCCATCAACCGCACGATCTCTGCCAGCAACGTGCCCTCACCGACCGCCGTGACCGAGAGCTTGATCGGGGCCGATTGGTTCAGGGTGCCAGCGAATACCGGCGCGCCCGGGGCGATCGCCACCGGAACCGCTTCGCCGCTGATGGCGCTGGCATCGACATCCGAATGGCCGTCCAGGACTTCGCCGTCGACCGGAATGCGAGCCCCGGCGGCGACCAGGACCGTCATTCCCGGACGCACTCTTTCCGGTGGCAGGCTGTGCTGCCGCCCGTCGGCATCGAGCACCGTTACCGCACCCGATCCGAGGGCCAGCAGGCGCTCGGCGGCGGAGCGCGCCTTGCCGCGGGCCCGGCGGTCCAGATAGCGGCCGATCAGCAGAAAGAACAGCAATGTCACGGCGCTGTCGAAATAGGCGTGCTCGGCACCGCGCAAGGTTTCGAACAGGCTCATGCCGGCAGCCAGCAACACGGCCAGGGATATCGGTACGTCCATGTTCAGCCCGCCGCCCGCCAGCGCCCGGACGGCGGAGCGGAAGAAAGGCAGGCCGGCATAAGCGATCGCCGGCAGCGCGATGAGGGCGGAGAACCAGTGCAGCAGGTCGCGGGTCGCCGGTCCCATGTCCTGGAAATGCCCGGCCCACACAGAGACCGACAACAGCATCACGTTGGCCGCGGCGAAGCCGGCGACCGCCATCGCCCGCAACAGCGTGCGCGACTCCTGGGCATCGGCCGAGGTGAGACGGTCCGGATCGAACGGCACCACCGGGAAGCCAAGTCGGGAGACCACCGAGGCCAACTCGGCGGCACGTTCGGCGCCGCCTTGCCAGGCGAGGTTCAGGCGGCGGGTGCTCAGATTGACGCGGGCTTCGGCGATGCCCGGCTGCCGCGCCAAGGCGCGCTCGATCTTGGCGACGCAGCCGCCGCAATGGATGCCCTCGACCAGCAGATGCAGCCGCGACCGGCCGCCGGGTTCGGCGGACACATAGGCCGAATAGTCGGCAGCCGAACGGTCGGCGGGCGCTGACGCCACGCTGGCCGGCCCGGTCACGGGACGATCACCCGCGCGCGCTCGCGGTACGGGCCGCGCGGTTCTTCGATGACAATCTCGACCTGCCATTGCCCGGGCAGCGGCAGATCGGCTTCGCCGGCATAGTGTCCACGACCGAGATGCGACAGCGTGGCCGCCAGATCATAGCCCTCATGGGTCGGCCGGGTCAGCGACACTGAAACACTTGCCGCGGTCACCGGTACCCCGCGATCGTCCTCGACCTGAAGGTCGAACATTACATGACCCGGACCGTCCGGCACGGCCTCGAACGACACCTGCCAGCCCAAGGCCGCCTGCCGGTCGCGCTCGGCGATCTGCTCGTTATAGGCCAGGCCTTCCTGATACGCCTGGTCGGTGGTCAGGCCGGTCCAGGTGTCGAGCGCGAAGTACAGCATGATGCCATTGGCCAGGAAGACCACGAGAAAGAACCCGACAAAGGCCCAAGGGATCCAAGTGCCGGGCCGCCGCGGCCCGTCGACGTCGATCATGACGGCCCCCTGAACGAGCTCACATATCGCACGGACTCGCCGCTGGCTTCCTCGGTCAGCAAGAAGGCGAAATCCATGGCGTCGCTTTCGAGACTGTCCCTGGGAAGCTGCACGAAGACCTGATGTCCGGCCACGGCATTCGATGGGATGGTGAAGACGACCGGCGCGCCCGGTTCGGCCTGCTCGGTCCCGATCGCCGACAGAACGGCGCCGGACGGTGCCTCCAGCGTCAGGGCGAAGCGGCGCGCCTCACGGGATTTGTTGAGGATCTTGATCGTGTAGCCGTTGCGGATACTGCCGTCGGACAGGGTGACGAACAGCGGGTTGCGGTCGTGCAGGACGGTGATGTCGAGGGTCGAGCGGGTGGCGAGCCCGGTCAGCACCCCGGCGCCGATCACCAGGATCAGCGCCAGGTATACGAACAGGCGCGGCCGGATCACCCGGGGCGGATCGGCCTTGGCGCCGGCGTTCAGCGCGAGCTGACGCCGCTCGGTGTCGAACGAGATCAGCCCGTGCGGCCTCTCGACGCGGTCCATGACGGTGTTGCAGGCGTCGACGCACAGGCCGCAGCCGATGCATTCCAGCTGGATGCCATCGCGGATGTCGATTCCGGTCGGGCACACCGCGACGCATTGTTTGCAGTCGATGCAGTCGCCGCGATCGTCCCAGCTATCGCCCTTCTTGTGCTTGCCACGAGGCTCGCCACGCCATTTCTGGTAGGTGACGACCAGGCTGTCCTCGTCCATCAGCGCCGCCTGGAAGCGCGGCCAGGGGCACATATAGGTGCAGACCTGTTCGCGGGCGAGGCCGCCCAGCAGGTAGGTCATGGCCGAGAACAGTCCGGTGAAGAAATAGACCCCGACGCCAGCCTGGCCGGTGACGAACTCCCGCAGCACGGTCGGCGCGTCGTTGAAATACATGATCCAGGCGCCGCCGGTCATCAGCGAGATCAGCAGCCAGGCGGAATGCTTCAGCAGCTTCTTGCCGGTCTTGGAGAAGCTCAGCTTCTGCTTGTCGAGGCGCATGCGGGCGTTGCGGTCGCCCTCGATCAGACGCTCGATCCACATGAACAAGTCGGTCCAGACGGTTTGCGGGCAGGTATAGCCGCACCACACCCTGCCGCCGATACTGGTCGCCAGGAACAGGCCGAACGCCGCCATCATCAGCAGTCCGGCCATGTAGTAGAGTTCCTGCGGCCAGATCTCGATCCAAAGGAAATAGGCCCGGCGGCCTTCCATATCGATCAGCAGCGCCTGGTCGGGCAGACCGGGGCCGCGATCCCAGCGCAGCCACGGCGCCAGATAATAGCCGGCCAGCAGGACGATCAGCACCGCCCATTTGATGCGGCGGACCGGGCCGGAGACCGATTTCGGATAGACATCGACCCGGCCGGCGTAAAGCGGGCCTTCCTTCTGCTCCTTGCGGGAAAGGACGTCCTCGGTGGAGACCAGCTCTGTCATGCCCGAAATCCGGTTGTCCGGCGCCATGGCGCGATCCCCGCCAGGCCGCGACCCTGCTAGAGCCCGCCGCCCAGAGTGTGAACGTAGACCGCCAGCATCTTCACCGTCGACTCGTCCAGGCGACCCGACCATGCCGGCATGGCGCCATGGCGCGGCCGCGCGATCTGCGCGACGACACTCTGCCGGTCGCCGCCATACAGCCAGATCTGGTCGCTCAGGTTCGGCGCGCCAAGTTCGGCCATGCCCGCACCGCCCTCTTCGTGGCAGGCCAGGCACTGGATCTCATAGGTTTCCGCGCCCCGCATTGCCGCGGCCGCATCGCTCGAACCGCCCGACAGGCTCAGCACGTATTCCGCGACGTCCTCGATCTCCTCCGGGCTCAGGATCTCCATCTCGCCGAAGGCCGGCATTTCCGACCAACGGGTGTCCAGGTGGTCGGAGCGGATGCCGACCTGCAGCGTTGTGTGGATGTCGTCCAGCGTGCCGCCCCATATCCAGACGTCGTCCGCCAGGGATGGATAACCGCCGCCCTGGCCGGCGCCGCCGAGACCGTGGCAGGGCGCGCAATTGTCGGCGAAAGCGGCGCGGCCGCCGGCGACGGCGAACGGCAGCAATTCGTCGGATGTGCGGATTTCGGTCAGCGACGCGGTCGCGATGGCATCGCGGAACACGCCCTGGCGCTCATAGGCGGTCGCCAACTGATCGTCGAGCGCCGTGCGCTGGTCGTAGCCGAGCAGGCCCTTGGTGTAGCCGCTCACCCCCGGGATCGCCGGGAAGACGAACCAATAGGCGACCGACCAGATGATCGTGGCGTACATCACATAGAGCCACCAGCGCGGCAACGGGTTGTTCAGCTCCTTGATGCCGTCCCATTCATGGCCGGTGGTTTCGGTGCCGGTGACCGCGTCCTTTTCGATCTTGGTCGGCATCGCCTAAAGCTCCTCATCCTTGAACGGGATCTTGCCGTGTTCTTCGATCTTCCGGGTGTGCTTGGGCCACAGCACCCAGGCGACGATGCCCAGGAACAGCAGCATCAACCACACGACCCACAGTGACCGTGCAGTCTCCAGAATGATGTCCAGGGTCATCCGCGGCTTCCTATTGCAGCAGGTCGGACGTGCCGTAGTCGCCAAAATCGACCATCCGCCCGAGAATCTGGAGATAGGCGATCAGCGCATCCATCTCGGTCAGCCGCTCCGGGTCGCCGTCGAAATCGCCGACTGCGGCTTTGGGGTAGCGTTCCAGCAGGGCCGCGTGGTCGCCGAAAGGCTCGGCCTGGGCCGCAAGATCGGCGGCGGCGCTGGCCACCATCTCCTCGGAATAGGGCACCCGCACCGCCTGCTGGGCCATCAGATGCTGGTCGATGTCGTCGGTGGCCAGATCCCGGTCCGCCAGGAACGGGTATTGCGGCATGATCGAGCCCTGCACCAGCGCCTGCGGATTGACCAGATGGGCGACGTGCCACTCGTCGGAATACTTGCCGCCGACCCGGGCGAGATCCGGCCCGGTGCGTTTCGACCCCCATTGGAAGGGGTGGTCGTACATGCTCTCCGCCGCCAGGCTGTAGTGGCCATAGCGCTCCACCTCGTCGCGGAACGGCCGGATCATCTGGCTGTGGCAGTTGTAGCAGCCCTCGCGGATGTAGATGTTGCGCCCCATCAGCTCCAGCGGCGTGTAGGGCCGCACGCCCTCGACCTCCTCGATGGTGCTCTCGATGGTGTAGAGCGGCACGATCTCGACGATACCGCCGATCGAGACGGTGATCAGGATCAGGACCAGCATCAGAAGGCTGCGGGTCTCGATCGCTCGGTGCCAACGCATTTGCCCGTCCCTCTATTCAGCTGCGCCGGCAACGGACGCCCGATAGGCGACGCCGGTCTCTTCGCGCACATCGCCGCGGATGGTGCGCCACATGTTGTAGGCCATGATCAGCGCACCGATCAGGAACAGGATCCCGCCCAGCGCCCGGACCACATAGAACGGCTGCATGCGCTCCACGGACTCGATGAACGAGAACTGCAGGAAGCCGTATTGATCAAAGGTGCGCCACATCACGCCCTGGGTAATGCCCGACCACCACATCGCGACGATGTAGAGCACGATGCCCAGGGTCGAGATCCAGAAATGGTAGCTGACCAGCTTGACCGAATAGAGCCGGGCCCGACCCCAGAGCCGCTGCATCAGGAAGTAGGTGGCGCCGAAGGACACGAAGGCGACCCAGCCCAGCGCGCCGGAATGCACATGGCCGATGTTCCAGTCGGTATAATGGCTCAGCGAATTGACCGCCTTCACCGACATCAGCGGCCCCTCGAAGGTGCTCATGCCGTAGAAGGCGACCGAGACCACCAGGAAGCGCAACACCGGGTCGGTGCGCAGTTTGTCCCAGGCGCCCGACAGGGTCATGATGCCGTTGATCATGCCGCCCCAGGACGGCATCCACAGCATCACCGAGAAGGTCATGCCCAGGGTCTGCGCCCAGTCGGGCAGGGCGGTGTAGTGCAGGTGATGCGGCCCGGCCCAGATGTACAGGAAGATCAGCGACCAGAAATGGATGATCGACAGCCGGTAGGAATACACCGGCCGTTCCGCCTGCTTGGGAATGAAGTAGTACATGATCCCCAGAAAGCCGGCGGTCAGGAAGAAGCCGACCGCGTTATGGCCGTACCACCATTGCGTCAGCGCGTCCTGGACGCCGGAGAACAGCGAATAGCTCTTGGTCCCGGTCCACGACACCGGCACCGCCAGGTTGTTGACGATGTGCAGCATGGCGATGGTCACGATGAAGGCCAGGTAGAACCAGTTGGCCACATAGATATGCGGCTCCCGGCGCTTCATCAGCGTGCCCAGGAAGACCACCAGGTAGATCACCCAGACCAGGGTCAGCCAGAGATCGACATACCATTCCGGCTCGGCGTATTCGCGGCCCTGGGTGATGCCCAGCACATAGCCCGATGCCGCCATCAGCAGGAACAGCTGATAGCCCCAGAATACGAATCGCACCGGCGCCCGGCCACCGAACAGGCTGGCCCGGCAGGTCCGCTGAACAACATAGAACGAGGTGCCCAACAGCGCGTTGCCGCCGAATGCGAAGATCGCCGCAGAGGTATGCACCGGGCGCAGCCGCCCGAAGCTGAGCCACTCGACCCCGAAATTCAGGGCCGGAAAGGTCAATTGGAGGGCGATGAAGACGCCGGCGGCGAAAGCGACAACGCCCCAGAACATGGTCACGATGGTGAAGAGCTTGACGACGTCCTCGTCGTATTCGACCCGTTCCAATGCCCCCGCAGGCATGTCCGCTGCAACCGCCATACTCTGTCACCCATGCGTCGTTCGGCAGCTGGAACGCCGCCAAGAGTTCGGACCGATGCGCCCGCCTGTCAGATTACCGTGGACCAGGGGACACACGGCCGGGACGACGCCCGGGGGCAAGGCATCAGACTGCCGTTGGTCGTATGGACTAGAGTGCTTCCAGGCATTGACCTAGGTCAATGAGCCAATTGTCTGTCCGGGCTTGGGTGCGGCCTGAAACCGCGCGAATCGTGACGGCGTCGTCAAATCGCGCGTATGCGTATAGACTGTTGCGCGGCGCCCGCCAGCTCTTGCGAGGTATCATTCATGTCAGAATCCGGAGTCGAATTCAGCGCGGAAGGTGGATCCGAGCCGGTACCCCATGTGCGCCAGATCGATCTCGACCGGCCCTGGACCTGGCTTGCCGCCGGCTGGCGGGACATGCGGCAGGCGCCGGGTGTCTGCCTGAGCTACGGGCTGATATTCGCCGCCGCGGGCGCGCTGCTTTCCGCGCTGATCTGGTTCTACGAGGTCTTCTACCTGGTGTTGCCGCTGACCGCCGGCTTCATGCTGATGGGGCCGATCCTGGCAGTCGGCCTCTACGAGGTGAGCCGGCGTCTGGAGGCCGGCGAATCCATCACCCTGGGTGAGGCGCTCGGCGCCTGGCGCCGCAACGTGACCCAGATCGGCCTGATGGGCGTCGCTCTGATGCTTTTCCTGCTGGCCTGGATTCGCCTTGCGACACTGATCTTCGCACTGTTCTTCTCGTCCAACCCGCCGCGGCCGGAGATGGCGCTGTTCATCGATGACGTCTTCCTGTCGGTTGAGAGCCTGCCCTTCCTGGTGGTCGGGACGACAATCGGCGGCGCGCTGGCGGCCATGGTCTTCGCGATCTCCGTCGTCTCGATACCGCTGCTGCTGGACCGCCATGTCAACGTGTTCACCGCGATCATCACCAGCATCGCGGTGGTGAAGCAGAATTTCTGGACCATGGCGCTGTGGGCCTGGCTGATCGTCATCTTCGTCGGCGTTGGCCTGGCGACGGCCTATGTCGGACTCATGGTGACCGTGCCGTTGATCGGATTGGCGACTTGGCACGCCTATCGCGACAGCGTTTCGTGGTCGGAGGGCTGAATTCGGGGAATTCGCTGGACCGGCGATGCGGCTGGTCGGCGTTGGGGAGGTAATGGGTTATGCAAACAGTCAGTGCCTGGATCGTCGGCGCGATCGTTGTCGTGCTTGGTGTGCTCGGGCTGTTCTTGTCGGCCTATGCGGATGACGGTGTCATGCACTTCACCGGCCTGCTGATCGCCGGATTTGCGGTCCTGTTCGTTTTTGGCCTGATCGGCGGCAATGCCGGCCATCCGGCGGAGGCCGATGCACTATCGGTTGGCGAAAGCGCCGACCGGGCCGGTGATGACGAACAGATACGCCCACTCGCCGCGGAAGCCGGGATCGGCGTCTCGGAAGGCCTGGACCCGGGCATGCAGCCAGGGAAGGTAGTCGACGGCCCGCTCCACGAGAGGCCGCACGCCGTCGTATAGCGGTGCCGTGCTGGCCAGCACCACCGCGATGTCCTGGCCGAATGGCGGCGCCGCCTTGATGCTGAATCCCGAACGCTCTTCGCCGATCATGAACGGCGTATCCGCCGCGAAACGGTTTTCGCCACGGTATTCGTTCGGCAGCAGGTGAATGACGTTGCCGTCGGCATCGTAGTAATCGATGTAGATGTAGGAGTCGAAATCCGCCGCCTGCAGTCGCATCAACATGGGGCTGCCGTCTTCATACTGTTCGATCCGCGCCTGGGCCTCCTCGCCGACCACCAGCGGGTCGTCGATTTGGTCGCGGGACTGCGGCACGCCAAGGCCCTCCACAGAATCCAGTACGCCGCATTGCGGCTGCGGCAGGACCAGCACGCTGCCACCGACCGGAATGGAGTCCCCGACGGCGTTTCCCAGCATGCCGACCACCGCGCCCTTCATGTCCTCCGTGGGCACATGGCCGCGGATCTCCAGGCCGCCGGATTCGGGCTGGAAGGCCGCCTGCAGCCGGCTGCACGGGAACTGCGCCAGGGCGGCGCCGATGCCGTCGCGCACCGACCCGGCGAAGGAGGCGCTGCCGGACAGTTCGCCGGGCTGCATGAAGGACTGGATCGCCGCCAGCGATTGCTCGTCCAGCACCATGTTCGCGCCGCCCGACCATGCCAGCGCCGCCGTTGCGACCACCGCCGCCTCGGCGGTGCTGGTGGGCGCCACCCGGCCGGCGAAGTCGCTGGTCGCGCTGGGCGCCAGTTCGGTGGGTTGCGGTGCTGCCAGGGCGGCCGGTGCGGCAATGCCCGGGCTGCCGGCATCCAGCGTTGCAACCGGCGCCCGCGGCGCCTGCACCGACGCGACCTGCTGGCCCTCGGCGCGGCCGCTCACCACGGTTTGCGACGGAGTCGCCACGGCCGCCATCAGCACCGCCGGCGGGGGCCGTGCCGCCACGGCCGGCGCGGCACCTGCGCTGGCGACCAAGGTCGTGGCCTCGGCGACAAGGGTCATCGCCGCGGTGGCCGGGGCGCGCGCCGGGGAGACCGATACGCCGCCGGCCGTGACCGTCTTGAGGCGCGCCGGCGCGGCGTTGACCGGGGCCAGCTCCGTGCCGCTCGGTCGGGCCCGGGGCAGCGCCTGCGCCGGCATCTCCGCCGCGGCCATGGTCACGCTCGGCGGCAGGACCGCGATGCAGCCGTCTGCCCGCGGCTTTGCGCTGCGGCCAGGGTATCGGCCGAGGGCGCCGCCGCGGCGATCGCCGGGGAAACGGCCGTTGCGGCGGTCAGCACCGGACCCGCGGACTCCGTCGCGGTCACGGATGCCGTGTCCGGACGCACCGTCGCCACCGCTTCGCCTCGGGGTGGAGTCGAGAGGGCCGCCGTCGTGCTCGGCACCGCCGCCGGCGCCACGGGCGTTGCCGAGGCGGTGGATGACGACAGGCTGGGCGTGACCGGAACCGCGGCGGCCAGCCGCGCGCCACCTGCCGTCGCCGCCGGCAGGGCGTCGGCCCGCGCCGCGGCGGGCCGGGTGACCGGGGTATCGGCGGCAAGCGCGGCCACGGTCTGACCCGACGCCGTGACCGGCCGTGCCTGGCTGGTCGGCACGTCGCGCACGCCCAGGCGCTCGCCCGAGGCCTCGCCGCTCTCCGCCATCTCACCCTCGGCCTCGCGGGCCTCGGCGCGCTGCGCCGGCACGTCGAGCGACGACACGTCGATCCGGGTCTGGATCTCCTCGGTCATCGGCACCGGGTCCGCGATGGTGCCGAGCTGGATCACCATCACCAGCGCAGCATGCGCCAGCAACGACAGCATGATCGCCGGCGCCCAGAACAGCAGCGGGTTGGCGGTTCTGGTCATCTTCGTCTCGGCGTGACCACCAGCACCACGTCGCCCTCGGGCAGCGCCTCCAAAGCGGTGACCAGCGGCAGCAGGTGGCGCACCGGCGCGTCGGCATGGGCGTTGATCCGCACGAAGACCGGCTCGCGCGAGGCGGCGATCGCGTCCCGCAGGGTCCGCACGATCTCCGCCCTCGGCCGCTCGACACCGTCCAGCGCCAGCCGCCCGTCGATCGCCAGGCTGACGGTGGTGCCGCCCTGCGGCAGCGCATCGCCGCCGCCGGAGATCGGCGGCGAAAGCTCGAACGGCGAGGTCGCATCCATGCGGCCGATCAGCATGAAGAAGACCAGCAGGAAGAAGACGATGTCGATCAGGGTGACGATCGTCTCGTGCTGCGGCCGTTTCGGCCTGCGGCGGACGCTGATCATTGCGGCGACAACCGCACGACCCGTACGTTGCGGGCGCCGGCATTGGCGATGGCGTCCATCAGGCTGACCAGGGATTGGGTCGAGGCCGCGCCCGAAGGCAGAACCAGCACCGGGGTCGAAGGTCGGGTTGTAGACCCGGACCTGGACGATCGAAGTCAGCGCCGCAAGGGTGACCGGCTGGCCGGACATGTAGACGCTGCCATCGGCCGACAGCCGGACCAGCAGGCTGCTTGCGTCCGAAACCCGCTCAGCAGGGGCCGCCGCCATGGATGGCTCGCCATCCGGCCGGTCGCCGCCGACCAGCGGGATCATGTCGAGATCCAGATAGGTCGACGTCACCATGAAGAAGACCAGCAGGATCATCATGACGTCGACCAGCGGCGTCACCGAGATGATCATGCCGACCCGCTTTTCCCGGTTCAGGCGCATGGTCCGTGCTTAGGCGGCGCGGCCGCGATCCGCGACGTAGGAAAGCCGGGTGACGCTATCCTCGATCGCATGTCCGGCGCGATCCAGCCGGGCGCCCAGCATGTTGGCGGCCAGCGCCGCCGGGATCGCCACGATCAGCCCCATGGCGGTGGTCAGCAGCGCCTGCCAGATGCCGGCCGCCAGCACCGCGGCATTGGCGCTGCCGCCGGCCAGCTCCAGCGACTGGAACGACTCGATCATGCCCAGCACGGTGCCGAGCAACCCCATCAGCGGACTCACAACGGCCAGCACCTCAAGGGTGCGCAGATGGCGGCCGAGAGTCTCGATCTGGGCGTTGGCGAGGCGTTCCACCTCCTCGCGCAGCATGGCCTGGTCCCAGCGCTTGGCCAGGCCCTCCATGGCGGCCGAGACGACAGTGTTGATCGGGTTGCGGCCGCCGTCGACCAGCTTGCGGGCATCGGCCCGCTCGCCGCGTTCCCAGGCCTCCAGCGCTGCCTCCCGGTCGCGGCGGCCGCCCAGCACGCCCCAGAACTGGATCAGCTTCAGGACCACGAGCGCGATCGAGTAGACCGACAACAGGCCGAGGATGACGACGATGGGCCCCCCGGCTTCCATCCAATAGGAAACGGTTTCAAACATGGCCGGATTATCCTCCGAATCTTAGCTCCATTTGGGCGCGGTCTACTTGACCAGCGGAGCGGAGGTCCGGGAGCGAAGATCGACAATGTCGAAGCAGTCGATCGGCCCGCCCTGGTCCGGCTCGCATTTGGAGATCTCGTGCAGCAGGATCTCGCCGACGCTGTCGCAGGTCGTTTCCGGAATCTCGAACAGTTTCAGGGTCGTCCGTTCGGCCGGCAACGGCGACGCGTCGACCGTCAGCAGCCGGTCGATGATGCCTTCGTCGTCCAGGATCGCCAGCGACATCTCGAAGCCCTGGAAGGCGTTGACGGTCTGATTGCGGAACAGGAAGAAGGTTCGGCAGCCATTGTCGATGGACTCGAACTTGTTCAGCTCGACGATCAAGCGGTCGGTCTGGGCGGCTGGCGGAGCCGGACCAGATGGCAATTACCGCGACGATGGCAGCTAGAGGTGTCGTGATCACTCGCATGGATGGCCCTCCCAAGGCTTTTTTATCTTGTTTTGCGTCCGCCGGCTGCCGGCCGGGCGACACGATTGCCCCTATTAAGCGGTCTTCACGCACCTTCGGGCAAGCGTGTATCGGAAATTTGCCCTTCCGGACAACGGCATGGCCAGATACCGGAATTTGCTTGGTGCCGACCCGGCCGCCTGCGCAATATGACCGGCCGGCGGCGTGCCGGCGCATTCGATCCGGCAGGGTATGAGCGGCGCTGACGACGATACGAGGCTGGTCTCGGAGGGGAACGGGACGGCGCCGTCGGACGAGGCCCGGGTCGCTCCCGGGACCGTTCTCAGCCACACCTATCGGGTCGAGGCGCTGCTGGCCCGAGGCGGCATGGGCGAGGTGCATCGGGCGCGCCACGTCAAGCTCGGCACCGAGCACGCGATCAAGATCATGCTGCCGGACTCTGGCCCAGGACAAGCGGGTGATCGATCTGTTCACCCGCGAGGCGGCGGTCCTGCGCAACGTGCGCAACGAGGCGGTTGTCGGCTATGACGGCGTCGTCTGCGATGAGCTGGGCCGCCTCTACCTGATCATGGAGTATGCCGACGGGCCGTCATTGAAGGCGCGCCTGAAGGACGGCCCTTTGAGCCCGGATGAGGTGCTGGTGCTGCGAGACCGGCTGGCGATGGGGCTCGGGGCGGCCCATGAGAAGGGCGTCATCCATCGCGACATGTCGCCGGACAATGTGATCCTGCCCGGCGGCCGGCTGGAGGATGCCAAGATCATCGATTTCGGCATCGCCAAGCTGGCCGATCCGGAGGTGCAGACCGTCCTCGGCAGCGATTTCGCCGGCAAATACTCTTACGCATCGCCGGAGCAGCTCGGCATGTATGGCGGCAAGGTCGACGCCCGGTCGGACATCTACAGCGCCGGGCTGGTGCTGGCGGCGGCGGCGGTCGGCAAGCCGTTGCCGATGGGCAAGTCGCATATCGAGGTCATCGAGGCCCGCCGCGCGGTTCCCGATTTGAGCGCGGTTCCCGAAGTGCTGCGCGACGAGATCGCCTGGATGCTACAGCCCAATCCGGACGACCGGCCCAGTTCGATGGCCGAATTGATCCCGGCGCTCGGCGCTCCGGCGACGGTTCGGCCGACGCAGGTGCCGGCGGACAGTTTGCAGGGCAAGTCGTCCGGCACCGGGCGGGTGGTCGGGCTGGCTGTTGGCCTGGTGGCCGTTCTGGCGGTCGGCGCGACGGTCGGTTTCTTCGTCCTGCGAGAAGACCCGGCGCCGCCGGATGACATCGGCAAGCCCGACGACGATGGGATTGCGGTGGTCGATCCGCCACCACCGCCGCCGCCTCCGGATCCCGTGTTCATGCGCGAAGAAATCGCCAAGGTGATCGCGCAGTTTCAGTGCTCGGGGCTGTCTGCCACGCTCAACGACAATCTGGATGTCGTCGTCACCGGTTTCGTGTCAGACGAAACCGACCTCGGCCGGTTGGTGATCGGCCTGTCGGCAGTCCCCGGTGTCGAGCAGGTGTTCGAGGCGGTGAGCATTCGGCCCTGGCCGTATTGCGCGGCGATCAACGTGCTGGACACGCAAGCCGGATTGGAGCCCGGTGTGCCGGGCAAGCCGGCAATCCGTCCGAACAACGCCGATCTGGTCTATTACGAGGGCGACAATCTGGTGGTCCGGGCCACCGCGACGCAGATGTACGATGGATACCTCTACGTCGATCTGATCGACAAGGAGGGCAATGTCTACCACTTGTTTCCGAGCAATCGGCGCAGCGACAACAAGGTCTTCGCGGGACAGGAGATCACGGTCGGCGGCGGGCCGGCGGGGCACCCTGCGGATGTTGTGCTGCCGATTGGCCAGCCATTCGGAACCGACATGATCGTCGCCATGTCGTCGCCGGTCCCGCTCTATGCCGAGGCGCGGCCATTCCAGGAGCCGGCATCGGAGTTCCTGCAGACCCTGAGCAGTGCGCTGACCGATGTGACCGATAGCGGCCACGATCCTGTCGCCAGCTACGTATTCATTACCTCCCGCGAGCAATAGGCGCCGCCTCGTCCCGCGGCGCGAGACAAACGAAGAATGCCCTAGCGTTCGGTCGGCACCTCGCGGCCCGGCTCCTCCGGCTCGTCGTCGATCAGCTGGGCGGGGAAGCCCGGAGCGCGCAACAAGCTGCCGCAGGAATCCTCCAGACGCCTGACGATCATCGGCGACCAGGCGCCTTCGCCATAGCGTTCGGCGCCATCGTCGAATATGCGGCCGAGCAGCGGCGAGAGCTCGAGAGACACACCGGCGCGGTCCGCCACGTCCTGGAAAAGCCCAAGATCCTTTTGCACCAGTTCCATGGTGAAGCCGATATCGTATGAGCCGTTCAGTATCACCTGGCTCTCGGTCTCGTGCACGAAGGAGTTGCCCGAGGAGATCCGGATCGCCTCATAGGCGGTCGTCAGGTCCATTCCGGCCTGCTTCGCGACCATCAGCGCCTCGCCCAGCGCCACCAGGTTGGCGGTCGCAAGATAGTTGGTGACGACTTTCAACACCGATGCCGAGCCCAGTGGACCGGTATGCAGGATGCGCCGGCCCATGGACGAAAGCACCGGCAGCACGGACTCGAACACCTCGCGCGTGCCGCCGGCGAAGATCGATATGTTGCCGGTCGCGGCGCGGTGGCAGCCGCCGGAGACCGGGCAGTCCATGGCAGTGGCGCCGCGCGCTTCGACCAGCGCTCCCAGCCGCTTTACCTCGGACTCGTCGGTGGTGCTCATCTCCAGCCACGTCTTTCCCGGAGCCAGGCCGCTCAGCAGGCCGGACTTAGCTTCCAGGACCTGGGCGCAAGCGGCCGGGGAGGGCAGGCAGGTGATCAGAACGTCGGCGGAATCGGCGACGTGCCCCGGCGTATTCGCCCAGCTGGCGCCTTTGTCGATGAACGGCCGTGCCCGGCTCCGGTCGAGTTCGTGGACGGTCAGTGGGAAGCCGCTGCGTTGCAGGCTGCCGGCCAGCTTGCCACCGACATTGCCGAGCCCTATGAACCCGATCCTGGGTCCGTTGACCGCGCTGCTCATGCGTTGCCCCCGGCTGCATGGCCGGCCAGGATTTCGGGGTCGAAGGGCGGCCGGCCGAATATCTCCCGCATCAACGGCTCGAAATGCGACAGCGGCTTGGTCGGATAGTCGGGATCAAATGCCTCCTGATCCCAGTCGCGGCAGAACCGAAGGCATGACTCGTACCATTGGTGGTCGGCGTATTTGCGATGCCGGTTTCCGTCGCGGCCCAATTGCGGCTCGTAATACGCCATCTGGAACAGGCCGTGCATCTCGATCACCCAGGTGACTTCGGCACGCACATAGGGGCGGATGATCGCGGCGGCCAGTTGGGAATGGTTTTGCGGCGCCAGATCGTCGCCCAGATCATGAATCAGCGCCGCGGCGATCATCTCCTTGTCGGCGCCGTCGGCCTCCGCCCGGGTGGCTGTCTGCAGGGAGTGGGTCAGCCGCGTCACCTTGTAGCCTTCGATCGAATGGTCGAGCGCCTTCAGCGCGCCGATGATCCGGTCCGGCAGGCCGTCGATATGGCGGCGCTCGCTCTCGGCCAGGAACTCGTACTCCTCGCGTGTGCCATCCGCCATGCGGGTGAAGCTCACAGTCTCCATTATGTGTCCTCCTCGAATCGGCGGTCAGACGCCGCGGCAGGCGACCCGGTACAGACTGTGCGGACCTTCGCGATCCATGTAGCGACTTCGCAGGTGGCGAGGGTCCTCATCGGTCTGAATCAGCCTCGGTTCGCATGGCCACCGTGCTCCGTCACCGTGCGGCTACCGGCGCGACGGCCATCTGGAACGGTACTGCTCGCGCAAATCGAACCGGACCATTGCCACGGAGCTTTGTAAATAAGGATTTTGCCGAGAGTGGCGGGATCGGATTTCGCCACCGCCCGAGCGCCGGGCTGATCGGATGAAATCGCCGGCTGTGACGGTGGTCACTGCCATGTGCCGCCCAGGCGGGGAGATTTCTTTTGAATCCGGGCGGTTGCCCGCGCAGTATGACGCGGCGCGAGGCCGACAGAGCAAGATCGGTTCGAACTCGCGATCGGTAACCGGAGTGCGGGCGGCCGGATTGGGGAAGGCATGAGCTCGATGGATGACGAGACAAGGCTGGTAAGCCAGTCTGAACTGGCAGCGCAGGCGACCAGCTTTACGGTCGCCCCTGGAGCCCTGCTCAGTCACACCTACCGGATCGACAAGCTGCTGGCCCGCGGCGGCATGGGCGAGATCTATCGCGCCACGCATGCCAAGCCTCGGGACCCAGCACGCGATCAAGATCATGCTGCCGGAACTGGCCAAGGACCAGAAGGTCATCGACCTGTTCACGCGCGAGGCGGCGGTTTTGCGCAACGTCCGCAACGAGGCCGTGGTCGGCTATGACGGCGTCGTCTGCGATGAGGGCGGCCACCTATACCTGATCATGGAATATGTCGACGGGCCGGCATTGTCCGTCCTGCTCGAGGACGGCGCGCTGGCGCCGCATGATGTGCTGCTGTTGCGCGACCGGCTTGCCATGGGGCTGGGCGCGGCGCACGAGAAGGGCGTCATCCACCGCGACATGTCGCCGGACAATGTGATCCTTCCGGGCGGCCAACTGCAGCATGCCAAGATCATCGATTTCGGCATCGCCAAGCTGGCCGATCCCGACGCGCGTACCGTCATCGGTGGCGATTTCGCCGGCAAGTTCTCCTACGCGTCGCCGGAGCAACTCGGACTCTATAGCGGCCATGTCGATGCCCGGTCGGACATCTACAGTGCCGGACTGGTACTGGCGGCGGCGGCGGCGGGCCGGCCTCTGAACATGGGCAAGACGCATATGTCGGTGCTGGAAGCCCGGCGTTCCGTGCCCGATCTCAGTGATGTCCCTGCAGCCCTGCGCGACGAGATCGCCTGGATGTTGGAGCCGAACCCCGATGACCGGCCGCAATCCATGGAAGAATTGCAGGCCGCAACGAAAAAGGCACGCGGGGCGCGGGGGCAAAAAGGGCGGCAAGGAAGGAGAAGAAAGGCGGCAAGATCGGGCTTGGCCGCCGGTCTGGCGGCCGTGGTGGTCATCGGCGCCGGAGTCGGCGGATATTTCTATTTCGGCGGCTCATCCGACGACTACGACCGGAGCAGCCGACGGAGCAGACCGAGACGCCTGCCACGACCCCGACGACCGGAGGCGGCACTCAGCTGGCGGCGGGCACTCCGGGCCAGACGACCGCAAGCCCGGCGGCGTCGAGCCCGACGACCACGAGCTCCCACGACCGTTGCGGCACAACTCCGCTGGGCGGCGGCACGCCACTTGGTGGCGCCACTCCATTGGGCGGTGGCACTCCGCTCGCCGGCGCGACCCAGCCGCCTGCGACGCAGGGCACCCCGCTGGCGGGAGTCCGGCCGCCCGCCGGCGCCGAGACATCGCCGATCACAACCGTTGCGCAGCAGCCGATCGCCACGACCGGCCAGCCGACCCAGGTCGCCAGCCTTCCCGACCGGGCCTTCATCGAGCGCGAGGTCGAGGAGGTCCTGGCCGGCTTCCAGTGCTCCGGCCTTTCGGCGACGCTGTCCGACGACCTGCGGGTCATGGTGACCGGATATCTTGGTGGCGACGACGATCTGCCCCGGCTCTTGAACGCGTTGTCTTCGGTCAACGGAGTGCGCGGCGTGATCGAATCGACCAGCATCCGGCCGTGGCCCTTCTGCGCCGCGATCGGCGTGCTGGAGGCCCAGGCGGCCATCGTGCCGGGTCGCGGCGGCGGTGGGCCGTTGGTCCAGCCCAACAATCCCTCGTTGATCTACCAGGAAGGCGACTCGCTAGTGATCAACGCCACAGCGGCCAAAACCTTCGACGGCTACCTTTACATCGACTTCATCGACAAGGAGGGCAACGTCTATCACCTGTTTCCGACCGACCGCCGGACCGACAATTTCCGTTCGGCCGGCACGGAAGTGGTCGTTGGCGGTGGTCCGGACGGGTATCCCGGCGATCCGCACCTGGTGATAAACCCGCCTTATGGGACCGACATGATCGTGGCTATCTCGACTCCGGTACCGCTATTTGACGAACAGCGCCCGTTTGCGGAATCGGCGTCGGTCTATCTGCAGGAGCTGAGCGAGGGCCTGACCGCGCTCGAGCGACGCGGATTCGAGACGCCTGCGGCCGGCAACTACGTGTTCATCACATCGCGACCGGCTGGTTGAGGGCTGTAGCGCATCCCGCGGGCGCGGGCAGGAAATAGACGATGGCGAAACCAGGACGACTGGGACTACGTAGGTTATGGCACAGGGTTCGGCAGACGGTCTTGGTGAGGCGAACGGATGCGCCGGAACAACTCGAACTCCTGGGAGGCGATGCATGAGAGCGTTGCGGTTGGCGGCATGGCAGGTTTCGCTCGTTGCTCTGGCATTGATGGTTCAGTTCGCCGGGCCGGCTATGGCCGACGACACCAAGATGATGTCATCGCCGACGGCCGCCGATTTCATCCGGGCGTTGACGCCTCCGGACGCTCAAGGCGACACCAGCGCCAGAGCGGTGGCGATCGGCTCCACCCGGTCGATAGGCCGGCAGCCCTCGGTGAATTTCAAGGTTCAGTTCGAATTCGGCTCCGACCGGCTGACCGAGGAGGCCAAGCTGGTCCTGGCGGAGCTGGGCGCAGCGATCACCTCGCAGGAACTGTCGGACTACAAGTTCTTGATCGCCGGACACACCGACGCGGTCGGATCGGAGCAATACAACCTGCTGCTCTCCGAGCGCCGGGCCATGGTAGTGCGTAACTATCTGATCGCCTCGGTCAATGTCAGCCCGGACCGGCTGCGCGATGTCGGCTGGGGTGAGGCGAGGCCGCTCGATTTGGGCAACCCGGAGGGCGATATCAACCGGCGCGTCGAGATCACGAACATAGGTGGCCGATGACCATAGTGTGCATCGCGCGCCCCGACGATTGTTCCTCGGTGCGCGGAGCGACCAACGCGTATTTGCGGCGTCTCGGGTTGGCTGCACTGTCGCTGGCAATGCTGCTCATGGCCGGTGCGACCGCCTCGGCCCAGCCGGGCCTGAAACGCGTAGCGCTGGTGATCGGCAATGCGGCCTATGCCAACGCGCCTCAACTGGCCAATCCGCGCAACGATGCCCGTGCCATGGCGACATCGCTGCGCAGCGTCGGCTTCATCGTGGAGGAGGGCATCGACCTGGATACCGCCGGCATGTACTCCGCAATCCGGACCTTCGGCGGATTGGCGGAAACTGCCGACGTGGCGCTGGTCTTCTATGCCGGTCACGGCATTCAGGTCGACGGAACGAATTATCTGTTGCCGACCGATGTCAGCCTGTCGCGCGAACGCGACCTCAACTACGAGGGCGTGGCGTTGGAACTGATCATGAGCGAGGTGGCCCAGACCAAGCGCCTGGGTGTCGTGATCCTCGATGCTTGCCGGGACAACCCGTTTGCCCAGCAACTGGCGCGCTCCATGGGTCCGACCCGCTCGACCCTGGTCGGCCGCGGCCTGGCGCGGGTCGAGGAAGCCCCGGCAGACACCCTGATCGCCTTTGCGACCCGTGATGGCGCGGTTGCCGATGACGGCACTGGCGTCAACAGCCCTTATACGACGGCACTGTTGAGCCATCTGACCGAGCCTGGCCTGGAGATCGGTCAGTATTTCCGCAAGGTGCGCGATACCGTCCTGGACAGCACCAATGGACGGCAAGAGCCGTTCGTCTACGGTTCGTTGAGCGCCGACCAGTTCTACCTCAACCCGCCGGCGACCGGTGTCGTGCAGCAGGCCGCGATCACACCGCCGACTGTGCCGTCGCAGTCCGTCACCACGCCGCAGGAGGACCGCGGCATGTCCAACGACACCGAGCGGCTGTTCTGGGAGTCGATCAGGGACAGCAACAACACGGCGGATTTCGAGGCCTATCTGCAGCAGTTTCCCAGCGGTGTGTTTGCCGCCCTGGCGCGCAATCGCATTGCCATCATCGTCGGCACCGAGCAGTCGGTGGCGCCGCCGGCAACCGTTTCGCCGCCGCCGGACCGTACCGAGACGGCTCTGGCACTGCCGCCGCAGCCGGCGCTCTCCGCCAGAGAGCGGCGCGAAGTGCAGCGGGCACTCAGACGGCTGGGCCTCTATGACGGCGCCATCGACGGCCTCATTGGCCCGGGATCGCGCGCCGGCATAGTCGACTTCCAGCGTTCGATCGGCGCGGCGGGAGACGGCAACCTGACCGACGCACAACTGGTCCAGCTGCGTCAGAACGCAGCCGCCGTCACGACATTGGCCCCGCAGACCGCAACTGGCGAAGCGCCGGCGGCCGTCGTCGAGGCTACGGGGCCGGCGACGCCGATCATCGAGCAAAGTGTGCCGAAGCCGGATGCCCAGACCGAAATCGCCGTTCTTACGCCTCCGGCGCCGGTCGGCAATTTCGGCGCCATCGCCATCAGCCGGGGTCCGAACCCGGTTCGGCGGGGTGTGTGCAAGAACGAGCAGACCCAGGACGATGCGGATGAGTGCGCGTTGTCGAAATGCGGTCAGTCTTGCGACGTCCATGCCCAGTTTGGATCCGGTCAGTGCGCCGCCTTTGTCGAGTCCCGGGAATGGAGCGGCGGCGAGGGATTCGGTGTCGGCGAGACCTGGAACGACGCGGTCGAGGCCGCAAAGATCGAGTGCTTCCGCGTCGCCGGCCGCAACTACACCTGCGAGCTTATCGCCAGCGGCTGCAACGAATAGCAACCGCGCCGCGCTTGCTCAGTCAGCGGTCAACCCGGTCAGGATTGCGTCCAACTGAGCCGCAGCCGATGCGATGTGGTGGTCCCTGGATATCGTCTGGGTGGTGGCCACCGCCAGGGATGACAGGAAATTGCTCTGCCGCAGCAGGAAGGCGACCGCCTGGCCCAGGGCTTCCGCATTGTCCGCCGGGCACAGCCGCCCGGTCATGCCGTCGCGCACCGCATCGCGAACGCCCGGAGTGTCGCCGGCGACAACCGGCAGGCCGGTCGCTTGCGCCTCCAGCAGCGCCCGGCCATGGGTGCCGCCGACCGACGGCGCGACCAGCAGCGTACTGATGGCGTAGTACGGAATGACTTCCTCGGGAGGAAGGGCGCCGACCATGTGTACCCGACCCACCGGCAGTCGCCGCAGCATCGCCTCGACCTCGTGTCGCGCCGGCCCATCGCCCAGGACAATCAGTTGCCAGTCGATCATCGCCAGGCGCGAAAGGGCACGCGCCAGCATCCGGAAGGAGTCCAAATGGCGTCCGGGCCGCATCGCCGAGACGCAAAGCAGGCGCGGCCCATCAGACTTCAGGCCCAGTCGCATTGAGATCGATGCGGCCTGATGACCATGGACACGCCGGACCGAGTCGTACGGGGCGGGATCGAGAAACGGAAGCAGGCGGGTCAGCGGGCCGTCCGGGCGCAGTCCGGTCGTCCAATGCACGCTGGCGTCAGACAGGGCGACAATCGCGTCCGCCGTCTCGACGGCCTGCCGGACCGCCCGGTCGCTGGTCTTCGACTCCGAGCCGCGCGGATCGACAAGGACGTAGGGAATGCGCAACTCCTGAGCCGCATGTGGCCCGACATGATCGGGTGCGTCATCCCGCATTCCGTAGGTGACCCAGGCATGCGGTCGGCGGTCCACCGCCGACAGCCTTGCGATCACCGGGCCGACATCCTGTTCGGTAAGCCAGGCCGTTCCGGCCGTTCGGTCGCCGGGACCGCCGTCCGCCTCACCCGGCTCGGCCGGCGACACGGTCGCGTGGCCGGCGATTTCGAACGCGCCCGCCAATGCCTCGGTCGCGGTGGCCGCGCCCGATGGCAGAGCGGGGTCGCTGTAGATCGAAGGTGTATACAGAGCGATACGCAATTCGGCCTCCCACGCCGCGCCGGCCGTTTCCCTTTCACGCGGGCGTATCGCTATGCTAGCGTTCGCCCGCTGGCAGTCTACCTGCCCGGCACACATAAAGGCATCGGCAACAACCGACAATGGGGCAGAACCCATGGCATCGCCGTCCACCTTGGATATCGATCAACTCCTCACGCCGATCGACGGAGACAATCCGGCCGGCGTGGACCTACGTGAAGATGTTTCGCCGACCTCCGACTATTACGCCGTCAAAGACGCCCGATCGGCCGCGCGCGCCGCCGAGCGCAGCCTCGAGGCCGAGGACGAACCGGGTGCCCTGCCCGAGGAATGGCGAACGATCCTCAGTACCGCGCCGGATCTGATCCAGACCAAGTCCAAGGACCTGGAACTGACAAGCTGGCTGATCGAAGCGCTGCTCAGGGCGCACGGCTATGCCGGACTGCGGGACGGCTTCCGCCTGGCCACCGGCCTCGTCGAGCAATTCTGGGACAACATCTACCCGCTCGAGGACGAGGACGGAGTGGAGACCAAGGTCGCGCCATTGGCCGGCCTGAACGGCGAGGGCGCCGACGGCACCCTGATCCAGCCGATCCGCAAGGTGCTGATCACCGACGGCGTCAATTTCGGCCCATACGCCGCGTGGCATCACGAACAGGCGATGGAACTGGCCAAGATCACCGACCCGGAGAAGAAGCAGCAGCGGATCTCGGCCGGCATGGTGCAGATGGATGATTTCGAGAAGAGCGCCTCGGAGTCCTCGCCGGAGTTCTACGTCACGATGATCGCCGATCTGGAAGAATGCCTGGAGGCATTCGACGCGATGAACACGCTGCTTGACGAGAAATGCGGCCATGATGCGCCAGCGGCCTCGAACATCCGCAACACCCTTCGCTCGGTGCTGGACATCGTCAAATTCGTCAGCCGCGATCTGATCGCGTCCGAGGCGCCGGAAGAGGCCGTTGATGGCGACGGTGCCGCGGTAGCTGCCGCGGGCAACGGCGCCGGCGTGCCGGCTGCCGGCGGCGCCGTGCAGGTCGCGGCGCAGATCGCCAGCCGCGAAGACGCGTTCCGGCAGTTGACGAAGGTTGCGGAGTTCTTCCGCAAGACCGAGCCGCACTCGCCGATCTCATACACCCTGGATGATGCGGTCCGGCGCGGAAAGCTCAGCCTGCCGGAACTGCTTGCGGAACTGATCCGCGATCAGGCAACTCGGGAAGACTTCCTGGCGCGCGCCGGAATTCGGCCGAAGGACGACGAGTAACAGCCGACTAAGCCGACCCGGCCGCGACCGTTTTGCACGGTTTGAGCAAAAGCCGGTAATTTAGGTTCACGCGAACGAAAAATTTCTATAAAATGCAAGGCAAGTTGCTTCGAGGCGATGGCGGGCGGTTGCCCTTCATCGTCCGGTTGCGCAAGATCAGATGTTTTCGTCCGCCGGGGCGGTACGTTTCGGCGATCGTACCGCGAAGGTAATGAAGGGAGGCCATCGGGCCATGGCAAGCGTACATGACAAGTTGAAGCGGGTTCGCAAACCGCGCGTCCACATCACATACGAAGTTGAGACGGAAGGGGCCGCGGTTCTCAAGGAACTGCCCTTTATCGTTGGCGTTATGGGTGATTTCTCCGGCGATCCGACCAGCCCGTTGGCGCCGCTGAAGGACCGCAAGTTCATCCAGATCGACCGTGACAATTTCAACGACGTGATGGCGCGCATGACGCCGGGCGCCAGCATGAAGGTCGAGAACACGCTGGCCGGCGACGGCAGCGAGATGGCGGTCGATCTGAAGTTCAACTCGATCGGCGATTTCGAACCCGGCGCCGTGGTGCAGCAGGTCGAGCCGCTGCGCAAGTTGCAGGAGACCCGCGACAAGCTGCGCGATCTCATGAGCAAGGTCGACCGGTCGGAAGACCTGGAGAACCTGCTGGAGAACGTGCTGCAGAATCAGGAGCAACTTGGCGAACTCTCGACCCAGCTCGGCGTTGAGGCGCCGGCCGGTGACGAGGGCGGAGAGGAGAAATAGCGATGAGCTCGACCGAAGAACAGGCCGAAGCCGCAACAGAAGCCGCGGAAGGCGCAGCCGAGGTTAGTCTCCTCGACCAGGCCATCGGGGCCACCAAGCAGACCGAGCCCGACCGGGCGCAGGAGCTCCTGAAGACGCTGTCGGAAGAGGCCCTGAAGGGCACCGTCACCTATTCCAAGAACCTGACGGTCACCTTCAACAAGGCAATCGCAGCGATCGACCACCAGATGTCGAAGCAGCTCAACGCCGTCATGCATCACGAGAAATTCCAGAAGATGGAAGGCTCATGGCGTGGCCTGCATCATCTTGTGATGAACTCGGAGACCGGCGCCGGCCTCAAGATCCGCGTCCTGAACGTCAAGAAGAAGGACCTCTACAAGGACCTCAGCAAGGCGGTCGAGTTCGACCAGAGCCAGACGTTCAAGAAGATCTATGAGAACGAATTCGGCACCCCGGGCGGCGAGCCGTACGGTTCTCTGATCGGCGATTACGAGTTCTCCAATCACCCGGAGGACATCGAACTGCTGAGCAACATGTCGAATGTTGCCGCGGCATCCTTCGCACCGTTCATCACCGCGTCGGATCCGAAGATGTTCGGCTTCGAGGACTACACGGAGTTGTCCAAGCCGCGCGACCTGGAGAAGATCTTCGACTCGATCGAATACGCCAAGTGGCGCAGCTTCCGCGAAAGCGAAGACAGCCGCTTCGTGACGATGACGATGCCGCGGTCCCTGGCCCGCCTGCCATATGGCGAGGCGACGTCGCCGATCGAGGAGTTCGCCTTCGAGGAAGCGCCGAAGGACGCAGCCGGCGCCGAGAAGAGCATGGACCACCAGGAATATTGCTGGATGAATTCGGCATACGTCATGGGTACCAAGCTCACCGACGCCTTCTCGCAATATGGCTGGTGCACCGCGATCCGTGGCGCCGAGGGCGGCGGCAAGGTGGACAATCTGCCGAGTCACGTCTTCACCAGCGATGACGGCGATCCGGACCAGAAGTGCCCGACCGAGATCGGCATCACCGACCGCCGCGAGGCGGAGCTCAGCAAACTCGGCTTCCTGCCGCTGTGCCACTACAAGAACACGGACTACGCGGTGTTCTTCGGTGCCCAGACGACACAGAAGCCGAAGAAGTACGATCGTCCCGAAGCGACAGCCAATGCCGCCATCTCGGCGCGGCTGCCGTACATCATGGCGACATCGCGATTCGCCCATTACCTCAAGGTCATGGCGCGCGACAAGATCGGCTCGTTCATGGAGGCCTCCGATTGCGAGGTCTGGCTCAACCGTTGGATCCAGAACTACGTCAATGCCGATGCCGGTGCCGGCCAGGAGATGAAGGCCAAGTATCCGCTGGCCGAGGCCAAGGTCGTGGTCAAGGAGATCCCCGGCGCGCCGGGCTCCTACAATGCCGTAGCCTGGATGCGGCCGTGGCTGCAGATGGAAGAGCTGACCACGTCGATGCGGATGGTGGCCCGGATCCCACAGATGGGCTGACCGCTGAATGGACATGGTGCCCGACGAAGTGGAGGGCGGCGCGGTCGATCTGCGGGAGGAGGCCGACTCGGCCCCCGCTCCACAGGACGATCCGCCGCCCTTGCTTCGAGCGGCGGTCGACCCCTTGCGCGACCGCATCGTCGATGTGGTGTTGGAGGGTCAGCGCCGTCCGAAAGGGGTCGGCTGGGCCAATCTCGGTGAGTTCTTGACGGAGTCCGAGACCGGCCACGCGCTCAAGCAGTGGTTCGGCGACCACCCCGCACTGAAGCCGCCGCATGACCGAGGCCGCATCCTGCGGGCGATCGACCGCGACATCGCCTGGATCGACTCGTTGATGCGGGCACAGGTCGACGTCTGCCTGCACCACGCACGGTTCCAGGGGCTGGAGGGGACGTGGCTCGGCGTCGCGTTCCTGGTCGACCAGAGCGACGGCATGGACGGCGTCAAGATCCGTGTGCTGAATCTCAGCTGGTCGGAAGTGTGCCGCGATCTGGAACGCGCCATCGAATTCGATCAGAGCCATCTGTTCGACCTTGTCTACAATCGGGAATTCGGCATGCCGGGCGGTGAGCCCTTCGGTGTGCTGATCGGCAATTACGAAGTCTGGCACCGGCGCGGCGCCGGCCATCCGACTGATGACGTTTCGGCCCTGAAGGCGATGTCGCAGATCGCGGCCGCCGCGTTCGCGCCCTTCGTCGTCGGCTGTTCACCGGTCATGCTGGGCATCGACCGGTTCCGCGATATGGGTGTGCCGATCGATTTCAGCGAGCAGTTCAACCAGCCCGAATACGTGCGCTGGCGATCCTTCCAGGACTCCGAAGACGCCCGTTTCGTCGGCCTCGCCCTGCCGCGGGTGCTGATGCGGCTGCCCTATCGCGACGACGGCTCCAGGCTCGACGGATTTCGCTATTGGGAGGATGTGTCGGATCCGACCGGCGAGGACTATCTGTGGGCCACGGCAGTGTTTGCATTTGCCAGCGTCCTGATCCGTGCCTACGACAATTACGGCTGGTTCGCCGATATCCGCGGCGTGCGTCGCGATGAGATCAGCGGCGGCCTTGTCGTCGGTCTGCCGGTGGAGAGCTTCGGCACCGACCAGTACGGGATCGCGATCAAATACTCCACCGACGTATCGGTCTCCGAGCGGCAGGAGAAGGAACTGAGCGATCTCGGACTGATCCCGCTATCGAAGAGCAAGGACACCGAGTACTCGGTCTTCTACGGCAATCAATCGGCACAACGGCCGAAGCACTACGGCTCTCAGGCGGCGGACGTAAATGCCCGCATGTCGACGATGCTTCAGTACATGTTCTGCGTTGGCCGGTTCGCCCATTACGTCAAGGTCATCGGACGCGACCGGGTCGGCTCGTACTCCACGCCGGAGGAATGCCAGCGCTACCTGCGCAAATGGCTGCTGGAATACACCAACGCCGATGACGACGCATCCAACGAGCAGAAGGCCAAATATCCACTGCGCGAGGCCGATGTTGAGGTCCGCGAGAACCCCGGGAACCCCGGCATTTTCAACTGCACGATCCACCTCAGGCCGCACTTCCAGTTGGACCAGGTGATATCGAGCTTCAAGCTGGTCACGGAAGTGGCGGCACACGATGGCGCATGAGCAGCCAGGAGGTAAGGTTATGAGCGAGTCGGCACGCGGACATTTCGAGGCCGGAAAACTAACGGATGCCATCCAGACCCTGAACGCCGAGGTCCGGGCCAAACCCAGTGACATCGATCTGCGGGGGTTCCTGGCTGAGCTGCTGTGCTTCGACGACAAGCTGGAACGGGCCGACAAGATGCTCGACCTGATGGGGACCCAGGACCCGGCAGCCGCGCTGGGCCTGTCGCTGTTCCGTCAGCAGATCCGGGCCGAGACCGCCCGGCGCGAATTCTTCGGCGACGGCCGGGTGCCGGAATTTCTGGGCGATCCGCCGGATCACCTGAAGCTCCATCTGGAAGCCTCCATGGCGATCCGGGAAGGTGACATGGCGACGGCCGCCAAGCTGCTTGCCGATGCCGAAGAGCAGCGCCCCAAGGTGGCAGGGCTATGCAACGGGGAAGCCTTCGACGACATGCGCGACGTGGACGACATGATGGCCGGGTTCTTCGAGGTGCTGACCAGCACCGGCAAGTACTACTGGATTCCGACCGAGAGCATCGCGACGGTTGAGATGCACCGACCGGAACGTCCGCGCGACCTGATCTGGCGCCGCGCGGCGATGGACGTGTCGGAGGGCCCCGACGGCGAAGTCTTCCTGCCGGTGATCTATGTCACCCCGGGCGTCGAAGTGGACGAGCGCACTCGGCTTGGCCGCGTGACCGACTATGTCGGCGGCGAGGGTGAGCCGGTCCGTGGCGTCGGCCAGCGCACCTTCCTGATCGGCGACGAGGCCATGCCGATCCTGGAGATCCAGTCGCTGGAATTCCGCGCCTGATCGGCGCGTCCGAAACGGTTCCGCGTCAACGAGATCCGAATAAGCGAGCGTTTCATAAATGGCACGCGTAGACCTCGACCAGCCGTTGCAGCCGTCGGTCCTGGACCGGCTTCTGGACGACCAGCCGGACAAGTCCGTCGACCCGCCGAAATCACGGGGCCAATCGCTGGCGGAGCTGCGTGCCGCAGTGCGGCGCGACCTGGAAATACTGTTGAACACCCGTCAACGCTGCCGGAGCTGGCACAGCGACCTCAAGGAGTTGAAGGGGTCGCTGGTGAATTACGGCATTCCCGAATTCACCAGCGCCAACATGGCGTCCGACACCGCCAGGGAGGAGTTCCGCTTCGCCATCGAGGAGGTGATCAAGCGCTGCGAGCCCCGGTTTCAGACCGTCGAAGTGGTCTTGCTCGACAATGCCGATCGCCTCGACCGCACGATCCGGTTCCGCATCGAGGCCCTGATGTTTGCCGACCCGGCACCCGAGCCGGTGGTGTTCGATTCCGCGATGGAACCCTCGACCCAGACGGTCCTGGTGAAGAGTTCGGCTCATGGTTGACGAGCTTCTTCCCTACTACAATCGCGAGCTGACCTATATCCGCAGGCTTGCGGCCGAGTTCGCCGAGGCGCATCCGAAGATCGCCGGCCGCCTGCGGCTCAGCGCGGACTCGGTCGAAGACCCCTATGTCGCTCGCCTGATCGAGGGGTTTGCGTTCCTCAACGCACGCATCCGGCACAAGCTCGACGATGATTTTCCAGAACTGACCGACGCGCTGTTGGGCGTCCTGTATCCGCATTATCTGGCGCCGATTCCGTCCATGTCGATCGTGCGGTTCGCCAGCCAGCCGGATCTCACCAGCCCGTACGACCTTCCCAGGGGGACCGAGATCGAGACCGAGACGGTCGGTGGCGAATCCTGCGTGTTCCGAACCTGCTACCCGGTCGAGCTCTGGCCCATACAGATCGAGGCGGCGGCGCTGACCGGCCGCCCATTGGTCGCTCCGGCCAACCACCGGGCCAGCGGCGCGGTGGCCTCTTTGCGCCTCACCCTGACCTGCATGACGCAGGAGATGACATTCACCGAACTGGGGCCGGACCGGTTGCGGTTCTTCCTGCGCGGGCAGCCGCAGCAGGTTTATCCGCTCTACGAATTGATCATGAACAACACGGTGTCGGTTGCCCTGGCGGACTCGGCGTCCGATCCCGAGCCGGTCATCCTCGGGCCCGACTGCATCAAGCCGGTCGGTTTCGACCGCGACGAGGGCGTGCTCAGCTATCCGGCGCGATCCTTCGTCGGCTACCGCCTGCTCACCGAGTATTTCACTTTCCCGGAGAAGTTCCTGTTCTTCGACATCACCGGGTTGTCGGCGAAGACACTGCTGGAGGCCGGCAACAAGCTGGAGATCTTCCTCTATATCAATCGCGCCTCCACCGATCTGGAGCGTAGCGTGTCGGACGAGACTTTCGCGCTGGGCTGCACCCCGATCGTCAATCTGTTCCAGCAGCAGGCCGAGCCGATCCAACTGAGCCACGCGATCTCGGAATACCGGGTCGTTCCCGATGCCCGGCGGCCGGCGGCGACCGAGGTCTATTCGGTCGATTCCGTCGTGGCGACCTCGCCGGATGGCACGGAGGTGGACTATGTGCCGTTCTATTCGGTCAAGCACACCAACGGAACGGAGGGGCCGCAGACATTCTGGCACGCGTCGAGGCGTTCGGCCGGTCGCCGCGATCCCGGGACCGAAGTGTACCTGTCGCTGGTCGATCTCGATTTCAATCCGGCGGCCGTGTCGGACTGGGTGGTTACCATCGGCACCACCTGCCTCAATCGGGACTTGCCGGCCAAGCTGCCTTATGGCGGCGGCCATCCCCAGTTGCAGCTTGTCGAAGGCGCCTCGCCCGTCGCCAGCCTGACCTGCGTAACGCCGCCGACGGCGACCCTGCGGCCGCCGATGGGCGATCGCGGCCGCTGGCGGTTGATCTCGCACCTGTCTCTCAACCACCTGTCCCTGACCGATGGCGAGGAGGGGGTGGAGGCGCTGCGCGATATCCTGAAGCTCTATGACTTCAGGGATTCGGCGGAGACCCGGGCGGTCATCGACAGCGTGCTGAGCGTGCGCAGCAAGCTGGGCGTGGCCCGTGCGCCGGCAAGGGATATGGGCGCGTTCTGCCGCGGCGTCGACGTGACCGTCGATTTCGACTCGCAACGTTTCTCGGGCAGCGGCCTGTTCCTGCTCGCCTCGGTGCTGGAGCGCTTTCTGGCGCTCTACTGCTCCATCAACTCATATACGCGGCTGACCGCCACGGTCGAGGGCCGCCCGGGAGTATTGCGCAAATGGCCGCCAAGGGCCGGCGACCGCCACATAATCTGATCGAGGCGCTGGGCAAGCGGCCGCACCGGTTCGAATTCTTCCAGACGGTGCGCCTGCTGGAGCAGTTGGGCCGGCGCCAGGGCCGCGACCCGCGCTTCGAATCCCTGCGCGCGGTGGGAGAGGATTCCGACCCCAAGCGCGAGGCGGTCCGGTTTACCGCGGCGCAGTCCCTTGCCTTTCCGACCTCGGAGATTGCCACCTTCCGGGAGTCGAAGCCCGAACCGAACGCAAAACGGCGGCCCGGACCGCCGCGGCTGTCTGTCGGGTTCATGGGCCTGACCGGACCCAGCGGGGTCCTGCCGCAGCAATTCACCGAGATGCTCATCCGCTCGGTGCGGTCCAAAAGCGTCTCGCTGCGCGACTTTCTCGACCTGTTCAATCACCGCACCATCTCGCTGTTCTATCGGGCCTGGGAGAAGTACCGGCTGCCGCCCTCCTACGAGCGTGGCGGCGTCGGCGGCAAGGATGCGATCAGCTCTGCGCTCTATGATCTGATCGGCCTGGGATCGGGGCATCTGCGGGAACGGCTGACGGTCAATGACGAGGCCTTCGTCCACTATTCCGGCTATCTGTCGCATGGGCCGAAATCGGCTGCCGGCCTGGAGGCGATGCTGTCCGACTATTTCGAGCGGCGGGTCGAGATCGAGCAGTACAAGGGCCGCTGGATGAACCTGGCATCGGACGAGTTGACCGCGATGCCTGGCCCGCACGATCTGGAATCCTCCTTCTGCCAGTTGGGGGTCAACGCGGTCGTCGGTGACCGGGTGTGGGATGTCCAGGGCAGTTTCCGGATCAAGCTCGGCCCTTTGACCTATTCCCAGTTTGTCCGGTTCATGCCGTCGGGCGTGGATCTGAAGAAGCTTGCGGAGCTGACGCGGATCTACATCGGACCCGGCCTCAGCGTCGACGTGCAGCTGACGCTGGCCAAGGACGAAGTGCCGGAGTGCCAGCTGGTCTCGGATGGTGAAGGCGTCCCCAGGCTGGGCTGGAACACATGGATCAAGCAGAGACCCTACGACGACGACGTGGACGATGCGGTGTATCTGCTGGATCGGTTCTGACCGGCCGGATGGCTCGACCGGTTGATGTGAGAACGGTGTGAGAAAAGCGGGCTAATCCGCAATCCGGAGGCATGAGATGAGCGACTGGAGTTCGGGCTACGTTTCCGACGTGGAATATGTCGGATCGTTCTATGGCGACCTTGCGCCGTCCCAGATCGATTTCATCTGCCTGATGAATGGGGTCGCGCCGCCGGCCACCGGCGGTCGCTATACCTATTGCGAGTTGGGATGCGGGGTCGGCCTGACCACGACCCTGCTGGCGGCGACCAATCCCGCTGGCGAGTTCTACGGCATCGACTTCAATCCGGCCCACATTGCGCGCGCCAGGGTGCTGGCCGATGAGGCGGAGCTTACCAATCTGACGTTCCTGGAAAGCGGTTTCGAGGATCTGGTCGACAGCGATGCGCCAGACCTGCCGATGTTCGACTATGTCACCCTGCATGGGGTCTACAGCTGGGTCGGCACAACGATCCGCGCGGATATCATCCGGTTTCTGCGCCGTTATCTGAAGCCGGGCGGCGCAATCTATATCAGCTACAACGCGATGCCGGCCTGGAGCCTGGGTATCGGGGTACAGCGACTGATTCAGGAGATCGGGCTGCGCGCGACCGGTACCGGCGAGCAGCGGGTCGAAACCTCCATCCGCTTCGCCGAGAAGCTGACATCGGTCGGCGCCGGATTTTTGGCCGAGAACCCGTTCCTGAAAGCGGTCATCGAAACCCTGGCGGGCGGCGACAAGCGGTATCTGGCTCACGAATACCTGAATTCTGGATGGCAGCCGCTGTTCTTTGCCGATGTGGCGCGGGATCTGTCGGAGGCCAAGTTGTCCCATGTCGGATCGTCGAAGATGATCGAGAACTTCCAGGATCTGATGATGACGGCCGACCAGCGCGCTGTGGTCGCGTCGCTCGACGATCGGGTCCTGAGGGAGACCGTCAGGGATTTCTGCACCCCGCGACGGCTTCGCCGGGACATCTTCGTACGCGGCCAGAGACGCCTGACCGGGCGGGAGCAGGAATCCCGACTGAATGCGATGCGCATGGTGCTGACGGTGCCGCGCTCGAAGACGACCCTGACAATCCAGGTTCCCCAGGGCGAGGCACTGGTCAACAAGGATGTCTACGAGCCGATCTTCGATGCGCTGTCGGAGGGCCCCAAGACCCTGAAAGAGCTCGTCGAGATGGAGGCGTTGCGCGGTAACAGCGATGCGCGGCCGGTCGAGGTGGCCGGCATGCTGGTCGGTTCCGAGCAGGCACTTGTCTGTGTCGAACCGGAGGTTTCCGCGGATTCGGCGCATCGGTTCAACCGCGCTGTTTCGCAACGCTCCCGATTGGTCGACACCAAGGCGCGCGAGGCATTTGCGATGCCGTTGTTCGGAACCGGGCTGGACGCCGATATGATCGACCGGCTGTGCTACGCGGCGATCGCGGACGGCGTCGAGGCCGATGTGCAGGCGCTGCAGCCACATGTCTGGGGACCGATCCGGGACCGCGGCGAGGCGATGAACAGGGATGGCAAGCGGGTCGAGAGCGAGGCCGAGAACCTGGCCATCATCGACGGAATGGTCGAGCGATTCCTGAATGACCGCATGCCGCTGCTGAAGCTGGCGGGCGCGATGTGATGTCGCATTGCCGGATAGCGGGCGATTGCCTGGCGGGACGCTGTATCAATCATGTGACAGATATCTGGCATTCGTTATAATATTGAGACTTGTCCCTCGCCTGGGCGAAAGGCGTCCATGGAGGGGCTGGTTGGGGAATGAAATAGGTTAATAAAATCCGAGACTTGACCGCCAAGTTCACGTGCGTTGAAGCGTTGGCGGCGATATCGGGCGAAGGGGGCCGGGCCGGAGTGGACATTCGGGCCGCGCGTCCACCGACAGCTGGAGGAGCTCGCTACCCATGGCCACCGTCGACCTGAAGTCGCTTGTTGCAAAGTTCAACGAGCCGTGCCGCCGCACCCTGGAGGCGGCAGCCGGCCTGACGCTCTCCCGGACCCATTACAATGTCGAGATCGAGCACTGGCTCCTCAAGCTGCTGGAAGACAGCGGCAACGACATGGCTGCGGTCCTCCGCCAGTACGAGGTCGACAGCGCGCGGCTCACCGCCGATCTTACCCGTGTCCTCGACAAGCTGAAGACCGGCAATTCCCGTGCTCCGGCTCTGTCGCCGCACGTGGTCGCACTGGCGCGCGAGGCCTGGGTGCAGGCCTCTCTGACGTACGGCGCGCCGCAGGTCCGCTCGGGACATCTTCTGGCAGCCCTGCTGCTGGACGACTCGCTGGCGCCGATCGCCCGCGAAGGATCGGCGCAGTTCGCCAAGATCCCGCCGGAGACACTGCGCCGCGATCTGGCGACGATCATCCATGATACGTCGGAATCCGCCGGCGAGGCTGCAGCCGTCGCCGCGTCGGGGGACGGCGCGACGCCGACCCCGGCTGCCGCCGCCGGAAGCGCGGCACTGGACCAGTTCACCATCAACCTGACCGATCGCGCCCGCAATGGCGAGATCGACCCGGTGCTGGGGCGCGATTCGGAGATCCGCCAGGTTATCGACATCCTGACCCGGCGGCGCCAGAACAACCCGATCCTCACCGGCGAGGCCGGCGTGGGTAAGACTGCGGCGGTCGAGGGCTTTGCGCTGCGCATCGCCGCCGGCGACGTACCGCCGGCGCTGCAGAATGTCGATGTCCGCACCCTGGACCTTGGTCTGCTGCAGGCCGGCGCCGGGATGAAGGGCGAGTTCGAGAACCGCCTGAAATCCGTGATCGAGGAAGTCAAGGCCTCGCCCAAGCCGATCGTCATGTTCATCGACGAGGCGCACACCATGATCGGCGCTGGTGGCCAGGCCGGGCAAGGCGATGCCGCCAACCTGCTGAAACCGGCCCTGGCCCGCGGTGAGTTGCGCACCATCGCCGCCACCACCTGGGCCGAATACAAGAAGTACTTCGAACGCGACGCCGCCCTGGCGCGCCGCTTCCAGGTCGTCAAGATCGAGGAGCCGGCGGAGAAGGTCGCCATCGAGATGATGCGTGGCCTGGTCGAGACCCTGGAGGCGCATCACAACGTTCGCATCCTGGACGAGGCCGTGGTCGATTCGGTGCGGCTCTCGCATCGCTATATCTCGGGCCGGCAGCTTCCCGACAAATCGGTCAGCCTGCTGGACACCGCCTGCGCGCGGGTCGGGATGAGCCAGAGCGCCACCCCGGCGGATATCGAGGACCGCCGCCGCCGTATCGAGCAGATCGATGTCGAAGAGGAGATCCTCGGCCGCGAACTGGCGACCGGCGGCGAGCATGAGAAAACGCTGACCGCGCTGTCGGAGGAGAAGGCCGAGGTCGAGTCCGAGCTGGCGGCGCTGGAGGAGCGCTGGGGCCAGGAGCGCGACCTGATTGGCCAGATCCGCGATCTGCGGCTGACGCTTGAATCTGCCCATGGCAACGATAACGACGTGGTCGAGGGCGATGCGGCGGATGGAGACGCGGCCGAAAGCAGCGAAGGGCCGTCCGAGGAGGATCTGGCCAAGGCCCGATCCGAACTCGACGCGCTGTCGTCGCAGCTGGAGGAGATACAGGGCGAGTCGCCCCTGATGAATGTCTGTGTCGACGGCAATGCCGTTGCCCAGATCGTTGCCAACTGGACCGGAATCCCGGTCGGCCGCATGGTGTCCAACGAGATCCGCGCCGTGCTCGACCTGAAGGAGCGCATGGAAGAGCGGATCATCGGCCAGAGCCACGCGCTGGACGCCATCGCCCAGGCGATGCGTACCTCGCGGGCCAAGCTGACCGATCCGCGCAAGCCGATCGGTGTGTTCATGATGGTCGGCTCCAGCGGCGTCGGTAAGACCGAGACCGCGCTGACCCTGGCCGAGCTGCTGTATGGCGGCGAGCAGAACGTCACCGTCATCAACATGTCGGAGTTCAAGGAAGAGCATAAGGTCTCGCTGCTGATGGGCTCGCCGCCCGGCTATGTCGGCTATGGCGAGGGCGGCGTTCTGACCGAAGCGGTGCGGCGCAAGCCTTACAGCGTGGTGCTGCTGGACGAGATGGAGAAGGCCCATCCCGGCGTGCAGGACGTGTTCTACCAGGTGTTCGACAAGGGCATGCTGAAGGACGGCGAGGGTCGCGACATCGACTTCAAGAACTGCGTCATCATCATGACCTCCAATGCCGGCACGGACACCATCCACAAGCTGGCCGAGGATCCGGAGACCATGCCGGACGAGCAGGGAATGGCCGAAGCGCTGCGTCCGGAATTGATGCAGTTCTTCAAGCCGGCCTTCCTGGGCCGGGTGACGCTGGTGCCGTATTTCCCGCTCAGCGACGACGTCATGAAAGGCATCGTCAAACTCCAGCTCGGTCGCGTGGCCCAGCGGGTGGAGGAGAATTACGACGCCGAGTTCAGCTACGACCCGGCTTTGATCGACAGCATCGTGGCGCGGTGCCAGGAGACCGCCACCGGCGCCCGCAATATCGATCACATCCTCACTCGTACCCTGCTGCCGGAACTGGCCGGGCTGTTCCTGGAGAGGATGGCCGATGGCCAGGCCGTGACGTCGGTGTCGGTCGGTCTCGGCGACGATGAGACCTTTACGTATGACATCAAATAACCGAGGAACGAGACCGGAAACCGGTCGAATTTTGCTAAAATTGGTGATAGAGTCTCGACAGAAGTTCGCGGGCGGTCCGCCTCGGCCTTGAACCGGGTCACCCACGGCTTCCAATCATGTGTCGGTCCGGCAGGTGTGACTGCCGTCACGGCAAAGCACGAAGCGACGTAGCAAGCTTGTCGCGTACGCTTCAAATCCGCGAAGGGAAGTAGGCAAAATGGCCATTTATCTGAAGTATGAGGGTATCGACGGCGATGCGACTCACGAGGAACACGACAAGTGGATCACGGTTGAGTCGATGCAATGGGGCGTCGGTCGCGCAATCGCGACACCGGTCGGGTCAGTGTTGAACCGCGAGGCCTCCGAGCCGTCCGTCGCCGAGGTCACGGTGAGCACCCAGATGAACACCTCGTCGGTTTACATGTTCCAGGAGGCATGCACCGGTCAGCAGGGCAAGGAGGTGAAGATCCACCTCGTGTCGACCGGCAGTCCCGGCCAGACCTATGTCGAGTACACTCTGACCGACACCCTGGTGAGCGGATATAGCGTCTCGAGCGGCGGTGACCGCCCCAGCGAGAGCATCAGCCTCAACTTCACCAAGGTGGAGATGAAGTACATCCCGCTGGAAGCCAACAACGAGGCCGGCAGCCCGATCACCAAGGGCTACGACCTGAAGACGACCAAGGCCGTTTGACGCCGGACCCGGCGTTGGCGAAGATTGGCGGGGCCATTGGGCCCCGCTTTTTTTGCGTCCGCGGCGTGCGGTTGTTGGATTCGCATGACGTCTGGCGTGAGCGATTGCGGCTCGACCAATGAAATCCAGATTATTTCGCAAGAAGTGACATTCATCACGGCGGCCGCCGCGCCACAGGGGCATGTTCGGGGTGCAGGCATTATCGTGAAGGGATACAAGAGCAATGGCGATTTATCTGAAGTACGAGGGTATCGACGGCGATGCGACTCACGAGGAACACGACAAGTGGATCACCGTCGAGTCGATGCAATGGGGCGTCGGCCGGGCGATTTCGACACCGGTCGGGTCGGTATTGAACCGCGAGGCTTCCGAGCCGTCCGTCGCCGAGGTCACGGTGAGCACCCAGATGAACACCTCGTCGGTTTACATGTTCCAGGAGGCATGCACCGGTCAGCAGGGCAAGGAGGTGAAGATCCACCTCGTGTCGACCGGCAGCCCCGGCCAGACCTATGTCGAGTACACCCTGACCGATACCCTGGTGAGTGGCTACAGCGTCTCAAGCGGCGGCGATCGCCCCAGCGAGAGCCTCACGCTCAACTTCACCAAGGTGGAGATGAAGTACATCCCGCTGGAAGCCAACAACGAGGCCGGCAGCCCGATCACCAAGGGCTACGACCTGAAGACGACCAAAGCCGTATAGCGGCGACAAGAGAATTGTTGCAATACCTGGGAGCGGGGCCGGTCGGCCCCGCTTTTCTTTTGCCTCTGACAGCAGAGCCTGATCGCATCACACCAGGTCGGTGTGATGCGATCAGGCTCTAACACATTCAAATGGATCGAGATTCACGCATGAGACCGGTTCGATCGCATTCGATCTTGATCCAGGTGACGACCCGTCGCTGGTTGCAGTCGTCAATAAAAGTGACGTCGAACACAGCGTGACGGTTTTGCCCGGGCCACACTTCCCGTAACGTTTGTCCGAGCGGGCAACAGCCGCTCAAGAATTCAGCCCGTGGGCGGGCACCAGGCTAGGAGGTACACCATGGCGCCGACGATGATCGACCAGTCGGATCGCTGGCTTACGATTGACACGCCGTTGGGGCCGGATCAGTTGATCCTGACCGCCTTCGATGGCGAGGAAGCTCTGTCGGAGCTTTTCAGCTATCGCCTGGAACTGGTCTCGCCGGACGACGCGATCAAGGCTGATGATATCCTCGGCAAGAAGGTGACCTTCACGGTCTACCGGGCCAATGCCGACCCGCGGATCTTCAATGGCGTCGTCAAGAGTTTCCATGCCGGACCAAAGCGCACCCGCGGCTACCGGACCTATCATGCCGAAGTGGTGCCCTGGACCTGGTTCCTGAGCCGGACGTCGGATTGCAAGATCTTCCAGGAAAAGTCGATCGAGGACATCATCGGCGAAGTCTTCGGCGAATACGGGTTCTCTGACTACGAGTTCCGGTTCACCGGAAGCCATCCCAAGCATGTATTCCGCGTGCAATACCGTGAGACCGATCTCGACTTCATCTGCCGTCTCTTGGAGGAAGAAGGAGCTTTCTTCTACTACACCCATGAAGACGGGAAACACACCATGGTCATCGCCGACAACAAGTCGGCGTATTTCGACCTCGACGAGAACGAGGTCGAATGCCACGAGACGGAAGTCCCGAGCGAGGGGATCACCAGCTTTTCTCACCGCTACGAGTTCATGTCCGGAAAATGGACCCAGCAGGACTACAATTTCGAAAAGCCGACAACCGATCTCGAGACTCCGGAAAAGACCATTCTGAAGACGCCCGAGCTCTCGAAGTACGAGTTCTATGATTATCCCGGCCGCTACACCGAGAAGGGCGACGGCAAGGATCTGTCAAAACTGAGAATGGAGGAGGAGGAGTCGGCTTACGCCGTCACCGACGGTAACGGGTCCTGCCGCAGCTTCTCGCCCGGCGGCAAATTCGCGATTTCTCGGCATGATATTCCCGACGAGGTCGGCAAGAAATATGCCGTCACCTCCACCAGCCACGCCGCGGCCGACTACACCAGCATCTACCCGGATTCCGGCCCACCATCCTACAGCAACAGCTTTACCTGCATTCCGGACGACGTCACCTACCGGCACCCGCAGCGGACACCCAAGCCGATCGTGCGCGGACTGCAGACCGCGGTCGTGGTCGGCCCGTCCGGCGAGGAGATCGAATGCGACAAATACGGTCGCATCAAGGTCCAATTCCACTGGGACCGCATCGGCGAGGACAACGAGAAGTCCTCATGCTGGATCCGGGTTGCGCAGCTGATGGCCGGTCCGAAATGGGGCGCGATATTCACTCCGAGAATCGGCATGGAGGTGCTGGTCGACTTCCTTGAGGGCGACCCGGACAAGCCGTTCTGCACCGGCACGGTCTACAACGCCGATAACATGCCGCCCTACGATCTGCCGGCCAACAAGACCCAGTCGGGCTTCAAGTCGCGCAGTTCCAAGGAAGGTTCGGCGTCGAATTTCAACGAATTGCGCTTCGAGGACAAGATCGGCTCGGAAGAGGTATACTTCCATGCCGAAAAGGACATGAACCGCGTCGTGGAGAACAACGACACGGTCAAGATCGGCTTCGACAAGAAGGATGACGGCAACCAGGACACCGAGATCTTCAACAATCAGACCATCGCTGTGGGCTGCAGTGAGTGTTCCGACGGCAGTCAGACGGTAGACGTGTGGAAGGATCGAACAACCACGATCAAGACGGGGGACGAGACACTGACCGTCGAGAAGGGTGATCGCACGACGTCGGTTGACACCGGCGACAACACCCTCATCGTCAAGAAGGGTGATCGCACGACCAAGGTCGACCTGGGCAAGGATTCGCTGACCGCGATGAAGTCGATCGAACTGAAATGCGGCGGCAGTAGCATCAAGCTCGAACCGGCGAAGATCACGATCAAGTCGGTGCAGATCGAGGTCAATGCGAGTGCGACGCTGAAGGCCAAGGGTGGCGCCATGGCGAATTTCGAGGCCGGTGGCATCAACACCGTGAAGGGCGCGCTGGTGAAGATCAACTGATGCGCAGCGCGTCTGGTAACTGAAACACTTGAATACCGGCTGGGAATTGGTGGGCATCGGTATGAGCGAACTGAAGAAGATCCAAGCCAAGACAGCCGCCGAGGTCTGTGGCAAATACGAGCAGGCGGCGGAAATCATGCCGCTCCTGGCCAAGGGCATGTCGCCCAAGGCCTTCATCGACAAGCTGGTCGAGGAGGAGCGGCTGCAGGAGGCCAATCGCTTCCTGGCGCACGCGCTGCCCAAGCGGGAGGCGGTCTGGTGGGCTTGCCAATGCGCTCGTGACGCCATGCAGAATGTCGACGAGACGTCCGAGACGTTGGTCGAGCTGGCGGAATCCTGGGTGCGCAAACCGACCGACGAGAACCGCCGCTCGGCAATGACCGCGGCCGAGGAGGCCGGATTCGACAGTCCTGCCAGTTGGGCTGCGGCAGCCGCGTTCTGGAGCGGTGACAGCATGACGGAACCGGAATTGGAACCGGTCGCGCCACCCGACGAATTGACCGGAACCGCCGTGGCCGCCGCGGGGCTCCTGGCTGCCTTCAGCGGGGACCCGGTGACGGCGCCGGACCGGCTCCGGCAGTTCCTAGACAAGGGCATCGATGTCGCCGAGGGCGGCAGCGGCCGGGCCGAGGATCCGATTGCGTGATCGCGTCGCGGGTAGGCCGATAGGAATTACCCACCGCGGTCGCAATATTTGATAAAATGCGACACAATAGGGCCTCGAAGGGATTGAGGTTATGAGCGGCGGGCCTTTTTGGACCCGCACGGGACGGCGATGAAGCTGACTTTGACATTGACACGCGGCGACGATCCTCAGGGTACGCCCATAGACAGCCGCAGTTTTGACGAAAGCGGGCTGACGCTCGGACGTGGCAGCGAGAACGACTGGGTGCTGGACGATCCCAATCGGCACCTGTCGAAGAGCCACTGCGCCATCGAGTTCGAGTCCGGGGAGTACCTGGTCACCGATACCAGCACCAACGGTGTGTTCATCAACCAGTCGGCGGAACGGCTGGGCCGCGGCAATACCATGGGACTGCGCGACGGCGACCAGATCGGTCTTGGCGAGTATCTGGTGCAGGTGCAGATCGCCGCTTCGGACGCCGCTGCAGCCGTCGGACCGTCCGATGACGAACTTGACGACGTCTTCGGCGATGCATTCGAGCCGGCTGCAAAGTCAGCCGGACTTTCCGACTCCGACGATCTGTTCGCCGAAGAATCCGACCTGCCCGGACACGCCCAGGGGCCCGACGACATCTTCGGCGGAATCGAAGAACCCGGGCTCGGCGAAAGCAGTGCCGACCTGATCGGTGACATCGAGCGGGCCGCCGGCGAGGCATCCGCCGGTGCCGACTTGATTCCCGAGGATTTCGACTTCCTGGCTGAAGACAGTCAGGACGACGCCTTTGGTGTGGAGACCGAGGCCGATCACGTGCCGTCCGAGGGTGAGTTTTTTCGGCCGCCGGATGTGCTGCCGGACGAAGATACCGGCGACGGCCTGATCCCCGACAATTGGGACGCTGAACTTGACCAGCCGCTGCCCGAGGCGACCGTTCCGCCTCCTGTGCGGCGGGAGCCTGCGGCACGACCGCAGCCGGCCGCGCGGCCGGAACCAGCGCCACGGCCGCCGGTGCCGGAACCGCGACCGGCTGCGCCGGTGTCGTCTGCGGCTGCCGGTGACGCGCTCGCGGCGTTCCTTGCCGGCGCCGGGCTCGATCCGGCGAGCCTTTCGACGGCGGATGCCGATGCGTTGATGCGGGTCGTTGGCGAGGCATTTCGGGAGATGGTCAGGGGGCTGCAGGAGACGCTGCTCGCCCGTTCCGAGATCAAGGGCGAATTCCGCCTGGAGCGGACCATGATCCGGCCCAAGGAAAACAATCCGCTGAAATTCTCGCCCTCCGTCGACGAGGCGATGGCCGCGATGCTGAAGGATGGTGATGGCGGTGCCTATCTGCCGCCGGTAGCGGCGGTCCGCGAGGGCTTCAATGATCTGCAGGCACACCAGGTCGCGGTCATGGCGGGCATGCAGGTCGCTCTGTCGGCGCTGCTGAAACGGTTCGATCCGAACGCGCTGGAAAAGCGTCTGAAGTCGCATTCGGTGCTGGAGAGCATCTTGCCGGCAGCGCGCAAGGCGAAATACTGGGAGCTTTACGAAGAGCTCTACAAGGAGATCGCGCGCGAGGCTGAAGATGATTTCCAGGGTCTGTTCGGCCGCGAATTCGCAACCGCCTATGAAAGGCAGGTGAAGAAGCTTTAGGCGGCCGCACGGGCCGACTACAGGGCGCAACGCGACGGAGATACGATCCTCGGTCGCAGGGCCAGAATGCATAGGGCGACGGGGAGGCAACCGCGTCCAGGCGACACGACCCGGCGACCAGGTCGTCGGGATTGAACGAAGAACGAAGAATGAGGGATGCGGCAATGAAGGTTTCGAAAGGCTTGGCGCGCGCCGTGATCGGCATCGCCGTGTTGGCTCTGGCGGCTTGTGGCGGCCCGCCGCCGCCGACGATCGTCGACCTGACCATGGTGGCGGCGCAGGACGCGAACTCCTACGCCGGTAACGGTGTCGGGTTCCCGGTTCAGGTCAGCGTCTACCAGCTAAAATCGCCGGACGCCTTTACCGGCAAGGATTTCAGCCAGATCGGAGATCTGAGCGGCGAGCTGATCGATACCTATACGCTGAGCCCGGGGGCCAGTCAGACGGTGCGGCACGAACTCTTTCCCGATTCTCGCTATCTCGGAGTCGTGGCTGCTTACCGGGACATAAGCACCGGTCTCGCCGCCTGGAAGGCCTCGATGCCGATCGAGCCGAACAAGACCTCGGCGGTCACAGCCAATATCGGGGCCTCCGCGGTCGCGCTTCAATAATCAAGGGCAGGATAAGCCATGATGTCGCAGGGTAGCCGCACCAGTCCACCACGGCCCGTCACCGGCAGGGTCACAGGAGCCACCACACCGGGATCGTCACATGTCCTGGGATAATAAAGTCGTCTGGTCGGAGGGCATGTTCCTCCGCACCCTGCATTTCCAGCAGCAGAGCCGCTATATCGAGAAGCTGGTGCAGGGCCGGACGGATGGCCTGCGGCCGCATGGCTGGGGTCTGACCGAACTGCAGATCAACAAGGAGATACTGGGCACCGGCAAGTTCGCGGTTGCCTCATGCCGTGGCGTGCTGCCGGACGGAACGCCATTCAGCGTGCCCGAAGATGCGCCGCACCCGGCACCGCTCGAACTGCCGGATAACACCCGCGACTGCATCGTCTACCTGACCGTGCCGGTCCGCCAGCCTGGCGGAATCGAAGTCGACGCCGCCGAACAGGAAGAGACCGTCGCCCGCTATGCGTCGACGGAATTCGAGGCGGTCGACACCAATGCCGGCTCGGAGACCGTATCGCCGTTGCAGGTCGGCAAGCTGCGGCTGCGCTATGCGCTGCAGACCGACGAGCTGGCCGGGTATGTCTGCCTGGGAATGGCGCGGATCGTCGAAGTTCGGACCGATAAGAACGTCCTGCTGGATGACGGGTACATTCCGCCATGCCTCGACAGCGGTGTCTCCGCGGCCCTGGCCGGTTTCATTTCGGAGCTCCAGGGTCTGTTCCACCATCGCGGCGAAAAGCTGGCCGGCATGGTGTCGGAATCCGGCACCCGCGGTGCCGCCGAGATTGCCGATTTCCTGATGTTGCAGCTGGTCAATCGATACGAGCCGCTGTTGATCCACTACAGCGGCACCGAGACCCTGCATCCTGAGACGTTCTATGCGTTGGCGGTGCAGATGGCAGGCGAATTGTCCACATTCACGGCGTCCAACAAACGGCCGCCGACGTTTCCGGAATACCGGCACGACGATCTGCAGGCGACATTCTCCCCGGTGATTGCGGCGCTGCGGCAATCGCTGAGCGCCGTTCTGGAACAGAATGCGATCTCGATTCCGCTGCAGGAGCGCAAATACGGCATCCGTGTCGGCATGATTACCGATCGCAGCCTGCTGTCCAACGCGTCCTTCGTGCTGGCGGTGCGCGCCGACATGAAGACCGAGGCGCTACGCCGCAATTTCCCGAACCATGTGAAGATCGGCCCGGTCGAGCAGATCCGAGAGCTTGTGAATGTGGCCCTGAAGGGCATCGAAGTTCGGCCTTTGCCGGTGGCGCCGCGGCAGATCCCCTACCATGCCGGGGTGACCTATTTCGAGCTCGACCGGACCAGCAAGTATTGGAAGGGTCTGTCGAAATCAGGCGGCATGGCGATCCATCTAGCCGGCGATTTCTCCAAGGTTGAAATGGAGTGCTGGGCCATCAGGGAGACGAGCCGATGAGTCAGGATGATCCCTTTGCCGAACCGGAAGACGATGCCGAAAAGACGGTCATCCGTCCGTCGCCGGGCGGCCGCCGCCCGGCCAAGCCCGCCGCCCCGCAGCAGCAGCGAGCGGCAGCGCCCATGCCATCAGGGCCGGCTGTTGCGATTTCCCAGACCGGCATAAACCCGCTTGTCGCCGCCGCCGCGGCGCTGCTGGGCCTGGCAATCCGCTTGAAGAACAAGGCCAGCCATTCCGATGTCGAAGGGCTGCACAGCCGGGTCGTCAACGAGGTCAAGAAATTCGAGCGCGCGGCACTGAATTCCGGCGCCAGCCCCGAGGCCGTTCGCGCAGCACGCTATGCGCTGTGCGCCACAGTGGACGATCTGGTGCTGAACACGCCCTGGGGCAGCCGCAGCCTGTGGACGACCCGCAGCATGGTCGGGACGTTTCACAACGAATTGTCCGGCGGCGAGCGCTTCTACGACATCCTCACGCATCTGGAAAAGAACCCCGGCCGGAACACCGACGTTCTGGAACTCATGTATCTGTGCCTGACCCTCGGTTTCGAAGGGCGCTACCGCATCGAGCAGCGCGGATCATCGACCCATGGCCAGGTGCGCGACGGGATCTACCGGATCATCCGCGGCAATCGCGGCGAGTTCGAGCGTGAGCTGTCGCCGCACTGGATGGGCATTGACGCCGGCCACCGACCGCTGACCTCCTATATCCCTGTCTGGGTGGTCGGGGCGATCGCCGCCGGCCTGCTGACGCTGACTTTCATGGGAGTCGGTTACGCCCTGAGCGTGCCAGCCGATCTGACGGCATCGCAGCTGCGGCAGGCGCCGCCGACCGGCGAAACCACCATCGCCCGCGCCCAGCCGGCACCGCCGCCGCCGCCGCCGCAGATGACGGAACCGGACCTGCTGCCGCAGATCCAGGGTTTCCTGGCAGAGGAGATCGCGGCGAGGCTGGTCGAGGTCGAGGAAGACTTCCAGACGATCACCGTGCGGATCACCGGCCAGGGCATGTTCCGCTCAGGTAGTGACGAGGTGCAACAGCAGTTCCTGCCGCTGTTGCGTCGCATTTCCGAAGCTCTCAACAGCCGCGGCAACGACGTGATCATCGAAGGGCATTCCGACGGCGACCCGATCCGGACGGTACGGTTCCCTTCGAACTGGCACTTGTCTCTGGCGCGGGCGGAAGCAGTGACGGCGGTGATGTCGCAGAACATCGACAACCCGGGCCGATTGCGCTCGGAGGGCATGGCGGACACCGACCGGATTGTCCAGGTCGAGACGTCCTCCCAGGACAAGGCGCGCAATCGGCGCATCGAAGTCGTGCTGTTCAAGTGACGGTCGTCACACGAAACAGCGGGCAATTGGGCAACGATGGGACCATGGCAAATTCGGTCGACATGAGCTGCGGGATGCAGGCCGATCTGCCGGGCCGGACGGATAACGATGTTTAAGAAGCTATTTGCAATCCTGACCGCGAAATGGCTGATCACCCTGATCGGGGCGATCATCCTCTCCCTGATAATCTGGTTCTTCGGGCCGCTGCTGGCATTCGCCGATATGCGGCCGCTGGACGGTGAATTCGCCCGCTTGATCACCGTTCTGGTCATCGTGGTGATCTGGGGCCTCGCCAATCTGTTCTCGGTGATGCGCGAGAAGCGCTCCAACGATCAGATGATCGAGGACATGGTCGAGGCGGCGGATACCGGCCCATCGCCGGACGAACTGGCCTCCGCCGATGAGGTCGCGCAGCTGAAGGAGCGGGCGCAGGATGCGCTGGCGCTGCTGAAGAAGGCGAAACTGGGCGGCGCGTCCGGCAAGCAGCATCTCTATCAGCTTCCCTGGTACATCCTGATCGGCCCCCCCGGTTCGGGAAAGACCACGGCGCTGGTCAATTCCGGGCTGCGCTTTCCGCTCGCCGACCAGCTGGGCAAGGACGAAATTCGCAATGTCGGCGGCACCCGCAACTGCGATTGGTTCTTCACCGACGAGGCGGTGCTGATCGACACCGCCGGCCGCTACACCACCCAGGACAGCCATCAGTCGGTCGACAGCGCGGCCTGGGGCGGCTTCCTCGGACTGCTGAAGAAATACCGGCCCCGACAGCCGATCAACGGTGCCCTGATCGCCATCAGCCTGGCCGACATGGCGATCCTGACCGACACCGAGCGGCAGGCCCACGCCCGCCAGATCAAGCTCAGAATCCGCGAGCTGCATGATTCCCTCGGTGTGCGCTTCCCGATCTACATGCTGTTCACCAAGGCCGACCTGATCGCCGGCTTCGTCGAGTTCTTCGACGATTTCGGGCGCGAGGAGCGTGACCAGGCCTGGGGAATGACCTTTGCGCTGGATGACGGCAAGGACGACCAGGGCGCCGTCGCGGGGTTCAGCGAAGAATTCGACCTGCTGCTGGAGCGCCTCAACGACCGCATGATCGAGCGGCTGCATCAGGAGCCGGATGTGCAGCGCCGGAGCCTGATCTACGGCTTCCCGGCCCAGATCGCATCGCTCAAGGAGCCGATGCGCGACTTCCTCACCGAGATCTTCAAGCCCAGCCGCTTCGAGGAGCGGGCCTTGCTGCGCGGCGTGTATGTGACCAGCGGCACCCAAGAGGGTACGCCGATCGACCGTCTGATGGGTGCGATGGCGTCGACGTTCGGGCTCAACCGCCAATCCCTCTCGGCCTTCTCCGGCAGCGGCCGCAGCTACTTCCTGACCCGCCTGCTGCGCAACGTGGTCTTCCCGGAGGCCAGCATCGTCAGCGCCAACCGCAAGGTGGAGCGGCTGCGCCTGTGGATGCAGCGCGGCGCCTATGCCGCGGCGATTGGAATCGTGCTGGTGATGACCGGGCTGTGGATCAATGGCTATTTCGCCAACCGCGCACTGATCAACGAATACGAGGCCGGGATCGCGCAATACAACGGACAGCTCGCCGACATACCGCTGAACAATATCGGCGACCAGGCGGTGCTGGACGTGCTGCCGCCGCTGGCGACCCTGCGCGATCTGCCCGGCGGTTATTCACGCCAGGACGAAAGCGTGCCGATCACCCTGACATTCGGCCTGTATCAGGGCGACGGCCTGGGGGCACAGTCGCGCGCCACCTACCGGCGGGCGCTGAATGGGCTGTTCCTGCCGCGCATGCTGGTCCGGCTCGAGGAGCAGCTTCGCCAGAACATCAACGATCCACAATTCATCTATGCAGCGCTGAAGGTCTACCTGACTCTCGGTGGGCAGGGGCCGACGGACCCCGACCTGATCCGCAACTGGATGACGCAGGACTGGAACGGGGCGCTGCCCGGCCAGGGCTACGATGAAACCCGGGCCGTTATGCTCGGGCATCTGGATGCCTTGCTGGAGGGGCGTGTTACGCAGATCGCCCTCGATGGACCGCTGGTCGAACGGGCGCGGCAGACCTTGGCGGGATTGCCGCCGTCGCGCCGCGGCTATGAGCTGATCAAGGGCAGCCCGGCTGCGACGGCGCTGCCACGCTGGCGTGTTGTCGACGCCGGCGGCGCGCATGCAAGCGCGGTGTTGATCCGCCTGTCAGGCGCCCCGCTGTCCGAAGGGGTGAGTGGGTTCTACACGTACAAGGGCTTCCACGAGGTATTCCTGCCGGCCCTGACGGAGGTGAAGGAATTCATCGAAGGCGAGAACTGGGTGCTCGGGGAGCAGGCGCAGGTCATCGCCAATGAGCAGCAGCTCGCGCGGCTGGAAACCGACGTGCTGGCGCTATATCTCGACGATTACGCCAATGCCTGGGATGGCATCCTGAGCGACGTCCGGGTGCGCGAACTGGGCACCGACCTCATCCTCACGACCCAGGTCCTCAATCACCTGCAGGGGCTGAACTCGCCGTTCAAGCAGGTGATGGTGTCGATCGCCGACGAAACCCGGCTTGTCCGGGTCGACCCGGGGGAGGAGGATCGTGCAGACGCGGCGCAAGGGGCACTCGGTTCGCTCCTGACCCGGATCAACCCGAGATTGGGCCAGATACCGGACGCGCTCGGCAATGAGGGGCCACAGCGTGAACCGGGCCAGGACGTCAATGACCGTTTCGAATGGCTGCACGACTTCGTCGGCCCGGGCGACGGAACGCCGGCGCCGATCGACGATACCATCGCCCAGTTCGCCGCGCTCTATGGTCAGACCAACGCCGCGCTGGCGTCGCCCAGCCCTGCGGTGGAAATGCAGAAAATGGTGACCAACGGCGCGACCCAGCCTTTGCGCCGCGATGCGCAGGCATTGCCGGAGGCGGTCGGCGATATTCTCCGGGATCTGGCGAACAGCGTCGACGGCGTGACGAACACCGGCGCCGCATCACAGTTGCGGGCGGAATGGCGTTCCAATGTCCTGCCGATCTGCACCCAGGCGTTGGGTGGTCGTTATCCGCTCACGCGGGGCAGCCAGACCGATGTCAACCTGGACGATTTCACCCGGCTGTTCGCGTCCGGCGGGCTGATCGACAACTTCTTCAATACGCACCTCGCTAATCTGGTCGACACGTCGCGGCGGCCTTGGCGCTGGGCCGGCCAGACCCAGCTGGATATCTCCGACAGCGCGCTCAGGCAATTCGAACGGGCGCGGATGATCCGCGATTCGCTGTTCCTCGCCGGCGGCGGCCCATCGACCAATTTCGAGATCACGCCGGTCCTGCTCGATTCGAGCGCGACACAGGTGTTCCTGGAGATCGATGGCCAACCCATGGAATACAGCCATGGGCCGCCGACGCCGACATCGATGAAATGGCCGGGCCCCGGTCCGGCGTCGTCGCGCATCACCTTCGCGCCGCAGCAGGCCGGCCAGGCCTCGACTCTCAGCGTCGCCGGTCCCTGGTCGTTCTTCCGACTACTCGACCAGGGCTCGATCGAGAGGTCGTCTCTGACCGACCAGTTCACCGTGACGTTCAATGTCGGCGGCCGGGTCGCAACATTCGGTCTCAGGGCCAACAGCGTCTTCAACCCATTCACGCTGACCGCGCTGGAGCAATTCCGATGCCCGCAGCTTTGAGTGCCGCCGGAGCAGGACTTGAACCGGGGCTGCACGGGAAGGTCCCGACCAAGGGCGATTTCGTCACGCGGCGCCTTGCACGCGATTTCGTCGATCCCTGGGACCAGTGGCTGCAATCGGCCATCAACTGCAGCAAGGAGCAACTCGGCGAGGAGTGGTTGCCGATCTACCTGACCAGTCCGATCTGGCGGTTCATCCTGAGTCCGGGGCTGTGCGGCGGAGATGCCATTGCCGGTGTCCTAATGCCCAGTGTGGACCGGGTCGGGCGGTATTTTCCGTTCACGCTGGCGGTGGCCCTGTCGGGGTGCAGCAATCCGGCAGCGGTTCCGGTGACCGGCGCAAAGTGGTTCGACCGGGCCGAGGCGTTGGCGCTGACGGCCTTGGAGGATCCGTTCGACTTCGAGAGTTTCGACGGCGAAGTCGGGGCATCGTCGGGCCCGAGCTATCCGGGCAACGGTGTGCCATCGCAGATCTATCCGTCACTGAACGGCATGCGCATCGGCTTCGATCCGTCCGCTTCGGTCGCGGCCGGCTTTGCGCCGCTGGTCAACCAGCACCTGCTCGGAATGTTTCCGCAATACAGCATCTGGTGGAATGTGGGCTCGGAGGACACCGAGCCATCGCTGATCATCTGTAACGGATTGCCGCAGATCGGTGGGTTTGCAGCTTTCTTGGATGGACGCTGGCAACAGTGGGGCTGGGAGGGGAGCGACGATCCTCTCCAAACGGCCGGCTCCGGCCTCATCTGAGGAGCATCGGGATCATGTCTACCTCGCCGTTCGATTTCGCGTCCGCATCGGTCAGTGAAGTCGGATTTGTCAGAAAGCTGAACGAGGATGCGGCGCTCGACCGGCCGGACCTTGGCATCTGGGTCGTGGCCGACGGCATGGGCGGCCATGAGTCCGGCGATTATGCAAGCCGGCTGATCGTCGACTTGCTGAGCAGAATTCCGCCGCCCACATCGGCCGGCGCGCTGATCGCGGAAACCCGCGACCAGCTTGAACGCGCCAACGAGATGTTGCGCGCCAAGGCGGCGGAGCGCGGCCAGGACTCGATCATCGCTAGCACCGTCGTCGTCCTGCTGGTCTATGGCGAACATTTCGCCTGCCTGTGGGCTGGAGACAGCCGGCTGTACCGGCTGCGCGACGGTGAGTTCCTCCAGGTCACCCACGATCACAGCCATGTCCAGGAACTGGTCGACATGGGCGTGCTGTCGGCGGAAGAGGCGGAGAGCCATCCGCAAGCCAATGTGGTGACCCGGGCGGTCGGGGCGGACGATTCACTCGCCCTGGACAAGAAGCATGACCGACTCCAAACCGATGATGTCTTCCTGCTGTGCAGCGATGGGCTGAGCCGGGTCGTGCCGGACCAGGACATTGCCGCGATTCTGAATAACGACGATGTCGATGCGGCGGTTCAGATACTGGTCGATACCGCCCTGGAGCGCGGCTCGCGGGACAACATCACCGTGGTCACCGTCAAATGCCGGTCGGCGGCGGGCTGGGAGACGACGCTCCCATACTGACATATTAGACGATCGGATGCCTTCTCAGGGGCGTCGGGTCTGTTACACTCCGGCATCACTGACATCGGATGCGCCGGACCGGCGTGCTGGGGCCGATTCGAAATGCAGGTTTCCTACGATCCGCTGTTGATCGGCTTGTCGGTGGTCATCGCCGTCTTTGGAGCCTACACCTGCTTTCAGATGGGCGCCCGTCTGTCGGCCGCGCAGGGCCTTTGGCGCAGGGCGCTACTGGGCGGCGCGGCGGTGGCGATGGGCGGCGGCATCTGGTCGATGCATTTCGTCGGCATGCTGGCACTGAATTTGCCGGTCATCGTCAATTATGATGCGCTGTTGACGCTGATCTCGGCCCTGGTCTCTATCCTGATGACCGGTATCGCGCTGTTCTTCGCCGGAATCGGCCCGCGGACACCGCTGAAACTGGCCGGCGCCGGCCTCTTCATGGGGCTCGGAATTTCCTGCATGCACTATGTTGGCATGGCGGCGATCCGGGCCAATTGCCTGATCCAGTATTCGCCCACCCTGGTCATCGCCTCGGTCGTGCTTGGAATCCTGGCGTCCACCGCCGCCCTGTGGCTTGCCTTCAACCTGCGGCGCGGCTGGTACATGATCCCGGCCGCGGTGGTGATGGGGTTCGCGGTGTCCGGCATGCACTACACGGCGATGGCGGCGGCCAGTTTTCTGCCGGTTGCGGCCGATGTGGAGATCGTGTTCCAGTCGCCGGCGCTCAGCCAGCCTTTGCTGGCGATCCTGGTCGCCGTCGCCACTTTCCTGATCTTCGGATTCGCGCTGCTGACGGCAATCCCGGAACCGCCCGGCGACGAGGATCTGCCTCCCGAGGCGCTGGCCGACGGCGAGTTCAGCGGTCGGCTGGTCAAGCTGCCGGTGACCCATAACAAGACCACGTTGCTGATCGATCCCGATGAGGTCGTGTGCATCAAGGCCGAGGCGCATTACACGACCGTGAATACGCTGACCGAGAGCTATTTTTGCGCTCTCTCCCTGTCGGTGCTGGAAGAGCGGCTTGACCCCGGCATATTCCTGCGGGTCCACCGCAGCCACATCGTCAATATGCGGCACGCGAAATCCTTCGAGCGGCTGAACGAGCAGGCGGTGATCGTTCTTGGGGACGATGAGGCCGTCAGGCGCATTCCCGTGAGCCGCGGAAAGGTCCGCCAGTTGAAGATGGCGCTCGGCGTTTAATTCGCATTTTTAGGTCGGATTTTCGCCAATTTGGAACGGCCGGTCATTAACCAATCCCGTGGCCGACACCTTAACCAAACCGCCGTTTTTTGGGCGCCATTCGTGAAGCCCAACCGCATTTCATGAGCCTGAGACGCGATTCACGCAAGGTCGGTTCTTAGATACCAAATTACGCGTTAAGGTCGTATAGTTACCATGTCGCAAGTCGCGACGAAGGCGGCCCATGCGCCGTGGCCCAAAGGCTTGGGTGCGAATGAATGCGACATGGGTGCAATGGCGGTGAAGACCCGGTGCACAAGAGGTCGGCCGCATAGAGATCTGGACAAGATCATGTGGAGGCGTGCGTGATACCTGGCAATTTCGAATACCATCGCCCATCGTCGGTCGACGAGGCGATTGCGCTGTTGGCCAAATATGGCGACGACAGCCGCCTTCTGGCCGGCGGCCACAGTTTGATCCCGATGATGAAATACCGCTTGGCGACCCCCGAGCATCTGATTGACCTGCAGGCGATCGAAGGGCTGGACGGCATCTCAGAGGAGGACGGCGTGCTGCGTATCGGCGCGTTGGCGACCCAGGCCGAGGTGATCGGCTCGGAGATGCTCAGCGAAAGCTGCCCGGTGCTGAAGGAGACCGCCGAGCTGATCGCCGATCCGCAGGTTCGCTCATGCGGCACGATCGGCGGTAATGTCGCCAACGGTGATCCCGGCAACGATTTGCCGGCGCTGATGATGTGCCTGGACGCCACCTATGTGCTGCGCGGCCCGGTCGGGGAGCGTCAGGTGGCGGCGCGCGACTTCTACGAGGCGGCTTATTTCACCGCGCTGAAGGAAGACGAGGTGCTGACCGAAATCCGGTTCCCGGTTCCGACGAAGGGTCACGGTCACGCCTATGCGAAGATGAAGCGCAAGGTCGGCGACTATGCCACCGCGGCCGCCGCGGTTGTGCTGACAATGGACGGCGACACGTGCAAGACGGCGGCAATCGCGCTTACCAATGTCGGCCAGACGCCGCTCTTCGCCGCTGCGGCGGGAGAGGCCCTGGTCGGGACCAGCATCAACGACGCGGCAGTGGACGCCGCCGTCGCGGCCGCTGTCGAAATCGCCGATCCGGTATCCGATATGCGCGGGCCGCCGGATTTCCGCCGGCACGTCGCCGGCGTGATGACGCGCCGCGCCATCGAAACGGCGAGAAGCCGGGCAAGGGGGGCTTAGGACATGGGCAAGATGCATGTCGAGATGACGGTAAACGGTCAGGCGGTCGAGGGGCTTGCCGAACCGCGCACCTTGCTGGTGCATTTCCTGCGAGAGACCTTGGGGCTCACCGGCGCCCATGTGGGCTGCGATTCGTCCCATTGCGGCGCCTGCACCGTCGATGTGAACGGGCAGTCGGTCAAATCCTGCACGGTCTTCGTTGCCCAGGCCAACGGGGCCGAGGTGACCACAGTCGAGGGCATGGCAGAGGCTGGCGAACTGCATCCGATCCAGGACAGCTTCATGCAGGAACACGGCCTGCAATGTGGCTTCTGCACGCCAGGCATGATCATGCGGACCCATCGGTTGCTTCAGGAGAACCCGAATCCGACCGATGAAGAGATCCGCAATGGCCTGTCCGGAAACCTGTGCCGCTGCACGGGTTACCAGAACATCGTCAAGGCGGTGCGTCGCGCCGCAGACCAGATGAACGCCGCTGAGGAGGCCGCCGAATAATGCCAGATACACCAATCCCGTCGGCCGCGGAGCGCGAAGAAAGCCTCGGCGGCGTCGGCTGCGCCCGCAAGCGCAAGGAAGACGTCCGTTTCATTCAGGGCAAGGGCAACTATGTCGACGACATCAAGATGCAGGGCATGCTGTTCGGCGATTTCGTCCGCAGCCCCTACGGCCATGCCCGGGTCAAGTCGATCGACCCGAGCGCCGCATTGGCGCTGCCCGGCGTCGTCGCGGTCCTGACCGCGGAGGATCTGAAACCTCTCAGCCTGCACTACATGCCGACCCTGGCCGGCGACGTCCAGGCGGTGCTGGCCGACGAGAAGGTCCTGTTCCAGAACCAGGAGGTCGCCTTCGTAATCGCCGAGGACCGCTATATCGCCGCCGACGCGATCGACCTCGTCGAGGTCGAGTATGAGGAGCTGCCGGCGCTGACCAACGCCTTCAAGGCGATGGACGACGACGCCCCGGTGCTGCGCGAGGACATCCAGGACAAGGCCGAGGGCGCCCACGGCGCGCGCAAGCATCACAACCACATCTTCACCTGGGAAGCCGGCGACAAGGACGGCGCCGATGCGGCGTTCGACGAGGCCGAGGTCACGGTGAAGGAGCTGATCAGCTATCACCGGGTCCATCCGACCCCGCTTGAGACCTGCGCCTGCGTCGCCTCCATGGACAAGATCAAGGGCGAGTTGACCCTGTACGGCACCTTCCAGGCGCCGCATGTGGTCCGCACCGTGGTGTCGCTGCTGTCCGGCATTCCGGAGGCCAAGATCCACGTCAACGCGCCGGATATCGGCGGCGGCTTCGGCAACAAGGTCGGCGTCTATCCAGGCTATGTCTGCGCCACGGTTGGCTCGATCGTGCTCGGCAAGCCGATCAAATGGGTCGAGGACCGGACGGAGAACCTGTCGGCCACGGCCTTCGCCCGCGACTACCACATGACCGGCGAGCTGGCGGCTACGAAGGACGGCCGCATCACCGGCCTGAAATGCCACGTGATCGCCGATCACGGCGCGTTCGACAGCTGCGCCGACCCCAGCAAGTACCCGGCCGGCTTCTTCCACATCGTGACCGGCAGCTACGACATACCGGTCGCCCATGTGGAGGTCGACGGCGTCTACACCAACAAGGCGCCGGGCGGCGTGGCCTATCGCTGTTCGTTCCGGGTGACCGAAGCGTCATACCTGATCGAGCGCATGATCGATGTGCTGGCCCGCAAGCTGGACATGGATCCGGCCGAGCTTCGGATGAAGAACTTCATCCAGCCGGAGCAGTTTCCGTACAACTCGGCCCTGGGCTGGGAATACGACAGCGGCGACTATCCGACGGCCATGCGCAAGGCGCTGGAAGCGGTCAACTATGAGGGCCTCAGGCGTGAGCAGGAGGAGAAGCGCAAACGCGGCGAGCTGATGGGCATCGGCGTTGCCTTCTTCACCGAGATCGTCGGCGCCGGTCCCACCCGGAACTGCGACATCCTGGGCGTCGGCATGTTCGACAGCTGCGAGATCCGCATCCATCCGACCGGCAGCGCCATCGCCCGGCTCGGCACCAAGTCCCAGGGCCAGGCCCATGAGACGACCTATGCCCAGATCATCGCCACCGAGGTCGGGATTCCGTCCGAGGACATCATGATCGAAGAGGGCGACACCGACACCGCGCCCTATGGCCTGGGCACCTACGGATCGCGCTCGACGCCGGTCGCCGGCGCTGCCGCGGCCCGCGCCGCCCGCAAGATCAAGGCCAAGGCGCAGGCCATCGCGGCCCATCTGCTGGAAGTCGGCGAGGACGATCTGGAGTGGGATGTCGACCAGTTCAAGGTCAAGGGCCTGCCGGAGAAGACGGCGACCATGAAGGAGGTCGCCTGGGCCGCCTACAACAACCTGCCCGACGGCATGGAGCCAGGTCTGGAGGCGGTCGACTACTACGACCCGCCGAACATGACCTACCCGTTCGGCGCCTATATCTGTGTCGTCGACATCGACCGGGTCACCGGCGAGAGCAAGATCCGGCGCTTCTATGCGCTGGACGATTGCGGCACCCGCATCAACCCGATGGTCATCGAGGGCCAGGTCCATGGCGGCCTGACCGAAGCCTTCGGCATCGCCATGGGTCAGGAGATCGTCTACGACGAGATGGGCAACGTCCACGGCGCCAGCTTCATGGACTATTTCGTGCCCACGGCGGTCGAGACGCCGGCCTGGGAGACCGATTTCACGGTCACTCCATCGCCCCATCATCCAATCGGCGCAAAGGGGGTCGGAGAATCCCCCAATGTCGGCGGCGTGTCGGCCTTCTCCAACGCCGTGATCGATGCCTTCGCGCATCACGGCGTCACCCACATGCCGATGCCGCATACGCCGTGGCGGGTCTGGCAGCAATGCGACACGCTGGGCATCGGTGACTGACGGCGAATTGGGAGGATCGGGGTTGGCGCGCCATGGGCGGCCGGCTTCGATCCCTCTGAGATAAGGGGCTGCCCCATGGAGTTCACCCGCGACGCGGTGATGACACGGCTGGCGGCGACCGGCTACGTGGCCGATCCGGCCCTGGCCATGGCCGTGGTGCTGATGGCCCGGCTGGAGCGGCCGCTGCTGCTGGAAGGCGATGCCGGTGTCGGCAAGACCGAGGTCGCCAAGAGCCTGGCCGAGGCGCTGGGCACCAATCTGATCCGCTTGCAATGCTATGAGGGTCTGGACGCCCACTCGGCAGTCTATGAGTGGAACTACCAGCACCAGCTCCTCGCCATCAAGATCCGCGAGGCGGACAAGGCCGATGCGGCAGATACCGAGCGGCACATTTTCCAGGAGGATTACCTGCTGCGGCGGCCCCTGCTGCAGTCGATCAGCCAGGATGTGCCGCCGGTCCTTCTGGTCGACGAAATCGACCGCGCCGACGAGGAGTTCGAGGCCTATCTGCTGGAGGTATTGTCCGAGTTCCAGATCACCATCCCGGAACTCGGCACCATACCGTCGAAATCGATCCCCTATGTGGTCCTGACCTCGAACGGCACGCGCGAGCTGTCCGACGCCCTGCGCCGCCGCTGCCTGTACCACTATGTCGACTATCCGGCCGAGGACAAGGAACTGCGCATCCTGACTGCACGGATGCCGGGCATCGAGCAGGCCCTGGCCGGCCAGATCGTACGCTTCGTGCAGTCGGTGCGAAAAGAGGATTTGAGGAAGACCCCCGGCATCGCGGAGACCCTGGACTGGGCCCGTGCCCTGGTCGGGCTCGACATCGCCGATTTGCGCGAGGATCCCGTCGCGGTGCAGGAAAGCCTGCTGTGCCTGCTGAAGACCCGCGAGGATCAGCGCGCCCTGCCGGTGGAGGTCACCGAACGGCTGGTTGCCAAGGCAGTATGAGCACGCTTGTCGCACACCCCACCGCTGAACATGCCGTGGCCCGGCGGATGATCGGTTTCGTCCGTCTGCTGCGCGACAACGGTTTCCCGGTGGGCCTGCGCGAAGGCATGGATGCAGCGCGGATCGCCAGCGGTGTCGAGGTGCGCCATGACCGGGAACTGCGCTGGGGGCTGCGGGCCCTGCTGTGTTCCAGCCGGACCGATTGGCGCCGCTTCGATGAACTGTTCGACGCCTATTGGCGGCTTCGCGGCATGAAGCGGGTCGCCCATGTCGCCGGCGATGGCGGGCGCAAGGGCCTTCGCCTGTTGCCGCCAGGCGGTGCGCCGGTCGGACCGCCGGGGCCGCCGGACCGGGTCGAGCGCGGCGACGGCGACGCACCGACCGAAGGAAGCGGCCGGCAGCAGGGCGCCAGTTCCGCGGAAAGCCTGGCCGAGACCGATTTCCGCCACATCGCCGATCCCGAGGCGCTGTCGCAGGTCTACGACCTGACTGAGAGGCTGGCGGCGAGGATGCGCTACCGGTTGACCCGACGCCAGAAATCGGCCCGCCGCGGGCGCCGTCTCGACCTGCGCAACACCATCCATAAGAGCATCCGCCATGGCGGCATGCCGCTCGAACTGGTGATGCGCCGCCGAAAGCACCGGCCGGTGCGCCTGGTCGTCATTCTCGACGGCAGCGGTTCGATGAGCCTGTACAGCAGCTTCTTCGTGCGATTCATCCGCGGGGTCGTGGACCGGTTCCGCGAGGCGGAGGCCTTCATTTTCCACACGAGGCTGGTCAACATCGGCCCGACCCTGAAGGAACGCAATATCGACCGGGCGGTCGAGCGCATGGCGCTGCTCGCTGCCGGCTGGTCCGGCGGCACCCGGATTGGCGACTGCCTGGCAACCTTCAACCGCAACTACGCCGCCTCGGCCTTGAACTCCCGCTCGATCGTGATGATCGTCAGCGACGGCTACGACACGGGCACGGCGGAGCGCCTGGGCGAGGAGATGCGGCAGTTGCGGCGGCGTGCGCGGCGGATCGTCTGGCTCAACCCGATGATCGGCTGGCAGGATTACACGCCCGTCGCCGCCGGCATGCAGGCGGCGATGCCCCATATCGACCTGTTCGCGCCGGCCCACAATTTGAATAGCCTGGCGGCGCTGGAACCTTATCTGGCCCGGCTGTAACGTCGCCGAGGGAGGACCGCATGACCGATGACAATGATCGCATCTTCGATTGCATGGCGCGGATGAAAGGCGACAACCAGCCCTTCGCGCTGGCCACCGTGGTCCGCACCGAGAACGCCACATCGGCCAAGGCCGGCGCCAAGGCAGTCATCCGGGCCGATGCCGGCATCGAGGGCTGGATCGGCGGCGGATGCGTGCGCGGCGCGGTTCTCAAGGCGGCGGCGCGGGCACTGGCGGACGGTCGTCCAAGGCTGATCCGTATCGGGCCCGACGGCGAGACGGAAGAGGCCGACGGCGTCGACACCTTCCGCAGCCATTGCCCGAGCGGAGGCACCGCCGAGATTTTCGTCGAGCCGGTGCTGCCGCGCCCGGCTCTGCTGATCCTCGGCGCCTCGCCGACGGCACGGGCCTTGGCCGATGTCGGCCTGGCAGCCGGGTTCGCCGTCAGTGTGGCGGCGCCGGAGGCCGATCTGGCGGGATACGCGGGGACCTGCACCCGGATCGTCGGATTCGACCTGTCGGACCATGCGCGTGCCGTTGAGAGCTTTGTCATCGTCGCGACCCAGGGCCGTGGCGACCGCAAGGCGCTGGAGGCGGCAGTCGGGACGGGATCTCCTTACGTGGCCTTCGTCGGCAGCTTCAAGAAATCGGCCAAGCTGAAGGCGGATCTGATTGGCGCCGGCGTATCGCCGGAGCGGGTCGAGGCACTACGGGCCCCGGCAGGCCTTGATATCGGTGCGGCCACGCCGGGCGAGATCGCACTGGCGGTCCTGGCGGATGTGGTGCGCGAACGCCGGCAGGGCACTGTGACCGAGGCGAAACGGCAAAGCGCCGGGTCTGGCGCCGATCCCGCCATCGAGGCCGCGGCCGACAGCCACTGAGCGCGGCTTGCGCCGCGCCGCTAGGCGCGCGCGACGGCCTACCTGGGACTCTGCGAGCACTCCGGCGGACTGTAATCGTCATATCCAATTGGTTGAGCGTCGTTAACCGACTGGTCGCGAATTCGAGTTAAATTCGCGACATGAGGTATCTGGCCGCCATTGGGCTCATAGCTGCTTGCGCGGTGTTCTGGATTGTTGCGCCCACAACGGCGCAGGAATCTCCGCGTCTGCCAGGTATCGTCGGGCAGGACAATCGCATTGCCGTAAGTTCCCGGGAGTGGCCGTGGTCCGCGATCGGGCGCGTGAACCGGTCCACCGGCGGGTTCTGCACCGGCGTGCTGATCGGGCCTCGGACGGTGCTGACCGTGGCGCATTGCTTGTATGACGAGAGGCTGCGGGATTGGACGAGCACCTCGGATCTGCACTTCGTGGCGGGTTACAGCCGTGGCGACTTCGTGTCGCATATGCAGGTCGACCGGGTCATCATCTCCCCTGACTATCAGCCAGAGGCGCCTCGGAACCCGGCGAACCTGGCCAATGACTGGGCGATTATCGTGGTTCGGGGCGCGTCCAGCATCCGGCCTGTCCGCTGGCAGGTGTTGGGCCCGGCCGAGGTCGACGCCGGGCTGACCAGGTATTCGCTGACTCGTGCCGGCTACAGCCAGGATCGGGCTCATATGCTGGGGGCTCATGAAGGGTGCAGCATCGTCGGCTGGGAGGGTGACCTCATGCTGCACGATTGCGACGGGACCCGGGGGGATTCCGGCTCTCCGATCTTCCTGCAGCGCTATGGCGAGACCAGTGTCATCGGTCTCAATGTGGGCTTCAGGGAATCCGGAACCGCCACCTTGGGAATCGCTGTTCCGGCCGCCAGATTCCATACGATGGCCCGGGACACCGCATCCGGCCAATAGCGCGCCATTGCGACAACGTCGCAGACGGTATCGCGTGTTTACCTAAAATTACAGATTGTTTGGCAGACTAGACCGGCTGTCGGTCTTCGTGGCCGACCACATGTGGAAAAACTGCTGTCGGCCGGTTGCGCCCCTGTGTCGCTTTCCGCTCGGCAACTGAAGAATTGGAGAGCAACACATGCTGCCGAAGAACCTCATCAAGAAGCTGGCCGTGGCCATATCGATGGTCATCGTGTCGATGGCCGCATCCGTTGGTGTCGCCAGCGCCGATATCCAGGATTTCTATGTCCGCAACAACAGCGGCGATTACGTTTGGTACATCTATGTCTCGCCGACCTACGCCGACAGTTGGGAAGAGGACGTATTGGGCTCGGACGTGTTGCCGCCGAAGAGCGAGATCCTGATCGAAATGAGCGGGTATGGCCGGCAATGCGACTTCGACGTCAAGGTCGAGGACGAGTACGGGAATTCGGAGGAATACTTCAACGTCGACCTCTGCACGGTCCTCTACGTCGATTTTGAGTAGGGAAACGCGACGCCGGCGCGAACTCGGCTGGGCCAAGTATCGGGTGAGACAGTACCGATCTCACCCGCGACTCCCGGTCCTTCTGCACAGCTCGGGGGCTGAATCACGCCTCACTCTGAACCAGTGTGAAGCGATCAGGCTGTAGCGGCGCCCTATCGCCGTTGCCGGCCGGTTCCGGCATGGCCGGTCGTTACCGATACTGGAAATCGCCGCAATTCATCACCACCTTCTCGACCATGTCGCAAGGCCAGCGGTTGGGCTGGGGAGGGGGCGACGATGGCAGATTTCGACGAATTGTCGGCTCGGACCACCGGGCAAAAAGGATCCGTGCGCGCCCATATGGCCTTTTTCGGCTCGTGGCTGCGCCGTCCGTTTCGCGTTGCCGCCCTTGCACCCAGCGGTCGGCCCCTGGCGCGCCTGATCACCGACTGGATCGAGCCGGGCGCCGGTCCGATTCTCGAGCTCGGTGCGGGCACCGGCGCCTTCACCGCCGAGCTGCTGGCCAAGGGCGTCTGCGCGAAGGACATTCACGTCATCGAGATGGACAACCGGTTGGCAGGGGTCCTGTCGGAGCGGTTCCCGGAGGTTCAGGTGACCGTGGCGAACGCCACATCCCTGTCCCGGGAGGCATTTCCGACGGTTGCGGAGTTTGCCGCCGCGATCAGCGGCCTGCCGGTCCTGGCGTTGTCGGCACCCGACCAGATCCGCATTCTGAGCGGCGTCTTCCGTCGCTTGGCCCCCTGGCGGAGCCCTCTACCAGTTCACCTATGGCCCGAGATGCCCGTTCTCGGCGGAGGTGTTGGCACGGCTGGGATTGCGGGGGCAGCGCGTTGGCGGAGTGGTCCGCAACCTGCCGCCGGCATCGGTCTATCGCATCACCCGATACGACGGCCCGCCGACCATCGCGGCCATTGACGATGGTGTAACCGCCCGGCCATCGGGTCACGTAATTCGGCTGACAAACCGCCGCCATCTGACCTATTTTTCAGCCCGGTGACGGGCGTCGAGCCCCGGTCCGAAGCGACTCGAAGCGGGAAGGGGCAGCGGCATGAAGATCACCGATGTGAAGACCTTCGTGGTCGGCAATCCGCCGCCGGGTTTCGGCGGCGCCTATTGGATCTTCCTGAAGCTCACCACCGATAGCGGCATCGAAGGCATCGGCGAGGTCTATTCGGTGCCGTTCCACCCGCATGTGGTCGAACGCATGATCGCCGACGTCTGCGAGCGCCAGGTGATCGGCGCCGACCCGTTCAAGATCGAACGGCTGTGGCGGACCGTCTATTCCAGCGGTTTCACCCAGCGCCCGGACACGTCGATCCTCGGCATCCTTAGCGGCATCGAGATGGCCTGCTGGGACATCGTCGGCAAGGAACTCGGCAAGCCGGTCTATGAGCTGCTGGGCGGCCAGGTCCATGAGACGCTGCGCAGCTACACCTACATCTATCCCGAAACCGGCGACGCAACGGATGTCTATGTCGACGCGGAGCTGGCGGCCGAGCGGGCATCGCGCTACGTCGAGATGGGGTTCACCGCGGTCAAGTTCGACCCGGTCAGCCCGTTCTCGGCCTTCGATCCAAGACAGCTGTCTCTCGAGGCTCTGGACCGGGCCGAACGCTTCGTGCGGTTGCTGCGCGAGGCGGTCGGAACCCGGGCCGATCTGCTGTTCGGCACCCATGGCCAGATGACGACCTCCGGCGCCATTCGCCTGGCGCGCCGGCTGGAGCCCTACGATCCGCTGTGGCTGGAGGAGCCGGTGCCGCCGGAGATGCCGGAGGAGATGGCGAAGGTGGCGCGCCAGACCAGCGTGCCCATCGCCACCGGCGAGCGGCTGACGACCAAATACGAGTTCGCCCGGGTGCTGGAAACCGGAGCCGCGTCGATCCTGCAGATGGCGCTCGGCCGGGTCGGCGGGCTGCTGGAGGCGAAGAAGATCGCCGGGATGGCCGAGACCCACTACGCCCAGATCGCCCCGCACCTGTATTGCGGCCCGATCGAGGGTGCCGCGAATGTCCAGATCAGCGCCTGCTCGCCGAACTTCCTGATCCTGGAGAGCATCCTCGACTGGTCCGGATTCCACGCCGAGATTCTCAAGACACCGATGCAATGGCAGGACGGTTACGTCATTCCGCCGACTGCGCCGGGCCTGGGCGTCGAGTTGGACGAGGAGGTCGCAGCGGCACATCCTTACACCGGCGACCGACTGCATCTGGAAATGCTCGACAGGCCGGTATGACGATCTGCGCCCGTCTACCGACCGTGTTTGCCACAGCTGAGAAGGGGTCCGAGACATGAAGGCGGCCGTGCTGGAAGCATTCCGCGAACCGCTTGTGCTTCGGGATGTTCCCGATCCATCGCCGTCTGAGCACGGCGCGGTGATCCGTGTTGCGGCCAACGGCATCTGTCGCAGCGACTGGCACGCATGGGCCGGGCACTGGCCGACGACCTTCCCGCTGCCGCATGTGCTGGGTCACGAGATGTGCGGCGTGGTCGAGGCGGTCGGGTCCGAGGTGGCGAAACACCAGCAGGGCGACCGCATCATCGTTCCGTTCAGCGGCGGCGACGGCAGTTGCCCGATGTGCGCCGCCGGGCTTGCCAATCTCTGCGAGCACCCGGTGGTGCCAGGGTTCAAATCCTGGGGCGGGTTCGCCGAATACGTCGCGGTCGACCACGCTGATTTCAATCTTGTGCCCTTGCCGGAGGCGGTCGAATTCGTGGCCGGCGCCGGCATGGGATGCCGCTTCATGACGGCATTCCATGGGCTGACCGACCGCGCCCGGGTTCAGCCTGGCGAATGGGTCGCGGTGTTCGGCTGCGGTGGTGTCGGCCTGTCCGCGGTCGAGATCGCCAAGGCGCTGGGCGCCCGCCCGATTGGCGTCGATATCGGCGACGACAAGCTGGCCCTGGCGACCGAACTCGGGGCGGAGGCGGTCGTCAATGCCGGCTCGGCCGATGACGCGGCCGAGGCGGTGCGGGACCTCACCGGCGGCGGCGCCCATGTCGCGGTCGACGCGCTGGGCATTTCCGCGACCTGCCGTCCTGCCATCGAAAGCCTGGGCAAGCGGGGCCGGCATGTGCAGATCGGCATGACCAATGGCGAGGACGCCGGCGACCTGTCCCTGCCGGTCGATCTGATCATCGACCGCGAGATCGTGCTGGCCGGCAGCAAGGGCATGCCGCCCTCGGATTACGGCGCCATGCTGGATCTGGTGGCAGACGGCCGCTTGAAACCCGACCGGCTGGTCAGCCGAACGGTTCCCCTTGAGGAAGCCGGCGCGGTGCTGGCGTCCATGGACAGCTTCGACACGCTGGGCTTCACGGTGATCGACCGCTATTAGCGCTCGCCAACCGAGCGCAGGTGAAGACGCTCCGATAGCGCCCCGGGGAGCCCGATGCGCAGGCCCTTGCCCTCACCCTCCCACGGCTTCGCCGCGGGTCCCTCCCTCTCCCAGAGGGAGAGGGGTTACCATGGCCGTCCTTATTTTCCCTCTCCTTCTGGGAGAGGGAGGGACCCGCGCGTTAGCGTGGGAGGGTGAGGGCAGCGCCGTGCTTCCAAAGAGCGCCAGACGCAGGCCTTTCAAATACCCTCTTCACACCGCAGCGACCCTACAGACCGGCGGTGATCCCACCATCGACGTAGAGGATGTGCCCGTTGACGAAGCTCGAGGCCGGCGATGACAGGAACACCGCTGCGCCGACCAGTTCCTCGACCTCGCCCCAGCGGCCGGCCGGCGTGCGGCCCTCCAGCCAGGCGGAGAAGTCCGGGTCGCCGACCAGCGCCTTGTTCAGCGGGGTGTTGAAATAGCCGGGGCCGATGCCGTTGATCTGGATGTTGTGCTTGCCCCAGTCGACGCACATGCCCTTGGTCAGCATCTTCACCGCACCCTTGGTGGCGGTGTAGGGCGCGATCGAGGGGCGGCCGAGTTCGCTCTGCACCGAGCAGATGTTGATGATCTTGCCGGTCTGGCGCGGGATCATGTGCCGCGCCACGGCTTGGCCGACGAAGAATACGCTGTCGATATTGGTCGCCATCAGCCGGTGCCAGGCATCCTCCGGGAAGTCCTCCAGGGTCGTGCGGAACTGCATGCCGGCATTGTTGACCAGGATATCGATGGCGCCGATTTCGGCTTCGATGGCGTCGACCGCCGCGCCGACCGCCGCCCGGTCGGTCACGTCGAAGGCGCTCTCATGCACGGTGACCCCGGCTTCGCGCAGCGACGCCGCGGCGGATGCGAGCTTGTCGGTGTCGCGGCCGTTCAGCACCAGCCCGGCGCCAGCTTCGCCCAGCCCCTTGGCCAATGCGAATCCGATCCCCTGGCTCGATCCGGTGACGAGCGCCAACCGGCCCTCCAGGCTGAAGCGTTGCAGACCCATGTGTTTGTCCTTGTCATTGCGGCGACCGATCACGGCCGGGATGATCGGTATGGGCGTGCGGCGGGCAATCGGTCAAGATGGAGCAGGGCCGAAGTCAGTCACGGCCGGAAGATAGGAGTCCGATCATGCGAGCCGCCGTACTGCACGCCGCGAAGGATCTGCGCATCGAAAACCGGGAGGCGGGGGAGCCGGGCCCCGGCCAGGTCAGGGTCCGGATCGCCAATGGCGGCATCTGCGGATCCGATCTGCACTATTATTTCGAGGGCGGGATCGGCGACGCGATCCGGGTGCGGGAGCCGATAATCCTGGGCCACGAGGTTGCCGGCTTCGTGGACTCCATCGGTGCGGGCGTGACCGCGGTGGCACCCGGCGCCAAGGTCGCGCTCAATCCCAGCCGGCCCTGTTCCGCTTGCCGCTATTGTCTGGCCGGTACGCCGAACCACTGCCTGAACATGCGCTTCTATGGCAGCGCCATGCCGATGCCGCACATCCAGGGCGCATTTGCCGATTTCGTCGTGGCCGAGGAGGCGCAATGCGTACCGGTGCCCGACTCCCTGCCGCTTGCCTCCGCCGCCGTCGCCGAGCCGCTCTCGGTCTGCCTGCATGCGGTGCGCCGCGCCGGACCGATGCTGGGCAGGCGCGTCCTGGTGACCGGCCAGGGCCCGATTGGCGTGCTCGCCGTGGCGGCGGCGCGCGCGGCCGGCGCACAGGAGATCGTGGCCACCGATGTGGTCGACGAAGCGCTGGAGACGTCGCGCCGCATGGGCGCCGACCGCACCATCAACGTGGCGGCGGAGGCGGACGCCCTCGCCGGCTATGGCGCCGACAAGGGCCAGTTCGACGTGCTGCTGGAAGCCTCGGGCAACCAGGCGGCGATCCGCGGCGCGCTGGATGTGGTGCGGCCGGGCGGCGTCCTGGTGCTGATCGGTCTCGGCGGCGAGATCGCCCTGCCGATGAACACCGTCGTCGCCAAGGAGCTGGAGCTGCGCGGCACCTTCCGCTTCCACGAGGAATTCCACTGGGCCGTCGACTGCATCGCCTCGGGCCGCATCGACGTGTCGCCGGTGATCTCCGACATCATCCCCCTGGCCGAAGCCGACCACGCCTTCGCCCTGGCCGCCGACCGCAAACAGTCGATGAAGGTACAACTGGCCTTCGACGGGTGACGGCTGCGATCGCATAGACGTCAGTTGAACAGCGCCCCGCAATTCCGCTCTGAGGGGAACACCGGTCGACTTGGTTGAGTCTGCTCAGGTCCCAGATTAGCCAATAGGTGACGTGAGACCCTATTGGCCGCGCTGTGCCGTTTCTGCGCTAGGGAGCCCCGCCAGGCGCAAACCTTCCATCGCTAGTTCCGTGAAGCCCGGTTCGAACTGATACTTCCGGTGGAACTCAAGCGCGTCTTCCATCGTGTAACCTGGCTGCAGTTCAAGTAGCCGCTCTACCGCAAGCGCAGCATTCTCCTCGTCACCCATCAGGCCATAGGTATAGGCCTGATGCATATAGTTGATCCACCAGCCGGTGTAGGATTGTTTGAAGCGGGCAATGGCTGTTTCGTAGTCGCGATTCTGCAATGCCACCATTGCCGGCGCATAGTTCCACCAAGGGGCGAATGCATTGGGATTCAGGCGCTTTGCCTTCTCAATAAGTTCGAGGCCTTCATCCCAGCGACCCGTAAATGCGATCCAGGTGCCAAGCGATCCAAGGTAAATCGGCTCGTTCGGGTTAAGCTCCAATGCTCTCCTGGCTTCGGCATAGAAACCATCCATATCCCCTGCCATATCGAGTGCCATCGCATAGGCATAGTGCGAACGTGCACTATTTGGCTCGAGCGCGAGCGCTCGCTTGGCGGCCTCCATTGACCGTTCGAGCGGATCGTAGATCTCGCCGGGGATCAAAGGCTCATGTCCGTACCATTGGCGTCCGTATATCTCCGCAAGCATGGCCCACGCATCCGCATAGTTCGGCTCGGCAGCCACGGTATCGACTAAGCAGTCACGAGCCGTCGCGTAGAGCGTCGGATCGTTATGGAAATACGCTAGAGCTGTGCTAACGCATTCGTACGATGACAATTGCGACGGTATCGTGTCGAGGGAGCCGCGCAGTTGGCCGGCGGCAATTGCGCCGCCCCATGACGAGGCGATCGAACTTACGATCTTCGCTGCGACATCTCGTTGCACTGTCAGTATTTCCGATGGATTTAGCGGTCGATCGTATGTCCCAGCCCAGACCTGACGCCCGTCATCTGCGGAGATAAGACGCGCTGTTATTCGGAACGTATCTGACGCGCGGCGGACAGTTCCGGTGAGCATGAAAGCATTCGCGCCTGCAATGTCGCTCTCTTCCGCAACGCCTCGAGCAACCACGTGAAGCTCGTAAAAGCTAGTTAGGGCAGCGATTATCTCTTCGGTCATTCCTGCAGCAAATACTACATCGTCCTGATCTTGATTAATGCTTTCAAAAGGCAAGACCGTCACTTTAGGCCCAGAAGGATCACTCAATATGTCTTGGGTGACGACTTTTGAATCGCCGATCGCCAATCCGTCCCAGATCACGATTGCGACAGCTGTCAGAATGGCCAGTGCCGCAACTGCCATCGACGCAATCTGAGCAGTTCGTCGGCGCGGCAGCTGTCGGTTCGGAGCCCCGTTGGAGGCGATGCGCCAAACCTCTATCAGTTCGGCGATGTTTTTGACGCGCTGCTCACCCATCGGCTCAAACGCCAGGTCTAGTTTCTTTCTGACCTGCTGGAATGCAGCCCCTGAGAGGCATATGCCACCTGCGTCTGCAAGGGACTCTAACCGGCTCGCGATGTTCACACCGTCGCCATAGATATCGTCGCCATCAGCGATGATGTCGCCGATATTGATCCCGATTCGATATTCGATGCGGCAATCATCCGGCACCCCGTCGTTGCGCTTCGCCATTTCCGATTGCACTTCCACAGCGAAGCGTACCGCGTCTACGACGCTGCCAAATTCCATCAGCGCGCCGTCACCCATCAGCTTGACGGTGCGTCCATTGTATTGCTCGGTCTTGGGCTCGATTAGCTCTTTGCGGTGCATCTTGAGCGCAGCCAGGGTGCCGGCCTCGTCAGTACCCATGAGGCGGCTATAACCGACCACGTCGGCAGCCAGAATAGTCGTCAGCCTACGCTTCTCGCGCTGCGGTTCCATTGGAGAGCCATTCTTACTGCACGGAACACGCGCGAAGGAGATGTTATCGCAAATTCCCGCGGGCGTCTAACTGACCGTCGTGTAGCCCCGCTGCCGACGCCCATAGAAGTTCACAAACGCTGGGGATTACCCGGCATTGACGGGAATCTGATATGGGCGAATTCTCGTAATGGCTGCCTTGGGTCAATCAGCGAAGTCCGTTCCGGAGCGTCACAAATCCGTTCGCTGATCCAGTACGGATCACCGACTCAGTTCTTGAAACCACGCCGTTCACGGATTCCCATCTTCGCCGGCCGGTCCGCTCCGGGTGCAGCCGAGGTCGCGCAGCAGCCCGTCCTTCAGACCATAGACCCAGCCGCTGATCGACAGGGTCTGGCCGGACGCCCAGGCGTCGCGGACGATCGGCGTTTCCGCCACCCGCCGGACCTGCGCCTTGACGTTCAACTCGCACAGCAGATCGTGCCGCAAACTCTGGTCTTCCAGGGCGTCCAGGGCTTCGGCGTTGGCGCGGGCGGTGTCGCGGATCGGTTCCAGCCAATGGTCGATCAGGCCATGCCGCTGGCCGTCGGTCGCCGCGATCACGCCGCCGCAGCCATAATGGCCGCAAACGATGATGTATTTGACCTGCAGCACCTCCACGGCGAACTGCAGCACCGACAGGGCGTTCAGGTCGCCGGGGTTGATCAGGTTGGCGACGTTGCGATGCACGAACACCTCGCCCGGCGCCAAACCGGTGATGACATTCGCCGGCACCCGGCTGTCGGCGCAGCCGATCCACAGATAGTCCGGCCGCTGGATCGACGACAGGCGCTTGAAATACTCGGGATCGGCGGCGGTCCGCTCGTTGGACCATGCGACGTTGCGGGCAAGCAGGTCTTCATGCATTGCGACGTTCACCCTCGACAGTGGCGCGCCTGCGGGCGGCGCTGGCTGAGCAAGGTGATCGGCGAAAATCGCCCGGATTGCAAGCAGTGGAAACGCTGCCGCCCGCGGGATCGATCGATCCCGGCCGGGCGTTCGGCTATTGCACCAGCGGGCTGTCCGCTCCGTCGAGCGCGATGCCGCGGATGTCGGCTTCGCCTGCCAGCAGCCGGATGTACTGCGCCGCGCCGCGCCGCCAGCTGGACTCGACCAGGTATTCGGCGATGCGGTCACGCACCTGCTCGAAGGGCAGGGGGCGGCCCGGTATCTTGCGGTCCAGGCGCAGGACGTGGACGCCATAGCGGGTCTTCACCGGCACCGGGCAGAGCTGGTCGTTTTCCAGGTTGAACAGGAAGGTCTCGAACTCCGGCACGGTCTGGCCGGCCGAGACCTGGCCCAGGCTGCCGCCCTGGGCGGCCGAGGGGCAGGCGGAATGCTCGCGGGCGACTTGTGCGAAATCGCCCGGTTTGCTCTGCAGGGCCGCGATGATCGATGCAGCCCGTTCCGTCGCCGTCTCGTAGGCCGGTTTATCCTCGGGATCGGCGGAGATCAGGATATGCGCCGCCTGGAACAGGTCCGGGCTGCTGAAGCGCCGCTGGTTGTTGTCGTAATAGCGCCGGCAGGCGTCATCATCCGCCTGCGGGGTCGTGACCTCCCGGTCCAGCAACTGACGCATCAGCGCCTCTTCATCGGTCTCGCGACGGCCTTCGGGATCGGCGATCGGTGCCGGCGTGAGCCCCTGCTTCCGCGCTCTTTGCAGCAACAACTCGCGGACGACCAATGCCGTGGCGGCGGCCTGCAGGGCCTGGTCCGGGGTGTCGGCCGGGTGATTCTGGGCCTCGGCCGCGATCGCGTCGGGGGCGATGGCGACGTCGTTGACGCTGACAGCCTCCATGGCGTTATTCCGCCGGTGTGCCGTGGCCGGCCGACCGGCTGCGCACGACCTGGTAGCCCGGCCGCCACAGATAGCGTACCGGCACGCTGAGCATGTGCACCAGCCGGGTGAACGGGAACAGCAGGAAGATGGTCAGTCCCAGCAGCAGGTGCGCCTTGAAGATCGGGCTGGCGTTGGCGATGTAGCCGGACGCGGCCATGTCGAAGGTGAAGATGCCCTGGGCCCAGCTCATGAACGTCACCATCTCATGGCCGTCGAGATGGTTGAGCGATACCGGGATCGTTCCCAGACCGAGCAGCAGCTGCAGTGTCAGCAGCACCAGAATGCCGAGATCGGCGAAGCTGGAGCTGCGGCGGATGCGCGGGTCGAACAGGCGCCGGTGCAGCAGCATCAGGGCGCCGATCAGGCACATCACCCCGGCGACGCCGCCAACCACGATCGCCATGACCTGCTTGAAGCCGTGGCTGATGCCGATCATGTCGAACAGCGCGATCGGCGTCAGCAGCCCGACCAGATGGCCAATGAATACGATCAGCACGCCGACATGGAACAGCACCGAGCCCATCACCAATTGCCGGCGGCGCAACAGCTGGCTCGATCCCGAGCGCCAGGTATAGGGCTCCCGGTCGTATCGGATGACCGTCCCGATTACCATCACCGCCAGTGCGATATAGGGGAAGATCCCGAAGAACAGTGTGTTGAGGAAGCTCGCCATGGGGTGCCTCGTCAGGCCGGAGTGTCGGAAATCGGTTTGGCCGGCGTGTCCATCCGGGCCAGCGTCTCTCGGGCCGCGGGGCAGTCACCGCCTGGCGCGACGCCACCAGCCGCACCGGGGCCGAAGGTGACCGGCTGGTCCTCCCAGGCGCGGTCCAGCGCGGCGAGATCCTGCGGATCATCGTCCGGCAGATCGGCCAGTGTCTCGACCACCTCGCCGGTGTCGGCCTCGGCAATCGCCTCGAGCGCGGCGAACGCCGCCGCGTAGGGGCTCTTGCGCTTGGCGAGCCTCTGCCTGAGCGCGGTCAGCACGTGCAGCGGCTGGCCAAGCAGACCACGGGCCTCCGGGAGCGGCCGGGTCGACAGGAATTCCAGGAACAGCGGCAGGAAATCCGGCATCTCGCTGGTGCCGAGCTCCAGCCCGTGCCGGGCGTAGTGGTCCTTCAGATCGACCATCGCCTGGCCGCGCTCGCGGCTTTCGCCATGCACATGCTCGAACAGATGCAACGACAGGGACCGGGTGCGGTCGAACAGCAGCCCATAACGCTCCTGAAGGTCATAGATCTCGCCTTCGGCAATGCCGTCGACCAGGGCCAGCAGCGGCCCGAGCTCGGATTTCGGCACCAGCCCTTCGGCGGTCAGCGCCGCACGAATATCCGGCGCCGCCGACACCAACTCCTCGGTCGGATAGGACAGCAGCACGGAGAGGCATTTCAGCGTCCGGCTCATCACATCACCTCCGTCGGCGTCTCGACCGATTTGCGGCGCTTGCCGCCGAACAGATTGCTCTCGTTCAAACCGTCCGAGCAGCCATTGCCGAAACTGAAGCCGCAGTTGCCGCGAATGTCGTAGGCATCCTCGCCGACCTCGCGATGGGTGGTCGGGATCACGAAGCGGTCCTCGAAATTGGCGATCGCCATGACGTGGTACATGTCCTCGATCTGGGCGGCGGTCAGACCGACCCGCTCGGCCCAGCCCTCGTCGATCACCCCGTCCACGGTCTTGGCGCGCATGTAACCGCGCATGGCCAGCATGCGCTCCAACCCCTGGATGACCGGCTCGTCCTTGCCGGCGGTCAGGAGGTTGGACAGGTAGCGGACCGGAATGCGCAGGCTGCGGACGTCGGGCATCTCGCCGTCGACGCCGATCTGGCCGGCCTCCGCGGCGGATTGGATCGGCGACAGCGGCGGCACGTACCAGACCATCGGCAGGGTGCGGTATTCCGGATGCAGCGGGAAGGCCACCTTCCAGTCCATCGCCATCTTGTAGACCGGCGAGCGCTTCGCCGCGTCCAGCCAGGCGTCGGGCACGCCGTCGGCGCGCGCCTGGGCGATCACCGCCGGGTCGTTCGGGTCCAGGAAGATGTCGCACTGGGCCTGGTAGAGATCCTGGGTGTCCGGGGCGGAGGCCGCCTCCTCGATACGGTCGGCGTCATACAGCAGCACGCCGAGATAGCGGATGCGTCCGACACAGGTCTCGGAGCACACCGTCGGCTGTCCGGCCTCGATGCGCGGATAGCAGAAGATGCACTTCTCCGACTTACCGCTCGACCAGTTGTAATAGATCTTCTTGTACGGGCAGCCCGACACGCACATGCGCCAGCCGCGGCACTTCTCCTGGTCGATCAGGACGATGCCGTCCTCCTCGCGCTTGTAGATCGCGCCGGAGGGGCAGGCGGCGACGCAGGTCGGGTTCAGGCAGTGCTCGCACAGCCTGGGCAGGTACATCATGAAGGTGTTTTCGAACTGGCCGTAAATCTCCTTCTCGATCCCCTCGAAATTCACGTCCTTTGACCGCTTGGAGAACTCGCCGCCCAGGATTTCCTCCCAGTTTGGGCCCCATTCGATCTTCTCCATACGCTCGCCAGAGATCAGCGAGCGCGGCCGTGCCGTCGGCATGGCCTTGGATTCCTTCGCCGTCTGCAGATGCTCGTAGTCGAAGGTGAAGGGCTCGTAGTAGTCGTCGATCTCAGGCAGGTCCGGGTTGGCGAAGATGTTTGCCAGGATGCGCCATTTGGAGCCCATCTTCGGATGCAGCTTGCCGCCCCGGGTGCGGGTCCAGCCGCCGTTCCAGCGCTTCTGGTTCTCCCATTCCTTGGGATATCCGATGCCGGGCTTGGTCTCGACATTGTTAAACCAGGCGTATTCCATGCCCTCGCGATTGGTCCAGACGTTCTTGCAGGTGACGGAGCAGGTGTGGCACCCGATGCATTTGTCGAGGTTCAGCACCATGCCGATTTGGGCCCGGATCTTCATTCGGCTGCCTCCTGATTGGTGGAAGTCTGGTCGGGGGGGCCTTCCAGCCAGTCGACGTTTTCGACCTTGCGCACGATGACGAACTCGTCGCGGTTCGAGCCGACCGTGCCGTAGTAGTTGAAGCCGTAGGATTGCTGGGCGTAGCCGCCGATCATATGGGTCGGCTTGACCACCGCCCGCGTGACCGAGTTGTGGATGCCGCCGCGCTGCCCGGTGATCTCCGAGCCCGGCACGTTCACGATCTTCTCCTGCGCGTGGTACATGAACAGCGTGCCCTCGCGCATGCGCTGGGACACCACCGCGCGGGCGACCAGAGCCCCGTTGGTGTTGTAGGCCTCGACCCAGTCATTATCGACGATGCCGGCCTTCGCCGCGTCAGTCTCCGACAGCCAGACGATCGGCCCGCCACGCGACATGGTCAGCATCAGCAGGTTGTCGGTGTAGGTGGAGTGGATGCCCCACTTCTGGTGCGGGGTGATAAAGTTCAGCACCACTTGCGGATTGCCGTTCGACTTCAGGTCGATGACCGGCGCCACCGTCTTGGTGTCGATCGGCGGTCGGTAGACGCACAGCGCCTCGCCGAAGGCCCGCATCCACAGGTGATCTTGATAGAGCTGCTGGCGGCCGGTCAGGGTGCGCCAGGGGATCATCTCATGCACGTTGGTGTAGCCGGCGTTGTAGCAGACCTTCTCGGATTCGATCCCCGACCAGGTCGGCGACGAGATGATCTTGCGCGGCTGTGCCACCACGTCGTGGAAGCGGATCTTCTCGTCTTCCTTGGGCAGGGCCAAATGGCCGTGCTCGCGGCCGGTCGCCTGGGACAGGGCGTCCCACGCCTTGACCGCGACCTCGCCATTGGTTTCCGGCGCCAGGGAGAGAATGACCTCGGTCGCATCGATATCGGAGTCGATGCGCGGCATGCCCTGGGTCGGGCCCTCCTCGGTCACCGTACCGTTGAGGCGCTTGAGGAACTCGACCTCGTGATCGGTGTTCCAGGTGATGCCCTTGCCGCCATTGCCCAGCTTCTCCATCAGCGGACCGAGCGCGGTGAAGCGCTTGTACAGGTTGGGATAGTCGCGCTCGACGACGGCGATCTGCGGCATGGTCTGGCCCGGCACAGCCTCGGTCTCGCCGCGCTTCCAATCCTTCACATCCATCGCCTGGGCGATCTCCGCCGGCGTGTCGTGCAGGATCGGCACCAGCACCACGTCCTTCTCGACCCCCAGCACCTCTGGCGCCACCTCGGAGAATTTCCGGGCGATGCCCTTGTAGATCTCCCAGTCGCTGCGCGCCTCCCAGGCCGGATCGACCGCGGCGGTCAGCGGGTGGATGAAGGGATGCATGTCCGAGGTGTTGAGATCGTTCTTCTCGTACCAGGTGGCGGTTGGCAGCACGATGTCGGAATAGACGCAGGTGGTCGACATGCGGAAGTCGATGGTCACCAGCAGGTCCAGCTTGCCCTCCGGGGCCTCGTCGTGCCAGGCGACCTCGTCCGGCTTCTGTCCGCCATCCTCGCCCAGATCCTTGCCCTGGACGCCATGCGACGTGCCCAGCAGATGCTTGAGGAAATACTCGTGCCCCTTGCCCGACGAGCCGAGCAGGTTGGAGCGCCAGACGAACAGGTTGCGCGGCCAGTTGGCCGGATCGTCCGGGTCCTGGCAGGACATTTCCACATCGCCGGATTTCAGGGCCTCGACCAGATAGTCCTTCGGCTCCTTGCCGGCCTTCTCGGCGGCCGCCGCGATCTCCAGCGGATTGGTCTTGAGCTGCGGTGCCGAGGGCAGCCAGCCCATGCGCTCCGCTCGGACGTTGTAGTCGATCAGGGCGCCGTCCCACGGGCCCTTCCGGCGCGGTCGGCGACACGATCTCGTCGAGTCCCAGGGTCTCGTAGCGCCACTGGTCGGTATGGGCGTACCAGAACGAGGTCGAGTTCATGTGCCGGGGCGGACGGCCCCAATCCAGTCCGAAGGCCAGCGGCAGCCAGCCGGTCTGCGGCCGCAGCTTCTCCTGTCCGACATAATGCGCCCAGCCGCCGCCGGACTGGCCGACGCAGCCGCACATCACCAGGAGATTGATGATCCCCCGGTAGTTCATGTCCATGTGGTACCAGTGGTTCAGCCCGGCCCCCAGGATCACCATGGATTTACCCAGCGTCTTCTCGGCGTTGCGGGCGAACTCGCGCGCCACCGTGATGATCTGGCCGCGCGGCACGCCGGTGATGTGCTCCGCCCAGGCCGGCGTGTACGGCGTGGTGTCGTCGAAGGACTCGGCCACATGCTCGCCGCCAAGGCCGCGGTCGAGGCCGTAATTGGCGGCGAACAGGTCGAAGACGGTGGCGACCAGCGCCTCGCCGTCGGCCAGCTGCACACGCTTGGCCGGCACCCGGCGGACCAGCACGTCGGGGTGGTCGGTGCCCAGGAAATGGTCGTGCTTGCGGTTGCCGAAATAGGGGAAGCCGATCTCGGCGACCTCGTCATGGTCGGTGTCGACGATCAGGCTCAGCTTGAGCTGGGTGTCCTTGCCGCCGGACTCCTTCTCCTCCAGGTTCCACTTGCCCTTCTCGCCCCAGCGGAAGCCGACCGAGCCCTGCGGCACGACGACCTCGCCGCTGGTGTCGTCGACCGCGACGGTCTTCCAGTCGGGTTGTTCTCTTCGCCCAGCCCGTCCTGGAATTCCGAGGCCCGCAGCAGCCGCTCCGGCACGTAGTGTCCGTCGCGCTTCTCCAGGCGCACCAGCATCGGCATGTCGCTGTATTGCCGGCAATAGCTCTCGAAATACTCGGCCTGCCGGTCCAGGTGGAACTCGCGCAGGATCACATGACCCATGGCCATGGCCAGGGCGGCGTCGGTGCCCTGCTTGGGATGCAGCCAGATATCGGCGAACTTCGAGGCCTCGGAATAGTCCGGGCAGATCACCGCGCTCTTGGTGCCCTTGTAACGCGCCTCGGTATAGAAATGGGCGTCCGGCGTGCGGGTCTGCGGCACGTTCGAGCCCCAGATCAGCAGGAATCCGGAATTGTACCAGTCGGCGCTCTCCGGCACGTCGGTCTGCTCGCCCCAGGTCTGCGGCGAGGCCGGCGGCAGGTCGCAATACCAGTCGTAGAACGACATGCACACGCCGCCCAGCAGCGACAGGTAGCGTGAGCCGGCCGCGTAGGACACCATCGACATGGCCGGGATCGGCGAGAAGCCGATAACCCGGTCGGGGCCATGGGTCTTGGCGGTATAGGCGTTGGCGGTGGCGATGATCTCCGTCACCTCGTCCCAACTCGCCCGAACGAAGCCGCCATGGCCGCGCTTCTTGGTATAGGCGGCGCGCTTGTCCGGGTCCTCGACGATCGACTTCCAGGCCGCCACCGGCGACAGGGTCGCGCGCGCCTCGCGCCACAGCTTGACCAGCCGCGAGCGCACCAGCGGGTATTTCACCCGGTTGCCGGAATACAGGTACCAGCTGTAGCTCGCGCCCCGGGAACAGCCGCGCGGCTCGTGGTTGGGAAGGTCGGGCCGGGTGCGGGGATAATCGGTCTGCTGGGTCTCCCAGGTGACGATTCCGCCCTTGACGTAAATCTTCCAGCTGCACGAGCCAGTGCAGTTAGCGCCGTGGGTCGAGCGCACCACCTTGTCGTGCTGCCAGCGCTTGCGATAGGCCTCCTCCCAGCCGCGGTCCTCCCGCGTGGTGACGCCGTGGCCTCCGGAGAAGTCGCCGGCCTTTGTTGCTGGCGAAGAAGTTCAGACGGTCGAGCAGTTGACTCATCGCGATGCTCCTTGCACTCAGGCCGTTGCTGGCGTGGTTGTCGGTGCCGACGGGGGCCGGCGTTCGATGTCATGCAGCAATCCGCCGCGCCGGGTGTAGACGAACCAGGTGATCAACGCGCAGGAGACGTAGAAGATCAGGAAGCCCCACAAGCGCCGCTTCCGGACCGCCGGTGGCGCTGATCGACGTCCCGTAGGATTTCGGGATGAAGAAGGCGCCATAGGCGGCGATCGCCGAGGTGAAGCCGATGATCGCGGCGGATTCCTTCTCCGCATTGCGCACCTGGTCGTGCTCACTCGCCCCGGGCATCAACCGGCCGATCTCCTTGCGCATGATGATCGGGATCATCTGGAAGGTGGACGCGTTGCCCACGCCGGTTGCGAAGAACAGGATCATGAACATCGCGAAGAAGCCCCAGAACGCGCCCGGCTGGTCCTTGATGCCGAGGAAGTAGAGGACGCCCGCCACCGCCGCGATCATCAGCCAGAACACCCACAAGGTGACCCGTCCGCCGCCATACTTGTCGGAGATCCAGCCCGTCGCCGCCCGGCTCAAGGCGCCGACCAGCGGCCCCAGGAAGACGTATTGCAGCGAGTCGATCTCCGGGAACTGGGTTCTGGCCAGCAGCGGGAAGCCCGCGGAATAGCCGATGAACGACCCGAAGGTGCCGGTGTAGAGCCAGCACATGATCCAGTTGTGCTTGCGCTGGAAGATCACCGCCTGTTCAGCGAACGACGCCTTCGCCTCGGCGATGTCGTTCATGCCGAACCAGGCCAGCAGGGTGGAGACGATCAGGAACGGCACCCAGATGAAGCCGGCATTCTGGATCCAGAGCTGGGTTCCGTCCGCGGTCACCTGCGGCTCGCCGCCCAGGGCGCCGAACACGCCGGCGGTGATCACCAGCGGCACTGCGAACTGCATGACGCTGACGCCGGCATTGCCGAGACCGGCATTCATCGCCAGCGCCTGGCCCTTCTCCTTCTTGGGGAAGAAGAAGCTGATATTGGCCATGGAGGAGGCGAAGTTGCCGCCGCCGAAGCCGCACAGCAGCGCCAGCACCAGGAAGATGAAGTACGGCGTTTCCGGATTCTGCACCGCATAGCCGACGCCCAGGGCCGGGATGATCAGCGACGCGGTGGTCAACGCCGTCCACAGCCTCCCGCCGAAGATCGGCACCATGAAGGAATAGAATATGCGCAACGTCGCGCCGGACAGGCCGGGCAGGGCAGCGAGCCAGAAGAGCTGGCCGGTATCGTAGGTGAACCCGATGGCCGGCAGCTTGGCGACCACTACGCTCCATACCAGCCAGACCGAGAAGGCGAGCAACAGGCAGGGGATCGAGATCCACAGATTCCGGGTGGCGATCCGGTGACCCTCCTCCTTCCAGAACTCCGGATCGTCCGGCCGCCAGTCGGTCAGCACCGGACCCAGCTTGCCGCCGTGCTCCTCCTCCGTGTGGACCTCCTGCAACTCCGCCAGCGGCGGCAGCTTGTCCAGCACGTCGCCGGCGACTTCGCGCTCCATCTGACGGATCGACATATGCATCCAGATGACTGTCGCCGCGACAAGCGCGAACATCAGCATGAAGATGCCGGTCGGGATGTTGGTCAAATCGTTCATCAGGCCGAACAGGATCGGCAGGATGAAGCCGCCCAACCCGCCGATCATGCCGACCAGGCCGCCGACCGAGCCGACGTGGTCGGGGTAGTAGACCGGGATGTGCTTGTAGACCGCCGCCTTGCCCAGCGACATGAAGAAGCCGAGCACGAAGATGGCGATGACGAACGGCACCAGACCCATGCTGGTCGAGAACGCGATATCACCCTCGATGCCGTGGATTACGTAGTCGGTGTCCGGGTAGGACAGCATGAACAGGCAGATCATCGAGACCCCGAAGGTCCAGTACATGATCCGCCGCGCCCCATAGCGGTCCGAGAGATGGCCGCCATAGGCCCGGAACAGGGAGGCGGGGATCGAGTAGAAGGCGGCCAGCATGCCGGCCGTCTTGATGTCGAGCTCGTACACGCCGATCAGGTAGCGCGGCAGCCACAGCGCCAGCGCGACGAAGCCGCCGAAGACGAAGAAGTAATAGAGCGCAAAGCGCCAGACCTGCTGGTTCTTCAACGGCTCGAGTTCGAGCAGGGTGCTGCGCGGCTTTTCGCCCCGGGCGCGTCGTTCCTTCAGGGCCGGGTCGTCTTCGGTCGTGAACCAGAAGATCGCCGCCATGATCAGCAGCGCCGCCGCCCAGACCTGCGCCACGGTGTTCCAGCCGAAGGCGACCAGCACGAAGGGCGCGACGAATTTGGTCACGGCCGCGCCGACATTGCCGACGCCGAAGATGCCGAGCGCGGTGCCCTGCTTGCCGGGCGGATACCATTTCGAGACATAGGCGATGCCGACCGCGAACGAGCCGCCGGCCAGTCCGACGCCGAGCGCCGCCAGAAGCATCAGAGGGTAGGTATCGGCATAGGACAGCAGGAAGGTCGCCAGCGACGCCAGGATCATCACCGCCACATAGACGATCCGGCCGCCATACTGGTCGGTCCAGATGCCCAGGAAGATCCGGCTCAACGAGCCCGTCAGGATCGGCGTGCCGACCAGAAGCCCGAACTGCGTGTCGCTCAGACCCAGCTCCTGCTTGATCTGCACGCCCAGGATCGAAAAGATCGTCCATACTGCGAAACAGGCGGTAAATGCGATGGTGCTGGTCGTCAGCGCGCCGCGCTGCTGCGCCTGGGTGACGCCGTCAAGTTGGGTCATATTGCATGCCTCTAGCAATCGCCCCGAATCGGGCGCATCGGATCAGAACGGGTTCGATAGCGTGGGGGCGGTGGGGTGCGGCTTGATCTCGATCAATCTCGCCCGACGGACGGAAGAAACAATGATCTCAACGACCGGTTTCTAGCCTTTGATTGATGAATAGGTGTTGGCGAATTGCCGATTGCCCCCGCTGGCTTGGCGGATGTCCTTCCAAGTCTTGACTTCGGTCAATTCGCTCGCGAGGTTGCCGAATGCGCCCGGAAGACCGTGACGATGTCCGCCGACTCGCCCTCTTCTCCAATATGGAGGAGGCGAACTTCGAGGAGGTCATGCAGGCCGCCTTGCTTCAGCGCTTTCCCGCCCAGGTGCAACTGATCGAGGAGGGTGAGCGGGCCGACTTCCTGCATATCGTCGTTGAAGGCTGCGTCGAGCTGTTCGCCGGCGCCAACGGGCGCGAGACCAGCATGGACCTGGTCTGCCCGGTTTCCACCTTCATCCTGGCTGCCGTCATCAAGGACGCGGTCTATCTCATGTCGGCGCGGACCGCCGAAAAATCGCGCATTTTGATGATTCCGTCGGCCAACATCCGGGCCGTCTTCGAGCGCGATGCCACCTTTGCCAGGGCCATGGTGGTCGAGCTGGCCAGCCGATACCGCCAGGTGGTCAAGGGGCTGAAGAACCAGAAGCTGCGCAGCGCCGTCGAGCGTCTGGCGAACTACCTGTTGGCGGCCGACCGGGAGCAGGGCGGGAGCGGCGCGATCACTCTGGGCACCGACAAGCGCACCCTTGCCGCCTTGCAGGGCATGACTCCGGAAAACCTGTCCCGCGCGTTCAATACGCTGAAGGCTTATGGCGTCGAAGTCGATGGCCGGGAGATCCGGCTGACGTCGACGACCGAACTGGAAAAGCTGGCAAAGCCGACACCGCTCATCGACGACCCGACAAGCTGACCGCCCACGGCGGCATTCAGGACCTGAATCTGAATTCCACTCTTTTTCAATACGTTAGACGAAAATCCAGGCGTGGGGTCGAGTCGACCTCACGCCATTTTGGTCTTGGCGCGCCGCTTCTGTGGCCAACAAGCGTCGCTACATTCATTCCCGCTTTCACGGGAACGACGGATCAAATCGGACCCTTGACGACCTCCCTAGCCGCGCCCCTTCCAGGGGATCAGCCAGTTCTCGGCTCGGCGCATAATGATGTCGATGCCATAACCGATGGTGCCGATCAGGATGATGCCCATGATCACGATGTCGGTGAGCTGGAAGCGCGAGGCGACCATGATCATCATGCCCGCGCCCTTCTCCGCCGCCACCAGTTCGGCGGCGACCACCGTGCCCCAGCAAACGCCCATGGCGACCCGGGCGCCGGTGAAGATCTCCGGCAGCGAATTCGGCACGATCACATGAAGCAGGATCTGCCACTTCGAGGCGCCCAGCGAATAGGCCGCGTGCACCTTCGAGATCCGAACGCCGGACACGCCCGCCCGCGCCGCGATGGCCATGATCCACAGCGCCGCGAGGAACAGCAGGACCCACTTTCCGAGCTCGCCGATTCCGGCCCAGATGATCACCAGTGGAATCAGAGCCAGCGGTGGCACCGGCCGCATGAATTCGACAATCGGATCGAACCAGCCGCGGAACCAGTCGCTGAGGCCCATGGCGTAGCCGAGTGGAATACCGACGATGGCGCCGCCGATGAACCCGGCGACCACCCGGAACAGTGACCATCCCACATGCTCGAACAGGGTGAAGTTCTGATAGCCTTCACTGCCGATCTCGATGAGCCTCTTGAAGACCGCCTCCGGCGGCGGCAGCCAGATCGGCTCCATCTGCCAGCCTGAATAGGGCCTGTAGTTGGGCGTTCCCTTGCTGCTGAGCGTCACCTCGCCGGAATCGACATTGACCGTCTCGCCCGGGGCGATCGGCTCGCCGTCGATGGCGACGACCCGGGCACCGGCGTCCTTGTCGAAATCGTCATTCCGATCGACCCGGATGAGGATCGAGCGCCAGGCGCCGACCTTGGCGGCATCGTCCTTGGCGAATCCGTCGCCCGGCGTGAACTCGGGCGCTTCTGCCTCTCCACCGACCTCGAAGACCCGCACGTGAACGGTCGCGTCATCCGTCGCGCCGTCTGCGTTTTCAGCCGTATAGGTGAAAGTGGCGTCGCCGATGAAGGGACCCGGCACATGGAACGGCAGCAATGCCGAACCGGTGAACGCCCCCCAGATCACGAAGATGGTGATCACCGAAATGACGGAGGCTGCGCGATTGGCCTTGACCGCGCTTTCGTCACCGAAGGTCACGGTTTTCAAGGCGGTGAAGTCCCGGATGTGATGCATGCGGCTCGCGACCGCCCGCACGACCAGGAAAGCGACGGCGAATATCGCGATATAGATCAGAAGGATGATCATGCCGCTGTCTCCGTCCGGCCCATGATCTCCTCTTCCATATCCCAGATCATCGAGAGGATTTCTTCGCGTTTGGGCCCGAAATCCGCGTGTTTCTTCACTTCACGGAGGTCGGCGCCGACGCCGAGTTCCGCAAAGGGCAGGTTGTATTCCTTATGGATGCGCCCGGGGCGCGGTGCCATCACCAGAAGCCGCTCGCCCAGCAACAGGGCTTCCTCCACCGAATGGGTGATCAGGATGATGGTCTTGCCGGTCTCCTTCCAGATCTCCAGCACCAGCGACTGCATCTTCTCGCGCGTCAGCGCGTCCAGCGCGCCAAGCGGCTCGTCCATCAGGATCACGTCGGGATCGTTGGCGAGGCATCGCGCCAGCGCGACCCGCTGTTGCATGCCGCCGGACAGCTCGTAGATCATCTTGCTGCCGAAATCGTGCAGTCCGACGATCTCCAACAGTTCGTCGACGCGCTTGTTGATCTCGGCTTTCGGGGTGCCCTTCATCGATGGCCCGAAGCCGATGTTCTGGCGCACGCTCATCCACTCGAACAGCGCGCCCTGCTGAAAGACCATGCCGCGTTCGGCCCCGGGGCCGGAGGTCAGCTGGCCGCCAAGAGATACCTGCCCCTCGGTGGGCGCCAGGAAGCCGGCGACGATGTTCAGCAGGGTTGTCTTGCCGCAACCGGACGGGCCGAGCACGGCCATGATTTCGCCTTCGCGGATATCGAGCGTCACATTCTGAAGTGCCTGAACCGCCCCACCGTTCGGCAGTTCGAAGCGCATGGATATATTCTCGATCAGCAGTGCTGACATCGCCTGCGCCCCCCAAGGAAATCGGCCGATGGTCGGCCAGAAGCCGGTCCGGGGAGATTTCCCCGGACCGAAGCTTCAATCCTTATTCGGCCGCCGTCAACGGAGCCGCATTCACTGCGTTATCGTAGGTCGAAAGGGCACTGTCGATAGAGCCGGCTTCGACAAACACGTCAGCCACGCCCTTCATGAAGACCGGGACCGCGGCTGCCAGCCATCTGTCGGAGAGCTGGTCGTCCACCGACGGGAAGGACATGGTGCTGATCGACGACTGTGCGGCCGCCAGATCCATGCCGGATTCCCGGGCGATCACGGCCAGCATGTCGTCGGGCTGTCCGGCGTTCCACTTGGCGTTCGCGGCGGCGGTGACCGCCAGGAACTCGGAGACCAGATCAGGGTTCTCAGCAACGAAATCGGCCGGGGCCGAGGTCACGTCGAACACCAGAATTCCCAGTTCTTCCTTTTCGGCCCCGGTCAGCAGCACGTTGCCGTGCTCCTTCATGCGGCCCAGGCCGCCGCCATAACCGCAGGCGAAGTCCACCGCCTTCTGCGCCAGCGCGGCCGCGCCTTCCGGCGGGGCCATGTTGACAACGTCAAGGCTGGCCAGATCGATGCCGAAATGGTCCATCTGGCGAAGGAAGCCATAATGCGCGGCCGTACCCAGCGGGACCGCGACTTTCAGGCCGGCCAGCTCGTCTGCCGAATCCTTGTCGATTTCCAAATCGGCATGGACCACGCAGTTGTCGTTCTCGGAATAGCTGACGGCGATGTCGACCACCTGGATGTCCTGCCCGGCCGACGCCGCGACCACGAAGGGGGGCACGCCCTGGCTGACCGAAATCTGCACATCGCCGGACGCCATTGCCGCCGACATGGCGGTGCCGGTCTCGAAGGATCGCCAAGTGATATCGACGCCAAGCGCGCGCTCGTATTCACCGTCAGCCTTGGCGACCAGGAACGGCATCGGCCATTCCAGGAAGTACGCTACGGTAATCTCGTCCACGGCTTTTGCCGCCTGCGCCGAGAACCCAAACACAGCGGTTGCCGCTAGTGCGGTCATTAACTTCTTCACGTGCCGTCTCCTGTTCTGATTTTGTAATTGTTCGTTTCAAACGAAATTAGCGTCATTTTTTGCCGGACACTCCTCAGCGTCAACTATGAAGCAAATTTTCCACCCTCTTAGGTCCAATTTGCCTGCGTCCGAGGTGCCAAAACAACATCGAACCTATCGCAGTTCCATGCTGTCGCGGAGGCGCAACCAGGACATGGCGAGAGGGGATCCGGCACGCTGGATGTCCCGGAACGGGACCGGTCTTATCGGTGAGATCGGGAACGGCAGCGCTTCCGGGCCCGCACCCAGGAGTCGTTCCGCCATCACGCGACCCATGACCAACGACATCGCCACACCGCGCCCGTTATATCCGAGGCCGGCCATCATGCCAGGCGCTGGCTCGTGCAGATGGGGTATCCGATCGGTAGTCAGCGCGATCTGCCCGCCCCAGAAAAATCGCCAAGAGACCCCGCGCAGGCTGGGGAAGATCCTGACCACATCCCGCAATAACCAGTTCCGCCCTCCCACGCCGCCGAGGGGGCCGCGAAACCCCATGCCGCCGAACACCATCCGATTGTCGGGTTCGCGGCGCGCATAGATGATCATCCGCCTGGTGTCAGCGATCGTATGCCCTTCTGGCAGGATCGGGCCGATTTCATCTTCGCTCAGCGCATCCGTGGCGATCTGAACCGGGTAGAGCGGAAGAATGGACCGCTCCAGCCCCGGCGCGAGTCCGTCAGTGTAGCCATTCGTCGCGAGCACGACGGACTGGGCACGAATCCGGTTCCGACCTGCGCGCAAGATCCACTCGGAGCCGGATCGGTCCACCGCCGACACCGGCGCGTTCCGGAAGATCCGCGCGCCCGCCTTCCGGGCGGTTTTCGCCAGCCCGCGCACCAGAGAGAGCGGATGGACCGCGCCGCCTTTGGGGGAGAGGACCCCGGACTCATAGGCCGGCGACCCGGTCAGCCGCCGCAAATCCTCGCCATCGACGAATTCGAAACCGGCTCCGAACGCGTTCCAGGCCGTTGCGGCCTCTCGCGCCGTGTCGCGCGCCACAGGGCCGTGATCAGCCCTCAGCCAGCCCTTTTGTCGGGCATCACAGGTGATGTCGTACTTGCGCACCAGGGAGAACAACTCATCCGCCGAGTTCAGTGAGACCTCCGCCAGTCGCTCGAAATAGGCATCGCCTACCGCCTTGCGAAGATGCTCCGGCCGCGCGACCGGCAACATCGGATTCACCTGCCCGCCATTGCGTCCGGAGGCCCCCCAGCCGACATCCTGCGCATCCAACACGACGGCACGAACACCCTTCTCGGCAAGGCAAAGTGCGGCGCGCAGCCCGGTAAACCCGGCTCCGACAATGGCGACGTCGCAGTCCGCATCGGCCACATCCTCGGAGAGGCCATTGTGCGGAACCGCGGTCTTTTCCCAAAGTGAGCCGACAGGTCGCATCAAACAGTCTCCTGGTGGTCGGCATCGGTGGTGACCCGGAGTTTCATGGGCCGAGCATACCCTTGATCAGCCCGACTACCGCCAGCGCGATCAACAGCCCAAGCACGATCTTGCGAAACAAGCCGGGATCGGTCTTCGCGAAGACCCGGCCCCCGATGAAGATGCCCGCCATCGCCAGCGGCAATCCGAAGGCGAAACGCTCCAAGACCTGGCCCGTCATCAGACCCTGATGGGCGAACAGGGCGCCGGCATAGGAATCCAGCAGGAAGAAATAGCCGATCATCGTTGCGCGGATCACCGCCGGATGGCCGTCTCGGGCAACCAGCAGCAATGCGATCGGCAGACCGCCCAGCGCCGACAACCCGTTCGCCACGCCGGAGGCGAAGCCTGTCCCGATGCTGCCCGCAACGCCGCTGGCATGCCGGGCCTTTACGCCGGCCAGCAACAGCAGGGATGCGACGACGATGATGGACGCGATGATGATCCGCGCCGTGTCTTCGGACATCCAGACCAGCCCCGCCACGCCGATCGGATTGCCCAACGCCGCGCCGACCAGCAACAGGACCAGCGTACGCCAGTCGATCTGCCGCCAGATGCCCGGCGCCTGCACGATGCTGGCCGTGACCTCCAGCAGGATCGCGATCGGCACCACCTCCGCCGGCGCCAGGAACAAGGTCAGCGCCGCGACGACGATCGCGGACAGTCCGAACCCGGCATAGCCGCGCGCGAAGCCGGCCAGGAAAAAGGCGGCCGCGCCAATCGCCAGGCCACCCCATCCGAGGCCGGTCAGCAACGGGTCTTGCCGATCAGCGTCGCGAGCGTCTGGATACCGGGTTCGATGCGCTCCTCGGGGATCGAGGAGAAACCGAGCCGGAAATGGTTCTTCGGCGGGTCGTCGCCGGCGAAGTGGATCGCGCCGGGCTCGATCAGCACGCCCTTTTCGCGGGCCGACGATTTCAGCGCGTCGGCATCGAGGCTCGGCGGACCCTGCACCCAATAGCTGGTGCCGCCGAAGCTGGGCATGCGGCTCCAGCCCGGAAAATGCCGCTCCAGCGCCTGTCCCATGGTGCGCCAGCGACCGCGATAGGCGCGGTGCAGGCGATGGATCAGCGTGTCGTAGTGACCGCCGGCCAGGAACAGGGCGGCGGTGCGCTGGTTGTTGCCCGGCGGGTGCCGCAGCATCAGATGACGCAGCGCCCGGGCTTCCTCGATCACGGTCGGCGACGCCACCAGGAAACCCAGCCTGAGCCCCGGCATGAGCGATTTCGACAGGCTGCCGACATACATCACCCGACCGTCGCGATCGAGCGACTTCAGGGCCGGGCAGGGCTCGCCGCGGAAATTGGTCTCCGACTCGTAGTCGTCCTCGATGATGATCGCGCGGTTGCGATGGGCCGCCTCCAGGAGCGCCCGGCGCCGTTCCAGGGTCATGGTGACCGTGGTCGGGAACTGGTGGCTCGGCGTGGTGAAGACCAGATCGGCGTCGGCCAGGCGGTCGTCGACGACGATGCCGTCATCGTCGACCGGAATTGGCCGGACCCGATCGGTCCTGAGCCGGAAGATGTTGCGCACGTCCGGATAGCCGGGGTTCTCGACCGCCACCGTGGTCGCCGGTGTCACGAACAGGCTGGCCAGCAGATACAGCGCGTTCTGCGCCCCCAGGGTCACCAGCACTTCGTCGTCATTCGCCGAGATGCCGCGCCGGGGCAGGATGCGCCGGCGGATATGCTCGATCAGCATCGGGTCGTCCTGGCTGTAGCGGTCCTCGGTCCAGGCATCCAGCCAGCGCGTGCCCATCGCCTGCCGCACGCAATCGCGCCATTCGGCGATCGGGAACAGTTCGGAATCCATTTGGCCGTAAATGAACGGGTAGCGGTATTGCCGCCAATCGATCGGCTTTTCGATATTGGCCTGCCGTGTCGGCTGGACCCTGAACCGGCGCAACCAGTCGACCGGCGACCCGGCGCTTGCGGTCTGCAGGCCGCTCGGCTCGAAATGCGTCGCGTGGGCATCCTCGGCGACGTAGAACCCGCTACGCTCCCGCGCTGCCAGGAATCCGTCGCTGACCAGAGCCTGATAGGCCAGCGTCACCGTATTGCGCGAAACCTTCAGCCGGCGCGCCATCGCCCGGGTCGACGGCACCGGGCTGCCCGGCGCCAACTGCCCGTCCAGCACCGCGGAAACCAGCGTCTGGCGGATCTGCGACTGCAGCGTCGTCGCCTCGGTGCGTTCCAGGTGGAAGAGCGCGTCGCGCATCGTCTCCGCTTCTCGAGGCCACCCCAAAGGTGGCATGACGGTTCGGTCCGATCTGGTCCTACGATGGAGCCAGAGCACCACACTAGTATCCCAGCCCGGTCAACCGCAACGGCGTGGAGTCTGTCATGAGCGCTGAAGTCCAGGTTCTCGAGCACGACAAGCAACGTGTGAATACGCTGGAAAACCATTGGATGCCGTTCACCGGCAACCGCGAGTTCAAGGCAGAGCCCCGCCTGATCGTGCGCTCCGAGGGCGTGTATTGCTGGAACCATTCCGGCGGCAAGCTGATCGATGGCTCGTCTGGCCTGTTCTGCTGCCCGGCCGGACATGGCCGCAAAGAGATCGCCGACGCGGTCCATGCCCAGATGACCACCAACGACTACACAGCGCCCTTCCAGCTTGGCCATCCCGGCTCGTTTGCGTTGGCCAGCAAGGTCGCCAACCTCCTGCCCGAGCCGATCAACAGCGTGTTCTTCACCAATTCCGGATCGGAATCGATCGACACCGCGCTGAAGATCGCCATGGCCTATCATCGTGCCCAGGGCCAGTCCCAACGGCTGCGCTTCGTGTCGCGCGAGCGCGCCTATCACGGCGTCAACATGGGCGGCGTGTCGCTGTCCGGCATGGTCAAGAACCGCGAGACCTTCCCGGTCACCATGCCAGGCGTGGTGATGATGCGGCACACCTGGCTGGAGCAGAACCGCTTCCAGCGCGGGCAGCCGACCAGCGGCGCCGAACTGGCCGACGATCTGCAGCGCTTCTGCGAGACCTATGGCGGCTCCACCATCGCGGCGGTGTTCGTGGAGCCGGTGGCGGGCTCGACCGGCACGCTGGTGCCGCCGGTCGGCTATCTGCAGCGGCTGCGCGAGATCTGCGACCGGCACGGCATCCTGCTGGTGTTCGACGAGGTGATCTGCGGCTTCGGCCGGATGGGGACCCCGTTCGGCGCCGATGCGTTCGGCGTCACGCCGGACATCGTCACCATGGCCAAGGCGCTGACCAACGGGGCCATCCCGATGGGCGCCGTGGCCGTCCAGGACCACGTCTACGAGGCGATCACCGAAGCGGCGCCGGAGAATGCCATCGAGTTCTTCCATGGCTACACCTATTCCGGCCATCCGGCCGCCTGCGCCGCCGGCCTCGCCGCCCAGGAGATCTACGAGAACGAGGGGTTGTTCGAGCGCGCCGCGGCGATGTCCGACTATTTCCTCGACGCGGTGTGGAGCCTGCAGGACCATCCGATGGTCTACGACCTCAGGGGATACGGCATGATGGCCGGCATCGAGGTGCATGGCGACGGTGCGCCCGGGCGGCGTGGCGGCCAGCTCCAGAAGGACATGTTCTGGAACGGCATGCATGTGAAGTTCACCGGCGATACGGCGATCCTGGCGCCGGCCTTCGTCGCCGAGCGCTCGCATATCGACGAGATGATCGAGGTGTTCCGCAAGACCCTGGACCAGCACGCCGCCGGCTAGTCGGCGGCCGCCGCTCGATGGACGCACTGCTGACGCTCAACGCCGGCAGCTCCAGCCTGAAGTTCGCCCTCTACCCGGCGCAGGACGGTGACACGCCGCTCTACAGCGGCCAGATCAGCGGCATCGGAACCGCGCTGAGCGCCAAGATCCTCGACGAGTCCGGCGATGCGCTCGATCTGCCGGACCTGCCGTCGGGCGGGGCGCCGAGCCACGCGGCGCTGATCGGCTGGTTGATCGCCCTGATCCGCGACAGCCTCGGGCTGAGACTGGTCGCTGCCGGTCACCGGGTGGTGCATGGCGGGTCGCGCTTCACGGCGCCAGTGCTGGTCGATGCGGCGGTGCTGGCCGAGATCGAGCGGCTGATCCCGCTGGCCCGCAGCCACAACCCGCATAACCTCGCGGGTATCCTGGCAATTAAAGCGGCTTGGGAGAAATTGCCGCAAGTCGCTTGTTTTGACACAGCTTTTCATCAGACAATACCATGGGTTGGTCGAGCGTTCGCCCTGCCCAAGGCGGTCACCGATGCCGGCGTGCGACGCTACGGGTTTCACGGACTCTCCTATCAGTCGATCGCCGACCGGCTGCCCGCCATCGCCGGCGACCGGGCCACGGGGCGCATCGTCGTCGCCCATCTCGGCAACGGTGCCAGCCTTTGCGCCTTGCACGACCTGAAGAGCGTGGCGACGACCATGGGGCTGACGCCGCTGGACGGTTTGGCGATGGGCAACCGTCCCGGACAGCTGGACCCGGGAGCGGTGCTGTTCCTGCTCGAGGAACTGGGGATGAGCGTCGTCGATGTCCGGCGGATGCTGTTCAACGAGTCCGGCATGCTTGGCGTGTCGGGGTTGTCGAACGACATGCGCACCCTGCTGGACAGCACCGAACCCGACGCCGTACGTGCGGTCGACCTGTTCGTCTATCGCGCGGTGAGGGAGATCGGGTCGATGGCCGCGGCGTTGTGCGGGCTGGACGGGCTGGTGTTCACCGGCGGCATCGGCGAGCACTCCGCCGCCATCCGCGCCCGCATCTGCGATGGCGCCGCCTGGCTCGGGGTGACCCTGGAACCACAGGCCAACGCCCGCCACGCAGAGTGTATTTCGACTCCGGACTCCGCTGTCGGAGCCTTCGTCATGACCACCGACGAGGAAGGTGTGATCGCCGGGGAAACCCGGCGGCTTTGCCTGGGGTAGTGCCTATGGTGCGGTCGGGTTGATGAAGGCGACCGCCGGCATCAGCAGGTTCCACGCCGCCAGCACGATGATGGGAAGAACCGTCAACTGCATGCCGCGGACGCGCAGGGCCATGTTCTTGGCCGTGAAGGCAAAGGCGTATCCATGCATGATCCGGCCGAGCAGGAAGAGGGCCGCAAGGACGCCGACCACGATGGTCGGCACAGTGCCGCCGGACTGCAGTTCGGCGACCAGGACCAGCAACACGCCGATCGGCGCATATTCCGCGCAGTTGCCCTGACCGCGAATGGCGCGCTGGAGGTCGTCATGGCCGCCATCGCCGAGCGACACCTGGTTCTTGCGCCGCAGCTTGATGACCTGAAAACTCAGGCGCACGAACAGCAAGGCGAGCAGGCTGGTGAGAACTGTGGTGATGGGCAGGCTCATTGCGGATTCCCAAGTGACGGTTTCGACATGATCTGGTTCTCGGCGGGCTGATAGCGATCTGTCCGGTCATCGACCGCAATCGACACGCGCCTACTTCTTGTTCGGCCTGGCCATGAGCATGGATCATCGGCGCATCCGGACACCGCTAACCGAGCCCGGTCACGACCAGCCGCACTGCCGCCGCGAACAGGCCGGCCGCGATGGCTCGCCGGAACCAGACCGGGTTCAGCCTCAGCCGCACCAGCCGGCCCACGCCCATGCCGGCCGCCATGGGCACCATCAGGGCGATCGCGATCAGCGCCAGGGGCGCGGTCAGCAGATCGACCACGCCGAATGCGATGGTGATCGACGCCGCCGCGGTCGTCCACAGGATGCCGACGGCGCTGATATAGGCGGTGCGGTCCAGACCGAGCCCGAGCAGGTGCAGCACCATTGGCGGTCCGTAGACCCCGCTCAGCCCTCCGAACAGCCCGCCGGCGAATCCGGCGGCGGCCCCGGACAGCCGCTCGCGTCCTGGCGGAACGGTCAGCCGCAATTGGAAGACGTCCAGTACCGCGAAGACGATGACCACGATCCCCAGCCCAAGCAGCAGGGTCTGGCCGTCGATCGCCCGGATCGACATCGCCCCGACCGCAACGCCGATCGGCAGCATCGCCATGAGAGCGCCGTGCCGGCGGATCACCGCTCCCGGATGCTTGGCTTCCAGCACCAGCAGCAGGTTGGAGGCCAGGGTCGGCAGCACGCTGATGCCGACCGCCTCCTTCGGCGGCACCACATTGGCCATCAGCGCAATGGTGACTAGCGGCAGCCCGAAGCCGATCGTGCCCTTGACGATGCCGCCGACCAGAAAGGCGGCCGCCAGCACGGCGAACTGCAGCAGCGAATAGTCGGGCAGGGCGGGCATGGCGGGCCTGATCGCAGGGAGATCACGCGTTTGACCATTCCGCGGCCGGATGGTCAATCGCCGCCGCTTGCCGACCAGATCACAGGAATGTGTCCGGGACGGCTCGCCAAAACCGGCGACACATCCATATTGCTCGGAATAAACGGTGGCCCGTCCGGGTCGTCTTGCTATCAGATCCGAAACGGGAGGATACAGATGAAGACTTCGCAGACGGTTTCCAGGCGCGGCATCCTGGCTGCGGCGGCCGGCGGTGCGGCGCTGCCATTGGTCGCCGGCGGAATACGGCCGGCGGCGGCCGCGGCCCCGTTGGCCGGCGCATCGCTGCCGGAGCATTACCGCTTCACGATCGGCCAGTTCGAGGTGACGACGATCAACGATGGCGCGGTGCAGCTCGATGGCCCGCATCCGATCTTCGGCGAGGACCAGTCGGCCAGCGCGGTGATGGCCCTGGCCGAGGAGAATTTCCTGCCCCCCGACCGGATGGAGATCGGCTTCACGCCGGTGGTGGTGAACACCGGCGCATCGCTGGTCGTGTTCGACAGCGGCAACGGCGCCGCCCGTCGGCCCAATGCCGGCAATCTCGCCGCCGCCCTCGGCCGCGTCGGCTATTCCCCGGACCAGGTCGACGTGGTGGTGCTGACCCACTTCCATCCCGACCATATCGGCGGGCTGATGGAGGACGGCCAGCCGCTGTTCTCCAATGCGCGCTACGTGACCGCCTCGACCGAGTTCGATTTCTGGTCCCATCCGGACCGCATGGCCGGCCCGACCGAAGGCTTCGCCAAGCTCACGGAATCGAATGTCACGCCGCTGGCCGAGAAGATGACCTTCATCGGCAACGAGGACGAGGTGGTGCCGGGCATTCGCGGCATCTCGGCCTTCGGGCACACCCCGGGCCACACCGCGTTCCATATCGAGAGCGACGGCCGCCGCATCCTGCTGGGCGGCGATTTCTGCAATCACTACGTGGTCTCCATGCAGGTGCCGGACTGGCATGTCCGCTTCGACATGGACAAGGAGGGCGCGGCCGCCACCCGCCGGACCCTGCTTGACATGCTGGCCACCGACCGCATCCCCTTCACCAGCTACCACATGCCGTTCCCCGCGGTCGGCTACGTGGAACGTATGGGCCAGGGCTACCGCTACGTCCCGGTCAGCTACCAGCTCAATCTGTGATTGGCGCGGGTCAAGCGGTTGTCCCGGGACGGCCGCTTGACAGCCCGATTGCGATCGACCATAACCCGCATCTGTTGAATACCGGGCCGCCCGGACAACCGAGGCTGATGCCGTGCAGGCGATGTTGATACACAGATTTCTCCGACTCCCCGCGCCGATTACCGGCGGCGGTCGGTCATGCCTGCGGAATTGGCGCCGGCGGGGCAGGGTGGCGATCATGCGGTAGACACCGATCCGGTGTTGCCGACATCCGACCCTCCCGCGGCAGACCGCCGGGGAGGGTTTTTTCGTTTCTGCCCTCTTTCGGCAATCAACCCTTAGAAGTTCTGCGTCATGAAAGGTGCACCATGAGCGAGCAGCATCCGATTCCGGCTGATATGCGGGCGCAGATCGCCGATCGCCTGAATGCGATCGCCGTGGAGGAGGGTGCGCGCATTCTGTTCGCAGTGGAGTCCGGCAGCCGTGCCTGGGGCTTTCCATCGCCGGATTCAGATTACGACGTGCGTTTCGTCTATGTCCGGCCGCGCGACTGGTACCTCTCTATCGACAGTCGCAGGGACGTGATCGAGCGGCCGATCGACGGCGACTTGGACATCGGCGGCTGGGACCTGAAGAAGGCCCTGCAACTTGCCATCAAGCCGAACCCGGTACTGCTGGAATGGCTGCGATCGCCGATCGTCTATCGCGCGGACGTGGCGGCCATGGCGCAGTTGACGGCCCTGGCCGACAAGGCGGCATTCCGACGCTCGTCGACGCACCACTATCTGCATCTGGCCGAAAGCCAGTACCGCAAATACGTCGCCGACAAGGAATCGGTTCGGTTGAAGAAATACTTCTATGTGCTGCGGCCGGTTCTGGCGCTGTGCTGGCTGCGCCGCCGTCCCGGAGAGCCGGTGCCGATGGAGTTCGAGGCACTGCGGCGGGCGGCCGATCTGGCGGCGGGCGTCGAGGCGTTTCTTGACGAGTTGCTGGCCCGCAAGGCGAAGACCCGCGAGCTTGGCGCCGGGCCGCGGATCCCGGAGCTTGACGCCCTCGTCAAGTCGGAGATCGCCGATGCGCGGAGTCGGCTGGAGACCCTGAACGAGCGTTCGGCCGATTTGCTGGACGAGGCCAACGCCCTGTTCCGGGTGCTGGTCGGGGAGGATGCGCAGTGCTGCTGACAATCTCCACCAGCCACCAACCGGCGACCGATCTCGGCTTCCTGCTGCACAAGAACCCGGACCGCCTTCATGAGAAAGACCTGACCTTTGGCCGGGCGGTGATGGTGTTCCCGGAGGCGGAAGAAGATCGCTGCACCTTCGCGCTCTGCGTCGAGGTCGATCCGGTCGCGCTCGTGCGGGGCAAGGGACAGGGCAGCGGCCTGCTCGACCAATATGTCAACGATCGGCCCTATGCCGCGTCGTCGCTGCTGTCGGTCGCCATCTCGCAATGCCTAGGCACCGCCATGGGCGGGCGGTCGAAGCATCGCCAGGCCCTGGCGGACACGCCGATCCCGCTGGAGGCGACCGTGCCCGCGCTGGCCGCGCGTGGACGTGAGGGCGTCGTGGCGCGGTTGTTCGAGCCGCTGGGCTACACCGTTGAGGAAACGCCGATCCCGCTCGACGAGACCATGCCCGATCTCGGCGACGGCCCGTTCATTCGCCTGCGCTTAAGCGCGGTGACCCGGCTCGCCGATCTGTTGTCGCACCTTTACGTGCTGATCCCGGTGCTGGACGGCTCGAAGCACTATTTCCTCGCCCAGGACGAGGTCGAAAAGCTGCTGGCCAAGGGGTCTGGATGGCTGGAAGGCCACCCGGAGAAGGACTTCATCGTCCGACGCTATCTGCGCCGGCGGCAACGTCTGGTGCGCGAGGCCCTGGAGCGCCTTGCGACGGCGGAGGCGTCGGAGGAGGAGTTGGCGCCCGAAAGCAAGGACAGCGTCGAGGACGCGCTGGAAAAGCCGATCCGGCTGCACGATCTCAGGCTGGAGACGGTGACCGCCGCGCTGTCCGAGTGCGGCGCGCGCCGGGTCGTCGACCTTGGCTGCGGCGAGGGAAAGCTGCTCAAGCACCTGCTGGCGAACCGGCAGTTCACCGAGATCGTCGGGCTGGACACCAGCATCCGCTCTCTCGAGCATGCCTCCAACAGGCTGAGGCTCGACGGCATGTCCGAGCGCCAGCGTGCACGCATATCTCTGTGCCATGGCGCGCTGACCTATCGCGACCGGCGGATCGAGGGCTACGACGCGGCCGCCCTTGTGGAGGTGATCGAGCATCTCGACGAGGATCGGTTGCCGGCCATCGAGCGCGTGGTGTTTCACTATGCAAAGCCCGACACCGTAATCGTGACCACGCCGAACCGGGAATACAACGTGCTGTTCGAGGGCATGCCGCCCGACCGGCTGCGCCATCCCGATCATCGTTTCGAATGGACCAGGTCCGAGTTCCGGGCCTGGGCGGATCGAGTCGCGGGCGAATACGGCTACGGCGTTCGGGTGGCGGCGATCGGCGAGGTCGATCCCGACCATGGCTCGCCCAGCCAGATGGCGGTCTTCGAGCGCGGAGTGGCGCAATGACGGATTACCGCATTCCCGATTTCGCGCTCGTCGTACTGATCGGCGCGTCCGGCTCCGGCAAGTCGACCTTCGCCAAGGCGCATTTCAAGCCGACCGAGATCGTCTCATCGGATGTCTGCCGCGGCATCGTGGCCGATGACGAGAACGATCAGACCGCCACTGGTCCGGCCTTCGAACTGGTGCATTTCATCATCGAGCAACGGCTCGCGGCGCGGCGTCTGACCGTGGTCGACGCCACCAATGTCCGGGCGGAGGATCGCCGCCGATACGTGGCGCTGGCGCGCCGGCATCATGCGCTGCCGGTTGCCTTGGTCTGCGATGTCGGCCAGGCGGTTTGTCATGAACGCAATGCCGGCCGTCCCGACCGTCAGTTCGGCCCGCATGTGGTGCGCAACCAGACCCGCGCCCTCGGGCGCGGCTTGCGAGGCCTCCAGAAGGAGGGCTATCGCCACGTGCACATCATGCGCTCCGTCGCCGAGATGGATGCGGCCACGCTCGTGCGCGAGCCGCTATGGACCGACCGCCGCAGGACCGCCGGACCTTTCGACATAATCGGCGACGTCCATGGCTGCTGCGATGAATTGCAGGCGCTGCTCGAGCGGCTGGGCTATGCGGTGCGGTTCAAGGGGGAAGGCGAGGAGCGGACCTGCACGGTGACGCCGCCCGAAGGCCGCCGCGCGGTGTTCGTCGGCGATCTCGTGGATCGCGGCCCACGGACGCCGGACGTGCTGCGCCTGGTCATGTCGATGGTCGAGGCCGGCACCGGCCTTTGCGTGCGTGGCAACCACGACGAGAAGCTGCTGAAGTGGATGAATGGCCGCAAGGTCAGGATCGCCCATGGCCTCGCGGAGTCGATCGAACAGATCGCGGCCGAACCGGAGATTTTCCGCAAGAGTGCGCGTGCGTTTCTGGACGGGCTGATCAGCCATTATTGGCTCGACGAGGGGCGCCTGGCGGTTGCCCATGCCGGGATCAAGGAGTCCATGATTGGCCGTGCCTCCGGCGCGATCCGCGCCTTTACCATGTTTGGCGAGACCACCGGCGAGACAGATGAGTTCGGGCTGCCGGTGCGGCATAACTGGGCCGCCGAATATCGCGGCGGCGTCCAGATCGTCTACGGCCATACGCCGGTCTTGGAAGCCGAATGGCTGAACGGCACGCTCTGCATCGACACAGGCTGCGTCTTCGGCGGCAAGCTGACCGCCCTGCGCTGGCCCGAGCGCGACCTGGTATCGATCCCGGCGGCGCAAATCCATGCCGAGCCGGTACGCCCGCTGCACCCCGGCACAGGCGGGATGTCGGCCCAGGCGGCGGCTGACGATCTGCTGGATATCGACGACGTGCGCGGCAAGCGGATCATCGAAACGCGCCTTGCCAGGACCGTGACCATCCTGGAGGACCAGGCGACACCGGCGCTGGAGACCATCGCCCGCTTTGCCATCAACCCGAAATGGCTGGTTTATCTGCCGCCGACCATGTCTCCCTCGGCCACGACTGAGCAACCGGGGCTGCTGGAGCATCCGGCGGAGGCCTTCGGCTATTTTGCCGGCCAGGACAGCGGCACGGTGGTCTGCGAGGAGAAGCACATGGGCTCCCGCGCGGTGCTGGTGGTCTGCCGCGATGGCGATCAGGCGCGCGAGCGCTTCGGCATAGATAGCGGCGAGACCGGGGCCATCTACACCCGAACCGGACGCCCGTTCTTCAACGATCGCCAGACGGCAGAGGCAATGCTGGCGCGGGTGCGGGCCGCCGCCGACGCCGCCGGATGGTGGGAGCGGTTCGAGACCGGCTGGTTCGTGCTCGATGCCGAATTGATGCCCTGGTCGGCGAAGGCGCAATCGCTGATCGCCGGCCAGTATGCCAGCGTCGCCTCGGCCGCCCGATCCAACCTGGCGGACATGGAAATGGTGATGGCCGGCGCAGAGTCGCGAGGCATCGAAACCGGCGGCGCGGTCGCCAGGATCCGTGACCGGCGCGACCGCATCGAGCGCTACGCCAAGGCCTACCGGCACTATTGCTGGCCGGTGCGAAGCCTTGATGATTATCGAATCGCGCCGTTCCAGCTGCTGGCGACGAAAGCCGTGGTGCATGCCGACCGCGACCACGCCTGGCACATGCGCACCCTGGCCGAACTGGCCGATAGCGGTGACCCGGTCCTGATGGCGACCGCCCACCGAGTTGTCGACCTCGCCGATTCCGGGGCAGTTCATGCGGCGACCGATTGGTGGACCGAGATGACCGGCGTCGGCGGCGAGGGCATGGTGGTCAAGCCGATGACACCGATTTCGCGCGGCACGCGGGGGTTTGTCCAGCCGGCCCTCAAATGCCGTGGCCCGGAATACCTGCGGATCATCTATGGTCCGGAATACGACGTGCCCGGCAATCTGGAGCGCCTGCGCCGTCGCGGTCTGGGCCGCAAGCGGTCGCTCGCCATTCGCGAATTCTCCCTCGGATACGAGGCGCTGCATCGCTTCGTCGATCGCGAACCGTTGCGCCGGGTCCACGAATGCGTCTTCGGTGTCCTGGCCCTGGAGTCCGAACCGGTCGATCCGCGTCTCTGATGGCTCCGGCGACGCGGGGTCCGGTCAGGTCCCCATTGGTCGGGGAATGCGACATCCGAGCGCCCGGCAGGCCAACACGGCGATCACGATCCACACGCCGGTGCGCAGGATCATGGCCCCGACGGTGCGCATTTCGAACGCGCCGCCTGTCGCCACATGGATTGCGAGGGCTGCCAGGACGAGGGCGCTCGCGGCAGCGATCAGGACCGCAAGCTGCGCCGCCCAGCGCTTCGACCGGAACAATCCGATGCCGGACAGGACATAGGCGAAGCCGGCAAGGAAATTGAACCACAGGACATATGGCACGACGTCGCCGTATGCCGCGCGCAACACCGCGCCTCCGAACAGCGCGGTGCCTCCGGACACGATTGTCAAACCGCCAAAGGCCATGGCGACGATCGAGGCCGCCAGAATGCTCTTGGGTCGTGCGCCGGCATTTGTCATGGCTTGTCTCGCCGCTTAATACCAGGTCGGCTGATCGACCTTACGGACACCGGTCGATTGGCCGTCGATCCTCTCGCGCATATGCCGAGTGCCGCCATGGAACCCTAGCCGATCATTCGCCGCCGCGGGGAGTTTCACCTTGCCCGGCATCCGGGGCTGGGATTTACTCCAACCCAGGCGCCGCAGAAAGACCGATAGGCGGGCGGCGCCCGGAAGCATGGGCTTGCAGGCCGCGGGACGAAGGTCGCCATGCTTTCGGGGAGGGCGCAACACAGGACAGGGAAAGCACCAAATGACCTATGCATTCACAAGACGAACGGCGCTGGCATTGATCGGCGCCGTGACGGGAGCTACTGCACTCGGCGTCAGGCCGGCCTTTGCCGAGACCATCCGGGTCGCCGGCATCTACACCCAGCCGATCCAGCAGAAATGGGACGCCCGGCTGCACCAGGCCCTGGTCGCGGCGCAAGAGGCCGGCGAGATCGAGTATTCCTTCTCCGAGAAGGTCGCCAACACCGACTACATCCGGGTGCTGCGCGAATATGCCGAGAGCGGGGTGAAGCTGATCGTCGGCGAGGCCTTCGGCATCAGCCGCGAGGCGCGCCAGGTGGCGGATGAATACCCGGAGGTGGCGTTCCTGATGGGCGACCCGTTCCAGCCCCATGGCTCGAACTTCGCCGTCTTCGACAACTACATTCACGAACCCTGCTATCTGATGGGAATTATTGCCGGATCGATGACCGAGAGCAATCGCATCGGCATGGTCGGCGGCTATCCGATCGGCGAGGTCAACCGGCTGTTCCACGCCTTCATCGAGGGCGCCCGCTCGGTCAATCCCGAGGTCGAGTTCAAGGTCACCTTCATCGGGTCCTGGTACGACCCTCCAAAGGCCAAGGAGGCGGCCTTCGCGCAGATCGAGGCCGGTGTCGACGTGCTCTATGCCGAGCGCGCCGGCGTGGTCGACGCGGCGCGGGAGAAGGGCATCATCGCGTTTGGCAACGTCAACGACATGAACCAGGAGGAGAACGGCACCGATGTTGTCGTGACCTCGGCCCTGTGGGACATGACGGCGGCGATCGCGCATGCGGTGAGCCGCGTCAAGGACGGCACCTTCGCCGCCGAGGACTACAAGGAATGGACCATGATGCAGCGCGGCGGCGCCAGCCTCGCGCCGTATTACGAGTTCGAGGACCGCATCCCGGCCGATGCCAAGGCGCAGGTCGAACAGGTCCAGGCCCAGATCCTCGCCGGCGACTTCACCGTCACCATCAACGACGAGGAACCGAAATCAACCTATTGATTGCTGGGAGATTTCTTTAGACCCCTCACCCTCCCACCGCCCTTGGCGGCGGGTCCCTCCCTCTCCCACATGGGGAGAGGGGTATGAGGCCGGCGCGGTTAGAAATCCCTCTCCCCTTGTGGGAGAGGGAGGGACCCGCGGCGAAGCCGTGGGAGGGTGAGGGGGAGTCTGTCCGCCAGTACCAGCCTCGCAGCATCGGAACCGGCCGCCCCATGCCCGTCCTAGAATTCCACGACATCACCAAGCGCTTCGGCGAACTGGTCGCCAATGACGGCATCTCGCTGTCGGTGGAGCGGGGCGAGATCCTGGCCCTGCTGGGTGAGAACGGTGCTGGCAAGACGACGCTGATGAACATCCTGTTCGGCCATTACACGGCCGACGAGGGCAATATCCGGGTGGACGGGTCGGCGCTGCCGCCGGGATCCACCATGGCGGCGCTGGCGGCCGGAATCGGCATGGTCCATCAGCATTTCACCCTGGCCGACAATCTGACCGTCCTCGACAACATCGTGCTGGGCACCGAGACGCTGTGGTCGATCCGCCAGGACCGGGCGGCGGCCCGCGCCAAGCTGGCCCGGCTGGCCAAGGATTTCGGCCTCGCGGTAGCGCCCGACCTGCCGGTCGGCGAGCTTTCGGTCGGCGAGCGCCAGCGGGTCGAGATCCTGAAGGCGCTCTATCGCGATGCCCGCATCCTGATCCTCGACGAGCCGACGGCGGTGCTGACGCCGCAGGAATCCGACGACCTGTTCAGGACCCTGAAACGACTGACCGCCAAGGGGCTGTCGATCATCTTCATCTCCCACAAGCTGCACGAGATCCTGAAGATCAGCGACCGGGTGGCGGTGCTGCGCCGGGGCAGGATCGTCGGCACGGTCGCAACCGCCGAGGCCGACCGGGCCATGCTGGCGGAGATGATGGTCGGGCGCGCCGTCACCCGGCCGAGCCTCGAGCCGATGGCGTCGGGAGTTCCGGTGTTGGAACTGGCGGGGGTGACGGTGGCCGGCGGACACGGGCCGTCGCTCGACCAGGTTGATCTGACCATCCGGGCCCATGAGATCGTCGGCATCGCCGGCGTCGCGGGAAACGGGCAGGGGGCGCTGGCCGACCTGCTGTCCGGCCTGGCGCGGCCGGAGGCCGGACAGGTGACACTGTTCGGCGAGGCGCTGCGGCACTTCTCGCCGCGCGACATGGTGCGCCGCGGGGTCGGGCGCATTCCCGAGGACAGGCATGCATCCGGCGTGGTCGGCGACATGACGGTGTGGGAGAACCTGATCAGCGAAACCCTGGCCGAGCGCCCGGTCAGCCGCGCCGGGGTGGTGATCGACAAATCCGCATGCCTGGACCGGGCCGCCGGCCTGATCGCCGAATACGACATCCGTTGCGAAGGGCCGCCGGCCCAGACCAAGCTGCTGTCGGGCGGCAACATGCAGAAGCTGATCCTGGCCCGCGCCCTGTCGCCGCAGCCGGCCCTGATCCTGGCCAACCAGCCGGTGCGCGGATTGGACGAAGGCGCCATCGCCTATGTGCAGACAAGGCTGCTGCAGGCGCGACGGGACGGTGCCGGCATCCTGCTGATCTCCGAGGATCTGGATGAGGTGCTTGCGCTCTCCGACCGGGTCGCTGTGCTCTATCACGGCCGGCTCGCCGGCCCCTTCGACCGCGCTGCGGTCACCATCCAGGAGATCGGATTGATGATGGCCGGCCATCAGCCGGAGCCGGCCCATGCAGATTGAGCCCCGCGCCCATGTCTCGCTGTGGCGGGCCGGACTTGCCCCGGTGGTGGCGATCGCCGCCTCGCTGGTGATCGGTTCGGGACTGATCCTGTGGACCGGAGAGCCGGTGCTGAACGCTTACGGGCTGCTGTTCCAGGGCGCGCTCGGCTCGTCCTTCGCCTTGAAGGAGACCCTGACCCGGTCGATCCCGCTCATCTTCACCGGACTGGCGGCGGCGGTCGCCTTCCGGGCGAAGTTCTACAACATCGGCGCGGAAGGGCAGCTCTATTGCGGCGCCCTTGCGGTCACCTTCTTCGGCACCGGCATCGTGCAAATGCCGCCGATCCTGATGGTGCCCTTCCTGATGCTCGTCGGGGCGCTGGCCGGCGGCGCCATCCTGATCGTGCCGGTGCTGCTGAAGACCCATCTCAAGGTCGACGAGGTGGTGACCACGCTGCTGTTGAACTTCGTGATCCTGTTGTTCGTCAGCTACCTGATCGAGGGGCCGTGGAAGGACCCCATGGCGCTCGGCTGGCCGCAGGCCGCGCCGATCATCGACGACGGCGTGTTTCCCAAGCTGCTGGCGCGCGGCCGGCTGCATGCCGGTCTGATCTTCGCGGTGCTGGCCGCGGTGCTGGTGTGGGCGCTGATGCGTTTCACCGTCTGGGGCTATCAGATCCGCGCCGTCGGCCACAATCCGGCCGCCGCCCGTTTCGCCGGCATCCATGTCGAGCGCACGGTGATCCGCACCGCGCTTATCAGCGGCGGCCTGGCCGGTCTGGCCGGCGTCAGCGAGGTGGCCGGGCTGAAGGGCTACCTGACGCTCGATCTGTCGCCGGGCTTCGGCTACACCGGCATCGCCGTCGCCATGCTGGCGCAGCTGCATCCGATCGGGGTGATCGCCTCGGCGCTGTTCCTCTCCGCCGTCTATGTCGGCGCCGACGCCATGAGCCGGGCGGCCAACATCCCGACCTACATCGCCGACGTGCTGGTCGGACTGTCGGTGCTGGCGATCCTGGTCAGCGTCATGCTCACCCGCTATCGCATCCGCTGGCGGTAACATGCTGGACCTTTTCGAAATCTTCCTGACGGCCGGGTTCTGGGCGGCGACGCTCAGGATCGTCAGCCCGCTGGTCTTCGGCACCCTGGGCGAGCTGATCTGTGAGCGCGCCGGGGTGCTGAATCTGGGCATCGAGGGCATCATGACCATGGGCGCCATGTGCGGCTGGATGTGGGTCTATCAGGGCGGCGACCTGTGGACGGGGGTGCTGTTCGCGGCCTTCGTCGGCGCCCTGTTCGGGCTGCTGCACAGCGGCTTCACCGTCTATCTGGGACTGTCCCAGCATGTCACCGGCATCGGCATCACCCTGGTCGCCTCGTCGCTCAGCTATTACATCTTCCGCATGCTGCTGCCGGCGGCGACCACGCCGCCCAAGATCGTGCCGTTCCAGCCCGTGGCGGTGCCGTTCCTGTCGGACATCCCGTTTCTGGGAGAGGCCTTCTTCACCCAGACGCCGATGACCTATCTGGCGCTCGCCATCGTGCCTGTGGTCTGGTACGCGCTGTACCGCACGCCGGTGGGGCTGGCGGTGCGCATGGCCGGCGAAAATCCGGTCGCGGTCGAGGCCCAGGGCATCGACGTGCTGGCGGTGCGCACCGGCGCAGTGATGGTCGGCAGCGCCCTGATGGCGGTCGGCGGCGCCTTCATCACAATGTCGGCCTTCGACGCCTTTTTCTTCGGCATGATCAACGGTCGCGGCTGGATCTGCGTGGCGCTGGTGATCTTCGCCTCCTGGCGGCCCGGCAAGGCGTTGCTGGGCGCCCTGCTGTTCGCCGGTCTGGACGCCCTGCAGGTCCGCGCTCAGCAATTCGCCGGCGCAGTGATCCCGTACCAGTTCTTCCTGATGCTGCCCTACCTGCTGTCGATCGCCGCCATGGTCGTCATGGCCCGACGCGCACGCTACCCTCAGGCCCTGCTGGTGCCGTTCCGGCGGGGGGAACGGGTATGATTTGCCCCGAGGAGGTGACGCCATGCTTGATCTCCTGATCCGCAACGGCAATCTGCCGGACGGCCGCTCCGGCATGTCCATCGGCATCAAGGATGGCCGGATCGTCGATGTTGCCGAGAGCCTCGATGCACAGGCCGGCGAGACCATCGACGCTACGGGCAGGCTCGTCACGCCGCCCTTCGTCGACTCGCATTTTCACATGGATGCGACACTGAGCCTCGGACTGCCGCGCATGAACGAGAGCGGCACGCTGCTGGAAGGCATCGCGCTGTGGGGCGAGTTGAAGCCGGACCTCACCATCGAGGCGCTGAAGGAAAGGGCGTTGGCGCTGACCAGATGGTCGATTGCGCGGGGCACCCTGGCGATCCGCAGCCATGTGGATATCGGCGACGATCGGTTGCTGGCGGTCGAGGCGCTGCTGGAGGTCAAGCGAGAGATCGCTCCCTGGATCGACCTGCAACTGGTCGCCTTCCCGCAGGACGGTTTCTTCCGCCTGCCGAGCGCTCGCGAGAATCTGATCCGGGCGCTGGAGATGGGGGTCGACGTGGTCGGTGGGATTCCGCATTTCGAACGCACCATGGCCGATGGCGCCCGTTCGGTGACTGCGCTCTGCGAGATCGCGACCGAACGCGGCCTGCTGGTCGACATGCATTGCGACGAGACCGACGATCCCATGTCCCGGCATATCGAGACCCTGGCGGCGGAGACCGTGCGCCTGGGCCTGCAGGGCAGGGTTGCCGGCTCGCACCTCACCTCGATGCATTCCATGGACAATTATTACGTCAGCAAGCTGATCCCGCTGATCGCCGAGGCCGGATTAACGGCAATCGCCAACCCGTTGATCAATATCGCGATCCAGGGGCGCCACGACACCTATCCCAAGCGCCGCGGCATGACCCGGGTGAAGGAGTTGATGGCTGCCGGGGTCAATGTCGCGCTGGGCCATGATTGCGTGATGGACCCGTGGTACAGCCTGGGTAGTCACGACATGCTGGAGGTCGCCCATATGGCGGTCCATGTCGGCCACATGACCGGCCGCGACGAGATGCGCTCTCTGTTCGACGCCGTCACGACGAACGCGGCGGAGGTCATGCATCTCGACGGTTATGGGCTGGAACCCGGCTGCCATGCCGATCTGGTGATCCTGCAGGCCGCCGACCCGGTCGAGGCGATCCGTCTGAAGCCGGCCCGCCTCCATGTCATTCGCCGCGGCAAGGTGATCGCCCGGACGGAACCGGCAGTCGCCCACCTGGATCTGGACGGTGTTTCCCACTCTGTGACGTTTGAGCGATAGCGCCCGCCGATAGTACGCAGCAGATCGGGGAGACTCGTTCCGGTCGGGTCATCGCGCCGGCAGGCACCTGTCGCGCATGGCGCAACATGGGCAACACGGGAGGGAGGCGGACATGCCGAATTCGAAACGGGAATACATCGGCCGCGGCCAGGAAATCGAATCGGAAGATCTGGACGATCTGACCTTCGCCCGGGTGGTGGCGCGCCGGGCGCGGATGCTCGGCCGGAAGCTGCGGGATCTGCGCGCTGAAGAGGTTGAGGCCGCGGCGGAGGCGGTGCCCGAGGTCCGCGGCGAGGTCGGCGATGCCGAGACGAAACGGCGCAAGGACCAGGAGAAATCCATCGAGCAGTATTACGAGAAGGTGCATGAGGACGCGGATTTCCTGCCGGCGCGCTTTCTCCAGGACGGCGCCAATCTGGTGCCGGCGGTCTGCCGCATGCGGGTTCTGACCCCGGACGGCAAGCGCTATACCGGGTCCGGATTCCTGGTGGCGCCGGGCTTCATCATGACCAACAACCATGTGCTGGAGACCCGGGAATGGGCGGCGGCCAGCCAGGCGATCTTCCATTTCCAGGAAGGCCAGTCGCAACTGCGCGTCGCCCTGGAGCCGGAACGCTTCTTCATGACCGACCGGGATCTCGACTTCACTATCGTCGGCTGCGATGCCGGGCCGTTGGACCACATCGCGCCGGTGCGCCTGTTGCAGAACGCGGCACTGATCACCCGACACGACCGGGTCTACATCATCCAGCACCCGGCCGGGCGGCCCAAGGAAGTCGTGCTGCGCAACAATGACGTCCTGCGGGTCCGTGACAGGGTCGTCCACTATCGTGCTGATACCGAAGGCGGATCGTCCGGCTCACCGGTCTTCAACGAGGATTGGCAACTGGTCGCGCTGCACCATGCCGGCTGGCGCGAGGGTGGCGACGAGGCGGTCAATGAAGGGGTATCGATCCCGGCGATCATCCGCTACCTGCAAGGCTCGCGTGGCGGCGAGTCGGCCGGGGAACGCGGCGTCGAGCGCATCCTGGACACGATCGAGGACAGCTCTCCCTTCCTCGGATTCTTCGACCATCGCAGCTCCCACGAGGTCTCGGTCGACAGCTTCTCCGGCAATTCCGACTACGCCGATATCGGCTTCTGGAACATCGAGCATTTCAACCGGCGCATCGACAACAGCCGCGTTGCGACGGTGGCCGATGTCGTGTCCCGCCTGTCGCTGGACGCCTTCGGACTGACCGAGGTCGAGCGCGGCGCCCTGGACCGGCTGGTCGGGCAACTGGAACGCAGCGGCGACAGCTACGCCTACGTCTATCACAACGCGCCGGGCAGCCAGGACATCGCCATCCTCTACGACCGCGACACGACCGTGGCCGAGAAGCTGGACGACATCTATCAACGCCATCGCGAAAAGCTGGAGGCACGGACGCCCAGCGGCAAGACCGCCTTCCCGCGCGAGCCCCTGTTCGCCCAGTGCATCGTGCAGGAGCGGGCCGAGGACGACCCGGTGGAATTCGTCATGGTGGTCCTGCACCTGAAGGCCTATGTCACCGACCCGCCAAGCCGGGAGCGGCGGGCCCTTGCGGCGCGGATGCTGGCCGAGATCGTCGACGATATCCGCGAGAGGCTGGCCCTGCCGGTCATTCTCGGCGGCGACTACAACGAGCTGATCACGACCGATGTGCTGGCGCCGCTCAGGGACAGCCCGGATCTGTTCGCGCTGACGACCGACGATGCCCGGGACGGCGGCATCTCCTATATCGGCCGGCGGCATCGATCGCTGATCGACCACATCATCGTCAGCGACGACGTCCCGCTGGGCCGTATCCAGGGGGACGACGCGGCCATCGTGCGCCTCGACCGGTCGGTCGCCGATTTCGCCGACGACGCATCGGACCATGTGCCACTGGTCATGCGCATGGTCTACCGCGACGACCCGACGGATGAGGATCCCGAGGACGAGACGGTGCTGGACATCCCCGACGGGGCGGAGAAAGTTCGCCTGGCATTCGAATAAGAGTCGTCGACCCTAAAGGTCCCGTTGCCGGGCGCCACGCCATGCCGCGGTGCGGAAATGTGGCGCCGTTCGTCCGGCATTGCGCCGACCCCCTCACCCTCCCATTGCCATGGCAATGGGTCCCTCCCTCTCCCACAAGGGGAGAGGCGTAACAACTCGCGTCGGCCCGCATACCCCTCTCCCCTCGTGGGAGAGGGAGGGACCCGACGCGAAGCGGCGGGAGGGTGAGGGGGCTCGCTCGATCCGGTCCCTGTTAGTCCTTGCCAAGACAGAGTCCGGTGGCGTGGTCGGGCTGGGGCGTATCCGGGGCCAGCCGGGGACACGGCTCCGGGGTGCCCTCGGCGGTGTGCAGCGGCACCACCCCGGCCCAGATCGGCAGGGCGTAGTCCTCCTCGTCGTCGACCGGCGGGCCGGTGCGGATCTTCGCCGAGGCCTCGTCGATCGGGATCGACAGGATGGTCGTCGCCTTGATCTCCTGCTCGTTGACCGGCCGCAGCGTGGCCCAGCGGCCCGGGTAGAGGCCGTCGACGAAGGCTTGCATGCGGGCCAGCTTCTCGGCGCGGTCGGTGACCTTCTCCGCCGTCCCGAACAGCATCACCGAGCGATAGTTGGCCGAGTGGTGGAAGGCCGAGCGCGCCAGCACAAGGCCGTCGAGATGGGTCACGGTCAGGCACACCGGCGCGCCTTCCGACCTGCGCAGCATGCGGCTGGCCGAGGAGCCGTGCCAGTAGACCCGGTCGCTCTCGCGCCAGCAGATCGTCGGCGTCACATAGGGCAGCCCGTCGATGACGTAGCCGACATGGCAGATCAGCGCGGCGTCGATGATCCGGTCGATGGTCTCGCGGTCGTAGCGGCCGCGCTCATGGGTGCGGCGGACCCGGGTGCGCTCCGTCGGGGTCAGGTCGGTCATGTCGTCATCTCCCCGCGTCCAGCGCCGCCAGCTTGGCGACCTTGGGTGCGGAGCGGCCACCCTGGAAATCGTTGGCCAGATAGATGTCGAGCAGCATGCGGGCGACCGATGCGCCGGTGATCTGGGCGCCGAAGGTGATCACCCGGGCGTCGTTCGATGCGATCGCGCGCTCCGCGGTATAGGGGTCGGTGGCGCAGACGGCGCGCACGCCGGGCACCTTGTTGGCGGCGATCGCCATGCCGGCGCCGGTGCCGCAGACCAGCACGCCGCGCTCGAACTCGCCCTCTGCGAGCCGCCGGGCCAGCGCCGCGCCGATGTCGGGGTAATCCACCGGCTCGTCGCCATCGACGCCGATATCGGTGACCGTCAGACCCTGCGCCTCCATGTGCTCGCATAGGCTCCGCTTCAGCGCCAGGCCCAGGTGATCGCAGCCGATGCCGACGGTCCGGACCTTGGGTTCCGGTGTGCTCATGCGTGCCGCCTCCTGTCGGATTGGGTGCGTCTCTGGCAGCGCACGCCGGAACGACCGAACTCGGCGTGTCGTCTTGGAGCTATCTCGAAGTGCCGCTGGTCGGAGCGCAGCCGGCGCGTTGCCGGCACCGCCGGAGGAGGGAAGCGATCAAGGGTTTCCATGGCCTGAATGTAGTTCTCTGGCGATCTGGCGCAAAGACTCCCGCGACAATGGTCGATAACCTGCCGGGGAATGCAGCGTCGATATTGGGAGCGTGCCGGATGACCCGTGATACCGCCATCCGCGATTTTCGTCGACAAGGTTACTGCATCCTGCAGGATGGCTTGAGCCAGGCGGAACTGGACTGCCTGACCGTGACCGCCGATACGCTTCTGGACGAGACGGTCGACGATGGCGGTGGCCGCTATCACGACATTGGCCGTGGCGAGAGTCGGCGTTTCCTCCGGCTACGCCATGAGGACTTCCCGGCGGTGGAGGCATTCCTGCTCGGCGATCGCATGCGCAAGCTGGCCTCCGCCTTCATCGGCCCGACGCCGTATCTGTTCGTCGAGCAGTTCGTCGTGAAGGGGGCGAAGACCGGCGCCAGCTTCGCCTGGCATCAGGATGGCGGCTATGTCGGATTCCGGCACAAGCCCTACGTCACCTTCTGGATCGCCCTGGATGCGGCGACGGAGGAGAACGGCTGCATCCATGTGCTGCCCCGCGACCTGGACCAACAGCCGCAGATCGAGCCGCATCGCTGGGACGCCGAGAACAAGGAGCGGGTCGGCTATGGGGGTGACGAGCCCGGCATCGCCATCGAATGCCCGGCCGGTACCATCCTCGCCTTCTCCAGCCTGACCCTGCACCGCTCCGGCGCCAACACCACCGACAGCCGCCGCCGCGCCTATATCTGCCAATACTCGCCGGAACCGATGATCGACCCGGCAACAGGCCAACCCAGGCATTTCGCCAAGCCGCTGTTGGCGTAATCCGTCGCCGGCCGGCGCTTGACAGCCCGGGGCGCCTGTGAACACTCAAATCGGGTCCGGCGAGCGATGGTGCCGCACCATGGACCGGGAAGCGGGCAGGCGATGGATCGATCGGGCGGCGATGACGGAGGTCGGGCGACGCAAGGCGATGCCATGCCGTCAGGCGTGAGTCCCGGCGGCGGTCGGACGGTCTTCACCAAGGCGATGAGCGAGCCGCCGCCGATCCCGGAAGAGGGGATCGCGCGGGCGCTCGAGATCCTGCGATCGGGCCGCCTGTTCCGCTATGGCGAGGACACCGGCGGCGGCAGCGAGGCGGCGCGGTTCGAGGCCGAATTCGCCGCCTACACGGGCCGGGCATTTGCCGTCGGCGTCAACTCCTGCGGCTGTGCGCTGTTCCTGGCCCTCAAGACGCTTGGTGCTGAACCGGGCGATGCGGTCCTGTGCAACGCCTTCACCCTGGCGCCGGTGCCAGGGGCGATCGTGCATGTCGGCTGCCGGCCGGTGCTGGTCGACATCGCCGACGATCTGACCGTCGATCTCGCCGATCTGGAGGCCAAGATCAACGACAGCGGCGCGCGGATCTTCCTGATGTCGCATATGCGCGGCCATGTCGGCGATCTCGATGCGATCATGGCGCTCTGCGACCGTCACGGCGTGGCGGTCATCGAGGACTGCGCCCATACGCTGGGTGCCCGCTGGGACGGTCGCCCGGTCGGCGTGTTCGGCCGCACCGCGTGTTACTCCGGCCAGACCTTCAAGCACATCAATGGCGGCGAGGGCGGCGTCCTGGCCACCGACGATCCGGACATCGCGGCCCAGGCGATCATCCTGTCGGGCAGCTACATGATGTATGAGCAGCACATCGCCCGGCCGCCGGCCGCCGCCTTCGATGCGATCCGCGATGCGACACCGAATTTCAGCATGCGCATGACCGATCTGACGGCGGCGCTGCTGCGGCCGCAACTGGCCGGGCTCGACGCCTGCGTCACGGCGTGGAACCGGGCCCATGACCGCATCGCAAGCGGCCTGGACTCGATTCCGAATATCGTTCCAATTCAACGGGACCCACGGGAATTCTACGTCGGAAGCTCAATCCAGTTCCGGGTCTCGGATCTGCCGCAGGACGCGATTGCCCGATTCGTGGCCGAAGCCGGACGACACGGGGTGTTCCTGAAATGGTTCGGCGCCGACCGCACGGTCGGTTTCACCAGCCGCTACGACCAGTGGGGATATGCCGGGGCCGAGGCCGCGCTGAGGAATGCCGACCGCATCCTCGGCGACCTTCTCGACATGCGGATCGCCCTCAGTCTGGATGATGAGGATTGCGACACCATCCTTGCGGTGCTGGCCGAAGCCATGGCGGCGACCCGCGACGTGCTCCGTAGCTAAGCGGTCGTCGACTCGTCGACCACCTCGCCGCGCGCCGGGTAATTCCTGGCGATGGCAAAATCCACCGCCTTGAGGATGTCGCCGAAGGCCGGCCGCGCGAAGGGCATGGTCTGCACCGATCCGAAATAGAGCGTGCCGTCCGGTCGGACCAGGAACAGTCCTGGCTCGCTGAACAGCGCCGGCTCTTCGATTCCGATCGAGGTCTTGCCGATACCGGACGAGACGTAGAGTCCCCCATTCCCGCGCCGCATCGAGGGGCAGGCCATAGGCGACATCCAGAGCATCCAGCCCCCACTTGTCCTTCGCCTCGGTTGCGCGTGCTTCGCCATCATTGGACGCCACCAGGATGTTCACCCCACGCTCGCGAAACTGCTCGGCCTTGCGGTTCAGATCTCCGAGATAGGTCGAGCAGACCGGGCAATGCAGTCCGCGATAGAACACGATCATGGAGAATTTCTGCGGACTCTGTGCGGACAATGACCAGGTGCCGCCGCCGACCAGCGGCAGGCTCAGTTGCGGGACCGGTTGGCGCGGGATCAGCGGCGTGGGAACAGACATCGGCAGGGTCCTTGTCAAATAACGGAATGATCATTCCAGTTAGCAGATAGCATCCGAGACGTCGAGTGCAAGTGGCCGGAAAAATGATCGTGCAGATCCGTGCCGCTCCAATCAGTCCAGCGCCCGCATGGCCGACGCCACAGTCTCCCTCATGGCGTCCGGGTCCGGATCGGCTCGGGCGATGACTCTCAGGCCCTGGACCGTTGTAAGAAAGAAATGCGCCAGACCCTGGGGATTTCGATCCGAGGCGATTTCGCCGGCCGCCTGGCCGCGCTCCACCAGCCGGCGAAAGGCCCCCTCGACCGCATCGAAGATCAGTTTCAGTTTCTTGCGGACGCGGGCGTTACGCGGTGAAAGCTCGATCGCCGTATTGGTCAGCAGGCAGCCCAGGCCGCGTCCTTCGCCGGTCGAGAAGGCGATCACCGACTCGAAGTATCTTTGCAGGCACTCGCGCGTCGTACCCTTGCCCTCGAGCAGTTTCAACCGCTCGCGGTTGACCGCCAGCACATAGTGGTCGAGAGCGGCCAGCAGCAACCCCTCCTTGCTGCCGAAGGTGCCATACATGCTGGCCCGGTTTATGCCGGTGGCCTTCACCAGATCGTCGATCGAGGTCGCCTCGTAACCCTTGCGCCAGAACACCGCCATCGCGTCGGCGATGACATCCTGCTCGTCGAACGTGCGCGTGCGCGCCATGGAATCCCGTCTCGGTATTGGAACAACTATTCCAATTAATCGCTTTCGGCGGCTTTGGCAAGCCGGCGTCGGGGCGATGGCATCGGAGCATGACCGGGCGGTCTGGCCGGTCGGATTGAGGGCGATACGGACCGTGGTGCCGGTAATGCCCACGGATCATTCCAGAACCGGGTACAATGCGTCGGACCCATGACTCGAACCTCTCTCCAATACGGTCCGTTGCTGGGACACTTCTTGGAAGTCGGTGAATCTCCGTTGAGTCTGCCCGTGACGGGAGCCCGGTGACATGGCCGCCGCGGACAGCCTTCTGGCGCGGGCGGGGGAAGCCATTGCCGCCGCCGATTGGAAGCGCGCCGAAACGGTCCTGCGGCGGCTGTTGCGGAGCCGGGATGCGCCGGCCCAGGCGGCCTATAATCTGGCCCTGGTGCTTGCCGAACTGGGCAAGGGCGAGCAGTCCGGCGCCTGGTTCGCCAAGGCGGTCAAGCGGGACCCGGACTATGCGTCCGCCTGGTTCGAATACGGCCGGTGGCTGCTCGACCGGGGCCAGTTGGCCGATGCCCGACAGGCCTTCGAGGCGGTCGTGCGGCTGGAGCCCGAGACGGCCGATGCCTGGCGTAATCTCGGCCGCCTCCGCGAACGGCTGGCGGCCTTCGAGGGATCCCTGGAAGCGTGGAAGGCGGTGGCGCGGTTGGCCGGCGGATTGGATTCCGAGACCGAACTCGGAAAACTGCGGGCGTTGCTGGAACTGCGCCGGCCAGAGGCGGTGGATCTGCGGTCGCGCCTGGCTGCCGATCCGGCCCTGCGACCGGGCCTTCTCAAGGTCCTGACACGGACCAGTGCCGGAACGCTGCCGCTCGACCCGGCACGCCTTTGCGGGGCGCGGCCGCCGGCGGATTAGCGCGGCGCCAGGACTGACTGCCTGTCGACGATCCCCTTCAGCGCGAAGGTGCCCAGATCGTCGAAGTCGCCGCCATGGGCGTCCGCGAAGGCCTGCGAGACCAGTACCGGCCGCGCCAATTCCCGGGTCAGTCCTTCGATCCGGCTGGCCAGGTTGACGGCCTTGCCGATAACGGTGAAGTCCAGCCGGTTGGCCCCTCCGACATTGCCGTACAGCACGTCGCCGATATGCAGCGCGATGCCGCATTCGATCGCCGGCGCGCCGGCCGCCGCGCGCTCGGCATTGGACAGGTCCAGACCGGCCAGCGCCGCCCCGGTCGCGGCCAACGCCCGGGCGGCGGCGCCGGCCTCGTCGCCGTCGCCGGGCTGGAAGATCGCCAGCACCGCGTCGCCGATGAATTTGAGGATCTCGCCGCCCTCGGCCTCGATGGCCTGGGTGACCGCGTCGAAATAGGCGTTCAGGGTGTCGATCAGCACCTGATCCGCCAGGGTCTCCGACAAGGTGGTGAAGCCCTTGAGGTCGCAGAACCAGATCACCGCCGGGATGATCTCGCCGGAGCCTCGCCTGATGGCGCCTTGCAGCACCCGACGGCCGGCGACCGGTCCGACATAGGTGTCCATCAGCGTGCCGGCCATGTGCCGCAGGTAGCGCACCTCGATCGCCGCGGCGAGCGGGTTGCGCAGGCTCTCCAGGATGGCGATTTCGTCCTCGGTGAAACCGCCCGCGCGGTCGGTCGCGAAGCTCATGGCCTTGTACGATCCGTCGCTGAAGGGTAGCGGCAGCACCAGATAGTCGGTCAGGCCCTCGGCGCGCAGTTCGCCGACGATCTCGTACTCGTCCGGGAGCGCCGGCCCCTCCAGCGGGCAGCGTACCGACCGGCCCTCGTGATAGGCGATGAAAATCGGACTGCTGCCCAGCGTCCTCTGACCGGCCGGGTCCAGCCGATAGCTGCGGAAGGACAGGCCCTTGTCCTTCTCCCACAGGGTGGAGAAGCTGTTGACCTGGGGATGCAGGCTGGGCACGCCGGTGGTGTATCGCACGATCGGCAGCCCCGCGTCGCGCAGCCGCTCGACGATGGCGAGATCAAGCGCCTCGGTGTCGCCGATCAACCGGGCCTCCGAGACAAGCCAGGTCGTCAGCGCCTGGACAGTGTCGCCGACGTTCGGTTCGGTCATCACCGTCCGGCCCGGTAGCTCTTGCGATAGACGCCCGGTTCCGTCTGCAGCGCCTCCTGCACGGCGCGCGTGGCGGCCTGCTCCTGCTCAGACAGGGTGCCAACGTCCAATGTCAGGGCGTTGCGTTCAAACGGAATTGCCTGTGCCACCGGCGTTCCGGCCGGCAGCGTTCCCTGGAATTCCGGGTCGGTCCATTGGGCCGGGAAATGCACAAGCCCGTCGCCGAACCGGTCGCAATCGACGATGCCGGACAGGGTACGGAACGGCAGGTCGTCGCGGTTCAGTGGATGGATGAAGAGGATCGACCAGCCCTCTGGCACCGACAGGGTCCAGAAATTCATGAACTTGACCGCGAAGCGGCCATCCGCCAGCGGGCTGTCGGCGAGCTGGTCGGGGACGTGGACCCCGATCGGGGCGCGGCTCATCAGCTGATCCGGCATCGCCGGCGGGTTCCAATCCCAGGACAGGTCGCCGTCCGACATGGTGACGTCGCAGGCCAGCGGCATCAGCAGGCCCGTGCCCATGGCGTCGAGAAAGGGCGGGCAGTGCTTGACGGTGCGGACCGCCGCGCCTCCGAGCGTCTCGCTCTCAGCCTCCGAGGGCATCGCCTTCAGCCAGTCGGGCAGGCCAGATCTGGCGAGGACCGGCTTGGGCAGCAGCGGCTCCAGTGCCGGATGACATCGCGCGGTGATTGTGATGTTCACGCTGGCTGCCTTGCACAATGGAGGGACCGCGCGATTGCGAACTCGCCCTTCGACAGGCTCAGGGTGAGGTCGCCCCTATCGAAGCGCCTCATCCTGAGCTTGTCGAAGGATGATCGTTCGGCCCAAACCGCCATCAGTCGCGCCGGGTCTCGCGGCGCAGGAAGAAGGTATAGAGCACGGCGCTGGCGATGGTCACCAGGATGATCACCGTGCCGACGGCGTTGATCACCGGTGGATGGCCGTTGGGATTGCGCGCCATGGCGCCGATCTCCGTCGCGAAGGTGCAGGCGCCGCCCTTGGCGAACATGGTCGTGTTGTAGTTCTCGAACGAGGCCATGAAGGCGATCACCGCCGCGCTGGTCAGCGCCGGCAGCAGGAAGGGCAGGGTGATGCGCCGGAACACCCGGAACGGCGAGGCGCCGAGATCGAGCGCCGCCTCCTCGAACTCCGGCGGCTGGCGCTGCAGCCGGGCCATGATCACCAGCATCGGATAGCCGGCGATGAAGGTGACCTGGGCCGCGACGATGGTGAACAGCCCGGCATTGACGTCGAACCGGTTCCAGAACACCAGCGCCGACAGGCCCAGCACGATGCCGGGCGCCAGCATCGGCGACAGCAACACCCACCACAGGAAGCCGTTGAACCGGGTCTGCCAGCGGGTCAGCAGCACGCTGCCGGAAAGCCCCAGCAACAGAGCCATCGGCACCACGAAGGCGGCCACCGTCAGGGAATTGCCCAGGCAGAACATGAACCTGTCGCGGTCGAGCGCGCGCAGCACCGGGTCGGCCATGCGCTCGCCCTCCGGCATCCAGAAGAAGCGGTACCATTTGTCCGTGGTGCCGCGCCAGTCGGTCACGCTGGGCGGCGACAGGTCGTTGAACGACGCCACGATCATCAGGATCAGCGGCGCGAACATGAACACCAGGAACGCCCCGGTATAGAGCGACAGGACGCGCTGGCTGGCGCGCGGTTGCGAGGTGGTGCTCATGCCCGCACGAAGTCCTTCAGCCGCGCCCGCATCACCCACATGAACAGCCCGACGATGATGAAGCAAATGATCGTGTAGGCGATGGCGTAGGCGGCGCCGACATTGGAATTCGCGGATTCGAAGAACTTGTTGTAGATGGTCTGGGTGAACCACTCGCTCTGCAGCCCGCGCGAGATGATGCGCGGCACCGAGAACGCCCCCGCCGACAGCATGAAGGTGGCGATGCAGCCGACCGCGATGCCGGGCTTGGCATGCGGGATCACGACGCGCCAATGCACCCGCCAGGTCGACGAGCCGAGATCGCGGGCCGCCTCGATCTGGTTGCGGTCGAGCGTCGCCATGACGTTGAACACCGGGAACACCATGAACAGGATGTAGGTGTAGACGATCACCACGAAGACGGTCAGCGAGCTGCGTTTGAACTGGATGAACTCGCCGGCCTCCAGATCGACCACGCCGAGGACGTCGAGCATACGGTTGACCAGCCCGTTATTGTCGATGATCGACACCCAGGCATAGACCCGCAGCAACTCGACGATGGCGTAGGGGATGATCAATCCCAGGAACAGCCACACCGCCCATCTCGGGCTGACCCCGAGCGCCAGATTATAGGCGATCGGATAGCACACGATCAGCGCCAGCCCGGTCGCCAGCACCGCGAACAGGATCGTCTTCATCAGGGTGATCAGCGAGATGCGCTCATAGACCTGCCCGTCGCGCTCGAAGCGCAATCCCAGCAGGTTGAGCACCTGCTTGCTCGGCCGCGAATCCTCGATCGCCTTGCGGTCCGGAGATAGTGGAATCCGGCGCGCCTGGACAAGTGTTCCGAAATTGTCGGAGACATAGGGTATGGCCTGAGATTCAATGGCTTGCAGGCGTTCCTTTAGGTCGGCGGCCAGCAGCCGGATTTCCTCGGCCTGGGCGATTTGCTGCTCGAAGGGGGCCGTGCCGTCGACCTCCAGCAGCGGCAGATCGTACAGGCCGGCCAGGGTGACCCGGCCCTCCTCGGCGTCGCGGATCAGCCGCTGATCGGTGGTCGCGCGGGCGCATTGGATGACGATGCTGCCCGGACCCGTCGACGGGCTCGGGATGCCCATGGTCGACGGCGAGGGTATCGCCATGCCGGAGGGCGAGGGGACCGCGAGGCCGCCTGGCGCCGGCGCCGGCTCGGCCGAGGCCATCAGGGTGCGCAGCACGGTCTGGCAGGTCTCCGCGTCGCGCTCCAGCGCATAGGCGATCGAGGAGTCGTGCTGGCGGGCCGGCGCGCGCAGGGATTTGTCGACCATGGTGAGCTGCGGCAGCACGATCAGCAGCAGGCCCCACAAAAGCACGGCGCCGAAGAACAGGGCGACCAGGCCGCGCCCGTAGCCGCGGATCAGGCCGCTCATGGGCCGACCATTTCCCGGCCGGTCTTGGCCAGCGGGCCCTTGGGCAGCACCACGGCGTTCTCCGAGCGGAAGCCGATGCGCTGCTCGCCGGTCAGATGGCTGCCGGCGGCGCCGGAATTGGTCAGGTGCATCGACAACTCGCGGCCCTTGGCGTTGAGGAACAGGTTGACAAACGGGCCTTCCAGGTCGCGCCGCTCGACGGTGGCGGAGAGTTGGTTTCCGTTGGGCAGGTCGCCGATCGTGTCCGCCGGTCCCAGATTCTCCGGCCGAATGAACAACATCGCCTCGGCCCCGACATCCAGACCGCCCTTGTTGGCGCCGAGGAAACGGCCGAGATCGGTCTCGACAACGGCCATCTCGCCGTCGCGCTCGGCGATCCTGCCGGTGAAGACGTTGGTCTCGCCGACGAAGCTGGCGACGAAAGGGGTCGCCGGGTTGCCGTAGATCTCGTCGCCGCTGCCGACCTGCTCGATGACGCCGCCATTCATCACCGCGATGCGGTCGGACATGGTCAGCGCCTCGCCCTGATCGTGGGTAATGTAGATGAAGGTGACACCGGTGCGCTGTTGAATGGATCTGAGTTCGGCGCGCATGTGCTGACGCAGCTTGAGATCGAGCGCCGACAAGGGCTCGTCCAGCAGCAGGACCGACGGCTCCACCGCCAGGGCCCGCGCCACCGCCACCCGCTGGCGCTGGCCGCCGGACAACTCGGTCGGCTTCTTGTCGCTCTGGCTGCCCAGCGCCACCAGTTCGAGCAGTTCCATAGCCCGGTCGCGGCGCTTGCCCTTGGCGATGCCCCGCGCCTCCAGCCCGAAGGCGACATTCTCCCAGACCGTCATCAACGGGAACAGGGCCAGGTTCTGGAAGATCAGCGCCGTGTGACGGTCGTTCGGCGGGATGCCGACCTGGTTCTCTCCGCCTATCAGAATCCGGCCCTCGGTCGGATCGATAAAGCCCGACAGGGTGCGCAGGATCGTCGTCTTGCCGCAGCCCGAGGGTCCCAGAATGGAAAAGAACTGGCCGGCCGGAATCTCCAGATCGGTCGGCTGCACGGCAGTGAACCCGTTCGGATAGGTCACCCGAACGCGCTCCAGCCTCACATCCTTGCCCCGCATGTCAGACGCCCTGTCTGTGAGTGGGAAGAGCTGCGCTGGCGGACCGGCCTTCGTCCTTCGACAGGCTCAGGATGAGGGCCTCTTGTGGCCGCTGAGCTGGAAGGAAGAACCTCATGTTGAGCCTGTCGAAACACGAGGTCCGGGCGGCCAGCCCGGAGCCCGAGAAAAGCAGGCGGCCCCTGACGGAGGCCGCCCGCATCAGCCCTATCAGGCGTTGGTGATGATCTCGACGAACTCGTTCCGTACCGGGGCGAAGAACGGAGTGTCGGCCTGCCACCACCACATGTTGGTCAGCACGTCGGGACGATAGGTCTCGTTGAACTGCCTCTTGAACTCGTCCGACGCGAACAGCGCCGCGCCGTCGACCGCGGAGTTGTAGCCGGTGTTGCTGGAGAACATGCCGCCGACTTCCGGTGTCAGCATGAAATTGATCAGGGCGTAGGCCTGATCGACATTCTCGACCCCGGACGGGATGCCCACGGAATCCATCCAGGTGATAATGCCTTCCTTCGGCGCCCGGTAGACATAGTTGCTGTCTTCCCGGTTCAGCAGCAGACCGGTGGTGTCCCAGGTCTGGCCGATTATGCAGCCGGCCTCCTTGAAGGCCGATGTCGCCTCGGTGGCGTTGTTCCAGAAGGCGCCGAAATTGTCCTTGCGTTCCAGCATCCATTGGGTGACGGCGCCCCAGACCCGGCGCGCGTCCTCTTCGGATTTGTACACGTCCAGCATGCGGTTGGACGGCACCTCACCGGTCGCATCGAGATAGAGGCCGGTGCCCATGATCACCGATTTCTGACGGAATGCAGCCTTGCCCTTGACCTCCGGCCGCCACAGATCGCCAAACGACATATCGGCGTCGGAGATGACCAGTTCGGCCTTGTTGAGGGTTATGCCTTCGGTGCCCCAATCGAACGGGATCAGGTAGCGCTGGCCACCCTTGGTGGCGCCGAGCTGCACGGAATCGCGCAGGAAAGACGGGATGACGCCGGCCAGATTGGCCTTGGTCTCGTCGATTGGCGCCAGGTAGATGCCGTCCGGAGCGTCGGTGCTTTCATAGCCGGCCCGGTTGGTGATCGACGGGAAGATCACGTCGAACCCGCGGCCGCCATTGGCACGGATGGTGGATTCGGCCTCGTCATTGGAGCCGAAGGTGGTCAGCTCCATGGTGATGCCGGTGTCGGCCTCGAATCTCTCTTTGATGTTCGGCTGGATGTAATCCTGCCAGGCGAAGACCCGGACCGTGCCGGAGGTGGCAAGCGCGTCATGGGCGCGAAGGATGGCGGGTGCGGCGATGACCGCGGCGCTGCTCTTCAGCACCGTGCGACGATCGAGTTTCATAAATCTCTCCCTGCAAAAACGACCTTTGGTCGAAGCTTATTGTCGACCTCACGGGCGGATACCAGCCGGTGATAACGGTCGGGTGTCGGCATTATTACAGTTCGGCTACGCCCTTGGAACAGTTCAGGTCGATCGGGCAGTCTCCAGCCCGTCACAGTGGTGTTATCGTGGCCGGGTCGGCATTGCGCCTGGCATGTGGAGGAGGTCTTCATGAACGTCCTTTTGATCACCGCCGACCAGTGGCGCGGCGACTGCCTGTCGGCGGTCGGTCATCCGGTGGTCAAGACGCCGCATACCGACGCGCTGGCCGCCGATGCGGTGCTGTTTGCGCGGCATTACTGCCAGGCCGCGCCGTGCAGCCCGGCGCGCGCCTCGCTGTTGACTGGGCTCTACCAGATGAACCACCGGGTGTGCCGCAACGGCACGCCGCTGGACGACCGCCATGACAACATCGCCCTCGCCATGCGCGGACTGGGCTACACGCCGATGCTGTTCGGCTATACCGACACCTCCGCCGACCCGCGCTCCTGCCCGCCCGGGGACCCGCGCCTGACCACCTTCGAAGGCGTGCTACCGGGGTTCGAACGCCGTGTGGCCATGGAGGAATCGTCGGAGACCTGGCTGTCCTGGCTGAAGCACAAGGGCGTGCCGGTGCCGGAGATCGGGCTCGATGTCTACCTGCCGGACTCGGGAGTGATCGACCAGCCGACCGGGGCGCCGGCGCGCTACCCGGCCGAATGCTCCGAGGCGGCATTCCTGGCCGACGGCGTCATGGACTACATCGACGAGAGGGGCGCCAGGCCCTGGTTCGCCCATGTCAGCTTCATCCGGCCGCATCCGCCCTTCATCGCGCCGGCGCCGTATAACGCGATGTATGCGCCCGAGGCGGTCCCCGACTTCGTTCGAGCAGGCAATCTGACAGAGGAGCGGCAGAGCCACGCCTTTCTCGACTATGTCTTCTCGTATCAGAAGAAGTCGGATTTCGTTCATTGCGCAGAGGGGCTGATCGCTGACTGGGACGACGCGGCGCGCCGCCAGATCCGGGCGACCTATTACGGTCTGATCTCGGAGGTCGACGCCCAGATCGGCCGGGTGATCCAGCATCTAAAGCAGGTTGGCGTCTATGACGACACGCTGATCGTGCTGACCTCCGACCATGGCGAGATGGGTGGCGACCATCACCTGTTCGGCAAGCTCGGCTATTTCGACCAGAGCTTCCACATTCCGCTGATCGTCCGGGCGCCTGGGGCGGCTCGGGGCCGACGGGTCGAGGCCTTCACCGAGGCGGTCGACGTCGTTCCGACCATTCTCGACTGGCTCGGCGGGCTTGTGCCGCGCGCCATGGACGGGGGCTCGCTGAAGCCGTTCCTGGCCGGCGAGACGCCCGGCCGCTGGCGCGATGCCGCCCATTGGGAATACGATTTTCGCGAGGTCGCCACCGGAAGGGCGCAGGCCATGCTGGGCCTCGGGGCCGACGAGTGTGCGCTGGCGGTGATCCGCGACGAGCGGTTCAAATATGTGCATTTCACCGCACTGCCGCCGATCCTGTTCGACCTGGAATCCGACGCAGGCGAATTGACCAATGTGGCCCACGACCCGGCCTATGCCGAGGCCCGCATCGCCTATGCCGAGAAACTGCTCGCTTGGCGTGCCCGGCATCTCGACCGTACTCTGACAGGGATCGAGCTGACCGAGAACGGGCCGGTTTCGCTCTAAGCCGCCAGCAGCGGCCGGACGGCCTCGATGCCCCTCTTGCGAGACCGGGCCGCGATTTCGGTCGGGCTCTTGCCCCTGTCGTTCAGCGCATCGCATGCCGCGCCGAGCGCCTTGAGCGCCGCGACGGAGTCCGCCGAGGCGCCGCGCACGGCCGCGAATAGCGGGGTCTCGCCGCGTCGGTTGCGCGCCTCCAGTTCGGCGCCGGCCTTGGCCAGCAGGCGCAGCGTGTCCACCCGGCCATGGAAGGCTGCGTCGAACAACGGAGTGTTGCCCTCGGCGTCTCGGGCCTCCAGGGCGGCGCCCTGCTTGATAAGCAGCGCCGTGATGGCGGTGAAACCGGCCTGGGCGGCACGGTGCAGGGCGGTCTTGCCCTTGTAGTCGCGAATGTCGACATCGTCGCCGCGCTCAAGCAGCGGTTTCACCCGACCGACATCATCGGGTGCGTTGTGATTGCCGCGGCAGGCATCGACCAGCTCCGGCCAGTCCTCCGGCGGGAAATCGGATTGCGCCAGGCGGTGGCCGCGGGCGAGCGCCAGGGTGCGCAGTATCGGATCGTCGATCCAATTGCGGTGGCCGGATTTGGCCGGATCGCCGCCGGCGGCCAGCAACATGTCGGCGATCGCCGGCTGGCCGGTCGCGGCAGCGTCGAACAGGATGCACGGATCGGCGGCCGGATCGGCGCCGGCCTTGAGCAGGCGGCGCACCATGTCCGGCTGTCGCCCGGCGATGGCATATTGCAGCGGCCAGCCCTGGTACGGATTCCACGGGTGGCGCCGGATGATCGCCCGGTTCGCGGCGTCCGGGTCGTCACCGAGCAGGGAGTCGACCTGCTTCTTGTCGCCCAGGTAACAGGCGGCGGGCAGGTCGCTTCCGACGCCCCGGGACGCAAGATAATCGGCGGTGGCTGTCTTCTTGCGCAGGGTGGCGATCAGCCAGGGCGAAACCTCGACCCGGGTCTCGCGGAAATAACAGCCCAAGGCCCGGCAGTCGGCGTCATGGCCCTCGGCCAACAGCTTGACCAACTCCAGCCGGCCGGCTCGGGCGGCCTCCCACAGCATGGTGCGACCATGCGGTCCGGTCCAGCCAACGAAGCCGCGCGGGTCCTTCAGTACCGTCTTGACGGCCTTCAGGTCGCCGGCCCGGCATGCCGGTAGAACACTCTTCAGGAAGTCATTGGTTTCGCCGGACAATCTTCGCATCGGCGCTGCCCCCTCAGGCTCACATCCGCGCACCTGCCACGGTGCGTCGGCAGGGCAGCTATGACAGATTTGGGTGAAGAGCCGGTTATCGAGGGGCGCATTGTCGAAATCGGAGATGTCCGGCCGTCATAGGGGTGAGCACGAAGCGGTTTCGTGCTCTGATCCGATGGGGAGGAGCCTGAGATGACCTATGCGATGCTGATCTACGAAACCGACGACGCATTTGACGCGCGGACCGATCCGGACAAGAAGGACGAATACTGGGGCGCCTGGGCGGCCTATCACAACGCCCTGATCGAGGCCAAGGTGATCACCGGCGGCGGCTCGCTCAAGCCAGGTCATGCCGGCACTACGGTGCGCCTGCGCGACGGCAACCGCCAGGTCCAGGACGGGCCATACGCGGATTCCAAGGAACAGCTCGGCGGCTATATGATCTTCAATGTCCCCGATCTCGATACCGCGCTGGACTGGGCCGCGCGCTGTCCGGCGGCGGCCTATGGCGCCGTGGAACTGCGACCGATCCACAAGATGGAATAGGGCAGTCATGCGCCAGCCGCATTCGGTCCGGGACGCGGTGTGACCATGGACACGGCCGGCGGCGATGCGCAAAGCGTAGCGGAGGAGGCCGCGCGGACGTCCTACGGACGGCTGGTCGCCTATCTTGCCGCCCGGACCCGTGACGTTGCCGCTGCCGAGGATTCTCTGGCCGACGCCTTCCGCGCTGCGCTGGAGACCTGGCCGCGAACCGGGATCCCGGAGCGCCCGGAGGCCTGGCTGCTGACCGCGGCGCGCAACCGGCTGCACGACGAGGGGCGGCATATGGGCGTGCGCGACAAGGCGGAGGAGGCGCTGCGCATGGCGGCGGAAGAGGCGGCGCAGCACGCCGCCGACCGCTCGGCCTTTCCCGACGAACGTCTCAAGCTGCTGTTCATCTGCGCCCATCCGGCGATCGATGCCGGCGCCCGCACTGCGTTGATGCTGCAGGTGGTGCTGGGGCTCGACGCGGCGCGGATCGCCTCCGCCTTCCTGGTGTCGCCGGCCGCCATGGCCCAGCGCCTGGTGCGCGCCAAGGCCAGGATCCGCGATGCCGGCATCGCCTTCGCGGTGCCTGAACCGGCCGATCTGCCGGGCCGGCTGGATACGGTGCTGGCGGCGATCTATGCCGCCTACGGCACCGGCTGGGAAGACGTAGCCGGGGCCGACCCGAGGCGCAGCGGCCTGGCCGACGAAGCGATCTGGCTGGCGCGCCTGTTGGTCCGGCTACTGCCCGAAGAGCCGGAGGCGCGTGGGCTCCTCGCCTTGATGCTGTATTGCGAAGCAAGGCGGCTGGCCAGGCGCGATGCCGATGGTCGTTATGTGCCGTTGTTCGATCAGGAGACCGGCCTGTGGTCGCGGGTGATGATCGCCGAGGCCGAACGGCTGCTGACCGGATCCGCCGCCATGGGCCGGGCCGGGCGCTACCAGATCGAGGCGGCGATCCAGTCGGCCCATGCCATGCGCATGACCACCGGTCGACGGAACTGGGATTCGGTCGCGTTGTTGTATGAGACGCTGGTGGCGATCGCTCCCACCATCGGCGCGCTGATCGGCCAGGCGGCTGCCCTGGCCGAGGATCGCGGACCGGGAGCCGGTCTCGAGGCGCTGGACGCGATCGACCCGCCGCTCGTCCAATCTCATCAGCCCTACTGGGCCGTCCGTGCCGAACTGCTGTCCCGACTACGGCGGCGCGACGACGCGGACGCCGCCTATGACCGCGCCATCGGTCTGTCGGAAGACGATGCCGTCAGATCGTTCCTGCACCGAAGGCGATCGGAGATGGCGGAGCGCTGAAGCCTGCATGGTATGACTAAATCAGCGATTCCAATAGGTTGTCATTTGTTTTCACACTGATATCGTCATTTCCGCGAAGGCGGGAATCCAGTCTCCGCGATCCCACCGCCGTCTCCATCGGGTCCTCTGGATTCCCGCCTTCGCGGGAATGACGGCTATGTTGTTGTTGGTATTCAGCGTCGATGGCCGGACCCAGAAATTCAGGGAAATGCCCACCGAGGATGTCGCGCACCCGAAAACTTGTTTGATAACAATAGATTGCGGTGCATACCTCGGGGCAGCTCGACACAGCCGACGGTGATTACTCGACCCTGGGCGTCGCAGCGCCCTTGATGGGCGAGCGATCCGCCCTCTAGCGTCTGTTCGGCAACCTCGGATAGGACGGAATCGGTGAAGACGCAGGCACGCGTGGTGGTCATCGGCGGCGGCATAGGCGGCTGCAGCACCCTGTTTCACCTGACCCGCCAGGGCTGGGGCGATGTTGTCCTGGTGGAGCGGGACGAGCTGACATCGGGGTCCACCTGGCACGCCGCGGCCCAGGTCACCCAGTTCGGCGCGATCCAGGTGATGGTCGGCTTGAAGCGTTACAGCACCCGGCTCTATGCCGAGCTGGCGGCCGATCCGGAGTTCCCCATCACCTATCACATCACCGGCGGGGTCCGGCTGGCCCACAGCCAGGACCATATCGACGGCTACAATCATTTCATCGGCATGGCCAAGGGCATGGGCGTCGAATTCGAGCTGCTGCCGCCCGATGAATGCGGCCGCCGCCATCCGCTGATGGAGACTCATGGCCTGCGTGGCGGGCTCTGGGATCCGGTCGACGGCGACATCGATCCCAGCCAGCTGACCCAGGCGCTGGCCAGGGGCGCGCGCAAGGGCGGCGCGGAGATCTATCGCTTCAATCCGGTCGAGGCGATCGACCGAAAGCCGAACGGCGAATGGGTCGTGCACACCAGGAATGGCGACATCACCGCCGAGACCATCGTCAACGCCACCGGCTACCGGGTGAACGAGGTCGGCGCCATGATCGGCGTCGAGCATCCGGTGGTCTCGATGGAGCACCAGTATTTCCTGACCGAGACCCTGCCGGAGCTGGAGGCGCTGGAGCTTCCGGTGCCGATCATCCGCGACCCGGGCGACGATTTCTACAGCCGCCAGGAACGCCAATCGCTGCTGGTCGGCATCTATGAGCAGGACTGCCGGACATGGGGCCTGGACGGGATCGAGCCGGGTTTCACCATGGCGTTGCTGCCGGACGATCTGGATCGGCTGATGGACAATATGGAGCGGGTTTTCGAGCGCCTGCCGGTTCTGACCCGGACCGGCATCCGGCGCGTCGTCAACGGCCCGATCACCTATACAGCCGACGGCCTGCCGCTGATCGGAAAGATACCCGGCGTGGAAGATGCCTATGCCTGCCTCGGCCTGAGGGCCGGAATCGGAGAGGGCGGCGGCCATGGCAAGCTGCTGGCCGAGATCATCGTGCATGGCGAGGCGGAATGGGACACCTGGCCGCTGGACCCGCGACGCTTCACCGGCCACGCAAACGCCGACTACACCGCGGCCAAGGCGATCGAGGACTACCGCAACGAGTTCGTCTTCCATATGCCGCACGAGCATCGTCCGGCCGGCCGCCCGGCCAAGACGACGCCGCTCTATCCGGTGTTGGCCGGGAAGGGCGCGCGGTTCGGTGAGATCTCGGGCTGGGAGCGGGCGCTCTATTTCAGGCCCGACGATCCGGGTTTCGAGGATGTGCCGAGCTTCCGCCATGCGAGTTGGTTCGACACCGTCAAGGCGGAATGCCTGGCGGTGCGCCGGCGGGTCGGCCTGATGGAGATCAGCGGCTTCACTCGGATCGAAGTCTCCGGACCCGGAGCGGCGGCATTTCTGGACCGGATGATCGCAGGCGCCGTGCCTCGTGTCGGCCGCATCGGCCTCGGCTATTTCTGCAACACCCATGGGCACATCGTCGGCGAGGCGACCATCAGCCGGCTGGCGGAAGACCGCTTCTGGCTGTTGAGCGCGGCGATTGCAGAGTATCACGATTGGGACTGGCTGACCGCCCATCTGCCGGATGACGGCGTGACGCTCGGCAATCTGACGGCGTCGCATCAGTGCCTCGCAATCGCCGGCCCCCGGTCTCGCGATCTGCTGTCCGGCGTGACCGACGCCGATCTTTCCAACGCCGCGTTCCCCTGGCTCAGCGCCCGGACGATTCGCCTGGGCGATTGCGACGTGGTCGCCCTGAGAGTGAGCTTTGTCGGTGAGTTGGGTTGGGAGCTTCATGTGCCGACCGAGCATTTGCGCGCCGTCTATGAGCGCTTGGCGGCGGCCGGCGCCGCGTTCGACATGACCCATTTCGGCGCCTATGCGAACGAGTCGATGCGATTGGAGAAATGCTATCGGCATTGGAAGGCCGACCTGGTCACAGAGTTCACGCCGCTGGAGACCGGCCTCGACCGGTTCGTGAAACTGGACAAGCCGGACTTCATCGGCCGCGACGCCCTGCTGCAAGCGCGCGAGGACGGGCCGCGCCGGTCATTCGTGGCCATGGTCGTCGATTGCGACATCGCGCCCGCTTATGCCGGCGATCCGGTCTACGCCGGCGATCGTCTGGTCGGATCGGTCACATCGGCCGGATACGGCTTAACGGTCGACCAGAACATCGCGCTCGGCTTCGTCGATCCGGGCCAGGCGGAGCCCGGAACCGAATTGGAGATCTCGATCATCGGATCCCGTTACCGGGCGATCGTGGTCCCCGAGCCGATCTACGATCCCGGCAACGAACGTCTCCGCGCATAGCCGGCCGCTTGGATCGGCGCCGGCGGTCAGTCGCCGAAGCGCTCCACCATGAAGTCGACGAATGCGCGGGACTTTGCCGGCAGATGCCGGCGGTCGGGATAGATCGCATAGACACCGATCTCCGACCGCCCATAGTCGTCGAGTACCGACTGCAGTCGTCCCTCCGCAAGCTCTCGGGCGCAGGCGAAGGCGGGCAAGCGGGTGACGCCGAGCCCGGCGACGGCCAACACCGCTTCCAGCTCGGCGCTGTTACACAGCACCCGGGTTCGGATGTCGACCCCGATCTTCCGTCCGTCTGGTTCGGAGAACTCCCAGCGTTCCGGCGAGCGCATCAGCGAGTAGCTGATGCAGTCGTGAACGGACAATTCCGATGGGTGTGTCGGTCGGCCCCGCCGGTCCCAGTATTCCGGCGCGGCGACAATCACCCCGCGGGATGAGGCGATGCGCCGGCTAATCAGGCTGGAAGCCTTCAACCGGCCGACCCGGATGACCACGTCGAAACCCTCCGCCACCACATCCACCATGCGGTCGTTCAGCTCGATCTCTGCCGTCAGCTCCGGGTGTGCCTTGAGGAAATCCGGCAGCACCGACGCGAGGTTGCCGAGACCAAGGCTGACCGGCGCGCTGACGCGCAGCAATCCGCGCGGCTGCTCCCGACCGAGGCTGACCCGGTCCTCAGCCTCCTCGGCATCGGCGACGAGTTGCCCGCATCGCTCAAAATAGTCGCGGCCGGCATCGGTCAGGCTGAGCGTCCGTGTCGTCCGGTTCAGCAGGCGGGCGCCGATCCTGGCCTCCAGACGGGCGATCTCCTTGCTGACGAACGACACGGAATGGCCCAAGCGCTCGGCGGCGGCCGTGAAGGACCCGGCCTCCACGACCACGACGAACACGCTGATCCCGGCAAATCGGTCTTTGTTATTGCGAGCCATGTGGAAATAGTTCCTTTCCAGATGTGCCTATTATCGCACGATCGGAAAGAAATTATGATCGTTGTCGAGGACCGTGTGACGGAACGCCAACCATCAGAGAGGGTCGGGACGAGTCCCATGCTCAATATCTCAAAGATCGACCATATCGGTATCCGCGTCCGCGAGAAGGGCCGGTCCATTGCCTTCTACGAGGATCTCGGATTCGCTCTGATCTCCGATACCGGCTTCGAACAGGGCCATCCGATCATGATGCGCCATCCGGCGGGGATCGTGCTGAACCTCCTGGGCCCCAGCACCGAGGCGGCGGACGAGAACGTGCTGATGGATATCGACCGCAAGCATGCCGGCTATACCCACATGGCGTTGAAGATCGACTCCTTCGAAGACACCGAGGCCTTCCTGGCCGATCGAGGCATCGAGGTGACCGGCCGGTTCGGCTTCAAGGGCATGCGCGCCTTGTTCATCCGCGACCCGGACCGCAACGTCATCGAGCTGGACCACTACGAGGGCGACGAGCCGGAAACACGCCTCACCCAGCCTGGCGACGACGACCATCGGCAATAGCCATCCATCGGCGGGCAATCCGTGGGGACGCGACTCCGACCCTGTACGAAGTTGGCTTGGCCGTAGCGATTCCCGGCCGGACGCGCAGTTTATTGGGCCGCGGTTTCCGTTCGCGGATAGATGAACCCATAGGCGGGGTAGGTCGATGCGCCGTAGACGCCGCCCGGCGTGTACCACACCCGCACCGCCGACCAATCGTTGCCGGCTGACACGTCCCTGACCGGGGTGTCGAGGTGGATTCGGCCGCGGTTGAGCCAGTTCGCGTGGCGCAGGACAATGGTGCGGTCGGCAATCGGTTTACGGCGTGGTTCAAGGGATTGGGGGGCATGAACGCCGTCGCCTTCGATGATCCCGCATTCGAGGAGCGGTACACGGTCTACTCAGATAACGCGGAGGATGCGCGCGGCATGCTCAGCCCCGGATTTCGCCAAAGTCTGGTGGCGATCGCCCAGGCCCATGATCAGCCCATACGGGCCGCATTCGACGGCGGACGATTTCTTCTGGCGATGGAAAGCCGGGAGTCATTTTTCGAGCCCGCTTCGGTGTTTCAAAGCGCGCATCAGATGGACGAGCGGATAAGCACTCTGGTTCGCGAAATGACGATCGTGCACCGGCTGATCGACTATCTGCACGGCGATCGTCCGGGCTATCTGACGTGATCAAGCCAAGCGCCACCGCTCTCCCGGCGGCTTGAAGCACAAACACCACTTGACTGAGCCCATCAACCGCCGGGTTCATCGTCCAGGAATTGCCGAAGATACGCCCAACAATTCGTCGCCGATCGTCGCCGAGGCCGCAGCGGGGCTATCGGCCGTCCCAATCGCATCCGGCGGCGAGGCCGATCAACGTGACCCCGCCGCCGTTGCGTTAAGTCCCGTTCTGGGACTCGTCCAAAGGCTATTGGGCAGCCTTCAGATTGACTGCCTTTGGCCCGCGAGCATCGGGCTGAACCTCGAATTCGACCCTCTGACCCTCGATCAGGTAACCGATACCGGACCGCTCGACCGCCGAGATATGGACGAACACGTCCTTTGATCCGTCATCCGGAGAAATGAACCCAAAGCCGCGCGTCGTATTGAAGAATTTGACCGTTCCAGTTGCCATCGTCTGCGTTGCCCCATGTGTGACTGATGCGTCCACGTACCGTGCGTCGGCCGAAGACAAAACGAGATTCTGCGGGGAGATGACGGGAGCCGGAAATCCCCGCGCTCACACGAGGACCTTGATCTCTTCACCGCCGCCGACTCGACTGCGCTGGTACGCGAAGCCCGACCCGTTTGCAAACCGTTTAGCATGCGATGGGCCAAGATGGAAACGTGCGTGATGCTGTTTGTGCTGAATTGACTGCGTTGAATTGACGGTCCGGCAGACGAAATGCCGGAGGAGGGCGCCCCAATATGCCTCAGGGCGCGCCGCTTCCTGTCCCGATGTCCAGGCAGGCCAAGGCTAGGGCCGATCCATCGACCAGGCCCGGCTCCTACACTTCCGGTGAGGCGAACTGGTCGCGCAGCACCCGCTTGAGGGTCTTTCCGGCCGCGTTGCGCGGAAAATCGTCGAGAACGGCCACGCGGCTCACGCGCTGGAACCGCGCCTCGACGCGCTGGTTGATCCAAGATTTGAGGTCCTCCGGGTCGGCGCTGCAGCCCTGGTGAAGGCGAATGGGCGGCAACCGGCGTTTCTCCCCATTTCGGGTCCGGTATGCCGAAGACCGCGACCTCTTCGACATCAGGGTGCTGGACAAGCACCTCTTCGATATCGCGCGGATAGACGTTGACGCCGCCGGAGATGATCAGGTCCTTCTTCCGATCGACCAGAAACAGGAACCCGTCCTCGTCGACATAGCCCAGATCGCCCGAATACAGCCAGCCATCGACGATGGTCTCGGGCGGTGAGATCCGGGCGCTTTGTAGTAGCCAGGCATCAGAATGGGTCCGCGTTCCGACAATCTCGCCAACGATGCCGGGCGGCGCATCGCGTCCGTCCTCACCGACGATCCGCATGTCGAAAAAGGGCGGCGGGACCCCGACGGAGCTCGGCTTTGCCTCATAGTCGTATTTGTCGAGCACGGTCACAAAGCCCTCGGTGAGGCCGTACAGCTCGTAAAAGCGGTGGGGCAAGAGCGCGTTCAAACGCTGTTTGTGCTCTAGATGCAGGGGTGCACCCAGCGACAGCACCATTTCCAGGGAGCTGACATTCTCCTCCGTGAATTCCGGGTGGTTGAGCAAGCTGATGATCTGCGTGGGCACCAACATGATATGGGTGACCTTCTCGCGCGCGATGGCGCGGATCACCTCGGTTGCGTCGAAGGCTGCGTGCAGGACATAGGTCGCACCGCTGAAAAAGGTCGGCATCAGCGTGACCCAAGCGCCGTTGAAGATGATCGCGCCGGTGTGCATGCACACGCTCTCAGGCGTCATGCGCCAACTTGAGGCAAAGATGCTGCCGTACATGGCCCGGACATAGTGGGAGTGCATGATGCCCTTTGGCTCGCCCGTTGTGCCGCTGCTGTAGAAGATGTTGAACAGGTCGGCGTCGGTGAGGCCGGGGTTCGGCGGCTCGTCGAACGAAGCGTCGGCGAGGAAGGCTTGAGGCCGCAAAAGCCCGGACGCTCGCCGTCGGCTGGGCCATCGACGGGGCCATTGATAAGGATCACATTCTTTTCGCCGATGTCCGGTAGCCGGTCGCGGATCCGGTCAAAGGTGTCGGTTTGGTCGGAGGTCGTGAAGACGATCGTCGAATCGGAATCGCGCAATAGGGCGCCCAGGGCGGCCGGCCCGAGAAGCGGGCTCAGCGGTACGGCGACGGCGCCCGTCTTGGCTACGGCCCAGAATAGCGACAGCAATTCCAGACAGTTTGGCAGCACGGTGGCGACCTTGTCGCCCTTGCCGATCCCCGCCCGCCGCAGAGCGTTGGCCATCCGGTTCACGTCGGCGTTGAATTCGCGATAGGTCAAGCGCGTATCGCCGAACACGACTGCCATTCGGTCTGGGCGATAGGCGGCATGCCGCCGGATCAATTGTCCGATATCCACGAGCGCTTCCTCCGTATTCGGGGATCTGTGTACGAATCCGGAGTCTAGCACCGGCGATACCCCATGACGACGACCGGCGAAATCGGCCAAGGATCATGATCCTTGGCCTGGTTTCGACTTGGCCAGTCGCGGCGCATGGTGGAAACTTGCTCGTGGCAAGGAATTCGGGCAATCTTCTTGCTTAAGGGACGGTTGCCATGCTGGTTTTCTTCCTCTCGCGCCGCCGTTGGCTGCGCTATCAGGCAATCATGCGGCCTTATGAGATCCGCCGATCCCTGGTTCGCTCAGCGGCGTTCCTGGCCGGCGTTCTCATCGCTCATAGTTTGGCCATGGTCGTCTTCGAGGCCATGAATGTCGGCGATGCCGTGTGGCTGACGCTGACGACGGTAACGACCGTCGGCTATGGCGATCATACGGCAAGCGACCGTGCCGGGGCGGGTCGCAACGGTCCTGCTCATCTATATCGGCGGCATCTTTGTTCTGTTCCGCTCTGCCGCGGATTATTTCGAATACCGGATCGAGCGCAAGCAGAGGATGCTGCGGGGGGAGTGGAGGTGGCGAATGCGCAATCATGTCCTGATCCTAAGTTCGCCGACCATTAGCCCCGTGCTCTTTCTCTCGCGCCTGCTTCAAGAGCTGCACGCCAACGATGATTTGGGCGGATGTCCGGTGGAGATGGTGACGACCCGCTTTCCCGAAGGGCTGCCGCGACCGCTTCAGGATCTTGGTCTGGTGCACCATACCGGGCACCCGAACGACGCCGATGATCTGATTTCGCCGATGCCGACAAGGCCCATGCCATTCTCATTCTCGCGCAGCAGGAAGACGACAAGCGATCCGACGCGCGAACCTTCGACATCATCGCGCGCTTGCGGGAGATGGGTGCCAAGGCGCGCATTCTTGCCGAGTGCGTCGACGACGCCAATCGCCGCCCGGCTGAAATCGGTCGGCGCCGATGTCGTCGTCCGGCCGATCCGCTTCTACCCGGAGATCCTTGTCCGCGCGCTGACATCGCCCGGCTCCGAGGAGATCCTGGAGAACCTGTTTACGAACCGGGGAGACATCTGTCTCCGGTTCTCCTTGCGTGTCTCGGGTCTCTCCTGGCTCGATGTCGCTGGCAGGCTGATGGCGGCCCAGATGGGACCGCCATTGCCTATGAAAGAGCAGAGGATCGATCGGTGCATTGCAATCCGCGCCCCGATGAGATCATCGAGGCGACGGCACTCTTCGTCATCATTCGCAATGATGATCCGCCGACGGTCACGGCCGTGGAGCGCGCCCTCGCACTCTCGGCCGAGCCCTGATCGGCGCCCGCATCCCGGTCCGCGAGGTAATCAAGCGGGCTGGGCGGAGCTTTCCGGCCGCAGTCGGACGCCCGGAAAGCGTGCCATGACGGTCGTGCCGACGCCCGGCTCACTGTTGATCTCAAGGGGTCCCGCCATGTAGCTCCATGAGCGCGTGCACCAGAGCCAGGCCGAGCCCGGTTCCCTGAGCGCGACGATTGTAATCGTGCTCGACTTGTCCGAATGGCTCCATGGCCACCTTGATCTCGTCCGCGGTCATCCCGATGCCGCCATCGGCAACTCGGATGTCGATGCCGCTAGGGCCGATCCTTGAGCTGATCGCGATCGTCCCGCCAGCCGGCGTAACTTGATGGCGTTCGACAGAATGTTGAGAAGGATCTGACGCAGGGCTCGAGGGTCGGCCCAAAGAGCGCGATCGCCGTGGGTCAAGTCCGTGGTGATGGTGATGCCGGTGCTGGCCGCCCATGTCCCGACCATTCGCGCGGCGCTTCGAACGGCGTGGTTCAAGTCTATCGCATCCTCACTGATCAACAGCCGTCCGGCTTCGATTTTCGACAAGTCGAGTACGTCGTTGAGTAGGGACAGCAGGTGATTCCCGCTGTCCAGTATGTCGGCAGCGTACTCCGTGTATTGGGGGTTGTTCGCGCCAAGCGCCTGCGTGCTCATGATCTCGGCAAACCCGATGATTGCATTCAGCGGTGTCCGGATCTCGTGGCTCATATTGGCAAGGAATGTCGACTTTGCCCGGCTGGCGGCGTTCGCCGCTTCCTGGGCGTTCTGCAACTCGACCGCGCGACGGGCCAACAATTGCGTCGTCTGAGCTTCACGGCGTGCGTGGCGATAGGCAAGGAATGTCAGGATGGCGGTCGTGGACACTGCGATGTCACCGAAGAAAAACGGCATAAGTAGCTGGTCGAGCCAAATCGAGAATACGGCCCGGGCCGGCATGGCCACCATGACGGCGACGGGAAGGGTCGCGGATTGCGCGGTTGAGACGATGTATTCCTCACCGGACGCTGTGAGCGTCGTTGTTACCGGCGCGGCGGTGTGTCCTGCGTCATCGGTGATGCCGTCATCGGTGATGCCGGGGTCGGTATCGGCTGGGAACAGTCGGTCCGGCACGGGAAAGGCGGGACCCGACGTCGGATATCGTGCCAGGACTTGTCCATCGTTCCTCAGAACGGTGAACTCGCAGAACGCACAATCATTGAGGCGCTCAAAAAAGGGCATGTAGTAGGACACGAGCGCCGACGCGGCGATCACGCCGCGGAAGGACCATCGATCGGCATATATCGGCAAGCTGATGGTGAAGCGATCTCCGGGTGAATAGGCCCCTGACGGCGGCTCGCCGACAAACGGCCCATCGGCGAAATGCTGTGCGTGGACGGAGAAGTGATCGCTATCGATAAGATCGAGATCGGGGGCCGGGAAATGGGGGCTGGCGACGCGCAGCCGCCCATTCTGATCGATCAACCAAAGAGAATCGATCTGCGGCAGTTCTTCCACGCGCCGTCTAACCTGGGCCCAGATCCATCGCGACCGCTCCACCCGGTCCCAGGACTCCAACTGATACTCCGCGCCGATATGGCGCATCCCAAGGATGACAGCTTCAAAACTGCGCTCCGTATGTTGTCGGACCAGCCGTGCATATCTTGTCGTTCGCCCGTAGGCCTCGTTTGCGGACGGATCCGTGTCCGCCGCCAACCTTCGAAGGCCAAAAAGCCGATCAGAAAAAGGATCGCGATGGCGCCGGCGGCCAGGGTGAACAAGGGGCCGATGCCCCGCTGTCTTCGCATCCGTAAAAACACACAGAGGACTCTCGCTGATTGTGCTCCGAATTTCTTTTTATCGAATGTCGATCCTTAAGCAAGAGTTACCAGGCTGGGTGCAAAGTGCGTCAAGATAAGCTTATCAAAACAGGAAATAATCAAAAACTCTGATTCATCGATTTCTAGATTTTTCCAATCTCTCAGTCATTTCTCCAAAACTCGGTTTGCACAGCCATATCGATTTTCTGTGGCTGAGCCGTCAGATCTGAATTTTTGACAACAACTTAACTAATCGTTAATAGTCAGCCAATACAACATATCCATGAGAGTTGATGATCCGAATTTCAATCAAGATAAACTATCTCCAATAGTTTCCACGATCGCATCCTTCGATCGCGCACAGTGAGCCATGCACGGTCCGGCACTCAGATTTACCCTGTTAGGAATCGCGCTTGGACTAATCTTTCCCAATTGCTGCGATTGGTTTGGATTTGGCTTTGTCGGAGTACAACTTGTCCATTCAAAGTGTATTTTCAATCCAGAAAGATAATAAAGTCCATTGGATTGTCAATTTTTTCCCCACTTGTTCTTGGAATTGTATTCTTTTTTCTTGGAAAGAAGAACAACGTTCTTCAATCTCATGCAGATCAACTTCGTGAAGCCAACCAGACCCTCGAAGACAGCGTTAGAGAGCGAACACGCGAGCTGAAGCTTGAGATTGCCCGGCGCAAGGAGGATCAGAAAGAAGTCAGAAACCTGTTCAGGGCCGTCGAACAGAGCCCAACATCGATTGTCGTCACGGATTGCAAAGGCTTGATCGAGTATGCCAATCGGAAATACACGGAGAACTGCGGCATCCCGGTCGACGATTTGATCGGTTCGAAAGCAGCCTTACTGACACCTGGCCACTTGGATCGAGGATCTTTGGAGCACCTCTGGTCGACTGTCTTGTCGGGCGCGACCTGGGTCGGAGAATCAGCGCACAGTACGGCGCTGGCTGGTTCGGGCTGGCAAAAATCGACCGTCTCACCGGATCCGCGATGGCACGGGCGCGGTTACGAACCTCGTGGCTGTGATCGAGGATGCGACGGCACAAAAGCAGTCGGAAATCGAGCTCAGGCGAGCAAAGGAGGCAGGCGGAGTCGGCCAATACCGCGAGGAGCCGATTCCTCGCCTCCATGAGCCACGAACTGCGGACACCTCTTAATGCCGTTATCGGCTTTGCCGAGATGATCATGGGTGATGCCCGTGGCGGGCTGGCGGCCGACACCACGAAGGCCTACGCCGAGTTCATTCGGGGACAGCGGCAATCACCTCATGTCCATCATCAACGAGATCCTCGACGTGTCAAAGATCGACTCGGGCAAATTCACGCTACGCGAGACCATCGTCGATCTGCATACGGCAATGACCAAGTCCATCGATATTGTGCGAAACCGGGCCGAGAAAGGCCAAGTGAACCTCGTCGAGGATCTTGGGCACCTGCCGCTGGCCGTTCGCGCCGACGAGAGGGCGTTCCGGCAGATCATGATCAATCTGCTTAGTAATGCCGTGAAGTTCACGCCGGAAGGCGGAACCGTGACGATCCGAGGCCGTCTCACCGAATTCGGCGGTCTTGAGTTGATAACCGAGGACACGGGGATCGGGATCGCACCGGAGGATATTGAGACCGCACTGGAACCTTTTGGGCAAATCGACAGCCTCCTGGCGCGTCGTCATGAAGGCACGGGCTTGGGGTTGCCATTGGCGAAGTCGCTGACCGAGTTGCACGGCGGAACGATGAGGATCGACAGCTCGGTTGGCTTCGGAACAGCGGTGACCGTCAGTTTTCCCGCATGTCGAACGATCGACACTCTCGATGCGTTCTCGGATGACATCGGCTCGCGTGTGAGCAGGGAAGCCGTCAACTCCTGAACCCGGAGGAACGATCTGCCTCAGCCGGTTTCCCCTGGACAGTTTGATGAGGCCCGCTGGAACCCTTGCCGGCTATGAGCCGGCGCTTGCAGGTCCGCAAGCGGGAAGAACTATCGCATTTCGCCGAATCCCTTAATCATCGAAGCTTCCGATATCATACCCATGGATCACTGTGACGTATCCTATCTGCGGCACTCTTTGTGGTCTGTCGGCTGGAGCCGCCGTCGGAGCCACGAGCAAGAGCGGAGTAAGAGATAGTGTGGAACCAAATCGTTAGGACCACGATTGTTTTGCTCACGGCCCCCGTGTTTTGGTTTGGGCCAAGCTTGGCCCAAGACCGCGGCACGCCGGAAGAAGCCAAGGCCATGGCGGAGGCGGCGGCGGCGCTGTACAGATCGCAAGGGGCCGAGGCGGCTTTCGAGGCTTTCAACAACAGTCCGGATTTCCGCGATCGCGACCTCTATGTCTTTGCCCTAGACAGAGAGGGCGCCACGATGGCGCACGGCGCCAGCCACACTCTGATCGGGCGCAACGTGGCAGGCGTGCGGGATCCTGCAGGACACAGATTCGTTCAGGACTTTTTGGCGGTCGATGACACCGGCTGGGTCGAATACCAATGGCGAAATCCGGCAACAGGGAATGTCGAAGACAAAATTACCTATATCATCAACTTAGGGAGGCATATTATCGGCGTTGGTGCGTACTTGGAATAAGTGTAATCAGTAAATGATATTCTCAGCCATTGGTGATCTATAATAATAACCAATCGCTTGTGTGGTTATTTTTCATTTTCGTCTTACAGAAATATTATTCTTCCAGTTAGATTTCATGCGAATCCTTTCGATTTCGTTCAGTATGAAGAATTTCTGATTCCGAATGATAAGCCGTGCCCTTTAGTGGGGCTGACCGTCAAGATGACTGCTATCTCTGCCGGACGTCACATCTTTCACCTGCCCGGATTCGGCGGCCTTTACCCCAAGTCCAACGAGGCGGCGCGGACTGGGTGGCCGATGCAACGAAGCGGTTGCATCGGCGCGCAAATGCCCATGACCATGACGCTAGTCGCCTGGCGCCACCAGGGCGCTTCTAGGTCAGAAATTTCTTTAGTGGCCGAGGGATTTGTTAACCGACAGTAGAGAATCGCTGATATAGCTTCCACTCCGTCGAGTGCATCAGGCGTCGGCGTCTCGCGCAATATTGGAGGAAACGCTAATGTTCAACAGTATCACCAGGACCTTGATTGTATACCTGGCAGCTCCTCTGCTGTTTGTGAGCACTGCCATGGCGGAGGATCGCGGTACTCCGGACGAGGCGCAGGCAATGGCTGAGGAAGCAGCGGCCTTCTACCAAGCCGAGGGTGCCGATGCCGCGTTCGAGGCGTTCAACAATTCGCCGGATTTCCATGACCGGGACCTCTATGTGTTCGCGCTCGATGGCGATGGGAACATGGCGGCCCATGGTGCGAATCACAATCTTATCGGTCAGAACGTTGTCGAATTGCGCGATCCCTCCGGACGCGAGTTCATCCGCGAGTTTCTGGCAATCGAGGAGTCCGGCTGGGTCGACTATCAGTGGCCGCATCCAGAGAGCGGGGATGTGGAAAACAAAACATCCTATATCATTAACGTCGGCGACCACGTTCTCGGCGTTGGTGCATATGAATAGTCCGACGGACTAGTAATTGCGGCCGGGAAGGGCGGATTTTATCTGCCCTTCCACACTTATTGTCGAGGCACATTATGAAAAAGATCCAAGATCTTTCAGTAATGGTGAAGTTCTTTTTGACACCGGTTCTTTCGGTTGCGCTCTTCCTGGTGATCGGTGGGGTTCTCTTCATCGCATACGATGCGATCAAGCGTGCGCAGGATGATGCTACTCGTATTTCGCAAGCTTCATCTCAGCTTGAAGAAGCGATGCTGCACATCGCCAGCGGTCACGCCGGCATGATGCGAACCCTCATCGCGAAGCAGTCGAACTTCGGTGATGACGCCGTTCAGCGGATTGCTGAGGAATCGCGGGCTGACATTTCATCAGGGATGACAGCTCTTGAACACGTCCCGGCGCTTGGCAACAGCGCGATCGACGCCTCGGTTGCCGAGCTCCAAGATCTTTTTGTGGCCTATCAGGGCGGTGCCGAACAAACACTGAACATGGCGGTCATGGACGTGGCTCTGGCAGGCATGTTCCTGAATAGTGCACACGCCGGCTACGATTCCTTCACGCAGAGCTGGCAGTCGCTGATGGAGGGTGTTGCGGCTGCTGAGGTCGAGACCGCTGATGCTGTGGAGGCCGCCTTGGGTCTCGCTGCTATGTGCTTCGTCGTTGCATTGGGCGCTGCCGTTTTCCTCCTGATCGGCACAGCGACGCTTCTGGGCCGCGCGATCTCGCGCTCGACCAAGGAATTAACGACCTGCATGGGCCGTTTGGCCAGTGGCGAAAAGGATTTGGCGATTGCCGGTACCGACCGCCGCGACGAGCTGGGTGCGATGGCCCGCGCCGTCGTCGTCTTCCGCGACGGATTGATCCGTGCGGACCAATTGGCGGCGGAGAATCGACGAGACCAAGAGGTCAGGGATCGGCGCGCCGAAACTCTCTCAAGACTGACTGCGGATTTCGACAGTCAAGTGGCCAGCCTGATTGAGTTGGTGACCGGGGCGACAGGGACGCTTCAGACAACCGCTGCGGGTCTGTCGACCGCATCGGAGGGCGCAAGACAGGGTGCGACGGCGTGCGCGACCGCGTCGGGCGAGGCGTCCGCCAATGTGCAAACGGTTGCGAGCGCGGCTGAGGAACTGGCCGCTTCGATCCAAGAGATCGGACGACAGGTCAAGGAGTCGACCCGATTGGCGTCAATCGCCGTCAGCGACTCAGAGACATCCAACCAACAGGTGCAGGCGCTGGCGGAGGCTGCGTCAAAAATCGGAGAGGTTGTCCAGCTGATAACGACCATCGCCGAGCAGACCAATCTGCTGGCGCTCAACGCCACGATCGAAGCCGCACGGGCGGGCGAAGCCGGCAAGGGCTTTGCTGTTGTTGCCTCTGAAGTCAAGAACCTGGCGAGCCAGACGGCGAAAGCAACCGAGGAGATCGCCGCGCAGGTCACCGAGATTCAGGAAGCGACCGGTTCCACCGTTGAATCGATCAGAGGCATCGGCGAGCGCATCAGCGGCATGAACGAGATAGCCGCTCAGGTGGCAGCCGCGGTGGACAAGCAGAACGCCGCGACCCACGAGATTGCACGCAATGTGCAGCAAGCCGCCAGCAGCTCGGAGGAGGTGTCCGGCAACATCGTTGCTGTTTCACAGACGGCGGACGAGACCGGCCGCGCAGCCGAGGAGGTGTTGTCGACATCAGCTGAGCTTTCCAGACAAGCCGAAACGCTTGACGGTTTCGTCCGGAAATTCCTTGACGACGTTCGGGCGGCGTAGGTCACCGGAGGTTATGAAGATCACAAGCCAATCGATACCGTTGAAGCTGCTGACCAATGTGAAGTTTCATGAGGTACTGCCCCGCACGCGGGGGCCCTTCCCCGAGACCATCCGCGCTGCCGTATCTGAAAAACGCTGTGAGCTCTTCTTCCTGACTCGACCCATCATTTGGGCGTCGATGAATCGGCCCTCGATCGTGAAACCGAACCTCTCGTAGAGGCGGATCGCGGTTTCATTGTTTGTCCAGACGGTCCAGCCGAGCCGCCTGAGCTGGATCCAGTTGTCCGCGAGGTCGACGATCGCGCCCATCAGCGCCCGGCCGACTCCCCGGCCCCTTATCAGAACTACTCAGCGGTCTCCCAGCCCTTGGCCCGTTCCAAAGCACGGGCCCATTGGTGCAATAGCCTTTCCGCTTCCGATCTGGCCATCGACGGCTCAAAGGTCCGATCCTCCTGCCATTGGCCGGCAATTTCCTCAAGACCGTTCCAGACGCCGACGGCGAGCCCGGCCAGATAGGCCGCGCCGAGGGCCGTGGTCTCGAACACTCTCGGGCGGATCGCCGGCACGCCCAGAATGTCCGCCTGGAACTGCATGAGCAGGTCATTGACGGTGGCGCCGCCGTCGACCCTGAACTCCGAAAGCTTGAGACCGGAATCGGCTTCCATGGCACGAACGACGTCGGCCGATTGGTAGGCGATGCTCTCCAGCGCGGCGCGCGCGATATGACCGGCGGTCGAGCCCCGGGTCAGCCCGACAATCGCTCCGCGCGCATACTGATCCCAATGGGGCGCCCCGAGGCCCGTGAACGCGGGCACCATGAACACGCCGCCATTGTCGTCGGCCGTCTTTGCCAGGTCTTCGATATCCGCTGAGCTGTCGATTACGCCGAGACCGTCGCGGACCCACTGCACGACGGCCCCGCCGATAAAGATGCTCCCCTCCAGGGCAAACTCGGTCACGCCGTTGCGCTGCCAGGCGATCGTCGTCAGGAGGTTGTTCTTTGAGGCGACCGGTTCGGTGCCCGTGTTCATCAGCAGAAAGCACCCCGTCCCGTAAGTGTTCTTGACCATACCCGGTTTGGTGCAGAGCTGGCCGAATAGGGCGGCTTGCTGATCGCCGGCTATCCCGCCGATCGGGATGGGGGCGGAAAACACGCCCGGACCGGTCGCCGCATAAACTTCACTGGACCCGCGAACCTCCGGCAGCATGGATTTGGGGACCTGCAATTCTCCCAAGAGGGCATCGTCCCAGGCTAGCTCGTGGATGTTGTAGAGCAATGTCCTCGAAGCGTTGGAGATATCCGAGGCGTGCAGCGCACCGCCGGTCAGGTTCCACACCAGCCAGCTGTCTATCGTTCCGGCCGCCAAATGTCCGGCTTCGGCGAGCGCTCGCGCGCCGTCGACATTTTCGAGTATCCACTTGATCTTCGTGCCGGCGAAGTATGCGTCGATCACCAGCCCGGTCTTGGCCTGAAAAAGCTCTTTTTTGCCCGTGGCGTTCAGGTGGTCGCAAAAGCCGGACGTCCGCCGATCCTGCCAGACGATCGCATTGTAGATCGGCTCTCCGGTCCGGCGATCCCAGACGACGGTCGTTTCCCGCTGGTTCGTGATGCCGATTGCGGCAATGTCGCCCGCGCTCACCCCGGCGCGGAGCAGGGCCGCGTCGGCGACGTCCTTCTGCGATTTCCAGATCTCCTTGGGGTCGTGTTCGACCCAGCCGGGTCGCGGGAAGATCTGGCGAAACTCCTTCTGCGCGGAGGCGATGATCGCCCCGTGGGCGTCGAAGACGATCGCACGCGAACTTGTGGTTCCCTGATCAAGCGCCAGAAGGTACGGCATCGGTTTCCCCCATTCGTTCCGCCCGCGTTTGTCCCACCCCGAATGTCACGTTCTCATTCGTCGCGTTTGGAGCGGAATTGGCGGAAAGCATAGCGCGAAATCGGGGATGCGAAAGGGGCTGCGGTCGGCCGCGCCTTAGCGAGGTTCGGGGTCGATGCCCCGAAAATGCTGCAAAACGCCAGGCCCGGATAGGCCGGACTTGCCGATGCATGCTCAGCGTCCGAACACGCCCGGATCCCTCAAATAGCCGGTCCGGCTTTCCAGGATCAGATGCGCCAGGGCCAGCTGTCCAAACCGGTTCTTGATGATGGTGAGATCGAAGGGGGCCGACAGTCCGGACTGCAATCGCGACTTCGGGTCGAGATCGGCCTCATCGAGCGCTGAGAGATAATCGGCCTGATAGTTCAGCAATCCGAACACAAGATCGGCTTCCTGGTCGCCGCCGCCTTCCCGCAGATGGTGCAATTGGGGGCGCCGCTTGGCTATGGCGTTCAGGACCCTCTCGTCCTCCAAAGACCCTTCCGGGATCCAGCCGCTGATTTCGGCCGCCTCGCGGCCTATTTGCGCCGCAGCGACGACCGGGCATTCGGCAAGCACACCGATCCGTTTCAGATCTTTGGCAATCGCTGAGACTTCGTGTTCGCGGTTTTCGAAGATGCCTTCGGGCGGTCCGACAAGCTGGATGTAGTCGACAAAGAGGCCCCCGATCCGATGCCCACGATGGATCAGATCACCGACGCAATCACCGATTTGCGCGATGGTGTAATCCGGCTCATAGATGATGATCAGCCGGTCTTCCCATTCCTTCAGAAGCCAGATCGCCCGGGCCAGCTCATCGGTGTCCAGGTCCAGGCCGCTGTGAAGGGGGTTGCCGCGAATGCCGCGGCGGGCCTCGCGGTAGGACCAGCCGATTTCGCCATATTTGCGGGACAGCAGCGAGATCAGCTTTACCACCGCGGCTTCCTGGGGGACCTCGTGGGAAAAGAAGACGTACTCCTCATCCGGGTAGGTCTCGACCCAGTGCAGCAAGATGTTCATCAGCACCGTGGATTTGCCGTGGCCCGTCCTGCCGGCGACGATTGCCAACTCACCCGGGTTCAACCCAAGTTCGAGATCGTCGAGTGTCCGCCAGCCGAATTGCTTTGGCGCGCTTGAATTCCGGACACGCCTCAGCGCTTCGTCGACCGACAGGATCTCCGGATCGGCGATCCGCCCGACGTCAGGAAATGGCCGATCGGGCGCCGGATCCCGACGCCGGTCGTCTGCTTCCGCGTCTGTCTCTGGGGCCATCGTTCAGCAAATCCCTGCGGGTTCACCCGTACCTATATCGTTCTGCGGGCCGCAGATTCCATCCATCCTGTTGATCGGCGGCGAATTTAGCTGGACGTGCCGAACTCAGAAGGTGCCCCCAGTTCAAGACAACGTTGCGATCGTCAGATTGGCTGAAGGATCGGCAAGGTGTGCCCCACTGCCACCGCCGATGCGGAGATCACGATACCGTAGGGCAGATGCCGGCCTGCCGATAGGGATCGAGGAACGGGGATCCTTCGGCCGATGACTGTGCCCAGTCTCAGGATCAACCACTCGAGGGCTTGCGGGAACCGATTGAACAACACGATCGCGACGATCCCGAAAATCCCCAGGAGAATGAGATAGGTGGGGATGACGGAAAACCCGAGCCAAAGGAACGTCACGGCCAGGAGCTTTACGTCGCCACCGCCCAGCTGGTTGAAATAGAACAGTGCTGCCGCGAGGACGAACACGATGGTCGCGGGCAGGACGTGCCCGAGCAGGATGTGCGGCACATCAACGCCGGGGGTTCGGGCGGCAAACCAAGCGATGACGGGAACCCACAGCACCAAGAGGCTGAGAACCAGGGCATTGGGGATCCGCAAAACACAGAAATCATAGGCAGCGCACGCCGCGAACAGGACCAGGTACCCCAGATACGCCAAAAAAAGGACCGTCGGCTGGGCGCTGGTCAATTGCTCTGCACCGCCTCGATATTGATTTGCCGCCTGCGTCTCAATTCGTCCAGGTTCCTCGCCGCCGTGTGATGGTGCGCCGGGCTGACCTCTAGCGCGCGGGAGAGATAGGCCTCCGCCGCGTCCAGATCCCCCTGCGACATGGCCACATAGCCGATATTGTTAAGCACATCGGCCATGTTCTGAGGCGAAACCCCGGCCATGGCATCGAGGTACCGGCCTTGCAGCGCATAGGCGATCCTCAAGTTCGACCGCGCCGCCGACAGTCGCGGCTCGATCCTGAGCGCGCCTTGAAACTCCGAGATCGCTTCGTCATAGCGCCGCTGAAGCAGGAGCGACATGCCCAGATTGTTGGCGATGAGCCCCACGTCCGGGGCAAGTTCCTGCGCTTTGCGATAGGCCGTGTCTGCCTTTGACCACTCCATCTTTTGATCATAGGCGACGCCCAGCGCGTTGTAGGAGCGCCACGATGCCGGACCGGTCGCAACGGAGTCTTCCAAAGAGGCGATTGCGTCGTCGGTCTGGCCGAGACGCAGTAGAGCGATGCCCATACCCTGTTGGGCCTGCGGGCGATAGCCGGGCGCATCCCGCGCTGTCAGGAAGTGGGTAAGAGCATTTTCCGGGTCCTCCATGCTCAGGAGGGTTTCGCCCATAAGCAGGTGCGCCTCCAGATCGGCGGGTTCAAGCAAGAGGCGGTGGTCAAGAGCGGCTCTGGATTCTTCGTAGTAACCATTGGCCATCAGGTCGCGGATCTGATCGAAGGGCAGCGGCGGGCTACTCTCCATCAGGGATTGGACGGAGGCATCCTGCAGGCCCGATGTCTCGGTGCAGGCCGAGATCACAGCCGCGGCCAAGCCGACGGCCAGAACGGCGCGTGCCGCCCCCAGGCCACGTCGAAGGTGATCGCGCCATCGCTTCTGCCAATTCTCGATCGGATTATCCATCAACTGTGCCGAGCTGCCGCGCTCATGGACTAGGCGTCGCGCCGTATCAAGGATTGCCCGGAAGGGGCAACCGGTCTTTGCCTGCTTCGCAGAAGTGCCTTGGCAAATCAACCACGGTGTCGCTGCCCCTGCGTCCGGATCGCCTCACAACCGCGGCTGGACTTGAGTTGCTTTCCCGGATCCGGCTCGAATTGAGACGAAGCACAAGTAGCGCTGCCTTTACATGGTCCGTCGCTTCAGGGGGTTACCAAGGCGATTTGCGGCAGTCGGAGATCCAATCCGGTGATCTCCGTTTGGCTCACGCTGTTACCGGTCAGGGCGATGGTATCGTCCAAGTCGGCCAACCCGATTTCTAGAGCCAAAGGTGTCAAGGCCGGAGAACCGCCCCCGACGATAGTTTCTCGGACAATCGGCAGGCTTAGTGCCAAGCGTCTCACCGCCTCGATTGAGCCCGGATCCACGGCAACAGGTTCCAAGGCAGTTGGCCCCGAGGCAACCTGCTCCGAAGCAACAGGCTCCACGGGGGCCGCCCTCGGAACAACCGGTTCGACGGCTACGACAGGCGGGGCGTCGAAAACAGGAGCGGGCTGCGGCGCCACGATTTCAGGAGCGTGCCCGCGTACTGGTGCGGTGGGTACGCTTCCCATCAGAATCGGGTCTGGCGCCGGGATGTCCAGATCTCGGGTCGACGGGTAGTATGACGCAAGCTGCGGCGGGATCCCCAGCTTGCGGATCTCGTCCCCCATCGTTGGTCCAGCGGCAATGACGAGATACTGGACATCGTCGGTATGCCGTTCGATCCAGTTGCCCGGTGTGGGATCTGCAATCGGCTGAACCATGGGGCGCTCGGCATCATCGTCGGCCGGCGGGGGGCCCGGCGCCATGGCAAGCTCGATGGTGGAACGATTGGTGGCGATGGCCGAGGCCGTGCGGGCGGTCGCGCGGGACGCGCCCGCTTCGGCGCGACGGAGATACTCTGCAGCCTGCCCGGAATTGCCTCTCAGGATGTGGGAGTAGGCCAGATTGTTGAGTGTTTGCGCTGAGTCCGGGTCGATCGCCAAGGCGCGATCGTAGAAGGACTGGGCCAGGTCATAGCGGTGCAGGAGATCGTAGCAGGCGGCCGCTCCGTTGAGGGCACGAAGGGAGTTGGGGTCGTAGCGCAAAGCGGTCCTGAACTCGGCCAGCGCAAGTCCAATCCGACCGCGATCGAAGTGCTCGCGACCGGCCTCGGTGTGTCGGACTTCCGGCGGCAGGCTGGAATCCTGTGGCGACACCAGCCCGGCTTGTCCCGCACAGCCGGCCAGAACGGCAACGACGATGAGCGCCGCGAATTTCCGCATCGACTTCGGCTCCTCCTTCTGCCCCTGATCAGACCCACCCCGTCGGACGCGGCGTGCCAACAGGTGCTACCCGTAGCTGGCAAGCCGACCCGTTAATTGGCCATAGGGACCTCAATCCCGCTCAGGGTCGGGATCAGCGACCGCGCCATGTGAACGATCGCCGGTCCAATCGTAATCAGCATGACAACAGGAATCAGACCCAGCATCAAAGGAAATGCAAGTTTTGCGCTCACCTGATGCGCCTTTTCCTCGGCCCGCAGCAGGCGTGCGGCCCGCATCTCGAAAGCGTGCACCCGAAGCGACTGTCCGATGCTGGTTCCCAGCTCGTCCGATTGGATCAGCAGAGCGGAGAAGGCGCGGATATCGTCGACGCCCGTTCGCTGGGCCAAGCTGCGCAGGGCTTCCGCGCGGGTGCGCCCGGCGCGCAGCTCGGTGCCGACCAGCCGAAGATGGAAGCTCAACAGCGGGTGGGCGCGCTCGATTTCTTCTGCCACGCGGGCGATCGCCGAATCGAGCCCGAGACCGGCCTCGACGCAGACCAGCCAGCAGATCCAGGCCATCGGGAAATCCGTCCCGGATTTGGGCTCGCCGAGCCGAGCGGCGTGCCGCAACGTAATAGGAGGGGAGAATATACCCCAGCAGGAGGCCGATGGCGGCGGCAACGGTGATCTTACCGAAATCCGAGCTCGGCCAGATCAGCGTGGCGATGACCAGAACCCCCAAACCCAGAGCAATGGCGAGTGCGATCTTTATCGCGAAATAGATGACGATTGCGGTCGGGGTATAGTATCCGGCGTGGACAAGATCCTGGCGCATCCGAGCAAGCCGGTCCTCCGATCTCGGGACGAAGGCGCGGGCCATCGGTTTCAACGGGCTGAGAAGCCGGGGATCTGTGCCGTCATAGAGAATGGATGGGTTAGAGCCGGCGACCGATCGCGCGTGTTTGGCCGGATAGCCTCTGATTGATCCCGGTGCGTCGCGTGAAGGCCGCGACAACGGCGAATGTCGCCACGAAAACGGCAATAAAGATCAGAATCAAAGAGACGATCTCAAGGTTGCTGCCAAGGAGCTGCTGCAATTCAGCGACGATGCCGTCGCGTCGGATCATGGCGGAGCCCTCAGACGTTAACCCTGATGATCCGGAAGATCGCGATCATCGAAACCACATACCAGATGATCCCGACAATGATCAGGAGCGTGAAGATCGGATCGCCCATGACTCCCGTGTAGTAGTCCGCCTTTACGGAGGTGAGAATGATGGCGATCCCAATCGGCAGAATACCAATGATTATTGCGGCAAGCCGTCCTTCGGCCGACAGGGCATGCGCTTTCTTGTGAAGTCGGGCCCTGTCGCGGATGATCGAAGCGAGATTGGCCAGGACGTCGGACAGGTTGCCGCCCGTGCGATGCTGCACGTTTAGCGCAACGACCATGTAGTGCAGGTCGGCGTGGTTGACGCGTCCACGCAGATTGTCCAGCGCTTCGGATAGCTCGAGACCATAGGTCGTCTCATCGACGACCAGGCCCATCTCAGAGCCGATCGGGTCCGGAAATTCACGAGCCACAAGACTCATCGATGTCAGGATCGGATGGCCCGCCCTGAGGCTGCGCACCATCATGTCCAGCGCGTCGGGGAGCTGGGAGGCAAACCGCCTGATGCGCCCGCTGCGCCGACGCATCAGCATCATCACCGCCCCGCCAAACGTGATCATGAACGCGATGGGCAGGCCGATCAGCAGCGCACCAGGCACGAAGACCACCATGACCACCCACAAGATAAGGGCGACGGCGACAATCCTAAGCAGCACGCGAGAGGTGGGCGCCTCGGATCCGCTCTCGGCCAAGAGGCGGTTGAACCATGCCACCGGCCCCGACGACGGCGTATCGTCGTCAGGCCCGACCTCCGCCCTAGGAGACCGGCGCAGAATGGCTCTGATTTCGTCGGCCTCTCTGCCGGATGCGCGCAGGCGCATCCTGCGGTTGATCTGCTCGTCCCGCTTTCCGCCGAAGAACAGCCTCAAGACCGTCTCGACGACCAACAGCACGCACAGGAAGACCGCGCCATAGAAGAGCAGTGTCATGTCCACGGGCATGACGATTACTCCAGAATGTGTTCCGGGCGGAACATGTCCGGCGACAGATGGAAGCCCCGGGATTCCAGCTCGCCCATCAATTTCGGCCGAATCCCGGTCGACTCGAAGCGGCCGTGGATCTGTCCGGAAGTATCGGTGCTGAGCCTTCGAAACCGGAAGATCTCCTGCATGGACACGATGTCACCCTCGATGCCGGTCACCTCCTGGACGCTGACAATGCGTCGGCGTCCATCGCTCATCCGTTCAAGCTGTACCACAATATGCAACGCGGTGGCGATCTGGCCGCGCATGGTACGGATGGGCAGTTCCATACCGGTCATGCCCAGCATCTGCTCAAGCCGGGAGAGAGCATCGCGGCAGCTGTTGGCGTGGATGGTGGTCATCGAGCCTTCGTGGCCCGTGTTCATGGCTTGAAGCATGTCAAAGGCTTCACCGGCTCGAACTTCGCCGACGATGATGCGGTCGGGACGCATTCTGAGCGCATTCTTCACGAGTTCGCGCTGAGCGATCTCACCTCTGCCTTCGATGTTCGGCGGGCGGGTCTCCATCCGGGCGACGTGGACCTGCTGAAGCTGCAGCTCGGCGGCATCCTCGATGGTCACGATCCGCTCGGTGCCCTCGATGTCCGAGGACATGGCGTTGAGCAGCGTGGTCTTTCCGGTGCCGGTACCACCAGAGATCAGAGTATTTCGCTTCGCTCGGACCGTCGCCCGGAAGAATTCGGCCATGGAATGGGTCAGTGTGCCGATATCGACCAGGAGATCCATGGTGAATGGCTGTTTTGCGAATTTGCGGATCGATACCAGCGGCCCGTCGACCGCCACGGGCGGGATGACGGCATTGACCCGAGAGCCGTCCAACAGCCTCGCATCGACCATCGGCTGGCTCTCGTCGACGCGCCGCCCGACCGTGGAGACGATCTTGTTGAGGATCCGCAGCAGATGCCGCTGGTCCTTGAACCGGACGTCCGTCGTCTCGATCCGGCCAAATCGCTCGACAAAGACAAGCTCGTGGGTATTGATCAGAATGTCTGAGACCGTTTCGTCCTTGAGCAAGGGTTCGATCGGGCCAAGGCCCAAGACTTCGTTGACGACCTCGCTGATCACATCGGACTTTTCGGTGCTGTTTAGGGCCAGTGGCTGCTGATTGATCAGGTTGAGCAGCACCTGGCCGATCTCCTGCTCGGCCTGCGACTGGTTCATCTTGTCCAGCGCGGAGAGATTGATCACCTCAAGCAGCCGGCGGTGCAGGCCGACCTTCAAATCGATGATGGCGCGCGCACGTTCGTCGAACTGGCGTTCGACGGGTTCGGCCGGCTCCGGCCGCGGGACCGGCATGACCTCTTCGATGCGTCGCCGCCGTGGCGGCGGGGGCTGCCTACCCAGGAAGTTCACAGCACGCCTCCTCTTCGATCGGGCATGAATCTCGCCCGCTATCCTGCCGCATGCCCGGGTGCCGCCTGGGGTGGTTCGCTCAGGACCTCACGAACCAGTCGGCGGACGGATTTCTCAAACGGCGTTCGACGCCGAATTTGCGGGACCGCTTTGCCTTCGTTGATCGCGCGGGAGATGACACCATAGTCGCTGGGCACGAGGCATACGATCCTATGCTTTAGTGCCTGTTCTGCGCGCCTGACCGTGATGTCCCCGGTCGGAAAGAGGGTCTTCTGCGACCGGTTTGCCACAATGTGGACCGATCGCGTATCGATGTCCTGGCCGGCCAACAGGTTCAGCTGGCGTGCGGCTTGACGGACCCCGGCGACGGTGAGCTGGGTGACGAGAACAATGGTGTCGCTTTCGCCCAAGAGCGCTTCGACCCAATGGGTCATCACCGGGGGCGTATCGACGACTACGACCTGGTATTCCGCCCGTAAAACATCCATCAGCCTGAGCACCGTATCCGGGGCAATCGCATCGATGGCGACATACTCCGCCGGAGCCGGAAGAACGTCGAAGCCCGCGCGATGGGGGGTTACCACGCTGCGGACCAAGCTGGTGTCCAAGCGCTCGGGGGTTGCAAGGCAATCGTAGACGCCGACCGAGGATTCGATGTCCAGATAGAGTCCCGCATTGCCGGCCTGCAGATCGAAGTCGACGAGACACACCCTGCGCTTCTCGCCCACATCATTGGCCAGGCAGTAGGCCGCCTGAACCGCCAGCGAAGTTGCCCCCATCCCGCCGGAAGGGCGGACGAACGAGAGGATGCGGCCCCAGGACTGAGAACCGTCGCGCCCCATCGGTGCCCGATTCAGGGTGACGCTGATCGAGTTCTGCAAATCCTCGGCGGCGATCGGCTGGGGCACGAAATCGGCAATGCCGAGCCTCATCAGCAGGCGCACCTGGTCGACGGTGGCGTTATTGGCCGTCGCGACGACGGAGACGGAAACCGGCAGGTTTTGGAGCAGATCCGACAGCTGGCCGAGTTCATCATCGTCCCCCAACTTCAGGTCGACGATGATCACATCGGCATCGGATTTGGCCCACTGGTCCTTAAGCTGGCGGACAATGAGACCGTCGCGGATATCCAGGCGAACGCCCTCGGAATCGGCAAGAGCCGCCGAGATGGCATCCGCCGTGGCGGCGTCGCGGCAGGACGCCAGGATCTTCACCGGTCTTGCCATATGGCACTCCAGATTTGCCGCCGAGTTCTCGACTCGTCGGTACCGTCGTCGGTACGGGTCCTCGTCATACCCGATTCTGCCCGCAGTTTCGCCCCTGCTATGGAAAGCACACTCGAGATCGCGTTGGGATCGACGAGGGGTCGGCCGGCGTCTCGCATCCATCGGTGCCCGTGTCCAGCCCCTGTTCCTCGCAGGTATTGTCGCTGAGGTCTTCCGCGGTCATCGAGGCGCTCATCACCGGCATGGTGACCGATATGCCCAGGTTCCGGAATGGCGTCAGCCCGATAAAGTCAAAGGGAACGTCGGACAGCGTGACGGTCACTTCCGCCACAGGACCATCGGGTTTGCCGACAAAGCCCAGATTCGTCGCCCGGTAGCCGATGGTCACCTGCTCAGGCTCCACCCTTGGAAAAGCTCCCTGCATCGCGGCCACGACACCATCGAAGACGTCGCGCGAAAGGTGCCCAACGCCGTAAGCGTATGTGTAGCCGACGAGATTGCCGGTGGCAGTATCGAACCGCGTACCGGTGCAGTCGGCGTTCGTGCACTGATGCGCGCCGACATCGCAGAGGGGATTGACGTCCAGATAATCGCCGCCCTCGACGGTGCAAGGCGTGCCGAACAGCGTCGGGTCCAGCGGATTGGTCGAATCCGCCGCGCTGCAGGCGAAGTGGAACAGGATGGGCAGGACCACGGGGTCGCGGGTGATCGCTTCGTGAACGCCGACCTGCACCGCTTTTTGGGCCGAAGACCAATCATAGACGGCTCGCCCGAAATCGAAGATCCCGAGCGTGAACAAAAGCAGGACGGGAACGCCCAACGCCAACTGGACGCTGGCCGCGCCATTGATTTCGGCGATCAGGCGCATGGCGAGCCTTCGAGGGCTTAAGCGCTCAGACACCGATAAATCGCTCCTGGTGCCGGCCGGAAATCCAGAAGCCACCGCCATGACCGATCTCGTCGAGCAGGCCAAAGATGTCCGTGTATCGGTGCCTGATCTCGAGCGTCAGGGTGTCATTGGGCCCCTCTTCGGCACAGCCGGCCAGGCGCACCTCGAAATCGCCCGTGCCCCTCGTGTAGGGCGCACCAGCTATGGGGTTGTCGCCGATCGTCGGCCACGTGTCGGCTGTCGGCCAGTCGGTGAATTGCGGCGTTCCGGTGTTCCAGCCCAGCGATCGGGTCACGGCCAGCGATGTCGCGGCGTCGAGCGCCTGACCGTTGCACGGGTTCTCCAGGCGGGTGAGATAGCGCAGGGCCGCCCGGCTGCCGTCGACCAGGGCCTCGTGATACTGGACGGCTCGGCCGAGATTGATCACGGCGACGAGGAGGATCACCAGAACCGGGACAGCGAAGCCCAACTCCACCGCCGCGACACCGCGGACATCGCCGGCCAAGCGCCGGTCGGCTCCCGAAAGGGCCGGCTTCGGATAAGGGGGACGGTGCGTATCCGTCCGGGGTTCTCTAATAGAGCTGGACATATTCCCGACGGACCAGCGGGCTGTTCGGCGTCTCGGGAGTGATGATGCGGACGAGCTCGCCATGGATGCTTCCGGATTCGCCGCCGGGTCCGCCGCTCTCGGCGGGCTCCGTCAAGAAGATCTCCGCCACCTCGTCGATCGGCCACGCGGAGACCGCGCCCCCGCCGGCCGCCTGCCGGACCCGGCAGCAATCCGTCACGCCGATACGGAGGAGGCGGCGTTCCGGCTCGGCTGGGTCGGCAGCGTAGGGCGAGCACTGCGGCGCGCCCTCTTCGGCGGCATCGGTGCGCGAAGGGCCCGGGATTCCCAAGGGATCGCCGCCGCCGAGACCGATTCCCGTAGGGTCCACCTTACAGTCGCTGTCGATCTCGCAGCGATAGACCGCGTAGCGCGCCGGCGGGTCGTTGACGTCCACCTCTCCTGCCGTCGTCTCCAAGGTCACCTGCCCCTCTGTGAGGTGATCGTCGTACCAATCCTGGATATCCCGGACGACTTCGGTGATGCGATCGTCGAACTCCTCGATGGCAGTCTCCTGCAGTGGCGTCAGTGCCGGGTCGCAGTCGGCCGGTCCGGTGCTGAAAAATGTGCAGCCAGCCGCGACAGCGGCGTCGTAGGCATCAATATGCTCGGCCAAGAAAAGATCGGGGTGGGTGGCCCGGAAATACCGGCGGGTGTCCCACTCAATGCCGCCCAGTTCGCCGTTCAAGCCGCTATGTCCGGAAGCGACATCCGGACAGCTACTGTCGGCAAAGCAGTCTGCGCGCGGCAGGGCAGAGTAGAGAGGCGGGTCGGCGGCAACGGGTGCGCAAGTACCCCCGGTATCGTCATAGCCTTTGACGACGTTTGGCGCCGGGCGGAAGTCAGGACTGCCCTCCAAGCCACTCAAGCTTCCGCCATAAAGGTCCAGGCGAACGTTGAGGGCGTCCACACCTGTCCTGCTGTCGGCCAGCGATGTTGCGGTGTCCGGCACCGCGGCACCGAACGAGACGCAAACGGGGGAGGGGTCCCTCGCCATCTCGTCCCTAAGGGCGTTGCTGCTTCCACTGCGGTTGGCCGGCTGCAGCCAGGCCACCGTACCGGGGACCTCCAGGGCCGTTCCGGGCGGCAGGAACCGCATCAGCCATTGCCGCCGGGTAAAATCGCGGTTACTCGAGTCAGCCAGCCAGGCGGCGAGATCATTGTTATGCGGGCTGAACTCGCTGAGCGTCCCTTCGGAGCAGGTGCCGTAATCCTCAGCCGGGTTGCACATCAGCAAGGGCAGGACGCCACAGATGACACCGGACTTCCCGGCCACCGCCGATCCTTGGGTGGTTTTTGTCGCCACGCTGTCGCCGTCCGACGCGAAGAAGGCCTCGAAGGCCGTGAAAAAGGGGCTCTCCAACGCACGCGTTTCGGTCACGACCCGGACGTAGCGGGTCAGCACCGGATCCGCAGTCTCGTATGCCGCCCAGGCCTCCGGGTTGCGGTCATCGTGGGGAGGAAGGGCTTGCAGAAACTGGACGTCAGCGATCGCGACCTGGCCGCGGGCGGGGTCGTCGGTTGCGAACGATTGGAAATTCTCGACTGCGCTTCGCGCTGCCGTGTCGGCGGCGGTTCGGCCAGCATCGGTGAAGTTCAGCTCTTGCGCCGCTGCCAAGGCCGCCGCTTCCGCAGCCTGCTCCAGCTCCGTATTCAGGTTCAGGTAGCGCGTGTAATCGAGCGCAAGCGCCGCCAGCGGCAGGAAGAAGGCAAACGCCAGCGCGATATAGACGACGATCATACCGCTGTCGTCGTTCGCCAGTCCCGATCCGGCCTTGCGTGGAATCCGATCGCCGTTGGCCGTCGTCTTCATCCTGATCCGGCTCTCTGCGTCCCGCCCGGCCCCTATTCCACGATGCCGGTTGGGGTCGGAATGTAAACGGTTCCCGTCTCATACCGATCATAGGCATCGCGGGCGCGCACGCCGTTGAGTTGGGGCGGCGGTCGTGCGCCGACCGGATCCGGATTGACGATCTGTGCCGCCATGTTCTGCCGGACCGCGTTGCCGAAGTCCGGCGAAATTCCCTGCGACGCGCACCCGGCGAGCAGAAGAGAGACGCCCACGATGCTCACCACGCCGCGCAGGCTAGGGAAATTCCGATTCATGACATGCGTCTCCATGAACTTCTTCATTGTGCCATAACTCGACCCATCACTCCACGACATGTCCGTAAGCGCCGGAGATGCCGCCGCCGGCGACCAACGCATCGGAACTTGAAGCCGGGGCGGGGAACAGGACGCCCCCCTCGGTCTGACCAAAGAGGAACAGCTCCACATCCGTTGGCGGGACGAAGGTGTCCGTCGGCAGGGCCAGTGCGCCCGGTGCGGCGGGCTGGACCAGGTAGGGCGTCACGATGATCACCAGCTCCGTCTCGCTCCTCTGGAAGCTCGAGCTGCGGAACAGCGCACCAAGGATGGGGATCTGCCCCAGCCACGGGACCTGCCTGATATTGTCAGAAAAGTCGCTGAGCAGCAGTCCTGCGATGGCGAAGCTCTGGCCGTCCCGCAACTCGACGGTTGTCTGAGCCCGGCGCGTCGATACGCCGGGGACGGCGAACGTCCCACCTGCGGCTGCGAAGGTTTCGTCGATATTGCTGACCTCGGCGACCAGGACCAAGTTGATCAAATCGCGATCGACCACGGTGGGTGTAAAGGACAGACCCACGCCGAACTCCTTGAACTCGACCGTGACGGAACCAAGCTCCTGCGCGACCGGTACTGGGAATTCGCCGCCGGCCAGGAAGTTGGCGGTATCGCCCGACAGGGCCACTAGGTTGGGTTCGGCAAGGGTGCGGATGACGCCCTGGGACTCCAATGCGCTGAGCATGACGTCGAGGGTCACGTCGCCGGAGACGATCTCCACTGCCGAGGTGATGAAGGGGCTGCTTGCCAGACCGCCGAGCATGGATACGGCAAAATCGCTGCCCGAGATGCTCGACATGTTCTCAAGCTCCCGCGCAAAAGACCGCGACACCTCGGCAAAGCGGACCTGCAGCATCACCTGCTGGCTGCCGCCGATGGACAACAGGTTGGATGCCGCCCCAGGTGCATACTGCTCCGCCACCGCCATCACGCGCGACACGGTTTGCGCGCTGGAGACGGCGCCGCTCAAAAGGACGGAGCCAGCGGCTTCCCGCACTTCGATCAGCTCTCCCGGAAACAGTTCGGCCAGTTTGGCACGCAGGCCCTGCACATCGTGCGCGACCTGCAGGTCGACAACGGCCAGAAGCACGTCGTTGCGTCCGTAGATCGACAGGTTCGTCATGCCGATCGAGCGGCCGAGGACATAAATCGTCCGGTCGGTGAGCGGCAGGATATCGGCGATATCCGGATTGCCGACCGTGACCCGACGAAACGGCACGTCGACCGCCAGGATCTGCGACTTGTTGATGGCCACGGTCAATTCGCCGGAATAGCTGGGGACGACCGGTCTGACCGTGGCCTGCTGCGCAGACGCGGGTGCACTCGACAGCAGCATGGCGACAGCCATGGCTGTCATCGCTACCAGCATCGCGAACAATCGCAGATCTGTCACAAGCCTGGCGCCTGGTTCATGGCCCGCTCGTCCCCGGGCATCCTGACTTTGCCATCTCATCGGCTCTTGCCCCCTCTGGCAATCCATCTTGGTTAATTGCCGATGACAATGCCGCGTAAAACGCCGCAGGCCAACACTTTTGGCGATTCCGCGCGGCGTATCAGGCCGGACACGCCGCGAAGCCGGTTTGCCGAACCGATACTCGTCGATTGCCGAGTCGGGTCGGCACGCGAGACTACTGCTCGGGAGCAGAAAGAATTTGGATCGGCGCGGTGTTGTTCGGGACACTCGGCGGTGCGGCTTCTGCCGGACCGGCCGCGGGTTCCACCAATGCCGGGACGGTCGTGCCCTGAGCAATCGCCGTCGCGCCGGATCCGCCGGAGCCGACAGGGGCGCCGGTACGGGATTGCGCCCGGCCGGCTGGCGCAAGCTGCCGAACGGAGTAAGAGAGGGTCTGCGTCCCGCGGGTAACATCGACGTCGATGGAGGGGTCCTCGTACCAGCGCGGAGTTGGGGTCTGCGCCGTGTTCTCGGCCGCGAACTGCTCTTCCGCGGCCACGGCCATCGGCTGGGCGACAGTGGTGCCGTCGTCCG